>NZ_JQBW01000005.1 GCF_001437055.1 Limosilactobacillus secaliphilus | reverse complement strand
GCAACCACCATCAACTTCATGCGTGAATATGGTCTGGACAAGGACTTCAAGCTGAATTTGGAAGGCAACCACGCTAACTTGGCTATGCACACCTACCAACACGAAATTCGGGTGGCTCGTGAAGCCGGCCTGTTAGGTTCACTGGACGCTAACCAAGGTGACAAGCTGATCGGCTGGGATATCGATGAATACCCATCCAACCTCTACGAAACTACAGCTGCTATGTGGGAAGTTGTTCAGAACGGTTCCATTGGTCCTCGCGGTGGTCTGAACTTCGATGCCAAGCCACGGCGGACTTCCTTCAAGCCAGTTGACCTGTTCTATGGCCACATCGTGGGCATGGATAGCTTCGCTGCCGGCCTGCGGGTAGCCGCTGCCATGAAGGAAGACGGCTTCTTAGACGACTTGGTAAAGCAACGTTACGCAAGTTGGGACGAAGGCTTCGGCAAGTCCATCGAAGAAGGCAAGGAGAACTTCAAGACCATCGAACCAAAGGTCTTGGATATGCCACAATCAGAACTGCGGGCATCCACGCAGTCTGACCACCTTGAAGAAGTTAAGGACACCATTAACCACTTCATCATTGAAACTTTAGCAAAGTAATAAAGTAATAGATACAAGACTTTACAACATTCTGATCTAATCCCCAAAACAATCCATGTTTGGCTAGTGACATGGAATAAAGAATGTAATTACAAGCTTTCATGAGTGAGTACACTTAGCAACAATTTATATTGGTTGTTGCACCCTAAATCAGCAATATAGCTCTCAGCGTTTTCTTCCCCAGAACGCTGAGGGCTATTTGTGTTTTTAGCGACCGTTTATGGTTCCTTATTCGTAATAAAGCGTTTACATTTACGGGTTTAACATTGTACAATTGTCCTGTAAATGTGAACGTTCACAATTTGGCAAAACACCCATTTATGCTTACTTTCTTGTTTCCAAAGTTGATAATAATTAGCCCAAATTGATACTACTTGTGATTCGTTGACTAGCTCAGGCGGTCTGAGTAAGGAGGATAAAATGTATATTAATGATTTAAGTTACTATGAAGACAAGATCCTGGATTGCTTTGGCGACTCCACGACCTGGGGTGACAATGGGGTACACACTGGCAGCAACAAGATTTCGTGGGTTCACGGTTTTCAGCATTTGATTCCATTCGCCGAAGTCCGGAACTATGGCAAGAAGGGCTCCCGGATCGCGGACTGTGGCGACCGGGAAGACAGTTTCGTCAAGCGTTTGAAAGACATGAAAGTGTCAGATGCGGACTACATGGTAATCTTCGGTGGCGTTAACGACTTTCAGCATTCCGTACCGTTGGGTGACTTCTCCATTGATAATGTCGACACTCATACCTTCTATGGCGCTTATAATTACATCCTTCGTTACCTGCTCAGTAATTATCCTGATTGCAAGTACATTGTGATGACACCGACGAAGAACAATTTCCATCACCCAACCAAGAACTACCCGACTACTTTGCAGACCAACGATTTGGGCTTGCACCAAAGCGACTACGTAAAGGCAATTAAGCAGGTGGCCCACTTGTATGGACAGCCGGTAATTGACCTGTATAACAACAGTGGCATGTCGCCATTCATCAAGGTCAACACGAAGTTCCAGCCCGATGGTTTGCACTACAGCAAATTGGGCTATGAGCGTCTGCAGCGGCGGATTGCCAGTCAATTGTTGAACTATCTTTGATCGAGAATTTAAAAGCGTAACCGGTGCCTGTACTGGTTGCGTTTTTTGTTGACAATAAGTTAGTAAAAACCGAATAAAATCCGATTGTTCGGGGATAAAATGTTTTACTTAACGAAGAATAGAAAATAATTCAAAATATTTGTTCGGCCTTAATGAATTTGTGATATCATCAAACCAGCTTGAAGGAGGGGATAACTGTTAGCAATAAAATAGAATAATATAGAAAAAACCGTTATAATATCCGCAAGAAAGATAAAACATGGAGTGGATGTTATGACAATGCTAAAGCCAAAAGAAATGGCAGAAAGGCTTGGTGTTACCGTCCGCACTTTGCAAAAGTGGGACAATAACGGTACGTTTAAGGCTCACCGAACACCGACTAATCGTCGTTATTATACTGAAGAACAATACTTACAATACATTGGTAAAGATAATAGCAACCAGTCTAAGCGAAAAGTTATAGCTTATGCACGGGTTTCTACTAATGGACAAAAAGATGATTAAAAAAATCAAATGGCCTTTATTCGCCAATATGCTAATGCGAAAGGCATTATTATTGATGATGCCTTTAGTGATATTGGGAGTAGCTTGAATTACAACCGAAAAAAGTGGAACCAGTTGCTGGATGAAGTAATGAATAACCAAATCAAAATAATTTTTGTTACTTACAAAGATCGCTTTATTCGCTTTGGGTTTGACTGGTTCAAACAATTGTGTGAAAAGCATGGAGCTAAAATTGTAGTATTGAACAATCCTGATACCAGTCCTGACCAAGAGCTAGTATCGGATTTAATCAGTATCATTCATAGTTTTTCTTGTCGCCTATCCGGATTACGGAAATACAAGAAAAAACTGTTAAACGATTCGTCATTAAAGACAGGTGAGCATCATGATTCGCACTGAGAAAGTTCGATTATATCCTAATCAACAAATGCAAACTGTATTAGATGGTTTGTGTGACTATCGGCGTTATTGCTGGAACCAAGGCTTAGCTTTATGGAATGACATGTACGCTGAATCACGGATTATGGATAATAAGCGACTACGCCCGACGTTTCGGAAAGCACGTAATGAAATGGTTGCTAATAAAGCAGATTGGCAGTATCAATATTCTGCTCGATGCCTGCAATTAGCGATTTCTGACCTTGGTAATGCATGGAAACATTTCTTTGATCAATCTCAACCGGACTGGGGTAAGCCACATTTCAAATCCAAACGGGCACCTAGGCAAGGATTCAAAACTGATCGAGCCAAATTAATTAATGGGAAACTTCGCTTGGATAAGCCCCATGGAATTAATAAATGGGCCGATATCAAACTCAAAGGTGCTAAAGGCCTATCAGGAAAGTTAGGGGTTGTTTCAATTGTGCGGGAGAACGGTAAATACTGGGCAACTCTACCGCTAGAAAAACCTGTGGCACCGCAGTCTAAGACTGGTAAGAAGACAGCAGTTGATGTTAATGTTGGCCATTTCAATTTGCCAGGCAAAAGGATCAGTGTATTTCCAAAACGTTTGCGGTTTCTTTACCAGCGGATCAAGCATTATCAACGGCAACTGGCCCATAAGCAAAAAGAGAATGGTAAGCAAGCTGCTCAGTCGAATAATTACGTGGCAACGAGAACCAAATTGCAACGAGATTATCGGCGAGTAGCCAACATTCAACACGACTTAATGCAGAAACTGACTACTCAACTAGTCTCTAAAAACGATACGATCGTGATTGAAGATTTAGCAGTTAAGCAAATGCAGATGAGTCATGTAGCATCTAAAGGCTTGCAACGTTCACTATTCGGCTATTTCCGCCAGACTTTAGCGTATAAATGTGAATGGTATGGTAAGCGATTAGTATTAGCTGATCGATCCTACCCAAGTACCCAGCGTTGTTCACAGTGTGGACATGTTAAGACAAGGGACGACCGAATCCTGTTAGCTGGTAATCACAAACACCACACAAAGCATAACGAATACATATGCTATCAATGTGGTGCAGTTATGGATCGTGATGAGAATGCCGTTCAGAACTTATTGCAATTAGTTTAAAGACAAATGGGGGTGGGCTACACCCTTAAGCCATCAGAGCTGGTCACTGTCATTACCCTCTGGTTAGGATATGGGAATACTGGTGTTGACGGTGGTAAATAAAATTGAGAAAGGAATAACTGTATTTCTTTCTTGTTAAGTAGGAAATCCATTTAACTCTGCTTAATTCCATGTTTTATATAGCAGGTACTGAACTTGAAAAACGTATATTTCAATAACGATGGTAATGTCGACGATTTAGTTTCTCTGTTACTGTTATTGCAAGCACCAGACATTAAGCTGCTTGGTGTAGGTGTGATCGATGCCGATTGCTATGTTGACCCAGCGGTAATGACCGCCCGGAAGATCATCGACCGGTTCAACCTGCGTGGCGACGATCTGGAAGTTGCTAAGTCCGACTCACGGGCTCACCACCAATTCCCATCCAACTGGCGCTTGAGTGCATTTTCGTTTAACGACCTGCCAATCTTAAATGAACGCGGCACGGTGGAAACGAAGCAGGCTGCCAAGCCGGCACACCTCGATATGATTGATAAAATCAAGGGTTCAGATGCTCCTGTGACCCTGGTAATGACTGGTCCACTGACTGATCTTGCCCGGGCCTTAGAAATTGACCCATCAATCCAGGACAACATTGAGAAACTGTACTGGATGGGTGGCTGCTTAGACGGTCACGGTAATACTAACGAACCAGGCTTTGACGGCACCGCTGAATGGAATGCCTTCTGGGACCCCGAAGCTGTTAAGACGGTCTTCGATTCCAAGTTAGACATTCAGATGGTGGGCCTGGAAAGTACGGAAGAGATTCCATTGACGCCTGAACTGCGGCACCACTTTGCTGTCAACCGTAAATATCCTGCCTTTGACTTGGTTGGTCAAGGCTATTCACTGGTACTCGCTGACGAAGCCGACTCTACTTACTACCTGTGGGATGTGCTGACTACTTTGTCCAGCCTTTACCCAGACATTGTTGAATCCCAGCAGGAAAAGGCAGCCGTTGAAATCCATGGTCGCGCTGCTGGCCGGACCTACAAGAGCCCTGATGGCCGGAAATTGACCCTGGTTACCAAGGCCGACAAGGACATCTTCTACAAGCACTTTGACGAATTACTGAAGAGTGCACAGATGAAGTAACATTGTCCTGTTTTTAATTAGATCGCGGATAAATTGAAGCCGGGTCAAAAGTTTGGCCCGGCTTTTTTTGCTGATTTTAATAGTCTTTTTAAGGGTAGTAAGCTTAAACTAATAGTCATTAATAGTTTATTAATATTAAATTATTGGTGGTAAAAGTGTAATTTGTCTAACTGTAAACGTTTACTATGATACAATAAGCCTAGCTAAATTATCAGGATGGAGGAAATACAATGGCCATTAATGTTTACTTTGTTCGCCATGGCGAAACCTACTTCAATCGCTTCAGTCGTCTGCAAGGATGGGCCGATAGTCCGTTGACCGAGAAGGGTGAACAAGACGCGGTTGCGGTTGGTAAGGCATTATCATCTTTGAAGGTTGATTACCTTTTCTCGAGTGACATGATGCGGGCAATCAATACCGCAAAACTATTAATTGCACAAAATCCGCACACTAACATCAAGGAACCTGAACAAAATAAGCTTTTTCGTGAAGTATTCTATGGCTCTTTTGAAGGCTTTGCTAACGAAGAGGGGGCCATCTTTGCCAGCATGGTCGTTGGCAAGCGGATCCGTCGCCTAAGTCAGATCATTGACGAATATGGGATGCCAAAGCTGCATGATATGCTGCACAAAGCCGACCCGTCACACCTGGCCTCAAGCAGCGAAGAATTAAACGATCGTTGCCAGCGGGCAGTCGACTTTCTGCGCGGTTTACCGGATAAGAGCACCGTTGTCGTGGTTTCTCACGGCTCGATTATCCGCTACCTGGCAAATGTCTTTGGCGAGCCAGGCCACAATTACGAAGGCCCGGGCAATGGGGCCATTATGAAGATGACCATTGATCAGAACAGTGCTCATGTCGACTTCTATAATCAGACTAAGCTGCCATCTGCTTAACAGACAAATAATTAATGTTTATCAGTTCGAGGATAATCGGCGTAATTCGGTTATCCTCGAATTTTTTTATTTGTGTTGAATAAATCATCCACTAATGGTCGTCGTTTTTATAAAACTATGACAGAAATTGTTAATCATGTGGGGATTTTATTGGGCAAAAATGCGGTTACATGCTATTGAGTTTGAAACTAATAGACAAAAATACGCAAAAAGTTTAAAGTAAACGCTTTCATTAATCAGTAAAACCTGTTATAGTAAAAATGTTCTTAAATTAAAGGAGGGGGATTACATGAAGTATCTGATTGCTACACATGGAAAACTGGCAAGTGGTTTCCAGAGTTCGTTGAACATCCTGACGGGTAAGGGTGACGATGTTTCGGTGATCGATGCCTACTTGGATAATTCGGATTACACACCGAAGATTGACGCCTTTATTGATAGTGTTGGGGAAGATGAACAGGCCGTGATTTTCACCGACCTTTATGGTGGATCGGTTAATCAAAAGGTCGTTTCCCGCCTGGCTGCAAAGAGCAAGAAGGGGATTTTCCTGATTGCCAATTCAAACTTAGCTATTATTCTGTCGATTATTCTGCAGCCAGAAGGTACGAAATTAACCGATGACATCATCAATCAAGCCATCACCGAGAGCGCAATCAAGCCCGTTAAGTTGGAAACAACGGATGATAGCGAATCAGATGACGATTTCTTTGATTAGTAATTTTGTGTAGGAGGTAATTTGAAATGTTAGCACAACTTAAAGTTGATGACCGTTTGATTCACGGACAGGTTGCCGTGGTTTGGACCAAGGAATTGAATACAAAGTTGATTGTTGTTGCCAACGACCATGCTGCTAACGACAAAGTGATGCAGATGACTCTGAAGATGGCCGTTCCGGATGGCGTTAAGTGCCTGATTCGTTCCGTTGATGACGCAATCAAGGTTTTGAACGACCCTCGTGGCAAGGACAAGCGAATCTTCGCCCTTTGCAACTGTGTATCCGATGCCAACAAGATTGCCCATGAAGTTCACGATGTCGAAGCCGTTAACGTTGCCAACGCCGGCCGGTTCGACAAGTCTGACCCAAAGAGCAAAGTTGAAGTCTTCCACAGTGTTCAATTAAACCCTGATGAATTACAAGCCGCTAAGGAATTGGCTAGTTTAACCAGTGTCAAGACCTATAATCAGGTGCTCCCAAGCAACGAAAAGCACGACTTGGCTGAAGCCCTCAAGAAGGTCGAATAGTTAGGAGGGTAAGCAATGCTAACTCATGCTTTATTGGCCTTCGTGGCCGTCTTCATCTGCTTCGGGGGTAACTACCTGACCGGGCAAAGTATGCTGGAACGTCCGCTGGTTGTTGGCCTGGTCACCGGACTTTTGATGGGTGACATGCGCCAAGGGATCCTGATGGGG
This sequence comes from Limosilactobacillus secaliphilus, assembly GCF_001437055.1. Taxonomy (GTDB): domain Bacteria; phylum Bacillota; class Bacilli; order Lactobacillales; family Lactobacillaceae; genus Limosilactobacillus; species Limosilactobacillus secaliphilus. Next base: position 122,162 of record NZ_JQBW01000005.1, on the reverse strand, counting down.
GCCTCCCTGGAAGCCATCTTCCTGGGGAACGTTAACATCGGTGGGGTTATTTCCGCCGAACCAGTTACTGCGACTGTTATTTCCACGACTTTCGCCATCACCGCTGGGGTCAGCAAGGGTGCTGCCTTGACGCTGGCTATTCCAATCGGTATGTTGGCCGCATTCGTTGTTATGTTCTTAAAGAACGTCTTCTTCAACATCTTCGCCCCAGTCCTTGACCGGATTGCTGCTGAAGGTAACGAACGCAAGATTAACGCCCTGCAATGGGGAACTTGGGTATTCTACTACTGCATCATTTCTGCCGTTTCCTTCATCGGTGTTCTGGCCGGCTCTGGCCCAGTGAACGCCTTCGTTACCCACATTCCAAAAGTGGTCATGAACGGTTTGAACGCTGCCGGTGGCCTGCTGCCTGCCGTTGGGTTCGCTATGCTGATGAAACTGCTGTGGAACAACAAGTTGGCTGTCTTCTACCTGCTTGGTTTCGTGCTGACCGCATACATGAAGCTGCCAGCCGTTGCCGTTGCAGCCATCGGGATTGTTATCTGTGTCGTAGTTGCACAGAGTGACATGCGTTACAACAAGTTAGCTTCTGAAGGTGTTAAGAGTAATCAATCTTCTAACGCTCACGAGAGTAAGGAAGAAGAAGAGGAGGACTTCTTCTCATGAGAAAATTAACTAAAGACTTACAACCTGCTGAAAGAAAAGCAATGCGGCGTGTCTTCTGGCGGTCATACGCAATGAACGCATCACGGACCGGTGCCACCCAATACCACGGGTTAGGTTTCCTGTGGACCTTGATGCCGATGATCGACCTGCTCTACAAGGACAAGCCGGAAGAGCGGACGAAGGCCATTGTTCGGCACACCACCTGGTTCAACGCCACGCTGCACTTGAACGACTTTATCGTCGGCTTAGTTGCTTCCATGGAAAAGAAGAATGCCGAAGATCCGGAAAACTTTGATGCTAGCTCAATCACTGCCATTAAGGCCTCACTGATGGGCCCGCTGTCTGGTATCGGTGACTCATTCTTCTGGGGTATCTTACGGGTCGTTGCTGCCGGGATTGGTATTTCACTGGCTAGTGCTGGTTCACCGCTGGGTGCGATTGTTTTCTGGCTCTTATACAACATTCCTGCATATATCATTCAATACTACTCCCTCTACGGTGGTTATTCTGTCGGGACGACCTTCATCGAACGCCTGTATGAATCTGGCGGTATGAAGATCCTGACCAAGGTTTCCAGTCTGTTAGGTCTGATGATGATGGGTTCAATGACTGCTTCCAACGTTAAGTTCAAGACTATCTTGGCCGTAACGGTTAAGGGCAGTTCCCAAGTTATGAAGATCCAAACTTACTTGGACCAACTGTTCCTGGGCTTGGTACCACTGTGTGTAACTCTTGGTGCCTTCTATCTGATCCACAACAAGCACGTCAACGTTAACTGGGTCATGTTAGACATCATGATCTTAGGGATCGTTCTGGGTCTTTGTGGTATTTGCTAGATCAATCACTTAAGTAATAAAAAAGGATGAGCAGATTTGCTCGTCCTTTTTTTGTGCCTTAATGAAGGCTAGTTAATTATTCTTTATTTATTTGGAGAGTTTTTTGTTAGGCCACTTGAGCGTCTTCCGTTTGCTGGTTCAACTCAGATTTGGTTTGAACATCGTTGATATGCAGCTCAAACTTCACTAATTTGAGGCCCGTCATTTGGTCGATGGCGGCAGCAACTTCATTGCAGACAGCCATGAAAATTTCCGGTGCGGATTTACCGTATTCGATGGTCGCGTCCATTTTGACCGCCACCTGTTTCTCGCCGGTATCAACTTTGATACCCTTGGTCACGTCGTTGTTGGAAGTCACTTTTTCCGCTAGCTCGTTAAACATGTTGCCGTTTAAAGAGATGATTCCCGGAACGCGACTAGCAGTAATGCCAGCAATCTTTTCAATTACCTGGTCATCAAACGTTAATTGTTGGTCGATCGTTGGTTTAGTATTTTGGTTTGTGTTAGGCATAGTAGTTTCTCCTTTGGTATGGCTATTCGCCAAGTCGTTCTAAAATGTTGTTCTTCAGTTGATTGAGTGAGTAACCCAGAATGTCTAAGATGTAGCCAATTGTGCCGAAAATTAATGTGGTGAGCAGGATTGCCAGCATGGGCAAGAAGCCCCAGGCAACCCAGCTGACGCTAATGATCAGGCCAAGTGCCGCAAACATTGCTGTTAGTCTCATAATTCACCTCCTATACGATGGCAACTTCTTGCTTGTAGTCATATGGTTGTAAGTTAACCTTCAACTTACGCAAGTCGATGTTGAAATGCTGCTTCAGGCTGTTAGCGATGGTAGCCTTCAAATCAGTTTGCAACTGTTCCGGTGCCACGCGTCCTGACAACATACCGCTCACGTTCACGTCGGCCTGCTGACTGTTGCGGTGCATTTTGACGTGCGCCTGTGCGTTGTAGAGTTCGTATTCAGCCAAAGCCAGCCGCAAGTGTTTTTCGACCGCTTCTTGGTCAACTTTGACGTGAAAAGCTCCATCACGAGCAACTGTTAACTGCTTAGTGGTTGTTGGCCGGAAGATTGCCACGCTAATTGTTGCCAACGCCATGAAGATTGCGTAAGCGGCAATGACTACGAGCGTTATTTGTCCCGGATCGGTAGCCAGCCAGTTGAGCGTAAGCCGTGCCCACTGTTCGTTTTGGAAGTACCAAAGTAAAATTACGCCACTGCCGGCTAAAATTTGTGGCAGGAATAGCAGAGCAACCCACCACTTTTTCCATGCTGCAATAATTCTCACCTCTTTCTCTCTTGCCTGTGTTTCTTGATGATGTAACTATAACAGAACTAATTGCCTAAAAGTGAGAAATTGCGCCAGCTTAATAAATCATTATGACGGCCTTCTTAATTTCTTCATAGGTTGAATAGTGTGAAACCAACCTGTGAAGAAATTTAGGATTGATCATTAATTTTTTAAAAATGGGCTTGTATTTATATGCTGGTATGATATACTATTTGTCGTTGGTTAATGCTGACTTAGCTCAGTTGGCAGAGCACCTCACTAGTAATGAGGAGGTCGGAGGTTCGAACCCTCTAGTCAGCATAATTAATAAAGGACCTAGTTGAAAGGCTAGGCCCTTTTTTTATATAATTAATTGTTACCAAATTCTTATATATGAAGGGCAATTATATGGAAAATGAAGATAACAATATAGAATACAAAAGCACTTTAACTAATAAATTAAAGCGCGAGATTGTAGCTTTTCTGAACACTAAAGGTGGAAAAATCTTCGTTGGTGTTGATGATGAAACTAAAAAACCATTAAAGGTATCAGATGAAGAGAAGCATGAATGGGAAGAAACTTTGAATCACTGGTATACTAATGCTTTTTACCCAACACCATTTAGTTTGATTGATATTGACGTTAATCATGACCCGTTCTTGATAAAGATCAAAGAAGGAAGACATAAGCCATATTCAATTGCACAAAATGGACTAGATTCGAATGGCGTATATATTCGCTATGGTAGTTCTTCAGTAAAAGCAACTAATGAGCAAGTTAAGAGAATGATTCAACAGAACTCTGGGAATGATGAATTTGATTCTGAGGAGTCTAAAGAACAAAACTTAACTTTTGGGAAGCTAGAAGAACGAGCCAAGCAAAGGAAAATTAAATTTAGTCCAAAGGCTTTGCGAATGTTCAATAATAGCCATTTATATAATAATGCTGCACTGTTAGTTAGTGATCAGAATCCATATGTAGTAAAAGCTGCTGTCTATCAAGGAACAACAGTCATGGAGTTTCAAGATAAACAGGAATTTTCTGGAGCATTAACTGGACAGATTGATAATTTGCTCAATTATATTAGTTTGAATAATAAAACTAGAGTATGGTTCACTGGTGCGCCTCAGAGAGAAGAAAGAAAAGACTATCCAGATGAAGCGATTCGAGAAGCGGTAGTTAATGCATTTGCCCATCGAGACTATTTATTACATTCTTTATATTAAAATTCAGTTTTTTGAAGATCGGATGGAGATTCTATCACCAGGTGGTATTCCTGATGGATTAACGTTAGATGAAATTAAGGATGGAATGACAGCTGTTCGTAATCCTCAATTAGTTCATATTTTAGATAAGATGAATTATATTGAAAATTATGGAACTGGAATTAATCGAATGTTCGAGTCATATGATGGGACTGGGGTTCAGCCAGAATTCAAAGTTACACCACATATGTTTAAGGTGATTTTTCCTAATTTGAACTATAATAATAAGTCGAAAAAAGTAGAAAATAATTTATCTGATGCAGACCGCATCGTTTTACTTTTGCAGGAAAAAGGCGCTCTGAGTATAAAAGAAATATCAAGTTACTTAGGCCTGACTATTTATAAGACTAGAAAAAACGTTAGAGAGTTAATAGCCCAAAAAAATATTAAAAAAATTGGCCAATCAGTTAATACAAAGTATAAAAGCAGATAAAAAGCTTGTTGATTCTTATTAAATTCGATAAGCAATTTGACAAGCAATCGCTGAAACGCTTGTCTTAGTAAACAAAATGCTTGTCGATAGGCAATAATGAGGAGGTCGGGGGTTCGAACCCTCTAGTCAGCACTATAAAGAGTCTAATAGCCTATTCTGACGGCATTTTCAGTCGTTAGAATAGGCTATTTTACGTTAAAAAACGTTATTGACTTCTCACTTTTTTCTCACGTGAACGATTATCGTGTTGCTTTGAACCACGGTGAATTGCCGTAGGTCAACGGCGTCAAGGGCTTTAACGATTTTAGTGTGTGAAAAAATGAGAAATATGGTGGAATTTGATAAGCTTTGCGTCTATGACTATTGATACCGAATAGAATTGTAATGTAACTTAGAGTTGGAAGCGCATGATAACGGCATTTTGGCAACCTTAAAACTAGACTAACTCACTTAAGACTACATGTTTGTTTGCCAAAATGTTTGCCATAAAAACTCAATAATTGAGTTTAATAGCCAGTTATAACGGCGGTGATAGTCGTTATAACTGGCTATTTCACGTAAAAGCGTTAATGACTTTTCAGCTTTTTTCACGTGAAAGTTTACCATGGTGAGAATCATCGCGGATAAATAGTATCAGGCGTTTTAACGGGTTTGAAATGTGAAAAAAGTAATATTTTAAGCCTTTATATGAGAAACCATTGATTAATCAGTCATTTAAATTAGGAAATTCTTCAGTGTCAAAAATTTGCTGAAGTTGGTCAGCGTCTTGAATGATGTCATAGTAATAGCCGTGTTGGTTATTCCAGGCCATGATTGCAGAAAGCTTACCGAAAGTAAACCAAATCTGACTGTTAGAACTGTCAGCATCTGTCATTACCAATTTGAGAATAGTTTTTAAAACTACTTCCTGAAATTCGCTGTCTGCTCGCTGGCGGTTGATGATCTGATGTCCCAAGTCAGAAGCTTCATTTGAGATTGATCGTAAGAAATAGAATGGTGTTGTATTGAATTCGTTGATGGAGAAACTTGATTGGTCAACCATTGTCATTATTATCTGTTCAACTAAGTCATACTTATCCCGATAATGCAGGTAAAAGGTGTTGCGATTAATCAGCGCCTTGTTAACAATGTCGGTTACCGTAATTTTACTGAATGTCTTCTTTAATAGGAGGTCAGCCAGTGCTTGTTGAATTTCTCGCTGGGTGCGTAATTTTCTTAAATCCGCCACTTTATCACCACTTTCTCAACACTGTCGCTTTAATTGGCAGTGATACTTTATTATCTATAGTTCATTAAAATTATGCTGACTATAATTTAGAAAGTCAATAAAGAAAGAGGAGAGAGTATGGGAAAACTATTAAAGAAAATCGGCCAGTGTATGGCCAAACACAAGTGGGCCGCAATTATTATATGGTTAGTAGCATTACTCGGCTTCGGAACTATCGTAGCTAAGTTAGGCTCCAACTACAATGAGTCACTATCCATCTCAGGAATTCCATCAACTGAAATTCAATCAACCTTAAAGAAGGAATTTCACCAGGACACTGATCATGGAACCCTTCAGGTTGTAATAAAAACCAAAGATAAGAAAGGATTATTGCAACCAAAAACAGAACAGGCAATTAATAGTGCCGTAACTAAGGCAAAGAAGAAACCACACGTAGCGTCTGTTACTAACCCTTATCAGGAACAAAAGTTTAGCAAAGATCTGACGACTACTTACGCAACGGTAACCTATGACCAGAAGACAAATTCGGTTACTCCAGCGACAATCCATAAGACGCAACAAGCTTTCAAAACATTAGATGACCAGAAAGGTGTTGAAGTAGAATACACCGGAACCGTTTCAATTCACCCGATGGGGGTTAATGAAATTGCCGAGCTGATTGGTGTCGCAATCGCTTTTGTCTTCATGATGGTTCTCTTTCGTTCCTTTATCACGGCTGGCCTACCAATCATTAGTGCGGTTACCGGCTTGGCACTGGGTCTTATAGTTATCGGAATTGGTTCTAACTACTTTGAGACCGCATCAGTCGCCCAGAGTTTGGCGATGATCCTTAGCCTAGCCTGTGGGATTGATTACGCCCTCTTCATCATCAACCGTTATCGGACTAATCGTCCGACACAAAATGATTACCTTACAGCTCTTGGTGATGCCATGGGAACTGCAGGTAGTTCAGTACTATTTGCAGGAATCACAGTCATTATTGCAGTATCGGGCTTAAGTCTGGTTGGTATTGACTTCTTGACGCAAATGGGACTAGCTGCTGCTGTTGGGGTGGCTTTTGCGATCTTATCAGCAATGACTCTGTTACCAGCACTGATTTCGTTAGCTCATCGGCATATTAAACCAGCAAAAGAAGAACCACATCACCGCAAGAACAAAAGTGGGATAGTTGAACATACGATTATCAAGCACCCGTTTGTCACTGCGATTGCCAGTGTGCTGGTTCTTATAGCATTTGCCATTCCGTCTGGTCATATGAGATTGGGAATGCCTTATAATGGCGCATTACCAACCAATCAGACTGAGCGAAAGGCTTATGATATTCTGTCCGATAAGTTTGGCGAGGGAATCAATGGTCAATTAATTGTTGTTGCCAAGTTAGACAAGAATGCCAGTCCGCAGGAAAAACAACAGACAGTCATGAAGATCACCGATCATCTGTCCAATATGAAGTACGTCAAGATGGCGACACCGGGGATGATCAGTGGCGGAGGTAAAGTTGGCTCTGGTCAATCCGGAATGCAACAAGGCCAGCAACCTCAACCTGGTCAAATGAATAATTCTCAGAAACCTGGTAGTACCACAAGCGCTGCTCAACAATCCGCTAAACAGCAGGAAATGGCTGGTCAAGGACAGCCCGGTCAGCAAGCAAGTGCCGCTCAGCAACAAATGATGCTTCAGCAGTCAGGTGGTAAGCTGCCCGACGGAAACTACGCTGTCTTCATGGTGATCCCTACCTATGGACCTGAATCAGTTAAGACTGATAAGTTAGCTCACAATATAAAGAAATATTCCAACACAACTGAAGATAAGATGAATACCAAACTTATTCTCACGGGATCCAACGCTATCAATATCGATATCGTTCAAAAGCTAAACCATGCCATTCCAATATTTGCTGGAATTGTTATGGCACTGGCCTTTGTCTTAATGATGTTAGTTTTCCGTTCCTTCATTATCCCGCTAGTTGCTATGGCTGGCTTTGGAATGTCACTCTTGGCATCATTTGGTGCCTTGACCGCTGTTATGCAAGATGCCGTTATGCATACTGTTTTCGGTATTAGTAAGGGAGCACCGATTATTGCTTTCTTACCAGTGATTGCCATTGGAATCTTATTTGGTCTGGCAATGGACTATGAAGTTTTCCTAGTATCACGGATTCGGGAGATTTACCTGTTAACTGGGGATACTACTGAGGCAGTTCGCGTCGGTATGCGCGAAAACGCTAAGGTTATCATTACCGCTGGGTTAATTATGATTTCCGTATTCGGTAGTTTTGCCGTTACTACTAACCCAACTAGCAAGTCAATCGGGTTAGCACTAGCCTTTGGGGTCTTCTTTGATGCCTTTATTGTCCGATTGATCTTTGTGCCAGCAATGATCAAGCTTTGTGGTAAGTGGAACTGGATCTTCCCGGGGATGCGGACAAGCAAGATTGAACAACAAAAACGTGAAAAATAGAAAGGATAAGTTAATATGACTGAAGCATTTATGAAATTTAATAATCATTGGTCGTCACAGAAATTCAGTAAGAATATGTTACAAGACGCCCTCGTCAAACATGTTTTAGGGTTAGTTAATTACCGGATGGCCGATGTCGGTGAAGTCTTAGAGGTAAACGCTAATTTGAAGAACGGTGACGAACAGACCTGGATCAGCGCCTGGGCTACGATGGCAAATCGTTTACAGGAGCGGGCGGTACAATATGAACAAGCTAACAAGCTGGTCAGTGCAGGTAGCGCATACCTTCGTGCATCAACCTATTGGCGAGTTGCTTTGATGTACTTCGGAGATATTGCGGATCCGCGAATCAGACAGTATTGTAGACTTAGCCAGAGTTGCTATGATAAGTCAATGAAACTTTCCGGGTATCCCGGTAAAGCAATTGAAATTCCTTATGAAAATACGACTCTGCCAGGGCACTATTTTCAGTCACCACATGCTAACGGAAAGTCACCACTGCTGATTGTCGTTCCTGGTCGTGATACTTGGGCCGATGATACACGTTGGGTAACAGACGCTGCAATTAAGCGTGGCATTAATGCTTTGACCTTTGATGGCCCAGGTCAGGGAATGACCCTTCGACTTCAGGGTTTACCATTCCGACCTGATTTTGAAAACGTCATGAAACCTGTCTTAGACTTTGCTGAGGGACTATCTGACGTGGATTCATCACGAATTGGCGTGATGGGAATGAGCTTTGGTGGCTTCCAGGTTCCCCGAGCAGCAGCTTTTGATAAACGAATCAAGATATGTATTGCTGATCCTGGTAATATTGCTTGGGGTAAAATGATTGGACAGCGTTTGAATAAGATCCTAGCCTTACCAAAGAGATTACGACCAGCGATGTTGGAATACATGCTTAAAGATTATACTTGGAAGCATGGTTGCTCTGAAAAAGAATTATTACCAGAGTTAGCTAAATATGACAATAGTGATATCATTAATCAAATTCAGTCCAAAGTATTGGTACTGAATGGGGCAGCTGAAATTAATCCAGCAGCTGCCAAGGAATTCTATAATCAGCTAACCTGTCCGAAGGATTACTTGTTTTTTGATGAGGATTCAACAGCTCAACAGCACACACAGATGGGTGGTTATGCTCCGGCGAGTGAAATGATTTTCAACTGGATTGAAGACAACTTATAAGTGGGGCGTGTTAAATGAAACTTTGCATTTTTGGTGCAACCGGACGGACCGGGGAAGAACTGATTCTCCAGTCTTTAGAAAAGAAATATTCAGTTATTGCCTATGTTCGTCATCCAGATAAGTTAACCCATCGTGACCAAATAACGGTGGTAACTGGTGAATTAAACGACATTGACAAAATTGCGTCGGCTATGAAAGGTTGTGATGCGGTTTTAGTGGCGCTTGGTAATCCGGTTTCTAATAGCAGTGGAAAATTGTTTGCTCTTGCTATTCCAAATATTATTGAAGCAATGGATAAAGCAGGAGTTAAACGCCTAATTAGCCTGTCAGCATTAGGTGTTGGTGCTACTTATGAAAATACCCGTTATCCATATCGGATGGGCGCTAAAGGATTCCTAAAGGGAAATTTTGCTGATCATGAGGCTGGTGAAAAGCAGTTACCGTCTTCTGATCTCGATTGGACGACTATTCATCCCGGCCCACTATTTAACGGCGAAAGAAGTGAGAATCCGTTAGTTAGGGATGCAGCGTCTGGTTATAAAATGCCTGGAGCACCGCGTACTAACCGAGCAGACGTGGCTAAGGTGATGTTGCAGATTATTGATGACCCACAGACCTACATGAAGCAACTTATCATGTGTTCTAAGCAAGATGATTAAGATAAGTATTACGTTTAATTATGCTCAACTCGTAAATAAGAGTGGTTAAATTATAAAATAAATAGAGAGCAAAATAGCTTGCTACAACGACTAAACACCGTTGTGGCAGGCTATTTTAATATGTACTGTCGTGGATACTAAAAAGTGATGAAGGTGCAAACTTGACAACAGTCAATTTAATTCCCTGCCGCCAACCCTATACTGGAAAAGTAAAGGAGGATGCAAGCTATGGTTAAGACCCAGCAGTTTTTTACAACCCATCGAAAGGCAATCGTCATTGTGACCACGCTCCTACTAGTGCTGGCCGAAGTGGCCCGGTTTGGTGGTCAGTTTACGTTGACGTACCAAGTCATCATGGCCATCGTCGGGATTATCGGACTCTTGCCGATCCTGTTGACGGCGATCTCGTCGCTTCAGGTTCGCCTCGTCTCGATTGACGTCCTGGTCAGTATCGCAGTGATCGGCGCCTTTATCATTGGCGAATACAATGAGGCAGCGATCGTCACCTGGTTGTTCATGGTTGGGGAGGTCCTGGAAGACGTGACCCTGCATAAGACCCGGTCGGCAGTCCAGCAGCTGGTGGACCTGGCGCCCCAGACAGCCCTGGTGGTACACCAGGACGGGACCACCAGTCAGGAGGACGTTGACTTCCTTGATCCGGGAACCCCCGTCCTGGTCAAGACCGGGGATCGGATGCCGGTCGACGGGAAGATCCGCACCGGAACGGCCCTACTGAACGAGGCCAGCATTACCGGTGAGGCTCGGTTAGTTAGCAAGCAGGTGGGAGATGAAGTGTTTGCCGGGACGATTCTGGAGAACGGGACGGTCACCGTCACTACCACCGCGGCGGGCGACGACACGACCTTTGGCAAGATTATTGAGCTGGTAGAGGAAGCCCAGGATTCCCAAACGCGGACGCAGCGCTTCATTGATCGCTTTGCCCAATACTACACGCCGCTAGTGCTCTTGGTAGCAGTCGTGGTCGGCATCATTGCACGCAACTTCCGGCTAGCGATTACCGTCATGGTCCTGGGCTGTCCGGGCGCCCTGGTCATCGGCGTTCCCGCCTCCACGGTTGCGGGGATTGGCAATGGGGCCCGGCGTGGGATCCTGTTTAAGGGATCGGACGTGATGGACCGGCTCCGCCACGTTGATACGATTGCCTTTGATAAAACTGGGACCCTAACCCTGGGGAAGCCAACGGTGAAGTCATTACTGGTGCTGAAAGGCGACCGGCAGGCGATCATCGACCGGGCCGTGGCCATTGAGAAGCAATCCACCCACCCCCTGGCCCAGGCCATTGTTGGACTCGAGATGAGTCAGTCCCTGACACCGACAAAGGTAACGACCATCAAGGGTCAGGGGATGCGTGCCCAGCTCGGCGGTCAGGAGTACCTGCTGGGAAACCAGCAACTGGTCCATGAGGTGGTAGGGACCGATCAGGCGCTGGCGGCTGAGGTCGACCGGCTGGTTGCGGCGGGCAATTCGATCGTGATTTTTGCCAGTACCGACCGGACCGCCCTGGCGATTTTTGCCATCAAGGACCAGCCACGTCCCCAGGCGGCCCAGGCCCTCGCGCAGCTGAGGGAGCTGGGTGTCAAGCACCTGGTGATGCTAACCGGAGATAATGCAGGGACGGCCCGGGAGATCGCGGCGGCCCTGCCACTCGACGAGGTGCATGCCGCCATGTTGCCTCAGGATAAGGCTCACTTCATTAAAAACGTCCAGAAGACAGGACACCGGGTGGCCTTTGTCGGCGATGGGATCAATGATAGTCCTGCCCTGGCGGCAGCCGACGTGGCGGTCGCGATGGGGTCGGGGACGGACGTGGCGATGGACGTTGCCGACCTGGTCCTGGTGAAGTCGGACCTGACAAGACTGGTGGTCGCCCGGCAGCTAGCCCACCGGACGCTCCAGAACATGAATGAAAATATCGTGATCGCTCTCTTAACGGTCCTGCTGCTGTTCGTCGGTCTCTTTGTCGGCTATATCGAAATGGCGTCGGGGATGCTGATCCATGAGTTGAGCATTCTGGTCGTGATCCTCAATAGCATGCGGCTCATTAAATATTCACCGAAACTTGATCATCGTCAATTTTCTTCCAGGGAAACCCCGGTAGAATAATCACGTAAGGAAGTGGTAAGAATGGAAAAAGTAATGATGAAACTCGGTGGACTGACCTGTCCATCATGCTTAACGAAGATTCAAAAGAGTGTGGAACGGGTTGATGGGACGGCCGACGTAAAGGTTCTTTTCAACGCGGGCAAGGTCAAGTTTACTTTAGATCCGGCCCAAACCTCACCAGCAGTGGTTCAGGAAGGAATCGAGAAGATGGGTTACACGGTTCAGGGAGTCAAGACAAAGGAGCTTGCAGATGACGAGTAAAGAAAAGTATGCACAGGAACTAAAGCAGAGTGACGTTGACCATCACACCCCGACAGCCGGGGCGATGACCGGCCACATCATCGCCAACCTATTGATTCACACACTCAAGATCAGCCAGGCTAAGCTGTTTGCCCAGGGGCCGGTCGCCCTCTTCCTGGCCCAGTACGGGGATGCGTGGATCACTCATGAGCAGGCGACGTTTGCGAAGCTCAATCAGCTGTTGGTCAATAACGGGGAGAGTATCCCAACGACGACTGACCAGTTCAAGCAGTTTACGATGTTGGAAGAGGACGGTGCCGTCAAGTATGATCCCGGCACCGAGCAGCTCTTTAGCCTCGTCAAGGACTTTGATACTCAGACGCTCTTCATCACCAAGGCAATCACCCTGGGGAGAAATGAGGAGTGGCCCGAATTGGTCGCCAGTCTGACCAGTCTTTTGGCGTGGATCAAGGCCCAGATTGCCCTTACCCAGCGCTTCCTAGGTCACGATCTGCGGACCGGGTTGTATACTGAAGAGGACGATGACGACTTTTAGAAAATAGGTGCTGGAGGGACGCAAATGGCAGAGGAACTTTGTGTACGGCTCGTACCGCTCTTCAATCAATTAGATCTAGAAAAGCAGCGGCAAATTGAGCGGCTGGTCCATCACCAACACGCTGCACGGGGAACGATCGTGGTGAGTCCCAGCGATAGCGATCGGCTGGTGATCATTAAGAGCGGGCAGGCCCGGCTATACCAATTGAGTGCGACCGGGGAAGAACAGGTTCAACGTTCCCTGACCACCGGGGACTATGTCGGTGAAACCTGGTTGTTGGGAATTACCAACCAAAATAGCTATGTTGAAATGATGACGGCTGGTGATATCTGTGTCCTAATTCGCACCGATTTTACCAGTCTGATTCAGCAGCACGGCGACTTGGCTATTAGACTGCTGGCCGGACAAGCAGCAACGATTGCAGCCCTTCGGAAACAGACGCAGCTGATGGGGTTACCAAGTATTGAGGAACGGCTAGCTAGTTACTTGAATCAATTGGTTGCTCAGCAGGGAAACTCTTTGATTACGCTGCCGCTGAGGATGAAGGATTTGTCTTCGTACCTAGGAACGACACCCGAAACGTTATCCCGGAAATTGGCTCAGCTACAAAAGCGCGGTCAGATCGAACGTTATCAGCGTCGAGTACGGGTGCTGAAGCCCTTGAGTTAATCAAGAAGGTTACAAAATGTTTCCGCATGAATTAAGTTTATCCGTGCGGAAGCATTTTTTATTCTGGTATCGCGTAGCCGTTCACTTAACTTTATTTATTCGCTATAATTAGGTTCGTTCGCCGATAGCTTAGCGACGTGCGCAATCAAATGGGTGGGGTGTTAATAACCATGATTAAACAAAACTACTATCGTCAAGGGATCATGGTTGAGGTTTTCTCACTTGGCTGGATGATCCTTGAATTTGTGGTTGGTTGCTGGTCAGGCTGGCGGGCCCACTCATTGTTGTTGGTAGCTTTTGGCCTGAATAGTCTCTTTGAGATCATTTCCAGTGGTGCATTGCTTTGGCGATTAAACGTTACAAGTCGAAAATCACCTAATGAGGTGGCCCGCGTAGAACGTCGTGCAGGACGGATTATTGGCTGGTGTCTGTTAGCACTGGCGGTATATATTGGGGTGACGTCCGGCTATAACCTGGTCAACCATCAGGGCGCCGAAAGCAGTTTGGTGGGGATGCTAATGGCTTTGGCATCCCTGATCTGTATGCCACTCTTGATGATGGTTAAACTAAGGGTGGCAAGAAAAATTAACTCTAGTGCCCTACGGGAGGATGCCATGTGTAACCTGACCTGTGCCTATACTGCTGCGGCTGTCTTGGTCGGTAACGTGCTGACGGCTTGGCAAGGCTGGTGGTGGTCCGATAGTGTCTTTTCCTTACTATTGATTATCTTTATTGTCAAAGAAGGCCTTGAGGGAGTACGGGATTAATTATAGATGGGCAATTTTTTATACGACTGAGTTAAACAAATTTATCTTTGCATTTTTACTGATTTCTGTTGTACTAATATTTGTTGGTTAAATGCTGACTTAGCTCAGTTGGCAGAGCACGTCATTAGTAATGATGAGGTCGGAGGTTCGAACCCTCTAGTCAGCACTAGATATGGTTCATAACCATTTAGAAGCCTACAGATTGGGTCATAAAGGCTTGGTGTGTAGGCTTTTTTGTATGCTTCTGAATTAAAATGAATTGTTCTAAATCTATGTGAATTACAGTTTCAAACACACTAATAAATACACTGGCTTGTGAATTATGACCAGTGTGTTTAAGGAAGCCTTCTTTAGTGCTGGACAAGCGAATAGCCGTAATTGTATAGAGTTTTGAGCTTTAATAATATATTGAGCCTGAATTGATCTTGTGTGTTAATTTTCGTATATATGAGAGGTGATGAATATGTGTGCAAGAGTAGGTAGTAGGGTGCCGATTGATGTTAAAGAAAGACCCAGTAAGGAATTAGCTGCTCACGGCTTATCCATTTCTAGTTTTATTCGCATGGCTTTATCATCAGTAGCCAATGATGGACTTCCAAAATATTGGGGAATTCCTAATACTGAAACCATGCAATCAATTAGTGAAGCAATTTGTGATATGAGGAACCCACATTTAAAGGGAGCATCTTCATATGATAAATTGGAGAGGTTGCTAGATGTAAAATAAAACAGCGATGGCCAAAACCACCGCTGAAATAGTCATTGATTACTAAAATTAATTGGATTGGATGTTACTCCAAGAGCCAATTAAGAAGGTAATTAACAACCTTTTTAATTGCAGACTTAAATTCTTTTTTCAAAGAATGAAAAGCTTGCTTAACGAGCCTATTTGGCACGATCAAAATGAAGAACACAAACTTCACAGGGGTACACCCCCCTTTTGCGTGATAGTTTGGGTCGTTACTCCCGACACGCAATCAATATTGTATCATAGTAACCTTGTGCTATAATATAAGTATCAAATGAAGAACACCGGCATGCAAATTGGTTTCAGTTCGTTACTTAAACCGTACCGGTAATTGGGGCGCCTAATAAGCGCTCTTTTTTAGTATGTATGTAAATAGTAAAAAATTTATAGATTGACTTTTTGGGATTAAGAATCCAATAACAACGCTATTTGAACAAAATTTTAAGACGTTTAGAGCCAAATTTTGTCACATTAATGCTTCGGTTACCTCAAAACAGCGCCTCTAGTCAGCATAATCAAAACATACAAAGTTTATTAATCCTTGATATATCAACGTTTTGCGAAGGTGTATCAAGGATTTTTTGTTATTCATGAATCAAAAAACGGCACCGATGGAAATTCCATCAGTGCCGAATAGTGTAGAACTAATAATTTTGCTGGAAAATTTGCTTCTAGTGGAACTGCATACCACCGTCGACTTCCAGAGTCTGACCAGTAATGTAGTCAGAATCGGAGCCGGCCAGGAAGGCAACACCATTAGCAACATCTTCTGGTTCGGAAAGACGCTTCAAGGCGATGTCTTTGGCGAAGGTTTGCATACCCCATTCGTCGCTCTTGCCGGCGTTTTGACCAACCTTGTGGGCGATGTCGTACATCATTGGCGTCTTGACGATCCCTGGAGCGAAGCAGTTAACAGTCGTGCCTTCTTCAGCCAATTCGCGGGCAGTAACCTGGGTAATTCCGCGGATGGCAAACTTAGAGCTGGAGTAGACGGTCAGGTTAGGGTTACCAACAACGCCGGCTTGTGAAGTGGCGTTGATAATCTTGCCTGGGTGGCCGAGTTTCTTGAAGGCGGCGTGGGCAGCTTGGATTCCCCAAACAGTCCCGTAAACGTTGATCTTGTAAACGTAGTCCATATCGTCTTCAGTAACCGTGTCAATTGGGGTGGTTGGGGCCACACCAGCGTTGTTGACCATCACGTTGAAGTCGCCAAGCTTGTCGGCAGCTTCGTTAACGGCAGCAAATACTTCGTCACGCTTGGAAACGTCAGCGACGATCGGCAGGGCAGTACCGCCTGCTTCTTCGATTTCTTTTTGAACCTTCTGCAGCTTGTCCATGTGGCGGGCAACCAGGGCAACAGCAAAACCGTCCTTGGCTAAGCGTTTGGCAATGGCTTCACCGATACCTTGACTAGCACCAGTAACTAAGGCAACTTTTTGGGTCATAACAACTCGCTCCTTTTACTTTGTGAATTATTTATCAAACATCGCTATTATCATACGAGAATTACTGACCACCGTCAAGTGAAAAATTACACAATAACTATTCTTTTTGGAGACATCGAATACATTTTTTTAAAGCGGCAGACTTTGTCATTATGATTTAAATCCTTAAAAAACAATCCTTGATTAATCTACAGTTAACGTAGGTATATCAACACCAGCTAAAAAAGCACCATTAACTCTTGAAGAGATATTTAAGAGTTGGCAAATAGCTAAACCAAAGGGAGGGGAATTATGGTAAATTACCCGCCGAGTGGCAGTTTGTTGAATTGCATCAAAAGCAGGCTAGTCTTTCAAAATAATGTATGCTAAGATTACGTTACGTAAAACACAATAACTAATGACGTCCATTGTGGAGCTATCCGCAATAGCACGGGGAGTATGGGGGCATCTATCTATTCAGTAGGTAGGTGCTCTTTTTGTGTTTTGAGTAAAAAAGGAGCTGAATCCCTTATGGAAAAACAAAACGAAAAGATTCAACCTTGGATAGTTCTGGCAGTTATCGCAACCGGAATTATGTCCTTTGCTGGGGTGATTGTTGAGACGGCGGTTAACATCTCATTTCCAACCCTAATGCGGGAGTTCAACATTTCCACTGATCTGGTGCAATGGATGACGACGATCTGCCTGCTGACGATTTCACTGACGGTGCCGTTGTCCGCTTATTTGAAACGTCGATTTGCGACGAAGCATCTCTTTATTTTCGCCAACTTGACCTTTACCGCTGGCCTTTTGATCGATACCCTTGCGCCGAACTTCTGGTTTCTGTTAGTCGGCCGCTTGGTACAGGGAATTGGAACCGGGGTGGCATTACCGTTAATGTTTAACATCATCCTCGACTGGGTGCCGCAGAGTCGCGTTGGCACGATGATGGGTCTGGGAACGATGATCACCGGGATTGCGCCAGCCCTTGGCCCTACTTATGGTGGGATTTTGGTTAACTCCCTTGGCTGGCGGTGGATCTTCATCCTCCTACTGCCACTGTTGATCATTTCTTTCATTACGGGAACAATCACCATTCGCCAGAAGAATCGTTTGGTTAAAACGAGCTTTGACTGGCTGAGTTTAATCGAGTTGATCTTCATGTTTGCTGGTTTGACGACGGGTTTTGCGAACATGGGCAGCCAACCCTTTGTATCCATGATGGTAATGGGGAGTTTTGTCTTGGGACTGATTGGAGCAGTAACTTTCATTACCCGTTCGCTGAAAATTGCGAGCCCTATTGTCAAGCTCAAACTCTTCTTCAACCATAATTTTGCTAAGCTGGCGCTGGCCTTTCTGTTGTTTCAGTTGTCCGCGCTGGGCCTTTCGTTTCTGATACCTAACTACATTCAGCTAGTTAATCATGATAATGCGATGATGGCAGGGCTGATTGTATTGCCAGGGGCTGGTCTTGGTGCGATTACAGGTCCGTTTGGCGGGCGCCTGCTGGATCAGTTTGGTGCACGGAAACCGGTTCTGACTGGTGTCATCCTGAATTTGATTGCGGTGATTGGCTTTTCCTGTTTGGCAACTAAAGGGATGACGAATCTGGTCATCATTTTCCTCTACCTATCGTTTATGGTGGGTGCCGGTCTCTCGTTTGGCAACATTATGACGAGTGCTTTGGCCAACCTGCCGGATCAGGATAATGGTGATGGCAATGCGATTTTGAATACCCTGCAACAGTTTGCCGGTGCGGTTGTTACGTCGGTTGCTTCAGCGATTGTGGCCGCTAGCCAAATGAATCATTCTCTTTCTTTAGGCCAGACAACAGCAGTCGGTTCACAGCACGCCTTCTTGGTTTTGTTGGTCGTATTGCTAATCGAGTTGTTCATGGTCTACACCACGCTGCCAAAGAAGGATTAATCGTCACACTAACCTTTGATGGACAAGGGTTGATCAACGTTTCTGGTCTTAGTTCATGAAATTTAAAAGCCATTCAGTGTCCAAACTGAATGGCTTTTTGCATATTAATATCTCTTGGCAAACTCACTTTTGAGAATAATCCTTGCCGAAAATGTAACGGTGGAGGGTATGGGGCTAGAATGCATCTAAGTATGAAGATGAAATAGAGACACTAGTGCCTTCGCTGCAGACTCGATTTCATTAATTATTAATCATTAGCATGCACATCAAATGCGTTTAACAGGGCTGCTTCTACGCCTGGCGCGTCTGGGTCATGCATTCCCTTACCTTTATCCATTGCCCGGATTGCGTCCATCTCGTCGGAAGTCAATTCAAAGTCAAAGATTTTCTGGTTTGACTTAATCCGCGCCTCATGAACTGACTTTGGAAAGATGATAACTCCTTCTTGGTGTTCGAAGCGGAGGATGATTTGACCGACGTCCTTGCCATATTTCTTGGCGATGTCATTCAACTGTGGCTCGTTAAATAGGTCTTGGTTGCCCTGACCCAGTGGGGCCCAAGCTTCTAACGTCGTGTGAGACTTAGCCAAAATTTTTCGTAATTTCTTTTGCTGGAAGTAGGGGTTGAATTCGACTTGGTTAACAGCTGGGGTAACGTTGAAGTTTGGTACCCATTTTTCCCACAGCTTCGGCGTCATGTTGGAAACCCCGATTGACCGGATTTTACCCGCTTTTTGGGCTTCTTCAAGGGCCCGCCACGCCTCATCAACGGCCCCATATGGTTGATGAAGCAAGTAAAGATCCAGGTAATCTACCTCGAGTTTTGTTAATGAAGTGTCGATGGCCTTCTTGGCGTCCTCATATTTGTAGTCTTGCAGCCAAAGCTTAGAGGTAATCCAGACTTGATCACGTAGAAGACCACTGTCCTTAATGGCTTTACCGACTTCTTCTTCATTAAAGTATGCAACAGCAGTGTCAATATGACGATAGCCAGCAGCAAGGGCCTGTTTTACGGCCTCATAGGTGGAACCATCGGCTGGAATTTGGAATGTTCCAAAACCGAATGAAGGGATATTGTTGCCATCGTTGAGTTTAAATGTTGGTGTTGTCATGTTTAAATTACTCCTTTATTTTTCGTCGTTTTGAACAGTTTTTAAACTGGAACCAAAGATTTGCTCGATCGTAACGGGATCACGGTGGTCAAAGAATTGACTTTCACCCTTGTCAAGTGTGGCCATAGTCTTCATTTCGTCGGTATTGAGCTCAAAGTCAAAGACGTCAATGTTTTCAGCCATCCGCTGCTGGTGGACAGACTTTGGAATGACGATGATGCCCCGCTGGAGGAGCCAACGGAGAATGACCTGGCCGTTACTCTTGCCATACTTTTCGGCAATAGCAGCAATCGTTTCGTTGCTAAAGATGTTGTGCTTACCCTCGGCAAACGGTGCCCAGGCTTCGACATGGACATCTTCCTCTTGGTTAAACTTAACTTCGCGGGTTTGTTGGTACCATGGGTTGACTTCAATCTGGTTGACGGCTGGCTTGACAGGCATGGTTAACTCTAAGTCTTTCAACTGATCAGAGTAAAAATTTGAAACTCCAATTGCCCGGATTTTACCTTCGCGTTGGGCTTCTTCCAACGCCCGCCAAGAACCCATAGTGTCGCCGTATGGCTGGTGCAGTAAATAAAGATCCATATAGTCTAAACTTAGCTTTTGCAGTGAAGTGTCAATTCCTGCTTTGGCCCGCTGATAGTTAAAATCAGCAACCCAGAGTTTAGAAGTGACAAAGACATCTTCCCGCTTGACACTGCTATTTTTAATGGCGTTACCGACCGCTACTTCATTCTGGTAAGCTGCTGCAGTATCAATTAAGCGGTAGCCGGTGTTAAGGGCGTCGGTCACGGACTGCTCTGCCTGTTTTAGATTGGATATCTGGAAAACACCAAAGCCGAGTGTCGGCATCTCAACACCATTATTTAGCTTAACTGTTGGTATGTTTGTCATGCTTAAGCCCTCCTAAACTAATTTTTGACTATATCCTAGCGGCAGTTTTTCAAAAAGAAAATTACTATATTTCGATGGTAGTATACGATTACTGTATACTGGAGACGGAGGTAATGACATGATTGAAAACTACTTGCTAGCAGAACTAGTGGCCTTCAGTGAAAACAAAACGCTTGCCAAGACAGCAGCCAAACTAAAGATAACTCAGCCGACTGTGACCAGGGGGATGCAAAAGCTGGAAAGTGAACTTAATGTCAAGCTTTTTGATCGCCAACCCAATAAAATCACCTTGACTAAAACCGGTAACTTAGCTGCGCGCAAGGCAAAGCAGCTTTTGAATGCCAACCAGGAGTTTGTTACTCAGGTAAAAAACTTTGCATTGACCCAACAGACTATCATGGTGGGATCTACCGCCCCAGGGCCTTTGGTGGTTGCCAACCGGTTAGCTAAGTATTTTGACCTAAAGATTGACCGCACCTTTGTTCAGCCACGAGACATTGTAAAAGACTTGCAAACCAATCAGCATACCTTTTGCTTCACGAATCACGAGACGCAAACTGACCAAGTTGAATCACTCTATGTCGGAATAGAACACCTTTACGTTAACCTTGATCAGTTCATGTTTCTTGCTAGTAAACGAGCAATCTCTTTTAAAGAACTTCAAGGATTAAGCTTTATCGTCCTGAATGATATTGGCCCCTGGAAGCAAATCATTCAGGATCATATTCCCAACGCTAAGTTTCTTTATCAAGCTGAGCAGGACGCCCTGACCGAAATTACTCGTTACTCTAATTTTCCGTATTTCAGCACCAACATGACGGCACACAAGCCACTTAACGACCGAATCACTATCCCGATCAATGATGCGGCGGCTACGATGCCCTTCTACATTTCCTATTTAAAAACGCAACGCAAACGATTGCAGCCCGTTTTCAAAAAACTAATTACACTGTGGCCCGCTGAAAGTAAACGTTCGTAAGGCTTAGCTGACGTAGCGTCTGAAATTGATATATCAAGCCCTTATATTTTCTACGATTGGAATATAGGGGCTGTTCGTTTATGAATTGTAAAACTTATGCCTGAATTGAATATTTAATAACTATTAATAGGCATTTCACATTACTCCACGAGCAACCCATAATTAACGTGAAGGAGTGATTGGTGATGAAATATAGTCAAATTCCACAAACTGATATCAAGATTTCTAAACTCGCAATCGGCGGGATGAGCTTTGGCAAGCCAGCTCTGAAAACCTACCGTTGGATTTTGGACGAAGATGACACGGATAAGATGGTTCAGCACGCACTCAGCCTGGGCATTAATTTTTTCGATACCGCTAACGTATACGGCATGGGCACCAGCGAAGAATATATTGGCCGTTCGTTGAAGAAAAACCAGGTTCCCCGGGATAAAGTGGTCATCGCCAGCAAAGTGTATTTCAATGATGGTCGACTTTCCAAAGAAGCAATCAACCGCGAAATTGACGGCAGCCTTAAAAGATTGGGCACCGATTATCTAGACTTATACATTATTCACCGTTTTGACTATGATCACCCGATTGAAGAAACAATGGCAGCACTGGATAATTTGATCAAGGAAGGCAAAGTTCGTACGATCGGTGCTTCCGCAATGTACGGCTACCAGTTCCAGAACATGCAGCACGTGGCTGAAAAGAATGGCTGGCATCGTTTTGTGGCAATGGAAAATCATTACAACCTTTTGTACCGTGAGGACGAACGCGAACTGATTCCGATCTGCAAGCAGGATGGGGTCATGCTGATGCCATACAGTCCATTGGCCAGTGGTCACTTAACCCGGCCAACTTGGGAAGGCCATTCCAAGCGTAATGAAACCGACACTTCAGAACGGGCCAAGTATGACCATGCTAAAAAGCAGGACATGCCAATTATTAAACGGGTCGCTGAATTAGCAAGCCAACATCAGGTTAAAATGTCACAGATTGCTTTAGCTTGGCAATGGGCGAAGGGAGTTACCGCCCCGATTGTCGGTGCTACGAAAGAACAGTATTTGGATGACGCGGCCAAGGCAGTTGATGTGCAACTATCAACGGATGAAGTTAAATACTTAGACGAACCATACACGGCCCATGAAATCGTTGGCGCACTCGACCATAATCCTGATGGTATGTTGCCAAAAGATGTTAAATAAACAATTTAAAGTTGATTAAGCAAGCAGGGGATGATAATGGTGGAAACAATCAAACTGGCTAATGGAGTTGAAATGCCCCAATTGGGTTTTGGCGTTTTTCAAATGGATGATTTAGATGAATGCCGGCGTGCTGTATCTCAAGCCATTCAAGTTGGCTATCGTCTATTTGACACGGCGGCCACCTATGGGAATGAGGCGGCTGTGGGGCAGGCAATTAGAGAAAGCGGCATTCCCCGCGATCAATTTTTCATTACTTCAAAAATGTGGATTTCAGATTACCAGGGAGCCGCCCCAGAAAAGGCGATTGACCATTCGCTGTCTGCCCTCGGCCTCGATTATATTGACCTCTATCTGATTCATATGCCATATGGTGATGTTTTCAATGCCTGGCGGGCAATGGAAAAAGCCTACCAAGCTGGCAAACTGCGGGCCATCGGGATCTCCAACTTTTCACCTGACCAAACGACAAATCTAATGTTGTTTAATCAAGTTAAGCCACAAGTCAATCAGCTTGAAGTCAACCCGTGGAACCAGCAGAGGGAAAATGTTACCTTTAATCAATCACAGGGAATTCAGCCGGAAGCCTGGGCACCATTTGCGGAAGGTAAGGACCAAATCTTCACTAATCAGACTTTGCAAACAATTGCCCAAGCGCACCAAAAGACGACTGGACAAGTTATCCTCCGTTGGTTAATGCAGCGTAAGATTGTAACTATCCCTAAGAGTGTGCACCGCAAGCGGATGCAAGAGAACTTCGACATTTTTGATTTCAGCTTATCTTACGACGAAATGCAGATGATTGGCCAGCTTGACCGTCACAAAAGTCAATTCTTTGACCCGCATGATCCAGCTGCTATGAAGGCCATTGTTCAAGGCGGTCGGCCAGGTGCCAATCAATAAAACCTTGATTAACTCGGGTGAAAAAGCATAACTTCAGTTGAAGGGAGTAATGAACGATGAGTCTGGTAGTCAACTTATATTACACGGGCAAGAATGGTAGCGCGCAGGCGTTTGCTCGGGAGATGGAGAAAAGCGGAGTGGCTCAGCGGATTCGTGACGAGAAGGGTAATGAACGCTACGACTACTTCCAACCGTTAAATGATCCTGACACCATTCTGTTGATTGACAGTTGGCACGATCAGGCGGCTTTGGATGCCCACCATGCGTCACCGATGATGGATGAGCTGGCAGCCCTCCGCGAAAAGTATGATCTTCATATGAAAATGGAACGCTATGTGACCGACCAGCAGGGCATGCCCGCCAGCGATCAAAAATTTATTCGTAAATAAAGCCGATAAGATCGTATGAGTTGTTGAACTAGAAGACTAATGGGAGAGACACTCAAGGGAATTTTTCCCTTGAGTGTCTTTTGGTTTAAAATAATGAAACTACACTTTTAGTTGGTAATGTTTAATAATTGTCACTGAACTTTTGTACTGACCAAATTAAAAATTAAGAAGGAGGCCGTACTTACGGAAAAGAATGCATTGAATCAAGCTGATACCGGTGACCTTGAAAAACTATTGGCGGTAACAACGGTCATGACTCAGTCAGTCATTGCCATGTTAATGCAGACCAACTTGCCTGTCGGACAGCAGTTTTTTCTGGGTGGCATCTATGAAACGATCAAGTTCAGCGCATCGGCCTTTATATTTGGCATATTGTTCTCAGTGATGCGTACCCACCCCAACGCTAACTGGCGTGACTATCCGGGCTTTATGGTTAACCGTTGGCATGTTCTTTTCATTCCTTCGATCATTTGGACGCTGGTTTACTTATTGGTAACTCCCCAATTGCAACAACACCTGCATTATCACAATTGGCAGGGATTTTGTTGGCAATTCATTAACGGGAATGCGGCTCCACATCTTTGGTACAACGTCATGATGTTGCAGTTTATTGTGTTAGTGCCCTTTTTCTGGTGGTTAGCCCGTTTAGTCCAGCATCATCCAAAACGAGGAATCATCACATTTTTGCTGGCATTGCTATTTGAGGTTAGCTGGCATCTCGTTTACGAAACGGAAGTATTTCATGGGCCACAGAAACAGGATTGGTATTTAATGGACCGCCTGTTCCCAAGTTTTCTGATCTTTGGTGTGAGTGGGGTCTTACTATGTGTCTTTTACCAACGGTTAGTGCCGTTTTTGATGCGGCATTGGTTGAGTCAGATAGTGATCTGGCTGGGATTGTTGTATATTGTGACCATTAACTTTTTTAGTTATGGGACACCAGTGCGGTTAAGCAACGCGCCTTACTATCTCCCGTCAATGATCTTCTACAACCTCAGTACGATTTGCTTGATTGCAACGCTCATGTCTTATTTACAGCATTTTCGCAATCAATGGCTGCCATTAATTCACTGGGTGGCCATCTACGCCCATCGCTCCTACCTGGGCCATGTCTTTTGGCTTTACTGGAGTTACCGGGCCGTCAATCATTTGGCACCGCAATTGGCCCTTGCGATTAAATTGCCATTACTCGTAATTCTAACAATCGGCTTGTCCTTCGCCTTCTCCTATATTGCTCATCGTGCTTGGGATAGCTTTAAGAACAAACTTGGTTGGCGGCGTGTAAGGAATGGTTGAATCGACTGGCATTTAATTTGAATAGTTTGCTGAATAAGCTTCTTCCTGATAGTAGGAAGAAGCTTTTTGATTTTTTATCTGAAAGCAATTGACTGTCCCGCAACGTCATAGCTTATATTCAAAATGAGCTATGAAAAACGAAAAGGGGTTATCAAAAATGGCAACAATGCAAGCAATTCAATTAACTGGTCCTTGTGCGGCTCACGAAATGAAGCCAACGACAGTGGATGTTCCGGCTCTGAAGCCTGGATATGCGCTGATCAAGGTGAAGGCATTTGGTGTTAACGAATCGGAAGTCACTAGCCGTAAAGGTGAATCTTCGCCCGACTTTAAGTTCCCACGCATTCTAGGAATCGAAGGTGTGGGTGTTGTTGACCAGGTCAATCCAGGTTCAGCATTCAAACCAGGTCAGCAGGTCGCTACGATGATGGGTGGCATGGGCCGTGCCATCGATGGTTCTTACGCCCAGTACATGTTGATCAAGGAAAAGAACTTAATTCCCTTTGAAAGCAATTTGGATTGGTCAATCATCGGCGCCCTGCCTGAAATGCTGCAAACGGCTCATGGTTCAATCAGCCAAGGCCTGCACGTCCAAAAGGGTGATATCCTCTTAGTCCGGGGTGGAAGTTCGACGGTTGGCCTGATGGCATCTGTCTTGGCGCATCATATGGGAGCCGAAGTGATTGCTTCAACTCGGAATGAGGCTAAACTGCCTAAGATGAAGAGCTTGGGGATCGATCATCCGATTCTAGACGATCAAGACTTCACCAAGCGGGTTCAAGCAATTGCCCCTGACAAAGTGGATAAGTCCCTGGAACTGGTTGGCTTCTCAACTTTGTTTGAAGATATGCGGCTGGTTAAAGAAGGCGGGTTCACCTGCTTCACGGGTGCCTTGGGCGGCCAGTGGACACTTAACAACTTTAGTCCATTCATGATTCCAACGGGTGTTTACTTGACCAGTTATGCTGGCGAGGCTAAGGATCTGCCGGCAGAATACTTCAGCCACATCCTGCATTTGATTGAGGAAAAGCAGCTGACTGTGCCAATCGCCAAGGTTTATCACGGTTTGGCAGAAGTTGGCCAAGCACAAGCTAACTTGGAATCTGGCAAGTTTAGTGGCAAGCACGTGGTTGTTCTGTGATCAACATTAACAAGCAGATTGAAAAAAGACCGTGATCAAAGCATGATCGCGGCCTTATTCTTATGCAGTTTTCTTTACCCGGAAATTATGTGACAATCCGTGCCAGACATGTCGATCCGCCCAACCAATGATCGCACCGTTGAAGAGGATACAGAAGAGTGTGCCAATGTTAAATGCGTAGATGTGGTGGGTCAGAATGGCTGTCGTGATGATGATCAGAATGGGCACAACAAAACTTGCTAATTGTGCGATCTCAACGTGACCTTTAAAGTAAAGGAAACGCAAGATGTTTGTCGTGTCATCATTGGGGTGCATGACCAAGTTGGCGCGTTGATAGAAGGAAATCGCGGTACAGAAGATCACGATCCCTAACAGGCACAGGAAAATGCGGACAATAATTGGCAGCTTAGGAATGCCCAGACGGCTAAAGAGTGAAGCTGAGAAGTTAACAAAATAGCCAAAACTGCTGACAAATACCAGTTCACCGAAGAAGCGCCAGCCATCCCACTGACGAATTAAGAGTTGGTTGATCACAGCCGTAATGGCACCGATCGCAAAGATCATGAGGCCGACAGATAGGTGTAAAAAGTGTGCCAAGTTAACGGCGGATGCGGTGACGGGTGCCGATCCCATATTGGTTGCGATGGTTAAGCCGTTTCCAAAGGCGTTGATCACCAGTCCCAAAACCAAGGCAAATATACGGGTGGGCATTGAATTATTTGCATTCATAAATAGTGGTCCTTCTTTGACAATTACTTTATGGACAGATTTTCTAAAACTACCTAAGTCTGAAATGTTAATGCTTTCAGTGTAAACGATCGTGGTGTGTTAAAGTCAAGCATTAAAATTGTGAAACTGGGTTGACTGTAACGTTAGGTCATAGTGGATAATGAAATTGTTATTTTAATGAGTAGTCAAAGCCTTCCGCATGGCAGTTGAAACGATAGGTGGTAAAACAATGACAATTGATGTGAAAACTAACGAACTGGATGAACGGTTCCTAACGATTTCTAAGTTTGCGCAAGCAGTGGGGACCACCCGCCGGACCCTGTTGTTTTACGACGAAAAAGGTGTGTTCAAGCCAGCCAAAACGACGGCCAACGGTTACCGCTACTACAGCTATGGGCAGATTTATAGAATCAACTTCATCTTGGGGCTGCGCAGCCTGGGCCTATCGGTGGATGAAATCAAAAGCTACCTGGCCGATAACAATTCACAAACCTTAAACAAGGAATTGGGAAAGCTGAAGCAGCGCGTGGAAGACCAAATCGCTAAATTACGGCAGGTTTTGGAAGTGTTGGATCAAAAGGAAGCCAACAACATTCAATTGACTGATGTTGATTTTTACACCGTCAAACGTTGCTACCTGCCGCCGCGTGATTTCTGGGTTTCGGACTTTAAGGTTAATTGTTCCGAAAAGGAGATCGCTCAGGCATATAGTGATTTTTATCAACGTTTGGGAGCGGGCACGATGGTCACCAACCGCTTGTCCGGCTTCTTAACCGACTTGCCACAGGCGCAGCCAAATAAGTATGCGGATGCCGGTTTTCGAATCATCAAGGAAAAGAGTCAACTGGCTCAGGTCAAGTTGCCAGTAATGACGCAAGCAGATGGCGACTTCTTGATTACCAAGGTGCAAAACACTGGTGAAGGGATCGAAAAGGGGTTGGCCAAGATTCGTCAATTTGCTCAAACAAACAACCTGCAGATTGGTGACGACCTCTGGCAGTTTAATACCGGGGTTGATATTACACGACTGGGGCTCACTAAAAACAGTATTTTGGCTTATCGCATCAATTAATAATAAGAAAATCCGCTAGCATGAAATTTTGCTGGCGGATTTTTCATTTTAATTTTAGGCAATTCTCAATCCCAATTGAGCACGCGACAGTTCAAGGCGCCGAACTTTGCGGGGGATGAATTGGCGGATATCGACGTCGTTAAAACCGATTTGCAAAAGGCGGCCGTCGGTAATTAACGGTTGCCGCAGGAGGCTGGGATCATGGTTAACCAGCTCAAACAATTCTCGCAGTGAGAGATTGCCGTTTAGGCGACTTTTGAATTTTTTAAAAGCACAAGAGCGGGTGGCAATGATGTCAGCCGTGCCATGTTCTGTTAAGCGGAGGATTTGCTTGAATTCTTGATAGGTCAAGGGTTCGGCATAGAGATCCCGCTCCACAAATGACAAGTTTTGCTCCTTCAGCCACGCTTTTGCCTTGCGTGACGAACTGCTACGGGCGGTCATAAAAATGGTGATCATAAAAATTGATCCTCCTTCCGTAAATATCCCGGTCAATATAGGTCGGGCGTCTTTGTTAATAATTACCAGGTTAAGCTAGTACGTAACGTTACAGTCAAGGCCTTAGCCAGTATTTTTTCAGCTCATTTGATGGGCGTTTAGGAAGTTAAGTTGGATGGGTAGTTGTTGCTTGACATCAAAAAAGGAATCCAATAAACTGACAATGTAGTTGAATTAAGACCTTTCAGGGAGCCATCGGTAATTGCGAAGATGACAAAGTGTCGAAGCCGGACTACGTTTTAAAACCGATAATTTAATATAACTAAAAAGAGTAAAGCACGTCTTTAAAGAGGAATGGTACCGCCGTAACTGGTGTCCTCATAAGGCGTGCTTTTTGTTTTGATAGGAGTGATAGACATGGGGAAGAAAAAGATCAAACGCGTTGTTGTCAAAGTTGGTACGAGTACTTTGGTACAGAAGAATGGGCAAGTTAACCTGCCAGTCATTGATAATTTAGCCTTTACTCTTTCGGCTATTAATAACCTTGGTCTGGAAGTCATCCTCGTGTCATCCGGGGCCATGGGCGTTGGTCTGGAAAGCCTAGGATTGAAGCAACGGCCCGCTGCCATTGAGGAACAGCAGGCCCTGTCATCAGTTGGCCAGCTGGAGTTGATGCGAATCTACTCGCAACGCTTCATGAATTACCAGACCATGATTTCGCAAGTCCTGCTCACCCGGGATGTGCTTCACTACCCGGTCAGTCGACAGCATGTCCTTAACACAATTGAAGTCTTGATGAAGAAACGGATCATTCCAATCATCAACGAAAACGACACTGTCTCGGTTGATGAACTGGACCATCACACCACGTTTAGTGACAACGACGAACTGTCAGCGCTGGTTGCCACCAAGATCGACGCGGACCTGCTGATCATTTTGTCTGACGTGGACGCCCTGTACACGGCCGATCCACACCGTGACCCGAACGCTAAACCAATCCACAACCTGGACCACGTCACCAGCACGATTGAAGCAGGAGCCGCTGGAACCAGCACCCGCTTCGGTACTGGCGGTATGATTACGAAGCTGCGTGCCGCCAAGACCATGATGGAAGCGGACCGGCAGATGGTTTTGTGCAACGGGCGTGATCCACGAATCATTATGGATGTCTTGAAAGGCAAGCAGGTCGGCACTCACTTTGGTGCAGAAGGCATTGCCAACAGTTTGAAGGAGGAATAGCTATGAACCAACAACTTATTGAAATGGGCCAACGAGCTCAAGAAGCAGCCAACGAGTTGGCAATTGTATCAACTGAGCAGAAAAACAATGCCTTAAATCAGATGGCGGATGCTTTGCTCAAGGCTTCCGACCAGATTCTGGCGGCCAACCAAGAGGACATGGACACGGCCACAGAAATGCCTGACAAATTCCGCGATCGCCTGTTGTTGACCAAGGAACGGATCCAGCAGATGGCGGATGAATTGCGGCATGTAGCCATGTTACAAGATCCGACCACCAAGATTGACCGCGGCTGGATCAACAAGGACGGTTTGCAGATCATTCAGCAGCGGGTACCGTTAGGAGTAATCGGGATCATTTACGAAGCCCGGCCGAATGTAACTTCTGGCGCCAGCGCTTTGACCTTCAAGAGTGGGAACGCCGTGATCCTGCGGGGTGGCAAGGAATCTTTGCGGACCAACGAAGCCGTTGTGAAGGTGCTACGTCAATCACTGGCAGCTGCCGGAATGCCGGTGGATGCAATTCAACTGGTGAAAGACACTAGTCACGAAGTTGCCCAAGAATTGATGGAACTGAACCGCTACATTGACGTGATCATCCCGCGGGGCAGTCAGCGCCTGATCCAGGCCGTCGTCAAGCATGCGACCGTTCCGGTGATTGAGACCGGGGCCGGTAACTGCCACCTCTACGTTGATAAGGATGCTGACCTGCAGAAAGCCACACCGATCATCATTAATGCAAAGGTCCAGCGGCCATCTGTCTGCAACGCGGCCGAGAAACTCTTGGTTCACAAGGACGTTGCGGCTGATTACCTGCCTGTAATCATTGCCGCCTTACGTTCACATGGCGTTGAGGTGCGTGGTGATGAACGGGTACGGAAAAATGTGAGTGACGTGAAACCAGCAAGCGCAGTAGATTGGGATACCGAATACAACGACCTGATTATGGCGGTCAAGGTGGTTGATTCAATGGATGAAGCCATCAAGCACATCAACCTGCACGGGACCCACCACTCTGAATCCATCATTACCGAAAATGGTGCCCGGGGACGGGAATTCCAGCAGCGGATCAACTCCGCGGTGGTCTACGTGAATGCGTCAACCCGCTTTACCGATGGTGGTGAATTTGGTTTTGGCGCTGAAATTGGTATCAGCACGCAGAAGTTACATGCCCGTGGCCCAATGGGATTAGACCAGTTAACCACAATTAAATACGAAGTAACGGGGAACGGCCAGGTCCGTAAATAAGCGGCACGCCGTTTTCCCAATCAAAAAAGCTACTAGCGCAAGTCGAGGTGATCGAGATGGTCACCAATGCGTCAGTAGCTTTTTTATTGTTCGGTTTATAGGCCTAAATACTTTTCCTTAATCATTTCAGCTTTCTTGGCATGGTCTTCAGGGTAGATAAAGCTGTAGTCAATGCCCAGCTTAGCCAGTTCATCCAGGATGGGCCGCTTGTACTTGGCCGGAATAATGTACTTTTCCTTCTCATCAGGATTGTCCGGATTATACAAGCTGAGAATATCGATGGCTGACTGGGCCCGGCGCTCGACCTCAGCATAGTCAATGTCGACGGACTGGTCGTATTCGTCGCTGATGAACGGCACAAAGAGGAACAGTCCCTGCTGGTTTTCGATGCGTCGGCTCATCTTCTTGATAGTGACGATCTTTGGCACAATCAACTCCAACGGGTTCAGCTTGTTGGCAAAACTTGGAATGTCTCGTTTGGCTTCTTCAAAGAGGCGGAGGAAGGGTGCCGTTTGCAGGTCGTGCTTGAATTCCGCAAAATATTCGTCGTCTTGGTTGTCGAAGTAACTGAAGTATGCATCGCTCCACAGACGACCGTGCGCGGCAATGTAGTCGTTATCTAATTGGTAGAAGTTTTTGATTGACTGGAAGAAGGCACTCTTGTCCGCCATTGATTGCCGGGCCAGTGACGATTCCAGCTCCATCTCGTTGCTGAAGGCGTTCTTTTTGAAATAGTTGTGGTTGGTCTGACCAATCTTGTACTTGTATTCGGCGGCCAGATTGTGCCAGCCGCGTTGATCCAGCATTTGCGCCAACTTGTCCGGATTCGGCTGGTCCTTGTAAACGTAGACCTCACCGTTGCCTTGCCCACCTTTGACGGCAAAGAAGAGAGCAATCAAGGGGTTGGTGCTGACATCCAGCAGACGGGTCGGTAAGTGATAGTGTTCCATCAGCGCCATCCGCTCAAAGTTGGTTCGGCATTTGTCAAACAAGAGCGGGTCGGCCATCAGGAAGTCATTGAAGAGGTTGTCTTCGTTGTCCAGCAATTTCCGACTGCGGAAGACGGCGGGAAGGGTATTGGAAAACGCATCATCCTGCCCACGGAAATAGTAATTATGTTGCTTATTGTTAATTAACTGTTCGATCTCTTCAATATAGTTGGAAACGGTCTGAATAGTATGAATCACTTTAATCGCCTGCCTTTGAACACCAATAGCTATCTAAGCAGATTTTAGCTTAGGCCCGCTTAGAATACTAGTTTTTCATATAAGCATAACCCTCGAAAATGGATTTTTAAGGGTTTTAGTCGGGAATTTTATAGACAATAACCCTCGAAAATGGATTTTTAAGGGTTTTAGTCAGCAATTTTAGAGATAATAATACCCGAAAAACGATTTTCAAGGGTTTTAGTCGTCAACTTGATCAACAATAATGACGTTTTTTGCTTTTTAGGCAATATCCATTAAAAAGTCCACAAATAAAAGCCCTAATCCCCGTTATGACGGAGGTTAGGACTTATTTGGTGTGTGAACTGTTTAATCTTGAGCAGCGAAGTCAGCCCGTGCGATTAACTCTTCTTGGAGCTTGGCCAGTTTGGCGGTCAGGTAAACTGGGTAGCGATCAGGGTTAACCAGGCGCTTGGTAGCTTCCGGCAGCTGGCCGATGGCTTCCTTGGCGTGCTGTTGAATCTTGAAGACATCACTTTCGATCTTTTGCGGTCCTTCTGGTGTCAAGCAATCCTGCAGCAGCGGCTGGGCGGTAAAGTTGACCAGCACCTTGTTGGCATTGGTTGCCTGTGGATTGGAGTTGACAACCTTAAGAGGAGCCTGCAGGGTTTCGTCGGTCAATGCGATCACGTCAGCAACGGCTTGTTCTGGGTGATCATTGTCATAGATCCGGTAAACCTGCTTGTTGCCAGGGATGGTGATCTTTTCACGACTGTCGCTGACCTTGATGGTTGGAACCCATTGATTGTTGACCTTCTCTTCGGCCAGCTTGTAGACACCGCTGAGCACCGGGCTGGAGGAACTGGTGATTAGCCGTTCACCAATGCCGAAGTTATCGATCGGCGCACCTTCATCCAGCAGTGACTTAACGACGTGGGCATCTAAGGCGTTGGAAGCAGTGATCTTGGCGTCTTTAAAGCCGGCATCGTCCAGCATCTTGCGGGCGGCGATGGCCAGTTGCGAAATGTCACCGGAGTCGATACGGATGCCGACTGGTTCATGGCCTTGAGCCCGGACCTGTTTGAAGACGCGGATGGCATTTGGTACCCCGGATTTCAAAACGTCGTAGGTATCAACCAGGAGGGAAACCTTGTCGGGATAGACCTTTGCCCAGGCTTGGAAGGCACTCAGTTCATCAGGAAAACTTTCGACCCAGGCATGAGCCATCGTCCCAGCTGCGGGAATGTTGAAGCGACTGGCCGCCTGCAGGTTTGAAGTGCTGGTGCAGCCGCCAATGATTGCGGCCCGGGCACCAAACGTAGCAGCATCCGGTCCTTGCGCACGCCGGGCACCGAACTCCATGATCGGCCGACCCTGAGCGGCATGGTTGATCTGCCAAGACTTGGTCGCAATCAGGGACTGGTGATTAACGATGTTCAAGACGAAGGTTTCAAGCAACTGGGCTTCGATCAGCGGACCACAGATTGACAGGATGGGTTCACGCGGGAATACTGGTGTTCCTTCCGGCAATGCCTTAATGAAGCAGCGGTTCTTAGCCTGACTAAGATAGTCCAAAAATTCAGGGCTGAATTGCTTCAACGATTTCAAATATTCAATATTTTCGGGGCTGAAGTGCCAGTTGTTGACCTGTTCAACTACTTGCTGGAGACCGGCCGCAACGACAAAGCTGCCATTATCGGGTACGCGCCGGTAAAAGACGTCGAAGCGGGCCTGCCGTTCGTGAGGGAGGGTGGCAAAGTAGCCGTTAGCCATGGAAAACTCATAAAGATCGGTTAGCATTTGTAAATCCATAACGATGCTTCCTTTTTAAGTAAAAAATACTTTAATCACGGTAAAAATAAAAGTATCTTTGACTTTTATTTAAGGCTAGTATAGTTGCTTTATCGAAGAATGCAACCGTTTGGACTAAAAATTTAGCTGAAAAAGCTTCGGCGGCCGTCCAGAATGCTTCATCGATGCTGTACCCACTTCCCGGAAAAGCCGCTGGTGGGTCTTCTTGAAGTTTGAATTATCAATTTGATCGGCGCTGGTCTGCAAAAAAGCGGCATATACTTCCCGCGCTTGACGGAGAGTGAAAGTCGGCCCGAGGATCCGCAGAATGCTCGGCTGGTAGTCCAATTTATTTTTGATCCGCATGATCGCCGTCTGGATGATTTGCGGGTGGTCGAATGCCAAACCAGATTTATTTGCCGGCAGTGCAAGGTTGAACTCCTGATCGTGACCGTTAATGACAAAATCACCCTTGTCAGCAATCAGGGTGAACCAACGGGCATCGGTTGCGCCATAGCCTGGGTGCAATTCTGGGGTTACGGGCAAATAAGTCATGTAGGCTAAGGCCAAAGCACGTGTCCCGACAGCTCGTTTGGGATCGGTAAAGGTTGCCAGTTGTTCGGTGCAGCTCATGGGCACCTGGAGGCCGATCTTATCATCGATCAGGCGAATGCAGGCCGCATCGGCACTTTCCTCACTCCTGAGCAGTGTTTCCGGCAGGGCCCAGTGATTCTTCATGGGATCGTTGGCCCGTTTAATCAGGAGCAACTGGGGACGATGGCTTTCATTATTAAAACTCCAGATGACATTAGTAATGGTGACTAAGGGACGTGCAATAATTTCACTGGCCATTTTCAGTCCTCCTTTAAAAATGAAGTGACCCATTCAACTGGATGCGTAAATATTATCGGTTCAGTTAATTAAATTAATCGTTTTCTGTTAGACAAATAAATTCGTCAACAACTTGCTTAAGCTTCATGTTAACAGCTTTTTTATAATTAGTCATTTTGCTCCTCTGACGGTCTGACCGCTCGTTGATTAAGTTTACGAAAGCGCTTACCATTAACTTGTATGAGTATTGCGATATTGGTTGATGATTGAGATAAGGGGCAGAAAAATGATTATTAAAAAGGCAGAATCCATTGAAAAAAGCGCCAATGGTTATTTAATCAACGCAGATTGCGGCAAAATGATGCTGGTCTTCATGACACCTTCAATTGTGCGGCTGCGAGTTTCCTTCACTGGCAACTTTCCCGAGGCTTCCTATGCATTGATTAAGACGGCCTGGAAAGATGACCTGGACGAGCTGTTCAAGGATGAACGGGAACGCATCCAGCCATTAAACGTAGATTGCCAAGAAAGCGACACTGAGTATACCTTCAATGCGGGTGCAATCATTGTCCACATCAAGAAGGAACCGTTTCAAGTGATCATTACCGACCTGAACGGCAACTTGTTGATGAAGGACTTGCAGCACCGGTCCTATGAACAAGATCATTTGGGCCGCCTGTACCACTACCTGACCGCTGACAAGGCACATGAACACTATTACGGCTTCGGTGAAGAGACCGGCCCACTGGACAAGAAGGGCAAGCGGATGCGTTTATCCGGCAAGGACGCCATCGGCCACGACCCAGTCAATGGCAACCCAATGTACAAGCACATTCCGTTCTACATTACCTTCAACGACCAAACCAAGCTGGCCAGCGGACTCTTTTACAACAATTCCTATGAATCCCTGTTCGACATGGGCAAAGAAATCAGCGGTTACTGGGATCCTTACAACTACTATGAAACCGATGGCGGTGACATTGACATGTTCTTCCTGGCCGGCCCAGCTATCAAACAGGTGGTCAACGAATACACTTGGCTGACGGGGACACAGATCCTGCCACCAAAGCAGGCGCTGGGCTTCACGATGTCCACCATGTACTATGCCGAACTGCCGAAGGACAACGACAAGGAAATTTACGCCATCCTGAAGAAGTATAAAGAGGAAGATATCAACATCGATAGCTTCTGGCTGGCATCCGGTTATTCCACCAGCGAAGAGAATGGCCTGCGTTACACCTTCAACTGGAACCACGTTAAGTTTCCGCACCCGAAGGAATTCATGGACAACATGAACAAGAAGGGCATTGAAGTGATCTGCAACCTGAAGCCTGGCGTTTTGAACCAACATCCATACATGAAGGACTACGAAGATGCTGGTGCCTTCATTAAAACCGCTGATGGCAAGGAAGACTACATCGGTCGTTGGTGGGGTGGTAAGGGCCGCTTCCCTGACTTCACGAATCCGAAAGCTCGGCAGGTTTGGAAGCGCCTGTTAGAGAACAATATCCTGAAGAAGGGCACCTACACCGTTTGGAACGATAACTGTGAATACGATGGTGTTGAAGACCGGAATGCCAAGTGTGTTAAGGAAGGACTTGGCGGCCGGATGGCGGAATTGAAGCCGATCCAGGCGAACATGATGGCCAAGTTAGGCATCAATGCGGTGAAGGATGTTTATGGCAAGAAGCAGCGGCCTTACATTATTAACCGGGCTGGTTATGCCGGCATTCAGCGTTACGCTCAAACCTGGGCTGGTGACAACCTGACTGATTGGCGGACCCCGCAGTACGAAGTCAATACGATTTTGGGTATGGGCCTGTCCGGTGTGGCTAACCAGGGCTGTGACATTGGTGGTTTTACCGGTGGTGCTCCAGAAGGCGAATTGCTGCTGCGGTGGATTCAAAACGGTATTTTCCAGCCACGCTTTGTCATGAACTCGGCCAACACGGATAATTCAGTGACCCAGCCATGGATGTATGACGAATACAATCAGTATGTCCGCAACGCTTATCACCTGCGTTACCGTTTGTTGCCTTACCTGTATTCCGAAATGTATCACGCCCACGTCACTGGTGAGCCGATCATGCGGCCGTTGATTTATGAATTCCAAGACGACGAGAATTGCGTTGATAATCAATACTTTGAATTCATGTTCGGTCCGTCTTTGCTGGTTGCTAACGTCTTTGACAAGGGCGCTAAGACGCGGAAAGTCTACTTGCCACGTGGTGCTAAGTGGTTTGACGTCAACGATCACCTGAAGGAATATGCTGGTGGCCAAACGATTGAGATCCCAGTTGGCTTGAACTCCATTCCAATGTTCCTGCGGGATAACGGGATTGTGATCTCCACCAAGGATGTCAGCCACATTAGCAGTGACACGATGCACAACGTCGACTTCTTGATCGGTGACAATCCAAAGTGCCAATACACTTACTACGACGATGACGGCAAGACCTTGGATTACCAGAATGGTGAATATAAGAAGGTCCAGATCACTGTCAATGGTAACGAAGTCAAGAAGATCC
The DNA here is from genome assembly GCF_001437055.1 of Limosilactobacillus secaliphilus. Lineage (GTDB taxonomy): Bacteria > Bacillota > Bacilli > Lactobacillales > Lactobacillaceae > Limosilactobacillus > Limosilactobacillus secaliphilus. The sequence goes on along the minus strand of NZ_JQBW01000005.1, from coordinate 84,759 downwards.
ACTTCCACACTGAGGGCAGCTACCAAGACCAAGTTAAGACTTTCAGCATGAAGGCCATTAACAAGCAGAAGGGTGCTTTGTACGTCGCCATTGACGGCCAGAAGATCAAGCGCTTCTTAGTCAAATCACAGTGGGCCGCTGCCGATCAAGGCTGGTACTACGACTTGTCTGACCGGACCATCCTGGTCAAGGGGCAGTTGCCAGCTAAGGATGACTTTGACGTGATTGTTTCGACCGAACAGTTCGACTTGATTGGTATGAACCAAGATTAAACATGAGCGATTAGAATAAATGAAAGCCATTGCGGGTGGTTTAGCTTGCGATGGCTTTTTGAATTGTTGAGGTTTACTGCCGGTTTTAGTTGACAAGAGATCATCAAAAAAGCCCCTCATTCATGGACTTATCCGCGAACAAGGAGCTTCATTTGGAGATTAATTAATAGAAATGGTGCTAACTAATTACCATTAACACCATGCTTATTTTTCAAAGCCAATCATTAAGCCGTCGTTTTCGGCATAGTAGGAACAGAGGGCGCCACAACGGGAAATTGAGATGATCGCGCTAGGGAAGCGGGCACTGATTGCGGCAGCCATCCGATCGGCCCGGTCACGACATTGGACATGGTCGATCAAGACGCGGCCACCTTGGTAACCCTGCTTCTCCATGATTTTGACGAGCTTGGCATACATCTTTTTACTGTCGTGCATGCGGCCGAGCATCTCAAACTTACCCTCGTCGCTGGCAGTCCCGTAAACGGTCAGGTGCAGGAGGTGGGCTAGCTTGGCAACTGCCGGGCTGATCCGACCGTTGTTCGCTAAATTGTCCAATTCCTGCAGGGCAAAGAGCAGGTCGGTGTGTTGAATCTGTTCATCCATAATGGCGACCACTTCCTTGAAGTCATAGCCGCGGTTGATGAGGACGGCCAGCTGTGAAGCCAAGAGGCGCATTTGGGGACCGGCAGACTTAGTGTCAAAGACATGCACCTTTGCTTGCGGATGATCCTGCAGGTAGATGTCGGCGGCTTGTTGGGCAACGTTGTAACTGCCGGACAGGGTGCTCGTAATCGTTAAGACGTAAATTTCATCCGCACCATCAAAAGCGGCAAGCCACTTACCTAAACTAGGGCAGGCCGAAGACGTCTTAGACTTGGTATTCTTCAATGCCGCCAAGAAGTTGTCCAAGTCCAGTTGCTGGTCATCGTCCCATGATTGGCCGTCGACGGTTAGGGTCAGCGGAACGTTAGCATGTGCAACCCCGCCAATTACATCCGTGTAGCAATTGGCGCCCGAGTCAGTAATAATTTTTGCCGTCATTTTTCATTACCTCACTTTATTTGCAATCATCATATCCGTTTTGCATATTCTTGTCAACGGTTTTACAAAAACTGGTCAATGGTTATTTGACACACGATGATGACAGCCGCTAGAATTAATGCAATTAGGAGGAATCGGCAATGAATCAACCAGCAGATCAATCATTTCGTTTGCCTGCCTATCAAGAGCTGCCGGCGATGGGACTGTATTTAAAGCAAGTGGTCACCTATTTGCAGACCTGCTTGGCTCCCTTTGATAACGTGAAGGTGACTAGCTCGATGGTCAGCAATTACGTCAAACACCACTTGGTTAAACGGCCGGACCACAAACTGTATTCGCGCGAACAGATTGCCCAGCTGTTGTTTATCGTGATTGCCAAAAACGTGCTCGATCAGGATAACCTACGCAAGGCAATTCAGATCCAGGAAGAGACTTACTCGACTGAGGTGGCCTACAACTACTTCGCGGCCGAGTTGGCGAACGTGGTGGCCTATGTGTTTGGCAATCAGAAGGGACTCAAAGAGGTCGGGCATGATCACACCAAACAGAAGACCATGTTAAGAAACGTGATCATGGCCTTTGCCTACCGGGCGTACCTGTATAACTATTTTGCCAGCCTGAATTGAGGCAACGAATAAATACGGAATTGAAATAATTAAGGATCTTGACGTTTAAACAAGCGCCAGGATCCTTTTTTATTAGGGTTGAACGATCCAAAAGCCTGACATTATCAGAAAATTCATTCTTTAAGCGAGTTATTTGAGATAAACAGATCATTCATCCCCTGTCATATTTATAATGATATTGTTGAACAAATTTTGGCTAGTTAGTGCGAAAGCTGACTAGTCCGTAACTATAACGATTGTTTGCAATCTAATGTTTTTGTGCTACTATTACACCTGTTAGTTTCAGAATGCGACACATTTTAAAACTGTCGCATTGCTGAGGAAGGGAGGATACTGATGGGGTTAACGCGAACAGAACGGGATTTTCAACGTGCATTGTTGACTTTACTCGCTGAACAATCTTTTATGTCACTTTCGGTTGAACAGATTTGTAACGAAACGATGATGCATCGCAGCAGTTTTTACCGGTATTTCAATGACAAAGACGATTTGCTGAAACATACGGTGAATACCAAGATTACGTCGTTGATCGATGCCAGTGATAATGACGAAGATGAAATTGAAAACGTCGTGGATTGGCTGGTCAACAACAAGGATATCTTGCGCAACTTGGCTACCGGGCGGACGAACAGTTCCCTGTACGCCACTTTGGTGAACATCTTATCCGACATCATGCTGAATCGTTATGACGATAACGTTGATGACCGTCTGGTACACGCTATTTCCTTATTTGATAACCATGAAACAGGCGCTTACATGCTCAGTTCAGCTGTCATTGGTGCCTTCTACTGGTGGCGTAGTCAGGATTATGTCACTAGCAAGGAAGTTATTTTGACACACGCTCACAATTTTATTGATTGGCTTGATCAGCAACCAGAGATGGGAGGTCATCATCATGAAAAATCTTAAAAACTGGTTGGCCACTCATGGCTTGGCAACGTGGCTAATGGTTGCCGTAGCTGTGGTGGCACCAGTTATGTACAGTCTATCGTTCATCCAATCGGTTTGGGATCCTTACGGTGGCGCCAAGAATTTGCCGGTGGCCGTCGTTAACAAGGACCAAGCAACGGGTTACCAGGGGCACACCCTGAAAGTCGGCGATCAGACTGTGCAACAGCTGAAACAAAATCATCAGCTGAAATGGGAATTCGTTTCCGCCAGTCAGGCAAAAGAAGGTATGCGGGACCACCGCTACTACACGGTCGTAACGATTCCCCGCAACTTCTCACGGAATGCGGCCACTGTGATGTCCAAGCATCCGCAGAAGATGACGCTTCATTATCAAACGAATGATTCCAAGAACTACTTGGCAGAAACGATGAGTGAGATCGGCATGGACAAGCTGAACACCCAGATTCGGGCAGCAGTTACCAAGGCTTACGCTCAGGCAATGTTCAGCCAGTTGAAGGTCTTGGGCAAGGGCATGAACAAAGCCGCTAATGGTGCTCAACAGCTGTCTAACGGTATGGTTACCCTGCAAGATGGGACCAACCGTTACTTCGCCGGTGTTTCCCAGGTAAATCAGGGTACACAAACCTTGAAGATGGGTGTGGCGCCACTAGCTGCTGGTGCCCAGCAATTAGCAGCCGGCAGTCAGACTTTGGCTAACGGCATTGGTGCCTACACTGGCGCCGTGGGTCAGTTAAGCGCAGGCTTGTACCAGCTGATGGCTAACTCAGGTCAGTTGAACGGCGGGGCACAAACCTTGACGAACGGCCTGAGCACGCTCAGCAGTAATTCAGGCCAGCTGCGTGCCGGTGCACAAGCGCTGGATAACGGCACTAAGCAACTAAACGCCGCAGTTAGTCAATCCATGGGTCATTTGAACACCCAAGGAATTATGGCAACGATGGATCAAGCTCAGCAGCTGCAGAACAGTCTGGGTACTTTGCAACAAGGCTTGCAGCAGGCGCAAAGTGCTCTGAGTGGCCTTAACCAGTCTGCTCAGAAGCTGGGCGCTGCCGGCAATGCCTTAAATGGTGCTGCTAGTCAGCTTGGTCAGCTCAGCGGCGTTGCTGAAAAGGATGCCGATATTGCCAGACAAGCCGCACAATTGGCCCAAACCACCAGTGACAACAATGCTAAGGGTGCTTTGCAGTCGATTGCCAGAGAAGCTCAAGGCAATGCCCAAACCATTAGTGGGATGTCCGGCACGTTGCGGCAATTAGGCGCCTTGAAGGACAGTCTGGGCCAGATGCAGTCACAGTTGGGTCAGTTGAGCAGTATGCAAGGCGTATTGAATAACGCTGGAACGACTTTGCACCAGGCTAATCAACTGCTGAACCAGCTGAACGGCTTCCGGGGAACAATCACCGGCCTGACCGGCACTGCTAGTCAACTGCAGGCAGCCACTGGTAAACTGGCTGCTGGTGCGGGCCAATTGAACAACGGCCTGAATGCATACAGCCATGGCGTTGATTCCGCTGCAGCCGGTTCAAAGACCTTAAGCAACGGTGTGGGTGCCTTTACTGCCGGCGTCAACCAAGCCGGTAACGGTGCCGCCCAATTGAACAGTAATTCAGGCAAACTGAACGCCGGTGCCAGTCAACTGGCTGGGGCACTGGGCCAATTAAACGGCAAAGTGCCAGCCTTAGTCGGCGGGGTAAACCAATTAGCCGCTGGGACCCAGCAGCTGGTCGACAATTCACCAGCAATTGAACAAGGAATCGTTAAATTAAACAACGGTGCTGGCCAATTAGCCACTGCCTTGGGTAACGGTGCCACGATGGTGAAGAAGCAGCAACCAGGCAAGCGGACTGCCGGAATGTTCGCCGCCCCAGCTCAACTGAGTCATAGCCATTACAGCCGGGTACCAAACTATGGTCATGCTTTGGCACCATTCATCATGGCAACCGGCCTCTTCATTGGGGTCCTGATCTTCACGCTGGAATTCCCATCCAGCCGGATCTTAGCCGCTGGCCGCAACCGTCTGGACATGACTTTGCATGAACTGAGAACAGCCATCATCACCAGCGTCTTGATGGTCTTGGTTCAGAACCTGGTATTGATGGCAACTGGTCTGCAGGTTGAACATGCTGGAGAACTCTTCGTCATCGGGATTTCATACACCTTAGCGCAGATGGCCATCATGCAGTGCTTCACGATCGCATTTGGCCGGTTTGGCACGATCTTTGGTTTGATCCTCTTCGTAGCACAGCTTGGTGGCGCTGGCGGGATGTTCCCACTCGAAGTTACCAACCGTTTCTTCAACGTCATCAATCCGTTCCTACCGATGACTTATGCCGTTAATGGCTTCCGTGAAGCAGTAACGGGTGGTTTCTCAACCGGCTTTGCCAACAGCAACGTGATGATCTTGTGGCTGTATGTTCTGGTCTTCTACTTGATCATGTTTATGATTGCTAACCCGCTGAAGTTGCGTTGGCAGTCACTGCGCGGTCAACAAAAGACAGCGGCAGTCAAGTAATAACGAAACAATTAATTGAAGGCTTCCAATTACGTGTATCGTAGTTGGAAGCCTTTTTGAATACCAAATTAGTGAGGGAGTTGGGCAAACAAAAGTTAACGTTTAGCAAAGCTGTTGCCATAATTGATCGGATTGGCAAAGCTATAACGGCCAATTCAATCTAAAACGAGCAAATGCGATCATACTATCCGAATATTTTTATTTAAATATTATAATTGCTAGACCTGATTGATCAATTCGACTCAACTGTTCATTAACGTGGCTTTATTCCTATCAATAACGTAATTAAGAAAACGGTTTCATGCCATATTCTGTATTATAAAGAATTTATAAAAAGACGTTTGATCATTGACAATAAAGTGTTTAAACCTTAACGTACGTTATAAATGAACGCCGGACCAGGTGAGCAATTTCCATTGACTGTGTGTTGGTTAGTTGTCCACTATGATTAAGTGTTCATTGATCTCGGCTCAACATCAATCGATTGCCCGTTAAACTGTTGATGAATATTGAACGGTGCTTGACAGGCGTTGAAGATGACAACTGGGATAACTCAATAAATTGAGGTGGAGCAAATTGAAGATTTGGCGTAAATTATCAATTATGGCTGCTGCCTTGCTGCTGAGCTTTGCAACAGTCGTGCCAGCATTGAATGCCCATGCGGCATCGTCAGAGGTCAACTCTGAATTGATCCACAAGGGCGAACTGACTATCGGGACCGAGGGAACCTTTAAACCCTACTCCTATCGTAAAAACGGCAAACTGACCGGCTTTGAGGTTGAATTAGGTAAAGCCGTTGCGAAAAAGATGGGCCTGAAAGCCAAATTTGTTCCTGCCAAATGGGACTCGCTGCTGGCCGGCGTTAACTCTGGCAAGTTTGACGTCATTATGAATGGTGTTTGCATTACCAAAGATCGGCAGAAGCACTATGCCTTTTCAAAGGTTTACGACAATTCACCATTTGTTCTGATTCAAAAGAAGAATGGCAAGTTAACCAGCCTGAAGCAGATCAAGGGTAAGAAGATTGTTGCCGGGGTTGGTACTACTAACGCCGCTGTCATCCACAAGTGGGGCGGCGAGTTAGTTCAAGACGACGGTAACTTTGCCACTCACTTGAGTTTGGTTAGACAGGGACGCGGTGAAGCCACACTGACCGATGAACAAGGTTGGCAAGCATACACCGCCAACCACCAGACGAAGGGGCTCAAGGCCGTGAACGTTTCTAAGGATGAAGATTCTGACCGGATTGCCGCTGCCTTCAACAAGAAGAACCCTGCACTACGCAAGTCCTTCAACAAGGCATTGGATGAATTACGCAAGGATGGAACTTTAGCAAAGATTTCTAAGAAGTACTTCGGACGCGATATGACTAAGTAAGTGTTGTCGAAGCCATGCTAGTTGGTGGGCACCAGTTGGCAGCTATGTTATAGTTTTAGCATGCTGCGATGCTAGGACGGCCCCGACGATGCGTTTAACGTTTAAATTAGGGACTCCTGGAGAGCAGGGGTCCCTTTTTGCTGGAGGTCAACATGTTTAACCACTTAATCAACCTGTGGCGTTACTGGCAGAACCGCTGCCTGTTGCGTCACGCAGATGAGACTCTTTGGCATCAATATCGACAACTGATCACAGAAGGTTGGGATCAGTCTGCTTGTCATGCCTATTTGCTGACGGCGCAAGTGACTGCCGACTTGACTGAACTTTTTCAATCCGTGCATGTGGTGGGCAGTGATCCATACATAAACCTGTTGAAGGTCAGCCGGCAGACTCCTGCAGCCAAGCTCAATCTGATGTTGAACCGTCATTTACAAACAACAATTGACGAGTACGGCTTCCTGCAGTTAAACGAAAGCAATTACCAGTTGGCTGAGATGTTGAGCCCACAGAGCGCGTTTTTTCCGTATCTCAGGGATTTGGTGGTGGCTGCCTATCCGACGCCGATGGGGCTCAAAATCGATGCTCTAGGCCGCCAAATGCACCTATTTCGTTGTTACTTGGACCGGCAGGTGATCAATTTCATCCGCCACTATCGTCATGACGCAATGCCCGCCAATGCCAGCGACTATGATCGGCTGTTGCAATATTGCCAAGACCACGAGATTGACTTGGACTACCAAACCGGCGCCAACTTTCATAACAGGTATCACGATGACTTTGATTATCCGCACAACATGAAGGTCCAGCTCATGCGGGATTCGATGGCTAGTCAACTAAACGATGCGCGGATGATTGAGTTCATCGTTGACATTGATTCAGGCCGTTTTGTCAGCGAATGGAATGTTTATCGTCAGCTGGCGGATGGCAGAATTGATGCCAACCCGGCACATTATTCACTGGCTGAACTCAAAGAGGTGGCCAATACCGAGTCCTTCAACTATGGAATTCCCTATGGGGTTTACCACGTTCCGGCGGGTTACCGTGGCAGCCACCGTCGTTTAGATGTGGAGCAACCGCGTGACAGTGACATTCGACGCCAAAGCAAACAGTACTGGGTTTATCCATATGACTACGATCAGGGCGGCCCGTTCGCCGAAATCGTTGCGGCTGGTGATGACGCGGATGTTACGGCCTGGCGGGGTGTGCCTGCCAAAGAAAGACCACAAGTGTACGGTGACTTTGTCAACTTCTTGAAGGCACACCCGGGAAATAATCCAGGTATGCGCTTGTTCTTAATAAAGCAAGTCAGATCGTTTTAAATGAGTTAGTATAATAGAGTCACTGAAATTGGCTGATCAATGATCAACGAGTTCATAAAGGGGATTAAATCGTGAAATTGAATCGCAAAAACGTTATTTGTTGCCTATCAACCGCGGCAATGGTGGCTGGTTTGGGATTGGCCCCAGTAATCAACCATGGTGTCACTAATAGTATGGTGACGGTCGCTCAGGCCAGCTCCGCCATGCGGAAACCGATTAACTACAAAAAACCTTCCGAAACGAAACCTTACCCGGACTTAAAGCAGGTCAAGAATTTCTGGATGAAGGTCAACATCAGCAAGAACCGAGTTTACTTATATGACGGCAATCATGTGATCTACACCATGTATTGTTCTGCTGGCCAGTATCGGACTGACAAAAAGACCGGTAAAAAGAAGAGCATGACGCCAACGGGGACGTTCCACGTGCAGAGTCAACGTGGGAAACACTTCTTTAGTTCTGATGTAAAGGAGGGTGGTAATTACTACACCTCTTGGAATGGCAATGGGGCTTACCTGTTTCACTCAGTGCCGGTTGACGCACACAACCACTACATCAAGAAGGAAGCCGCTAAGCTGGGCAAGTCTACCGCTTCGCACGGCTGCATTCGTTTGACCATTCCTGATGCTAAGTGGATTTACGAAAATGTTAAGCCTGGGACCAAAGTGGTCGTCGTTGACAAATAAATCATTACTAAACGAAAACAAGCGTCCGCCAGATATGTTGGCGGGCGCTTTTGGGTATAAAAAACCGCAGCCAGTGAAGAAACTAGCTGCGGTTTATTCGTATTAGTTAATCGTGATTACTTAACTGAAACATCCTTGCCGAAGTACTTTTTGGAGAGCTTGGTAATGGTCCCGTCCTGACGTAATTCGTCCAGTGCCTTGTTGAAGGCCTTGCGAGTAGCCTTGTCCTTCTTGGAGAAGGCGGCCCCGACTTCATCAGCCGCCTGGTCAGTTGGGATGGTCGTAGCCTTTAAGCCCTTGGTCTGGTGGTCAGCCGTGTAGGCCTTCCAAGCACCTTCGTCATCGATAGTGGCTTCACCACGACCTTGCTTCAACAGACTCAGGGTCGTCCCAAAGTTACCATCGTCTTGAACCAGCTTGCCGCCGAACTTCTTAATGATCATAGCGTAGTTAGAACCAACTGGGCCGATGATCTTGTGGCCCTTGATGTCATCCAGGCTGTTCAGCTTACCATTCTTCTTTTGAATCAGGACGAATGGCACCTTCAGGTAAATGCTGGAGAAGGCGTAGTGCTTGCGCCGCTTAGCTGTAACGGTAATCCCATCCATGATGACGTCGAACTTATCGGAGTTGACCCCGGCTAACAGTGAGTCCCACTTGGTCGGCACGATCTTGGCCTTTAAGCCCATCTTCTTGGCCACGGCCTTGCCTAAGTCGACTTCAAAACCAGTCAGCTTGCTGTTCTTACGGAATGAATAAGGGCTAAAAGTACCTTCCGTCCCGATGGTTAACTGACCCTTGTGCACCAGTTCAGAGTTGACTGATGAGGAGGCCGCATGGGCGGTGGCAGCAGGAACAACAGTGGCGCCAGCCATCAGCAGGGCGGCAGCCGCAATCGATAACTTCTTCAAAAACTTCATATTCGACACCTCGTAATTATAAGTTCTTCATTGTCATTGATGCGATAAACTTGCGAATCCGTTCATTCGGGTTATCCGGGGAGAAGAACTCTTTAGGATCACCGTCATAAAGGATCTGACCATGCTCAACGAAGATAATCTTGTTGGCTACTCGTTGCGCAAAGATCATGTTGTGAGTTACGACAACCATTGACTGTTTTTCATGAGCTAACTGGAGCAGAACCCGCAATACTTCCTGTTCCAGTTCCGGGTCCAAAGCGGACGTCGGTTCATCGAGCAGGATGTATTTCGGATGCATGGCCAGTGCCCGGGCGATGGCCACCCGTTGCGCCTGTCCACCAGACAACTGGTTCGGATAGTGTTTCTCGTAACCACTCAGGCCCACCTTGTTGAGAAGGTCCTTGGCCGTTGCAATGGCCTGTTCACGCGGCTGTTTCAGCACTTGGGTTGGGCCCTCAATGACGTTGCCCAACACGGTGTGGTTAGGGAAAAGGTTATAGTCTTGGAAGACCATCCCCGTTGACCGGCGAACGGCCAGCTTCTGTTTATTAGTAATTTTTTGTGAAAAGTCCAGATGAAAATCGTCGAAGTCATAATGTCCACTGTCAGGCATTCCCAGCAGGTTCAATGACCGCAAGATGGTTGACTTCCCGGAACCCGATGGACCAACCATGACCGTTGTCTTGTGTTCCGGAAAGTCCAGGCTGATATCCTGCAAGACATGGTTATCGCCGAAACTCTTATTGATATTGGTTAACTTCATGAGTTCACCTTCTTTGCGTTTACTTCGTGGTTAAAGTAGTGTTCCAGCCAACCTTGCAGGTAAGACAGGACACTCGTGAACAACGCGTAGATGACAGCGACCAGCGAGTACATCAGCAGTGGCTGGTAGTTTTCGGCCGCAATTTGCTGGCTGACTTCGAACATTTCCATGATGGTAATGGAAGCGGCCAACGAGGTGTCCTTCACCAGACTGATGAAGGAGTTTGACAGCGGTGGCAGGGCGATCCGAAATGCTTGTGGCAAGATCACCCGCCAGATTGTCTGCAGGCGTGTCATCCCAATCGCACTGGCAGCTTCCCATTGACCAACCGGGACCGCCGAAATGGACGCCCGGATGGTTTCGGAAGCATAGGCACCGGTGTTCAAGGAGAAGGTGATGATCCCGGCGGTAAAGGGATGCATCCGCACACCATGTGGCAAGATTCCTTTAATTTTCAGGTATGGCAGTCCGAAGAAGACGATGAATAACTGAACCAGTAATGGCGTTGACCGGAACAGCCAAACATAGAAACGGACGATTGCTTTAAGGATCAAGAAGGCGCCACTTTTTTGTGACAGCCGCGTTAAAGCACTTAGCAATGCTAATACCAACCCGATCGCAAACGAAATGATTGCTAACGGAATTGTGTACTTAAAACCCGCAGATAGTAACTGCGGTATTGATTCGCGTACAATTTCCCACATTGATTAACAACCCCCATCACAAAGATACGTCACACATTAATAGGAACCTCCTACCACAATGGAGTGATTTGAATTAGGAGTTTTCCCTTCCAGACCCGTTCTCATCATTTAGGGCTCGCTGTACTGAAACAGAAATTAAAAGATTCTCATCAATTTTTAACGAAAAAGATTATAACATACGTTAAACGCCGTCTTACTAAAAGTCAATAACCAAATTGTTTCTTGGGGGTGAATCCATAACGGACAATATTAAAAAATTGAGAGAGAAAATTAAGGAATTGATTATTAGTTCGTTTTAATGGCGGGCGAAAACGACCGTAATCGATGGTAAGGTAAAAAGATTAGTTCCTTTGGACAATCAGCCGGCAAATTTCCGCTAAAATGTGTAATATTTTGTACGCTAATAAACAATAGGGTGGTCATTTGCTGATGACATTCACAAATTATCAACAGAACACGTGAACATTTTATAAAAATTCCTAAAGTTAATCTGCAATTGTGCCCAAAACGGGCAGGAAAAAGGAGGCGGAAAGCGTAAAACGGTATAATAAAAAGTATCAGTATGTGTAAGTAAAGGAAGTGAAAATCATGCTTAAAACCTACCGATTAAGGGACCGTCAACTGATCGAAACCAATGGCGGCACCCGGGGAGCCAACCTGATCTTAATGAGCAACCCGACCACCCAAGAGCGGGAACATGTTTGTGCTCAGCTGAACTTGGAGCCCATTACGTTTGACTATGCCAACTCGGCGGAGGAGGTTTCACGTTTTCACCGCCTTTACAGCGATCGGATGCCGGACGCCTACTTGCTGGTTGTCTATGACTTCATCGCCACCCGTAAGACCATTGAGGACCAGTTGTCGCCGGCAATTATGATTTTTAACCAACACCAGCTGCTGGTCTGCACCGCCGATTGGTCTTCGGCGCGGGAGGTCATCTCCCATCACTTAGATGAAAGCGACCAGCCGTTGCAGTTGGTCAACCATTTAGTCAACTACTGGCAAGACCACTTGATGGACGGGCTGCGGGCCTACAAGCCGGAGATTGACCGTCTGGATCAAGCGGCCAACGCCACGATCGAAAATCAGGAACTGCGTGAGCTTACCGATTTAACCCGCCAACTGGTTTTCTTTGAGCACACGATGGATGATCAGTCCAGTGCGTTGATGGCCTTTACCAATTCTTTGCAGGCCAACCGCTTGGACAGTACGGAAGTCCAAACCATGCAGACCAAACAGCGCCGGTTGAATAAGATGATCCATATCTGCCGGGACCTCTTGGAATCCATCAGCGGCCTGTTCCTTGGGATGATGGACAACAACCTGAACCACTTGATGAAGTTCCTGGATTCAGCCGGGTTGATTATTGCCATTGGCGCATTGGTCACCGGTCTCATGGGAATGAACGTGGGCGGTATTCCTTGGAAGAATGACGTTTATGGTTTTTGGATCATATTTGCGGTCATCATTTTGGCCCTCCTGGTGGCCATCCACTACTTGAAGAACAAGGACTACAGTAAGTAAGGGCCAGCTAATTGGACATGGATCCCGGTTGGCACTGGATTAGGACAGTTAATTCTAGACAGTCCTTGCTGAAACCGTTTGATTAAACTACAATGAAAGCAATTACAGGATTGAATATTTACCCAAGGAGGGTGATTACATGCCATGTACGACTGTATTAGCTGGTAAGAAAGCAACTGCTGATGGGACCACGTTGGTAGCGCGGAACGAAGACTTCTTCCACGCCTTCAACCCAAAGCGTTTCATCGTGGTTAAACCAGAAGACCAGCCAAGTCAATATAAATCAATTAATTCAAAGTGCGAAGTTGAGCTGCCAGGCAATCCGCTGCGTTACACCGCGGTTCCTGAAATCCCGGCTAAGGCCAAGGAAATGGGGATCTGGGGTGAAGCCGGCATCAACGCTGACAACGTAACGATGTCTGCTACCGAAACCAGCACGACCAACTCACGGATCTTAGGCATCGACCCACTGGTTAAGTCCGGGATCGGTGAAGAAGACTTTGTCACCATTGTTCTGCCATACATCCACTCCGCTCGCGAAGGGGTTCAGCTGTTAGGCAGCTACCTGGAAAAGTACGGGACCTATGAATCCAATGGTGTGGCCTTCTCCGACAAGGACGAGGTTTGGTACATGGAAACCATTGGTGGTCACCACTGGGCCGCACAACGGGTTCCTGACGACTGCTATGTGGTTGCCCCGAACTGGTTCAGCATCACCGACTTCGACTTTGCCAGCGACGACACGATGGCCTCAGCCGATCTGGAACAAATGATCACTGAACACCACCTGCAGATCGATGGCGAAGGCGGCTATAACCTGCGTCACATCTTCGGCAGCCACAACGATTCTGACTACTGCTACAACATTCCGCGGCAATGGTACATTCAGAGACTCTTCAACCCAAGCGATGAAGAATCACCGGACAACCCGAACCTGCCATTTGCACGTAAGCCAGAGCACCTGTTGACTATCGAGGACGTTAAGTATGCTTTGAGTTCTCGTTATCAACACACGCCATACGACCCTTATAACCCACAAGGCACGGACGCTCAACGTCACGCCTTCCGGCCAATTGGTCTGCAGCGGAACTCTGAAGTCCACATTCTGCAGATTCGCAACGATGTGCCAAAGGAAATGGCCGGTATCTGCTGGTTGGCATTTGGTCCAAACGCCTTTAACGGCATTGCACCGTTCTACACAAACGTTCTGGACACCCCAGCCGTTTACAGGGACACGACCTTGCACTTCAACATCAAGTACATTTACTGGGTAACCCATGCAATTGCAACGATTGCCGATGAACACCCACAACGTTATCAGTCCACTCTGGAGACGTTGAAGCGGGAAACGATTGCTAAGGGTCGCCACGTTCTGTTGACCACTGACCCAGCCGCTGCCAAGCTGACTGGCGAAGGCTTGCAGAAGAAGCTGCAGGAAGCCAACGAAGAGACGGCGCAAGCAGCTTACCAAGAAGCCATGAAGTGCTTAGGCAGCTTAGTTGAAACTGGTTCACTGCAGATTCGGCTGAACTTCTAATCACTAAATGTAAGCAAAAAGCGGATGTGATCATTCATCACATCCGCTTTTTAGTGTCTAAAAGTTAATTTTCCGGGTGTTTACGGTGCCATTCTTTGATCTGGGCCAGCCGGTTGGCAAAACGAGTTTCCATGCCCTGGTCGGTCGGCTGATAGAACTGTTTACCGACGAGTTCTGGTGGCATCGTCTGCATGGTGGTCAACTTATCCTTGGTGTCATGGGCGTACTGATAATGTTGACCATAGTGCAGGTCCTTCATCAGCTTGGTTGGTGCGTTCCTGATTTGCAGAGGTACCGGTAAATTGCCGGTCTTCTTGATTGCCCGATGAGCCTCCTGCCGGGCAACATACGCAGCGTTGGACTTGGGCGCCAGTGCCAGGTAGATGACACATTCTGTCAGGTGCACGTCACACTCCGGCATGCCCAAAAACTGGCAGGCCTGGAAGGTGCTGGTGGCGATCAGTAAGGCGTTTGGGTCGGCCAAACCGATATCTTCACTAGCGAAGCGGACGAGCCGCCGCGCAATATAGAGCGGGTCTTCGCCGCCATCCAGCATGCGCGAGCACCAGTAGACGGCCGCATCCACGTCACTGTTACGCATCGACTTGTGGAGGGCCGAGATGACATTGTAGTGCTCTTCGCCGTGGGAATCGTAACGCAGAGACTTGGTATTGATGAGCTGACTTAAGTCGTCGGCGGTAATGGTTACTTCACGATCATGGCGCTGCCCATTGAGGACGGCCATTTCCAATGTATTCAACGCAACCCGGGCGTCACCGTTGGCAAATTCGGCCATCAACTTGATACTAGCGTCATCGCAATGGATGGTCAGCCCAGGAAAACCATTGGGGTGGTGTAAGGCTCGCTGCAGCACCTGTTCAAGATCCTTAACCGTTAAGGATTTCATGACGAAGACTTTGCAGCGGCTGAGGAGGGCGGAATTGATCTCAAACGAGGGATTTTCCGTCGTTGCCCCAATCAGGGTGATGCTGCCGCGTTCAACGAAGGGAAGGAAGGCATCCTGCTGCGCCTTGTTGAAGCGGTGGATTTCGTCGATGAAGCAGATGGTCTTTTCACCATACTGCCGGTTCTTCTCGGCCGTTTCCATGATCTTCTTAATGTCCTTGATGCTGCTGGTCACCGCGGAGAACGTAACGAAGTGGGCCTTTGTATGCTGGGCGATGATTTCGGCCAGAGTGGTCTTGCCCACACCCGGTGGTCCCCACAAAATCAAAGAAGAGATCTGATCGTGCTCAATGAATTCGCGCAGGACCTTGCCTTTGCCCAGCAGCTGATCTTGTCCCACAAACTCATCGATTGTGGTGGGCCGGACCCGGTTGGCTAAGGGACTGGTCTGGGAATTCTCTTGGGCGAAAATGGATTCTTGATGCATAGTCGTCATCCCTTTTTAAACATCCTTATTTTTTCGCCGATTCTTCTTCGGGCCAGTGCCGGTGTTCGTTGATCGCCATCTTCTTTTGAATCTCTTTGTAAGGATCCATCTTGAGCTTGTCGCACATGTAGAAGAGGTAAATCAACGTATCGGCAATCTCTTCCTTCAAGTGGGCCGTTTCTTCAGGAGTCAGCTGCTGCTTTTCGTCCTTCCACTGAAAAATCTCCAAAACTTCGCTGGCTTCCAGGTTGACCGACAATGCCAGGTCTTTTAAGTTGTGGTACTTTTCCCAACCGCGCTCATCGGTGAATTTGCGCAGGATTTGTAAAACGTCTTGGTATTCCATGAATGTCACCTTTCATTAATTTGGGTAAAACAAAGGAGCATGGCTTTAGTATAGTCGTGCTCCTATTTCTATATCAATTAATTAGAGTAACGTGCCTAAGTTGAACCAGTAGTCGGTGTAGTTCTCGTTGGCATCGCTTGTCAATGAATAACGGCTGACCAATGAGTACTGGTGACCCTTAACTGGGGTGAAACCAACAAAGGTCGTGGCAAACCCGGCTTGTCCGGCTGTTCGCGTGTCGTTGAAGGCCCGAGCCACATCGGGACGACTGACGGCACTGACATGTTGACGAGCCACTTCACGATTGGTCGTCTTGTCAAACAAAATCAACGTCCGTTGCGGTTCGTAGATGCTGGCATCGTTGGCGTGCCAACCCGTAACCGTCAAGTCGCCATCGCTGTATTGGCAAAGGTCCAGGTGACCACGGTTGATCTTGTTAACTGGGTTGAACCAGTAGTCGGCGGCATTGCCGTTGCCCGCCGGATCGTCTGTCCACCGGCTGAGGTAGGTGATGTCATCGTTGGCCATTGCTGTACTCAAATTAAAGCTGACCTTAAAGCCACTGTCGTCAGCGTTGAAGACCTGCTGGTAGGCGCGTTGCACGTCATCACGCTGCTGAGGTTGATCAACGAGGACCCGACCTAATTCACGGTTGCGGGTCTTATCGAATGCGATGATGTAGTGATATGGCCGGCCGAGTGCTTGGTTAGTTGCATTCCAGCCGCTTACGTAGACTTTGCCATTCTTGGAACTGACGCTGTCCAAGTAGGCGTAGTTGCCCATGTCATTGACCACTTTGCGCGGACTGAACCAGTAATCGACGTAATCGCTGTTGGCATCCGGATTGCTACTCCACCGGCTGACGATCTGCAGGTTATCGTTGGCCATTGCCGGCGTTAAGGAGAAGTCCAAGTTGAAGCCGGAATTCAAAGCGTTAGCCACTGTTGGGTAAGCATTGGCAACGTCTGGGCGTTGGTTTGCGGATGAGTCGACCGTCTGCCGGGCGATTTCGCGGCCCTGACTGGCATCAAATAAGATGATGACGTGGTATGGCCGACCGGCTGCTTGGTTGCTAGCGTGCCAACCAGCAACGTGCAGGTGGCCTCCCTGAATGCCCATGTAATCGAGGTTGGCAAAATTGCCTTGGTCAAAGTGGATTGGTTGGAACCAGTAGTCGGTAGTGGCCCCTTCACCCGTTGCACTGTCGTTGGAATAACGGGCAACCACGGAAAGAGAGTGACCTAATGACGTTACCGGAATGGCAATGCCTTGGTTGAAGCCCGCGTTCTGGCTGTTGTAGATGTAAGGATAAGCCTTGAAAACATCTGGCCGGGCAACTGGGCTAGCCACTCTTTGCCGCCCAACTTCACGGCCCAAAGTGTTGTCGTAAACAATCAGGTAAGGTGTGCTTTGGTAACGGCTCAGATCGGCGGCGTGCCAACCGCTGACCTTCAAGATGGCGTAATTACTGTTTGTTGATGGTAAGAGACGGTAACTGTCCAAATTGGCCTTGTTTTCCAATGCGATCGGCGTATTTGGATTCAGGTAGTTGTCGTTGACGTCGTAAGTATAGTTGTATTCCTGGTTGAACTTGGTGGTGGAGTCCGTTACCAGGTTATATGCGTTTTGATTGGCGTCAGTCAGAACATATTTCCAAATGCCATCCGTTTCGGGTTCACCGTTGTAGTGGAGGTTACCCAGTCCATCTGGAGCCACACCCAGATAGGAAGAGGTGACATCGGACTGCCGGGCACCAACCAGGTCAGTGGTGTGACCCCAAGCTGAATCGGCATCATAGAAGAGCATGTCGACGATGGAGTCATAGGCGGCGTTCTTCAAGTGGTCCATCGTGTTGCCAGACGGTGCGGCGTTGGTGTAACCGCCACTGATGGATTCACTCACCATGACGCCGTAATCATTACCAATGGCCTGCAGGCGATCCATGTCGTGGGCCCGCCGAATCAACAGGCTCCAGTTGTCCTTCACATAGCCCTTGGCGACTTCATTGGCAATGTCGATGGAACCTTGGTTGATCTTGTAAACTGGGTTGCCTAAGGCTTCACGGATCGGGTTCAAAAGACGGCAGACATACTGAGTCAAAATCAGGATTTGCCGCTTGTCGATGCTGCCATCGGCGTTGTAGTAAACCATGTAATTGTCGTTGGGGTTGTGGATGTACTTGCCCGCGTTTAATGCTTCCCCTTCTTGACCGAGTTGGGTTAAACGAGCACTCAGATCGGCATCGTAAATGTCGCCCCAGCCGTGAACGGGTCTTAAGGCGTCCACCCAGCCGGCCGGCAGCTGGATCACATTTTGATAAGGATCCTGTGCATCAGCGAGGGTAGCTGCATACACGTGTGCAGAGGTCGCAACGGCAGGAGTGCTTACAGAATGACGAGCACTTGCGCTTGCTGAGGAAACATTACTAGTAGCGGATTGACTAGCTGTGCTTGCTGACGATGCTTCTGGGGCCGCATGGGTTGGCGTCGTGACAATGGTACGTTCCTGAGAGTTGGCCGGGCTGGCAGCCGCACTGGCTGGGCTTACCGCCGCTGATTGGGGTGCCACGCTATTGGCTGCTTCATTTACTGCCGCATGTGTGACAGGGTTAGCCATCATAATGGTGGTTGCAAAGGCAAAGAGGGTCATTGCTAACCATAATTTACCTGCTTTATAAAGCTTTTTATGTTCCTTCATCAATAAAACTCCTTCAAAAGTTAACTAGCACTATTCTATCACGTTCCAGTAAACAAAAAGGTTCCCGATTTAATCGCTAAGCGACATTTATCGAGAACCCTTTTTTCATGATTGACTTTTATTGCGGAACGCGGGTTAAAAAGGCTGCCTTTTGCAGGTAATGATGGCCGGCAGTCAAGTCGTATTGAACCAGTTGGTAATCATGGAGCAGGTGTTTTTGGGCCTTCGTTAACTTGGTCTGCTTGCCTTCCGCGTTGACAAAGGCAATCCCACCGCGGTGGGCGGCATTGTTGCGCGCCGTTCCATTGATGGGGGTCGACATCGCCGGCATTTCTTGGGCTTCCTGGGTCAACAGGGCCAGGTAAGGGGAAACCTTGACGTTCATGATATTGAATGCCAGGGCAGGAAATTCGTTCGGACTGACGACCTTGTGGGGCATCTGCTCAGCACCACTGTCGGCCTTTTTCGCCGCTGGGTTCTGGTAGATGAAGTAGTTGGTCTCATGCATTTTGACGCCATTTTGGCCCATGGATAGGCCGCTGTAGATGCCGGGCAGGTGGTCGCCGTACCAGACGACGGTGACGGGTTCCTTCATTTGATCCAACTTGGCAATCCAACTCTTCAACGCCGTATCAGTGTAGTGCAGACCTTCCGCGTAGGCCGCGATGGTGTTGGCTTCTTCGGGGCTCTTGATCCAAGGAGCATTCACATGATACTTGACCTGCTTGTAATAGGCGGGTTGGTAGGGCATGTGGTTCTGCATGGTTGAGAGCTGGATAAAGCGACCATGGCAGCCCTTTAAGTGGAGGGTCGTCTCTTTGTAGGCCGAGTCATCGCTGATACGGGGGCTCTGGTCGATGTGCCGCTTATAGGTCAGCCGGCTGCCGCCATCCAGATGGTAGAAGCGCTGGAAGCCGAACTTGCGGAAAACCGTTTTGCGGTCGTAAAGGTTGGCCGAGAACGGATGCACCGCCACCGAAGAGTTGAAGAGCTGGTTGATGGCAAACGGATGCTGCTGGTAAGGGACCAGCTGTGAATACGGTGTGGGCATGGTGGGCGAGAAGTTGGCCATGGAAAAGCCAGTCAATGATTGGTATTCCATATTGGCGGTCCCACCACCGTAACCTGACGAGAGCATTAGGCCGCTCTGTTCGTGTTGCGCCAGCTGGTCATAGAACTCCATGGGGTTGCCACCAGTCATCTTCAGGTTAGGCAACAGACGCGGGTCGGCATAGCTTTCGCTGAGCACGAAGACCAGGTTCTGGGATGACACATCATTGAAACGCCGGTGCTGGTTGATTTGCTGGGCCACTTGCTGATAGTGGCGCTGAATTCTATGCATGGCGGCAGCAGAATAACCGCTTGGCCTCTTCATCGCCACCACGTCGACATTGTTTGCAAACTGCAGGACGGTTCCGTTCATGCGGGCACCCCGGAGCTGGGAGTAGAAGTAGGGGGTATCGCTGATTGATTGCAGGTAACGGAAGGTGAGTGACTGACTGTGGTTGGCCCAGGCAAAGCCACCTAGATAGATGCAGGCACAGGCCGCCAAGACCACCCGGTACAGTGGCCGTAGCCGGGGCGAGTGGACACGACAGTCAATGAAGATGAAGACCAGCAAGATGGCAACGATCACGGCGAGGGCCAGCCCCATTACCCAGGGGTTGACCATGCCCAGCATTTCCTTCGGGGCCGCCATCGCCGAGAGATCGGACGGCAGGATTGGTTCGTTGCGCGCCTGAATCTTCAAAACAGAAGCCACCAGCCAGGCCAGGTAAAGCACGATGACTATGCCAGAGCTGAGCCACCAGCGGTTCAAAATGGCCATCAAAATCACGACCAGCGCGAAAACGATCCAGACGTTGACGAGGATGATCGGGTCCCGCTTGCTGACCATCCACTGCACCATCGTCCAGCGCTTGTTTCCCCACAACAGGGCAAACGAAAAGGCCGTGATGAGCCATAGGATGAGCCAGGTGGTCAGTACTGGCCAATAGGCAACCACTTGTTTAAAGCGTCTTTGCCAGGCAGTCTTATTAAATGACCACGACCAGTCACGGGCATAACGCTGTATTAATACCGGTAAGAGGGCAACGACGGCGAGGGTGACGATTGCAATCACAATGGCAGCGAGCCAGGACCAGGTCGGCAGGAGGAACTTGTTGATCAAACCGGGTAAAGCCAGCAGGTTGAGCAAGAGAATTAACCGAACCAGGTGCTGCTGGTCAACCTTTGAATGATGGATTTGCTTGAACAACAATGCCGTTGCCAGAACTGTCAGCAGCATGATTGGCTGATAGGGCGGAATGGCATACAAGTAATGCAGGTTTTTGGTGAAATCGTTGTGCGGATCGTACTGAATCACGTTCATCTTGAGCCAGGCAGCCAGCGCGGTCGCCAGCCACAGGATTAGACAAATGAAGGCCCAAGCTTTGGTGGACAGTTGCCACCGGCTGAGATCAAGGTTGGCAATCAGGTCACCAAGCATGAAGAGCAACAAAAACCAAGTTCCACTCGTAGCAGCGTTGAAACCGAACAGGTCGTAATGAAAGATCCAGGTACACAGGCAGTGGAGGGCGACAACGGCAGCCAGCACGCGTCCTCGTTGCTTGGATGACCATCGATGCAGGATCTTTTGCAACTGATCATGGCCGAGCAATAGGAGGGTGCTCATGAACCACGCGATGAAGACGTTTTGAATCACGTACTGTTCGGGTGACTTGAGGATGCCAACCATTTTGACGGTCAAAGGCGGGGTGGCAAAACGCGAACACAGCAGGGACAGTCCACCAATCAGCCAGAGACAGATAACGGTCCACTGACTGTGTCGGAAGGGCTTTTGCCGACTTCCAATCATCAATGGAACCGCTAAGGCCAAGCTGGCAACAACCACTTTGATGAACCACAGGGCCAAGAAGGCGGGACTGCCGATTCTTTGGGTCGTCATTAACTGGCCGGCGCTGGCGATGAAAATAAAGATGGTCAGGCCGACCAAGAGCCAGTGGAATATATTTACGTGCTTACTGATAGTAGACATCATTAACCTGCTTTCTAGAATATCTGTGTCTCATTATAGGAAGGTTGTCGATCAACTGGCAATGACCAAAGCCAGAAGAAGTGTCCCAGTGCGGATGAGATCGACGAAAAAGTCTGAGCAAAGACTTGCGTTTATTTTGGGTTGGTTATATAGTTAGTTACACAAGTAATTAACTAACTAGGCTAAAAGGAGGGGGGTCACCTGATGAATTTTCACTTTGATCAGTCGGGCCCGCTGTATCAACAAATAGCCGATCAACTGGAAGAGATGATCTTTACGGGTATCTACCGGGAAGGCGAGCAGGTACCATCGACGACTCAGCTGTCGCAGGAACTGCACATCAACCCGGCAACGGTATTGAAGGGCATGAACCAGTTGGTGAACCGCCAGCTGTTGGAGAAAAGACGCGGGCTGGGCATGTTTGTTGCTGCAGGTGCTCAGGAGAAAATCATGGAAACACGCAAGGAAGACTTCTATCACGATTACGTGCAAAGCCTGGTGGCCGAAGCACGCAAGCTCAATATCAATGAAGCGCATTTGATGAATCTGATTAAACGGGGGTACCAAAATGGAAGCACTGAAGATTAACGGCGTCAGCAAACGTTTTGGCAGGACGCAGATCCTAGATGATATTTCACTGACCATCCAGCCGCAGACGATTTATGCATTGCTGGGCGAGAATGGGGCCGGTAAATCAACCTTGTTGAACATCATCAACGACCGGAATTTCCCCAGCAAGGGCGAAGTGGTCTTAGGCGATCATGAGGTTCACAACCACTACCCATCACTGCAACGGCTGTACTTGATGAGCGATTCAAATATGTATGGCAAACGCACCAGTGTGAGCGGAATGTTCCAGTTGGCAGATGAGGGCTATGGTCACTTTGATTACGAACTTGCCCACCGGCTGACCAAGGCCTTTGGTGTCAACGAACACGCTCGGTTGTCGAACCTATCCACCGGTTTGACGACGGCCGCCAAAATCACCTGTGCCTTATGTGTCAACGCCGACTTCATTTTTCTGGATGAACCAATGCTGGGGCTGGACGCCAACCACCGCAACCGTTTTTACCGGGAATTGATGAAGACCTACGAACAGCGGCCACGGACCTTCGTCATTTCGTCCCACATCATCAACGAAATTCAAAGCTTGGTTGAACACGTCTTTGTGCTCCATGACCACCATTTGATTGCCGACGAGGATGTTGAAAACTTGCTTAATCGGGCATACACGATTAGCGGGCCTGCAGATGCAGTCGATCAGTACACACAAGCAATGAAAGTCCTGGACCAGCAGACAGTGGGGAAGATCAAGACGGCCTACGTGATCGAGAAGCTGGATGACCAGCAGCCCATTCCCGATGACGTGACTGTTACCCACATGAACCTGCAACAGGCCTACTTAGCACTGACCAACGGGGAGGATGAGATCAATGAATAAGCTCACAGTTATTTACCGGCAATCACTCCGGCGTTTCTTCGTCAGCGTCGGGATCGTTGCTTTAACCTTTGCCATTTTGCAGCTGTTGTCCGTTTTGATGACCGGATTTACGGATGGCTGGCGCTTTGTTCGACTAAACGATATCGTTTCCGGCTGGTTTGCCGGTACCTGGTCAGTTGCCGTTTTGATTTACGGCTTCCTTTACTTGGCCTTTTCCTACAGTGATTTCAAGTTAGGCATGCAGAGCGGCCAAACGCGGCAGCGGATCTGGTTGAGCGAAATCGCCTCATTAGCCACCACGACTCTCTTGATGTGGCTAGTATGGGAGTTGACGGCACATGGTAGTTTCAGCTGGGAATCAGCCTTCTCTGCGTTACTGATGATTGTCTGCATGATGACGATGGTTTTTGCGATCGGAAGCGGCTTTGCCCTGTTGCCGCGGAAGTGGAAAATTGTGGTTGCCATCGCTTTGCCAACCATCTTCGTTTTCCTAATGATTCAACTGGCCCAATTAATGATCAAGTACTTCCAGCCAGGCCACAACACATTGGTCACGTTGGTCAACATTGCCAGCTGGCAGGGTACCTGGATTATCTTTGGCCTCTTGTGGTCCGCAGTGATGATCGGCCTCAGCTATGTCTTCACCATGCACATGCAGCTGCGGCGTGATTAATTCATTAACTTTTAATAAGTAGTTGCTTTTTGCCTAAATTGACCTCATAATGACGGTGGTTTACAAAAAGTAAGTGGAGGGCATAATAATGATTCACAATTCAACAATTGACGCGCAGTTAAATCACCGTTCCATCCGGGCGTTCAAGGACCAGACGTTGACCAAAGAGCAGCTGACAACTTTGTATGACGCCGCTCGGCATACGTCCAGTTCTCGTTTCCTGCAGCAGTTCTCAATTCTGCATTTGACTGATGAAAAGAAGCGGGCGGCCGTTCGTGAAATCAGCGGCCAACCATACGTTGGGGCCAATGGTGACCTCTTCATCTTCATTGCCGACTTGTTCAGAAACCAGCAGCTGCGTCATGATCTGGGTCAAGATGATGGTACTTTGCACACCACCGATGAATTTGCTCAAGCGGTTGAAGACACCGTGCTGGCAGTCCAGAACACGGTCGTTGCTGCCGAAAGCATGGGCCTGGGTGCCGTTATCTTGGGCTCCGTTAAGAACGACCCAGCTAAGTTGATCCAGGCATTAGGGCTGCCCAAGATGACCTTCCCAGTTCTTGGCGTTCAGTTTGGGGTGCCTGACCAAAAGCCGCAGCTGAAGCCACGCCTGCCAATTGCTGACATGGCGTTTGAGAATGATTATCCAAAGGGCTTCAAGGCTGCCGATTTGAAGGACTATGACGACGTGGTTACGACTTACTACGATTTGCGTGATGCCAACCGCCGCATTGACTCCTTCACCAAGCAGGTGTCCGGGGCAAAGCTAGCGGCAACTGATCATCGCCGCGATCAGATGGGCCAGGCCATTCATGACCAAGGACTTGCCCTCGATATGAAGTAAAATTACATAGATATTAGAAAGGACCCCTGCAAGAATCTGCTTGCAGGGGTCCTTATTAATTTGGGAATTTTATGCTGTGAGGTGTTGGTGGAAGAAGTCGCTCAGCTTATCGAACGGAATCTTGTCCACCCGGTCATAGAGATCGATGTGTTCACAATCTTTGACGACATACTTTTCCTTAGGTTCGTTAGCCAATTCGTAGGCGTGTTCGGAAAAACTACGGGAGAGAGCCCGGTCGCCAAAGACGAAGAGGATTGGTCGTGGACTGATTTCGTTGATAAATTGAAGAGCCGAGAACTGCATCATCGATAGGTTAGAAGTTGTTGTGAAGTTTCCTCGGGCGTTGTAGTGGAAGCCCCGCTTGAGTGCGTAGAAGCGGTTCCACTCATTGGTCACTGGATCGGTCTTGGGCAGCGCTTCTTCATTGGGATAAGGCTTGGTCTTGAAACTTGGCTGGTAGTCCGGAATGCCATTGGCAAAGTCTTCCCAACGTTGACGAGACAGCTGATCCTTCATTTTGCGAATTTCATCCGGCCCTAATTTCATGAAGTCACGCGTGACACCGGTAATGTCATACATTGAAGTCGTGGCAATGGCTTTGATCCGGGTGTCAACGGAGGCAGCCGAAAGTGCGAAGCCGCCAGAACCACAGATGCCGATCACGCCAATTTCTTCTCGATTGACGAATGGGACCGCAATGCCAAGGTAATCAACGGCCGCACTAAATGATTCGGCAAAGAGGTCTGGTGACGAAGTGTGGCGTGGCTGGCCAGCGGATTCACCCATGAATACCTGGTCGAACGTCAATACGACAAAGCCACGGCTGACGAGTTCGTTAGCATAAACGCACGGTCCTTGCTCTTTGGTTCCCCCATATGGAGCACCAACAATCAATGCCGGTAGTTCATCACCACGCTTCAGTGACTCCGGATAGTATAAATCGGCCGCAATCTGCATGTTAAAGCGATTATTGAAGTGGACGTGGTCACGGTGCACGCCCTTTTTTAAGTCAACGATGTATCCATAGGCCATTTTAATCATCCTTTCCAATTTTCTTGATCATTCGTGCAGGGCAGCCGGCAACGACAGTGTTGTCCGGCACATCATGAATATCGATCCCACCCATATCGGTAAATGTGGCCCCATTGTTGATAAACACACCCTTGCCAAGGCGGATGTTGCGGCCATAGTCGGTATAAAACGGTAGCCGAATCTCTGTCGTTGGATCAATGGCTTGGCCGGTAATGGCAGCAAGCTGTTGCCGAATTTGGTCGGGAAGGGCTGGTTGCGAGTTTAATTTTTGGACTAGCAACTGATTTTTGGCGATCAGATTCGTAACTTTGGATCAGCTGCAGAATTAACGATTTTTCCCATAATCAGACCCCCAAGTAAATGATTGATTATATTTTATGGACTGGGAGTAATGATGTAAAATACTTATGCGTAATCATTAACTATGCAATTAGGTTATGTGGAGGCTAACATGGAAATTCGGGTACTTCGCTACTTTATTACAATTATGCAGGTCGGCAATATTACGCAGGCGGCGCGGCAATTACACATTTCGCAGCCAGCCTTGTCACGGCAGATTATGGATTTAGAAGAGGAAATCGGCAATCCTCTCTTTATTCGTGGCCATCGTCAGCTGCATCCAACGCAGGCAGCGTATTATTTATATCAACAGGCCGAAGAAATCATTGGGTTAACTGACAAGACCCTGGGCCGTCTAAAGTCGCACGATGTGGTTAGTGGTCGCCTGGACATTGGCTCTGGTGAAAGCGAGGCCGTTGCCCCAGTGATGGCGGCGGTCGGTGAGATTGTCCAAGAATATCCCGCCGTTCAGGTCAAACTGCATAGTGGTGACGCTGACAGTATGTTTACCCGACTCGATACGGGGCTCTTAGAATTTGGGATCATCATGGGCCACTACAATTTGCGTAAGTACAATACTTTGTCCCTGCCCGGCAAGAATCGTTGGGGCGTGATCATGAGGGCCACTGATCCATTAGCGCAGAAGAAGGCCATCCAACCCCAAGACCTGGTTGACCGTTTATTATTAACCTCGGTGCAGACCCGCGAGCAAGATGCCTTCCGCTCTTGGGCCGGAGAAATGCTGAACCAGTTTCGCTTTGTGGGCAGCTACAATCTGATTTATAACGCCTATTTGTTGGTTAAGAACAGTTCCTGCGTGGCCTTTACCTATGACCACTTGCTCAATACGACGGCGGTTGACGGTTTGACGTATCGACCCTTAGCGGGAATGCAGCCGGACGAAAACACGCTGATTTGGCGGAAAAACCAACCCCTCCCCAACGTTGGCAACCTGTTCTTGGACAAATTGCAAAAGCAGCTACAGAAGGAGAACAAGCAATGAAACGATGGCTACTGATTAATCAAGAGGCACTCAATTTTGGCTACCTGGCTCTGCCAACTATGCTACTGGTCCTCTTTTTTTCTGACCAGGGACGGACAGTGGCTGGAGCATTACCGGTGATTTTCTTTTATGTTTTTGCTAAAACAATCCCTTTTGTTTGGCGTTCAATTGGACCAATTCAACAAGCTTGGAAACTGCTGCGTCTGGACTCTATGTTAATCATCATTGGCACGTTGCTGATACTTATACCATCCTTTGTTGAGGCCGGAGCTACTATTTTAGGTTGTGGAATTGGTACGCTTCCGGCTGCTTATCAAACGGTGCGTGATCAACTCAAGCTGGAAGGACGCTGGCCAGTTAAAGGAACAGCATTTTCAGCAATTGGTGAGTTACTATTATTGATCATTGGCGGCTTTGCTTTGTCTAAGTGGCATTGGGAAGCCTTTGTATTAGAATTGCTTTTAGTGGAATTAGGAAGCATGGATGTTGTGTGGAAATTGCCGAATCCGTGGCCAAAACAAACGCAAATTGGTTCCGGTAGAATCAGTTGGCGGCAAATGCTGTCAGCTATCTTGGTGTTTTTGATGGCCTTTGCCGCGCGCGGACTCAAGCAGACCGGGTTGATGATGCTAGTCTGGTTATTGTTAGCGATGTGGTTGATCATGTTAGCTGGTTTTAGTCAGTTACAGAAAAAGACACCGACATATCGGATGTGGACGTTCATCGTTGGTGCAATTAACAGTGGTTTTATGATCTATAATGTGTTCGCTCTTGATGCTAGCGGTAAACAGAACCTGTTAATCGCGGCTTTTCTATCGTTCATTCTGGGATTAGTTGGTGGGTTGATTGGGGTCGCAAAGCTTAAATGGCTACGTGATCGGCGTCACCTGAGCAGTTTATTAATTATTAGCGGTATTTGCTTGCTCATCCCGAATGATCTGGTTTATTTGAGTGGCTTTTTTCTGCTGGTAGCAAGTGGCAGTGCGATCAATACTATCGTTTGGCACTTCTATCAGGCCGATCAGCGCATTGCGATTAATAATCAGCGCTTTATCCGTCTGTATTACAACGTGCTGGGAAGCATTAGTGCGCAAGTTTGCTTGTTGGCGATAATTGTGTTTGTCAACTTTACTTATAATCGGCGACCACGGCAAATTTTGCAGATCTATTATCAGCATTTGCACCAAGCTGGCGGTAACTTGGCAACGCCCTTGTGGTGGGTGCGTGTGATCGGTGTAATCATCTTAGCGATCGTAATGATTATTTGTTGGCCACGCCTGGAAAAATTTGTTACTAATGATACACAGTCAAAGGATATTAAACGATGAAGAAGATTACTATGGGGATCGTTGCTCCAGTTGACGCTGGCAAGACGACCCTGTCTGAAGAGATGTTATATCAAACCGGGACCATTCGGCATGCCGGTCGGGTTGACCATGGCGACACCTTTCTGGATCCGGCGGCAATTGAAAAACAGCGAGGCATTACCGTCTTCGCCCACCAAGCTGAATTAACAATGGATGATGTCTCCATGACCTTGCTAGATACACCAGGCCACGTCGACTTTGCGGCGACCACGGAACAGGTTCTGCCGGTGTTGGATTATGCCATCCTGATCGTTGCCGGCAGCGATGGGGTCACTGGATACACCCGGCTCTTATGGCGCTTGTTGACCCGCTATCAGGTACCGACCTTTATCTTCGTGAATAAGGTGGATGCGCCGGGCTTTGATCGTCAACGGGTAATGAAGGAGTTGCAGGCACTCGATGACGGCTGCCTGCCATTTGGTCAGCAACTATCCGAACAGACGCTGGAGGACGTTGCCAGCCAAGACGAAACGGCCCTGGAAGAGTACTTAAAGCAAGGCAGCTTGACTGATGCGCAGGTCCAGCAATTGATCGCCCAACGCAAAGTGTTCCCGGTTTACTTCGGCAGTGCCCTGAAGCAGACAGGGGTAAGTGAGCTGCTGGACGGCCTGGCAAAATGGACATTGGGCCGGCAGTGGCCGAGCGAGTTTGGCGCCCGGGTCTTTAAGATCAGCCACGACAAGGATGGTTCTCAGTTGACCTGGCTACGGGTGACGGGCGGAGCTTTGCAGGCCAAGCAGACTTTGGTGGACGACGAAAAAGCGGATGCTCTGCGTGTCTACAACGGTGAAAAATATGACGTGGTCCAGCAGGTGCCTGCCGGTGGCGTATGTGCGGTGGTGGGCCCGGAAAAGCTCGTTGCCGGTCAAGGTCTCGGTGAAGATTCTGGCAGTCAGACGGCACTGTTGAAACCGGTCCTGGCCTACACAGTGGTGATCGACCATGACCAACACGATTGTTTGCAAAAGCTGCAGGAATTGTCACTGGATGATCCGCAACTGAAGGTGGTGTGGAACAGTGAATTAAAGGCCATCACGGTGCAGGTGATGGGACCGATGCAACTGGAAGTCTTGGCCCAGCTGCTCAAGGACCGCTATCAAATTGACGTCCATTTTGAAAAGGGAACGGTGCTCTACCAAGAGACGGTCACTGAAGCGATTGAAGGAGTCGGCCATTTTGAACCGTTGCGGCACTATTCCGAATGTCACCTCCTGATCGAGCCAGGCAAGCAGGGAAGCGGGCTGCAGTTTGCCATCAACTGTTCGGTTGACGTGTTGGGTCACAACTACCAGCAGCAGATCATGACGGCCCTGAAAAGCAAGTTGCAGCGGGGTGTGTTGATTGGTGCACCCCTCACCGATGCAAAGATTACATTAGTTGGCGGTCGGGCCAGCGTTGTTCATTCGGTTGGCGGCGACTTCCGTGAGGCTGCTAACCGTGCATTGCGGCAAGGCCTGATGGAGTTAAAGCAAAAGGCGGCCTGTCAACTGCTAGAGCCTTGGTACCGGTTCACGCTCCTGGTGCCCAATGACCAAGTTGGCCGGGCATTGAATGACATTCAGCGCGCCAGTGGCGACTTTGATGCACCGGCCCCATTGGCAAACAATCAGACCCAGATCACTGGTCATGCTCCTGTCAGCGAGATTCGCGACTATGCGGCAACAGTCCGTGGCTATACGCATGGCGAAGGACAGCTGGCCTGCGTCCCCGCGGGCAACCGGCCCTGTCACAATGCAGAAGCGGTCATTGCTGACGCCGGCTATGATCCCGTCGCCGATCTGGCCAACACGCCTGATTCGGTCTTCTGTGCGCACGGTGCCGGCTACCCGGTTCACTGGGACCAGGTGCCTAATAAGATGCACTGCGATTACTACACGGACTTTCATTAAAAAGGAGCGTGACAGAAGCTATTAATGGCTTCGTAGTCACGCCCCCGCGAGCAACAATAGGCCCCCAGCGTTCGAAAGCTCAGAACGTTGGGGGCCATTGTTGTACCGCCTGTTAAATTTCGATGTATGCAAAAGGGATTATGTCACAAGGCCTTTGTTGACTAAATTACAAAATACAGAAACCAACGGCGGCTCCTGCCAAAACGGCTGGCAGCATCTGCATTGACCACACTTTTCTGCTGACCGTAAAGCCACCATAGAGGGCGACTACGACAACAAAAATCATTAACAATTGGGTGACGACCAGGTGATAAGTCCGGGGCAAGAGCCAGTAGCTAACCAAGATCAAGAATCCCAGCATACCGTTGTAAATGCCTTGGTTGGCCATGGCAATTCTAGCAGGACGTTGTTTGGTGTAGTCAACACTCAAGTCGAAATACTCAGCTTGTTTCTGGGGACTGGCAAACATCTCAATCAGCATAATTGCCAGGTGTTCACAGCCAACAAATGTGACAAGGAAAGCAGCAATAATTTCCATAATAGCCTCCATATTTAACGCGTAGTGATGGAAAAGGCGGTCGGGATCATTCCGGCCGCCTTTATACGAGACTGGGCAATTAATTCGCCCCACCGATAGAATCGGTACTCGCTCCATGCCAAGGGTGTAAGTTGAGTATAGCATAACCGCCACTTCACTGGGGCTTTTCGCTTCAAAGACTGCAGTGCACAGCAAAAAAAGCCTATAATAATAGTTGAGGTGAGAGTCATGGATAAAAATTTGCAGCCAAGCATCACTCTGAACAATGGGGTCAAGATCCCACAGCTCGGGATGGGTGTTTGGAAGACACCAATTAAAGAGACTGCCACAATGGTCCAAAATGCATTGGCCAACGGTTACGTCCTGATCGACACTGCCAAGCAATATGGCAATGAAGAAGGCGTGGGCCAAGGAATGCAGGCGGCTATTAAGAGTGGCAAAGTAACACGTGATGACATCTTCTTGACAACGAAAATTTTCAATGGCGACCAAGGCGACTACGATCGGGTTCGCAAGGGCGTTGAAGGTCAACTGAAGGCTCTTCAAACCGACCACGTTGACCTGCTTTTGGAACACTGGCCAGTGAATGGTCGCTACGTTGAAACCTGGAAGGCAATGGAGGCCATCTTAGCAGACGGTCAAGCTCGGGCCATTGGGGTTTGCAACTTCGATAACGGCCGGATGATCAACCTAATTGACCATGCCAAGACATTACCAACAGTCAACCAGATTGAATTCAATCCGGGAATCCTACAGCCACACATCGTGAAGTTCGACAAGGCAGCCGGCATTCAATTGGAAGCTTGGTCACCACTGGGCCATGGCAGCCTGCTCAACGAA
Source organism: Limosilactobacillus secaliphilus (assembly GCF_001437055.1). Classification (GTDB taxonomy): domain Bacteria; phylum Bacillota; class Bacilli; order Lactobacillales; family Lactobacillaceae; genus Limosilactobacillus; species Limosilactobacillus secaliphilus. The sequence goes on along the minus strand of NZ_JQBW01000005.1, from coordinate 53,124 downwards.
CCAGTCATCAATGAGATCGCTCAGGCACACCACAAGACCGCAGCCCAGGTTATCCTGCGTTGGGGCCTGCAGCACGGCGTAATCGAACTGTGCAAGACTGCCCACGTTGCGCGGATGAAGGAGAACGCGGATATCTTTGACTTTACACTGACGCCGTTTGACATGATGCGCATCGACGCATTGGATAAGGGCCAGCATGCCATTTGGTACGATAAGTTCAAGTGGTCAGGCAATCCTGACGGTGTCGATGACTACATCGGGGCACCTGGCAGATGGTAATCTGTATCGGTAGTTAAGAATCAACAATTAAATGCGCTGGGGCGTTTCACCGAAGCCATGGATAATTCGGTTGCGCTCCAGCTTTTTTGTTGTCAAAGCGGTGGTTTATCCGTATATAATAATAAACAGCTTTTTTCTTTTTAGTTTTATTGGAGGAACATTCATGGAATTCGTTGGCGCTTTAGCGTTAATCCTATTAGGTACTCAGATTGTAGGACAGCTATGCATCCGGGCTGGGATCCCCGACGTGATTGGCCAAATCGTTTTTGGCATCGTGGTGGGACCGGCCGTTTTGGGGTGGATTCAGCCCAACGCCATGATTAACGAGTTCCAGGAGATCGGGGTGATCATTTTGATGTTTATCGCCGGTCTTGAAAGTGATCTAACCCTCCTGAAGAAATACTTGAAGCCCGCCATTGTCGTTGCCTTGCTGGGGATGCTTTTGCCAGTCATTGTGATGGGTGTGGCCGCTGACATCTATGGGATGCAGTGGTTCGAATCCCTCTTCATCGGGGTTATCTTTTCCGCAACGTCAGTCAGCATTTCGGTCGCCGTCCTGCGCGAATACAACCAATTGAGCAGCAAGGAAGGGGCTACCATCCTAGGTGCGGCCGTTGCTGACGACATTGGTGGTGTGATCGCCTTAAGTCTGTTGATCGGGATGATGAACAGCCAGGGTGGTCATTCAACCCAGCAAAACCTCCCCTTAACTCTGATCATGCAGGTCGTCTTCTTTGGTGGCACCTACCTGTTGATCCGCTGGCTGGCCCCTTACATGATGCATACGAGTGAACGCTTGGAGACGGTCGCGGCACCATCAGTCATGGCTATGGTGATCTGCCTGGGTATGGCTGCCTTAGCCGACGGTGTCCACCTAAGCGGGGCAGTTGGCTCCTTCTTTGCTGGGATTGCGGTTGCTAATACCAAGAAGAAAGCCACCGTTAACCGCAGCTTTGAACCCATCGGCTATGCAATCTTCATCCCGATCTTCTTCGTCAACGTGGGCCTGAGCATGCGCTTTGACCACTTTATGAGTTCCTTGGTTTTCATCATCATGATGACGATTTTGGCCTGCCTGACCAAGCTTTGCGGCTGTGGTGGGGGAGCCAAGCTCATGGGCTTCAACCTTGACAGTTCTTACATCATCGGGAGCGGGATGATTGCGCGCGGCGAAATGGCTTTGATCACCGCGCAAGTTGGCTTCCAAGCACATTTATTATCGGAAAAGTACTACTCTGATATCATTACGGTAATCGTTCTAGCCACCTTGCTGGCACCGTTTATCTTGAAACATTCACTGCGGCGGGTCCACGAACGTTAATCCGTTAAGGAGGCAAAGCTGATGAAGAAAAAATGGTTATGGGGCTTGTTAATTGTTATTTTGCTGGTCGTAGGCGGGGTGGCTTACTATAATGGCTCCTTGTTGCGAGCTTCAGTGCGGCAACACCAGGATAAAAATGCCCCAACGGTTGGGACCCCGACCTTCTTCTTCCACGGCTATGGCAGCAGCTACCATGCCGAAGAATACATGGTGAACGGGGCCATCAAAGAAGGAATTTTGAAGAAGAGTGATGTTTTAGTCGCGCATGTACGGCCCAGCGGTCAAGTATCGCTGAGCGGTAAATGGAAGAAGGGCACCACCCATCCGGTAGTCGAGGTTAACTATGACAATCCGCGGGTAACCAACCGTAGAACGGATGCACGCTGGGCCCGGAACGTGATTGTGAGTGTTCAGAACCGTTACCGCTTCAAGAAGGTCAACCTGGTCGGTCATTCGATGGGCAACCAGGATATCAGCTTTTACCTGCTCTACTACTACCGGCATGACCAGAAGCTGCCGCGCTTGAATAAGCAGGTCGCTTTGGCTGGTCCGTTCAACGGCCTGGTGATGGATGATTACAACAAGAACAACGATTCAGTCGACAAGAACGGCAAACCGAATCATATGAGCAAGCAGTACAAGGCGCTGCTGCCTTTGCGCGACTCTTATCCGCGGTCGGCTGAGGTGCTGAATGTCTATGGCAACAAGGGCCATGGTACGGATGGCGATCTGACGGTGCAATCCGCTCAGTCATTACGCTACTTGCTGAACAACCGGCCCAAGTCATACACCGAGAAAGAAATGCATGGTAAATATGCGTCCCACAGTCGCCTCCACCACAACGATGATGTGAACGCCTTGCTGTACAACTTCTTGTGGAACCACGCCGTTTAAACAGTTCATTTTACAGAAAAACCGCCAACGCATGAAAAACGTTGGCGGTTTGTTTTGTTAGGCTTTGTTGAGCTGGTGGGTGATCTGTAATTGCCGACTTGCTTTATCTGTAAAGGCGTCCGCAACCGGTCCCAGACTCAAAATTGTCAGCTGGTGCATCGCCCGGCTGGCCATGGTGTAGAGCAGGCCGGTAGCGTCCGGGCCCAATGCCTGTGCGCTGCTGTTGGCGATGATGACGGAATCAAATTCTAGTCCCTTGGCTAAGTAGGCTGGCAGGACCAGGACACCGGCTGGCATCTGCTTGTCATCGGCACTGAGACAGGTAATGTTGTGGAAGTGCTGGTGGAGCAAGGAGTAGATGGCCTGAGCCTGTCCTTCAGTCCGGGTCAGGATGGCAACGGTCGGGTAAGACTTCAAGCCGCGTCGAACCGCTGCGGTCAGGTCGGCTTGCCATTGATCACGGTGGTAGGACATGGTCAATTGCGGCTTCTCACCATGCCGGCTGAAGGCCCGAATGAGGTGACCGTCTGGCAGTAGTGATTTAGCAAACGACGTAATCTCGTACGTGGAACGGTAACTCTGGCGCAGGGTGATCAAGCGCGGATGCTTGGCATGCAGTTCAACGGAGAGGCGCTGCAGGAGTTGCTCGGGCAGCGCCAATGGATAAAAGAGGGCTTGCTCGCTGTCACCCAGGATCGTGAACTTGGCGTTGGCAAAAACGTGGCGGAAATAGATCAGCATGGCTGGCGAGTAATCCTGCATTTCGTCAATGAAGACGTATTGGAAGTCGTGGTTCTGACCTTCGCCGGTGATGAGATCGCGCAGCATCATGAATGGCGCTGCATGAACCAGCTTCAACCGGTGGTATTCCCAATCATGCTGGAAATCTTTGATCAACGCCTGCACGGTTTCAGGCTCAACTTGGCCGCCCCAGACGTTATTTCCCAGGAAATTTTGGTACTGAGCATTGAAGTTTAAGAAGTAGTTGTTGTAGATGGCGTCGGCAACCACGCGCAGACGTTCGTGAGCCAGGCGCCGGGCCAAATAGCGGTTGGCTGCCTGTTCATCTTTGAAGTCGTCTAAGTGGTGCTTGCCCATCAAGTGGAGGATCTGCAACTTAGTCAGGTCGTTGAGCTCCTTTTGCAGCCAGTCTTGTTGGGCAACTTTGCGAGTTTTGGCCTGCAACTCGCGGATCAGCCGGTTCTTGGTGCGGATGATCCGGTCAGGAATGCTCATGGCACTTGGCTGTTCTGCAAAGATTGCCTTCACGTGGTCAGCGGAGAAGAAGGGGTGCTCACGAAAACTGACGTCGGCAAAGAAGAGCTCGTGCTGCCCGTGTCGTAGTTGGTTGCAGTAATTGGCCACCGCCTGCATGAATTGGGCGGATTCCATCACTTGCTGCACGGGGCTGCCCTGGATACCGACCTTTTCGTAGCGGTCAAAAATCGATTCAACGTCTAAGCCTTCAAAGCGGCGTTTCAAGAAACCATCGAGCGTGACCTGGCGCATGTTCCGTTCACCTAAGCTAGGCAGGACTTGCGAAATGTATTGGCTGAATAGCCGGTTCGGCGAGAAGAGGACAATCTGGTCCGCGTTGAGCGAAGCCTTGGCATGGTAAAGCAGGTAGGCGATCCGCTGCAGGATGGTGGAAGTCTTCCCACTACCAGCAACCCCTTGGACGATCATCAGGTCACTATCGGTGTTGCGGATGATGTCGTTTTGTTCGTGTTGGATCGTGGCGACAATGTTTTGCATGTAGGCGTCGTCCGTGTGTCCCAGTGCGTTTTGCAGCATTTCGTCACCGACCGTTTCGTTGGTGTCAAACATGTTGGTGATCTTGCCGTCCACAATCGTGAATTGACGCTTCTTCAACAACTTGGCTTGACGCAGGCCACTCGGTGTCTGGTAGCTGACATTGCCTAAGGTACCGTTGTAGTAAATACCGGAGATGGGCGCCCGCCAGTCATAAACCAAGAAATCCGTCTTGTCGTCGTTCATTAACGAAGCCACACCGATGTACAGGCTTTCCGGTTCTTTTTCATCAGGATCCTGGATGTCAATCCGTCCAAAGTATGGCGACTTGCGCAGGGTTTGCAAGGTTTGCAGCTGCCGGCGCAGGATGTCTTCGTTCTCGGCAGCCCGGGAAACCAGCTGACGTTGCTGTTCGATGGCCGAACGAGATTCCGCAATGTCATCGACTTCATAACGGTTGATTGAGGCGTTTTCACCGTAATTCTGTTCAACGGCGCGCGTTTCCTTATGGGCGGCGGCTAAAGCGGATTTAGCCCGTTCAATTTGCACGTCAATTTGGTGAATGACCATGTCTACTCGTTTTTGTTCTCGTTTCAGATCAGCCTGGTCTGCCAAGACAATCGCTCCTTTCAAGTGAATATATTTTATCATGCTTGCGTTATGCACCAAAATTTATGAACCAGGGTAGTTTAGTAATGTTTCACCGAACATAAAATGGTAACATTAAAGGGATTGAAAAACGACTAATCCAAAAAACAAAAGAGGTGATGAGCCGTGGAAAACCTTGCGATTGTTGATCTGGGTTCCAATTCAGCACGGATGGCAATTACCAGAATCAACAATAATGGCAGCTTCCATGAGATCAAACGGGTGAAGGAAGACACACGTTTGTCTGAAGGGATGGGGGCCGAAAAGGTATTACAAGAACCAGCGATTGAGCACACGATTCAGGCTTTAAAACGGTTCAAGGAGGTATACCGGACCTATCCCAACTTAAAAGTTGCCGGAATTACGACGGCGGCTGTACGGCAAGCAAAGAACCAGCAAGAATTCTTGCAGCGGGTGAAGCAGGAAGTGGGAATTGACTTGCGCGTATTGTCGGGCCGTCAAGAGGCTTACTACGACTATTTAGGGGTGATTCGCACCCTGAAGATGGATCACTGCCTGATTTTGGATGTTGGCGGGGCCAGCTGTGAACTGGTGCTTGTGCAACACCGTCAGGCACGCGATTTGATTTCAATTCCGTTTGGTGCCGTTAACTTGTCTGAGCAGTTCCGCTTGGGCGGTTATGTGCGGTCGGCAGATTTATTCCGGGCCCAAACACTGGTGACCGGCCGCTTCAATAAGATTCCGTGGCTGCGCTATGCCAACCGGGTGCCAATTGTGTTGCTCGGTGGGGCCAACCGTACCCTGGCTCGGATGACGAAGGCTTATCGTCACCAGCATTCTCGCAGCATTCACGGTTACCGTTTAACGTCCCGCGTGGTTTATGCCACTTACCGTGAGCTCTTGAACCGCAACCTGGCCCAACGCAAGCACATGCCGGGCCTGGAGCCAGACCGGGCGGACATCATTGTCGGCGGGATGCTGCCATTAATCTGCTTATTGCAGCGAAACAGTGATGGCCGGGTGATCTTTTCCGAAAGCGGTGTTCGTGAAGGAATCATTACCGAATACATTCAGCAGCGTGATCGGCAACTGGTGAAGCAATCATGAGCGAGCAGCCCTTATACCGTCTGACACCCGCAGCACGCCGCCAGCGCTTGGCTCAGACTGCCAATCTGAATCAGGAGCAACTGGACTTCTTAAAGCGCCAGGCGAGCCCCATGAATAACGAGCTGGTGGAAAACTATATCAGTGATTACCGCCTGCCTATGGGTGTGGTGACCGATCTGTTGGTTAATGGCCGAACTTATCTGGTGCCCATGGTGACCGAAGAGCCGTCCGTCATTGCCGCAGCCAACAATGGTGCTAAACGGGTACGCTTATCAGGGGGCTTCACTGCTCCCAAGCAGACCCACCAGGTGATTGGCCAGGTAGTCCTCGTCGACCAGCCAGATCATCATGAGCGCACAAAGCAATGGCTGCTGGACCATGCTGACCAACTGCTTCAGGTGGCCAATGCTGCACGGCCGTCGATGAAAGCGCGTGGCGGTGGTGCTCGTCAAGTAAAAGTCCGGGAACTACCGGGTTATCTGAGCGTGGACGTCTATGTCGATGTGCAAGAAGCTATGGGAGCCAATAGCGTCAACACCATGGCCGAAGCGGTCGGCCACTTTCTGAGCGACCAGGGCTTCCACGTCTTGACGGCTATCTTAAGCAACCTTTTTGTGGGCAGTTTGCAAACAGTGACCTGCCATGTGACGAATGAACAACTGGCCACCAAGACTATGGCCGGTTCCCAAGTGGCACAACGGATTGCTCAGCTGAGTGAGTTGGCGCAGGTCGACGAGTTTCGGGCTGCCACCCATAACAAGGGCATCATGAACGGCATTGATGCTGCAGTGATCGCTAGCGGCAATGACTGGCGGTCGGTTGAAGCAGGTGCTCATGCTTATGCAGCCGATGGTCACCCATATCGTGGCCTGGCAACCTGGCAAACAGACAAGCAGGGATTGCGGGGCCAGCTGACTATTCCGTTATCCCTAGGCATCGTTGGCGGTTCAATCAAGCTGAGTCAGCAATCCAAGATCAATTACCAACTGAGTCAGATTCACAGCAGTGCCGAATTGGCTGCAGTCGTGGCTAGTATCGGTTTGGCCCAGAATTTGGCTGCCTTACGCGCACTCGCCACAACGGGCATTCAGGCCGGCCACATGCAGCTGCAATACCGGTCGCTGGCCCTTAGTGTGGGTGCTAAAGATGACGAGGTTGATGCGGTAGTGGCAGCCTTGCAGAAGCTGGACCATGTTGACCGGCAAACTGCTAAGCAAGCATTGGAAAAAATAAGGAGAGAGTAGGAAATGCCAAAAGAGATTCAATTGAATGAGGCCTCTCAGAGTCTGCTGGACCAAGTTAACGACCTGTTTCCACGGGGCAACGTTTTTGTCCAGTTCGATGACAAGAAGAGCGGTTATGTCCGCCACGACCAGGCCAAAACGGATACGTTGCCTGGTGGCCTCTGCATTACGGTAACCGATGCGACCGCGCCCAACTATACGGCATCGCACGAATTGCTGCATTTGTTGATGTTATTGCGCGGTTTTCCGCAGATCTTCTTTAACCTGTCATTAGGGAAGGAAGAGATGGACGAGCAAATGATGATGATTTCCACCGACCTTTATGACACGGCAATGCACCGGGTGGTAGTCAGCGAACAGCGCAAACATGGCCTGATTGATGAACAGGTGGAAAAAGAGTACTTGAAGGGAATCCAGGCCACCATTGATCCCGAAAAGGATGGCAATGATGAAGAGAGTACCCTGCGCTTGTTGACCCTGCTCGATGCGATGGTCTTCTATGGTGACCACCTGGATCAGTACGCTGGAACCTTAAAGCAGGATTACCCAGTTGCTTATGCGGCAGCGGAGAAGATTTATGCGCAGATGATGAAGCACGAAATCAAGTCGCCGTTTGATATGCGCCGGCAGATTGTGCTCCTGTACCGGCTGTTTGACCAGCAGATGCTCGAGTGGGGCTTCCCAGCCTTGCACAACAATGAATTTACGACGCTGAACCCGATTTTGTCCGAACGGCAATTGCACTTGCAGGTTCGCCAGGTGTTCGAGATCTTCCACTCAGATATGAAGGATCGTCACGGCCATGGCGAAATTTACGTTGGCCTGATGCGCAATGACCACCAAAACTCATTTGTGATGAAGGCACCAAAGGGCAAGGACGATGCACGGGCCCAAGCCTTTGTTAAAATTTATGATGAACCGGTAGCTAAACTACTGGCGGATTTGGACATGCCATATGGTGTAAGGAAGTGATTGCATGGTTGAAGAACAAACTTTATTTGATGATGCACAGCACATTGTTTTCTTGACGGGTGCAGGTGTTTCAACCCATTCCGGTATTCCGGATTTCCGGTCGGACAAAGGACTATATACTAAGAACAAGAATGCGGAATACTATCTGAGCCACCGCTATTTTGCGGCCGACCCGGAAGGCTTTTACCAATTCTGTAAGCAAAATCTCTACATCCCTGACGCTAAACCAAATGTAATTCACAAAAAGCAGGCGGCATTTACTAAGTTAGGCAAGGCCACGGTCATTACCCAAAACATCGATAACCTATATGAAGAAGCGGGCACGAAGAACCTGATCGATTTTCATGGCAACCTGTACAACGTTTACTGTACGAAGTGCCATGAAAAAGTGGATGTGAAAGACTATCTGCACAGCCGCTTCCATGAGAAGGACCACGGTGAGTTACGCCCCGACATTGTTCTGTACGATGAGGGAATTAAGCAGTCCAACATCACCCGTTCTTTAAATGCAATGGCCAACGCCGATTTGGTCGTCATTGTGGGGACGAGCATGAAAGTTTACCCATTTGCCGGACTTCTGCAGTATGCCAACCCGAGCGCTAAAGTTCTGGCGATCAATGAGGAGCAGTTGCATCTACCGGTTAAGTTCACCATGATTAAGGACGATGCACTCAAATTCTTTGATGAACTGGAAGTTAGATGATAGACTAGTCTGAGTTAGAAAAAAACGGTGCAGTGAAAGGCTGCACCGCCTTTTTTGTATAATTTTAAAGCGCAGGAGGAGACTATGACCAAACAAGTTAAGCATACAATTCTAATTGTGCTCTTTTGTCAGTTCTTAATTTGTCTGGGGATGAGCCTGATCTTCCCCGTTATGCCCTTTATCCGTAATGAATATCATTTCTCGGCTTTTGACATGGGAATGATGTCGTCCTTGTTTGCTTTGGCCCAGTTCATTGCCTCACCGATTGTTGGCCGGGTATCAGACAAAACCGGCCGGAAACCGATGCTGGTGTGGGGCCTGGTGGTGTTTGCCCTGGCTGAATTTGTGTTTGCGGCAACCAGTAAGCTGTGGCTCTTTGACCTGTCCCGGGTGGTTGACGGCTTATCGGCGGCAATGTTTGTCCCGACTGCGATGGCACTGGCAGCCGACATTACGACCAAAGAACAGCGGGCTAAGGTGATCGGCTGGCTGTCCGCGTCTTTCAGCGGCGGTTTGATGCTCGGCCCTGGTTTAGGCGGGCTGCTTGCTGGAATCTCTTATAAGATGCCATTCTGGGTGGCAGGTGTCTTAGGCTTAATTAGTGCGGTCGTGGCCGTAATTAAGCTGCCAAAGGACGCGGATGAAAAGATCTATGATGATGTACACCCGCAAAGAGAATCGGGCAGCGTGATCGCCGACTTGAAGAAGATGGCCAGCCCGGCGATGACGATTCTGTTCATCATGATTCTGGTATCGGCGTTTGGCCTGGCCGGTTTCGAAAGTATTTACAGCCTGTATGTCAACCAGGTGCACCATTTCAGTTTAGCGGCCATTGCTGGTGTCTTGACCATCAACGGCCTGTTGTCCTTGCTATTGCAGGCCTTTCTCTTTGATCAACTGGTCATTTGGGTCGGCGAAATGCGGATCATCCGCTGGGGATTTTTGCTGAGCGTGATCGGGACCATCTTCGTGATTTACGATCATTCCCACTGGCAGATCTTCGTGGCCACCTTGGTGGTATACGAGGCCTTTGACATGCTGCGCCCCGCAATCACCACTCTGTTGACCAAGATGAGTGAGGAGAACCAGGGCCTTTTGAACGGGATCAACATGTCCCTAACTTCGGTCGGCAACATTGTCGGGCCACTGTTGTCAGGGGCACTGTTGGACATGAACTACCAGTATCCTTACTGGGTGGTTTCGGTCTTCTTAATGGCGGCGTTCTTCATCACCTTGAAGATGCACGACCAGCCCGCTGATTAATCATCATAGCGACAAAAAACGCTCGCCAATGTAAAACACTGGCGAGCATTTTTTCACTCATAATGTAGTCAATTAATGTAGTCAATTAGTCGTTAGGCACCAAAGTTGATAGCCTTGCCCCCAACTTTCCAGATGCGGGGGAAACTATTCTTCTGTTCACGCTGAACTTGGTGACGACTACGACGGTTCAATAAATGCTTAAACATAATCATGTCTCCCTTCCTTTTTCCACTATCCAATCTAACACGCTAAAATAACCAAGAAAAGAGAAATATGGTACTATTAGAAACTAGTAATGACGCGGTTTTGACGGCTTTCCCCCTGCCTGCAAGTTTACCCAGGGAAGGGCGGCTGAGATGAGATTATATGCACCTATGTGGTTAATATTATTTTAAATATTCACTAACACATTTTCTTAGAATTGTCGCAATTATGAGCAAAATCGCGAATTTTTTAATTTTTAAAGAGGCAAGTACGGATGAAAGTAACGCTGGCATTGACAACTTGGACTGAACACCCCGCATTGATCGGTGGGGCCAAGCGGACGGTCACCTTAAACGAATACGCGCAACGGATGCCGGCGGTGGAAATCGACACCTTCTTTTATGCCCTGCCGAATATCAACACCGTACAGAAATGGATTGGTCAGGTGTCACCGGGTTTTCAATTCATTGTGAAGGCCCATCAATCGATGACCAGGCACCCACAGGCAGAACTCCCGGCAGGCCTTAACTTGGCACAGGTCTTTCAACACTTTAAGACGGCGGTGAGTCCGTTGATTGCGACCGGCCAGCTCAAGACCATCTTGTTTCAGTTTCCACCGACCTTTACGCCCACGGTTACCAACATCGATTATTTGATGAAGGTTCGCCAGCTGATGGGCAATTTACCGATTGCGGTCGAATTGCGCAATCAGGCCTGGTATAAGACCGGGGTATTACGGGCCCTGGTTGCCTATTGCCAAGAATTGCATTACACACTCGTGGCGGCGGACGAGGCGCAGTCAACCCAAGCTTCGGTGCCTTTTTATCTGGTCAACACCAACCCACGACTGGCCTTGCTGCGTTTGCATGGCCGCAACCAGGCTGGCTGGCGAAATCCTGGCAAATCCTGGCGCAAGCAGCGGACACTTTACCGTTATTCGGATGAAGAGTTGGCCCAGTTTCAAAAGCAGATTGAAGCATTGAAGCCGGCGCCCCAAGAAGTCTGTGTAATTTTTAATAATAATTCGGGTGGCGATGCGGCGCCCAATGCCTTGCGTCTGCAGGAAATGATGGGGCTGCACTTCGACAATCTGGTGCCACGCGACCCCGAACAATTAAATCTGTTTTAATCGTTACATCGAATTTATCTTATTTCTTTGCTATACTAACTGTAATTATGACTACGAGAGAAGGATCCAGAATGGCAGCAAACAAACCTACTTATTACATCACCACCCCGATTTATTATCCATCGGGCAAATTGCACATTGGTAATTCCTACACCACGATTGCTTGTGATGCCGAATCCCGGTTTAAACGCCTGAATGGTTATGACGTTTTCTTCCTGACTGGGACCGATGAACACGGCTTGAAGATTGAACAAAAAGCCGAAAAATTAGGCATGGAACCACAGGCCTATGTTGACAAGATGGCCGCTGGCATTAAGAAACTCTGGAAGACGTTGGACATCACCAACACCAAGTTTATCCGGACGACTGATGACTATCATGAAAAGGCCGTCCAGAAGATTTTCAAGAAGTTCATGGACCAGGGCGATATTTACAAGGGCAAGTATCGTGGCTGGTACTCCGTTGACGACGAAGAGTACTTCACCGAAAGCCAGTTGGCCGAAGTTTACAGAGACGATCAAGGCAACGTGATCGGTGGTAAAGCCCCATCCGGCCATGAAGTCCAACTGGTTGAGGAAGAGTCTTACTTCTTCAAGATGAGCAAGTACGCCGATTGGTTGCTCCAGTACTACCGTGATCACCCTGACTTCATTGAGCCGTCATCACGGATGAATGAAATGATCAACAATTTCTTGAAGCCGGGCCTGGAAGACCTTGCCGTAACGCGGACCTCCTTCAACTGGGGTGTCAAAGTCCCAGGTGACCCGAAGCACGTCATCTACGTTTGGATTGACGCTTTATCCAACTATATTACGGCTTTGGGTTACGGCTCTGACGATGACAGCCTGTTTAAGAAGTTCTGGCCGGCCGACGTCCACATGGTAGGGAAGGAAATTGTCCGTTTCCACACCATTTACTGGCCAATCATGCTGCACGCCCTGGGTCTGCCATTGCCGAAGCACGTTATCGGCCACGGCTGGTTGACAATGAAAGACGGCAAGATGTCCAAGTCCAAGGGGAACGTTATCTATCCTGAAACCTTGGTTAACCGTTACGGCTTAGACGCCACCCGTTACTACCTGCTGCGGGCAATGCCATTTGGCAACGACGGGGTCTTCAGTCCGGAAGACTTTGTCGACAAGGTGAACTTTGACCTGGCCAACGATCTGGGGAACCTGTTGAACCGGACGATTGCCATGATCAACAAGTACCAAGACGGGGTATTGGAAGCATCAGATGCAAGCACGCCGTATGATGAGGACCTGGAAAACACTGCCCAGGCGGTCTGGGCTGAGTACCAAGGCCTGATGGACAAGACCCACTTTGCGGATGCATTGCGGGCAGTTTGGAAGCTCATTGGTCGGGCCAACAAGTACATCGATGAAACCGAACCATGGACATTAGCAAAGGACGAGAGCAAGAAGGCCGAACTGGCGGATGTGATGATGCACCTGGCCAAGAGCCTGCGCTTCACGGCCGCTCTGTTGCAGCCAGTAATGCCGAACGCCCCAAAGGAAATGCTGACTCAATTGGGTCTGCCGGTTCATGCCATCAGCTTAAACGACCTGAAGTTTGATGACCTGCCGGCTGGCACCAAGGTCGTTGCCAAGGGGACCCCAATCTTCCCTCGTCGTGATGTTGACAAGGAAGTTGCTTTCCTGAAGTCACAGATGACCGCCAACACAAAGGCAAAGGGCCGCAAAGTAATGGAAGAGGCCAAGAAGAAGGTTCAGGAAGCCGATGCGGCCAAGAACGCCAAGAAGGAAATTCGGATTGAAGCCTTCGACAAGGTTGCACTCAAGGTCGGTCAGATTACCGCTGCCGATCACGTAGCCGGGGCCGACAAGCTGCTGAAGTTCCACATTGATGATGGGACCAAGGACGGCCGCCAGATCCTGTCCGGCATTGCTCAATGGTACCCAGAACCTGAAAAATTGGTTGGCCGGAAGGTACTGTTTGTGGCCAACCTGAAGCCACGCAAGATGCGCGGTGAAGTCAGCCAAGGGATGCTTTTGACGGCTGAACACGATGGCAATGTCAGCTTACTGGCCCTGCCAGCTGAACTGGTCAATGGTTCTGAAGTTAAGTAGGAGCATAATAAATGAATAAGTTATTGCAGGTGCAGCTTTATGACTCTCATACCCACCTGAATGACGATGCCTTTTACGATGACGTGCCGGCCTATATCGCCCGGGCACGTCATTTTGGGGTTAATCAGATGAATATGATCGGGTCGAACGCAGTCTTGAATGAACGGGCAATCAAGTTGGCTCACCAATATCCGGACCTGCACGCCGTTGTTGGTTGGCACCCTGAGGATAGCAAGGATTACGATGCTAGCGCTGAAAAAACTCTCTTAGACCAGCTGCAAGATCCTGAAGTGGTAGGCATTGGTGAGATTGGCCTGGATTATCACTGGGACACTTCGCCCAAAGACGTGCAGAAGAAGGTCTTACAAGCCCAATTGGAAATGGCCAAGACCTACCATTTGCCGATTTCTGTCCATTGTCGTGAAGCCTTAGCCGACATCTATCCAATCTTGAAAGAATATCATGTGGGCGACTTTGGCGGGGTCATGCACAGCTTTGCCGGTGATCCAGCCTGGGCGCAGAAGTTCTTGGATTTGGGTATGTACCTGTCATACAGCGGGGTGGTAACCTTTGGCAGTGCCACCAGTGTTCGCGAATCGGCCAAGATGACCCCGGATGACCGGATCATGGTTGAAACGGACGCCCCTTATCTCACGCCCAAACCATACCGGGGCAAGATGAACGAACCCGCCTTCACTTACTTCACCACTTTGGGCCTGGCAGAGTTGCGGCAGCAGGATCCAACCGAGCTGGCCCAATTGACCTTTGCCAATGCCCAGCGTCTATTCGGAAAGAAGTCATCATGAAGAAAATCAAAGAAGTCATTGTCGTCGAAGGCAAGGACGATACCAAACAAATCGCCAAGGCCGTCAATGCCGACACCTATGAGACGAACGGTTCGGCCCTGTCAATGGCGGATATTGAACAACTGAAGAAACTGCAGGCCAGCCGTGGCTTGATCGTTTTCACCGACCCGGACTTCAATGGTGAGCGGGTCCGCAAACTGATCAGCCAGCACATCCCAGGAGTTAAGCATGCCTTTATCCGGCGCGACCAAGGAGTGCCAGATGAGGCGCATGGCTCGCTGGGTGTTGAACATGCGGCGCCGGCAGTGATTAAAGCGGCACTGGCCCACGTTTATACCGAAGAGGAGCAGGCAAGCGACCGGTTCTCTCGTCATGACCTGGCCCAGGCTGGCTTGCTTTCCGGTGCCGGTGCCCGTGCGCGTCGTGAACAGCTGGGACAGATCCTGGGCATTGGTTATGGCAACGGCAAGCAATTGCTGCGGCGTTTGAACCTCTTCCGGATCGACCCGCAGGATTTCCAAGCGGCAGTCAAACAAATCAAGGTGGGAAAAACAGATGAAAAGTTCAGCAATCGGTAGTATCACACGAACCCGCGAGATCATGCATAAGTATGGCCTGCATGCCAAAAAGGGCTTTGGCCAGAACTTCCTGACCGACCAGTCCATTTTGCGGAACATCGTGAAAGCGGCCGAGATTGACCAAAACGACAATGTCATCGAGATCGGCCCCGGCCTGGGTGCTTTGACCGAACAACTGGCCCAAGCCGCTGGTCAAGTGATGGGGCTAGAAATCGATGATGACTTATTGCCCGTCTTAAAGGACGTACTGTCGCCATATGACAACGTTAAGATCCTGCACCAGGATGTCCTGAAAGCCGACCTGGCTGCCTTGATCCAGCAGGAGTTTGACCGGCCACAGGCACCAATCAAGGTCGTCGCCAACCTGCCTTATTACATCACCAGTCCGATATTGATGGGCTTATTGAAGAGCCCGGTGCAATGGGATTGCATCTGCGTCATGATGCAGCGTGAAGTGGCGGACCGGTTAACGGCAAAAGTTGGCACTAAACAGTATGGGGCCCTGACACTGGCCATTGAGATGACGATGGACGCCCACCTGGCCTTTGGTGTTTCACGGCATTCCTTTGTGCCGGAACCCCAGGTTGATTCAGCTATTGTGACCCTGCACCGGCGTAAGCAGCCCTTAGCCGTCCAACCATTCGATAAGGACCGTATTTTGTCGTTGATCAAGATCTGCTTTGCCCACCGGCGGAAGAACCTGGCCAATAATCTGAAGGCTTTGTCGGGTAAGGATGCGGACAAGAAGGCGGCCATCTTGGCGGTTCTTGACAAGCTCAAGATTGATAGCCGTGAGCGGCCCGAACAGCTGACTTTGGAGCAGTTCATCCGCATGGGCAACCTCCTGCATGACGAAAACCTATTCTGATATTTGGAAGCAAACGAGCGCGACATTAGCCAAGTCAAATGTTGCCGCTCGTTTTTTGTAATGCTTGCGCGAGTTTTTTAGACAGGTTACTATTATAGAAAAGTTAATGAACAAGGGAGGGATCGGCGTGATCGTTACGGAAAAGGCACCCGCGAAAATCAATCTGTCATTGGACACCCCAATGCGTTACCTCGATGGTTCACCTCGTTGGGACATGGTCATGACTTCCATCGACCTCGCTGATTACCTGACGATTGAAATTCACCGCCGCCCGCAGACCATCAAGATTTATACGGACAGCGGCTTTCTGCCCAATGACCAACGGAACCTGGCCTACCAGGCGGTCCACATCTTGAAGACCCGTTTTCACCGCGAAGAAGGGGTCACCGTCCGGATTAAGAAAAAGGTTCCCGTAGCGGCCGGCTTGGGCGGTGGTTCGTCCGATGCCGCCGCCGTTTTGCGGGGGTTGAACCGTGGCTGGCAACTGGGCCTGTCGTTGGATGAACTGGCCAAGCTATCGTTAACCATCGATTCGGATGTCCCTTATTGCATCTATAACCATACCGCCCACGTGACCGGTCATGGTGAGCAGGTGACCTTGATCAACGCCATCCCGCACTACTGGGCCGTTGTGGCCAAGCCGAGCGTCAGCGTGTCGACGCCGATCATCCTGCGCCAGATCAATTATGAACAGATCCAGCACCTGGATAATGTGGGGATCATGACCGCGATTGAAGAGGGCGACTGGCGGTCTGCCTTTGACAAGATGGGCAACGTCTTAGAGCCGGTCACAATGCCGCATTACCCGGCCATCAAGTTTTTGAAAGAGCGAATGCAGAAATTGGGTGCTGATTTTGCCCAGATGAGCGGTACCGGGCCGACTGTCTTTGCCTTGTGCCACAACGAGTCGCGGGCCAAGCGCATTTACAACGGTTTGCGGGGCTTTTGCAGCGAGGTATATCAAGTCGTTTTGTTGTAGTCGAGCGATAAGTGCTCGGCTTTTTTGTTCGGAAAAGGTGCGCCGATTTTGGCTGGCTCCTTAAATCGGCGTTGCAATTGAAGACACTCTTTAGTATCATGTTTCTAGTTTAATAGTAATAATTACTATTAAGGACCAATTAATTGATGGGAGGGATTGCATGATTAAGAAAAAATGGGGTTGGTTAGCGCTACTGGCCAGCCTGGTGATCGTTTTGCTATTGATGGTGTGCACTCCCGTTGACCAGTCAAGTTCCAAGAAACCCATCAAAGTGGTGGCCAGCCTCAACTTCTATGGGGAGGCCGCTAAGGAAGTGGCCGGCAAGTATGGCCAGGTGGATTCACTGATTAACAATTCGGCGGTCGACCCACATGACTATTCCCCGTCGATTCAGCAATCCAAGCGGGTCAGTGAGGCCGACTTTGTAATTGAGAACGGCTTGGGTTACGACCACTGGATGGACAAGATGGTCGGGGCAACTGACCACCAACCTCAAGTCATCAAGGTGGGACCCTCCATTGCCCACGCCAAGAATGGGGATAACGAACACGTTTGGTACAAGCCGCAAGTGATGATCAAGCTGACCGAGCAGTTAGCCAACGACTTTGCCCGGCGTGACCCGCAGCACGCGCATTATTACCGTGCCCGGGCGCAGGCCTATGTCCACAAGCTGAGCCAGCAAGAGGAATTAATTAACGCGGCACGGAAAAAAGTCCAGCCGGGAGCACAGGTGGCCGTCAGTGAGCCGGTCTTTGACTATTCGTTGAAGGCCATGGGCTACCACATCAGCGACCCGCACTTCGCCAAGGCGATTGAGGATGGTGACGACCCTTCGCCGCACGATATCAGTGCCATTCAAAACGATATCCGGCAGCGGCGTTTGGCCTTCTTCGTCGAGAATCCCCAATCAAGTTCCAAGACCGTCGATAACCTGACCCGGTTGGCCAAAAAGCACCACATACCGGTGATCAAGATTACCGAAACCAAGCCTAATCATGAGACTTACCCGCAATGGATGCGCCGGCAGTATCGGCAGGTGTTGCAGGTGCAAAAAAGGAGTGAATAATTATCGCATTACTGACAGTAAACGACCTCACCGTTGCTTATGGCGACCATGAGATCATCAGCGACCTGAGCTTTGTCCTGAACGAAGGCGATTTTTTGATTATCGTCGGCGAAAACGGGGTTGGTAAGACGACGTTGGTGAATACCTTATTGGGCAAACTGAAGCCCCGCTCCGGCGACATTTCAATGGCCGACCGTTTGCGGATTGGCTACGTTCCCCAATTCCGGAACCTGGACATCGACTACCCACTGTCCGTGCGGAACTTTGTGAGCTTGAACCTGCTCCACAGTTGGCAGCCATGGTTAAGCAAGAAGGAACGGGCCCGGGTCAACCGGGTACTGAAGCAGGTGGACCTCGAGTCGATTGCCGACCGTCCCCTGGGCTTGGCCTCGGGTGGTGAGAAGCAACGGGCTTACCTGGCACAGGCGCTGCTCAACCGGCCGCAACTGTTGATCCTTGATGAGTCAACGGCCAGTCTGGACAACGAAATGAAATTTGAACTGTTGGACCTGGTCAGCCGCTTGCAGCAAAACGGGTTGACCGTCATCTTCATCACCCATGACCTGGAACTCGCCCAACATTATGGAACCCGCTATCTGATGATGAAGTCCGATGGTTACGAAAGCGGGCCGATTAACGAACTGTCAGTGAAAGAAGGGAGTGGCGATAATGTTTAGTCTGGCCTTTATGCGGCATGCCTTTGTCGCCAGTACCTTCATTGCCATCATCAGCGGCGTCATCGGCGTCTTTGTGGTGGCCCGCAACATGTCATTCTTGACCCACACCTTGTCGGAAATCGGATTTGCCGGGGCCTCCTTTGCTGTGTTTATGGGCTGGTCGCCACTGAACGGGATGCTATTGTTCACCATCCTGAGCTCAGTAATGGTTGGTCAGTTAAGCAACCAGGGTTCCCGGCGCGAGGCCGTCATTTCCGCAACCTCGGCTTTGTTCATCGGTCTAGGGATCCTCTTCCTGTCCCTGTCCAGCCAGATGGCGTCATCGGCCACGAGCATTCTGTTTGGTAGTGTCGTCGGCATCTCTATGCATGAGGAACGGCAGCTGATTATCTTGTCGCTGATCGTCCTCTTGGTCACCGTGGCGATCTACCGGCGACTGAAGTTCTCATCGTTTGACCCGGTTGGTGCCAGTGCGGTGGGGGTCAGCGAAATGACGATTTCCATTATTTTTCTCTTATTGCTCGCCATGAGTGTCAGTGTGGCGGCCCAGATTGTGGGTTCACTCTTGATTTTCATCCTGTTGACCCTGCCAGCGGCCAGCGCCAAGTACTTCACCCACAGTGTTTTCAGCATGATCCTCTTATCCACCATGTTTGCCCTGCTGGGGACCTGGCTTGGCCTCTATCTGGGCTACCTGACCAACTGCCCGGTGAGCTTCTTCACGGCCGTGTTGGAAGCGGCAATTTACGTTGGCTCGTTGGTCTATCATCATTACCAAAACGACTAATCCAATGACGCAAAGCGGTTGTCCAAAACTGGGCGGCCGCTCTTTTTGACCGTCAATTGGGCTATACCCGAAGAACAACGGAATGAATTAGAATAATTTACGGATATACCGGGTAAAAGGCGAACAATTATGCTATTATTTATTCGTATGCATGTGTTCGTTGAATAATTTGGTGCTATTGGGGTTTGTAAAGGAGAATTAAAATGAAAGTCAGACGTAGTAATCGTTTAGTTGACATGACCCGTTACCTGATGGAACACCCACGGGATCTGGTTTCCTTAAAATTTTTCGGCCAGCGTTACGGTTCGGCCAAGTCATCCATCAGTGAAGACTTGAGTATCATCCGCCACACCGTTGCCACCTGGGGAGTGGGTCGGTTGGAAACACTGCCTGGTGCTAGTGGTGGTGCCCGTTTGACGCCGCTCTACTCAAAGGAGAACGCCGAAAAAGTCATCAAGCAGTTGACTGCCGCTGTCAATGACGACAGTCGGCTCCTGCCTGGTGGCTATGTTTACCTGTCTGACCTGTTGGGGCGGCCAGATATCTTGCGTGAAGTGGGTCGGCTGATTGCCACCCAATACGTTGACCAGGACGTTGACGTCATCATGACGGTTGAAACCAAGGGGATCCCGATCGCCCAGAGTGTGGCCATGTACCTCAACCGGCCATTCGTCATCGTGCGCAACTCATCGCACATCACGGAAGGCTCGACGGTCAGTGTCAACTATGTATCTGGTTCCTCACGGCGGATCAAGAAGATGGAGCTGTCACGGCGGACGATGCGTGAAGGTGCCAACGTTGTCATTGTGGATGACTTTTTGAAGGGCGGCGGCACCATGAACGGGATGCAGTCGCTGATCCACGAATTTGGTGCTCACGTTGTGGGAATGAACGTCTTCGCTGAGGGCCAGTTCAAGGGCAACCGTTTAGTCGACGATTGCACCTCATTGATTGCCGTTCAGGCCGAGGATGGGCGTAACAAGCACATTTCAGCCGAAGCCGGCAATTACCTAGATAAAGTATTTGGAGAAAAGAAGGAGAAGTAGTATGCAAAAGAGCGCGATCATTTTAGCGGCCGGAAAAGGGACGCGGATGAAGTCAAAACTGTACAAGGTTTTACACCAGGTCTGTGGGAAGACTATGGTGGAACATGTCTTAGGCCAACTGGAGGCTGCCAAGATTGATAACATCGTGACGGTCGTTGGTTACGGGGCCGAAAGCGTGGAAAATACCATCGGCAAACGGTCTGCCTTCGCCCTGCAAAAGCAGCAATTGGGAACCGGCCACGCGGTAATGCAGACTGAAAAGCTCTTAGGCAACATCGACGGTGAAACCCTGGTCGTTAGCGGGGACACGCCATTGTTCAAAGCCGAAACTTTCAACAAACTGTTTGAATACCACCACCAGCGGCATGCGGCCGTTACGATTTTGACTTCCAATGCCCCAGACCCAACTGGCTACGGCCGGATTGTGCGTAACGATGTCGGCATTGTGGAACGGATCGTCGAAGAAAAGGACGCCACTGCCAAGGAAAAGGAAATCCACGAAGTCAACACCGGTGTTTACTGCTTTGATAACAAGAAGCTCTTTGCCGCTTTGAAGAAGATCAATAACCACAACGCCCAGGGTGAATACTACCTGACCGATGTGATCGGCATTCTGAAGCAGGCCGGCGAAATCGTTACGGCTTACCGGATGCCCGACTTCAACGAATCCATGGGTGTTAACAACCGGGTCGCATTGGCCCAGGCTAACCGTATCATGCGGCAGCGGATCAACGAAGAATTGATGATGAACGGGGTCACGATGGTTGATCCGGCCACGACCTATATCGATGCCGGCGTCCAGGTTGGCCGCGACACCGTCATTGAGGGCAACGTGGTCATCAAGGGCGACACCAAGATTGGCAGCGACTGCCTGATTGGTGCAGGTTCCCGGATCATCGATTCCACCATTCACGACGGGGTTAAGGTCATTTCATCCACGCTGGAAAGCGCCGAGATGCATGACGGCTCCGATATTGGCCCTAACAGCCACCTGCGGCCGTTAGCCGAGATTGGTAAGAACGTCCACATCGGTAACTTCTGTGAAGTCAAGAAGGCTTACGTTGGCGAAGGAACCAAGGTGGGCCACCTGACCTACATCGGCGACGCAACGCTGGGCAAGAACATCAACGTTGGCTGTGGCGTGGTCTTTGTCAACTACGATGGCGCCAAGAAGCACCACACCAACGTTGGCGACCATGCCTTCATTGGCAGCAACTCCAACCTGGTCGCCCCAGTTAACATTGCCGCCGACTCATTTATTGCTGCTGGATCAACGATTACGGACGACACAGAACGGTTTGACATGGCCATTGCCCGGCAGCGGCAGACCAACAAACCTGGCTATGCTAAAAAACTCCCCTGGTAGTCATTGCATTTTGGCACAGATATCAATATGATGGTTATGATTACGAGCAATGAGGGGAATGGAGGAGCACATGAAACAAAAATACTTTGACCCGAAACTCAAGCTGTTTTCACTGAGTTCAAACCGGCCATTAGCGCAGAAAATTGCAGATGAAGTTGGCGTTCCGCTTGGTAAGTTAGCGGTTGACCGCTTTAGCGATGGTGAAATCCAAATCAACATCGAGGAAAGCATTCGTGGTGACAATGTTTACATCATTCAATCCACTTCGGCCCCGGTTAACGACAACCTGATGGAATTACTGATCTTAGTCGACGCGCTGCGGCGGGCATCGGCCAACACGATTAACGTTGTCATGCCTTACTACGGTTATGCACGGCAGGACCGGAAAGCACGGTCACGTGAACCAATCACCGCTAAGTTGGTTGCCAACATGCTGCAAAACGCCGGTGTGGACCGGGTGGTTGCACTCGACCTTCATGCTGCTCAGATTCAAGGCTTCTTTGATATTCCGGTGGACCACCTGATGGGCGCACCACTCCTGGCCGACTACTTCATCCAGGAAGGGGTTGCTAAGGACGCCGTTGTCATTTCACCAGACCATGGTGGGGTGACGCGTGCCCGGGCATTAGCCGAATTCCTGAAGGCACCGATTGCCATCATCGACAAGCGGCGGCCACGGGCCAACGTCGCCAAGATCATGCACATCATCGGTAACGTTAAGGGCAAGAAATGTATCATGATCGATGACATGATCGACACGGCCGGCACGATTACCTTGGGTGCTAAGGCATTGATAGATGCCGGTGCCACCGAAGTTTACGCTTCATGTACGCACGCCGTCTTGTCTGGTCCAGCTATCCAGCGTTTGGAAGACTCGCCACTGAAGCAGGTCGTAGTGACCGACTCCATCCTCTTACCAAAGGAAAAGCAGATTGACAAGATCGTTCAGGTTTCCGTTGCCCCACTGATTGGTGACGCCATCAAGCGGATCAACGAAAATCGTCCAGTTAGCCCATTGTTTAACAAGTTGTTCAAGCAAGCTGGCGAAGATGAATAATTGAAAAAGTGGGCTGGTTCAGCTGCCAGCCCGCTTTTTGTGTCCGCTCCCAGTCCACACGACAATCTTTGTCCGTGGGTGACGTGATCATTGAAATGAATTGTTCGGATAAATGATGTTATAATGTGGGCATAGTTGCAAAGGAGGATATTTCGATGAAGAAAGGCTTTTGGTCTAAAGCGACCGTTTCGTTTGCAGCGCTGGCAATGATCTTTGGCTTAGCTGGCTGTGGACAAAAGAGCAGTTCCAATCATTCTTCCAGTAGTCAGCGCACCACTCAGAGTGCCTCTGCCAAGGCTTACACCCGTGCAAATGAACTGATTGCTGATGGTAAGTATGGACAGGCACTTGACCGCCTGGATGAAGTCGACGAACCAAGCAAGAATGTTGAAAACTTAAGTATGGACCTGGAGAACTTTATCAGTGCCCAGCGTCAATACCGTCAGCACCACTACGAGCAGGCGTCGACCAAGCTGTCAACGATGCACTCGCACAGCAAACCAATGCGCAAGGCCTTCAAGGCACTGCGGGTTAAGCTGACTAAGGCAATGGAGAACAGTGAAAACAGTCAATCCAGTCAAAGCACTGCTTCTAGTTCGGCTAAGAAGCAGGCCAACAACCAGGGTCAGACTGCTGCTAACGCAAAGGCTGCTAGCCAAACGAGCGAAAGCGTCATTGGCGACTTTGCCAACAAGGCTGGTTACAACAAGCAAGGTTACGGGATCATGCCAATTTCCAAGAATGGTAACGTCTACCGCTTCGAAGTTCGGCAGAGTAACCCTGATAACACCGTTGCTAACCTGATTGGGATCTTTGATTACAATGCCAGCACTGGTACTTACACCAAAGTTGGTTAATTACTGTACACTTTAATAAATAAAACTCCTGCTAATCAATCTGATTAGCAGGAGTTTTTGATTATGGGTCAATTTGTTTTTTGTTAATTAGCGCGGGTCAACCACGTGGCCGTTTTGTAGGTAGGACTGGAATTCGTCATAGACCGGCTGGAAGATGTCGATATCGTTTTCTTGCCGCAGCATTTCTTTCGGGAAGAAGAAGCGCTGGTCCCCGGCCTCTTTGCCGGACACGGCCGCAACTAGTGTGCTGACGGCTGACAGTTCCACAAGTTCGCCATCTGGCTGGATCAACTCAATCTGGGTCTGCGGTTTGGAATCCTGGGGGTTGTAAGTGTCATAAGGCAATTTATAGCTGGAATTAGTGGCGGTGTAGTAATGATCGTCGAAACCGGCGCGGGTGATCAGTTCCCGCAGTTTGTCCAGGTATTTGGCGGTTGAATCATCATACTGCACGGATTTTAAGGGCCGGCGATTCAGGAAACGGCTGCTTAAATCGGCCAAAATATCGTCGCTGTCGTGCTGCCAGTGTTGGAAGTAGGTGGTCAACACACCATCGTCCAAAGCCAGGTAGTCCTGTAAGGTGAAGTGATTGTTGAAAAACGGCATGAGCATCTTCGGGGTGAATTGGGGCCGATATTCATTAGGATGCTGGTAAAGGTACTTGGCCCGCATGAGCAGGTGGTCTAAGATGACCTCCATCGCCCGGGAGACCGGGTGAAAGTAGATCTGCAGGTACATTTGCAGCCGGCTGATGATGTAATCTTCAACCGCATGCATGCCCGAAATCTCAAAGGCAATCCCGTTTTTAACCGGCCGCATGACCCGCAAAACCCGGTCCAGGTCGTACTTACCGTAATTGGTGCCGGTGTAGTAGGCGTCACGCTGCAGGTAGTCCATCCGGTCGGCGTCGACCTGGCTGGAAATCATCTGGACCACTTGTTGGTTGTGGTAGGAATGGTCGATGACGCTGGCAACCTCGCGCGGAAATTCTGGACTGACCCGCTTCAAAATCCGGTTGATGTTGGTCGACGGACTCGTGATGATCTGGCGGGTAATGGCCTCGTGATCGGTATGGAAGATATGTTCGAAGGTGTGGGAGTAAGGTCCATGCCCCAAGTCGTGCAAGAGGGCGGCACACAAGGCGACGGGGCGCTCATGATCGTCCCAGAGGCCATCGCCCTTCTTTTGACTTGGGTAGTTGCGCTGGAAATGGTTGCAGATCCGGCGGGCAACTTCGTAAACCCCCAGGCAATGACCGAAACGCGAATGCTCGGCGCCATGGAAGATTAAGGATGAGGTGCCCAACTGCTTGACCCGGCGCAAGCGCTGAAATTCTGGCGTGTTGATCAGGTCCAGGATGATTTGGTTATCAACGATGATTTGTCCGTGGATGGGATCGCGAAAAACCTTTTCCCGGGGCAAACGTTCTTGATCGAAATTCATTTGATCCTTCCTCACTGGTTAAAACCGCAATATATCCCCATTATACATGGAATGAAGCGGGATGGTTGGGCTTTGTCGCTAACCCGTTTATAATAGGAGGGATGAATATACGCGTGAAAAAGGAGGTGGCGGATATCAAGCAAGGAATACCCGTAAAAGTACATTTAGCAACCTCGATGACGATCGACGGCAATTCGGACCACTTTGAATTTGATGAGGAAGGCGAATTGCTGCACATGGCGGCCGATCACCATTTCCTGCGCTACACCGAACACCAGCAGGGTCAAGCAACGCCCGTTCAAATTGCCATGAATGGCGACCAGGTGCGGTTGATTCGCAAGGGACCGCGGCAAACAAAATTGTTGTTTATCGAAAATGGTGAGACCATCAGCAAGTATCAGACTGAGTACGGGATGATCCCGCTCCATGTGATCTGCGACCGGCTCATCCAAGAATTAGACGCAGAAAATAATCAGGGCCAGTTGGAAGTTCACTACCGCTTAAAAAATAACGGTCAGACGCTAGGAACTTACCGGATTAAATTGCAATTTGAGTCTTGATATTGTAGTATGTAGGATAGACTTTTTTGAAGGGATGTGCACCAGTTTGGAATTAAAAGTTTTCGATGGTCAAGATAAGTCCGAGCTTTCAATGATTGAAGTTGCGCACGCGATCTTAGCCTACCATGGTGAAGCAATGGCATTTGCTGATTTGACGAATGAAGTTCAGCAATATCTTGGCAAGAGCGATGAGGAGATTCGGCAGCGTTTATCGCAGTTCTACACGGATCTGAACATCGACGGCAGCTTTATTTCCTTGGGTGACAACACCTGGGGCCTGCGTGCATGGTACCCATACGACTCCATCGATGAAGCCACGGTTGGTGAAAACGAAGAAGACGATGAACAGCCAACTAAGCGTCGGCGCAAGGTCAACGCCTTCCTGTCAGGCAACGATTCTGACGATGACGTCATTGATTACGACAATGATGATCCGGAAGACGACGACTTAGATGACAGCGATGACAACGAGTCGGACGATTACGACGATGATTACGATGACGACAACCCCGTTGATGACGATGATGATGACTCCGGCATCGAAGATCAATTGTCTGAATTAAATAAAGATGACGATGATTACGACGACGATGACGACGAATAATATTTAAGCCTTGACTATCGGTCGTGGCCTCTGTATTATTTTTGTTGGGCTCCCAAGATTTCTTGGGAATAATCTCGATAAAGAAAAGCTCCCTGTTTCCGTGGAAATGGGGAGCTTTTTACTTGTTGCTGAGTAGTTTTGCAAAGGAGAGAAAAAATGACGAAATACATTTTTGTAACTGGTGGGGTTGTTTCATCGTTAGGCAAAGGGATCATTGCCGCATCCTTAGGCCGTTTGTTGAAGAACCGCGGCTTGAAGATTGCGATCCAAAAGTTTGACCCATATATCAACGTTGACCCTGGAACCATGAGTCCTTACCAACACGGTGAAGTCTTCGTCACCAACGACGGGATTGAAACCGACCTGGACCTGGGTCACTACGAACGTTTCATCAATAATGACCTGAACAAGTACTCCAACGTCACGACTGGCAAAATCTACTCAGAAGTTTTACGCAAGGAACGGCGGGGCGATTACTTAGGTCGGACCGTGCAAGTCATTCCCGACATCACCAACGCCATCAAGGACAAGATCAAGCGGGCCGGTGAAAGTACCGACGCCCAAGTAGTCATCACCGAAATTGGTGGGACGGTTGGTGATATCGAATCCCAGCCATTCATGGAAGCCATTCGGCAGATGAAGAAGGACGCTGGCGCTGAGAATGTTTTGTACATCCACGCTACGTTGATTCCATACCTGCGGGCAGCGGGCGAAATGAAGACCAAGCCAACGCAACACTCCGTTCGTGAGCTGCGTGGCTTAGGAATCCAGCCAAACATTCTGGTTGTGCGGACGGAGAAGCCGATCACGGATGCAATGCGGTCCAAGATCTCCTTATTCTGTGACGTTGAACCAAAGGCCGTTATCCAATCAGTCGATGTGCCTAACTTATACGAAGTTCCGTTGATGCTGGAAAAGCAGGGGATGGACCAATTAGTCGTTGATCACTTCAATCTGGATGTACCAAAGCCAGACATGCGCAAGTGGACGGCAATGGTTGACCATATCGAACACGATCTGAACAAGAACGTGAAGATCGCCATGGTCGGCAAGTACACTGACCTCCAGGATGCCTACATTTCGGTTAACGAAGCCCTGCGCCATGCCGGGTACCCAGTGGATGCCGATGTCCATGTTGACCACTTCAACGCTGAACACATCACTCCGGACAACGTTGCCGACAAGCTGAAGGACTACGATGGTATTCTGGTTCCTGGTGGCTTCGGTAGTCGTGGTATCGAAGGCATGATCACGGCCATCAAGTATGCGCGTGAAAACGATGTACCTTACTTCGGTATTTGTCTGGGGATGCAAACGGCCTGCATTGAATACGCACGTGACGTCCTGGGTTACACTGACGCCAACTCGACGGAATTTAACCCGAACACGAAGCACAACATCATTGACCTGATGGCGGACCAAGAAGACATCGAAAACATGGGTGGTACCCAACGGCTGGGGGCCTACGACTGCAAGCTGATCCCTGGCACCGTTGCAGCGGCTGCTTATGGCAACAAGCCAATGATCAAGGAACGTCACCGTCACCGTTACGAATTCAACAACAAGTACCGTGACGAATTAGAGAAGGCGGGCCTGGTTGTTTCCGGTATCAACCCTGAACGTAACCTGGTCGAAGTTGTGGAACTGCCAAAGAAGCGCTTCTTCGTTGGCTGCCAGTACCACCCTGAATTCTTATCACGGCCAAACCACCCTGAAGGACTGTTTGCGGCCTTTGTCAAAGCAGCCTTGAAGAACCACGAAGACCACGCGGATAATTAATCATCTGCTTCAAGATAAAACAACTGTCTCGTTTGGTTAATTCTTAATAATTCCTTCAAACGCTTGTAATTTGGCTGAGCTTTCTTTATGATATCTACTGACTGTATATTTATCACTTTGATAACGAATACCGTGAAATCAGCGATTGAAACGAGGAAAGACAATCATGAAAAAGTTGATCATTCAAGGAGGAAACCGGCTTGCTGGTGAAGTAACGATCGGTGGTGCTAAGAATAGTACCGTTGCTTTAATCCCGGCAGCGATCCTTGCTGATACGCCCGTACAGTTTGATACCGTACCGGACATTCTGGATGTTCACAATTTAATGATTATTTTGCGGTCAATGAATGTGAAGTCTTCCTTCATTCACGGAGTTTTGGACATTGACCCGACACAAATCATTGAAGCAGAGCTGCCAAGCAAAGCGATTAAATCACTGCGGGCTTCCTACTACTTTATGGGCGCGTTACTGGGCCGTTTCCACCGTGCCACCGTTACTTTCCCTGGTGGTGACAACATCGGTCCGCGGCCGATCGACCAGCACTTGAAGGCCTTCCGTGCACTGGGTGCCAATGTTTCGGAGAGTAAGGGCACTGTTCACCTGGACGCTCCACACGGCCTGCATGGTGCACGAATCTTCATGGATATGGTTTCCGTCGGTGCCACCATCAATGCCATTCTGGCTTCGGTGCGTGCCCAGGGAACCA
The DNA here is from genome assembly GCF_001437055.1 of Limosilactobacillus secaliphilus. GTDB lineage: Bacteria > Bacillota > Bacilli > Lactobacillales > Lactobacillaceae > Limosilactobacillus > Limosilactobacillus secaliphilus. Next base: position 24,377 of record NZ_JQBW01000005.1, on the reverse strand, counting down.
CGATCATCGAAAATGCGGCCAAGGAGCCGGAAATCATTGACCTGGCAACGTTCTTGAACAACATGGGCGCCCAAATCCGCGGTGCCGGTACCGACGTCATCCGGATCAACGGGGTCGATACTCTGCAATCCATGAACACGCACACCGTCATTGCCGACCGGATCGAGACGGGAACCTACCTCTCGATGGCGGCCGCATTGGGTGACGGGGTCATGCTGAAAAACGTGATTCCGGAGCACTTGGAGGCCTATACCAGCAAGTTGATCGAAATGGGTGTGGACCTGCAGATCGACAGCGATAAGATCTACGTCCCACCGGTTAAGCACCTGCATGGGGTTCACGTGAAGACCATGCCGTATCCTGGCTTTGCCACTGATCTGCAGCAGCCACTGACCCCATTGATGTCAATGGCAAGCGGCCAGAGTGTGATTGTGGACACGATTTACCCAAAGCGGGTTGGCCACGTGCCGGAACTGCAGAAGATGGGCATGAACATCCATGCCGAAGATGGCCGAATCACGATTGACCACACCGACTCCCTGCATGGGGCCGACGTCTCTGCCGGTGAAATCCGTGCTGGGGCCGCCTTGGTGATTGCGGGCTTGATGGCCCACGGCACGACCGTGATTCACAACGCCGACAACATTCTGCGCGGCTACGACCGGATCGTGTGGAAGCTGAACCGCTTGGACGGCGACGTTTCGATTGAGGATGACGATCAATAGAAGTTGCGTTTAAGCAACATTTATGTTATTCTTTCATGGTTATGATTAATCTATGTTTCAGGCAATGATTCATGGCAAAGGAGCGTATTAAATTATGAAACAAGGAATTCATCCAGATTATCACTACGTAGTATTTCAAGATGCTTCTACCGGTTACAAGTTCTTGACCGGCTCAACTGCAACTTCCAAGGAAACCATCAAGTGGGAAGACGGCAACGAATACCCACTGATCCGGGTTGAAGTTACTTCTGATTCTCACCCATTCTACACTGGTAAGCAGAAGTTCACTCAGGCTGATGGTGCCGTTGACAAGTTCAACAAGAAGTACGGCTTGAACAAGTAATTCTGATAATCAAACTAAAAGAAGCGTCGGTGCATGCACCGGCGCTTTATTTTTTAGCCAAAGTGTGAAGATTTTTTGACGAATCGGCAAAATAATCGTACTTACAAAGAGTTAGCGGTATACTTAAAATTACGATCAAGGTTACGAAGGGAGAATTACCATGAAGCGGAAAAACTGGCTTCGTTGGACTGCTGTCGTCATCTTGCTGGTGGCAAGTGTCATCATGATTTTCAACAACCAAATCAAATCCTATTTGGTGAACACCTACCATCCGCAAGTGTCACGACAGTCGATTAAGAAGAATGAGAGTAAAAAAGGAAACTACGACTTCTCGAATGTCAAGGACCTGAACCTGCAAACGGTCGCCAAAAACCGGGCCAATAAGCAGAACGTCCACATCATCGGGACAATCGCCATTCCGGACATCGACATGTCGATTCCGATTGCCAAGGGGGTCGATAACAACACCCTGGCACTGGCTGCCGGTACGATGCGCGAAGATCAGAAGATGGGCAAGGGTAACTATGCGTTAGCTGGTCACAACATGGCCCATGGTTCCAAGATTCTGTTCTCGCCGCTCTACTACCACGCTAAGGTGGGTCAAAAGGTTTATCTGACCGACTTGGATAAGGTCTACACCTACAAGATCACCCAGCGGAAGTTCATTGACGCCGACCGGGTGGACGTGGTTAACGACACCAAAAAGCCGATCATCACTTTGATTACCTGTGATGCGACCGGTGCTCGGCGGCTGATGATCCGCGGCAAGCTGGTCAAAACTCAGAAGTTCAAGAACGCGCCCGCTAAGGTTCAGAAGGCGCTGAGTTCCAAGTACACCAACCAATAAGTTAGCTTAGGAAACGCGCTTCTCAACGTAGTCCAGCCAGGACGGCAGGGCATGTTTTAGGGCGTCATAGGTTGCTTGAAAACGGTGCGTGTACCAAGGATCCGGGATCGATTGGCCGCGCAGTTCAGGGAGCAGGTCGTAGATGCCGTGGATCTTGTCCAGATATTGGCTGGGAGCCATCGCCCGGATGTTGGCCAGGTTCATGTCGTCCATGCCGATGATCAGGTCGGCATCTTTAAAGTCCTGCCGGTTGAGGGGCCGCGATACGTGACCGTGGTTGTCCAGGTGGTATTTGCGCATGATTTGGCGGATGCCCGGATAAGGCGGGTTGCCTTCCTCTTCAGTGCTGGTGGCTGCCGAGTCCACGCTCACTGCTTGCGCCAGGCCCTTTTCTTCCAGCATCTCGCGAAACATTGCCTCTGCTAGTGGTGAGCGGCAGATGTTGCCGAGACAGACAAATAAGACTTTCATCGAATTAACACCTCGTTGAGTATTTTTCTTAATGATAACCAATGGCGACGCTGTGAATCAATGGACGCCGCCTTTTTCTTTCTGTAGAATGGATGGTAAACAAAGGAGGACATAACATGACTTGGATTATTGTTTTAGTGATCGTTATCTTGCTGGTCATCTGGTACGTGGCGATCTACAACGGCCTGATCAACCTGCGGACCCATGCCCAGGAATCATGGAGTCAAATCGACGTGCAGCTGCAACGGCGTAACGACTTGATTCCTAACCTGGTCAGCACGGTAAAGGGCTACAGCAATTACGAAGCCCAGACGCTGGAGAAAGTGGTCCAATTGCGGACGAAGATCAACAGTCTGCCGGACAGTGCTCACCAAGAAAAGATGGCCGCTTCTGACCAGTTGACAGGGGCGTTGAACCACCTGTTTGCCGTGTCCGAAAGATACCCAGATCTGAAGGCCAGTCAAGAATTCAGCCAGCTGATGGAAGAGTTGACCAACACCGAAAATAAGATTGCCTACTCACGGCAGCTCTACAACTCGACCGTTGCTAGCTTCGACGCCAAGATCCAAACCTTCCCGGCCAACATTGTCGCTGGTATTCACCACTTTACTCAGCTTGAATACCTGAAAGTGCCGGAAAGTGCTAAGGAAACGCCTAAGGTTGACTTCTCTGATTTGCAGCAAAAATAGGCAGGTGAACCACAATGCTCTACCAACAGATTGCGCGCAACAAGCGTAAGACCATCGTCGTCTTGGCAGGCTTCTTCCTGCTGATCTCACTGGTTGGCGCGGCATTCGGACGGCTCTTTGCCGGAACGGCGGTTGGCGGGGTCATCTTTGCTTTGATTCTGACCCTGATTTACGTGGTCGTTATCTGGGGCCAGTCAACGGATGTGGTCATGAACATGAACCACGCCAAGGAGATTCATTCGGCCCAGGAAGCCCCACAGCTCTGGCACGTCGTTGAGGACATGGCGATGGTTGCCCAAGTGCCCATGCCGCGGGTCTTTATCATCGACGACCCCAGTCCCAACGCCTTTGCGACCGGCAACGATCCGCAGCATGCGGCAGTGGCGGCCACGGCCGGTTTGCTGCAGATGATGGATCGTGAGGAACTCGAAGGTGTCATGGGTCACGAAATGAGTCACGTCCGCAACTATGATATCCGCCTGCAGACGATTGCCCTGGCGTTGGCCTCAGCCATCAGCTTGCTGGTCAACTTCGCCGGTAATTTCTGGTGGTGGGGTGACGGCAGCCGGGACGACGATGACGATTCGGCAGGCGGTGTCATTGCCCTTGTCGGTTCGATCCTGTTGATTATCTTGGCTCCGCTGGCGGCAACGATTGCCCAGATGGCCCTGTCGCGGAATCGTGAATACCTGGCGGATGCGGGTTCGGTTGAATTGACCCGGAATCCGCAGGGCCTGATCTCAGCTTTGGAAAAGTTGAAGAATGCCCAACCGATGAAGGCGGCCGACCAAAGCAGCTCGGCCCTGTACATCAGTGACCCGCTCCGCAATGCCCGTCATCGCCCGTTTTGGGACAACCTGTTTGACACCCACCCACCATTAGACGATCGGATTGAGCGCCTGCGCCACATGTAAAAAGTGCGGCACTCTGTGACAATAAGAACAATTTGTATCCAACCACCAGCATTCGTTGACTTTGGACGCTGGTGGCTTTGTTTTGCACTGGCGCGGCCGCTGCCTTGGTTAGTCCGTGCATAGCGGCTTTATTGTCACGGATGACACAGTGTATTTGTGTCGTTATGAATAAGAGTGATATAATCCTCCTTGAACTACTAGGATAAAGAAAAAGAGGACTTTTCATGAAAATGCAAATTGCCGAAATTGCCAAGGCGGTTCATGCTGAAAACGACATTTCGCGCTGGGCCGATGTTGAAGTGTCCAGTGTTGCTTTTGACAGCCGCCACCTGAGCCAGGGCGCATTATTTGTACCGCTGAAGGGTGAACGCGATGGGCACGAATTTGTTAACTCTGCTTTTGAAAATGGTGCCAGTGCAACCTTGTGGGGCGATGACCATGAATATCCGGACGACGATCGTCCACGGATTGTGGTTGCGGACCCGTTAAAGGCATTGCAGGCGCTGGGCAAGTATTACTTGCATAAGATTAACCCGATTGTGGTCGCCATCAGCGGCAGCAACGGTAAGACCACCACGAAGGACATGGTGGCTTCAATTTTGAGTACGCAGTTCAACGTCACCAAGACGCACGCCAACTTCAACAACGAGATCGGTGTGCCGGTGACCCTGTTGAACATGAGCTCCAACACCGAGGCCGTAGTGGTCGAGATGGGGATGTCCAACTTCGGGCAACTGGACGCCTTAAGTAAGCTGGTAACCCCAGACATCGCCGTTTTGACCATGATTGGTGAAGCCCACATCGAATTTTTCGGGACCCGTGACCGGATTGCGGATGCCAAGATGGAAATCACGCATGGTCTGTCCGAGGATGGCACCTTCATCTACAATGGTGACGAACCATTGCTGCGTGAGCGGGCAGCCAAAGTGCAGCAGGTTAAGGAAACCTTTGGCCGTGAATTGAACAACGACCTCTACGCCACCAGTGTGAGCCAGGGTGAGGACCACATTGACTTCTCAGTTAACCAGTGGCCAGACTTGAAGTTCACGATCCCGATGATTGGGGAATACAATGTGAACAACGCGATGGCTGCTATGCTGGTTGGTCAAAAGCTGCACATCACGCCAGAACACATGCAGCAGGGCTTGGCCCACGTTCAGCTGACCGAAAACCGGTCCGAATGGCTGAAGGGGTCCCAAGGCGAAAAGATCCTGAGTGATGTTTACAACTCCAACCCGACCGCGGTGCGTGAAGTGTTGACGACTTTGAACGAATTGCCTGACAAGGGGCGGCGCCTGATCGTTCTGGGTGACATGCTGGAATTAGGCAAGGCATCACCTGAACTGCATGCCAGCCTGGCCAACTCCATTGACGACGACCACTTCCAGGAAGTCTACTTAGTGGGCCCACAAATGCAGGTCTTGTATGACCAATTAAAGGATGACGGCTACCCGGTTGACCACCTGCATTACTACGAAACCGATCAGAAAGACCAGTTGGTGGCCGATCTGAAGGCTGCAATTCAGCCGGGCGACATTGTGATGTTGAAAGGCAGTCACGGCATCCACTTGGAAAACGTAAGGGCACAATTAACAGCGAAATAATTGATTTAATCACCACTACCATTGGTTATCAATTTATACCAACGACTAGTGGTGCTTTGTTTAAAAATATATGAGGTGAATTTATTTGAAATTTGGAGAACTCGGCTTGTCAAAGAGCTTGCTGAAGGCGGTTCAACAGAGCGGCTATGAAGAAGCCACCCCCATCCAGGCCGAAACCATTCCGATGGTCTTGGCGGGGAAGGATGTCATCGGTCAAGCGCAGACAGGGACCGGGAAGACGGCCGCTTTTGGCCTGCCGATCATCGAACACGTTGATTTAGACGACCATAACATCCAGGCTTTGGTGATCTCGCCAACCCGTGAACTGGCGATCCAGACCCAAGAGGAACTCTACCGGCTGGGCCGCAACAAACATGTCAAGGTGCAGGTCGTTTATGGTGGTGCGGATATCCGCCGGCAGATCAAGTCGCTGGGCAAGGGACCACAGATTTTAGTGGGGACTCCTGGCCGCCTGCGTGACCACCTGCACCGGGGCACCGTCAACCTTGACCACGTTAAAACATTGGTTCTGGACGAAGCCGACGAAATGCTGAACATGGGCTTTTTGGAAGACATTGAGGCCATCATCAAGCAGACGCCGGACGACCGGCAGACCCTGCTCTTCTCGGCCACGATGCCGCCTGAAATCAAGAAGATTGGGGTTCAGTTCATGCATGACCCCCACACGGTGAAGATCAAGGCCAAGGAACTAACCACCGACCTGGTTGATCAATACTACGTACGGGCCAAGGACTACGAGAAGTTTGACATCATGACCCGGCTGATCGACGTGCAGGACCCTGATTTGACGATTGTCTTCACCCGGACGAAACGGCGGGTCGACGAACTGTCACATGGTCTGATTGCCCGGGGCTACAACGCCGCTGGCATTCATGGCGACCTGACGCAAGAACGCCGGACCAAGATCATGAAGCGCTTCAAGGCCGGCAAACTTGATATCCTGGTGGCAACCGATGTGGCGGCCCGGGGATTGGACATTTCCGGGGTTACCCACGTTTACAACTACGACATTCCGTCAGATCCGGACAGCTATGTGCACCGGATTGGACGGACGGGCCGTGCCGGTCACCATGGGGTCTCGTTAACCTTTGTCACCCCGAATGAAATGGACTACCTCCACGAAATCGAGAAGCTGACGCGGGTGCGGATGCTGCCATTGAAGCCGCCGACTGAGGAAGAAGCCTTCCGTGGCCAGGTTGCTTCGGCAGTTAACGATATCGATCACCTGATTCAGGACGACGCGACCGACAAGTACCATGAAGCCGCTGAAAAACTGCTGGAGACGCACGAAGCAGTGGACTTGGTTGCCGCCTTGCTGAATGACCTGACCAAGGATGACGCCAATTCAGTTCCGGTCAAGATCACTCCTGAACGGCCATTGCCAGCCCGCCGTCACCGTCACTACGACCATCGTGGCCGCGGCGGTCGCAATCACCGTGACTTCCACCGTCACAACGACCGTCATAACAACAAGCGGCGTTTTAACCGGCGTGGTCAGAAGGATCATCGTCACGGTCAAGGACACAAGCACTATTAAGGAGCAGGAAAATGATTGCTGGAGTTGGCATTGACCTCTTGGAAATACAGCGGGTTAAAGCGGTGGTACATGCAGAACCCCGTTTCGTAACTAAAGTTTTGACCCCGGCTGAACAGGCGCAGTTGCACACTCTGCACAAACAGCGCTATTGGGAATACCTTGCCGGCCGCTTTTCGCTAAAGGAATCCTTCAGCAAGGCGATGGGCACGGGCATCGGCAGTCACGTTGGCTTTCAAGACGTCGAAATCATCGACAATGCCCAAGGCAAGCCAGAAGTGGTGCGCTCGCCTTATCCAGGTCAAGCGCTGGCATCGGTCAGCCATACCAAGGACTTGGTGATGACCGAGGTTCTGCTGCAGACGACCACTGAAAAATGATCACAATATTCAATTAATAAACAAAGGTCCTAACGGTAATTACGTTAGGACCTTTGTTTTCTCTTGTGGAATGAAATGACTATTTTTGAGAATCGTTGTAGATGTTTTTCAACATGCTGGGGCCAATTCCCTGGGCACCCTTATCACGGGCACTCTTATTCTTGACGACCTCGCTGACCTTGCCACCAATGCTGGCTGACGAATCGGTGTTGCCGCCAGCGATTGCTAGTAAGAGGCGGTTGATCTTGTTGACCACGGACGGATCGCCGTCGTGGTATTGCTGGGCCAGTTGATCAACATCATCTTTGCCCTTGATTTCAAAGGGAATTTTCTGGTCCTGTTGCACCCGCTTGAGGTAGATCTTAATGCCAGTTGTCAGGTCTAAGCCCATGTCGTTGAAGATGCGGGTGGCGTCTTTCTTCAGTTGGTCATCAACCTTGATATTGATTTGTGCCATGTTGATTACTCCTTTGTTTGCTTTGACTGTGTGGAGACATTGATTAAGCAGTGGGAACTGATGATGGCGATTAGAGCGAACAGCGCACCAATATAGCCAATCTGCCCAATCGTCAGAAAGTTGACGCTGATGGAAGCCGTCAATGAACCCAATGACACACCGATGTTAGTACAGATCGGGTTCAGCGACGAGGACAGGTTGATCGCCTGCGGGTAGTCACGGTCAGCCACATTCAAGAACATGACTTGCAGGATGGAACCAGGCATGCCCAACAGGAAACAGATTAAGCAGAGCAAGGCGATACCCATCCAGGCAACCTTGAAGACGCTGTCCATTAGCAGCAAGAGGACGAAGACGCCGGCACTGATCCAGGTCAGCTTGGTGATACCGAAGTGGTTGACGATGATTCCGGCGCAGGTGTTGCCGAGGATGAAGGTGATACCGACCAGCCCCAGCAGGAAACTTAATTGCGTGTTGGAGAAGCCCAGCACGGTGGTGATGATTGGGCGGATGTAGGTGTAGAAAGTATATTCAGCGGTCATCAACGCAATCATGACCACGATGCCAAGGTAAATCCGCCGGTCAGTCAAGAGGTTCAACTGGTTGCCCAGGTTACTGCTGGCCTGTTGAGTGTGCTTGGGCGTCAACCAGAAGAGCAGCCCCCCAACGACGATCGTTAAAAATGAGATCAACAAAAAGCTAAGCCGCCAGGAAGCGACGTTGCTGATGGCTGTGCCGATGGGGACCCCGACAATCGTTGCGATGGAAAAACCGGCGAAGGTCGCTGCCACCAGCATTGCCCGCTTTTCCATCGGCGCAACAATGCTGACAAAGACCAGAATCAGAGAAATGATGGATCCGGCCACCGCTGCCGTCAGAATCCGGGAGACAAACAGCCAGAACAAGTTAGGGGCCAAAGCGGTCAGCGTGTTGCCCAGCAAGAAGACCAATAACAGGGTCATCAAGACTTTGAAGCGGTTGAAGCGGCTGGTCAGCATGGTGATCAATGGCGTACAGATGGCATAGATGATGGCAAAACTGGTGACTAAGAAGCCCACCGCCGATAACGATGCCGAGTAGCTTTTGGCGATGTCTGACAAGACCCCGACCACCATGAATTCATTACAGCCGAGCAGGAAGGCCACGAGGACAAACACCGTCGACTGCAAACGATATTTAGACAAATAATCTCCTCCTTTAGATTAGGTACATTGTTAATATAAGCCATCCAAACAGAAGGATGCAAGCTTATGTATAGAAAATCCTATACATCTCTATATGACTGCTGCAAATTTGGGGATAAAAAGAGCGTGACCAAAACCATCAATGACTTCGGCCACGCTTGAGCAACAAGCGGCGCAGATTAATTGTTAGCAGATATGTAACGACCGCATTAGTTGACCTGCGAATGGATCAACGGTGCAGGTCTTCAATTTCGGGAACTTCATAGCCCTTACGGTTGAGGCGCTTGATGATTCGGTCAACCAAGCCGCGGTCAACGTCGGACGGGAGGGTAAACAGGATCTGCTTGCCCGGCTTGTCGTCTGAGTTCAACGAGATGACGTTGGCAATCTGGCAAAAACGGCTGATTTCCTTAGCAACCCGGACTAAGTCACCACGTTCGTCGCTGACGGAGACGTTCAAAACGTAGCTGCCGTTGTGGACGTTCCAGGCTTCGGCCAGCAGGCGCAACAGGCTGTTGTGGGTGATGATGCCGAAGAAGTGATTGTCATCATCCAGGACCGCAATGTAAGGCAGGTCACGGATGGTGAAGAAGACGTTGTAGAAGGCGGCGTTCTTGTTGATGAACTTCGTGGAGTTCTTGAGCAGGGCGGTTACCGGCAGGTTCATGTCGCCGCCACGGGACTTGTGCCGGTAAATGTGCATCTTGTAGATGTTGCCCCGGAAAATCTGACCGGTCGAATCGAGGACGGGGACACAGCGGTAGCCCGAATCTTCCAAGGTGGCGAGAGCCTGTGCTAAGGTGGCGTCTTCGTTTAAGGTTGTCAGCTGACTCTTGGGTTTAATTAATGAATCAAAGATCATGATGATAGCTCCATTCCTGCCAATTTACTATGATTTATCTTAACATAATTATTAAAAAGTGATGAGAAATCTTGACGCTTTTGATTTTGCTTTCAACTCCTGATTTCGTATAATGAAGAGCGGAATAAATATTGAGCTGGACAGGCCTAGATTGGCTTGGTCGGCCTTTTTGCATTTTATTAAAGGATCTGATGAATGATGAAAATGATCGTCGGCTTAGGAAATATTGGGACCCGCTACGATGAAACGCGGCACAATACCGGCTTTATGGTGGTGGACCAAATGGCATTGGACTACCATCTGGGCGCATTTAAGCACGCCAAGGTGGAGGCTGTCATTGCCAGCGGGATGATCGGTACAGAGCGCGTGTTACTGGTCAAGCCAACGACCTTTATGAACGATTCCGGCCGGGCGGTGAAACCCTTGGTTGATTACTACAAGATTGACTTGGACGACTTGATGGTGATCCAAGACGATTTGGACATGAAGGTCGGCGCGCTGCGGATTAAGGACCACGGCAAGTCCGGCGGCCACAACGGGATCAAGAGCCTGATTCAATACCTGGGGACGGACAAGTTTAACCGGATCAAACTGGGCATTGACCATCCAAAAGTGGGAACGGTTGTCGGCCATGTTTTGGGTAAGTTCAACCCCGACGAACGGCCGAAGTTTGACGATGCGGTGGCAAAGGCTGAGAATGCCCTTGCTGACTGGGTCCATGGAGCGACCGTCAACGAACTGATGAATAAGTATAACTAATTAAGAACGGAGGAATTGTATGCGCCTGACAGCACTGCTCAATAAAACACCATTATTTGAAAAAATTATGAGCGCAGTGGCTCCGGGGAAGAAAGAATTGGTCACTGGACTTTCCGGATCGGCGCAGACCCTCTTTCTGGCAACTTCCTTGGAGCACCTCGAACGGCCCCTGCTGGTAGTCGTTGATAGTCTGGAACACATGCAGGAGTTAGCCAGCGACCTGGAAAACCTGTTGACCGACACGCAGGTTTACCAGTTCCCGGTTGAGGAGTCCGTGGCAATGGAACTGGCAACCAGCTCGCCAAACTTTCGCTTGCAGCGGGTGCAGGCTCTGAACGCCTTGCAGGGCGACCAGCCAGCTATTATCGTTACGGCCACGGCTGGCTTGCGGCGGAAACTGATTGCACCGGCGGACTTCAAGAAGGCCCAGTTGTCCTTGAAAGTTGGGGGTCAACTGGATCCGGAGAAGGCGGCCGTCCAGCTCAGCGCGATGGGTTACCGGCGGGCCAAGTTGGTGGCGGCACCAGGTGACTTTGCCATCCGGGGTTCGATTGTCGACATCTATGCTCTGAATACCGCTCACCCCGTCCGTGTCGACCTCTTTGATACCGACATCGATTCACTCCGTTTCTTCGATGCTAGCAGTCAACGCAGTCTGAAGAACATCAAGGAAGTTGAGATCCTACCGGCCACCGACCTGATCCTGGCCAAGGGTGAGGAAAGCCGGGTACATAAGACATTGCAGGCCGACTTTAAGCAGCTGACCAAGTTGGCCAAAGATGACACGGATGCCCGCCAGATTGAAAACCACTTTCGGCCCCTCTTGTCCGGCCTGGATCAAGGCTGGGTTGACGCGGGGCTGCTGACTTACAGCGACGTGTTATACCCGCAACCATCCTCATTGTTGGACTACCTAGGCAAGGACGGGGTGGTTGTGGTTAACGACCGCACCCGGATCGACGACAGTAACCAACAACTGGCGGCCGACGAACAGTCTTGGATCAACGAACGGGTTAAGTATCATCACCGCTTGCATGATGGTGAACTGGGCCAAGATGCACTTGACTTATTGAGCCACGACCGGCACGCCCAAATTCTGCTGGCCCTCTTCAAGAAGGGACTGGGCGCTCAACGGCTCAACGCATTGAACGAGTTGACGAGCCGGTCCATGCAGCACTTCTTCGGTCAAATGGAACTGCTGAAGGGTGAGTTAACCCGCTGGCAAGAACAGGGCGCAACGGTGGTCATCCTGACGGCGAGTGACGAACGCCGGGAACAGGTTGGCAAGACGCTGGATGAATTTGGCGTCCGGGCCTTAGAGAGCCGGATGGACGACCTGCAGGAACACCAGGTCCAACTGGTCGCTGCCAGCCTGCATAACGGTTTTGAGTTGCCGGCCGCCAACCTGGTCGTGATCACGGAAGCGGAAATGTTCCGCCAAGTAAAGAAGCGTCGTCTGCGGCCACAGAAACTGGCGAACGCCGAGCGGATCAAGAACTACACTGACTTGAAGCCGGGTGACTACGTGGTCCACGTTAATCACGGGATCGGTCTCTTTGCCGGGATCAAAACGATGACCGTCGATGGCATCCACCAAGACTACATGGTCATCAATTATCGTGATCACGCCCAAATCTTCGTGCCCGTCACGCAGCTAAACCTGGTCCAGAAGTATGTTTCTTCAGAGGACCGCAAGCCGCACATCAACAAGCTGGGCGGTAACGAATGGGCCAAGACCAAGCGCCGGGTTGCCCAAAAGGTGGAAGACATCGCGGGCGACCTGGTGGACCTGTACGCTAAACGGCAGACGGAGAAGGGCTTTGCTTTTCCGAAGGACGATTACCTGCAGGAAAAGTTTGACCATGAATTCCCATACACGGAGACGAAGGACCAGCTGCGCAGCATCAAAGAAGTCAAGCAGGATATGGAATCGGACAAGCCGATGGACCGCCTGCTGGTTGGTGACGTTGGCTACGGGAAAACTGAAGTGGCCTTGCGGGCGATCTTCAAAGCCGTGACCGGGGGCAAACAGGTGGCCTTCCTAGTGCCGACCACCATCCTGGCCCAGCAGCACTTCGATACGATGCAGGAACGCTTCGAGGGTTTCCCGATCAAGATCGAAATGATGTCGCGTTTCCGGACGCCTAAGCAGCTCAAGGAGATTGACAAGGGCCTGGCTGATGGCTCGATCGATGTGGTCGTGGGCACCCACCGGATTCTGTCCAAGGATGTCCACTTCAAGAACCTGGGCCTCCTGATTGTCGACGAAGAGCAGCGTTTCGGGGTTAAGCACAAGGAACGCTTGAAGAAGATGCAGTCCAACGTGGACGTTTTAACCCTGACGGCGACACCGATTCCGCGGACTTTGCATATGTCCATGCTGGGTGTGCGGGACCTGTCGATTCTGGAAACCCCACCATCGGGCCGTTTTCCAATTCAAACTTACGTGCTGGAGCAGAATGCCATGGCCATCCGTGACGGTATCCGCCGGGAATTGAAGCGGGGCGGCCAAGTCTACTACCTCCACAACCGGGTCAACGACATCGAACGGGTGGTTCAAAACATCCAGCAGCTGGTCCCCGAAGCACGTGTTGCTTACGTTCACGGGCAGATGAGTGAAGAGCAGTTGGAAAGCGTGATGTATGACTTTATCCGGGGCGACTATGATGTCTTGGTAACGACCTCCATCATTGAAACCGGGGTCGACATTCCTAACGTCAACACTCTGTTCGTGGAGAACGCCGACCGGATGGGGCTGGCCCAGTTGTACCAGATCCGGGGACGGATTGGCCGGAGCAGCCGCGTTGCCTATGCCTACTTCATGTATCAGCCAAACAAGGTTCTGACAGAGCCTGGTGAGAAACGGTTGGCGGCAATTAGGGACTTCACGGAGTTGGGTAGCGGCTTCAAGATTGCGATGCGCGACCTGTCCATCCGTGGGGCCGGCAACCTGCTGGGCAAGCAACAGCACGGCTTCATCGATTCCGTCGGCTACGACCTCTATTCCGACATGCTGGCGGATGCCGTAGCCAAGAAGCAGGGCAAGAAACAGGCCACCCACTCCAATTCTGAGGTGGACCTGTCCGTGGAAGCTTACCTGCCGAGCGACTATATTAGCGACCAGCGCCAGAAGATTGAGTTGTACAAGACAATCCGCAAGGCGGAAGATGACGACGAGATGCTGGAGATCCAGGGTGATCTGATGGACCGCTTTGGTGACTACCCGCAGCCGGTTGCCAATCTCTTGACGGTCGGCCAGATCAAGCTGCACGCTGACGAGGCGCTGCTGGAAAAGATTCAACAAAAAGACGACAACCTGTACCTGACCTTCAACCAACAGGCGAGCGCCATCATCAAGGGGGTCGACCTGCTGAAGACGATTGCCAAGACGGACTTCAAGGCCAGCCTGGGCGAAGACGACGGCAAGTTAACGGTGCGCTTGATTATTCAGCCTAAGACGAAGCAAACAACCTGGCTCCATGATTTGCTCGACCTGGTTACTAAGTGGGGCGACATGGTTCAGGACCAGTTGACAGCAAAAGCAGAATGAAATGAGGAAAAATACATGCGATTAGATAAATTTTTAAAAGTATCACGAATTATTAAACGACGCTCAGTGGCCAAAAAGATCGCTGACCAGGGGCGGATTTTTATTAACGACAAGGTGGCTAAATCCTCGTCAAACGTGGCAGTCGGCGACCTCTTGACCATTAAGTTCGGTAACAAGACGGAGAAGGTCAAGATCAACCGGATTGTTGAAACGACAAAGAAGGATGAGGCTGAATCAATGTATGAAATCGTTGACGAAAGCTACGAACACGACTACGATGACGGGGTTTATTAAGCTGATATAATGATCAATTGTGGCCTAAATTTGATGACCAGCTGATTTTTCAAGACCACAGAATGTTTACAAATTGTCACCTAGTTTTGCTTGTCAACTAGACAATCAACGGGTGAGCTTGCTATACTTTTTTTAACGATTAATTAATTGGGGACGGCAGTTATGAAGCAGCATAAAAGTAACGTTACGCGGATCGATACGCCTTTCGTTAGGGCCAAAAATGCACAACAAAAAGTGGATCATAGCTATCGCTACCGTGTTCATATGCGGCGGGCGAAAATCATTTGCAGCGTCTTTTTCGTTCTAGTGTTGTTCTTCGGTGTTCAGATTTGGACCAGCAAGCGGCAACTAGCTTCGGTTAACCGCGAGATTCACAGCGCCCATGTTGAGTTGAACAAGAAGAAGGCCACAAACCGGTCCCTGAAGAAGCAAGTCAAGAAGCTGCACAATCCTGAGTATCTGCAAGCAATGCTTAGGCAGAAATATCACTATTCCAAAGATGGCGAGACCATCTATTCATTTGTTAAGTAATCAAGTTAAAAACAAGCTCCAGTTTTCAAAATTTTTGAGTGCTGGAGCTTCTTTTGTCCTTGCGCCGCCTTTAAATTGGGGGCGCGTCTATGCTATACTATTAGCCAATTGATTTAATCTAAATAGGAGGATTTCCTAGTTCATGGCTGTTGAAGTTGGGTCCAAAATTAAGGGTAAAGTTTCTGGAATTACTAATTTTGGTGCCTTTGTTGATTTTGGCGATCACGAGACCGGTTTAGTACACATTAGCCAGGTTTCCGACCGCTTTATTAAGGATATTCATGATGTGCTGTCGGTAGGTGATGAAGTCGAAGCCAAAGTGATCAAAGTTGGCGACGACGGCAAGATTGCCTTATCGATGAAGCAGCTGCATGATGACGAACATGAAAATCGTCACGAACATTCGCATCGTGATTTTCATGATCATCGTGAACACGATCATCAGAATTTTGAACACCGTCGCCCGCATTATCACCACGAACGCCGCGGCTACAGTGCTCTTAATGGTGATCGGGGCAACGAGCATTTTAATGATATGCTTGCCAATTATATGAAAGAAAGCGAATCACGGCTTTCCACCTTGAAGCGTCAAACTGACGGTAAGCGGGGTGGCCGTGGTGGCCGGCGGAGCTAATGGCACCGCTAGTTATGCATTTGAAGCGGTGCCTGTCCGGGTGCCGCTTTTTTGCTCCCGAGGCGACGGTGGTCGTGGCAGTGTCGACGGGGGTAGATTCGATGACCCTGTTGACGGCCTTGCAAGACCTACTGCCGGCGTCCCAGATTGTGGTGGCCCACGTCAACCATCACTTGCGCGCACAAAGCCTTCAGGAAGAACAATACCTCCGCGCTTATTGTCAAGAACATGGCTTGCGATTGGCAGTCGATGAGTGGCAAAAACACCCCGAACACGGCCTGGAAGCGGCTGGCCGGGCGGAACGTTACCGCTTCTTTAAAAAGGTTTTGCAAAAGTCTCAGTCGCACATCCTCTTGTTGGCCCACCAACGAGATGAATTGTTCGAGACAATTATGATGCAGCTGTTGCGGGGTGGCCGGATTGAACAACTGACGGGCATCCAACCGGCACGTAATTTTGACCACGGCCGAGCAATGATCTTACGGCCATGGCTGGACATCAGTAAGGCCGACTTGATCGCGTTTGCTCATGAACGGTCAGTGAAGTGGTTTGAAGATGTGACCAACCATCAGGAAGGCACCCTGCGGAATCGTTTCCGAAACCGCTACATCCCGGAACTGCTGCAGGAAAATCCGGGTCTGGTCGACCATGTACTGGATTACCGATCGCAACTGGCCGACTTGCTGGCGATCAAAAACGCCTACCTGGATGATCTCTGGCCACGGTTGATTGTGGATGAACAACTGCAGCTCAAATTCTGGGAAACATTGAGTCAGCCGGTGCAGCGAGCGGTGCTTAATCGCTGGCTGGATCGGGCTGGAGTCTATCGCTTGGGCACAGAAGAGTTGGCCACCATCCACACCTGGCTGGTCAATCCGGAAAAGCCGAGTGGTCATTTGAAAATTAACGCCCAAAACGAGTTAATAAAGAACTATTCCACGGCTAAAATACAAAATGTTCCGGAATTAGTGATGAATCACGAGCCATTTGTCGAAACTGTGGTAAAATTTGGGCATTGGAAAAGGCTGAGGACAGCAGGCAAATGTTTGGTTAGCCAAACGCCCTTGGAAAAGCAGGCGCCGGTAGCCGAAATATGGCTGCGTGATGATCAACTGCCACTCAAATGGCGGCTGGCACGCAGTAAAGATCAGTTGCGACTGAAAAACGGTGGTCACCAATCCGTACGCCGCTTGCTGATCAATGCCAAAATCGCCCGGGCACAGCGCGCCGAGGTCGTTGTACTCGCGGATGCCCACGATGAGGTCTTGTGGGTGCCGGGTGTGAAAAGTGCTTGGCTTGACCGTAAATCATTTGCCACTCAGCCAGCGGTCGTTGCTTACCTATACCGAAGAAAGAGGATACAAAAATGATGTTGGATAACGATATTGAACGGGTCATCTACAGTCGTGATCAGATTCAGCAGCGGGTTAAGGAACTGGGAAAACAATTGACCCATGATTACGCCGGTAACAAGAATCTGGTCGTGGTCGACGTCTTGACGGGGGCCAGTCTGTTCACCATTGACCTGCTGGAACACATGGATGTTTATTGCCGAATGGACTTTGTGGACGTATCTAGTTATAAAGGAGGTACGTCTTCGACCGGGACGGTGACCTTGCTGCATGACTTGAAGAACGACATTAAGGGCAAGGACGTGCTGATCTGTGAGGACATTGTCGACACCGGCCGGACCCTGAAGTTCTTGATGGACCTTTTGGATGGCCGTGGTGCCAACAGTATCAAGGTTTGCACCATGCTCGACAAGCCATCCGGTCGCTTGGTCGATGCCAAGGCGGATTACGTGGGCTTCAACGTTCCGAATGAATTTCTGGTTGGTTACGGGCTGGATTATGATGGCTACTACCGTAACTTGCCGTATGTCGGTGTTTTGAAGCCAGAAGTTTACGAGCACCACAACGACTAATTAATAGTCAAAGATGGTCAAGTATGCTAAGATAAGGCCATTGTAATTTAATCTTCAAACTGTGAGGTGGGAAGTTGTTATGAACAATAATCGCAGGAATAACGGATTTACTCATAACGTTCTCTTCTATGCAGTAATCTTCTTGTGTATCATGGGGATCGTTTACTACTTCTTTGGTGGTAGCTCGGGCTCCGGACAAAGCAAGAATGTGTCGCAAAGCGAATTTGTATCCGAACTGAAGAGCAATAAGGTGAAGAGCTTCCAGCTCCAGCCAAACGGCGGTGTTTACAAGATCACCGGTACTTACCGCAAGCCACAGTCTGTGGGCAGCGATAACCAAAACGGATTCTCACTGTTGAATCAAAAGGGTTCAACCACCACCAGCTTCCAAAGTTCAGTCTTGCAAAGCGACGTTACCATTTCGCAGCTGCACCGTTATGCTGAAAAGGACAACGTTAAGGTTTCCACGAAGCCGGAAGAGTCCAACAGCATTTGGGTGAACTTGCTGGTAACGGTTGTGCCAATCCTGATCATGGTGTTCTTCTTCTACATGATGATGGGCCAAGCTGGTCAGGGTGGCGGCCGTGGCGTGATGAACTTCGGTAAGAGTCACGTCAAACCGTCAAATGCAAAGGAAAACAAGGTTCGCTTCAGTGACGTTGCTGGGGAAGAGGAAGAAAAGCAGGAATTGGTCGAAGTTGTCGAATTCCTGAAGAACCCGAAGAAATTCATGCGTTTAGGCGCCAAGATTCCATCAGGGGTTCTTTTGGAGGGTCCCCCGGGTACTGGTAAGACCCTGTTAGCACGGGCCGTTGCCGGTGAAGCCGGTGTACCATTCTACTCAATTTCTGGTTCTGACTTTGTTGAAATGTTCGTTGGTGTCGGTGCCAGCCGTGTGCGGGATCTGTTTGAAACCGCCAAGAAGAACGCCCCATCAATCATCTTCATTGATGAAATTGATGCCGTTGGGCGGCGGCGTGGCAGCGGCATTGGCGGCGGCCACGATGAACGTGAACAGACGCTGAACCAATTGCTGGTTGAAATGGACGGTTTCCAAGGCGATGAAGGTGTAATCGTCATCGCCGCTACCAACCGTTCAGACGTCTTGGACCCTGCTTTGCTGCGGCCAGGTCGTTTTGACCGGAAGATTCTGGTTGGTCGGCCAGATGTTAAGGGTCGTGAAGCTATTCTGCGGGTTCACGCCAAGAATAAGCCGTTGGCACCTGATGTCGACTTGAAGGAAATCGCTAAGCAGACGCCTGGTTTTGTGGGTGCCGACTTGGCCAACCTGTTGAACGAAGCCGCATTGCTGGCGGCCCGGCGCAACAAGAATCAGATTGACGCCTCGGATATGGATGAAGCGGAAGACCGGGTTATCGCTGGTCCAGCCAAACGGGACCGGGTCGTTTCACCACAAGAACGGCGGACCGTTGCCTACCACGAAGCTGGTCACACGATTGTTGGTCTGGTCTTGAACGATGCGCGGGTTGTTCACAAAGTTACGATTGTGCCGCGTGGACGTGCCGGTGGTTATGCAATCATGCTGCCAAAGGAAGACCAGATGCTGATGAGCAAGAAGAACGCCGAGGAGCAGATCGCCGGATTGATGGGTGGTCGTGCGGCCGAAGAGCTGATCTTCAAGTCCCAGTCGTCTGGTGCTTCTAACGACTTTGAGCAGGCCACTCAGATTGCACGGGCTATGGTTACCCAGTACGGGATGAGCGACAAGATCGGGCCAGTTGAACTGCAGAGTTCCGGCCAGGTCTTCACTGGTCAGGGCTATGATCAGTCGACCTACTCTCAGGAAACGGCTGCCTTGGTTGACAAGGAAGTTCGCCGGATCCTGGTTCAGGGTCACGAACAGGCTCTGCACATCATTGAAACGCACCGTGAACAGCACAAGATCATTGCCGAAGCATTGCTGAAGTACGAGACGCTGGATGAAAAGCAGATCCTGAGTCTGTACAAGACGGGCAAGATGCCAGAACACGATGTGGAAGCGGCAAGTGCTGAACAGCGCGCAACGACTTTCGAAGAAGCTAAGCGGGAATTGGAGCGTCGTGAAAACGAAAAGGATCGGCGCAATAAGGAGAATGAACAGAAGCGGTTGACTGAAAAAGCGGATGCTAGCCATGAGCAGGAGATCAAGGACCTGCAGCCAGCCCAAAGCGATCAGCCAGCAGCCGAGAATTCGGCAGCTGACAGTGGTGCTTCAGCAGCCAGTCAAAGTGCTGACAGTGCCGATGACAGTGACCACAATGATCATTCTGATGACCCAGAAGCTTAAAATGAATTGGAGGATCAGGACTACTTGCCCCATCCTCCTTTTTATTTTGGCAAAATTGTTTACAATAACAGTTGATAACAAGCAAAGGAGACTAACATGGCTGACGATTATTTAGTAAAGAGTGTTGCTGAACATGGCATGTTTCGGGCATATGCCGTCCGGGCAACCAACCTGGTAGAAGAGGCGCATAAGATTCACGACACCTGGTCCACTGCTTCGGCGGCGTTTGGCCGGGCCCTCATTGGCACCCTGCTTTTGTCGACTTCAGGCTTGCAGGGCCAAGAAGGCATGACGGTGAAGATCCAAGGCAACGGCCCGATTGGTTACATGGTGATTGACGGGACTGCACAGGGGACGGTCAAAGGTTACCTGCATAACCCGCACGTTAACCTGCCGCTGAACGCCAAAGGCAAGATCGATGTGTCCGGTGGTGTTGGTAAACAAGGCATTCTGTCCGTGACCAAGATGGCTCCTGGTGACAAGACCCCTTACACCGGGCAGGTTAATCTCGTTTCCGGCGAGTTAGGCGATGATTTCACCTATTACTTGGCTCAATCCGAACAGATTCCTTCATCCGTTGGTCTGTCGGTTTATGTTGATGACCACGACAATGTGACGATGGCCGGGGGCTTCCTCGTCCAGGTTCTGCCTGGTGCCAGTGACCAGCAGATAGCCGATCTGGAAAAGTCCATCAAATCCTTGCCACTGGTTTCTAAGCTCTTGCGGGATGGCAAGACACCGGAAGACATTTTGAAGATGATATTTAAGGGGAAAGACCTGAAGATCCTGGACAAGATGCCGGTTGCCTACCGTTGTGATTGCAGCAAGGAACGGTTTGCCCACGCCCTTGCCAGTGTCAGCAAGAAGGACTTGGAGGCCATGATCAATCAGGATCACGGTGCAGAGGCCGTTTGTCAGTTCTGCCACAAGAAATACCATTTTGACGAAGACGAACTGAAAAAATTGCTCAAAGAGGACCAGAGTAAGTAAAGGCGACTTGCCAGTTTAGTTTTTACTGAGCTACAATACGTTTATTAGACATATAGAGGGGGAACAAGATGGAATGGCACATCGGGGATGTCACAATCCCGAACCAGGTGGTTGTTGCGCCAATGGCTGGTGTGACCAACAAAGCCTTTCGCGTGATCTGTAAAAAGTTCGGCGCGGGCTACGTCGTCTGCGAAATGATTTCCGACCGTGGGATCATGTACCGGAACAAGAAGACCCTGTCGATGATGGATGTTGACCCGCATGAACATCCAATGGGCATCCAGATCTTCGGTGGTACCAAGGAAACGTTGGTGCAGGCGGCCAAATTTGTTGACGAACACACGAGTGCGGACGTGATTGACATCAATATGGGCTGCCCGGTTAACAAGGTGGTCAATACCGATGCCGGTGCACGTTGGCTGTTGGATCCAGATAAAGTCTATGAGATGGTTTCATACGTTGTGGACGCCGTGAAAAAACCGGTGACTGTCAAAATGCGGACGGGCTGGGACGACCAGCACATCTACGCGGTGAAAAATGCTTTGGCCGCAGAACGTGCGGGAGCTTCTGCGATCGCAATGCATGGTCGGACGCGGAAACAGATGTATCGCGGCCATGCTAATTGGCAGATCCTGCATGACGTTGCCGCTGAATTGCACATTCCATTTATGGGCAACGGTGACGTCAAGACGCCTGAAGATGCCAAACGGATGCTCGATGAAGTTGGCTGTGACGCTGTGATGATCGGCCGGGCCGCCATGGGGAATCCGTGGATGCTGACGCGGACCGTTCACTATCTGGAAACCGGTGAGTTGCTGCCGGAAGCGACGCCGGAACAGAAGATCAAGACGGCTAAGGAACACTTGGCGGCATTGTGCGACTTGAAAGGCGAGTACGTAGGCATTCGTGAGTTCCGTGGCCAAGCTGGTTTCTACTTGAAGGGGATTCCGCGTTCGGCACGGACCAAGGTCGCATTGATGTCGGCAACCACTCAGGCGCAAGCGGACGATTTGTTCGACCGCTTCTTAGATAAGTATGAAGAGCACCAGGCTTAGAAAGCTGCTAGAACACATTAGGAGGAATTTTCAATGGGAGAAGAGAAGTTAAATGATCAAATGATCGTGCGTCGGCAGAAGATGCAGGCTTTGCGCGATAAGGGTATTGATCCTTTTGGCCATCGTTTTGATCCGGATCACGACATTTCTTCAGATATTCACACTAAGTATGATAACTATGATGGCGATCTGTTAGCCAAGGAAGGCAATGTCGTTACGGTTGCCGGCCGGATGGTTGCCAAGCGGGGCAGCGGTAAGACGAGTTTTGCCGACTTGCTTGACCGTGGTGGCAAGATCCAATTCTATGTACGTCAGGATATTGTCGGCGATGACGATTACCAAATCTTCAAGGATTCTGACATTGGTGACTTCTGGGGCATTACTGGTGACCTCTTCAAGACCCGTGCCGGTGAATTGACGATTCGGGCCCACAAGATTACTTTCCTGACCAAGGCATTGCGGCCACTGCCAGATAAGTACCATGGTTTGGCTGATCCTGAACTGGTTTACCGTCAGCGTTATCTTGATTTGATCACTAACCGGGACAGCTTTGACCGCTTCATTACCCGGACCAAGATCATCAAGGCCATTCGTCGTTACATGGACAACAACCACTTTACGGAAGTTGAAACGCCAATTCTGGAAAACGTTGCTTCCGGGGCCGAAGCGCGTCCATTTGTTACCCACCACAACGCTTTGAACATTGACATGTACCTGCGGATTGCTACGGAACTGCGCTTGAAGCGTCTGATCGTTGGTGGCATGGAACGGGTTTACGAACTCGGCCGAGTCTTCCGTAACGAAGGGATGGACCCATACCACAACCCTGAATTTGATACCATGGAAACCTATGCCGCCTACTTTGACTTCAATGATGTCATGGATGAAACGGAAGGGATCTTCAAGGCTGCTGCCAAGGTGGTTGCTAACGATTTGAAGATCAATTACCACGGTACTGAATTGGACTTCGGCAAGCCATTTGCCCGGATGCACATGGTTGATGCCATCAAGAAGTACACTGGTGTCGACTTCTGGCAGAAGATGAGCCTGGAAGATGCTCGTAAGCTGGCTGACGAACACGGAGTTGAATACGAAAGTTGGTGGAAGGTTGGTCACATCATCAACGCCTTCTTCGAAACTCTGGTTCAGGACAAGTTGCAGCAGCCAATCTTCATTTACGGTCACCCAAAGGAAATTTCACCATTGGCTCACATCAATCGTGAAGATCACCGCTTCACTGACCGGTTCGAACTGTACATTGTCGGTAAGGAATACGCTAACGCCTTTACTGAATTGAACGACCCAATCGACCAACGGCAGCGGTTCGAGGCCGAAGCCAAGGAACACGCCGAAGGTAACGACGAATACCAGCCAATCGACGAAGACTTTGTAGAAGCTCTGGAATACGGTATGCCGCCGACGGGAGGTCTTGGTGTTGGTATCGACCGGCTGGTTATGCTGATGACCGATGCTAAGTCCATTCGTGACGTTCTCTTCTTCCCAACCATGCGGCCAAAGAAGGACAACTAATCGAATCGTTACGATATAAACAGAAGACGAGGGAAACATCCCTCGTCTTTTTTTTATTTGCTAGCAGGTAACTAGGAAGGGGAGTATTTTGTAGCTGATGGCTGAGTGGCAGTTGTCTGCTCGGCGGGTTTCATAATCGTGACTTGTCAGTGATAAGGGTGGTTCATCAGTAGTGGTAAGGCATGCCGTCTGTTAGCGTTATGCTCCTGCAGTAGGCTCGATTGTCAGGAAGTGTTTTGCATGCATACACGCGATATTCTGCTAGTTCGCATCGTTAAATCACTTGATTGGGCCCGGCAAAACTTTTTCAAAAAACTTTTTGGCTGGTAAAGTTCATAAATAGAAGACCACAGAACGTGATAACGAGAATCGGCAGAGATTAAGTTCGGCTTTCACCATTAGATGACTAATCAATCAAGTATAAAGTTCGAAAAACACGAATTAATGATGGAAAAATCGGCGTAATTTATTGTTGACACCTAATGGGAATGCCTGTATATTAGTAAACGTTGTTAAGGAGATCGGTTCTTTGATTTCTTCAACAACTTAATCAAATAAATTAACTATTGACAGATGTTAATTTACTGATTATAATAATTATTGCTGGTTGATCTATTCTTCCAGCATGGTAGACCTTTGAAAACTGAACAAAGTTTCGACGAATCAAATGTGTAGGGTCCTTGATCATTTTGATCGAGGCAATAACATTTGCGAAGTCAATTCGCTTAACTAATATTTTTTGAGAGCTATCTCAAATTCTTATTTTTACATGAGAGTTTGATCCTGGCTCAG
>NZ_JQBW01000004.1 GCF_001437055.1 Limosilactobacillus secaliphilus | reverse complement strand
ACGCGCCGAAAGTAGTTGGGGGATCGCTCCCTGCGAGGATAGGACGTTGCCGCGCTGTTATTGCGAATTAGCTCAGTTGGTAGAGCCCCTGACTGTTAATCAGGTTGTCGTCGGTTCGAGTCCGACATTCGCAGTTACTGGTGGATGTTGATGAAAGTCAGCATCTTTTCTTTTATATGCCAACTTAGCTCAGTCGGTAGAGCATCTCCCTCGTAAAGAGAAGGTCGGAGGTTCGATTCCTCTAGTTGGCATTGTAACTTCGGTTATGATAATCATAAAAAGCGTTCTGTTACCTAAACAGAGCGCTTTTTTGATTCTGGTTTGTTAAAATATCATCAAGAAAAAAGAATGAAAGCAGGGCTTACAAGTAGCCCCAAAAATGAATAGCTTACCAATTTTTTACCGAAAATGCATTCAGACAAAGCGTGATTATCCTACCAAGTAAGTATTACAAGTCTTAAAAGAGGAGTTCTGGCTATGAGAAGGTTACATTACAAGGAATATTATGGAACAGTTAACACTTCCGAAAAAGATAATATTTTGTATGGGCAAGTGATCGGCATTAAAGGCTTGCTATCTTATGAAGGCAGCACAATTAATGAATTAGAGCAAGACTTTCGAGCGGTAGTGGATGGGTATCTTAAAGACTGCAAACAGAAGCATATTAAGCCTCAAGTGTCAGAATAAGGAAGTTAAGCATTCATCTAAAGGTGGCATCCAGATTAACATTCGTGGGGGAATTGCTAAGAAAGTAATAATTAAGTAGTAGCCGGATAAATAAAGTTAATCTTTGAAGATATAAAGAGATATAAAAGAAGCATGAAGATATAAAGCCATATAAAAGAAGCATGAAGATATAAAGCCATATAAAAGAGTAGTGCTAACATTGAAGAATCCTTTCAACCCTAAATTTGGAATCCAACCAACCGTTGTACTGAATCGTGATGAACTAATTAACCAACTAGTAGCAGACATTAAGGAACTGGATACACCATATCGAACAACTTTGATATATGGAACACGTGGAATTGGTAAAACCGTTTTTATGAATGAAGTTGGTCAACGAATCTCTCAAGATCAACAATGGCAAGCACTGCACTTGATCATTGGCGATAATATGGTTGAGCGACTAGTCGACTTGCTTTACCAGAAATTTGCATCATCTATCAGTGACATAAAATTTTTGCCAGTCCGAGCAACAAGTTTGCTTGGACCGGCTTTTTTGGTTATCAGCCGTCATTTTAGAGTTAGTTGTTCGCTAGCGAGGGTATATTGTGATCGTTATGAAAATGAATTATCATATATTACAATTATTCTTATTAATTAGCGGCTGAAAGGGGCAAAACAAAATGCTAAGTATTACGAGATCTTACGGTATGCTGCACATCAGCACGGCCGACAAGTCACAAAGATTAGTCGCCAACATTGCAAAAAGGGCCTTTAATGCTAACGAATTGGATGTTTTTCAATATGATTCTACCGGTGAATCGGATGAAGCCCAAAGCGCCCGGATGGATGGCATTGTTGCCTCTTTGCCTTTTGGTGAGGGGACAACCATTTTTCAGGCGCCAACCTGGAACCCATTGGAATGGGATGAAAAACTGCTCAAGTTGATCCAGGCCTATAACAACAAGGTGATCATTTTTGTCCACGACATTTTGGCTCTGGTCTACGAATCTAACCGCTATCAACTGCCGGCGCAGATCAAGTACTATAACTTGGCGGATGCGATCATTGTGCCCACCCAAGGCATGGCCGATTTCTTACGGGCCAATGGCTTGACCGTGAAACACGTGATCGTCCAGGAAATGTGGGATTGTCTGCATGACATCCCGGCTGACATGCAGAATCGGACGAAGCCGAAGTTCAACCACACGATTAACTTTGCCGGTGATGTTAACCTAGAGAAATTCGCCTTCTATCAGGATCTTGACCTGGATCACTTAAAGATGAAGGCATACTGTGACAACAAAAACAACCTGAACGTTCATAACCTGGAACTCACTGGATATTTGCCGGAAGAAACGATGCTCAATGAATTGCGTCGAACAGGTGGCTTTGGCCTGGTCTGGGGTGACGAGCATTGGCGCCAGTACATGGGCTTGAATTGTTCCTATAAATTAAGCTCATACTTGGCAGCTGGTTTGCCGGTTATTGTGCCGCGGACTTGTGGACAAGCCGATATCGTTGCTAAGAACAATCTGGGAATGGTCGTTGACAGCTTGGATGAGGTCAATGAAAGAGTGCAGGCAGCAACGCCAGAGCAATACGAGCAATGGCTGGCGTCGGTTGAGAGCTTTGCCCAGTTGATTCGCCATGGGATGTTCACCCGCAAAGCCATCACCAAGGCACTGTTTGCGATCTATGATCAACGCAACTAAACAGTCGATGTAATAATGAGAGGCTTAGGAAATGGAAAAAGTTTCAGTAATTATTCCGGTCTATAACGACGAAAAATACTTAGAGCAATGCGTTAAGAGTGCTTTAGACCAGACATACCAAAATTTGGAAGTCATTTTGGTGGATGACGGCTCGACAGATACTACGCCAACACTGTGTGAAAAACTACATGACCAAGATCAGCGTGTCCGGGTGCTCCACAAGGAAAATGGCGGTGTGGGCTCCAGTCGGAATGCTGGTTTGGCGATGGCTACCGGTGATTATGTCCTTTTCATTGACAATGATGATTTGATCGACAAAGACCAGATTGAGATTCTGCATGACCTGTTGAAGAAGACGGACGCCGATATTGCAATCGGTAATTACCGCCTGCTTCTTGACGATTATGAGTGGCGTTCTTATATCGATGTGGAAAACCACTATTATGAGAAGACATATACACCGGCAGAATGGTTCAAGTTCCAATATGATGGTGACAACCGTGGCCCAGTTTTCACGGTGCCGTGGTGCAAGCTGTATAAACGGTCATTGTTTAAAAATATCGTTTATCCAACCAATACCAAGATTGAAGACGATTTGACCACCTGGAAAGTGTACCTGCTAGCCGACAAGATTGCTTATGTTAACAAGAGTCTCTACACGCACCGCCGTCACAAGACCAACGTTTCTTCTACGGTCGATGAGGCAGCCGTATATCCTTTGACGGCAGTTGAAAATCGTTTGGCATTGTTGCAGATGATCGGTTTCGACATCAGTGACGAAGCACGGGCGTTTAAAGAACGGCTGGCCGAAATGCAAGGCCAAGGACTACGTGAAGGCCATGAAGCAGCTATGGGAAGACATGGCCGTTTACCAGCCAGAAACGATTGCCCGGCCAGACTTCTACCTGTGCTTGGGTGCGCGGGTAATGGACTTCTCGTCAACCGACTTCGAGCAGTTGCAAATGCTGACGGACCTGGAAGTACAGACTTTGGAACCAGATGATGACGTGATCATCGTCGCAGCAAACGTGGAGCAGCAATAATATGAAAACCGTGACCCTCTTCAACGAACTGAAAACCTACTCACAGCCGGTGTGGTGTGATTATCTTTTCCAAGGAGAACCCCTGCGCGACAAGATCGATGCGCACCAGCGGACGGAACTCATCAACGGGGCAGTCAAGTGTGGCAATCAGTTTGCGGATGAAATGCGTGCCAAGTACGGAACGGTTGATGCTAGTCAATTGGCCGACAAGTTGTGTAAGGTGACCCACGTGGATGTGCCGCCCATCGTCAACCAGGTCTTGCTGGCTAGCTTGACGGAGCCCAACGATCTGAAGGTGTTCGACCAGCCCATTCAGGAACTGGTCAACCTCGAATTGCCAGGCTTTTCTCGCCACGTGATTCTAAATATGGTGATGGGTCACGAACTATTTCACTTTATCGAGGGCCAGCACCCGGATGCCTTCACGCAGACGGCCCAGATTGACCTGTGGCACATCGGTCACTACCACCATCGTTCATCGGTGACGGTGGTTAGCGAAATCGCCGCAATGGCTTTCTCGTGGCGCCTGAATCGACTTTCGTATTCGCCATTAGTTTTAAACATTCTCTTACTCCAAAAATACGCACCTGACCAAGTTGCTGACAGCGTTAACCTGCTGCGAAAGCTGGCCGGTCGCTCAGCTGACAGCAATCAGTGATCGCGTTGGATAATCAAAAAGGGAGCACAAACCGGGACACAAAATCCGGATTGTGTTCCTTTTTAGTATCCTATCCATTTATCTGACCTTTGTTTGCTAATGGCATAATTAACGATCTTTAGCGAATAAGTGTAAATTTAATGATATCCTAACGCTGGTGAAATCGTTTTCATGTTAAGATAAGGGTGTTCAGAGAACATGGAGGTGGTCGAATAATGGAAATTAAACACGTAGTAATCGCTGGTGCCGGCGTTTTAGGCAGTCAAATTGCCTTTCAAGCTGCTCGTTGCGGCTTCAAAGTTAAGATTTGGAACCGGCACATCGACCGTGCAGAGCGGCGTTTAGCTGCCATCAAGGCACAATTTGAGAAGGATATGAATGCTAACGACGGTGATTATGATGCCGCCATGGATAACATTGTTTCAATTAGCAACGATATGGAAAAAACGGTGGCGGATGCCGATTTAGTCATCGAATCCGTTTCTGAATCCGTTGAAATCAAGAAGGACTTCTACGAAAAGGTTTGCCCGTTATTGCCAGAAAATTGCATTTTGACGAGTAACTCTTCAACCTTTATCCCAAGCGATTTGGTTGGTTTTACTGATCGTCCGGAGCGTTTCGCTCACATGCACTTCTCCAACCACATTTGGAAACACAATGTGGCTGAAATCGTTGGCAACCCAAAGACCGACCCTGAGGTAATTCAAGACTTAGTCGACTTCGCTCGGCAGATTAAGATGGTGCCGGTGGTTCTGAAGAAGGAACAGCACGGCTACATCATGAACGCCCCCTTGGTACCACTATTGAACGCCGCAATGGCACTGTGGGCTAACGGGGTCGCTGATCCACACACGATTGATAAAGACTGGATGATTGCCAATGGCTCACCACTGGGACCATTCATGATTCAAGATATTGTCGGCTTTCGGACTACTTATGCGGTAGTCACCAACCAGTACAAGCAGACTGGTCAAGAAATTTTCAAGAAGATTGCTGACAAACTGAAGCCGATGATTGATGCCGGCCACACCGGTGTTGAATCAGGACAGGGCTTCTATCACTATCCAAACGCTGAATTCAAAGATCCAAATTTCTTTAAGTAATGTCGCTCTCTGAACGTTTAGTTGCTGCAGTTTCGTTTCAATGAAAGGAAGCAATATCATGAAACAATATAAAGTCATCATTTGGGGCCTCGGCAACGTTGGTCGGGCAGCGGTCCGGATGATCGGTGAGCGCAAGTCAGTCAAACTGGTTGCGGCCGTTGATACCGACCCTGCCAAGATTGGCAAGGATGCCGCTGGCTTATTCGGCTTCCCTGACATCGGGGTCAAGGTTACTGATGACATTGACGCAGCACTGAAACTCGATGCGGATGTCGTTTTAGTTTACACGCCACTGCGTCACGATCCAAAGACTGGTGCCTTCACACCATCAGCTGAAGATATGGTCAAGGTTTTGAACGCCAAGAAGAACTGTATCACGACGATTCCGCTTTACTACTCACAAGTTACCACGCCTGACTTATACAAGATGATCAACGATGCCGCTATCAAGAACGGTGTCACCTTCATGCCAAGCGGCCTGCTCCCAGGCTACTACGCATCACACCTGCCGCTTTACCTGTGTAACTTAGTTGACCATGTCGACAAGTTGACTGTTCAGTCTGGTGAAGACGACCAGAACAACACGTCCAGCTGGGTTAAGGTCTTCGGCTACGGCTTAGACCCAGAGAAATTCCCACAGGACAAGCTGAAAGCCGGCATTGCGGCATACTACATTTCCGCTGTTTACGAAATGGGCGAGCGGCTAGGCTTCAAGTTTGATGACGTCAAAGTTAAACACGAAGTCTTCACCGCACCAAAGGACCTGCACCCGAAGGCCATTGGTTTGGTTAAGAAGGGTACAATGATGGGTCACCGCTTCACCATGACCGGTTACGTCAACGGTGAGGAAAAGGTCAGCCTGATCTATGTCCACAAGGTATGCAACGACATCGTTCCTGAACCAGCCATTGACAACCACATTCAGGTAAAGGGCATTCCAACCATTGATGTGGAAGTCAAGAACATGATTCCGCTGGAAGAAAGCTACGTTACGAGTGCAGCGCCAAGTGTTGACGTCATCCCACAATGTGTGGAAGCTAAACCAGGCTACCAGCACGTCTTAGACCAGCCAACCATGATGCCACTGAAGTAATTAATCACCATTAATACCAATTGCTATTTATAAGAGCATGACCAATGTTTGAAAAAACTTTTTGGTCGTGCTCTTTTCTTGTCTACCGCGTAACGACGGGGTTACTTAAAATGATAATTCTTTAATCAAATGAGAAATAATCGGTTTAATTATTAATGAATTAGTAAGATAAAGTTGACGTGAATATACGAATTCAATATAATGATTTGGTGTCACTAATTAAATTAACACTGTTTTTTAATTTTTTCGTAATGAATCAAGAGACATTCTTGAGGGTTGAGGAGGATTTCAATGGATCAGCAAAAGAAGATGGATACGGCCTTTTTCGGTCAGCCACGTGGCTTGTCCACACTGTTCTTCACAGAAATGTGGGAACGGTTTAGCTACTACGGAATGCGTGCCATTCTGCTGTTCTACATGTACTACGCAGTTACTAAAGGCGGTTTGGGGATGAACCAAACCACTGCCGCTTCCATCATGTCCATTTATGGGTCACTGGTTTACCTATCCAGTGTGGTTGGCGGTTGGCTATCAGACCGTGTCTGGGGTGCTCGCCGGACCGTGTTCATCGGTGGGGTACTGATCATGTTTGGTCACATTGCCTTGTCGGTGCCGTTCGGGGTTAGCGCCTTGTACCTTTCCATCGCACTGATCGTTGCCGGGACGGGTCTGCTGAAGCCTAACGTGTCGGACATGGTCGGCAGCCTGTACAGCGAGGGCGATCAACGCCGGGATGCCGGCTTTTCCATGTTCGTCTTCGGGATCAACTTGGGGGCCGCGGTTGCACCATGGGCCGTTCCGTGGGCAGCAAACGGCTTCGGCTTCCACTTGTTCGGCAGCGAGATGAACTTCCACGCCGGGTTCTCGCTGGCGGCCATTGGGATGTTCTTCGGCCTGCTTCAATACTACTTTGACGGTAATAAGTACCTGTCCAAGGACTCCTTGTACGCCACTGACCCGATCGATCATGAACAGTTCAAGCCCTTCATTACTTGGACCGTCGTTGGTGTGATTGCCTTGGCCATTGTGCTGGGCTTCATGGCAGCTTTAGGGGCCTTGAACATCAACAACGTCATCATGCTGATTTCGATCATTGCCATCGTCTTGCCAATTGTCTACTTCGTGATGATGCTGCAAAGCAAGAAGGTCACAAAGATTGAACGTTCCCGGGTGCTGGCCTACATTCCGCTCTTCATTGCGGCGGCCATCTTCTGGGGGATTGAAGAGTCCGGTTCCGTTGTCTTGGCCCTGTTTGCCCAAGAACGGACTATCTTGCACATCGGTAGCTGGCACTTTGCGGCCGCTAACTTCCAAACTTTGAACCCGCTCTTCATCATGATCCTGACCCCGTTCTTCGTCTGGTTGTGGAGTAAGTGGAAGAATCAGCCGAGCGCTCCCGGCAAGTTTGCCATCGGTCTGATTGTCGCTGGTATCTCTTACCTCTGGATGGCGCTGCCAGGAATCATCCATGGCACCACTGCCGGCCGGGTCAGTCCGTTCTGGCTGGTTGGCTCATGGTTCATCGTTGAAATTGGTGAAATGCTGATTTCGCCGATTGGTTTGTCCGTGACCACCAAGCTGGCACCGCGGGCCTTCCAGTCACAGATGATGAGCATGTGGTTCTTGGCCGACGCGGCAGGCCAGGCCATCAACGCGCAGATTGTTAAATACTATTCATCTGCGACCGAAATTCCGTACTTCTTGACCATCGGTGCAGTGAGTGTGATCTTCGGCATCATCCTGTGTTTCTTTGTCAAAAAGATTCATAGTTTGATGGAAGGTGTCGAGTAGTTTCACCACAAAAAAGTTCGGAAAAAAGTGTTGCAATTATGAATTAACTTGTGTATTATAATATCCGTTAGTTATGGCTAACGGACATCATGGAGGAGTAGCGAAGTCTGGCTAAACGCGATGGACCGTAAATCCATTCCTTCGGGTTCGGCGGTTCGAATCCGTCCTCCTCCATATTATTGGGCTATAGCCAAGCGGTAAGGCAACGGTTTTTGGTACCGTCATGCGCTGGTTCGAATCCAGCTAGCCCAACTGACAAAGTCGTCACCTGGTGGCGGCTTTTTTTATACCATTTTTCAAGAAGAAGGGAGCCCATTATGCCCAAACAAGGTCAATTTGCAAAGAGTCAGCGTCCAGCCCACGTCAAGAATCTGCGTCAACGTGGTCAGCGGACTGCCAGCCGGGTGATTCTGGACAAGGATTTTAGTGATTTCGTATTGACGCGGTTTGCGTTGACCAGTAAGCAGCGGCTGCCCAAATTAACGGCCGAAACCTGCCAGCGCTTTTTGCAGGAGCTTTTACCGCGGCTGCAAGACGATCAGGGCAACCTGTTGACAGCGACTACGGCCACCCTGAACTATTGCCTGGGCCAGGTGCCATGGCAGTTTTTTGAGCAGGTAAGTGACAACTGGCCGCTGTTGAGTCATTTCTGCCAGCGAGAGATTCCCGCTGTACCCTTGAAGCAGCGCTTATTGATTAAGGAACAGGTCAGCCAGAAGCAGCTGGACCAGTTGCTGGGGCAGTTGTTAAGCCGGCAAGCCGCGGCGATTACGCTGGTCAATGCCCATAATCACGCACTGCAAGATATGATGACCCAAAAAATCCAGCAATCGATAATGAAAGCTGCCGCAATTGACTGGGCACAAGTCCGCAAACTTTTACAGCCATTCAATCAAACGCTGGATACGGCAAAGGACGCTGGCACCCAGGCCTGGCTCAATGAATTGGGTGCTTTGTAAAACATTGGCGACTGGGCTAACAAAAAGTTCGCGCTTTGCTTTATAATTAGAAGTGGAAAATGAGATATTAACTTTGTCATAGAGAGGTAGATTTTACATGACTGAACAACTCGATAAGATTTGTGCCCAAGTTAAAACGGGCCTGACCGAATGCTTAGACCAGGGCCACTTCAAGAAGGGCGACCTGTTTGTTGTCGGCTTGAGTACCAGTGAAGTAACGGGCCATGAAATTGGCAAGGATCCGAGTATCGAAGTGGGCCGGGCCATCATCAAGACCATCATTTCGGTTCTGCGGCCATTAGGCATCCACTTGGCAGTGCAGGGCTGCCAGCACCTGAACCGGGCTTTGGTTGTTGAACGGGCGGTTGCCGAAAAGATGGGCCTGGAAGAAGTGACGGTCTTCCCACAGATCCACGCTGGCGGTTCCGGTCAGATTGCGGCCTTTGAAAACTTTGAAGATCCAATCGAAGTTGAACACGTGCAGGCCAAGGGTGGCATGGACATTGGTGACACCTCAATTGGGAT
Source organism: Limosilactobacillus secaliphilus (assembly GCF_001437055.1). Taxonomy (GTDB): domain Bacteria; phylum Bacillota; class Bacilli; order Lactobacillales; family Lactobacillaceae; genus Limosilactobacillus; species Limosilactobacillus secaliphilus. The sequence continues at coordinate 276,501 of NZ_JQBW01000004.1, read as the reverse complement.
GCAGGTCAAGTTCGTCCAGCTGCCAATTCGGACCTCTGTTTCGGAAATTGGCCACGCCCACACGACCTACCTGAGTTCACGGCCGAAGTTGATCGGTGGTGCACGGGCTAAGTACACCTGGGACCCATTCAACGAAAAGCATTAATCATTAAGTCAATTAAGTCATTTAGATGAGACGACAACTAAGGGTCTTTGGTTGTCGTCTTTTTTGAATAATGATGTGGTAATGGTTTAGACCACTCGTAAATAGTGGTACACTAAGAAACAAATTTGCATGGGAGGTTTAGCGATGAGTTCACCAGTATACATTCAGATTCACAATCAGTTGCAAGCAAACATTGAACAAGGAAAGTGGCAGGTCGGCGAAAAGATCCCGGCTGAACGGGCGTTGGCTGGTGAATTTGGTGTCAGTCGGATGACCCTGCGTGAGGCCATTCAGACCCTGGTTGACGAAGGGGTGCTGGAACGGCGGGTCGGCTCTGGAACCTTTGTGGCCAACCGAAAAGTGCAGGAAAGAATGTCTGGGGTGACCAGCTTTACCGACCTGATGAAGGCGCAAGGCAAGGTGCCATCCAGCAAGACGATTTCCTACCACCTGACTGTGCCGTCCAAGACCGAGGCCAAGCGGCTGAAGTTGAAGGCGGGTGAACGCGTGCTGCGGATGGAACGGGTGCGTTATGGCTCCAAAGTCCCGATTTGCTATGAAGTGGCCACGGTACCGGCCGATCTGGTAGCCAACTTCAGCAAGCAGGAAGTGACGTCTTCCTTCTACAAGACCTTGGAAGACAAGGCGGGCCTGCATCCGGGTCACGCCACACAGGCGGTCTCGGCCACCAATGCCACCGAAAAAATCGCTAACTACCTGGCAATTCGCCGGGGCGATGCATTGTTGAGAATGACACAGATCTCGTACCTCCAAGACGGCCGGCCGTTTGAATACGTACACACCCAATACGTCGGCAGTCGGTTTGAATTTGTTCTGGAAAAGTAAGGCAGCAAGGGGAAGAAAAATGAAGTATTTATATCCTGACGATAGTATGGCTCTGCAAACGGACGCTTATGAGTTATCAATGATGCAGACTTATTGGCGCCAAGGCATCGGCAACCGCCACGCCGTTTTTGAAGTCTTCTTTCGGAAGATGCCGTTTGAAAATGGTTACGCGGTCTTTGCCGGCCTGAACCACATCATTCGTTACCTAAAGGACCTGCATTTCAGTGCGACCGACATTGAATACCTGCACAGCACCGGCTTTTTTGATGACGAGTTCATCGACTACCTGGCTAACTTCAAGTTCCACGGAACGGTCCGCAGCATGGTCGAGGGTGAACTGGTTTTCAACCACGAACCCATTGTGCAGGTCGAAGGAACTCTGTTGGAAACCCAGCTGGTGGAAACGGCACTGTTGAACATCCTGAATTATCAGATTGTGGTGGCAACCAAGGCGGCCCGGATCAAGAACATTGTCGGCAACCAGCCAGTGATGGAATTCGGTACGCGGCGGGCCCAGGAATTCGATGCCGCACTCTGGGGCACGCGGGCTGCCTACATCGGCGGCTTTGATTCCACCAGCAACGTGCGGGCAGGCAAGCTGTTCGGCATTCCGATCGCCGGGACCCACGCCCACGCTTTGGTTCAGACCTACATGAATGATTACGATGCCTTCAAGGCTTACGCACAGACCCACCATGACTGCACCTTCCTGGTTGACACCTTCGACACGCTGAAAAGTGGGGTGCCGAGCGCCATCCGCGTGGCCAACGAGATGGGCGACAAGATCAACTTCAAGGCGGTCCGGATCGACTCCGGCGACATGGCCTACCTGTCCAAGAAGGTCCGCGAGATGCTGGATGATGCCGGTTACCCGAACGTCAAGATTGTTGCTTCTAACGACCTGGACGAAAAGACCATCCTGAACCTGAAGACGCAGGGTGCCAAAATCGATGCCTGGGGTGTCGGAACCAAGTTGATTACGGCAATGGACCAGCCAACCCTGGGGGCGGTCTACAAGATGGTCTCCGTGGAAAACGCAGCGGGCCAGATGGTGGACACGATGAAGCTGTCCAATAACGTTGCCAAGATGTCCACGCCAGGCAAACACCAAGTTTGGCGGATCAATGACAAGAAGGATGGCAAAAACGAGGGTGACCTGGTGACCCTGGTCGGCGAAGACCCGCGGAAACTGGATTCGCTCTACATGTTCGACCCGAACTACACCTTCTTGAACAAGACAGTGACCGACTTCAATGCGCGGCCGCTGCTGCAGGACATCTTCGTGGACGGCAAACAGGTCTACAAGGAACCAACCTTGAAGGAGATCCATGACGCGCGGCAAAGTCACATGGACCGCTTGTGGGACGAATATCGGCGGGACCTGAACCCTGAAGTCTACCCCGTCGACTTGTCGCAGAAGTGCTACGACAACAAGATGAAGATGATCAAGCAGATTCACGAATACGTACGGAAATTGCATTAGGAGATAAACATGCGGAAATTACAAGCAGTTATTATCAAGTCTTTGCAGGTGCAGCCTCAGATTGACCCTGAACACGAGGTGCACCGGCGAGTTAAATTCTTGCAGGATTATTTGCGCAAAACGGGCATGAAGACCCTGACGCTGGGCATTTCTGGCGGACAGGACTCCTCTTTGGCTGGGCGCTTGTCCCAGTTGGCCGTAGAAGGTTTACGCAAGAAGACGGGTGATGACGGCTACCAGTTTTATGCCGTCCGCCTGCCTTATGGTCAACAGGCTGATGAAGCGGATGCGATGAGCGCCATCAATGACTTCATCCATCCCGACAACGTGGTCCGCGTCAACATTCAGCCGGCCACGGACGCCATGGTAAAGGAATTGACGACGGCCGGGGTCGACATTACCGACTTCAATAAGGGCAATATTAAGGCCCGGGAACGGATGATCGTCCAATACGCGATTGCCACCGCCCATCGTGGTGCGGTCGTGGGGACCGATCACGCGGCGGAAGCAGTCACCGGTTTCTACACTAAGTTTGGTGACGGCGGGGCCGATATCACGCCGTTGTCACAGCTGGACAAGCGGCAGGGACGGCAGCTGATGGAGTACCTGCATGCGCCGGCCCACCTCTACGAAAAGACGCCGACTGCTGACCTGGAGGAAGACCGGCCAGCATTGCCAGATGAGGCAGCCTTGGGCGTTAGTTATCATGACATTGACGACTACCTGGAAGGCAAAGAGGTTTCAGATGACGCGTCCCAGACGATTGAAAATTGGTTCATCAAGACCCGGCACAAGCGCCACTTGCCAGTGAGCCCGGTCGACACCTGGTGGAAGGAGTCCCTGTAATGGAAGCAACGGTAATCCAAGCGGTTGAGCGGAAACTGCCTAATCTGCACGGTAAACAAGTCGCTGCTGCCTTGAAATTAATGGACGAGGGGAACACGATCCCGTTTATCGCCCGTTACCGTAAAGAAATGACGGGCGCATTGGATGAAGTGCAGCTGCAAACCATCCAGGAAGCCTACCACAAGGAAGAGGAGTTAAGCGAGCGGAAGTCGGCGGTCATCAAGTTGATTGACGAGCAGGGCAAGCTGAACGACGCGCTCAAAGCGGCCATCCTCAAGGCACCGGAATTGAGTGCGGTGGAAGACCTCTACCTGCCTTACAAGAAGAAGCGGCGCACCAAGGCTCAACAGGCACGCGAACATGGTCTGACCCCGTTGGCTAACTGGCTGTTGACCTACCCGAGCACCAACTTGACTCAAAAGGCGATCCAATACGTCAACAACGACGTACCCGACGCCCAAGCGGCTCTAGATGGTGCCCATGAGATTTTGGCCGAGGCCATCAGTGAAATGAGTACCGTCCGTGGCTGGCTGCGCAACTACACGATCCACCATGGATGGGTCGAGAGCAAGGTCACCAGCAAGGGCAAGGAGCTCGACGAACAGGGCGTCTACCAGCAGTACTACGACTTTCAAGCCGACGTTTCTGACATGACCTCTTATCGAACTCTGGCGATCAACCGGGGCGAAAAGGAGAAGGTCCTGCGCGTGCACGTTAAAAACGACGAGGAGACGGTGATGAACTACCTGCGTTTCCGTCTCTTGCGTTCGCATGCGGAAAATGATGCCACCAAGTTTGTGATGGATGCGGCGGCGGATGCCTACAAGCGCTTCCTGCAGCCGGCAATTGAACGCGAAGTGCGGCAGCTGTTGACGGATAACGCGGATGAGCAGGCAATCAAGGTCTTCGGTGAAAACCTGTACAACCTGTTGATGCAGGCGCCATTGAAGGGCCGGACTGTGCTGGGCTTTGACCCGGCTTACCGGACGGGCTGCAAGCTGGCGGTGATCGATCCGTCAGGCAAGCTCTTGACCACAGCCGTTATTTACCCGCACAAGCCGGCTCCGGAAAAGCAACGTGCCGCTGCGGAACCAGCCTTTCTGGACCTGATTGAGAAATACCATGTCGAGATGATCGCGATTGGTAACGGGACGGCCAGCCGTGAGTCCGAACAGTTTGTCGCCAATGCCTTACACAAGCTGAAGCGGCAAGTGTACTACGTGATCGTCAACGAATCCGGTGCGTCGGTTTACTCGGCCAGTCAGACGGCTCGTGATGAGTTCCCAGAGCTGCCGGTGGAAAAGCGGTCGGCCATCAGTATCGGTCGGCGTCTGCAGGATCCGTTGGCAGAGCTGGTCAAGATCGATCCGCAAGCAATTGGGGTCGGTCAGTACCAGCACGACCTGCCGAAGGGTGAGCTGAAGGACGAACTCGGTGCCGTTGTTGAGCGGGCCGTGAACCGGGTCGGGGTCAACCTGAATACGGCCAGTGTGCAGCTGTTGACGCACATCTCCGGCTTGTCAGCGGCCACTGCCAAGAACATTGTGGCCTACCGTAACGAGCACGGACCCTATACCGACCGTTCACAACTGCTGGACGTCAAGCGCCTGGGACCGAAAGCCTATCAGCAGGCGGTCGGTTTCTTAAGGATCATCGGCGGGCAGAACCCGTTGGATAATACGGACATTCACCCCGAAAGCTATGGCTTGGCCAAGGATATCCTGGTCAAGGCGGATGTCAGTGCGGATGAATTAGGAAGCGAGCAGGCCAAAGAAAAGCTCTCCCAGCTGAATCCGCAAGACCTGGTAACGAGTGAGTTTGGCGAAGAAACCGTCAAAGACATCATTGCCAACCTGCAGAAGCCAGGCCGCGACCTGCGTGACCAGATGCCGGCACCGTTATTGCGCACGGATGTCGTTACCATCGATGACTTGAAGCCCGGAATGAAGCTGCAGGGAACGGTGCGCAACGTGGTCGACTTTGGGGCATTTGTGGACATCGGCGTCAAGCACGACGGCCTGGTCCATGTTTCCCATCTGACCAAGAAGTTCATCAAGGATCCACGGCAGGTGGTTGCGGTGGGCGACATCGTGACCGTGTGGGTGCTGGATGTTGATCATGACCGGCAGCGGATCCAGCTCACAATGGTGGATCCTGACCATAATGACTGATCAAGAACTCCAGCTGTTAACCGAAAAGTGGTCATTGCAGTACTTTGGCCGGCCCTTCCTGCACAAGATTTTTTTCAATCGTCGCCTGCGGACTACCGGTGGCCGCTATCATTTGTCCGACCACCATATCGACATCAATCCACTGATGCTCTCGGAATACGACCTGGCGACCTTAAGGGGAGTCGTGCTCCACGAACTGTGTCACTACCACTTGCACCTGTTGGGTCGTGGTTACCAGCACCGGGACCGGGATTTTCGGCAGCTGCTAGACCAGGTCGGTGGCTCCCGTTTTGCCCCGCCGACTAGCAAACTTCGCGGCAGCAGGCACCGCTACCTCTATCAGTGTCAACGCTGTGGGGCCGCAATCTGGCGCCGGCGCCGTTTCAACGTGGCCCGTTACCGTTGTGCCAAATGCGGAGGACCCATTAAGCTGGTTAAAGCATTCCAGGCATAAATAATTCTTGCTAAGGCTAGACATTTTTGATATGATGTTATTTGTTGATGCGGCCATGGCGGAATTGGCAGACGCGCAAGATTAAGGATCTTGTGGTCGTTGAGACCGTGGAGGTTCGAATCCTCTTGGCCGCATAGCAAAGTAAAGCGATCAGGTTTATCCTGGTCGCTTTTTTCTTTGGTCATTTTTGAGAAATTGTCCTATTTTCGCCTAGTTTTCGTAAACTAATAGACGGTTTTGGTGAAAGCGCTATAATGTAAGTAATTTGAAGCGAAGGGGTAATGATGAATGAAGGCTCAATTGGCATGGCTAGACGATCCGGAAACCTTCCGGGTCAATCAATTACCAGCACACAGCGATCATCACTGGTACCGGAATGAACAGGAGATGCGAAGCGGCCAGAGCAGTTTCTACCAGTCACTGGATGGTGAATGGCAGTTTAAATATGTTAGTGACCCGACTAAGCTCCCCGATCATTTTTACCGACCGGAGAGCGACCACAGTGACTACGGGTCCATCAAGGTACCCAGCATGATTGAACTGCATAATGATGCGCAGATTCAATACATCAACACCCTCTATCCCTGGGAGGGTCACCAATACCGTCGCCCAGCCGGCACCTATGACGATCAAGAACAGGCCGGCAGTTTCTCGCAGGCGGCAGATAACTCGGTTGGTTTGTACTGCCGGCATTTCGATTTGGCGGCCGGTTTAGTCGATCACCGCGTCCGCATTCAGTTTGCCGGGGTGGAACGCGCCTTCTATCTTTGGCTGAACGGCGAGTTTGTTGGTTACGCAGAGGACAGCTTTACCCCCAGCGAGTTCGACCTGACACCTTACTTGCATGAGAAGGACAACTTCATCGCCGTGGCTGTCTTCAAGCATTCGACCGCGTCTTACTTGGAAGACCAGGATATGTTCCGCTTTTCGGGGATCTTTCGTTCGGTAACTTTGATGGCCCAGCCAGCCGTGCATGTAGAAGACTTGACCATCAAGCCGCAGTTGGCAAGCGACAACCACACCGGTATCTTCAATTTGAACGTCAACTTGGTGGGGGATGCCTTCAGTGAGGCCACCATTACGGTCAACGATGCGGCTGGCAAGCAATTGCTGCAGAAGACGCACCCCAGCACCGAAGAGGTCAAGGTCGTGGACGAACGCTTAGACCAGGTTCACCCGTGGTCGAACGACGATCCCTACCTTTACCAGCTACTAATCACCCTGCGTGACGATGAGGGTCGCGTGGTGGAAGTGGTGCCATATTCCTTTGGTTTCCGGCGGGTGGCCATCTCCAAGGACCACGTTTTGCAGTTGAACGGCCAACGTCTGATCATTAAGGGCGTTAACCGTCACGAATGGGATTGCCGGACCGGTCGTTGTATCAGCCAGGCCGACATGGATTTTGACATTCAAACCTTCAAAAAGAACCACATCAACGCAGTGCGCACCTGTCACTATGCTGACCGCCTGGATTGGTATTCACGCTGTGATCGGGCAGGGATCTACGTGATGGCTGAGAACAATCTGGAAAGCCACGGCAGCTGGCAGAAGATGGGCCGAGTGGAGCCATCGTATAATGTGCCGGGTTCGCTGACACAGTGGAAGGCGGCTGTGGTTGACCGCGCCCGGACCAACTATGAGACGTTGAAGAACCATACCAGCATCCTCTTCTGGTCGTTGGGCAACGAGTCCTACGCCGGCGACGACCTGGTGGCAATGCAGGAGTTCTACCAGAAGAAGGATCCTGACCGGCTGGTGCACTACGAAGGTGTATGTCAGCGGCCGTCCTACCGGGATCGCTTGTCGGACTTCGAGAGCCGCATGTACCTGCCACCCAAGAACGTGGAGAAGTACCTGCAAAATCATCTGGACAAACCGTTTATCGAGTGTGAGTACATGCATTCGATGGGCAACTCGGTCGGCGGAATGGGTGACTACATCGCCTTAGTGCAGAAGTACCCGCAAGATTGCGGCGGCTTCATTTGGGACTACATTGACCAGGCTCTGTTGGTTCACGACCCCGTGACCGGCAAGGATGTCTTGCGTTATGGCGGCGACTTTGACGACCGGCACACGGATGGGGCCTTTTGTGGCGATGGGCTCATGTTTGCCAACCGGACTGAGAAGCCAGCGATGCAGGAGGTGCGTTACTACTATGGACAAGAATAAGACGATGCGGATCATTTATGGGGATGGCACTCTGGGCCTGACCGGCAGCCGTTTTCATTACCAGTTCAGCTACGAATCGGGCAGCCTAGAATCCATGAAGATCGACGGCAAGGAGTGGCTGTACCGACCAATTTATCCAACCTACTGGCGGGCAACCACGGATAATGACCGGGGCAACGGCTTCTCTTACCGGAGCGCACAGTGGCTGGGAGCCGACATGTTTCCGCGCTGCATTGATATCGATCTGGAAGTCGACGGCACACATGTTGACCAACTGCCGACAGCACCGTATAACAACCATTTCAGCAACCATGAACAAGTGAGTGAAGTCGGCATGACCTTTTCCTACCAGACGGCCACCACGCCAGCTGCCCAGACGATTGTGAAGTACACGGTCACGGCCGATGGGCAGATCAAGGTCCAGGCCTATTTCGGTGGGCGCAAAGGCCTGCCGGAGCTGCCCCTGTTCGGTTTGCGGATGATCATGCCGACAGCGGCCGACAAGTTTGCCTATGATGGTCTGTCTGGCGAAACCTATCCGGACCGGATGGCGGGCGGCGTTCCCGGCCATTATGAAGTCGAAGGGATGCCGCTGACCCCTTACCTGGTACCGCAGGAGATGGGTATGCACATGCAGACGACGAACTTGACTATCAGCCGTCACCACACTCTGAACAATGCGGACCACGCGTCCACGCCGTTCTGCCTGCAGGTAACGGAGGACAGCCAGCCGTTCAACTTCAGCTTGTTGCCATACACCAGCGAAGAACTGGAGAATGCCACCCACATTGAGGAACTGCCGCCATTGCGCCGGTCCGTCCTGGTTATTGCGGGCGCAGTCCGGGGCGTCGGCGGAATTGATAGCTGGGGCAGTGACGTTGACCCGGCCTTCCATGTCAGTGCTGAAGACGACCACCAATTCAGCTTCATCATCCAACCGGCCCCTGTTGATTAAGAGAGTGGCTTAAATTGGTTGCCCAATCTGGTAAGACATTGAGATAAGCAAGCCGATCATGCTCAAGTAATCACCAAAAGGGTGTAAAATAGTAAGCGTGTAAGTAAACTTGGGGGTGGCAGAATTATGGCAACTCTGGTAATGGTTCGTCATGGACAGAGTCAGGCCAATTTAGACAATGTTTTTACCGGCTGGAGTGATTCACCGTTGACTGCAAAGGGGATCGCCCAGGGCCGGCAGGTTGGCGCAGAACTGAAGGCCAAAGGTTACGTTTTTACCGACGTGTACACGTCCTACATGAAGCGGTCGATCATTACGGCCAATATCATTTTGGATGAGATCGACCAGCTTTACATTCCGATGCACAAGACTTGGCGTTTGAACGAACGTCACTATGGTGCATTGAGTGGCTTGAACAAGGCCGCAGTAGGCAAGAAGGTCGGCCTTGAAACTTTGCACCGCTGGCGGCGTGGTTATACCGAAGTGCCGCCACGGCTTAAAAAACGGCAGCACGAACGGCGCTATGACCGCTTGGGCGTTAAGGAGCCGTTGAGCGAAAGCCTGCAGATGACGTTGCAACGCATTCTGCCTTATTGGCAAGATCACATTGCTCCACGCCTGTTGGATAACCATAACCAGCTGATTGTGGCCCACGGTAGTACATTACGAGCGCTGGTTAAGTACATCGAACAGGTGCCGGATGACAAGATTGATCAGGTCGAAGTACCCAATGGGCAGCCAATCGTCTATCACTTTGACGACCGGCTGAACTTGATTGACAAGCAGATTATCAGGGATGGTGAAGTAAATGGCAATTCATGAAGTCGAAAACAACCCGACAATGGCGGGGCAGGTGCGGCTGATTGAGAATATCGTCTACGCCGCAGAGGATGGCGAAGCACTCAAGATGGACGTTTTGGCGCCATGGACGCAGCGCAGCGGTTATTTGAAATCGGCACCCAAGCCGAAGCCACGACCGCTGATTGTGTTCGTCCAGGGATCTTCCTGGCGGCGGCCGACGATGGGCGAAGAGATCCCGCAGCTGGTGCAATTCGTCCACTACGGCTATGTGGTGGCAACGATTCAACACCGCAGCTCGCTGGATGGCCATCCCTTCCCCGCTTTTTTGAAGGATGTCAAGACTGCTATTCGCTACCTGCGCAAGCATGCCAGTGAGTACTGTATTGATCCCAAGCGTGTAGTTGTTTGGGGAACATCATCTGGTGCCAACGCGGCCCTCTTGACGGGACTGACCATCGACGATCCGCGTTACGAAAGCGACAGTTACACCAATCAGTCCGACCAGGTCAGTGCGGTCGTCAGTTGCTTTGCACCGACTGACGTCACGGAAACCTTCAAGCAGGCAGACAAAGTTCCGGGTGCAGACCTATTGCAAATCTGCCTGTTTGGGACTGACCCCAAGCAGTGGCAGGCAAAGAAAAAGGAGATGAGCCCGCTGACCCACGTCAAAGAGGGGCAGCAGTATCCACCATTCCTGTTGATGCATGGTGATCAAGACCAGGTCGTAGCCTACGATCAGATGGTCAAGATGTACGATCGTCTGCAGGAAGTTGGTGCCAGCGTCGAGGCATACCGCGTGAAGGGTGCCAACCACGAGCGCGATTTTTGGAGCCCGCAGATTTATTCGATTGTGCGGCAGTTTTTGGATGGCATCGTCAAGCAAGGCGATGGCAATGATAAGGAGGACTAACATGAGCAAGCGACTTTTAGATGACTTTGTGCCGAAGAACTATCAGATCTTCGTTGATATTAATCGGGCAAACAAGACGATTGAAGGTCAGGTAACGATGACCGGGCATGCCAACCAGACTCAGGTGGCCGTTAACCAGAAGTTCCTGAAGATTGACAGTGTTCAAGTCGATGGGAACGATGTGGATTACCAAGTCGATGACGACAACGAAAAGGTGGACATCACCTTGCCAGCTGCCGGTGACACGACGGTGGTAATCAAGTACCACACCGCTCTGACCGACACAATGATGGGCATTTACCCGTCATACTACCAGCTGAACGGCCAAAAGCAGGAATTGATCGGGACGCAGTTTGAAACGACCTTTGCTCGGCAGGCCTTCCCATTGATCGATGAACCAGCCGCCAAGGCAACCTTTGACATGGCCATCAAGTTTGACGAAAAGCCAGGCGAGACGATCATTGCCAACATGCCCGAAGATCACGAAAAAGACGGCGTGCACTATTTCCAGCAGACCCTGCGGATTTCACCATACCTGGTAGCCTTTGCCTTTGGTGACATGCAGAAGAAGCTGACCGAAACCAAGAGCGGCGTTCAGATCGGGGTCTTCGCTACCAAGGCCCACAAGCCGAAGGAATTAGACCTGGCCTTGGACATTGCCAAGCGGGCCATCGAATTCTACGAAGACTTCTACCAGACGCCATACCCGCTGCCGCATTCATACCAGCTGGCATTGCCTGACTTCTCAGCCGGTGCCATGGAAAACTGGGGCCTGGTAACTTACCGTGAATCCTACATGCTGCTGGATCCGGATAACGCTACCTTGCCACAGAAGGAACACGTTGCCACCACGGTTACCCACGAACTGGCTCACCAATGGTTCGGTGACCTGGTAACGATGAACTGGTGGGACGATCTGTGGTTGAATGAAAGCTTCGCCAACATGATGGAATACGTCTGTGTTGACCACCTGGAACCTGACTGGAAGATTTGGGAAACCTTCCAGACCTCAGAAGTTCCAATGGCCCTGCAGCGAGATGCCATTGATGGCGTTCAATCCGTTCACGTGGAAGTTGAAGACCCTGCAGATATCAGTTCCATCTTCGACAGTGCCATCGTTTATGCCAAGGGTTCACGGATGCTGGTTATGGTTCGTTCACTGCTGGGTGACGACAACCTGCGTAAGGGCCTGAAGCTGTACTTCGACGAACACAAGTACCACAACGCCAAGGGTGACGATCTGTGGAATGCATTGAGCAAGGCTTCCGGTATGGACATTGGTGCCATCATGCACTCATGGCTGAATCAGCCAGGCTTCCCAGTGGTTTCCGTAATGGTTGAAAACGGTCACCTGAAGCTGCACCAAGAACAGTTCTTCATCGGTGAACATGAAGACAAGGGCCGTCTGTGGCAGATTCCGTTGAACGCTAACTACGACGCTGCCCCAACCATCATGAAGGATGCCGACTTAGACCTGGGCGACTACCAAGACCTGCGCCAGAAGAACGGCAAGCCATTCCGTCTGAACGTTGGCAACAACTCGCACTTCATCGTTAAGTATGACCAGACCTTGTTGGACGACATCATGGCCCACAAGGATGACCTGGACAACATCGCTCAATTGCAGCTGCTGCAAGACCTGCGCCTGCTGGCTGAAGGTGGCCAGACGAACTACGCCGGCTTGGTTGACCTGCTGCCGAAGTTTGCTCAGAGCAAGTCCTACATCGTCAACTCCGGCTTGTACCAGATAGCCAACAGCCTGAAGCACTTCGTTGACCCGAATGGCCAGACGGGCGCCAACCTGCGTCAGTTGTTTACCCAATTGAGTGAAAGCCAAGCCGCTCGCTTAGGCTGGGACACTAAATCTAGCGAAGGCATTGACGATCAATTGACTCGTCCTTACGTTCTGCGTGCTGCTCTGTACGCCCAGAATGCCGATGCCGAAAAGATTGCTCACCAGCTCTTCACCGAGAATGGCGACAACTTGAGTGCTCTGTCTGCTGCCATCCGGCCATTGGTTCTGGACAACGAAATGGAACACTACGGCAATGCTGACTTGCTGGCAAAGCTGCTGAAGCTCTACCAAGAAAGCACGGACCCAGCATTCAAGATGGACCTGGCCAACGCAATGTGCATGGCCCAAGATCCTGACTTGATCAAGCAGGTCATCAGCCAGTTTGAACAGACCGATGTCATCAAGCCACAAGACATTCGTTACTGGTACCACTTCATCTTGGACAACCCAACCGCTAAGCCAATTGCTTGGGATTGGTTCCGTGACCAGTGGGATTGGCTCTGGGAACGCCTCGGTGGCGACATGGAGTTCAGCCGCTTCATCAACGACACCGCTAGTGCCTTCTACACTCCGGCCGAACTGAACGAATACAAGGACTTCTTTGGCCCGAAGGAAAGTGTTCCTGGCTTAGGCCGTGACATCAAGATGGATATCCGGATCATTGCCGGCCGGGCAAAGTTGATCGACAGCGAAAAGGATGCCGTCAACAGTGCAGTGGCCAAGTTGGTTCACTAATTTAAGACTTAATTAGCTATACAAAAACGTGGATGCTCATTTCGAACATCCACGTTTTTTGTTGGTCAATATTTTTAAATGGGTTTTAGGCTAAAGTACCCATTGGATCCCATGGCTTCAGGACAATCGGCTCTTGGGCTTCCTGCTTGCGTTGTTCATCGGACAGGTATTTCTGGTTGATTACAACTTGGTAGCAGTACTTGTCCATCCAAGCGTCACTCATGACGAAGTAACCCTTTGTGCCGACTTTCGGGCCCCAGGAGTTTTCAACCTTCCACTTGGTTGGCTTGCCGTCAACGAGGTCAACACCGGTCAGAACCATGGCGTGGTCCATCATGCTTTCGCCGTAATCGAGAGCTTGGGCCTTGGTCATGTCCAGGTCAGTGTCGAACAGGGCGGAGTAATCATAGGTGTTCAGCGCCATGATTCCTTGCTTGGTTTCGGAGTATTTGATGACGTCAGAACCGAACCAGACGCTTTCGCCCGCCTTCAATTGCTTGATGGCCAGCTGCTTGAAGTCGTCCATGGACAGGTTCAGGTGCTTAACTTGGCGACCACCCACAACGTTGCCCAGCATGTCGATGGTGTAGGTCTTGCCATACTGCTTGTCGGCAGTTGGGGCGTTGATGATGGAGATGTAATCGGCTAAGTTCCAGCCCACGTACTTCTTGAAGAAGGTCTGTGGGGTCAAGCTGGCGTCACGATGGAACTTCTTATCCTTCTTGGTCCGGTATTCGAAGTCGAAGTTCTGTACCGGTTCGCCAAAGGCATAGGACAGCATCCGGTAGACGTTGTTCAGCATGGACTTGCGGGTGTCATTGATTTGCGCTTCGCTGGCTTTGTTTTGGGCCAGTTGCCGCAGGATGACCGCGTCGTGGCGGAGCTGGTTGTTCAAGACGTCGTTGATCCCGTCAGACCGGTTGGAGTTGAATGATTCCGGCATTGCGGACTGTGGAACCACCCCATACTTGTCAATCAGGGCGCAGAGCATGTCCCATTGACCACCATCACCCTGTGGGGTTTCCATCAACCAGGCAACGCGACGGTCATCGTGGTCCAGATCAGCGGTCTTCAATACGTTTTCGTAGAAGTAGTTGGCCTTTTCAAACTTGTCCCAGAAGAACTGGTAGGACTGAGAAAGTTCAAAGTTGTCCGGCAGGTTGAACTTCTGCTGCATTTCGTGACGCATGGTGTTCAAAGCGGCAAAAAGCCAGCAGCGGCCGGACTGCTTTTGGTCGGCAACATCACCGGTGTGCAGTTCGATGGAGAAGTGGGGGTCGTTGTCGGCGATTGAGTGCCAATTGAAGCTGGCAGCCTTGACCCCGTTCTTGGTCACTGCGTTTTCAATAACGCGGGCTTCAGGACGGTTATGGTAATCTTTAGCAAATTCGTTGATATCATCGTGACTGATTGCAAAAGTCAAATTAATCACTCCTATTAAGTTAATTAAAGAACATTATAGCTGAAAATGATCAATAAGGATAATGATTGCACCGGTCGGCCGGGGTGATTCCCCGAATGACCTTGGCTGGTACACCGGCGGCCAGCGAATTAGCCGGGATATCGTGGGTGACGACGGCGCCAGCGGCAATGACGGAGCCTGCTCCAATGTGGACGCCGGGGCAGACCGTGACGCTGCTGGCCAGCCAACAATTGTCATCGATGACGATCGGCTTGGCGTATTCCACCGTGGTGAACTTGCCGTCTGGTTGGGTCCGGGGGTTGCGCTGCTGCCACATCAGCGGATGCATCGCGGTGGCAATGGTGACGCTGGGGCCGCAGAGCACGTTATCGCCGATTGTGACAGGGGCAACATCTAGGACCGTGAAGTTGTAGTTGGCATAGAAGCCCTTACCCAATTTCGTGAAACGGCCATAGTCAAAGTGGATCGGCCCCTGTAAATAACAGTTGTCGCCATGATTGGGGATCAGCTCCTGCAAAAGTGCTTCTCGCTTCGGATCGTGGTCATCGCTCAATTGGTTGTACTCGGCGCAGATGCGGTGCGCCTTCTGCATCATTTTTGATAATTCCGGCGTGCCTGCTTCGTACGGCTCGCCATTCAGCATTTGCTGCGTGTTTTTATCCATTTTTCCTCCAAACAAAAAAGGCCGGGAAATCCCGGTCTGATCAACTTATTTAGCTTGCAATACTTCTGGACCATTGTCGCGGCCAACGATGACCATGTCGACCCGGTTCAAGAATAACCCGTGTTCAACGACACCAACCGTGTGGATCAGATCTTCAGCCAGGGCGTGCGGATCGGCAATTTCCCCGACCTTCAGATCAATGATGTAGTTGTTTTCATCGGTGCGGTACTTCTTGTTATCGTCGGTCATCCGCCATTGTGGTTTGTAACCCTTCTTCACAAAGCGGTTGAAGACGTGCTGGGCGCCGAATGGAATCACTTCTACTGGCACACCGAATGCACCAATGCGGTGGCAGAGCTTGGACTGGTCAACGATCCAGATCTTCTTCACGGAAGCGTTGTTCACGATCTTTTCCCACAGCAGGGCGCCACCGCCACCCTTGATGCCGTTGAAGTCGTCGTCAACTTGGTCGGCACCATCGATGCATAGGTCGATATGGTCAACATCGTCAATATCCTTAATGGTGATGCCTAAGGATTCCGCCTGCTTAGTGGTCCGGGTGGAAGTGGTTACGCCGACAATGTGTAGGCCCTCTTCTTGAACCCGCTTGCCTAAGGCATCAACCATGTAGCGGACAGTTGAGCCGGTCCCCAAGCCGACGATCATGCCGTCCTTAACGTATTTAACTGCTTCAGCACCCACTTGTGCTTTCAATTCGTTTTGATCCATTAAAGAACCCTCCTGTTTTATCCGTGATGACGCTGGTAGAGCACGTCGCTGGCCTCGTCGTGCAGACTAAACCACATCTTAGCGTAGGGACACATGATCTCTAGTTGCCAAGACTCTTCGCGCGCATGGTCGACGAAGGCCTGCATCAATTTAGCGGCCAGGCCCTGACCCCGGTAGGCCGGAACCACGAAGACCCGCTCAACAACAACGATTTTGCGCTCGTGGTCCAACACGGGACAGGCAATCTCACCCAGCCAGTTTCCCTGGTCGTCCACGGCCGTCATTTTTTCATCTGCAAAAGTCAGCTGCATGCCTTACTCCTTTAGCGTTCATCAAATAATCAATCTTCCATAAATTGTTACTGTTTTATAAATAAAAGTCAAGCAGGGCAAAGTCAGGGGACGGTCATGTTACAATTGATACGTATGTTTAAAACGAGGTGAAGAAACGTGAAACGTGGGTTTGAGATTGTTTCCACGAAGCGTGATCAAGGCCTGGAGCTGCCCAAGCGGCAGACGAAGCAGGCGGCCGGTTACGACTTTCAAGCAGCAGAAGACTTTGTTCTCCCGTCCATCTGGAAGCGGTCATTCTTAAAGGCATTGCGCCACTTACGCAAGGGCAACCAGTTAAATGACGAAAAGGCCTTGCTGGCTGATCAGTCCTTGCAGCCCTATCTGGTGCCAACGGGAATTAAAGCTTATATGCAGCCCGACGAAGTACTGATGCTGTTCAACCGGTCCAGCGGTCCTTTCAAGCGGCGGCTGATTTTGCCAAACGGTGTCGGAATCATTGACGCCGATTACTACAACAACCCGAACAATGAAGGGGAAATCTTCGTTCAGCTGATCAACTACGGCTTGACTGATTACCGGATCAAGAAGGGCGACCGGATTGCGCAGGGGATATTTGTCCCATACTTGACGGCTGACGACGAGGCCAAACCCCAAATTCAGCGGGTTGGCGGTTTCGGTTCAACCAAGCGTTAACGACGAGAAAGAAGGCTGATGATGGCCAAAGCAAAAACACATTATGTTTGCCAAAACTGTGGCTACACGTCACCCCGTTACCTGGGCCGCTGTCCCAATTGTGGTCAGTGGAACACCCTGGTTGAAGAAGTTGATCAGACAACGGTGAAAAAGCCGCAGACGACCACAACGACTTTGACCGGTATCGTGGCCAAACCAGAGCGGTTAAATGAAATCAACACGCATGAAACGCCACGGGTCAAGACGAAGCTAGAGGAATTCAACCGGGTCTTGGGTGGCGGCATCGTGCCCGGTTCCCTGGTGCTGATCGGTGGTGATCCGGGTATCGGTAAGTCGACCTTGCTTTTGCAGGTGTCCGGCCAACTGAGTGCCGAGGGCCATTCGGTTTTGTACGTGTCCGGCGAAGAGAGTGCCACCCAAATCAAGATGCGTGCGGAACGACTGGGTGTCGCCGGGGACGACTTTTACATCTATCCGGAGACCAACATGGACAGTATCCGTGCCACGATTGACAATCTGAACCCTGAGTACGTCATTATCGACTCGGTGCAGACCATGCAGGCGACCGACGTGACCTCCGCAATCGGCAGTGTCTCCCAGATCCGTGCGGTGACCGCCCAATTAATGCAGGTGGCCAAGGGCAAGAACATTACCGTCTTCGTGGTTGGGCATGTCACTAAGGGTGGCGTGCTTGCCGGTCCCAAAATCCTTGAGCACATGGTGGACACGGTTCTATACTTTGAGGGTGACTTGCACCACACCTACCGGATTTTACGGTCGGTGAAGAACCGGTTTGGGTCAACCAACGAGCTGGGGATCTTCGAGATGCACAGCGACGGTTTAAAGGAAGTTGCCAACCCGTCCGAAATCTTTCTGGAAGAACGTTTAAAGGACGCTACCGGTTCGGCGGTCGTGGTTTCCTTGGAAGGGACGCGGCCGATTCTGGTCGAAATTCAAGCGTTGATCACGCCATCCGTTTTCGGCAATGCCCAACGAACGGCGACAGGCCTGAACCGCAACCGGGTTTCCTTAATCATGGCGGTCTTGGAGAAGCGAGCCAACCTCTTGTTGCAAAACCAGGACGCCTACTTGAAAGCCGCTGGTGGTGTCAAACTGGATGAACCGGCAATTGACTTGGCGATTGCCGTTGCCATTGCCTCCAGCTACCGTGATAAGGGAACGCGGCCGACCGACGCCTTTGTTGGCGAAGTCGGGTTGACTGGTGAGATTCGCCGGGTCAACCGGATTGAACAGCGGGTTCGTGAGGCAGCCAAGCTTGGTTTCCGGCGGATATTCGTGCCGAAGAACAACCTGCAGGGCTGGGACCCGCATGAAAAGATTCAAATTATTGGTGTAACAACCATCGGTGAAGCATTAAAATTAGCTTTGTCATAAATTAAGAAAGGAGGTTAACCGATGCGGAAAGGATTTATCCGAATTTTATTTGTATTATTTGGTGCGGCAATTGGTTACTACTACTTAGGACCATTGTGGCCAGCTATCGGTGTCAACATTGCGCCGGCGTTGATGGTGGCTGCGGATGTTGTCATTGGGGCAGTGATCTTCTGGCTCTTGTCATTGACACTGACGAACTGGATTTTGGCCAGCACGCAGCGGGTTGAAAAATACCTGACCCAAAAGAGCCCGATCTACCTGTTGTTCGGTGCTTTGCTGACGATCGTGGGGTTAATTCTTGCAATTTTAATTTCGATTCCATTATGGCGTTTGTCCATCCCCGTGGTTAACAACGTAGTACCGATCCTCTTGATGGTGATCTTTAGTTACTTCGGCTTCCGGTTGGGGACGACCCGTCTGGATGAATGGAAGGGCCTGCTGACTCTCAGACGGCCGCCAAAGTACAACGCCCAGGATGGCTCGATCATCAAGCGGCAGGACAATAACTACCACCACTACAAGATTTTGGACACCAACATCCTGATCGATGGCCGGATTTACGACCTGGCCAAGACCGGTTTTCTGGAAGGGACATTATTGGTTCCCAACTTCGTCTTGTATGAGCTGCAGTACATTGCCGATTCCGGCGACAGCATCAAGCGGGTGCGGGGCCGGCGCGGTTTGGACATTCTGAATAAATTGCGCAAGGAAAAGATCGTGCCCATTGAAATGTATGAGGGCGACTTTGAAGACATTCCCGAAGTAGACAGCAAGTTGATCGCCTTAGCCAAGAAGGTTGACGGGGTGATCGTGACCAACGATTGGAACCTGAATAAGGTCATCCAATTCCAAAACGTCCAGGTCTTGAACATTAATAACCTGGCCAAGTCTCTGCGGCCACGGGTCATTCCGGGCCAACACCTGGAAGTCACGGTGGTTAAGAAGGGGACCGAACGTCAGCAAGGGGTGGCCTACTTGGACGACGGCACGATGGTCGTGGTCGAAGATGGTCGCTTCTACATGAATCAGCTCATCAACGTGGAAGTCACCAGTGCCTTGCAGACGGATGCCGGTCGCATGATCTTTGCCCGGCCGTCCCACTCGACTCGCGGGATTGGCGATGATCACGGTGACAAGAAGGGCGCCGATCATTCAAACAACGACAAGAAAAAATCATAAAACGATTAGCTAGTTGGCGAATCGTCGCAAGCACTAATAGAGCTCCAGTATTCGGATCTTCCGGACACTGGAGCTCTTTTTTACTATGCGAGAGCACTTCTGATTATATATAGCTTTATGTCACGGCCCCTTCATTTTTGCCCTTTTGCCTTTGTGCATAAACTGATAGAATAAAAAAGATTAACGGGAAACGGGGGAAAGCACGTGGTCACGATTAAAAATATTGCCAAGGAAGCGGGAGTCTCGGTTTCGACAGCCTCGCGGGCATTAAACAACAATTCGCGGATTAGTGAGCAGACCCGCCAGCACGTTCAAGCTGTGGCTAAGAAATTGGGTTACAAGCCGAATTTTTCCGCGCAAAACCTCACCCGGGGCCATGCAAACATCGTCGGCGTCATCTTTCCCATTATGGAGGCCAACACGCCAGCCAACCCCTTCCATATCGACATCATGCGGGGGATCAGCGAAGAGCTGCAGAAGAAAGACTTTGAAATGATGGTCGCGGTGACCCAGGATCAAAAAGAATTGATGCGCCAAGTCGAATCCATGGTGGACCAGATCAGGGTCGAATATTTTGTTCTTTTGTACTCCGATCCTAATGACCCGGTCACCCAATACCTGCGGGCACACAAGCTGCGGTTCACGATCGTTGGTCAGCCCATTGCGGCGACCGACCGTTTCGTGGATAACGATAACGTGAAGGTAGGGCGTGAAGCGACGGAGCGGATACTGGCCCAGTCAGGGGTCAGTCAACCGGCGTTTGTGATGTCGACACAAGAAAAGTCCTTCGAAAAGAGCCGGTTAACGGGATATTTGGCGGTGATGAAGGGCCAAAAGCTGACGGCCACCAAACTGCAAGTGGACGATGAGTTCTCGATTACAAAATACCTGCGTTCTCATCCCCAAGTGGACGGCCTGGTGTTTGCGGATGATGTTTTATATATTAAGCACGCCCAGCGCCTGCGTCCGTTGAATATTCCGGTCATCTGCTTCAACAACAGCCAGTGGATGCAGATCCTTTTTCATGATGGTCAGGTGATCGACTTGCAACCGCGGAAGCTAGGCCAGGCGGCGGTTAAAGTGCTGTTCAAGAAGCGCAGAAATCACCTCTACGTACCATATCGTTTCATCTAATAGAGCACGATTTTGAAGCCCATCTGACTTCGGTCGCGCTTTTTTGTTTTATATGGGCAACTTAAATAAGTAAATCAATATTCACTTAAAAATCGAAAAAAGTTTGTGCAAACGGTTGCACAAAATGCAAACGTTTGCTATATTAATAGCGTTAAGTAAAAGCGCTTTCATCAAACGCAAAAGAGGAGTGTATTGAATGAGTCAAAAAAATGATACGAGTACCGGATTACCGATACTGCCCAAAAGTCTTATTTGGATGATCAACTTTGGCTTTCTTGGTGTACAGACTGCGTTTACTTTACAAAGTTCGCAAATGAGTCGGATCTTTCAAACGATCGGTGCTGACCCGAACAACCTGGGCTGGTTCTTTATCCTGCCACCACTGGCTGGTTTGATCGTGCAGCCAATCATTGGCTACTATTCTGACCGGACCTGGGCACCAAAGCTTGGTGGTCGGCGGCTTCCTTACCTGCTGTTAGGAACGGTTGTGGCCGTGATCGTCATGCTCTTGTTGCCGAACTCTGGTAGTTTTGGCTTCGGTTATGGATCATTGGCCGCCCTGTGGTTTGGTGCCATCACCGTTGCCTTTCTGGACTTGTCTTCAAACGTTGCCATGCAGCCATTCAAGATGATGGTGGGCGACATGGTCAATGACGACCAGAAAAGTTATGCATACGGGATTCAAAGTTTCCTTTCCAACACCGGTGCGGTTCTGGCCGCTGTCTTTCCGTTCTTATTGACAATGTTTGGGGTGCCAAACACCGATAAGAAGGGGGTCGTTCCGCAATCAGTGGTCATTTCCTTCTACGTTGGCGCGGCACTGTTGGTTATTACGAGTTTATTTACTGTGTTGCGTGTTCATGAATACGATCCAGCAACTTACGCTAAGTATCACGGCATTTCGGAACAAGATAATAAGGAAGGCGGCAACTGGTTCACGCTGCTGCGGCACGCACCAAAGGCCTTCTGGACGGTTACCTTGGTCCAATTCTTCTGCTGGTTTGCCTTCCAATACCTGTGGACTTACTCCGTGGGTGCGATTGCCAACAACGTTTGGGGCACGACCAACGCCAGCAGTGCGGGTTATCAAGCCGCTGGTAACTGGTACGGTGTGTTAGCCGCCGTTCAATCAATCGCCGCCGTTGTCTGGTCATACGTTTTGGCTAAGGTGCCAAACAAGGACCACAAGCTGGGATATGCCGGCAGCCTGCTGTTGGGTGCGATCGGCTTCTTGTCCGTGTTCTTCATCCACAGTCAAAGCGCCTTGGTATTTTCCTTCATCCTGGTCGGCATTGCCTGGGCTGCGATGAACACTTACCCATTAACGATTGTTACCAACGCCTTGTCTGGCAAACACATGGGGACTTATCTGGGCTTGTTCAACGGTTCCATCTGTTTCCCACAGATTGTGGCTTCACTGTTGAGTTTTTCCCTGTTCCCACTGCTGGGTCACTCACAGGCGCACATGTTTATCTTTGCCGGCATCATCATGGTCTTGGCCGGATTATCGGTTAGTGCAATTCACGAAACATACGTCAAATAGTTATTTAGAGAATTGATCAGTCACTTTACATTCATCAGAAGAGAGGATTCAGACAATGAAACAAACATTTGATATTGCTCCATGGCATGTTGCGACTACTAAATGGTCTCCTGAAGACAAGCGCCTGCAGGAATCAATGACCAGCTTAGCCAACGAAAACCTTGGTATGCGGGGCTTCTTTGAAGAAGGTTATACCGGCGACCACATGCAGGGTGTTTACCTTGGCGGGGTTTGGTTCCCTGACAAGACCCGTGTTGGTTGGTGGAAGAATGGTTATCCGAAGTACTTCGGTAAGATGATCAATGCCGTCAACTTCCTGAAGTTAGTCATCAAGGTCAACGGCGAACAACTGGACCTGGCTAAGCAGACACCAAAGAACTTCAAGCTGGATCTGGATATGAAGCGGGGCGTCTTAACCCGTGAATTCAGCGTTGAAATCGGCGGCACCGAAATGCACTTCTCCTTCGAACGCTTTGTTTCCGCCGTGCAGAAGGAATTGGTTGGTCAACGCCTGCACGTCAAGAACCTGGGCAATGGTGACGCGAAGGTTGAAATCACCAGCATGATTGACGCGGACGTGTACAACGAAGACGCCAACTACGATGAACAGTTCTGGATGGTCCTGAATAAGAGTGCCAAGGGTGAACACGCCGAATTGACGTCCGAAACGAAGAAGAACGACTTTGGCACCCCACAGTTCACGGTAGGCATGCAGACGACCACGAAGACGGACTTAGACCACACGGGTGACGGTACCGACGAAAAGGATGCCTACAACAGCTTTGCCGGCACTGTGGCACAAGGTCAGGAGATCAACTTCGAAAAGCGGACCGTGGTTGTTACTTCACGGGACTTCGATTCAGAAGCAGCCATTGAGAAGCACCTGGATGAATTGAGCGACCAGCTTGATTCACAGAGTTTTGACGACCTGCTGGCACCGCACGTCAAGGAATGGGCCAACCGCTGGGCCAAGTCCGATGTACAAATTGATGGTGATGAGGGTGCCCAACAAGGGATTCGTTTCAACCTGTTCCAGCTCTTCTCCACTTACTATGGCGAAGATTACCGCTTGAACATTTCACCAAAGGGCTTCACTGGCGAGAAGTACGGTGGTGCTACTTACTGGGACACCGAAGCTTACTGCATCCCCGTTTACTTAGGGGTTGCCAACCCTGAAGTTGCCCGCAACCTCTTGATGTACCGTTACAAGCAACTGGATGGCGCCTACGTCAACGCAAAGGAACAAGGTCTGAAGGGGGCCCTGTTCCCGATGGTGACCTTCAATGGGATCGAATGCCACAACGAATGGGAAATCACCTTTGAAGAAATCCACCGGAATGGCGACATTGCCTTTGCCATTTACATGTACACCAAGTACACCGGCGACAAGTCCTACGTTCTGCACGAAGGCGCTAAGGTATTGACCGAAATTTCTCGTTTCTGGGCAGATCGTGTTCACTACTCACAACGGCAGAACAAGTACATGCTGCATGGGGTTACCGGCCCGGACGAATACGACAACAACGTTAACAACGACTGGTACACCAACCTCTTATGTAAGTGGACTTTGAACTACACCCTGGAAGTACTGGGTGAAGTCGACGCAGACGTTGCCAAGAAGTTGAATGTTTCAGAGGATGAAAAGCGCCGCTGGAAGGGCATTGCCGATAACATGTACCTGCCTTACGACCCACAAAAGGACATCTTCCCTGAAAATGACGGCTTCCTGGACAAGGATCTGACGCCGGTTTCCGAAATTCCAAGTGACCAACTGCCGCTGAACCAACACTGGTCATGGGATAAGATTTTGCGGTCACCATACGTCAAGCAGGGTGACGTTATCCAAGGTCTGTGGGACTTCATTGACGACTTCACACCGGAAGAAAAGAAGAAGAACTTCGACTTCTACGAACAATTCACGGTTCACGAATCCAGCCTGTCTGCCTCCGTATACTCCATCATTGCTTCAGACATTGGCTACGAAGACAAGGCTGTTGAACTGTATGAACGGTCCGCTCGGCTTGACCTGGACAACTACAACAACGACACCTCGGACGGCCTGCACATCACTTCCATGACTGGTAGCTGGCTGGACATTGTTCAAGGCTTCGCTGGCATGCGGGTACGCAATGGTGAATTGCACTACGCACCATTCCTGCCGAAGAAGTGGCACTCTTACCAATTCCGTCAGATGTTCCGTGGCCGGATTCTGAAGGTCAAGGTTGACCAGAATGGGACCCAGATTGACTTAGTCTCTGGTGATCCACTCACCATCGACCTGAATGGCAAGAAAGTTGAATTGAAGTAATACTTGTGGGAGGTATTAGCAATGAAATTTGATGATTTAAAGGGATTTGCTTTTGATCTGGATGGTGTCATCGCCGACACGGCACGTTTTCATGGCCAAGCATGGCATCAATTAGCTGACAAGGTCGGTACCAAGTGGACGCCTGAACTGGCTGATGGCTTAAAGGGTGTGAGCCGGATGGATTCGCTGGAGAAGATCTTGAAGGCCGGTGGTCACGAAAATGACTACACCGATGAACAAAAACTGGCATTGGCCAGCGAAAAGAACGACAACTACCTGAAGCTGGTTGCCACGCTGACGCCAGCCGACATTCTGCCAGGGATGAAAGACTTCCTGGATGAATTAAAAGCCAAGGGTTACCACATGGTCTTAGCATCAGCTTCCAAGAACGCCCCGAAAGTTTTGAAGTATCTGCAGATTACCGACTACTTTGAGGGCATCGTTAACCCGGCTAGCTTGAAGCATGGCAAGCCTGATCCGGAAATCTACAGTGCTGCCGCTAAATTGATGAAGCTGCCGGCAAATCAAGTTGCTGGTCTGGAAGACGCTCAGGCAGGGATCCAGTCCATCAACGGCGCTGGCGAAGTTTCCATCGGCATTGGCGCCGACTTAAAGGACGCGGATGTTAAGTTTAACGACACCAGTGAAGTTTCATTGGCCGCTATCAAAGAACAGCTTGGTTAATTTCTAAGTCTTTTAACAAATTGGCATGTCACTCTAATTAAGTCCTTCGTTAATTAAATCTACAAAAGGCAAGACACCGCATTGCGCGGTGTCTTGCCTTTTTTCTGCAGAAGAGGTGGCATCAAAATCGTCATATTTTTATGGGAACGGACGTATAATAAGGCCTTGTAAAGCGAGGGATGGTAAGATGCAGGAATTTATATCGATTCCAACGATTAAATCTGGTCTATATATGTTCGGCGGTCACCAGCATACGGTTAGCGGCGGGTGGTCCTTTTTTGAACAGAGCCACCAAGTTTTAGAGTTGATGGTCATTCTTGATGGCAGTCAGATAACTAACATTCGTCACCAACTTCCGCTGACTTTAAACGCCGGTGATGCGGTATTGATTGCACCAGGGACATTGCATACCAATAAGAATGCAAGTAAGGAGCGCCCATTGACCTACATGTGCTTGCATTTTGATTTTGAAAATGTCTTGTTAAGGTCACGAATCATCAGCAGCTTGACCAACCGTCTGATCCCAGCCCACTCGATTCTGGCAGAAAAATCCCGGGCAGCACTGACCCGGATTGTTGATTTGTGCCGCGATAAAAAGCAGCAAAGCCAGTTCAGGGTACGCGCAGAGATCGAGATCATTCTGCTCCAATATTTGCAGCAATTAGACGCAATTACTGATCAAATCACGCCGGGAAGGGGTACTCAACAGCTCCCATTTTCAGATAAGGAAGCCAAAACGGCACGAGACATCGCATTGGCCATTCAGGATCGGGTCAATAGTCGAAACAATGACCCTGCGTTTACGTTCGCGGATATTTGTTCAAGCTTACATTTGAGCAATGGCTATGGACATCGTGTATTCAAGAAGGTTTATGGGGTCACCCCCTTACGCTTTATCAATCGGGAAAAGTATCAAAAAGCACAGCGGCTGTTAGAGTACTCTGGCAACTCAATTGAACAAGTTGCCTATCTAGTTGGAGCAGCCAACCGTTCAATTTTTAGCAAGCAATTCAAGAAATGGTCGGGGATGACACCGACAGAGTATCGTAAGCGGGTCAAATATCAACGCCATGTTTACTCAAAGGATCGAACAGGCTATTTTGAATAGCTAAGATAGTTTAATATACCAACCAAACCCACATAAAGGTCATGAATTGACACATAATGGTCGATTTATGATCTTTTTTAGTACTAGGAAAGCGGATACAATTAAAAACGAATAGGAAATAAGACACCTATTTATCTGATATAACAACTAACTTATCAGTGTTTATTCAGCAATTATTTGGAGAGGAATGACTATTTTGGAAAACGCACCTCGGGAAAATATTAAGTTACCTGAAAAACTTGGTATTAGTACTGGTTATTTTGCTTGCAATATTATCTATCAAACGATTTCGACCTATTTGCTATTTTTCTACACCAATGTCTTTGGCTTGAATGCCGCCGTGGCAGCTACGATGTTCTTAGTTGTCCGGATTATCGATGCTGTCGCTAACCCAGTGTGGGGTGTGATGGTTGATAAGATGAAGGCTGGTAAACGTGGTAAGTATCTGCAATGGCTCTTCTTTGGTGCCATTCCATTTACCGTTTTATCAATCCTTTGTTTCTATTCACCAAGCTTATCCGCAATGGGCAAGATCATTTATGCTTACGTGACCTACGTTGCAATGTCCTTGGCTTATATCGTTGTTAGTCTGCCAACCTCATCGCTGCCGGCTGCAATGACGAGAAACAGTGACCAGATTACTAGTCTGACTTCCTATTCTGACTTTGCCGCAAACGTTGCTGGTATGTGTGTATCTTTCGGTGTACCGCTGTTAGTAACTAAGATTTCCGGTTCTTACTCTGGTCCACAGTCACAAATTGGTTGGCTTGCAACCATGGCTTTGTATTCAATCATTGGCTGCCTGTGCTTCTTCTACTCAGTTAAGGTTATTCATGAACGTTACGTTTTGAGTTCCAAGGAAAAGGATTCCGTCAAGATCAGTGACTTGTTCACCGAATTCAAGACTAACAAGGCCTTAGTTATTTTGGCTTTGATCTTCATTTTGAGTTTTGGTATGCAATCCATTGTTAACTCCACCAGTTCATACTTTGTAACTTATAACATGAACCAGCCAAACATGCTGAAATGGTTCAACTTGTTAGGCTCATTACCATCATTCGTTCTGATCCCAATGTTCCCATTATTCAAGAAGTGGTTTGGTAAGCGTGGAATGCTGGTAATCTTCTTCATTATCGAAATTATTGGTTTAGGCATTCTGTACTTCGGTAATGCTCACAACACTGCCCTGATGATGGTTGGTCAATTGATCAAGTCCTGTGGTATGTTGGTTGCCACTGGTTTCATCTGGGCATTGGTTCCTGAAGTCATCACTTATTCCGAATGGGTAACCGGTCGGCGTCTGAATGGTGTCTTAACGGCGGTTATCAGTTTCATGCTGACCTTCGGGATGGCCCTTGGTGGTGTGGTACCAGGATATGTATTGTCAGCCACCGGTTTCTCCGCTAAGTTGGCAGTTCAAACAGCCACTGCAATGGGCGGTATTAAGACCGTTATGTGCACGATCCCAGCTGTACTGGTTGTTATCACAATCATTTGTGTCCTGCTTTACCCATTAACCGATGAACGCTTAGCTAAGATCACGGCTGAAATCAACGACCGTTCAAAGAAGAATGCTTAGTTAGAAATTGGCGGGGAGTAGCGACTTCCCGCTTATTTTGTCCGAATTTAACGAAAAGGAGTGTTGATAATGTCAATTCAATTAGCTGATATTTTTCAAGATGGTATGGTTTTACAGCATGATCAAAAAGTTAAAGTTTGGGGGACGGCTGATCCTAATGAACAAGTCACGGTTCAGTTATCAACCGGCACTCCGTCAGAAACGACGGCTGATAATGAAGGTAAGTTTGCCGTTGATTTAGACCCGCACACTCCGGCAACTGACTTGACGCTGACTGCTTCCACTAGTAGTGAACAGGTAAAGGTTCAACATGTCAGCGTTGGTGAAGTTTATCTGCTGGCCGGGCAATCCAACATGAACCTATTGCTGCGGTATGATCATGATTACCACACTAATCCAAAGAAGGTTTTGTCCTTAATTCCAAAGCAGATTTCTTATTACGAAGTACCAAAAGTAAAACTCAATTCACCAAAGGACCCGCTTTATGGTGACCGTGGCAAGTGGCAAGCTTTGAATGATCAAACGGCTGAACAGTTTTCTGCCGCTGGTTTCTACTTTGCAATCGAATTAGCACAAAGAATTAAGATGCCGATTGGTCTTGTATGGATGGCTTATGACGGCACGACGGCTTCCAGCTGGACGTCTAAGGAAGCCTTGATGAAGAACCCGATCCTGAAGAAGACCTATATCGACAGTTACGAAAAGCTGCTCCGCGACCGTCCGAAAGGCGAGTATGAAAAGTTCTTGCGCATGGTGGCAGAACAGAGTAAAAACCCAGAGAACGGACCATTCTGGGATAATGTATTGATGGGCAATGTCAGCCACGATGACCTGTGCAAGGCTTATAAGGAACACCACGAACTGTTCGTCGACTATGTGATGGGTCCTGAATCCGAAAACCGGCCGCATGGCTTATTCGACACAATGGTCACGAAGATTATCGGCTACACCTTTAAGGCAATGCTTTGGTACCAAGGTGAATCCGATGATGCTCATGCTGAAGTTTATGACACATTGTTAACCACCATGATTAACGATTGGCGGGCACGCTGGAATACCACATTCCCGGTTCTGCAAATGCAGATTGCCCCATTCTATCACTGGTTCGGCGTCTTCTATGGCACCTACTTCCCATATGTACGTGAGAAGCAACAGTTAGTCACGGAAACTATGCCAAAGGTTTATATGACTAATGTGATGGACGCAGGGATGAAGTATGATATTCACCCAAAGAACAAGCGGACTGCCGGTCACCGCTTTGCGATGCTGGCCTTTGACAAGATCTATGGCTTCAACAAGCACGAGGGCGCACCGCTGGTAACTGCTTATCACCGCAATGGTCAAGA
This sequence comes from Limosilactobacillus secaliphilus, assembly GCF_001437055.1. Classification (GTDB taxonomy): domain Bacteria; phylum Bacillota; class Bacilli; order Lactobacillales; family Lactobacillaceae; genus Limosilactobacillus; species Limosilactobacillus secaliphilus. The sequence continues at coordinate 247,113 of NZ_JQBW01000004.1, read as the reverse complement.
AATTGAAATTAGTTTCAGTGAGAGCAGTTCGCTGGCCTTGAAGTCCGCATTGAAGCAGTCATTGGTTGTGACTGCGGGTACGGAAACGGTTGACTATAGTGTGAAGGCCTTTGACAACCGTCTGTTGCTGAGCTTGAAAGACGATGTTTCTTCCATGCCAGTTAAGGTTGCCTATCAGTTTGCTCCGTATAGCGAAGCAAGGATGTTTAACGAAAATGGGGTCCCAGTCAGCCCGTTTAAGTTGAACCTCTGATGAAATGACAAAGACAATTGAATATCTGTCTAATTAGGCGATAAAACCCTCTAAGTATACAGATGAAAGCGAAAATTCATCTGCTACTTGGAGGGCTTTTTGATTAGGTAAATAAAAACAGGCTGTGTATTGGGAGACACAGCCTGCTAAATCTTTGGGGAAGATTTTGTAGGAATATTTTTCGGTTACTATTGGGAGGAGTAATAGAAAAATAATTCGGTTTTGGTTAGAAGTAGTAGCGGATTACTACTACGCTTTATATCCTAACAAGAAAGTATGAAGAAAGTGTGACCAAAGCGTTAAGACTTGACAAGTGCCGAGAAACTCCTGGAAATAGCCGGTTTGTGTTAAGATATTACTAAAATCTGTGATCAGAAGGAGCTAATTATGTTAACAATTTATAATACTCTGACTCGCAAAAAAGAAGCCTTTCATCCAATCCATGAAGGGGTCGTCAACATGTACGTCTGCGGGCCCACTGTTTATAACTATATCCACATCGGTAATGCCCGGAGCGCGGTCGCTTTCGATACTGTCCGGCGTTATCTAGAATTCAAGGGTTACAAGGTTAATTACGTTTCGAACTTCACGGATGTCGATGACAAGATGATTAAGGAAGCCGCTGCGGAGAAGATCACAGTTCCGCAACTGGCAGATAAGTTCATCAAGGCATTCATGGAAGATACGACGGCATTGAACATTGAACCGGCTACCATGCACCCGCGGCCGACGCATGAAATTCCAGCGATCATTGATTTTGTTCAACGGCTGATTGATCGCGGCTATGCTTACGAAGTCGATGGCGATGTCTACTACCGGGCCCGCAAGTTCAAGGACTACGGTGAACTGTCCGGTCAATTCATCGACGACCTGGAAACGGGTGCCAGTCAGCACGTGTCCGCGGATGAGGTTGACAAGAAGGAAGACCCGATCGACTTTGCTTTATGGAAGGCAGCCAAGCCGGGCGAAATCCATTGGCAGTCCCCATGGGGTGAAGGCCGTCCCGGCTGGCACATTGAATGCTCAGTCATGTCAACCAAGTATCTGGCTGACACGATTGACATCCATGCCGGTGGCCAGGACTTGGAATTTCCGCACCATGAAAATGAAATCGCCCAGTCAGAAGCAGCGACGGGCAAGAAGTTCGTCAACTACTGGATGCACAATGGCTTCGTGACGATCGGCAAGGACAATGAAAAGATGAGCAAGTCTTTGCACAACTTCATCACGGTCCACGAAATCTTGAAGAAGGTGGATCCACAGGTGCTGCGCTTCTTCATGGCGACGACCCAATACCGGCGGCCAATCCAGTACAGCCAGGACAACCTGACCGACGCACAAAACAACCTGAGCCACATCCAGAATACTTATGACAACCTGGCTTACCGGCTGCAGGATGCCGCAGAGGGCACTGACCCAGCTGTTGAAAAGCAGTTGGCCGACTTCAAGCAGAAGTTTACGGAAGTCATGGATGACGACATCAACGTGCAGAACGGGATCGCCGTGGTTTATGAACTGGTTAAGTACGCTAACAACTACCTGGACAACGAAACGGTCCACGCAGATGCCATCAAGGGGATTCAACAACTGTTGCAAACCCTGTTGAGCATTTTCGGGGTTAAGTTGAGCGCACATACGCAGATTGACGATGACCAGATCAAAGAATTGATTGCCAAGCGTGACGCTGCCCGGGCAGAAAAGAACTTTGCCCTGAGTGACAAGATCCGTGATGACCTGAAGAAGCAAGGCATCATCATTGAAGATACGCCACAGGGTACGCGTTACAGGAAGGAATAAGATGGCACAAGCAGACTATGAGCAATTGAATGGGATCGCTTTGGCTTACCTGGGCGATGCAGTCTATGAGGTTTATATCCGCACCTACCTGCTGTCACTGGGCATGAGCAAGCCAAACCGGTTGCAGAAGAAGGCCACCCATTACGTTTCGGCCAAAGCACAGGCGGCCCTGATCGATCTGATGGAAGAAGACGGCATTTTAAACGATGAAGAGTGGTCGTATTTCAAGCGCGGCCGCAATGCCAACAGCTATACCCATGCCAAGCACACGTCCGTCTTGACTTACCGGATGTCAACCGGCTTTGAGGCCCTCTTTGGCTATCTGAAGCTGTCAGGGCAGGACAAACGGCTGGACGAGCTGAGCAATTGGTGCATTGAACAAGTAGATCGGGGGCGGATTGAACATGAAGACTGAGGAAAATGATTTTATCATTGGGCGTCATCCCGCGGTGGCAGCACTGAAATCCGATCAGGAAATCAACAAGGTGTTCATCCAAAAGGGTTTGAAGACGGATGCCATTTCCGAGATTATCAAGCTGGCCAAACAACGGCGGCTGGTCATTTCCAACGTGCCCAAGACCAAGCTCGATCAGTTGAGTGACCACGGTAACCACCAAGGGGTCGCTTTAGCCGTGGCGGCCTATCATTACGCCACGATTGACGACTTGTTCGACCGGGCGGCAGCTAAGGGTGAGGCACCATTCTTCCTGATCCTGGATGAACTGGCCGACCCGCACAACTTAGGTTCGATCATGCGGACGGCGGATGCTGCCGGTGTTCACGGCATCATTATTCCCAAGCGCCGGTCTGTCGGTTTGACCAGTGTGGTGGCCAAGACTGCTGCTGGTGCGATTGAACACGTTCCGGTAGCCAGAGTGACCAACCTGGTCCAAGTCGCCAAGGAGCTGAAGGAACGCGGCATGTGGCTGTTCGGTACCGACATGAAGGGCACCGACTACCGTCACTGGGATGCCAAAGGGCCGGTGTGTGTCGTCATCGGCAACGAAGGCAAGGGTATCTCTTCTCTATTGAAGAAGACCTGTGATGAGATGCTGACGATTCCAATGGTTGGTCACGTGCAAAGTTTGAACGCGAGTGTGGCTGCCAGTTTATTAATCTATCAAGGCTTTAACTCGCGTCATCCTTTGAAGTAAGTAAAATATTTTTCGTAAGAATAGGTCTGCCTGCGGATCTATTCTTTTATTTATCGGCAATTTAATAGTCATTTAAGCGCTTGCAAGTGCAATTAAAAGCTGCTATCTTAACAATTGCAAAGAGGCTATGTGACTGAAGCCGACAACAGCGATTGAATTTGCCGGGGAAGGTTGCATAAAATGGGTACACTTAATCCTGTTTTTCCTTCTGCCATATCGCTGGGGCAGTGCGATGACTGATGCATCAGTTTTCAAGCGAGGAGGCCTCTTTGCAGTTATAAATAACTTCGAAGTTATAGCTGATTTTTTGAAGTTTTTATTTATAAGCTAAAAATGAATTACTATACGAATTCAGAAGTGGCTTCGGAAACAGCTTTAATCACGCAAGTTCGAGCAAATGATTCGATGTACTTTATGATTCTTTTTAATCGTTACCGTCCATTGATTTGTAAAGTTTGGTACCAGTTTCATTTAACCAGCACTTCCTTAGATGACTGGCAACAGGAAGCGGCATTAGTTTTATATCGGGTGGCCTGCAATTATTCGGGGCAGCAGGGTCATTTCTGCTGTTACTTTAGACAAGCTCTGATGAACCGGATCCGTGACCTATATCGCCAGCAAGCGGCTAAGAAACGGGTGCCAGCCAATTGCATTGAGCCGTTGACTGATGTGCATGTTGAAACGGTAGCAATTGATCATCATTTAGGCCCCGATGAAGTGGCTGAGTTTCGTCAGTGCTATTATCGCTTTAGAAATGATTGCTCGAATCTTGAGTGGGAGACCTTCGTTGAAATCAATCAAGGTTTTGCGATCGACGAAGTAGCTAATAAACTGGGGTGTAATCTTCGCAGTATCCGGAGTGCGCTTGAGAGGGCTAAGAAAAAGTTTGCTTTGGAATTAACTTAACATTTGTTTGCACGGCTCCCTATCACTGCCTGTCAGTGGTGGGGAGTTGTTTTAGTTTCTGAAAGATGCTAATGTAAATAGGTAATACAGAGGGGAGTGGTATAATGGCTACGAAAAAAGTCGGCCTGGAATGCAGCAAGTGCGGTGCCCGTAATTATACCGTTCCTGCTCCGCGTGGCGATAAACGCCTCGAAATCCGCAAGTTTTGCAAACACTGCAAAATGTACACGTTACATCGTGAAACCCGTTAATGGAGGATAGTTATGCATCTTTTTAGTTTTTTAAAGAGCGTTAAGACTGAAATGCATCGGGTAGTTTGGCCAACCGCTAAGGAAAACCGTCGTGATACGTCAATCGTTATCTCGTTGACTATCTTCTTCGTCATTTTCTTTGCACTGATTGACTGGATTATCCAACATGGGATGCTGGCATTCGTTAAATAATGTTGGCGTCGACCTTAATTTCTGATACAATATGTCTGGTGAAAACTTCGTCTCGTGCGAGGTTTTTTTGTTTACGCAAATTTAGGTTAAAAAGGAGAAGCATCGTGGAATCAAAAGAAAAACGTTGGTACGTTCTGCACACTTATTCTGGCTATGAAAACCGGGTTAAGAGCAACCTGGAATCCCGGGCCCAGTCAATGGGAATGCAGGACTACATCTTTCGGGTAATTGTGCCGGAAGAGACGGTTCGTCAGGTCAAGGACGGTCAGGCTAAGGAAGTTGAAGAAAAGACTTTCCCTGGCTATGTCTTAGTTGAAATGGTCATGACCGACCAAGCTTGGTACATTGCCCGGAACACGCCTGGTGTCACTGGCTTCTTGGGTTCACATGGTGGTGGTTCCAAGCCAACTCCATTGCTGCCAGAAGAAGTTGACCGCATCATGAAGCGGATGGGCATGGATGTTGCCCGGACCGACATCAACGTTTCTGTTGGCGACCATGTCAAGATCATTGCCGGTGCTTTCGCTGATCTGACTGGTAAGGTCATCGACGTCGATCATGAAAAGATGAAGCTCAAGGTTGAACTGGAAATGTTCGGCCGGCAAACGACTGCTGAATTGGTCTTTGATCAGATTGACACGGTTAACGATTAATTCTTGTTTATGTAGACGCAGTGTGATAGCATAATAAGGTATGCTATCCACATACTGTGGGAGGGGTAAATCTCAATGCCCCATCATTACCACAACACGGACTAAGGAGGTTTTGTCTCGTGGCTAAGAAAGTAGCAAACGTTGTCAAGTTGCAAATTCCTGCCGGTGCAGCTACACCAGCTCCACCTGTAGGTCCTGCACTTGGGCAAGCAGGTATTAACATTATGGGCTTCACTAAGGAGTTCAACGCACGGACTGCAGATCAGAAGGGTATGCTGATCCCAGTTGTCATCACTGTTTACGAAGACCGTTCATTCGACTTCGTTACCAAGACGCCGCCTGCTGCCGTCTTACTGAAGAAAGCCGCTGGTGTTGAACATGGTTCCGGCGAACCTAACACTAAGAAGGTTGCTAAGGTTACCAAAGACCAAGTTAAGCAGATCGCCGAAACTAAGATGCAAGATCTAAACGCAGCTGACGTTGAAGCAGCTATGCGCATGATCGAAGGTACTGCTCGTAGCATGGGCTTCACTGTTGAAGACTAGTTATTAGCAGTCCGAAGTCACGATGAAAATAGTGGCTTCCCGTGGGAGGTATAGACTCCGTTAGACCACATTTGCAAGGAGGAAAACACAAGATGGCTAAAAATCGTGGTAAGAAGTACCAAGATGCGCTTAAGAAAGTTGACAGCAAGAAGAAGTACGCTGCCAACGACGCAGTTCAATTAGTAAAAGATATCGATTTTGCAAACTTTGACTCCAGTGTCGAAGTTGCATTCAACTTAAACGTAGATACTAAGCAGGCCGACCAACAATTACGTGGTGCAATGGTTCTGCCAAACGGTTCTGGTAAAGACCAGACTGTGATTGTATTTGCTAAGGGTGACAACGCCCAAGCAGCTAAGGATGCCGGTGCTGACTTTGTTGGTGACCAGGACTTAGTTGAAAAGATCCAAGACGGCTGGCTGGACTTTGACGTGGCAATTGCTACGCCAGACATGATGCCACAAGTTGGTCGTTTAGGTCGGGTATTGGGTCCTAAGGGCTTGATGCCAAACCCAAAGACTGGCACGGTTACGATGAACGTTGCCAAGGCTGTTTCTGACGCCAAGGCTGGTCAAGTAACTTACCGGACTGACCGTGATGGTAACGTTGCCGTTCTGCTCGGCAAGGTTTCCTTCGACACCGACAAGCTGGTTGAAAACTTGAAGGCTGTTGCTGACACGATCATTAAGGCTCGTCCAGCATCCGTTAAGGGTACTTACATCAAGCATGTATCCATTGCTTCAACGTTCGGCCCATCCGTAACGTTAGATGTTGATACTCTTTAATAAATAAAAAGGGCTGCACTTGTGCGGCTCTTTTTTATATTCTTAAACCTCCAGAGCGGGTCAGCCACCTGGAGGTATTTTTTTGCCAAAATTAGGGAGTAACGTAGATCCGGTGAATCCGGGTCATAGATGGCTTAATGGTTCCCAATTAGAATAGGTTGCACTGTGAAAATATGGTTTGCATTCTGCTCCGAGTACGTATATCTTTATTATTGTTATCAATCAATCGGTATAAATTGATATTTGGAGGGGAAATATCATTATTAAACTTAACAACTTTAAAAGTAAGATTTTGCCAATTGTGACGGTCTGTGGTAGTGCCCTCTTGCTGATGCAGGGACAGGCTTCTGCTAATCAGCTCGACACTACGAGCGCTAAGCCGACCGATGCACAAATTGAAACGGTCTACAGAAATGCTAATACGGCATTGAATAACCAGCAAAATGCTGCAGCGAATGCTAGAGTTAATCTGGCAACGACTGCTGATCGTCAACAGGCAACGGCCTATGACCAAAACGATCACGGTAACTATGCCAACTTAGATTCAGCCAAGCTCAACGATCAGGGACAGCTGGTGGCCAGTGGCTGGCACGCCACCAATGATGCAAAGGGGCGTCCTTATCACTACATAATTGCCTATGATCAAACCAACAACCGTGAGATCAGCCGGCAAAACATTACTAAGGATGCCGTTGACCGTCCGGATGTTCAGCGGGCACATAATGTCTACGGTGCCGCTCAGTCTGGCTTTAACGTCACCTTTAATCTCAATCAGGCGCTTGCCCACACCGATACGATCCGTCTCATCAGCCGTTACACGTCAGACCCGCTGGGCAACGGTAACAGTGTGGATTACTGGTTTGCTCCAATCACTGTAGACAAGAATAACTATGCTCACTTGGATGGCGCAGGTGTTAAAGACGGTCAGCTGGAATTGACTGGCTGGCACGCAACGAACGCGGCCGCCGACAAGCCTTACCGTTTCATCATTGTGCTGGACCGGACAACGGGCAGGGAAGTCGCTCGTCAATTGGTCACCGATGTCTCACGGCCGGACGTGGCAAAGGTTTATCCTTCCGTTGATAAGGCCGCGCAATCCGGTTTCGACGTTAAGTTCAATGCCGGCCGCTTCGATTTCAGCCACCAATTGCAGGTGTTGAGTCGTTACAGTGGCGCTAAAGACGGCAATAGTGATTATGTTGATTACTACTTTGCCCCAATCACCAATGGCAACTTCGCTAACCAAGGTTACCTGGATGGTTTTAATTTCAATGGTGATCAGCTGGTCGTCAGCGGTTGGCACGCCAACGATATTGCCAAGTTCGAAAACAACCACTTTCTGATTATTTACGACAATACGGCCAAGCAGCAGGCTGGGGTGGTCAAGGCGACGAGTATTGACCGACCTGACGTTGCTAAGGCTTTCCCGTCAATCACGGTTGCTGGGAAGTCCGGCTTTAAGGGCGTCTTTGACCTCTCCAACCTGCACCTGGCAGGCGGCCACTCATACTCGGTTGTCAGTCGCTACTCAACGAGTGATCAGGGTAATGGCGGTAACGGTCAATACACCGATTACTGGTTTGGACCAAAAGTGTTGAATCAGCACGCCTTCTACATCGACGGCTCCGAAATGACCGATAAAGGGTTGAAGGTGCATGGTTGGTTGGCTAGTGATTACGCCTTAGACCACCCATATGCTTACATTTTTGTGATGAACAACGGCCGTGAACTGGCACGACAACGCGTTGAGTTGACCGAACGTGATGATGTGGCCAAGGCTTATCCAAGCATTTACAATAGCAAGCTCAGTGGTTTTGACACCTTAATCCAGTTCGACCCGGCCCAGCTTGATGGGACCATGCAGATCCTATTGCGTTTCTCCGATGACGAAAACGGGAATGGCAATTACGACGACCAATACAGTGGGACCTTTGCCACCAACGCCGGTTCATTCGATCGTATCGATGTCAATAGCAACAGCATTTACGTGGGCGGCTGGCACGCCAGCAACACGTCTAAAAACCAGCCTTACCAGTGGTTGATTTTCCTTGATCAAAACGGTCACGAATTGTACCGCCAGCAGGTCTTAGATATCAATCGTTCCCGTCCGGATGTCCACAATGTCTACCCGTACATCCTGAATAGCGGTGCTAGCGGTTATCAACTGGCATTCGGTCTGCCAGCCAGCATGCAGCACAAGGTGGTCCGCATCATTCACCGCTTTACTGACGATAAGAATGGTAACGGTCACTACTCCGACTTCTATTCTGGTGACGTCTCAATTAACTCTGGCGCCCAAACCGTTGGTGCTAAGACTCTTTACTATGGGCCAATGGGCAACATTGTCGGGGTCTACAACAACGCTGAAGTCATTTGCCAACTGCCGGAACTGCCAACCGGCTGTGAAATCACTGCTGTTACAATGATGCTGCGTTACGCTGGCTACAATGTCAACAAGATTCAATTAGCCAACGAGATGCCAAGAAGCAGCAATGGTGACTACGGCTTTGTCGGCAACCCATTCAGCTACAGCGGCTGGTGGATTTTCCCAACCGGGATTGCACCAGTGGTCAACCATTACGTCGGCCACAGCGACATTCTGACCGGGACATCCCTGCAGAACATCCAGCAACACCTCTTGAATGGTCACCTGGTCGTTACTTGGATGGCCAACATGAACGGCTTCGTCAACCACGCCATTGCCTTGACTGGTTACGATGCTAACGGCTTCACTTACAACAACCCATGGACTGGGCGCAAGGAAGCCATGTCCTACGGCGAATTCTACTCACACTGGAATGCTGACCGTCAACGGGCAATTAGTTACTAAATGAATATATTAATAAGCGGATTAGGACCATTCAGTCGCTAATCCGCTTTTTTATGTTGACTGACTTTTAAATTCGCCAATGATTGCTTGTCAAACAGCAGAAATACGTGGAGGGATATGCCGCAAAGCATTGCTATTTATCATGTATGTGGTTTAATAAGAATGTTTGAAATTTGTTTTTCATCCGATTAAGGAGGAGTAGAATTCATGGATGCAAAAAAGCATTACAAACTATTCAAGGCAGGCAAGACCTGGTGCACCATGGCGATTACCGTGGTTGCCTTGACGGCCGGCCTTGCAGTAACTAATACGTTTGCTCATGCGGATACTACTACTGACTATCAAACGGCATTGACCGCCAATGTGCAAAACGGCGATAGCACTTCGCAGGCAGCAGCAAATACGCACCAAGCCGCTCAACAGCCAGCTAGAACGGTTGACTATGGCACACAGGTCAACGATGGCCACTTGGACGGCGCCAGCGTGGATGCTGACAACAACGCCGTTAAGTTTAACGGTTGGCATGCGACTAACCATTACCAAACGGGCATGAACCACTATGTCATTGTTTTGGATGGGAGTAACAATCATGAGTTATACCGTTCTCAGGTGACCGAGGTTAACCGTCCTGATGTGCAGAAAGTCTACCCAAAGGCGCCAATCTCAGGCCAGGGTGGTTTCAGTGTGGATGTTCCAGCTTCCGAGTTGAATAGCGCCCAATCACTGCGTCTGGTTTCACGTTACACGACAAAGGCCAACGGTGAACCTTCCGCCAACGGAGCTGATTACTGGTTCCCGGTAATTACGACCAAGGCTGGTTACCTGGACAACTTCTATGTCAGCGGCAATAAGATCATCGCCTCTGGCTGGCATGTCGACGATCGAGCAGCCGGAATGCCAAACCATTACATCATCCTGTTTGACCAAACCAAGGGTCATGAAGTTGCCCGTCAATTGGTGGAAAACACGGCGAGCGCTGATTTGCCAAAGGCTGGTTATGCAACGGTTGCCAACGCCGCAAAGGCCCGCTTTAGTGTGGCTTTCGATGTCACCCCGGAAATGATGGGCGACCAATTAGTGGTCCTGAGCCGTTACACAGCTTCTAAGGATGGTAACAGCAATTATTCCGACTACTGGTACAACAAGAGCTTGAAACTCAATAACAATCGTGCGGGCTACCTGGATACCTTCCAGGTTGCTGGTGATTCGCTCTTGGTTTCAGGCTGGCACGCGGATGACGACACGGCCATCTATCCTAACCACTACCTGATCTTGTTTGACAAGACCGCTAACCGTGAAGTTGCGCGTCAGCAAGTCACCAATAACCCAAGCATGGATGTGGCTACGCACGGCTTTGGCAACATCAACAATGCAAGCCACTGTCGTTTCAGCACCAGCTTCAAGATTACGCCCGCAATGGCCGGTCACCAGTTGATCGTGATCAGCCGTTACAGTACCAAGGCTGGACAAAACAACGCTGGCCAGTACGCGAATTACTGGTTTAATGACAAGTCGGTCACCCCTTACAACAATCGTGCCGGCTACCTCGACAATGCCATCGTCAACGGGGCCAACGACACCATCTACTTCAGCGGCTGGCACGCAGATGACGCCGAACAGATTTTGCCAACCCACTTCTTGATCCTCTTTGATCGGACGACTAACCATGAAGTTGCTCGGCAGATTGTGCAAAACACGGCGAGTGCGGATGTTGCTAACCACGGTTACGGCAACATTGCCAACGCTGCGGATTCTCGGTTCAGTGCAACCTTCAAGATTACGCCCGCAATGGCTGGTGACCAATTTGTTCTGGTCAGCCGGTATAGTGACTCCAAGGACATCAATGATTACGGCCATTACGTTGACTACTGGTACAACGACAAGACGGTTAATTTGAACAACAATGTCGCTTGGCTGGACGACTTCAGCCAAAACGGCGGCACGGTTCATGTAGCCGGCTGGCACGTTGATGACATGTCCTTGCCTTACAAGCACCACTTCATCATCCTCTACGACTTATCCCGCAACACAGAGATTGGTCGGCAAGAAGTCGCTGGCAATGCCAGTCCGGATTTGCTTGGCCCATACGGCAACGTGCTCGGTGCCAACAAGGCGCGTTTTGACGTCACCTTTAACGTTGGCAACAACCATGACGCTTTCCAAGTAATCAGCCGTTACAGCGATGCTCCTAATGGTGAAGGAAACAATTCCGACAACTGGATTTTCAACCGCTACTTGAATGCTTACCAAAACCCAAGCTGGATGTACCAGATCAACTACACCCAAATTCAGCCAAGTGGTCCGGTTGGCCACAACATCGGCCCTGGTTACGAAGGCATTAAGGTGCAATTAGTCAAGGGTCGGCTCGGTACTGGCGGCTACCACTACACCGTCGATGATGGCTACCGGGTAATGGCTGTACAACGGGCTCATGGCTTACCGGCAACTGGCTGGGTTGACCAGGCAACCTGGGTAGCACTGGGTCTCCCGGCCGATCAATGGACGTCGATTGACAGCTACATTGCTCCGCTGGGCGCCGGTGCTGGTCAAGGACGGGCAGCCCACATCGAAGCCATGATCAACCAGGCGGCCAAGTACATTGGCAAGCCATGGCTCGAAGGCTGTTCCTCATCACCGGCTTACGGGGTTGATTGTTCTGGATTGGTAATGCAGGCCCTCTACGCTGGTGGAATCAACCCGACGTCATGCAGCTCCATTTACCATGGTTTCCCAGGCAACGAATGGAATTCACGGAACCTCTTCAATGATCCGCACTTCATGAACATTGCTTGGGGCGACCGTCAGCGTGGTGACTTGGTCTTCTACTACGAACCAGGCACGCAGACGATTATTCACGTTGGTATTTACTTAGGCAATGACCAGATCCTTGATAGCTGGCCGCCATATGTTGGCATCAACCCAATTGTTAACTGGCAGCACCCAGTTGTTGCCGGAATTCGGCGGGTATTTGCCTAATCAATAATTGAATAAAAAGAGCGTTCAACGTTCAGATTTCTGAACGCTGGGCGCTTTTGTTGTGCAGTCCAAAAAATAACCCCTCTGTTGAATAATTCCTTCAACGGAGGGGTAAATGATTTTAATTGTTTTCAGCGCGTTCCAGTTTCTTGACGATGTAGAAGATTGGCAGACCAACAATCACAATCCCCAAGAACAGGATTACGCCGGCAGGGTCGTTGATAACCTCACTGATTAAGACGAACAGGCCGCCTAAAATCGAGATGAGCGGAATCCATGGGTAGAGTGGGGTGCTGAACGGCCGTGGCTTTTGGTTGCGCCGCCGCAGGATGAAAATCCCGCAGAAGGCCATCAGGTAGAAGCAGTAAACGGTGAACACACACAGGTCCGACAGGTGGTCTGGGTCAAAGAAGTAGGTCATCAGCAGGGCCATGATCGCAATGAAGCTGGTAGCAACGACTGGCGACTTGCCCTTTGGCGTAACGTATGAAAGGAAGCGGCTGAATGGCAGGTCACCACGTTTGGCCATGGCGTAAACGATCCGCGGGAAGGTTAAGATCTTTCCGTTTAGGGTCCCAAACATCGAGATGATGATCCCGGCACTCAGCAGTTTGCCACCCAGAGGGCCAAAGATGTAGGTAACCAGGTATGACGTCGTGTTGTCGCCCAGCTGGTGAATCTTAGCAGCTGGTAGGAAACGGAAGGTAGCAATCGTAATCAGCGTGTAGACAACCAGGACAGCCGTAATACCAAGGACAATTGCATGGGGCAAAATCTTTTGGGCGTTCTTGATTTCACCACCCAGGTTGGCAATCAAAATCCAGCCATCGTAGGCGAAGAGCGTAGCCAAAACGGCAACCCCGAAGCCGCCATCGTGCACGCCGATTTCATGCAGCGACTGGTTGAAGGCATCCTGGTGTCCCCAGAAAATTCCGCAGACGATGATGACCGCAATTGGAATCAACTTGGCAATCGTCGTGATGACAGAGAAGGCGGCACCAACACGGTTTTCCAAAAGGTTCAAAGCGGCAATCAGGATGATACTGATCGCAGCCAATGGTAGGCGCCAGCTAGCACTCAAACCGAAGAAGTTGGCCATCATCAGGCTCATGAACCCAACCAGAGCCCCAATAATGGCTGGCCCGTAGACAACGGCTTGCATCCAGCCGGCCATAAAGCCAGGGATCCGGCCGTAGATGTTTTCAATGTAGACATAGAGACCACCGGTGTATGGCATTTGCGAACCAATTTCAGCGATGGTCAAGCCACCAGTCAAGGTGATAATACCACCGATGACCCAGGCCAGAATGGCGGTACCGGTCGTCCCAGCACTGTCTAAGACTGAACCCTGTTTAAAGAAGATCCCCGAGCCGACAATCGTACCGAACACAATCGAGATTGCCGAACCAAAACCTAACGAACGCTTTAAATTATGTGCTTCACCCATGTGAGATTCCCCCAATTCCTTAGTTGCATAAAAATAGCCGACTTCACAAACACTCAATTAACTGACGATGAGTGATTTCGTGAAGCCGGCTTTTAACAACCGAGTTTAACGTACAGTAAAATCACTCAACCACGAGGGATGTTGTGGTTGAGGAGGATGTTTGATGATATTGAACAGTAACGTGTTGCATGATCAAAAACCTCTTTCCTGTACTTGTTGCTTATTAGAATATCATTAGAATTATGAGAATGCAATTGTTTTTTGAAATTTTTTATTAATCAAAAACGCCTTGCAAAAGTGGGCTTAATCATCTATACTATTTGAGTGGTTATAAATATGACTCTGCCTAAGACTCAGGCGGCGAAAGCCTTAATGAATGCCTGCCGAGGAAGAAATTGAAATGTTCCTTCTCTATGTCTTTGAAGTCATAGGGATTTTTTTATGAATCCGTACCAAATACATTTACAGGAGGTGTAATTTCATGAGTGAAACAGCTATCGCCAAGAAGGCAGAATTAGTTAAAGAAGCTAACGGTCTGTTAACTGATGCTGAATCTGCCATCGTGGTTGACTACCGTGGTTTAACGGTTGAAGAAGTCACTGATCTGCGTAAGCAATTGCGTGACGCCGATGTTAAGATGGTAGTTATCAAGAACAAGATCTTGGACCGTGCCGTTAAGGGTACCGATTACGAAGACTTAGCTTCTACTTTCGTTGGTCCAACGGCTGTTGCCTTCTCAAACGAAGACCCAATTGCTCCAGCTAAGATCTTGAAGCACTTTGCTGACGACCACGATGCCCTTGAAATCAAGGGTGGTTTCATCGAAAAGGATATCAAGTCCGTTGATGAAATTAACGAATTTGCTGAAATGCCAAGTCGGGAAGACCTGCTGTCCATGCTTGCTTCTGCACTGCAAGATCCAATGCGCAAGATCGCACGGGCTGTCAAGGCAGTTGCCGACAAGAAGAACGACGAAGAAGCTGCATAATCAGTTTAAATGCCGCTTAATCGTAGAACACAAACAAAATTTACTAATTAATATTGGAGGATATTAACATGGCTTTTGATAAAGATGCTATTATCGCTTCTCTGAAGGAAGCTTCAATCTCTGACCTTAACGATCTGGTTAAGGCTATCGAAGACGAATTTGACGTTTCTGCAGCTGCTCCAGTTGCTGCTGCAGGTGCTGCTGGTGGTGACGCCGGTGCAGCTAAGGACAGCTACACTGTTGAACTGACTGAACCAGGTCAGGCTAAGGTTAAGGCTATCAAGGCTGTTAAGGACATCACTGGTGTTGGCCTGAAGGACGCTAAGGACTTAGTTGACAACGCACCTTCCGTTATCAAGGAAGACGTTAAGGAAGACGAAGCTAACGACATCAAGGAAAAGCTTGAAGCCGCTGGTGCTACTGTTACCCTTAAGTAGTCTAAATATTACAACCAGAAGAGGGCTCTATTTATGGAGCCCTCTTTTTTTGCCCTGAAAATGCTGATGAGGACGGTGCCGTGCGCCTCCAGTAATTGTTCGGATATTATTTTCAAAATAGCGAATATTACAATGTTAAATTCCGTTTTCAAGTCGATAAATGACTGGAATTTCTTTAATTTTACATTAAAATGGTAAAAGATCATTTGATTGGAAAGGAACTAAAGATGGAAGCTAAGAAACGTTTCAAGTTATATAAAAGTGGAAAATTATGGTGTGTTTCTGCAATGACCTTTGCCGCTGTGGCAATGGGGACGGCATTTAACACTACCAATGCACACGCCGACAGCAACGTGGATAATGCAAGCGCTGCTGTTCAGACACAAACGGTCAATACTAAGTCAGCTACAACGAAGTTCAATGCTGCTGTGGATGCTCAAGCGCAGAGCAGTTCAGCTGCAGTTAACAATGAAGTACCAGTTGACACCACCACGGCCAACAACGTTTACGCCAACGATGGTCACTTGGATAGCTACTCAGTTAGCCAAAATGACCAAGGCCAGACGCAGCTGCATGTTGCTGGCTGGCAGGCAACTGGCCAAAGTAATAATGAACGCTACCGGTGGATTGTTGTGTATGACCAAACGGCACACAACGAAGTTACTCGGCAAAAGGCTGAACCACAAACCCGTCCAGACGTTCAGCGGGCATATCCGAACACCGCTAACAGTCTGAACTCCGGCTATGACCTGAGTATCACAATTCCAACGAATGTTTTGAGTCATACCTTGAACATCGTATCGCGTTACAGCAGCGACCCAGTCCATGGTGAAGGCCAGCATACCGATTACTGGTCCACTCCGATTACCTTTGACGACGGCAATCACGCTTGGATGGACAGCCTGACTGGCAAGGGCGGTGAAGTTACGGTCAGTGGTTGGCATGCTGCCAACGCTGCTGCCGGGATGAAGTACCACTACGTTATCGCCTTCGACCAGACGGAAGGTCATGAAATTGCCCGTCAATTAGTGGCAACGAGTGATGAAACCCGTGATGACGTTGCTAAGGCTTACCCACAAGTTGCCAACGCCGATCACTCTGGCTTCAAGGCCAGCTTCACCTTGAACTCCCAGTTCACTAACCACAACATCCAGTTTATCAGCCGCTGGACCAATGACCCGGCTGGGAACGGTAGTCACACGGTGGACTATTGGTTCAACCCAATCGTTAAGCAAAACAACGGTTACATGGACTCATTTAACCTGAGCAAGGGGAGCTTAACGGTTGCTGGCTGGCACGCTAATGATGCCTCCATTTTCGAACCAAACCACTTCCTGATCGTTTACGACAACACTGCTCATCGGCAAGTGGCATCCGCACAAGTTGATACGATCGCTTCGCCTGATGTAGCCAAGGTTTACCCTGACACGAAGACGGCTGATCAGGCACGTTTCAACTACACCTTTGATAACATTCACCTACAAGCCAACCACAGTTACTCACTGGTTAGTCGTTACTCCGATTCCACTACGGGTAACGGTGGCGCTGGTAGCTACACCGACTACTGGTACCCAGCAGTAACCCTGGACCAGTCTGCATACAACATTGATACCTGGAAGCCGGGCAACAATTCGATGCAGATTACTGGTTGGGTTGCCAACGACCAGGCTGAAGACTACAAGTACGGTTACGTCATCCTGTTAGACGACCAGGGCGAATTAGGCCGGCAACGGATCAACTTCACCGAACGTGATGATGTTGCTAGTGTTTACCCTGGCATTTACGAAAGTGATGACTCTGGCTTCAACGTTACGATTCCTTACAGCCACGCATTGAGCAATGACGACCACCTGCAAGTGGTACTGCGCTTCACCAATGATCCTGATGGTAATGGTAGTCAGACGGCGGACATCTGGACTGGCAAGTTCGCAACTAATGCTGGTTTCTTTGATACCATTGACATTCAGGACAACTCATTCCATGTTTCCGGCTGGCACGCAGCTGCTAACATCAGTGACAAGCCTTACGCATACATTATCGCCATGGACGCCATCAACCACAGCGAAATCGCTCGTTGGAACGTCACTGACAGCTCCAGAAAGCTGCGTCCGGATGTACAGAAGGCCAACCCTTGGATCGATGACAGCCAGGAATCCGGCTTTAGCTTGGATGTAAATGGCATCAAGCTGAATTCGCACTCTGGTGTCTACTTCATTCACCGTTACACGGATGATAAGAATGGTAACGGCAATTACGTTGACTACAATTCAAACGTCATTTCATTTGTTCACGCCAACATGTACGCCAATGCAATTAACGCCTTCATCGCCAACAACCACATTGGCCACGCCAACATCGAGTTCCGTCACATCTTGAACGAACCTGGTTCACGCAGTGGTGTGCTGACCGGCCCAGGCACTGACGAAATCAACTACACTTACGGCAAGCCAGTTAAGGTGATCGTTCACGAAACGGCTAACCCGAACGACTCCATTGAAGGGGAAATCAACTACGAAAGTCAGGATTACGAACGGGCCTTCGTTCACGCTTTCGTGGATGGCAACCGGATTGTGGAAATTGCCCCAACTGATCGTCCTTGCTGGGGTTCTGGCCCAGATGGTAACGCTGTTGGTGTTCAGTTTGAACAAGTTGAAGTTTACGGTCGCGACAACTTCGCCCGTGAATTAGTCAACGGTGCTTACTACGCTGCTTACAACATGAAGAAGTACGGCATGCTGCCGACCTTCACTGGCAATGCGGATGGTACCCTGCTGTCCCACCACATGGTTTCACTGTTCTTAGGCGGCACTGACCACGTTGATCCTGACGCTTACTGGTCTAACCGTGCTGGTTCTTACTTCGGTACCAACTACACCATGAGCGACTTCTTCGAACTGGTTAAGTACGAATACATGCAACTGTAATTTGTTGCTTGAACATTAAATAAGCCCTCCAGCTGTGAATAGTTGGAGGGCTTTGTTGTATACAAAAAGGCAGTGTGACATGATCCCTTTTACATAAATCGAAAGTTAACAGGCGGTACAACAATGGCCCCCAACGTTCTGGGAACGCTGGGGGCCTATTGTTGCTCGCGGGGGCGTGATTACGAAGCCATTAATAGCTTCTGTCACGCTCCCTAATTTATGCGATTAGACTAGTGCATTGCACCGTTCCATGATGGTGCAGCTGGACGTGCCGGTGCTGCCGGAACAGATGGAGCGGAGTAGCCACCGCCGCCACCGCCACCGGAGTAGGAAGGCGTGTAGCTGCCGCCACCGCCACCACCAGAGTAGGAGGTGCCGCCACCAGCGTTCGAGGAACCGCCGCCGTTATTGCTTTGGTTGCTGTTCGATGAACGTGATGATGAGCTGTTAGACTTGGAGCTCGAACTCGATGATGACTTGGTTGTTGAACTCGACGATTGACTTTCAGGCGTGTATGGCTTGATCGTAATCTTCTTGGTCAGCTTCTTCTTACCACGTGTGGCGATGATGTCATAAGGAGCATCCTCGGTGAAGGTGTAGTGTAAAGTAACTGGCCCGTCAGCATCTTTCGGGTCGAAGGTCTTGAACACGTTGTGCGTGTTGTGACCCCGAATGACCACCTTGGTGTCTGGCGAAACGACGATCTTGAGCTTGCATTCGCCATTGCTGTTCAGATGAGCCTTCTTCTTGCTCCAGCGGATATAGACCTGGTCTGCTTCCGCGGATTTGCGAACGGAGTGGTCATCTGAAACCGCCTGCTGTTGATCGTTGGCATGATGTGATGCATAAACGCTACCGCCAAACCCGGCGACGATTAGGAAGATCAGCATCCAATTCAAGAAGACTCGACCCATGCTGACATAGTTTCTTCCGGTTCGTACACGGTGGATTTGAACGATATATTGCACTACGAAGAGGACCGTTGCGCCGATCCCGACATACAATAGAATAGTTTTTAAATCCATAACTTTCCCCAAATTGTTGTTCAAATTACGTATGCCACATATTGTAGCATGAATAACGGGAACAAAAAAGAAGCGGTGTGTTAATCCACACCCTTCTTTTTTAATTTACAAGTGACAAATCGTTTACTTGTTTTGACCAGCCTTGCTGTCCTTGTTAGCCGGCTGTTGTGCCTGATGATTGCTCTGGTTGCTTTGCTGACCTTTGCCATCATCCGTCTTAGCACTTTCATCCTTCTTGACAGCTAAAGCGTTGTAGTTGAAGGAACCAGTTGATTGCTGGACATATTGACCTTCACCGCTTTGGTCGTTGTCGGAGAACCGTAAGATGAAGTAGAAGGAGCCTTGCTGGAGCAGCTTCTGTTGATCAGCGTTCAAGGTAAAGTTGAAGTTGGAAATGCCACTCTGACTACTGTTGTACAGCCGGTTCATGCCGTTAGCAGGGACGTCAGAACGAGGACTCAATTCAACCTTCTGCCGTTTAACTTCACGGCCAGTTGCGTTGCTCATCAGCAGGATGTAAGCGTTCGGGTAGGCTTGTGAGTAGTCAGCAGCCATCCAACCATTGATGATCAGATTACCCTGATCGTCTTTTTGAACGTTGTCGATGTGGTAGGCTTGTTGATTTTTGTCCATCACAATGACGTTGTTGAACCAGTAGTCAGTGAAGGCACTCGTACCATCGTCACCGTTGCTCTTGGCGTTGTTGCTGGTGGAGAAACGACTAACGAGGTCGTAATGGTGGCCGGCAATCAATTGAACATTAGCGAAGGTTGCGTCAAAGCCATATTTAGCATCCTTGCCGGTGAAGTATGGGAAGACCTTTTCAACGTCAGGACGAGAATTGCTGTCAACGGCCATGGAAGCAGCTTGCTTACCAGCGGTGGCGTCCCACAGGATCAGGTATTGGTGAGATTCCAGTGAGTTGGCAACGTTGGTAGCGTGCCAGCCGGCAACATGAACAGAACCTGCTTGTCCAAGGTTAACGCTGTCTAAGTTAGCCTGGTTAGCGGCACTCATACCGTTCAATAAGGACTTTGGTTCGGACCAGTAATCAAGGTTGCTGCCTTCACCAGTTGCTGAATCGCTGTAACGGCTGATGACGATAAAGTTATGGCTCAAGTCAAGGCCTTGCAGGCTGAAGTCAGCTGAGTAACCAGACTTTCCGGCGTTCAGCAGGCCAGGGAAGACCTTAGCAACGTCTGGACGATCAACGGAATCGTTAACTTCGATCCGCTTAACTTCATGACCCAGGGTTTGGTCCCAGAGAATCAGGAAGTGGTGAGAACGGTTGCCTAAAGCACTGTTTGAAGCGTGCCAGCCGGAAACATGCAGCTGATTATTCTCGATGCCCATGGTGTCTAAGTTACCGACGTTGGTACCATAATCAATCGAGAACAGATTACTGAAGAGGTCGGCTGAGCCCTTCTCACTGTTGTCATTTTGGATGTTAGATGGGTTACCGGCAGGGTCAGAAGTCCACCGCATCATGACCGCCAGTTTGTCGCCAGGGTTGACGCCAGCAAAATTGATCGGAACGTTAACATCGAAGCCAGAACGGCCAGCGTTCCAAACGTTGTGCACTGCCTTAACGTCAGGACGGGAGATTTCGTTTTGAACTAATACCCGGCCAACTTCACGGAATGGCATGTAACGAGTGTCGCCCCATGGGTTAGCATTTTGACCGTAATCCAGGATGAAGATGTAGTGGTAATTACGCTTCCGACTATCATTAGTAGCGTTCCAGCCATTGACGTGGATCGTGCCTTCAGAACCATTAACGGTTGGCTGGCTGTCCAAGTAGCCCCAGTTACCATGAAGGCTAAGGTCGACATCAGAGTTGACAGGGTCGTTAGCTTCATTATCGAAGGTGACATTAATAGTGGCATCGGCTGTATCGGACTTTACATCTTGGGCTGGGATGATGATTTGTTGTTTTCCGTCAACCAGGGAGTGGAAACCAGTGATTTGAGCGATCTGGTATTCTGGCCAAACTGCCTTTTGTCCCTTAGCCAGTTGCCAAGCGGTGGCTTCGTACTTTTGCGTTTGCTTACCCTCGGCATCGATGGTGGTTGAGATCTTCACATTCCGGTTGTACCAAACAGTCTGGGTAACGGTATGCGCAGCGCCACCTTGAATGCTGACCATTTGGATGGTTCGGGTGACGGCTTTCCAAACGGCCTGTTGGTTAGCCTTATCATCGGCTTTCTTACTGTTGTCATAAACATTGGTCTTTTGGTTGTCAGACGTTGGCGTAATG
The DNA here is from genome assembly GCF_001437055.1 of Limosilactobacillus secaliphilus. Taxonomy (GTDB): domain Bacteria; phylum Bacillota; class Bacilli; order Lactobacillales; family Lactobacillaceae; genus Limosilactobacillus; species Limosilactobacillus secaliphilus. The sequence goes on along the minus strand of NZ_JQBW01000004.1, from coordinate 225,693 downwards.
GACTGGGACTTAGTAGCCAGGACGTAGGTAACGGTGACCGGCTTCTCGGTGATGGTGCCATTGTGAGCATTATTCTTTAAAGCCTTATCCAGTTCATCGGCAGTCAATGCCAAAGCAGGCACTTCGTCGGTGAACTTCTTGTCGACTTGGATGACGTAGCCCTTCTTAGCCTGGACATGCAGTACCGGGATTGACAATTGGGAGTTACCAGATGCAGCAACCCATTTGCCATATTCATTCTTGTTCTTGTCATTGTAAACCATGTCGGTCCGGGTGAAGGTTGCCGTTTGTGGACTAGAAGAGGTAGTTGTCTTACCATCCTGTGTTTCGGTGACATAGTTGATGGTCCGGGTGACGGTTACCGTATTTATAACCTTTTTACCAGTGTCTGCTGGTTTAGCAGGCTGAGCAGGGTCGCTTGAGGCGCCACTATCGGCCTTGCTGCTGGAAGAGGAGTTAGCTGAAGAGCTAGGGGTACCTGCAGAACTGTTGTTGTTCGTACCCTGTGCTTGCGGCTGCGACTGTGGTTGATCACCAGTAGCAGCGGCGGCGTTGGTTGTAGCAACTGCCATTCCAGTGGTCAGAGCTAAGGTCGCAATGGCTGCAGTAACCCACAACTTGCCGCTCTTATAGAGTTTATAATGCTTTTTCATATTCATAAGTAAAATGATCCTCCTTGTAGTAAAAACCACAAAAATTTCAAATTCACAAATTATTTCAACATACACCGCAAACGGCCGTTCTGAATATTATCAAACTTTAAAAGTTATCTTGTTACTGAATGGCTCATTAATTTCTTTTTAAGCGGGCAATTATTTGCTCTTCTGCACTTCTTGGTCCCAAACTAAGCCGGTATAGCCATCGATAACACTGGCAGCGGCCCACGGAAGCAGATTGAACCAGGTGCTAGCAGGAGTATGATCTGGATAATACTGTGTTAATAAGCCTTGTGAGTAGCAGAAACGCTCTGACATCCAGCCGGTCTTACCGAAATCAAATTCCCGTGGTTGACGATTATATGATTGCTTGCCCCAATTCAAAGTATCGTGATAGCGGTCCAGGATGTATTGGTCACCGGTTTGTTGGTAGCAGAAGATCAGTTCGTCCAAGATTGATGATGACATCGGATGGATGTGCGGATTGCAGACCGAGGTGATGCTGCCACCACAACTGCACCAATGAAGCTTTTTCAGCGGATTGTATTTGATTGGGGAATTGTAGCAGTATTTGTAACTAAATTCTTGATACAGGGCAAATTGCATGTGTTTCAAATACTGTGGCTTTTGAGTCAATAGGTACATCAAATGATCCAGTCGAATAAAGGCCAAAATGCCCTCGTTGTCCGGTGATTTACTGGTATCAAGTGGGCCACCATAACACTCCATTTTCTCAACATACGTGTGGAAGTAGTGATCTTCACTTTTTTCGAGTAGTGATAACCACTTTTCTGTATGGAGCAGGTAGCTGCAGTATGCAATCGCAGTGGCACACTAGCATGAACCAAAGGAGTTATATTCAATCCCGGCCGCCGACTTTTCGGAATAGACATATGGGAACTCGTTGTCGCTATTAAGGCCCTTGACCAGTTGGGCACAAACAGAATTGGCGATGTGGATCCAGTCAGGATGATCGACGTCATGTAGTTTTTGTTCATAATGGTAGGCTTTCAAGAGGTAGAAGATCCCTTGACCCAAAATGTAACCAGCGTGGCCACGATTAATAGTTTGATCTAACCACCAGCCGGCATTGGTACCATTGCCGTGATCGTCGAAGCTGGTGTAAGGCAACCCGTTGTTAGCGTTGAATGGGGTGTGAATGATCTTGTTAATGACGCCCATCGCCTGCTGGTAGATTGCTTCACTATGTGTTCTTAGTGCGGCAATCAGCATTGGCACTGCCACCGCTAATCCATTGGTCCAGCTGAAAGAGAAAATCGTATTCAGACTGCCATCATCGTGGACCATGCCGGAATATTGGCATTGACTAGGGATATAGGCATCATTAGCGATTGCCTGGCTAATCTTAGTGACGCATTCCTCAATGGAAGAAATGTCGCGGGGTGCTTGATGGAAGGCGTAGTAGCAGGCCTTGATGATGTGGTGAACGGTTAACCGCGACGATGAAGCCACATCGTAAACAGTCATGGTGAAGGAGTAATCAGCGCCTGCAGGAAGGGTAATGCATTGGTCACTTTGCAGGGGCGGGCATGGCTTAACAATGTCAGCGCGCTTGAAAAAGTAAGGGGCATTCTGGTAGCCCAGGGTATAGCTGATACTGTTGGAATCGGTGGCCGTTTCACAGGCAAAGCCATTGTATTGGACGAAATGACGGGATGAATGGCTAGGTGTGAAAGGAATTAGTTGTCCATTTTCCTCCACGATGTAGGGACTAGCAATGATGCCGTAGACATGGGAATCACTGGTCCCAATAATGACCGGGTGCGACAGGCGGTCTGACCGAGTCATCCACCAAGAAGAGGCAGGCTGTTGAACTGACTGCTGTCGAATTCTGGGATAGTTGTTGACGACATCGATCGGTTCTTGGCCCTGGTTGGTACCATACATGAAACCCGGCAAGTAGAAATTAGGATGGTCTGCCTTGAAAGAATAATTGACCTTGACAATTCCCTGCCACGCCTCAGAATCGCTGGTGTTCTTGATGTGAATGTTGACTTGATAGGGGTGGTCAATGGATCCGTCACCGTCGACCACTTTTTCCTGCACATCTAACTGCTGCTGGGTAGGAAGTGGTGAAAAGCCTTCTTGGCCGACCTGTTTGGTGTAATAAGTAAACATATTTGTAACTCCTTTAACACAACCATTAGCGATAATACGTTAAGACAATTGTACTCTTTTTAAACGTTGCCTAACCACCTTATCTCAAAGCGATGGAATCGGTTACAGAATTTTCTTAATTAAGCAAAAAAATCTCCGAACAAGAAATGCCTTGTTCGGAGATTGTGTTTTGATGTCTGATTGATTATTTAGTCTTCCACACCGGTACCATCGTAGCAGCGCTGCAGCAAAGTCTTCAGTTGACTAACTAATGGTTCAACCGGGTTCGTGGTCGTACATTGATCTTCGTAAGCCAGAACAGCTAAGTGATCAACCTGCTTGTCGAAGTCGGCCTTCTTTACGCCGTTAGCCTTCAGACTCAGGGTTAAGCCACAATCGTGAGCCAGCTTGATGATCCGTTGAACGAGGTTTTCAACCAATTCTTCATCGGTCTTGCCTGGCAGGTGCAGGAAGCGAGCGATGTCGGCGTAGTCCTTAGTTGCGTGGTAGGTAGCGTAGTGTGGCCACATTGCCAGTTTTTCGGGGCGCTTGGCGTTGAAGCGGATGACCTGTGGCAATGCGATGGCGATACACAGACCGTGTGGCAGGTCGAAGGCACCACCCATCTTGTGGGCCAAGGAGTGGTTGATTCCCAGGAATGCTTGACCGAATGCCATCCCGGCAATGGTGGAGTAGTTGTGCATCCGCCGCCGTGCATCTTGGTCGCCATGAACACTGTCAACCAGCGTTTCCATAACCCCTTTGATGGCTTGCAGCGACCAGCCACGGGTGTAGTCGGTAGCCATGACGGAGACGTAAGATTCGATGGCGTGGCAGAGAACATCCAGGCCGTCGTGAGCAATCGTCTTAGGTGGAATGGTTTCCACGAATTGTGAGTCGACGATGGCGATGTCTGGGGTCAGTGCGTAGTCGGCCAGTGGGTACTTAACGTGCGTCTTGGAGTCGGTGATGACACTGAAGCAGGTGATTTCACTCCCGGTCCCAGACGTGGTTGGAATCCCAATGTATTGTGCCTTGTGCGGTTTGCCAATCTGGTAGGCCCGCTTACGAATGTCCAGGTACTTCTGCTTGACACCGTTCCAGGAAGTGTCCGGGTGCTCATAGAACATCCACATTGCCTTGGCAGCGTCCATTGGTGAACCACCACCGATGGCAATGATGGTGTCCGGCTTGAAGTCGTTCATTAAGGAGACACCCTTTTCAACGGTTGCGGTTGATGGGTCTGGTTCAACTTCATCAAAGACTTGGAAGTGGGTTTCGTGAGGACGAAGCCGCAGTTGGTCAATGACACGTTGAACGTAACCACGCCGCACCGTACCAGGACCGCTGACGATGAATGCCCGATCAATGTTTGGAATATCTTGCAATTCTTTTAGCGAGTTCCGCTGAAAGTATACTTTTGGGGGGATTTTCACCCATTGACGATTTTCCCGCCGCTTGGCGATGACCTTGTAGTTCAACAGGTCGTAGTCGGTAACGTTGTGTGATACGGAGTTCTTACCGTAAGAACCGGTCCCCAGCGTTAAGGATGGGGTCATGTTGTTGTAGATGTTACCAATCCCACCTAAAGCAGAAGGAGAGTTGACGATAATCCGTGATGCCCGCATTTCCAGACCGTACTTAGTAGCCAAGTCGTTATCGGTCGTGTGAATGGCTGCCGTGTGGCCTTCACCACCGAAGTGCAGCAATTGCTTACAGATGTCAAAGGCTTCTTTGTGTGAGTGAGCACGGTACATCGTCAAGACTGGTGACAGCTTTTCAGCAGACAGTGGGTAGTCAGGACCAACACCTTCGTATTCGGCGATCAGGACTTTGGTGTTGGCAGGAACATTCTTCAGACCACACATATCAGCGATTGCCTTGGCAGACTTACCAGCGATTGGGCCGGCAACTTGGTGACGCTTTGGATCAATGAAGCCCTTAGTGAAGGTTGGAATTTCGGATTTCTTCAGGAAGTAGCAGTTCCACTTGCGCAGTTCGTCCTTGACCTGGTCGTAAATCTCGTCGTCAACGACAATGGAGTTTTCGGAGGCACAAATCATACCGTTATCAAAGGTCTTGGACAAAACGATGTCGTAGATGGACCGTGGAATGTTAGCGGTGTGTTCGATGTAGGCTGGACCGTTACCAGGACCAACACCTAATGCCGGGTTACCAGAACTGTAGGCTGCCTTAACCAGGCCAGGGCCACCAGTTGCCAGAATCGTAGCGGTCTTCTTGTGCTGGAGCAGGTCAACGGTTGCGTCACGAGATGGGCGAGGTATCCATTGAATGACGTTCTTTGGGGCACCGGCTTCTTCAGCGGCCTTTTCCAGAATCTGGGCGGTGTGAATGGATGCCTTCATAGCTTGCGGGTGCATGGAGAAGACAATGGTGTTCCGCGTCTTCAAACAAATGATTGATTTGAAAATAACGGTTGACGTTGGGTTGGTTACCGGAACCACACCGGCGATGATACCCAGTGGGTCAGCGATCGTCACAGTCTGGTTTTGATCGTCATCCTTAATGATTCCGACCGTCTTGTCATGACGGATGTTGTTCCAAATGTATTCGCTGGCGTAAATGTTCTTGATTGCCTTATCTTCGGCAACACCACGGCCAGTTTCTTCAGCGGCTTCCATGGCGAGGTCCATGTGGTGCTCTTCGGCAGCCAGGGCCAGTGCCTGACAAATATGATCGACTTGTTCCTGGGTAAAGGTCCGCAGCTGGTTGAATGCCACTTCACTTTTATCCATCAAGTCATCAATCATCGCTTGGGCTTCTGCGCCTTCGGGATGAGCTGCTGGTTGAGTTGGTTTGTTGTGCTTCTCAGTCGCCATCATAAAGACTCCTTTTTGATATATTGTTAATTATTGAACAACTACAGTTTATCCTAAGTGCAAGGAGGGTAAAGAAAAAAAGGAACTGCACAAGGATAAATAGAGCTGCTGACTGACACGGGTTTGTGAATGGAACAAATGGCATAAGGGGCTGGAGCAGATGATTATCAACATGAAATCGTTTTCGGTAAATAATGGTACTTTGTGAAACTATTATCAATCTTTATTGGAGAATGATCATTATTTCACAAACTAATATGATGAACTAATCATATCAACATCAAATAAAAAAGGCTGCACATAATGACAGCCTTTGTCTAGAGCGTTTCGCCAGGTTAATATATGAAATTTGGCAACAAAAAACGGGCTGAACATTGTCAGTCCGTTCGTTGTTTATTCTTTATCGTTCTTGCTCTTGCCGGCGTTCGGGTCCTTGACGTGGTAGTCGCTGTCGCTCATGGCTTCAACGGCCCCCAACCGGTAACCATTGCCGACTTGACTGAAGAAGTCGTGGTTGGAAGTGGTGGTGGAAATACCATTCATGACCACTGGGTTAACGTCACTAGAAGTGTCAGGGAAGAGCGGATCCTGACCCAAGTTCATCAGCGCCTTGTTGGCATTGTAACGGATGAAGGTTAAGACATCATCAGTCCAACCGATCTGATCGTACAGCAGGTGGGTGTACTTCTCTTCGTTGTCGTAAAGTTCGTACAAGAAGTTGTACAGCCAGTCAACTAGGTCCTGTTGCTGCTTTTCACTGCGCTGCTTTAAGCCCACTTGGAACTTGTAGCCGATGTAAGTGCCGTGGACGGATTCGTCACGCAGGATCAGTTTGATGATTTCGGCCACGTTGTTCAGTTTGTTGTGGCCCAGGTAATAGAGTGGGGTGTAGAAACCTGAATAGAAGAGGAAGGTTTCCAAGAAGACGTTGGCAATCTTCTTCTTCAGCGGATCAACGGATTCATCCAGGTAGATGTTACCGATCTTAACGGCCTTGTTCTGCAGGAATTCTTCACTGTCGGACCAGTCGAAGATTTCCTTGATTTCATCTGGCGTGTTCAACGTGGAGAAGATGGTGGAATAAGACTTGGCATGAACGGATTCCATGAACTGAATGTTGTTCAGGACGGCCGTTTCGTGTGGCGTCTGGACATCTTCCTTCAGGGCGGTCAAACCAGCCTGTGATTGCAAAGTGTCCAACAGGGTCAGACCACCAAAGACGTGACCAACTGTCCATTGGTGGTCGGTGTCCAGTTCCCGCCAGTCATCCAGATCGTTGGAAACGGGGATCCGGGTGTCCAGCCAGAATTGTTCAGTCAGCTTTTCCCAGGTGGCCTTGTCGATCATGTCAGAGACTTCATTCCAGTTAATGGCTTTATAACTCTTAATTGGCATTTTACAGCTCCTTATTTAGTGCGTACAAATACTACATAATTATAATCTGGATCCTTGATAACGCAAGTTAAATGACGCAGGACTCGCATTGGTTGGCGCCGATTTCACTATTGTCGTCAGTGAAGGTCCGGATGTAGTAAATCGACTTAATCCCTTTTTGATAAGCGTAGTGACGAAGAATGTTTAAGTCACGCGTCGTCATCTTGTTAGTCCGTCCTTTCTTCCATTCATACATGCCCTCTGGAATGGTTGAGCGCATGAATAAGGTCATGGACAGCGACTGGTCAACGTGCTGCTGGGCGGCAGCGTATGTGTCGATGACGGAACGCTGGTCAATGTCGTAGGCGGATTGGTAGTAAGGCATGGTGTCGTTGGACAGGTATGGGGCAGGATAGTAAATCTTACCGATCATCTTTTCCTGCCGTTCCTCAATCCGGTTGATGATTGGCTGCAGGCTGGCGGTCGAATCGCCGATGTAGGCAGTGGACCCATTGGGAGCGACGGCAAGGCGGTAGGCGTTGTACAAGCCATCCTTCATGACCTTGGCCTTCAAAGCCTTCCAATCATCGATGCCTGGAATGAAGATCCCGTCGAACAACTTCTTCACCATGTCAGACTGTGGTCCCCAGTCTTTTTCGGTGTACTTATCGAAGTAAGACCCGTCAGCATACTTGGATTTGTCAAAGTCGGCAAAGGTTTCCTGCCGTTCCTTGGCAATTTCGTTGGAAGCAACCAAGGACCAGTAGTTGAGCAGCATGAAGTAGACGGAAGTGAATTCCAGTGCTACTGGAGAACCGTACTGGATATGGTGCTTGGCCAGGAAGCCGTGCAGGCCCATGGCACCAAGACCCACAGAGTGTGAACGGGCATTGCCGTTTTCAATGGAAGGCACAACATCTAAGTGTTCCAAATCAGAGATATGGGTTAAGCCCCGCATCATGGCGCGGATGGACTTGCCAAAGTCAGGCGATTCCATCATGTGGTCGATGTTTGTGGAACCCAGGTTGCAGGAAACGTCGGTACCGAGCTTGGCGTAACTCTGGTCGTTGTTAACTCGGGATGGCACTTGCACTTGGGCAATTTCGGAACAGAGGTTGGACATCACGATCTTGCCGGCGATCGGGTTGGCACGATTTTCAGTGTCGATGTTGACGATGTAAGGGTAGCCGGATTCCTGCTGGAGCTTGGAAATTTCGTCTTCCAAGTCACGGGCGTTGATCTTCTTCTTGTGGATTTCGTCGTTTGCGACCATGTTGTCGTATTCCTTCGTGATATCGACGTAGGAGAACGGCTTGTGGTAGATGCGTTCAACGTCATACGGACTGAATAGGTACATATCGGCGTCCTGCTCAACCAGTTGGTAGAATTTATCAGGGACGGTCACACCCAGCGAAAGGGTCTTAACCCGGACCTTTTCATCCGCGTTTTCCTTCTTGGCACCAAGGAATTCGATGATGTCGGGATGGAAAACGGACAGGTAGACAACCCCGGCCCCTTGCCGCTGGCCTAACTGGTTGGAGTAGGAGAAGGCGTCTTCGAGCAGTTTCATGACGGGAACCACGCCAGAAGCCGCATTGGCGATCTTCTTGATTGGGGCACCGGCTTCACGCAAGTTGCTCAGGTTGATCCCAACCCCGCCGCCGATCTTGGACAGCTGCAAAGCGGAGTTGATGGTGCGGCCGATGGTGTTCATGTCGTCGGTCGTTTGAATTTCAAAGCAAGAAACAAATTCACCCCGCCGCTTACGGCCAGCGTTCAGGAAGGTTGGCGTGGCTGGCTGGTAACGCTGGTGGATTAATTCATGGGCCAGGTCCATTGCCAAGTCAGGATCACCGTTGGCTAAGAACAGTGCGTTCATCGCTACCCGGTCAATGTAGTTTTCCAGATAGTATTCCTTGTCATTGGTCCGCAGAGCATATTGGGCATAGAATTTGTAAGCGGCCATGAAGGAATGGAAGTGGAAGTTTTCCTTTTTCAAGTAGTCATACAGCTTTTCAATGAAGTCTTCACTGTACTGGTGGATGAAGCCGGCTTCAATGTAGTCATTATCAATCAGCCAGTTGATCCGTGCCATCACTGAAGGGAAGCGCTTGGTATTCGGCTTGACGTTTTGCTCGATGAAATCAGCTAGTGCTTCTTGATCCTTATCCAATTGGATCTGACCATTTTTAGGGATGTTGACCTCGTTATTCAGGTCAAAGTATTTTGCTTGGGTTAAATCAATATCCGATAAAGCCATGTTTTGATCCTACTCTCTTGTTATGATTGATTCGTCGGTAAATTTACAATAAAAAAACAGGACGACAAAAGTCAATCGACCTGCTCTTAAAATGCTGCTCTCATTAAGCAAGCTGCTTTAATACGTCTGGGCGGAAGCCACTGAAAGCTTTACCATTAGGCAGCTTAACTACAGGAGTAGCCTTGAAACCGTCTTTTTTAAGCTGTTCGATGAACTCTGGCTGTTCATCAATGTTGTGTTCCACAAAGCTCACGTTATGTTGCTTTAAGAACATTTTGGTCATTTTGCATTGGATGCAATTATTTTTGGAGAATACCGTTACCATGTTGATTCCTCCTTTCGTTTTTTTGTTTTGAATGCTTATAAGTATAGACGATTCTGGGTAAAAATCAATCGTTCAACTACAAGATATCGTGTTAAAATTTCGTAGTCAATACAATATGTTGTGGTCGACAGTGATAAATCAAGAAATCCGTTGATGGTCAACAAAAAACTTTATGACTTGAAAATGATGACTTTAAACAGCTAACATAATTTGCAATTAGGCAATATGAAAGGAAACAATCCGTTGACTTTAGACAACTCTGTGACAGAAAAATATATGCGCTTAGCCATTGACGAAGCCCGCGCTGCCGCAACGATCGACGAAGTGCCGATTGGGGCGGTAGTGGTGCACGACGGAATTGTGATCGGCGCCGGTCACAACATGCGCGAAGAGTTTCAGCAGACACCCTACCATGCCGAGATGCTGGCAATTATGGAGGCCTGTGATGCCTTACACAGCTGGCGATTGGAAGATTGCGATCTCTATGTCACCTTGGAACCGTGCATCATGTGTAGCGGTGCCATCATCAACGCGCGGATCCGTCACCTCTACTATGGCGCCAGTGACCCCAAAGGCGGGGCAGTAAACAGTTTGTATCATTTAATGGAAGATTCGCGTTTAAATCATCAGGTGGAAGTGACGGCTGGCCTGTTGGGCGACGAGTGCAGTCAGATGCTAAAAGACTTTTTCCGCAACATTCGCCGGCGTCGTAAGTTAGAGAAACAAAAGGGTCAAAGTAAAAACTAGCTTTCTGGACTTAAATAGTGTAGAATAATTTTCGGCGAAAGCCCTTAGGACAAGGGTGCGCTCACGAACCGTGTCAGGTCCGGAAGGAAGCAGCACTAAGTCTGATGCATCTTGTGTCCTAAGTTTGAGAGAAATTAACCGTAAGGCTGGTGAATACATTGTTATTTCACCAGCCTTATTTACTAAAAATGATTCAGGAGGGCCAAAAGTGAGCTATCAAGCATTATACCGGGTTTGGCGGCCGCAGCGTTTTGACGAAGTGGTCGGCCAGCAAGTGATCGTGAAGACACTGAAGAATGCCATCGTGAATCAACAGATCAGTCACGCTTACCTGTTTGCCGGTCCGCGGGGGACTGGTAAGACGTCGGCGGCCAAGATCTTTGCCAAGGCGGTCAACTGTCACCATAGAGAGGACGGTGAGCCCTGCAATAAATGTGAAACCTGCAAGGCGATCACCAATGGCCAGTTAAATGACGTGATTGAAATCGATGCCGCCTCCAACAACGGGGTCGAAGAAATCAGAGACATCCGCGACAAGGCAAAGTATGCGCCGACCCAGGCTGACTACAAGGTTTACATCATCGACGAAGTTCACATGTTGTCGACGGGTGCGTTTAACGCCTTGCTGAAGACACTGGAAGAGCCACCGGCAAATGTCATCTTCATTTTGGCCACCACTGAGCCGCACAAGATCCCATTGACGATCATTAGCCGGGTTCAGCGCTTCGACTTTCGGCGGATTACCGCCCAGGACATGGTTGACCGGATGAAGTACATTTTGGATGCCGAAAAGGATCAGTACGAAGAGAAGGCCCTCTGGGTGATTGCCAACGCCGCAGAAGGTGGGATGCGTGATGCCTTGAGTATCCTGGACCAGGTGTTGTCATTCAGCAGCGACCACGTCAAACTTGAGGATGCTCTGCTGGTGACCGGCAGTGTGACCAAGCAGCTGCAGAAATCGTACTTCCTGCAAGTAGCAGGTCATGACGCAGCGAGCGCTTTGCACACGATGGACCAGATCCTGGACGAGGGTAAGGATGGTCAGCGCTTCATCGAAGACCTGATTTCCTTCATCCGTGACGTCCTGCTCTACCAAGAGTCGCCTAAGTTGATTAACGTGCTGGCGACCGGCTTGTCAGAGGATGACTTTAAGCAGTTGGCCCAAGCCGCATCGACGAAGACCCTTTACCAGATGATTGACACGTTGAACGAAATTCAGGACGAGATGCGGTTTACCACCCACCCGGATGTTTACCTGGAAGTCATGACCATTCGCCTGTGTCAGATTCAGGATGCAGGTAATGAAGCAGCAGCCGATGGAGCCACGAGTGCAGAAGTTAAGCAATTGCAAACGGAGATCCAGTCCTTGCAAAAACAGTTGGCCGACCTCAAGAATCAAGCCAGTCAACCGGTACAAAAGACGAAAGCTACCGTTAAGCGGACCGCCACTGCGCCAGCCCATCAGCATGTGCGCATTAACCTGGAAAAAATTTACCAGGTATTAGACAATGCTACTAAGCAGGATTTGGTGAACTTGAAAAACATGTGGACCGACATCCTCAATGTGATGGACCCGGCACACAAGTCATTGATCACCTTGTCCTCACCGGTTGCAGCCAGTCCAGAAGGTGTTGTAGTGGCCTTTGATAACAACTTCCTGCTCAAACGGGCGACATTCGGCAGCTTGGCGGAAAATGTCCAGCAGGCGATCCAGCAGGTAGCCGGCGATGAACGGAAAGTGTCATTTGTCCCAACAGCAAAATGGCCCCAGATTCGGCATGATTTTTTGGCCAAACGAGGTTATTATCAAAAGGGCGCAAAGAAGGCCGGGCAAGCAAAAGCCCCCGAAGCTGCACCTAAAGCGGCCGATCCGGAAAAGACGAAGATTTCGCAAACGGCCAAAAAGCTATTTGGCACCAGTCAGGTAGAGATTAAAGACGATTAAGTTGAAGATTGAAAGGATGAACAAACAATGCGTGGAATGAACGGCATGAACATGCAACAAATGATGAAACAGGCACAGAAGATGCAGAAGCAAATGATGGCTGAGCAACAGGATCTGGCCCAGCAGGAGTTTGTTGGCAAGGCGCCTGATGACATGGTCACCGTCAAGATGAACGGGGAAAAGAAGTTATTGGACCTGCAAATCAAGAAGGAAGCAGTTGACCCTGACGACATCGACATGCTGACAGATCTGATCTTAACGGCTGTTAACGACGGCATGAAGCAGGTCGATGACGCCACGAAGCAGAAGATGGGCAAGTACACCAAGGGCTTGGGCCTCTAATCGGCAGGTGACGCCATGCAATATCCAGAACCGATTGCAAAATTAATTGCCAGCTACATGAAGCTGCCGGGGATCGGTGAAAAGACCGCTACCCGCCTGGCTTTCTATACCCTGGGAATGGATGAAGACGATGTTAAGGACTTCGCCAGTGCGCTCACCGCGGTTAAATCGGACCTGCACTATTGCAGTATTTGTGGCAACATCACGGAAGATGATCCATGTCCGATCTGCCAAGACAAGTCGCGTGACCAGAGCAAGATCATTGTGGTGGAACACTCCCGCGATGTGATGGCGATGGAGCGGATGAACGAGTACCACGGTCTCTACCATGTTTTGCATGGCACCATCTCACCCAGTGCCGGAACCGGGCCGATGGATATCAACGTTCCCAGCCTGTTAGAGCGGCTGAAGAAGCATGACGAGGTCAAGGAAGTCATCATTGCCACTAACGCTTCTGTTGATGGTGAAACGACCGCCCAGTATTTGGCAAAACTGATCAAGCCGGCCGGGATCAAAGTCACTCGGTTGGCTCACGGTTTGTCTGCAGGCGCCGACATCGACTATACGGATGAAGTGACCCTGTTTAAGGCGGTTGAAGGACGAACGGAGATGTAGCAAATGTTATTCAAACGTGATCAGCACCGGATGGCCAAGATTGGCAACCACAACCTGCTGCAGTTGATCTATGAAACCAAGCACAGTTGGGACCATGCTAAAGAAACCGAGAAGGCCGTCTATGAAAGCCACGTCAACACCGAGCTGGCGGACCGCACCAAGCTACAAGAGAAGAAGTATCTCTATCTCTACAAGAAGGCGCGGGCCCGTAAGCTGCATGGTTATCTGAGCGACCTCGTGATTCAACAGTAAGGATGAGCAGGATGAAGGGAATTTTTATTTCGTTTGAAGGACCAGATGGCGCAGGCAAAACCAGCGTCCTCAAGGCAGTCAATCAAGCTTTGAGCGAGCAGTTGGGCGAGGACCAGGTGCTCTTAACCCGGGAGCCCGGTGGTGACCGGATTGCTGAACAGATCCGCGATGTATTGTTTGATGATCAAAACACGAACATGGATCCGCGAACGGAGGCGTTGCTTTTCGCAGCAGCCCGTCGTCAGCATGTGGTTGAAGACATTGAACCGGCTTTACGTGCGGGCAAGGTGGTTTTGAGCGACCGTTATGTGGACAGTTCCGTCGCTTACCAGGGTGGCGGCCGTCACTTGGGTATTGACGACATCTGGGAGTTGAACGAGTTTGCCATCCATGACCTGCTGCCTGAACTGACGGTCTATCTGGATGTGCCGTCTGAAGTGGGGCTGAAGCGGATTGCCCAGCACCGGTCCGACCAGGTTAACCGTTTGGATCGGGAAAAGCTGGCCTTTCATCGCCGGGTGCGTCAGGCCTTTCTGACCCTGGCTAAACGCCATCCCCACCGGATTGTGGTCGTGGACGCCGATGTGGATCTGGCCACGGTTATCCAAGAGGTCAAGCAGCTGATCCACTCTCGTTTCCCATCGCTCTTAGCTTAGGCAAATAACTGGAGGTTATGAATGATGAAAATGATTATCGCAGTTGTGCAGAACAAGGACAGTAACCATTTGCGGATTGCCCTCGCGAAGGCGCATTTCGGGGCGACCCAACTATCCACCACGGGGAGCTTTCTGCAGTCAAAGAACTCAACTTTCATGATTGTGGTCAAAGACGAGCAGGTCGATGATGTGTTGGCGGTGATCAAGAAGCATGCCAAGACGCGTGAGCAGTTCATGACCCCGTCGGCATACATTGATAATGCTGCCAACTCCATGCCCGTTAATGTGCAAGTTGGCGGTGCAACCGTCTTTGTCCTACCCGTTGATTCAATGTTCCATTTCTAGTTAGGAGTGACCAGCCTTGCCGGAATTGAAGGCAGAAAAATTACAACCAACCATTCTGCACCGTTTCCAGCAGGTGATTGCTCATCATGAACTGGCGCACGCCTATCTGCTGGTGGGGCCCGATGGTGCGGGTAAGCAGGAGTTGGCACAATGGCTGACTTTGATGCTGTTCTGTCGCCACGTCACTGATGGTCGCCCGGACCTGACTTGTCCCGAGTGTCAGCGGGTCTTGAGCGGCAACCATCCCGACGTGGTGGTGGCCAAAGCAGAGGGTCGGCAGATCAAGGTGGATCAAGTTCGTCACTTGAAGGCTGAGTTCACCAAGTCCGGCATGGAAGGCCAGCGCAAGGTCTTCATCATTGAAGATGCCGACAAGCTGACCACCGGGGCGGCGAACAGCCTGTTGAAGTTTATTGAAGAACCAGGGCCGGGCATCTATATTTTCATGCTCTCGAATAACAAGAATGCGGTGTTGCCGACCATTCAGTCACGAACCCAGATTGTGGAAATGCAGCCACTGAGTCCGGATTCGCTGGCCCAGCAATTGACGACAGCTGGCGTTCCCCAGGAGTTGCAGCCGATCGTCACTGGCCTAACTGACTCGGTCACGGAAGCACAATCCTGGATGCAGGATGACTGGTTGAAACAGGTGGTGGCCAATATTGTCCGTTGGTTTAAGGAGACGGCAACGGGTAACCTGGAAAGTTTTGTGGATATCCAGGAGAGTTTTGTCCCCTTAGTATCCGGTCATGACCGCGAAGCCACGTGCCTGGACCTGATGTCTTTAATCTGGCGGGATGCGCTGGTCATTGCGTCACACGCGGATGGCCGTCTTTATTATCAACACTATCAATCCACTCTGCAGGCGGCTTTGCGTCAGTTGTCGGTGGATCAAGTATTGGCGGCCAGCCACATCGCGTTGACCAGCCGCAAGTTGTTGGATCAGAATATCAGTTTCCAAAATGTTGCTGAGCAGGAAACACTGCGGATCTTGAAAGAAACTGCGCATTTGTGATGAAAGGAGTTCCACATGGTTCAAAAAAGTGATCAAGAAAGCATTTATGATCGGTTTAGCACCGTCACGAAGCAAACCAAGGACCTCTTGGAAAGCATCAATGCCCTGTCCGACCAAGTCAGTCAGCTGTTGGCCGAAAACGTTAAACTATCGATGGAAAACGAGCATTTGCGCTCCCAATTAACCGGGAAGAAGGACAACGACGAGGGCCTGTCTAATTCGCGAAAGATCTTAAAGAAGCTGTACCAAGAAGGCTTCCATGTGTGCAACGACATGTACGGCAAACGGTTGGGCAAGAACGAATCTTGTACTTTCTGCCTAGAAACCATCTATGGCCGGCACGAACCAAAGGAAAAGGGGCATTCACATGCAAACAGTCTCTAGTTTCCAATCCAAAGGCGGCAAGCTCTACCTGGTGCCGACACCGATTGGCAACCTGGACGATATGACGATGCGGGCAATCAAAGTATTGAAAACTGTGGACCTGATTGCCGCCGAAGACACCCGTCATACGCAGATGCTGCTGAACCATTTTGGTATTGAGACCAAATCAATCTCACTGCATGAACACAATAAAGCACAGCGGGTACCGCAGCTGCTGGAAAAGTTGCAAGCCGGCACCGTGATGGCTCAGTGCAGCGATGCGGGGATGCCATCCATTTCGGACCCCGGCAAGGAACTGGTTGCAGCCGCCGTCAAAGCTGGGATTCCAGTCATTCCGCTGCCAGGCGCCAATGCTGGTTTAACGGCACTGATTGCTTCGGGCCTGGCACCACAGCCTTTTTACTTCTATGGCTTTTTAGACCGGAAGCACCAGCAGCAGTTGACCGAGTTGAATCAACTGAAGAACCATCCCGAGACGTTGATCTTCTATGAGGCACCGCACCGGTTGAAGAAGACCCTGCAGAGCATGGTGGAAGTGTTTGGTAGCGATCGGCCGGCCGTCCTGGCACGGGAATTGACCAAGCGCTACGAAGAGTTTTCGCGCGGCAGTCTTGGCGAACTGCTGGAACATGTTAGTCAACAGGCACCACGGGGCGAATTCGTGATCTTGGTAGCCGGCAACGACCATCCAGAGAAGGCGGCTGCAGAAACCAGTGGCACGCCACGGGAGCAGATTGAAAAGGAAATTGTGAACGGCCTATCGACGAATGAGGCCATCAAGGTAGTGGCCAAGCGCCTGGGGATCAAGCGGCAGGTCCTCTATCAGCAATACCATCAGTTTTAGGAGTAGACATGGAAGAGAAAGAAACCCTCAAAGAATACCGGATGAATTATCAGCTCGCCTATTTTGACTGTGACTATACTGGCCACTTAAGTCTTGAAATGATGCTGATGCTGATGATTTTAGCGTCGGAAAAACAAAATGATTCATTGGGCACCGGCATGAAGGCCACGCAAAAGTTTGGCGCTGGCTGGGTGATCCTCGACTATGAAGGTCACTTGAACGGAGAATTGCCGCGGGATGGCGAGAATATTACCGTTGGTTGCAAGATTGCCGCTTATAACCGCTTTTTCGTTGTCCGTGATTTCTGGCTGGAAAATGCGGCGGGCAAGCAAGTGGCAACCGTCCGTGGCATGTTTACCTTCATGGACTTGAAGAAGCGGAAGATGACGCCAATTCCGGAAGCAATCATGGCCCCTTATGAGCAAAAAGCGACGATTCGTTTGCCGCGGCCTAAGTCGCCCGACAAGGTGGAAGTAGATGACCGTTGGCAGAGCAAGGACTATCAAACCCGTTATGCCGACATTGATAGCAATGGTCACGTAAATAACGCCCGCTATGTTGAATGGCTGTTAGATGCTTTGCCGGCCGGCTTTCTCGCTGATCACCGGCTGACTGGTTTTCGGCTGAACTACCGGCATGAGGTGCGGCCACATTCCTTGGTCACGAGCATGGTTGCGCCGTTTGATGCGGATGCTGATGAAATGACCAGTCAACACGTCATTCAGGTGGCCGGTCAGACGCATGCGTCGGCCAGCTTTGATTGGCAAAAGATTTAATCAATTATTAGAGAACAAAACAGCTGCCAATACTGGGTATCCAGATATTGGCAGCTATTTTTTTGTACATTGATAGTTAGTTGTCACGTTCGATTAAGCGGTTAGCGGTTGACCGTTGCTGAAAAAGGTGACAGGAGAAGCCGATCAACATGCCGCAGATACCAAAACTCAGCCAGCCGAAGCCATTGTTGAAGAATGGGAAGTAGTGCTGGGCAAAAGAGATCAGGCTTTGGATCAATGATAATTGCTTCAATGGCGCTGGTGCAGCGTTCAGCATGTCGAAGAAGGCCGGGATCAGGGTCAGCCCAGTGGTGATCCGGTAAACCAACGGATCGTTGTTGAAGAGTGGCGAAGTGATCCCCAAGATGATCAAGGTGATGGCTAAGGGGTAGAGGAACATCAATACTGGCGTTGACCAGGCAATGATCTGGTTCAGCCCGCAGTTGGCAACCAAGAAGGACAATAAGCAGTTGAAGCGAAGAAATGTCTTGTAGGAAATACGGGGGAAACGGCGGTGAAAGTCTTGGGAGAAGGCAATTACTAAGCCCATTGCCGAAGTCATGCAAGTGATGGTCGCTAGAGTGGCGAGAAGTGCGTCACCTATCGTTCCAAGGTAGTAGTGGGCCAGTTGCGCCAGGGTGATGCCACCGTTTGCGGCGAGGCTGTAGTGGTGAAGGCTGGTAGCACCTAACCAGGTCAGGCCGAGATAGATTAAAGCGATTCCGGCCAAACCAAAGCAGCTACTCTTAGCAGCGGCAAGGGCAACATGGCTGGGCTTCTTCAGGCCGAAAGCGCGGATGGCAGTGATAACGGTGATCCCAAAAGCCAGTGAGGCCAGGCCGTCCATAGTGTTGTATCCCTGCAGGAAACCGTTGGTAAAGGCATTGTGCAGGTAAGGAGTGGTGATGTTAGTTGCGTTGGCAGCTCCTAGCGGCCGGTAAAAAGCCATCAGGAATAAACAGAACAATAGCAAGAGAAAGGCTGGGTTCAGCAACTTACCGATCAGGCTGGTGATTTTGTTTTGCCGGGCAGCAAAGTAATAAGTGATGGCAAAGAACAGCGCTGAGTAGATCAAAAGTCCCATGGTGTTGTGAGCGGCCGACAAGTGTGGTGCAATACCAATAGTGTAAGGAACAGTGGCCGTCCGTGGGGTCGCAAAGAGTGGACCCAGAGTGGCGTGGATTAAAATTAAGAAGGCCAAGGCGTACCAGTGACCAATTGGCTTGGCCAGGTCATAAATACCGTTGGACCGGGTAATACAAATTGCCAGCAGGGCCATTAAGGGAATTAAAACTCCGGAAATCAGGAAGCCACTACTCGCGGTTAGCCAGTGACCGCCAGCCATCTGACCTAGGTGAACGGGGAAAATCAGGTTGCCGGCACCAAACAGCATGCCGAAAATCAGTGAAGCAATGATAATTGTGCGCTTAAAGTTCAATTTTTCGTTAGTCATAATTGTCAACCCCTTTGATAAATGCTCAAAATTGATTCTCATCGACGGTACAAAAAAAGTCCTTCCCGAGCTAATTGCTCAGAAAGGACGCGTGGGCGTGTTACCACCTTCATTTACACCACCATCACTGGTAGTGCCTCAATCCGTACGTGAAAAAATCAGATACGGTGGCGCTATAACGGGCGTACCCGCCTAAAACTTCCAGGATGGTCGTTCTAGTCACTCCGGGGCTACTTTCATCTTTCTGACCGTGGCCTAACTCACACTGACATAGGCTCGCTTTGCACTGACCAGGAAGATTACTTTCCCCTTCATCGTGTTTCTTGTACCGTGATTTGAAATTGTTAATACCATAAACCGAGCAGATGGCGAAGTCAAGAGAATTATGAGAAAAATCTAATCTTTTTTCTAAGATAAATCTAATGGGCAAAGTTAAGTCAACCAAAATATTTTCTTAAGTTCAATGAGAAAGCCTAACGTGGTATTCTAAAACTAACGAATAACAGGAAGTGGAGATAATGGAAAAAGGCTTAGTTGGATACATGTATCTACAACCAGACCGTTTAAGCTTGCGGATTGTTGATAATGACCGTCATCAATTGATTACCCAAGCCGATTCTGGTTCACTTCACGTGGGTACCAATCGGATCGGTAACTATCCGGAAAATATCGATACGATCGAAAGCAACTTGTTAGGCTTCAAGCGGATTATGAAGGATTACGCGGTGACCAACTACCGCTTATTCGGATCGTTAATCGACATGAATTCAATGACCGGTGAGTATGTTGCCAGTCAGATCAAGGTCCGTACCGGTCTGCACATTGATTGGATCAATAAGAATCAACGTTTGGCGGGGCTGCTCAGTGCCATTAACAATAACGTCAAGCAATCCTTGCACAAGCCATTGACCGGCTATGTCCTCTGTTTAGGACTGAGTATCAGTGATCTGGCCTACTTCAAGGATGGCAATTACGTCACCTCATATGAAATCGACCTGGGAAAGGCACGTCTGAGTCAACTGGCCGATAACCTGCGGCAGACGACTGTCACACCAAGTGAAATCATTACCGACTACATCAGTTCCAAGCTGGAATATCTGGTGCCCGAATTGGGTCACGGCGAGGCGTCAACTTTGTATGTCCAGGGATTGTCTCGGCTGAAAACTAGCCAGTCAAAGCTCGATCAGGTGGTGGAGTACGACCAAAACGACTTCATGAATCGTTACCACCACTTGCTGGATTCTTCTTTGCAAGAGCAAGCGGCAGAGTACCAAGCTGATGAACAAAGCGTGCAATGGGTTCTGCCCGGCTACTTGATCTTGCGCCAGACGATGCGTTTGCTGAACACGAATCAACTCTACTTAACCGGGGTTGACGAAATTAACGGCTTGGACGAAATCGTACACGATCCGGAACAGCTAACCCGGATGGTCAAGACCGAAGCCGACAACCTGGCCGTACGTTATGGGGCCGATTCCGACCACAAGCGCTTCGTTACCAAGGTTGCTTTGCAATTATTCGATGCTTTAAAGCCGATTCACCGCTTGGACGACCATTACCGGCTGCTTTTGGAGATTGCCTGCAAGGTTGACGATATTGGGAACTTCATCAATCCACAGGGGCACTACCGGCATTCAGCCTATATCTTGGAAGCGCGGCCGTTGATTGGCCTGTCGGATCGTGAAAATCAAGTGGTGGCCGAAGTTTCGCGTTATCACAGTGCCGAAACACCAGAAGTTGACCAACCACACTACATGCAGTTGGATAGTGCCATTCAATTGCAGGTTGCCCAGCTGGCTGCCATTTTGCGGGTGGCCGATTCACTGGACGACTCGCGGTTGCAAAAGATCATTCATGTTCGTCTGAAATTGGTTGGCAACGACTTGCAGATCCGGGTAATCACGACGGACGACCTGGTACTTGAAGGATGGGCGTTCCAGCGGAAGAACCGTCTGTTCACCGAAGTCTACGGACTGCATCCGCAATTGATTGTTGAGGGGGAGAAATAATGGAGTATCAAGACTTCTATCAACCACAAAACTATGTTAACCGTGAATTATCATGGATTGATTTCAATGGTCGGGTCTTGGAAGAAGCCATGGACCCGAGCAACCCGTTATTGGAACGGGCCAATTTCTTGGGCATTACGCAGAGCAACGTGGATGAATTCTTCATGGTCCGGGTTGCTTCCTTGCATAAACTGAGTGCGGCTCATGTGACCACAACGGATGCTTCCGGAATGACACCCCAAGAACAATTGGATGCGGTCAACGCAAAGGAACACCGGATGGTCGAAAAGCGTTACCAAGTCTACAATGAACATCTACTGCCGGATCTGAACAAAGAGGACATCAAGATTCTGCCGGTCAGCAGTTTGGACGAGCACGACCATGAATTTGCCCAGCGTTTCTTCGATGACCAACTGATGCCGGTGTTGACACCGTTAGCGGATGATGTTTCCCGGCCGTTCCCATTCATTAACAACGGCTCCTTGAACGTGGCCGTTAAATTGATGCGGGATGCCCATGCAAAGGAAGTCTCCAAGCAGGAAATCTTGGAAGGGGACCAAGAAGTGAAGGGGACAATCCAAGAGCCCCACGAAATGAAGAATGATCCCGACAACATGGACTTTGCCACCATCCGGGTCCCAAGCAACTACCAACGGCTGGTCAAGCTGCCCGGCAAGAACCATTTCGTGCTGATCGATGACATCATCAAGAACTTCATGGCGGCCCTGTTCCCGGGTTTCACCATTCTGGCTAGCGGCACTTTCCGGGTTATGCGGGACATGGACTTAGATGTGGCCGAAGA
Organism: Limosilactobacillus secaliphilus; assembly: GCF_001437055.1. Classification (GTDB taxonomy): domain Bacteria; phylum Bacillota; class Bacilli; order Lactobacillales; family Lactobacillaceae; genus Limosilactobacillus; species Limosilactobacillus secaliphilus. Next base: position 203,935 of record NZ_JQBW01000004.1, on the reverse strand, counting down.
AGATACCTCCGACTTGCTGCGGGCGGTTCAACACCAGCTGCGGGCTCGGGAACACGGCCAGGTCATGCGTTTGGAAATTGAACGCGACTTTGACTCCTGGTTGGAGAAACACCTGACCGAAAATCTGAACGTTTCGGAAAAGGCGGTTTACCGGGTCGATGGACCAGTGGACCTGACCTTCTTGAAGAAACTGTCTGGTAAGGTTACTGGCCATAATGAACTGCGCTACAAACCATTCACCCCATACCAAGATCCGGTCTTGGATATGGATCACGATATTTTTGCCGCTATTCGGGAGAAGGACCACTTGCTCCAGCACCCTTATGAGAGCTTCCAGTCCGTGGTCCACTTCATTCATCAAGCGGCCATTGACAAGGAAACTTTGGCGATCAAGATGACTTTGTACCGGGTTTCCGGAAATTCGCCAATCATTAAATATTTAGGCATGGCAGCACAACGCGGTAAGCAGGTAACGGTCCTAGTTGAAGTCAAGGCACGGTTCGATGAAAAGAACAATGTCCGCTGGGCCCGGCGCCTGGAACAGATGGGCTGTCACGTTATCTATGGTCTGGCTGGTTTGAAGACCCACTGTAAGTTAGCCTTGGTTATTCGGCGGGACAAAGATGGTATCCGTCGTTACATGCACCTGGGCACTGGTAACTACAACGATGTCACTGCTAACTTCTACACCGACATGGGTTTGCTTACCTGTGACTATGAACTGGGCCAGGACATGACCAACCTGTTTAACATGCTGTCTGGTTTCGCGCGGCCGCGTTACTTCCACAAGCTGCATGTTTCGCCGGATGGCATTCGGGCCTTCATCAACAAGAAGATTGATGCGCAGATTGCGATTGCCGAAGATGGCAACCCAGCCATGATCTGCATGAAGATGAATTCGTTGTCGGATAAACAGATCATTGCTCATTTGTACGAAGCAGCCAATGCGGGGGTCAAAGTGCACTTGATCGTGCGGGGCATCACCTGCCTGCGCAACGACTTGCCGGAATTACACGATAACATTGAGGTCCACTCCATTGTCGGCCGCTTCCTGGAACACTCACGGATTTACTACTTCATCGGCAACGGTCACGAAGAGATTTACCTGGCCAGTGCCGACATGATGACCCGGAACTTGAATCGGCGGGTAGAAGAGCTGTACCCTGTTCAAGAAGCTGATGCCAAAGCAAAGGCCATTCAGATTTTCAAGGATATGTGGAAAGACAACGTCAAGGCACGGCGGCTGGTTGGTGACGATTATGTCCGCATCCAACGTGACGGTGCGCCAGCCTTCAATTGCCAGCAGCACTTCATGGATGAAGCATTAGCCAAGGAAAAGGCGCAAAAGCGTGACGAAAAGGCCCACAAATCGGGTGCGAATGGTGTTTTCGAAACGTTGAGCAAACATATTCCGTTACTGCACCTGAAGCACAACGAGGAGGACATTGATGAGTAATTTAGCTGTAATCGACTTAGGATCAAACTCGTGCCGCTTGCGGATCAACCAAATCTTTAGCGGCGGACAAACCAAGTTACTGCGCTACGAAAAAGAGTATGTGCGTTTGTCAGAAAACATGGGTCCCGAACACATGCTGCAAGAGGGGCCCATGCAACGGACGATCGACACCCTGAAGCGCTATAAAGAGGTTTGCCAAAGCCTGGACGTTACCTTGATTGCCGTGGCCACGGCGGCAGTTCGGCAAGCCACAAACCAGCAGTTGTTCCTGGAGCGGGTGAAGAAAGAAACTGGCCTGACCTTTCACGTGATTTCTGGTGAGCGGGAGGCCTACCTTGATTACGTTGGGGTTTCCAATACTCTGCCGCTGGAGAACGGTTTGATCATGGATACTGGTGGTGCCAGTATGGAGTTGATCCTAGTTGATGAGGGCCAGGCTGAGGAATTGATCAGCCTGCCGATTGGATCGGTCTTATTATCACAAAACTACCACTTAAACGACCAAGTTGACTCCGCCGACTTGTATGACGCCATCATCAAGGTGGATCAGGTTTTGGCGGGCCAGCGCTGGCTCAACCGGGCACGGCATACACGGGTTGTGGCCTTGGGTGGCAGCAACCGGGCGCTGGCAAAGATGTACCGGTGGAAGCTCAATTCCAATCCGAACAAGGTGCGCTCCGTTCACGGCTTGACCATTCAAACCAACGACGCCTATGAGCTGATGTATGAGCTGCTCAGTACCGACCGGGCCGGCCGCTCCGAGATTCGTGGGATCAACAGTTCGCGGGCGGATGTGATCATTGGCGGACTCTTGCCTCTAATGGCCATCCTGCGGCAGTTGAACATGCCAGAAGTGACCTTCAGCAACAACGGTTTGCGAGAAGGCTTGCTCTTTGAATACCTGAACCACCACGTTGATTTGGAAGATTTGCAGGAAATTTAAGTAAAATATTTAGTAAAAATGCTATAATTAATCTAATCAAATAAAATTGGAGGAGTCAGTAGTATGTCAATTCTTGTTTGTGGTGGTGCCGGTTACATCGGTTCACACATGGTCAAAGATCTGATCGAACACGGCCAAGATGTTGTCGTGGCCGATAACTTGTCAACGGGACACAAGAAGGCGATCAATCCTCAGGCAAAGTTTTACCAGGGTGACATTCGCGACCGGGCCTTCCTTGACCGGATCTTTATCAACGAAAACATTGAAGCCGTTGTTCACTTTGCGGCCTTTTCCATTGTTCCTGAATCGATGGAGAAGCCATTAAAGTACTTTGATAACAACACTGGCGGCATGATTACACTTTTGGAAGCCATGCACGACTTTGGCGTTAAGTACATTGTCTTCAGTTCAACGGCCGCTACTTACGGTGTGCCCGAACACATGCCAATCAAGGAAACTGATCCGCAGAAGCCAATCAACCCATATGGCCTGTCCAAGTTGATGATGGAACACATGATGGCTTGGGCTGATAAAGCATACGGCATCAAGTTCGTTGCCCTGCGTTACTTCAACGTTGCTGGTGCGGCTCCGGATGGTACGATTGGTGAAGATCACGGTCCTGAAACGCACCTGGTACCAATCATCCTGCAAGTTGCCCAGGGCAAGCGCAAGGAATTGAGCATTTTCGGTGACGACTACAACACGCCTGATGGCACCAACGTTCGTGACTATGTTCATGTCATGGACCTGGCGGATGCCCACATTCTGGCATTGAAGTACTTGAAGGCGCACAACCAGTCCAACCAGTTCAACCTGGGTTCATCCACTGGCTTCTCCAACAAGCAGATGCTCGAAGCTGCCCGGGAAGTAACGGGTAAACCAATTCCGGCAAAGATTGCCCCACGGCGTCCTGGTGACCCTGATGCTTTAGTTGCGGCAAGCGACAAGGCGCGGGAAGTCTTAGGCTGGAAACCAAAGTATGATAATGTGCACGACATCATTGCTACTGCTTGGAAGTGGCACTCCACCCACCCAAAGGGCTATGATGATCGTAATTAATAAGTAGAAAAGATAAAGGGAGCGCGGCACTTGGCTACGCTCCCTTTTTAACCTTCGCTTGCTTATGGTAAGATACTACTTGTGATTGAAAGGACGGAAAAACAATGAAAGTATTGGCGATTGACACATCAAATCAACCCATGAGCATCGCTTTAGTTGAAGATGACACGCTGAAGGCGACAACGACGCTGAATACCGTGCTGAATCATAGTATTTACGTATTGCCAACCATTGACAACTTATTCAAGCGGGTTGGCTGGGAACCCCAAGACATAGACCGGGTCGTTGTGGCAAAGGGGCCTGGTTCCTACACCGGGATTCGGATTGCGGTGACGACGGCCAAGACACTGGCGATGACGCTCAAGAAGGAACTCGTCGGTGTTTCAAGCCTGCAGGTATTGGCCAGCAACCTGCCACCCGTTGCAGATCAGTTGATTGTGCCCTTTATGGATGCACGCCGCGGTAACGTTTTTGCCGGCATTTACCAATATGACGGCGATCAACAGCTCCAGTCGGTAGTCAAGGATCAACACCTGGCCTTCGCCGAATTACTGCAGTTAATCGAGCAACAGGGGAAGGCAGCTGTTTTGGTCGGTAAAATGACGAAACGCATTCAGCGGCAAGGGCTGACACTGCCCGACCAAGTGGAACTGTTACCGGCTAGTTACGCCTTCCCAAGCACCTACCGTTTGGCCTTGATGGGCGAAAAACTGGCACCAGTAAAGCAGATCGATAACTTTGTGCCCGATTACCTGCGTTTGACACAAGCTGAACGCGATTGGCAAAAACAACATCCGGGGGCTAAACCGCAAAATTATGTTGAGGAAGTTTAAAAATCAATTGACAAACCTTTTTGAGTCCCGTGTTGGTGGCGAGACGTTGCGCTTTAATCCGCGCACAGTTGAGGTTGACCACACAATGATTGTCGTCAAGCAGGCAAGTCGTGACGATATTCCAGCTATGGTGGCTGTCGAGCAGGCGATTTACGGATTTGCACCGTGGAACAATGCTGCTTTTGAGTCTGAACTGAGTCATAAACGCCGCCTTTATTTGGTTGCGGAAAATCCGGAAACCAAGACGGTGTTGGCCTTTGCCGGCTTGTCGATTAACGATTTCGAAGCCGAAAGCCATATCACCAATATCGGGGTGGCGCCAGATGTGCAGCGACGAGGCTTAGGCAGTCGCTTGCTGAAGATCTTGATGCTGGTCAGCCGTGAGTGTGGGATGAAGACGATCTCTTTGGAGGTGCGCCGGTCCAACCATGATGCGCAACGACTATATGAACGCCTAGGCTTCGTGACCCAGCAGCTCCGTAGAAAATATTATGTGGACAATGGTGAAGACGCCTACGAGATGAGCTTGAATTTAGAGGGAGAGCAGAAAAATCATGACAGAAGATAAATTGATTCTGGCATTTGAATCGAGTTGTGATGAAACCAGTGTGGCGGTAATCAAAAATGGAACCGAGATCCTATCAAACATCGTGGCCACTCAAATCGCCAGCCACCAGCGTTTTGGTGGAGTGGTTCCAGAAGTGGCCAGCCGTCACCACATCGAATGGGTCACCCGGTGCATTCATGAAGCATTGGATGAAGCCCAGGTTAGCTATGATGACTTAGCCGGCGTGGCGGTTACGTATGGTCCTGGCTTAGTGGGGTCATTGTTGATCGGGGTCACGGCGGCCAAAACTGTTGCCTGGGCCCACCATCTGCCGTTGATTCCGGTCAACCACATGGCCGGCCACATCTATGCTGCTCGCTTTGTAGGTGACTTTGTTTTTCCACAAATGGCCCTCTTGGTTTCTGGCGGGCACACGGAACTGGTTTACATGCCTAAGGAACACGAATACCAGATCATCGGTGAAACCCGTGATGATGCCGCCGGTGAAGCTTACGATAAGATTGGCCGGGTGATGGGGGTTAATTATCCTGCCGGCAAGACCGTTGACGAGTGGGCCCATCAAGGCAAGGATACCTTCCACTTCCCGCGGGCAATGGAAAATGAAGACAACCTGGACTTCAGCTTTAGCGGTTTAAAGAGCGCCTTCATCAACACCTGCCACAACGCCGACCAGCGTGGTGAAAAGCTGAACAAGAACGACCTGGCTGCCAGCTTCCAGCAGAGTGTCGTTGATGTACTGGCCGAAAAGACAATGACGGCGCTGGACCAATACTCTGTTAAGCAACTGATCCTGGCCGGTGGGGTAGCGGCTAACCATGGTCTCCGTGATCGGCTAAACCACGATATGGCCCGCTACTATCCGCAAGTGAAGATGCTGCAGGCACCGCTCAAGTATTGTGGTGACAACGCGGCGATGATAGGTGCGGCCGGTTATATCAATTATCTTCATGGCGATCGGGCTGGCCTGGACTTGAATGCCGTGCCGGGCTTGTCATTCCCACGTCTAACACCAGTCGAAGAATAAAGTTAAAGACAAAAAATTACGCCAACACCCAAGAGCGGATGTTGGCGTATTTTTTCGATTATTGTTGATCAAACTTATTGTTGATCAAAATCTTCTAGCTTTTCGGCGGCAGTCGTCCATTGCTCTTCGAGGTCATCCAAGTGCTGCTGGCTGTTGTCGAGGTCCTTCTGCAGGTCACTCAACTTGGCAATGTCGGTCGCCACGTCCGGTACACTCATCTGCTTTTCGATCTCATCGTGTTTCTGCTGCCACTCATCCATCTGTTTTTCGAGGTCGTCAACGGCCCGCTGCAGTTTACGGCGATCACGCTGCTTCTGCTTGCTGGCACGGTAATCCTTCTGGCCAGTCGAAGCGGTCTTGCTGACGGGAGCGGAGTCGTTACTGGTCTTATCTGCCGCTGCCTGTGCCTGCTTCTCCTTGGCAGCAACGTAATCATCGTAGTTGCCAGGGTAACGCGTGATGCCAGTGGCAGTCATGGCTAAGATGTCGGTTGCAACCTTGTTTAAGAAGTAACGGTCGTGGGAGATGAAGAGAACCGTACCAGGGAAGTCATTGATGGCCGTTTCCAACACTTCACGACTGTCAATGTCTAAGTGGTTAGTCGGTTCATCAAGGATGAGGAAGTTGATCGGCTTGAATGAAAGTTTGGTTAATTCCAGCCGGGCCTTCTGACCACCACTAAGTTCACTGACTTGCTTGTAAACGTCGTCGCCAACGAAGAGGAAACTACCCAATAAAGAGCGGATCTGACTTTCGTTGATTTCAGGGTGGTCATCCCAGACTTCGTTTAACACATTCTTTTCCGGGTGCAGCTGCTGTTGCTCTTGGTCGTAGTAACCGATGTCCAAGTTGGCACCCAGTCGAATGGTCCCGCTGATGGCCGGCAGCTGGTGCAGGATGGTTTTCAATAAGGTTGATTTACCAATCCCATTGGGACCAATAATCCCAAAGCGTTGTCCCTTGCGCTCCGCAAATGAAAGGGGACCAGCCAATACGTGTTCGTTGTAACCGATCTTCAACTGATCGACATCCAAAACCTCGTTGCCGCTGGCGTGGTCCTGGTGGAACTGGAAGTGGATGGATTGATCGTCATTGACGGGCTTCTCAAGCCGGTCCATCTTTTCCAGTTGCCGGCGCCGGGCTTGTGCCTGCTTGGTCGTCGATGCTCGCACCAGGTTACGGTTGACATAATCTTCCAGCTTGGCAATCTTTTTCTGCTGCTGTTCGTAATGCTTCATCGCCGTCTGCAAACGGTGAGTCTTCTCGGTGACGAAAGCTGAATAGTTGCCGGTATAGTGAGTCAGGGTGCCGTTAGCAAGGTCGTAAACCTCATTGACAACCCGGTCCAAAAAATAACGGTCGTGGGTGACGATCAACAGGGCACCATCATAACCCCGCAGGTAATCTTCCAGCCAACTCAGGACGTTCATGTCCAGGTGGTTGGTCGGTTCGTCGAGCATTAATAATTGGGGCTGCTGCAACAAAATTTTGGCCAAGGCCAGTTTCGTCTTCTGGCCGCCAGACAGGGAGTTGACGGACAGCTGCCACATTGATTCATCGAAACCAAAGCCCTGTAAAACACCCCGCATGCGGGATGCATAAGAAAAACCGCCTTCCTTTTTATACAAGGTTTGCAGCTGGTCGTACTTCTTCATTAAGCGGTCGTAACTATCATCATGAGGGCCATCTGCCATTTGAGTTTCCATTTCGCGTAGTTGTGACTCTTGCTGGTGCAATTTGGTAAAAACGGTGTCCAACTCCGCCCAAATTGAATTTTCACTGTCCAATCCTTGGTCTTGAGCCAAATATCCGATGGTCAGGCCTTGTGATTTAGTGATTGTCCCTTCATCTGGACTCGTGATCCCAGCGATCATTTTGAGAAGGGTGGTCTTGCCAGCACCGTTGCGACCCACTAATGCGACCCGTGCATGATCATTGATTTGCAAATTGATATTGTGAAATAAAACGTCGGCACCAAAGCGGCGGAGGACGTTATTGGTTTGCAATAAGAGCATTTTTATTCATCAAAATCCTTTATTTGTAGTAACAAACTGATTTTAGCATATTTTAGGTAAAACTGGTGCTTCACAAAGTTAGTGAAAGTGCTAAAATAATTAGTGGATTATTTCACAAGCTAATTGACGAATGGAGGAAATGGTTGTGGCCAATCGAAAAATTCCGCGGGCAACGGCTAGGCGGCTACCGGTATATTATCGTTACCTAAACGTTCTGCTCAATGCGAATAAAAAGCGTGTTTCATCTACTGAATTGTCTAAAGCCGTACAGGTCGATTCGGCAACTATCCGACGGGACTTTTCCTATTTTGGTGAACTCGGCAAGCGGGGTTATGGCTACGACGTCGAGAACCTCCTGAAGTTCTTCCGAGGAATCTTAAACCAGGACAAGCTGACCAGTGTGGCACTGGTTGGTGTTGGGAGTCTGGGCAGCGCCCTAATGAACTACAACTTCCACCAGAACACCAATCTGCGGATCAGTGCCGCCTTTGACCCAAAGAAGGAACTGGCTAATACCATCAAGAGTGGCATTCCGGTATACCCAGCCGATGAACTGGTGGAACAGATTAAGGACCAGCAAATCGACATTGTCATCTTAACGGTGCCGGCTTCACAAGCACAGAAGGTCACGGACCAGCTGATTTCCGCTGGCGTACATGGTATTTTGAACTTCTCACCGGTGCGGCTGTCGGTGCCAAAGGATGTGCAAGTGCAAAATATTGATATGACGAATGAACTGCAAACCTTGACTTACTTCATCGAAAGCAACCGGTTAAACGCCAAGGACGAGCAGGAAAAATAGTTGAATAAATAGAATACACGTGGTTGACCCTGATTGGTGCGACCGCGTGTTTTTCTTTAATCACGACCAAGAGCAGGACACGGCGGATAACTGGTAAAAGTCAAAATTAGTCAAACTAATTGGTTGCAATTCTCCTGCATAATGGTATAGTAGACAATGTAATTAGCACTTGGGATGTCTGAGTGCTAACACCTCACTAAGGTGAGTGCTAATGAAAATAATTAAGCAATGATGGAGGGATTAACGTGTTAAAACCATTAGGAGATCGCGTTGTTCTGAAGGCGCAAGAAAATGAAGAACAAACCGTTGGTGGTATTGTTTTAGCTTCTAATGCCAAGGACAAGCCAACGACTGGTGAAGTTGTCGCTGTCGGTGAAGGCCGGATGTTAGACAACGGCACTAAGGTTCCAGTTAGTGTTAAGAAGGGCGACAAGGTTCTTTTTGACAAGTACGCTGGCAATGAAGTTGAATACGAAGGGCAGAAGTACCTGGTTGTTCACGAAAAAGATTTAGTCGCTGTGCTTGACTAAAACGATATTTCCAATTAGATGAGGTGAAAATTTATGGCAAAGGAATTGAAATTCTCTGAAGATGCTCGTTCAGCTATGCTGCGCGGTGTCGATAAGTTAGCAGACACTGTCAAGACGACTATTGGTCCAAAGGGTCGTAACGTTGTTTTGGAACAAAGCTACGGTTCTCCTACGATCACTAACGACGGTGTAACGATTGCTAAGTCCATTGATCTGGAAGACCACTTTGAAAACATGGGTGCTAAGTTGGTATCCGAAGTTGCTTCCAAGACCAACGACATTGCCGGTGATGGTACCACCACTGCTACTGTTCTGACCCAGGCAATTGTTAACGAAGGTATGAAGAACGTTACTGCCGGTGCTAACCCAGTTGGCATTCGTCGTGGGATTGAAAAGGCTACGAAGGCTGCTGTTGAAGGTCTGCACAAGATGAGCCACGACGTTAAGACCAAGGATGACATTGCACAGATTGCTTCGATTTCTGCTGCTAACCCTGAAGTTGGTAAGCTGATCGCCGACGCAATGGAAAAGGTTGGTCACGATGGTGTAATCACGATTGAAGATTCTCGTGGTGTTGACACCAGCGTTAACGTTGTTGAAGGGATGAGCTTCGATCGTGGTTACATGTCTCAATACATGGTAACCGACAACGACAAGATGGAAGCTGACTTGGACAACCCTTACATCCTGATCACTGACAAGAAGATCAGCAACATTCAAGACATCTTGCCATTGCTGCAATCCGTTGTTCAGCAAGGCCGGGCTCTGTTGATCATTGCCGATGACATCACCGGTGAAGCACTGCCAACCTTAGTTCTGAACAAGATTCGTGGTACCTTCAATGTATGTGCTGTTAAGGCTCCTGGCTTCGGTGACCGTCGTAAGGCTCAACTGCAAGATATCGCCGTTCTGACTGGTGGTACCGTTGTTTCCGACGACTTAGGCATGCAATTGAAGGACGTAACCATTGATCAACTAGGTCAAGCTAACAAGGTTACGGTTACCAAGGACGCAACCACGATCGTTGATGGCGCTGGTGAAAAGAGTGCCATTGCTGACCGGGTTGACCAGATCAAGCAAGCTATCGCAGCTACTAACTCCGAATTCGACAAGGAGAAGCTGCAAGAACGCTTAGCCAAGTTATCTGGCGGTGTTGCCGTTGTTAAGGTCGGTGCTGCTACCGAAACTGAATTGAAGGAAAAGAAGTACCGGATTGAAGATGCTTTGAACGCTACCCGTGCTGCCGTTCAGGAAGGCTTTGTTCCTGGTGGTGGTACTGCTCTGGTTAACGTCATGAACGAACTGGACAACGTTGAAACTGCCGGCGACGACGAAGCAACTGGTGTTAAGATCGTCAAGGCTGCCTTGACTGCACCTGTTCGTCAGATCGCTGAAAACGCTGGTGTTAACGGCGCCGTTATTGTTAACCAGCTGCAAAACGAAAAGCCAGGTGTCGGCTACAACGCTGCCACTGGCAAGTTCGAAGACATGGTTAGCGCCGGTATCGTTGACCCAACCAAGGTTACCCGTTCAGCATTACAGAACGCTGCTTCAGTATCCGCTCTGCTGCTGACTACGGAAGCCGTTGTTGCTGACAAGCCTGAACCAAAGAACGCTGCTCCTGCTGCTCCAGCCGGTGGTGCCGGCGCAGGCATGGGCGGCATGATGTAATCTCCCATCATTAAGTAAAAAATCGGCTGTAAAAGGCCACATGAAAAGCGTGACGAAAGCCTGGAATGGTTTTGGTCACGCTTTTTAATTTCCTGGGAAATAATTTTGATAAAATTGACTAACGTTTGCCTATGTGACAGCCGTCAATCTATGTTGCCACAGGTTGAGATCATCATAGCGATAATTGAGATGAAAGTTGGTTTTCGTTTGTTGCAAAAGCATTTGATTAATTATAATATGAGTTAGTTATCTCAATTAAAGTACACAAACTTACCAAAACATTGAGTTGGGAGGGGAGATAGATGTGGCGGTACCTTAAACGGGTCCTGATCGGGAAACCTTTAAAGACCCTGGATGAAGGCAAAACTCATCTAACAAAATTTAAAGCGCTGGCGATGCTGTCATCAGACGCTATTTCGTCTGTTGCATACGGGCCAGAGCAAATCGTCAGTGTGCTGGTAACTCTATCAGCCCTGGCAATGTGGTATTCAATTCCTATTGCCGGTATTGTGTTGGTACTGTTGTTGGCCATCACTTTATCGTATCAACAAATCATTCATGCTTACCCAAGTGGTGGTGGTGCCTACATTGTTGCCACTAAGAACTGGGGGCAAAATGGTGGTTTGATCGCCGGTGGTTCACTGTTGGTTGATTACATGCTGACGGTGGCCGTATCAACGACGTCCGGGACTGAAGCGATCACATCTGCTATTCCGGCCCTGTATCACTATTCAGTACCGATTTCCGTGATCATCGTCCTGTTGATCATGTTTATGAACTTGCGGGGCATGAGTGAAAGTGCCAACTTCCTGACCGTTCCGGTTTACTTCTTCGTCATCATGATGACCGTAATGATTGCCGTTGGTGCATTCAATGTTGCTACCGGCCGGGTCCACTATGCCGCACCGGCAGATTATGGGACGCCAGTAACGGGCATGACCTTTGTCCTGTTTGTTCGGGCATTCTCAGCTGGTTCATCATCACTGACTGGGGTTGAAGCGGTCAGCAACGCTGTACCAAACTTTAACGAACCGAAGGAAAAGAACGCCGCTACCACTCTGGCAATCATGAGTGGGATTTTGGCCTTCTTCTTCATTGCCATTATCTTCTTTGGCTTTTATCTCGGTGTTCGGCCAAATCCTGAACGGACGATCCTGTCACAAATCGGTTCTTCCATTTTTGGTGGCCGTGGCTTAGGCTTCTACCTGTTGCAATTATCAACGGCCATGATCCTGGCAGTTGCTGCTAACACCGGTTTCTCTGCCTTTCCAATTTTGGCTTACAACATGGCCAAGGATAAGTTCCTGCCGCATGCCTTTATGGACCGTGGTGACCGCTTGGGTTACTCCAACGGGATCATCTCACTGGCCATTGGTGCCATCATTTTGATTCTGATCTTCCATGGTCAGACCAACATGCTGATTCCACTGTATGCGGTTGGTGTGTTCGTACCATTTACTTTGTCCCAGTCCGCAATGATCATTCACTGGTTCCGTGAACGGCAAGGCTGGTGGGTTGGTAAGTCATTTATCAACCTGACTGGTGCCCTGATTTCTTTGGCTTTGGTTTTGTCACTGTTCTGGCAGCACTTCAACAACGTTTGGCCATACTTGATCATCATGCCATGCTTGCTGTGGATGTTCTATAAGATTCACAGTCACTACATCAAGGTTGGCCAGCAGTTGCGGGTTGCCCAAAAGCAGAAGGTACAGCTGCACGACTATGATGGGGCCACGGTGATTGTCTTGGTTGGTAATGTTACCCGGGTGACTAAGGGTGCCATTAATTACGCCCGGTCAATCGGTGATTATGTCATTGCCATGCACGTGTCCTTTGATGAAAACCCAGGTAAGGAACACAAGACAGCCAATGAATTTAAGGCTGAGTATCCAGATGTTCGTTTTGTTGATATCCACTCGTCTTACCGGTCCATTGCGACCCCAACGTTGCGGTTTGTGGATGTGATTGCTAAACGGGCTGAGGCACGCAACTACTCGACGACTGTCTTAGTACCGCAGTTTATTCCAAAGCACCCATGGCAATTGGCTCTGCACAACCAGACCAGTCTGCGTTTGCGGTCGTTGCTGAATTCACGGCAGAACATTGTCGTTTCTAGTTATAACTACCACCTGCACGAATAAAGGCTGCCTATGGATCGAAAAACAATTCTTTGGTCGTCAATCTTTGTTTTAGGTTGGCTGTTTGTAGCGTCCTTTAGCATTCAACATGACCACTTCACCTCAGGCATATGTGGCTTGATTGGCTGTGGCCTATTGGTGACTGGTTATGTCGGTTTGCATTGGCAACAATATCAAGATGGTGATGCTCGCACGCGGCACGCCGTGAAGTTATTAGTGGGTTTGTGCTTACTATTATTGACACTGAACATTATCAGTTGGATCTTAGGTTAAAAAGAATCGTTCGGAAATGCCGAGCGGTCTTTTTTTCGTTATCAGAAATTGTTATGATCACTTACAAACAAAAACGGCTGCAATGGTTAAAGAGACATCAAAATGGCTTAAAGTGGCGAAAAGGGGTTCACAAATGAGCACAAACTGTTATTTTCGTAAAATCAATATGATCATTTATGCATTAATCTGGAGCATCATCATTGGTATGGTAACAGCGGCCTATCTTAATCTTGTGAACTGGGTCATTAATCTTGTGTGGCACGAGTACCTCCGCTCAAGTCGTGGTCTTAATTGCTGGTACCCATTTATTATTTGTATTCCAGCTGGCTTTTTAATTGGTTTTCTAAGCCAACACTTGGGCGACTACCCGTTGACGATTGAGGAGGTCTTGACGCAGTTCCGTCTTCACGGTCGCCTTAATTATCACCATTGGTGGAAATCATTTGCTTTAGGACTATTAGTGCTTGCAGCTGGCGGCAGCATCGGTCCTGAAGCTTCAACGACTGTATTGACGGGGAGTATGATCAATTGGCTGGGCGATCGTCTCCGTTGGGCGCGTTTTTGCTTGTCATCTGGTCAAGCAAAACGGATTTGGCTAAGAAAAATGGACCAGCAGCAGTTAAAAAAGGCGCCCACTTTCAGTCAACTGTTTGAAAGTAAGCGTCAACGGTTGCTTAGCGTTGTTTTATTGGTAATTATCGGAATCAGTGGAGCGGCATTAGTGTTCAAATTGTTCCCAGAAGAAGGGGTATTTGGTATTCATCACCATCTGATCAGCTGGCAATGGACCAACTTATGGACAGCAATTCCGGCGATTCTGGTCGGTTTAGTTTTTGGCAAAGTATTTATCTGGCTAGCAAACTGGTCCGCATTAATGATTGATGTCAAACTCAATCGAATCTGGCAGGGAGGCATTTTTGGCTTAATAATTGCGGCCAGTTCATGGTTGAGCGGGGACATTCTCTTTTCTGGCGAATTCCGGATTGTACCTTTTACTCATGAAGCATTAAAGCTAACAGTACCCTTCCTCATTATGGTTGCAGTGATCAAGGCGATCATTACTAATTTGGGCTTTGCTATGGGATGGCGAGGCGGAACTATTTTTCCGGCAATCTTCTCGAGCTTAGCCATTGGGGTAGCGTGTGCATTGCTCTTGCCTGGAGATGTTCGTATCAATGCAGTGATCGTTTTGACAACCAGCTTAACGGTCATTTTAGGCAAACCACTTTTGGCCAGTTTGCTGATCATCTTGTTAGTTCCAGTTGAGTTGACGCCTGTAATCCTGGTGGCGGCGTTGTTGACTAATCAACTAGTGAGCAAGCTGCCAACTCGTCGTCATTAGTTTGTTAGTTGGCATTTGTTACAGGCACTTCACGGATGTGCTGCCCGGCAGCCTTGATGGTTAGGCGACCGTTAAAACGATTGGTTAAGGCATCTTGAACGGCCTGGCTTTCGTTCTGATCGACAAAGATGGTTACGGCCACCTTAACCCCATATTCTTCATGATCGATTGCTAGGTCATGCTGCTTGAGATAGTAAGTCAAAGCATCGTGTTCCGCATAATCGACGGTGATGGTTAATAACTGCTGCAGGACACGGTTGACAATGCCGGCCTGATGAATGGCGTCAGTGGTGACGTTGCTGTATGCACGAATCAGACCACCGGCGCCTAATTTGATCCCGCCAAAGTAACGGGTGACGACGGCACAAACGTCGTGCAGCTTTTCCATTTGCAGGGCTTGCAAGATGGGGACGCCGGCAGTGCCGCTGGGTTCGCCGTTATCACTTTCACGTTGAATATGATCATCTTTTCCAACCTGATAGGCGAAGCAGTTATGGGTGGCTTTGCGATTGTCTGCTTGGACCTGACTGATGAATTGCTGGGCGTCATCCTCGTCCTTGATTCGGGACAGCGAGCATATGAAACGCGATTTTTTAATGACTAATTCGTACTGGCAATTTTTTTGAATTGTTAAATTATTTTCCGCAGCCATAATATTTCCTTTCAAAAAAGTGTCAATCACGTTTAATTCCGTTCTTAAATTATAGGAGGGATGAACGTGGACACCAAATTATTAGCGGGGCGAAGGCAACTGGTCAATCGTTGGGGTCAAGATCAAGCACAGCCTGCGAATGTCGTTGTGTCACCGACAATGACCGTTGAAAAGACACAGGTGCACTGTTTGCGCTGTGATCAAAGAACTAGTCGGGCACAGGCAATGTTGCCCAATGATCAATATTACTGCCCCAAGTGTTTGAACCTTGGACGGGTATCGACTTTAGCTCGATTTTATCATGTCCCCGAGCCAAATCAATTTTACCCGCCTGCGGATGTCTTAGCTTGGCAGGGGCACTTATCCAGTTTACAGACGAGGGTGGCAAGCGAAGTCAAGCACAGTATGGCTAACCATGAGCACCGGTTGTTATGGGCAGTGACCGGTGCCGGCAAGACGGAGATGATCTTTCCCACGGTGGCCCAGGCCCTGCAGAGAAAGGAACGGGTTGGGATTGCTTCACCACGGGTGGACGTTTGCTTAGAGCTGTATCCTCGCTTCACGGCCGCTTTCCGGGTTCCCATTGCATTGCTTCATGGTCGTGCCAAGGAGTCTTATTCCTACAAGCAGTTAACCATCTGCACGACCCACCAGTTGCTGCGCTTTTACCATGCCTTTGATCTGCTCATTGTGGACGAGGTGGATGCTTTCCCATATGCGAGCAACAAAGCCCTGCTTTATGCGACCAAGCAGGCTTTAAAACCCACTGGCGGCCTGTTATTGATGACGGCGACACCTGGAAAAACACTGTTTGAAGCGGTCCGTCGTGGGCATTTGCAGGTCAGCTACTTACCCTTGCGTTACCACGGTCATCTCTTGCCGGAGATTCATTGTCATTTGTGCTGGCACTGGCGGGCGATGCTTAATAAGGGACGCTTGCCGGCCCATTTATTATTCTGGTTAAAAACCCGTTGCCGTTCACAACAACGCTTTTTGCTGTTTGTGCCACGGATTAGTGATCTAGGTCCATTGAAGGACATTCTGCAAAGAGTTTTGCCTCATTCAGTTAAGTTTGCCACTGTCTATTCCAATGACCCAGACCGTTTGACGAAAGTGCAGGCGATGCGCGACCATCAATACCTGTTTTTAGTAACCACGACCATTTTGGAGCGGGGTGTGACCTTTCCGGGAATCGATGTCGGGGTTCTGGGAGCGGATGAACCGGTCTTTTCTTCATCGGCCTTGGTCCAGATAGCGGGTCGAGTAGGACGATCGGCAAAATGCCCCAATGGCCAGGTGCATTTTTGGATCAATGAGTATTCACGTTCCATTCGGCAGGCGCAAAAAGAAATTCGGACGATGAATATTAAGGGGAGGCGGCTGCTCAGTGAAATGTCTGCTCTGTAATCGTCCCATCTATTGGCAGGTACCGATAGCCAAGCTGTTTTTATTCGGGCCGCTGACCCCACCACGGATTTGTGAACGGTGCCGGGCAAAGTTTCAGCATTATATGGGGCCCTTTTGCCCTTGTTGCGGCCGTAGCAGTGGTAATGGCCTGTGTGCAGAATGCCGACGCTGGCAAGATCAGTACGGCTGGGTGCTCCATAATCGTTGCCTGTATCATTACAATCAGGCGATGAAGGAATTCATGCACCGTTATAAATTCGTTGGCGATTACCGCTTGCGGGCCGTGTTTCATGCCGAAATGCAAAGCTTTATTGACCGCCAGCAGTATGATTACCTGGTTCCCATTCCAGTCACCCAGGAGACGATGGCTACGAGGGGCTTTAACCAAACTGCCGGACTGATTGATGGTTACGATGGCCACTTGTTGCTGACAAGGGCGGTAGAAAAAGGCGTTCCCCAATCGGCTAAGAGCCGGGAACAGCGCCTACAGACACCACAGCCGTTTAAATTGCAACCTGATGTAAGTCTGGATCATCGCCGCATTCTCCTCGTTGATGACATTTACACAACGGGGCGTACCCTCTATCATGCCGCCACTTTGTTGAAAGCTGCCGGGGCGGCTAGTGTGTCTTCCCTGACATTGTCGGGTTAATACGTTCACAAAGAACAGCTTGGTCATGATTGTTTATTAAGCCAAACTACCTTATAATGAAGGTAGGATATGAGAAGAGTGGTCCTTCTGATATCAGAGCAAGCCCAATCGCTTGTACTGAAAGGAGAAGAGTACAATGCTAAAATTCAATATTCGTGGAGAAAACGTTGACTTAACTGACGCTATTCGTAATTACGTCACTAAGCGGATTAGTAAGCTGGAGAAGTTCTTTGAAGATAATGTTGAGGCAACCGCTCATGTTAACTTGAAGGTTTACCCTAACAAGACCTTCAAAGTCGAGGTAACCATTCCATTACCATACCTGACTTTAAGAGCTGAAGAAACATCCAACGATATGTATGCCAGCATTGACTTAGTAACCGACAAATTAGAGCGCCAGATCCGTAAATACAAGACCCGTGTGAACCGCAAGTCCCGTGAAAAGGGCTACAAGAACATCGAATTTGTTCCAGGCGATGATAACGCCAACGACAATGATGATTCCTTAAAGATTGTCCGGACTAAGCAGATCTCATTGAAGCCAATGGATTCAGAAGAAGCTGTTTTACAGATGGACATGTTGGGACACGACTTTTTCGTATTCCAGGATGCTGAAACTAACGGCACCAGCGTCGTTTACCGTCGTAATGATGGCCGTTATGGTCTGATTGAGATCAACTAATTTAATCGTTAACTAAAAGAGTGGCAGTTGCCATTCCTAAGTGCAAGAAGTCTCCAGTATTCGGTTCTTCTGAATCCTGGGGACTTTTTGTGTCGACTTGAATGTTAACGGAGGGCATTTTTGTCGCTGAAATCTGCTGGTCCTAACTTAATTGCAGACAAACAACAGATTAGTTTAATTCAACGTTGGTTCATGGTAAAATCTTTGATGTGAAACTTAAAATGGAACTAGTTTGCGACCAGTTAGGATTAAGCAGCAGGCTAGTAAAAAATTCAAATTAAAGGAAAGGACGCTTTTATGGCGAACATACTTAGAAAGTGGATTGAAAGTGATCGTCGTGAATTGCGGCGCATCAATCGGATTGCCAATAAGGTGGAACGTTATGCGAAGCCAATGAGCCAGTTGACTGATGAGCAATTGCAGGCCAAGACGCCTGAATTTCGGCAGCGCATTCAAAACGGTGAGAGCTTAGACAAATTACTACCAGAAGCCTTCGCTGTTGCTCGTGAAGGTGCTAAACGGGTCTTAGGGCTCTACCCATTCCACGTCCAAATCATGGGTGGAATTGTGCTACATGAAGGTAACATTGCTGAAATGAAGACCGGTGAAGGTAAGACTTTGACGGCCACCATGCCGGTTTATCTGAACGCCCTGACTGGCAAGGGTGTTCACGTCATCACGGTTAACGAATACCTGTCGCACCGTGACGCGGAAGAAATGGGTAAGCTCTACAAGTGGCTCGGTTGTACCGTTGGGGTCAACAGCAGTGAGGCCAGCCCTGAAGAGAAGCGGGCAGCTTACCAATGTGACATCATGTACTCAACCAACAGTGAAATTGGTTTCGACTACCTGCGTGACAACATGGCCGTTTACAAGGAAGACCAAGTACAACGGGGACTGAACTACTGTATCGTTGATGAAGTGGACTCCATCCTGATCGATGAAGCCCGGACGCCGCTGATCATTTCCGGTCCTGGTACGGGGACTTCCAAGCTCTACCAGCAGACTGACCGCTTTGTTAAGCAGCTGGTAAAGGACGAAGACTACAAGATCGATCTGGAATCCAAGACGGTTTCTCTGACTAACCAGGGGATCGAAAAGGCTGAAAAGTACTTCAACCTGCGTAACTTGTATGATCCGGACAACACCGCTTTGACCCACCACTTGGATCAAGCGCTGCGGGCCAACTACATCATGATCCGGGACAAGGATTATGTTGTTAGTGACGGTGAAGTCTTGATTGTTGATTCCTTTACCGGTCGTGTCATGAAGGGCCGGCGTTTTTCCGATGGTCTCCACCAGGCGATTGAAGCCAAGGAAGGCGTTGAGATTCAAGAAGAGAACAAGACGATGGCCAACATCACCTACCAAAACCTCTTCCGGATGTACAGCAAGCTGTCTGGGATGACGGGGACGGCCCGGACGGAAATGGAAGAATTCCGTGAAATTTACAACATGGAAGTTATCACCATTCCAACCAACCGGCCAGTCATTCGGAAAGACGAACCGGACCTGCTTTACCCAACCCTGCAAAGCAAATTTGCTGCGGTTGTTAAGCGGATCAAGAAGCTGCACGAAAAGGGTCAGCCAGTCCTGGTTGGTACGGTGGCCGTTGAAACGTCAGAATACCTGTCACACTTGTTGGACCAAGCCGGGATCCCGCACGTGGTTTTGAACGCGAAGAACCACAAGAAGGAAGCCGACATCATCAAGAACGCCGGTCAAGTAGGTGCCGTAACGATTGCGACTAACATGGCCGGGCGGGGGACTGACATCAAGTTGGGCCCCGGCGTCAAAGAGCTTGGTGGTTTGGCTGTCTTAGGGACTGAACGGCACGAATCACGGCGGATTGATAACCAATTGCGTGGTCGTTCCGGCCGGCAAGGTGACCCAGGTCTGTCACAATTCTACCTGTCACTGGAAGATGACTTGATGCGGCGCTTTGGTGGTGACCGGATCAAAGCCTTCTTGAAGAAGATGAAGGTTGAAGGCGATGACGCGGTTATTCGGAGTCGTTTCCTGACCAAACAGGTTGAATCCGCCCAAAAGCGGGTTGAAGGTAACAACTACGACTCACGGAAGAACGTTCTGCAATACGATGACGTAATGCGTGAACAGCGTGAAATCATCTACAAGGAACGGCAGCAGGTCATTGAAGAAAAGAAATCACTGAAATGGGTCCTGATGCCGATGGTTAAACGGACCATTCAGCGGGAAGTTGATCAGCATACCTTAGGCAATCAGAATCAATGGGAATTACAGAAGATCGTTGACTTTGCTGGTGAAGTGCTGGTTAATCCTGATACGATCAGTGTCCGGAACCTGCAAGGCAAGAGCCCTGACGAAATTGTTGATTATCTGATGAGCCGGGCTGAAGGTGTTTACAAAGACAAGCAACGTCAGCTGTATGATGCGGGACAGATGCTTGAGTTTGAAAAAGTGGTTATTTTGCGGGTGGTTGATGCCCACTGGACTGATCACATCGATGAAATGGACCAGTTCCGTCAATCAGTTGGCCTGCGTGGTTATGGTCAATTGAACCCACTGGTTGAATACCAGACCGCTGGTTACCACATGTTTGAACAAATGATTGCTGATATTGAGTATGAAACGACCCGTCTGTTTATGAAGTCCGAAATTCGGCAAAACGTTACCCGTTAATAGAGTAAAAGATTAGATGAAGGGGTTGTGTGTGCAACCCCTTTGTTTGTTAAAAGGAGAATTATTGTGGATTTAGTAAGTGCAAGTCAGAAATTAGAAGCAATGCAAGCAGAAGTTGCACGCTTCGGGAGGTCTCTTTGACCTGGACGCGTTGAACGAGCAGATCGCCGATAACGAGCACCAGATGACCGCTCCCGACTTTTGGAATGATAGTGAGAAAGCTCAGTCGTTGATTAACGAGACCAACGAGTTGAAGCAACGGCGTGATACCTACACCCACCTGAAGAAGAGTTTGGAAGATTTGGATGTGACCATCGAACTGCTGAAGGAGGGACCCGACAAGGACCTGCAGCAGCAACTGGATGATGAGTTTCCTAAAGTAGCGAAGGAATTGCAGGACTACCGCCTGAGTCAATTGCTGAGCGGTAAGTATGATGCCAAGAACGCCATTTTGGAAATCCACCCGGGCGCAGGTGGCACCGAAGCCCAGGATTGGGGATCAATGCTGTTGCGGATGTACACCCGCTGGGCTGACCAGCACCATTTTCAGGTGGAAACAGCCTCATATGAAGCCGGTGAAGAAGCCGGCATTAAGAGCGTGACCCTCTTGATTAAGGGCCACAATGCGTTTGGCTACCTGCATCCCGAAAAGGGGGTTCACCGGCTAGTGCGGATCTCCCCATTTGATGCGGCTGGTCGGCGGCACACCTCGTTTGCGTCGGTCGATGTGATGCCGGAATTAGATGACAGTGTTCACGTCGACATCGACCCGTCCGATTTGCGGGTGGACACTTTCCGGTCAAGCGGTGCTGGTGGTCAACACATTAACAAGACCGAATCAGCTGTCCGGATCACCCACCTGCCAACGGGCCTGGTTGCTTCTTCGCAAGCGGAACGTTCGCAACTGCAAAACCGGGTCACCGCGATGAACATGCTGAAGTCCAAGCTGTACGAATTGGAACAAGAAAAGCAGGAGAAGAAGCGGGCCGAAATCGAAGGCGAGCAGAAGGACATCGGCTGGGGTTCGCAGATTCGTTCCTACGTATTCTGCCCGTACACGTTGGTTAAGGATAACCGGACCGGCTACGAAACCCACGATGTCGACAGTGTGATGGACGGCGACTTGGATCCGTTCATCAATGCTTACCTGCAATGGCAATTGAGTAAGAAAAATCCAAATTAATGTGGATTGCTGAATTGAAACAAAGTGCACTAAAATAAGAATAGAAATGGGGGTCCTGAATTTGCGAGAAGAAAGACGCAATCAACGGCGCTTGAAACGGTCGTCAACTGACCGGAAGCTGGCAGGTGTGTTCGGTGGTCTTGGTCACTACCTGCACGTGAACTCTAACTTTTTACGGGTTGCTTATCTAATCCTGACTGCGCTGACCACTATCGTACCGGGAATTTTGATTTACATCATGTTGGCAATCACCATCCCCGCGGATAATCCAGGGACTGATCTACTCACGATCTTGCGGCACTTAGGGGGCAAAACTGAATCTAAGCCCCAGCGTAAAGAACTGCACGACGTAGAAGAACATGATATTAAGAAATAAACAGGCGCAATGCTTGTGAGGAGGCAAACTGATGGTACAGAGTGTCAGTAGCGTAACGGTTGGCGATTTGGTCAAAAACGTCCGCCTAAAGGTCATTCAAGGGAAAGACTACTTGGACCGTCCCATCATTACGAGTGATATTTGTCGGCCGGCCTTGGAGTTTGCGGGTTACTTTACCCACTATCCGGCCGAACGAATTCAATTGTTGGGAATTACGGAAACGGCCTTTGCCAACGAATTGACCCATGAAAAACGAAAGACTTACCTGGAACGGATGTGCAAGCCACAAACGCCATGCTTCGTGGTTTCCACAGACTTGCCGGTGATGACGGAATTGCAAAAGGCGGCGAAGGAAGCCCACATTCCAATTTTAGGCACCCACCTGACATCTTCGCGGGTTCTCGGCAACATGACTTCTTATTTGGTTAGCCGGTTGGCGCCAAGAAAGTCGGTTCATGGTGTCTTGGTTGATATCAACGGGGTTGGGGTCCTGATCACCGGAGATTCCGGGATTGGGAAAAGTGAAACGGCCCTGGAATTGGTCCGGCGTGGCCACCGCTTAGTCGCTGACGACCGGGTCGAGGTATATGCTCGTGATGAACAGACGTTGGTCGGCAGTGCACCGGCAATCCTGCAGCACCTGATGGAAATTCGGGGAATTGGGATTATCAACGTCATGACCCTGTATGGAACGGGTGCCATCATGCCGGAAGACACGATTGACTTTATCGTGCACTTGGAAACGTGGACGCCGGATACCCAGTTTGATCGTTTGGGTGACCGTGGCGATACCCAGACCATCCAAGGCGTCGTGGTGCCAAAGGTTTCCGTACCAGTGCGGACTGGGCGGAACCTGGCAATCATCATTGAATCGGCGGCAATGAACTACCGTGCCAACACGATGGGTTACGATGCCACCGAAACCTTTGACGAAAACCTGAGCCGGTTGATCAAGCAGAACACAGCCCGTGATAAAGCACGGCGGGAGACGCCAAAAAATGATCAGTAAAACTTTGGCCTTGAACCCCATTGCTTGGCAAGCGGGCCCGTTCACCATTCATTGGTATGGAGTCATCATTGCCAGTGGAGTAATTCTGGCCCTGTGGTTGTCAATCAGGGAAGGCAAGCGTCAAGGCATCAACGAAGACGTCTTTTATGATTACCTGCTCTGGGCCTTACCAATCGCGATCATCTGTGCCCGGACATATTATGTGGTCTTCCAGTGGCCTTACTACCGCTTGCACCCGAGTGAGATCATTGCCATCTGGGACGGCGGCATTGCCATTTATGGTGCAATTATTGGTGGCTTTGTGACTCTCTTGATCCTTTGCCATGTCCGTCAGTTGCCGGTATGGACAATGCTGGACGTCATTGCGCCGACCGTTATCTTGGCGCAGGCAATTGGTCGCTGGGGCAACTTCATGAATCAAGAAGCCTTTGGGACAATCACCACTAAGTCCGCCTTGATGGCCCAGCATTTACCGATGTGGATCATTAAGCAGATGGACATTTCTGGCGCTTACCGCGTGCCGACCTTTTTCTATGAATCCATGTGGGACCTGCTCGGCTTCGTCTTGTTGGTTAGTTTGCGTCATCGGCGTCACTTGTTTAAGGAAGGTGAGGTCTTCTTTGCTTACCTTATTTGGTATTCGTTAGGTCGTTTTTGGATTGAAGGAATGCGGACGGATAGTTTGATGTGGGGTCCTATTCGGGTTTCGCAACTATTGTCAGTCCTGATTTTTGTTGTCAGCATTGCCTTGGTGCTCTGGCGTCGTCAGCACTCGCCTCAGCTGAAGTGGTATGAACAAGTAAAGGAGAATAATCATGAGCAATAAAGTTGCAGTTTTAGGTGCTGGTTCTTGGGGAAGTATTTTAGCCAATCTGTTGGTCGGCAATGGTCACGATGTCCTGCTTTGGTCCCGTGATCCTGAACAAGTCGAGGCCTTAAACGAATGGCACATCAACCCGCAATACATGAAGGACTTCAAGTACAACAAGCAGCTTCGGGCCACTAACGACATGGACGAGGCCGTGAAGGATGCCAAGTATATCCTGATTGTGATTCCAACGAAGGGTCTTCGGGAAGTGTCCCATAACCTGGCCAAGATTTTGAAGAAGCGGAACATGAAGCCGCTGATCATCCACGCTACGAAGGGCTTGGAACAAGAAACTTATAAGCGGCCATCCCAGATGATCGCCGAAGAAATTCCCGCTGAAAATCGGGAAGACATTGTTGTTCTGTCTGGCCCTAGCCATGCCGAAGACGTTGCCTTACAAGACATGACTGCCGTTACCGCTGCTTGTGAAAACATGGCCCATGCCCAGAAGGCCCAAAAGCTCTTCAGCAACAGCTACTTCCGGGTTTACACCAACGATGACGTGATCGGTGCCGAATTTGGTGCGGCTTTGAAGAACATCATTGCTATTGGTGCCGGCGCTCTGCAAGGTTTGGGCTACAAGGACAATGCCCGCGCAGCCCTGATCACCCGTGGCTTGGCGGAAATCCGCCGGCTGGGAGTTGCTTTCGGTGCCAACCCATTTACCTTCATCGGCCTGTCTGGCGTTGGTGACTTAGTTGTTACCTGTACCAGTAAGAACTCACGGAACTGGCGTGCTGGTTTCCAATTAGGCCAAGGCCGGCAGCTGGAAGACGTTATCAGCCACATGGGGATGGTCATCGAAGGGGTTTACACCACCAAGGCCGCTTACGAATTAGCTCAGAAGCGTCAGGTTAAGATGCCGATTACCAACGCTTTGTACAACGTTCTGTACAAGGGTGAAAATATTGAAGCAGCCATCACCGACCTGATGAGTCGTGAGGTTACCTCCGAACTTGAGTAATCAATTCGGAACTGTGGTAAAATGTCAGCGTATTCATTTTATTAACGGAAGGATTTAGATTATTTATGAAGCAAGTTAGAAAAGCCATTATCCCTGCTGCAGGTTTGGGTACCCGGTTCTTACCAGCTACCAAGGCCTTAGCTAAGGAAATGCTGCCGATCGTTGACAAGCCGACCATTCAATTTATCGTTGAAGAAGCACGTAAATCAGGGATCGAAGATATTGTTGTTGTTGACGGAAAGAATAAGCGTTCCATCGAAGACCACTTTGACTCCAATCCAGAATTGGAAGACAACCTGCGCGAAAAGCACAAGGATGAAATGCTCAAACTGGTTCAAGAAACGACGGATGTTAACATTTACTTCATTCGTCAATCCCACCCACGTGGCTTAGGGGATGCCGTTCTGACCGCCCGTGACTTCATTGGTGACGAACCATTTGTGGTTATGCTGGGTGATGATTTGAACAACATCAACAACAATGGTGCACCGCTGACCAAGGAACTGATTGACAGCTTCCACGCAACTGGTGCTTCAACCTTAGCTGTTATGCGGGTACCACACAAGGACACTGCCAAGTATGGTGTGATCAACCCAAGCAAGGAAGTCGAAAAGGGCTTGTACAACGTTGCCAGCTTTGTTGAAAAGCCAGATCCAAAGGACGCCCCAAGTGATTTGGCCATCATCGGCCGTTATGTCTTCACTCCTGAAATCTTTGATGTGCTGGCTAAGACTAAGCCAGGCAAGGGTGGCGAAGTTCAACTGACTGATGCCATCAACACCTTGAACAAGACGCAGCGGGTCTTTGCCCATGAATACACGGGCGACCGTTACGATGTTGGTAACAAGTTCGGCTGGATCAAGACCAACATTGAATATGGCTTGCAGCACCCACAAACCAAGGATGAGTTACGCAACTACATCAAGGAATTGGGCGCTAAGCTGACTGCTGAAGATAAGCAAAAGAAATAATGATTAAGGAGACCGGTTAGTTGCCGGTCTTTTTTGTTTACAAAAAGTAAGTCAACCCGCTAGACAAGGCTGCCAAAATAATTTAGAATGAGTCTAGAATAAATCAAGGAGGCAGTCATCAATGGCAGAAGAAGAAAAGCTTAATTATGATGTGGTAATCGTGGGTGCTGGTCCTGCCGGAATGACGACCGCGCTGTATGCCTCACGTGCCAACCTCTCTGTTTTGATGTTAGATCGTGGTATCTACGGCGGTAATCTGAACAACACGGCAACAATTGAAAACTACAGTGGCTTCAAGTCGGTTCAGGGACCTGACCTGGCTAAGCAGATGTATGAAGGGGCCACCCAATTTGGCGCTCAATATGCCTATGGGACGGTTACGAAGATCGAAAAAGCCGACGATGGCAGTTTCAAGGTGCAGACCGATATGGACAAAACCTACACCGCTAAAGCCGTAGTGATCGCATCCGGCTCAGAACAGAAGAAGCTGGGTGTGCCTGGTGAAGAAGAATACAGTGGGCGCGGTGTTTCCTACTGTGCCGTCTGTGATGGTGCCTTCTTTAAGGGAAAGCACCTGATCGTTGTCGGTGGCGGTGACTCGGCCGTTGAAGAAGGCGACTACCTGACTCAGTTTGCTGACAAGGTGACCATCGTGGTTCGGCGTGATGTTTTGCGGGCTTCCGCAGTCATCCAGCAGAAAGCGGAGAAGAACCCCAAGGTCGAATTTGTCTTCAATACCAGCGTGACAGCAATCGAAGGCGATGGCAACCAAGTGGTCAGCGTCAAGACGAAGAACAACGTGACCGGTGCCACTGGTGAAATGCAGGCTGACGGGGTCTTCATCTATGTCGGCAGTGTTCCAATGACTGGTTATCTGAAGCCGCTGGGTGTCTTGGATGATGCCGGCTGGGTCAAGACGGACGAAAAGATGGCCACAAAAGTTCCGGGCTTGTATGCTATCGGTGACGTTCGTGAAACGTTGCTGCGGCAGATTGCTACCGCCGTTGGTGACGGTGCGATCGCCGGCCAGCAGGTTTTCAAGTACGTTGACAGCTTAAAGTAAATAATCCCTTTTGCATACATCAAAAGTTAACAGGCGGTACAACAATGGCCCCAACGTTCTGAATTTCTGAACGCTGCGGGCCTATTGTTGCTCGCGGGGGCGTGACCACGAAGCCATTAATAGCTTCTGTCACGCTCCCTTTTTGTGCATTCAGCGGTGGATGAACTTTTAATTATAATTAATGATGCGGATACCGCCGACAATTGTTAAAATGGTAAGGAAGAACAAACGGAATGGAGATGCTTCCTGTGAGTTGGAAAGATAATTATGAAGTATGGGCTAAACAAACGGACTTAGACGCCGGTTTGAAGGCCCAAATGGCAAAGATGAATGATGAGGAAAAGGAGGATGCCTTTTACGCACCGCTGTCATTCGGTACCGCTGGGATGCGGGGCCTGATGGGTGCCGGAATCAACCGGATGAACATTTACACGGTTCGTCAAGCAACGGCTGGTTTGGCAACGTTGATGGATTCTTTGGGTGACGAAGTTAAGTCACGCGGGGTGGCCATCAGCTTTGATTCGCGTCATCATTCTCGTGAATTTGCTCATGATTGTGCTCGGGTCCTGGGTGCACATGGGATCAAGGCCATGATTTATGACAACGTTCGTCCAACACCTGAACTGTCCTTTGCCGTTCGTTACAACCATGCCTACGCTGGGATTATGATTACTGCCAGCCACAACCCAATGGAATACAACGGCTACAAGATTTATGGCGAAGATGGCGGTCAAATGCCACCGAAGGAATCCGACATGATTACTTCCTACATTCGTCAGGTCGACCCCTTTGAAATCAAGCTGGCTGACGAGCAGACCATGTTGAATGAAGGCTTAGAAATCATCATGGGCGAAGATGTTGACCACGCTTATCTGGAAAACGTCAAGCAGGTCACGATTAACCATGAATTAGCCCAGAAGTATGGCAAGGACATGAAGTTTGTCTTCACCCCTCTGTGTGGTACCGGACGGATGCTTGGTGAACGTGCGCTGCGGCAGGCTGGCTTTACCAACTTCACGATTGAACCAACCGAAGCAATGCCAAATGGTGACTTCCCTGGTTTGAAGCACCCGAACCCAGAATTCCCAGAAGCATTTGTGCGCTCCATTAAGTTGGGTAAGCAGATTGATGCGGACGTTTTGATTGCTACCGATCCGGACGCTGACCGGCTGGGTTGTGCCGTTCGTCAGCCAAATGGTGAATACCAATTGCTGACTGGTAACCAGATTGCTTCCGTCATGCTGCACTACATTCTGGAAGCCCACAAACAAGCGGGTACCCTGCCAGACAACGCAGCGGCAGTTAAGTCCATCGTCTCCACTAACTTTGCCACCAAGATCGCGGCCGATTATGGGGTCAAGATGGTCAACGTATTGACTGGCTTCAAGTGGATTGCTGACCAGATTCACCAATACGAAACCAAGCACAACCACACCTTTATGTTTGGCTTTGAAGAGAGCTATGGCTACCTGATCAAGCCATTCGTTCGTGACAAGGATGCCATCCAGTCACTGACCCTGTTGGCCGAAATCGCCGCTTACTACCGGAGCCAGGGCAAGACCATGTACGATGGTGTCCAGGAACTCTTCAAGAAGTACGGTTACTTCAAAGAAAAGACCATCGCCAACACTTACGCTGGTGTCGACGGTCCGGCAAAGATCAAGGGCTTGATGAAGAAATTCAGAGAGGAAGCTCCAAGCCAGTTTGCTGGTCACCAAGTCGTATTGACTGAAGACTTCTCCAAGGGGACCAAGACCGACGCCCAAGGCAAGGTGAGTGAACTTGGCATTCCTGAATCCAACGTGCTGCGGTATGTCTTGGATGACGAAACCTGGATTGCAATTCGGCCATCCGGCACGGAACCAAAGCTGAAATTCTACATTGGCACGAGTGCTGATTCAAGCAAGGGCGCTGAAGACAAGCTGAGTGCTTATGAAGACGCTCTGCAGGCCTTTGCCGAAGAATAATCGTTAATAAAAGTTAAAATGTTAAATGAGTGAGTAGGGAGTTTA
Source organism: Limosilactobacillus secaliphilus (assembly GCF_001437055.1). GTDB lineage: Bacteria > Bacillota > Bacilli > Lactobacillales > Lactobacillaceae > Limosilactobacillus > Limosilactobacillus secaliphilus. The sequence goes on along the minus strand of NZ_JQBW01000004.1, from coordinate 174,781 downwards.
ACGACTTCTTACCCACTCATTTTTTGATGGGAATTTCTCTTTGTCTAATGCTTGATCTGAGTTCGTCCTTTTAGACGAATACATGTTCGTGTGATAAACTTAAAATGCTGTAAGATCGGATGAAAACTTTAAAAAGAAAGAGGAATTTGGGATGATCTATCGACAGCCAGATAAGATGTTTGAACTGGTTTCGGACTATGAGCCGACCGGTGATCAGCCAGAGGCCATCCGTGACCTGACACAAGGTATTGAAAAGGGCGAAAAGGCGCAGATCCTGCTTGGTGCAACGGGGACCGGTAAAACGTTCACGATTTCCAACGTCATTGCCCGCGTTAACAAGCCGACCTTAATCCTTTCCCACAACAAAACCTTGGCCGGCCAACTGTATGGTGAAATGAAGAAGTTCTTTCCCCACAACGCGGTGGAATACTTCGTGTCATACTATGACTACTACCAGCCAGAAGCCTACGTGCCGTCGAGTGACACCTACATTGAAAAGGACGCTTCGATTAACGATGAAATCGACCAGCTGCGGCACTCCGCCACGACCTCACTGTTGGAACGCAACGACGTCATTGTGGTGGCCTCCGTTTCCAGCATCTTTGGTTTGGGTTCTCCAGCCGAATACCAGAACCACGTTGTCAGCCTCCATGTGGGCCAGGAAATCCCGCGTGACCGACTGTTGCGGGAACTGGTGACGATTCAATATGACCGCAACGATATCGACTTCCAACGTGGCCGCTTCCGGGTGCGTGGAGACGTGGTCGAAGTCTTCCCGGCCAGTCATGACGAAAACGCCATCCGGATCGAATTTTTCGGTGATGAAATTGATCGGATCCGTCAGGTTGACGCGTTAACCGGCGAAATTGTCGGTGATTTGCAACGGATTTCCATCTTCCCAGCCACCCACTTCCTGACGAGTGAGGAAACGCTGAAGGTGGCCATTCCGGAAATCGAAGCGGACATGAAGAAACAGGTGGAAAAGTTCACCAAAGAGGGTAAGTTGCTGGAGGCCGAACGAATTCAGCAGCGGACCACCTACGACATCGAAATGATGCGTGAAGTGGGTTACGTGAACGGGATTGAAAACTATTCGCGTTACATGGACCGGCGCAAACCGGGTGAACCGCCTTATACCCTGCTGGACTTCTTCCCGAAGGATTTCCTGCTCGTGGTCGATGAATCTCACCAGACCATGCCTCAAGTTCGGGGGATGCTGAATGGTGACCGGGCCCGGAAGAAGCAATTGATCGATTATGGTTTCCGTTTGCCAAGTGCTTTGGATAACCGGCCGCTGAGCCTGCAAGAGTTTGAACAGCATGTCAACCAGGTTGTCTACATGTCAGCCACTCCTGGTCCTTATGAAGAGGCCCAGACTGACCACGTTGTCCAACAGATTATTCGGCCAACCGGCTTGCTGGATCCAACCATTGAAGTCCGGCCATCGATGGGCCAGATTGACGACCTCGTGGGTGAGATTAACAAGCGGATCGATGCCCATGAGCGGGTCTTAGTTACGACCTTGACCAAGAAGATGGCCGAGGACCTGACCGATTACTTAAAGGACATGGGCTTGCGGGTTAAGTACCTGCACAGCGACATCAAGACCCTTGAACGGACGCAGATTATCCGTGATCTTCGCTTGGGCAAGTTTGATGTGCTTGTGGGGATCAACCTGTTGCGTGAAGGGCTGGATATTCCAGAAGTTTCCCTGGTTGCGATCCTGGATGCGGACAAGGAAGGCTTCTTGCGTAACACCAGATCGTTGATTCAAACGATTGGCCGGGCCGCCCGGAATGCTCATGGGGCGGTCATCATGTACGCCGATACGATTACCGACTCCATGCAGGAAGCCATTGATGAAACCAAACGGCGGCGCAGCATTCAAGAGGCCTATAACAAGAAACACGGTATTACACCGAAGACCATTATCAAGCCGATTCAGGACGCTATCTCGGCAGTCAAACCGGTGGAAGAAAAAGAAAAGGAAGAGCAGGACAAGAGTGCTGAATTTACCAGCAAAGACTTTGCCCGCTTGAGTGCCAAGGAACAAGAGCAAATGCTGGCTGAACTGACCGATCAGATGCGGGCAGCGGCTAAGCGTCTGGACTTTGAACAGGCGGCCACGTTGCGTGACACGGTCATGGAATTGAGTGCGCAAAAGAAGAAATCCAAGAAAAAGACCGTCAAAAAGGGAGGTAAATAAGTTGGCGAATGATAAAATCGTGATTCATGGTGCACGAGCCCACAATCTCAAAAACATTGACGTCACGATTCCCAAAAACAAACTGGTGGTGATCACCGGCCTATCCGGGTCAGGCAAGAGTTCTTTGGCCTTCGACACCCTCTATGCTGAAGGTCAGCGGCGCTACGTGGAAAGCTTGTCGGCATATGCACGGCAGTTCTTGGGGCAGATGGACAAGCCGGATGTTGATTCGATTGACGGACTGTCACCGGCCATTTCCATTGACCAAAAGACCACGTCGCACAACCCGCGTTCAACGGTGGGAACGGTCACCGAAATCAATGACTTCCTTCGTCTGCTGTGGGCCCGGGTTGGTACGCCGATCTGTCCCAATGATCACATACCGATCAGCAGTCAGTCGCCCGAACAGATGGTGGACCGGGTATTGAAGTTACCGGAACGCACACGGCTGCAAATTCTGTCACCGATTGTCCGCGACAAGAAGGGGACCCAAAAGAAGGTCTTCCAGGAAATTAAGCGGCAAGGCTTTGTTCGTGTTCAGGTCGATGGTGAAACTTACGATATTGAAGAAGTACCCGAGTTAAACAAGAACCAGCAGCATACGGTCAACGTGGTGGTGGACCGGATCATCGTCAAGGATGGCGTGCGGTCCCGGCTGTTTGATTCCTTCGAGTCGGCCCTGAAGCTGAGCGATGGTTACGCCATTGCGGATGTGATTGGCGGCAAACCAATCCCGTTCTCGGAACAATACGCTTGTCCGATCTGTGGCTTCACGGTGGGTGAACTGGAACCACGGCTCTTCTCGTTCAACGCGCCCCTTGGAGCCTGCCCGGTTTGTGAAGGCCTGGGTTCACGGTTGACGGCGGATATGGATTTGGTTGTGCCCGATCGCAGCAAATCCTTAGCCGACGGAGCCATCGAGCCTTGGAACCCGATCAGTTCGCAGTACTACCCAGAATTGCTGGCCCAGTTCTGCAAGTCGGAAAAAATCAACATGCAGACGCCGTTTAACAAGCTGAGCAAGCGGCAGCGGAAGATGATCTTGTATGGCAACGGCGACAAGACTTTCCACTTCCACTATGAAAATGACTTCGGTGGTGTGCGCGATGTGGATGTGCCGTTCGAAGGTGTCATTAACAATATCGAACGTCGCTACAAGGAAACCAATTCTGATTTCACTCGTGAGCAGATGCGTAAATACATGACCGAGCTGCCTTGCCCGGCCTGTCACGGCTACCGTTTGAATGAGCGGGCACTGGCCGTCCAAGTCGGCGGGTTGAACATTGGCCAGGTATCCGAGCTGCCGATCAGCAAGTCCCTGCCGTTCTTTAAGCAGCTTAAATTGGATCAGCAGAAGGAAAAGATTGCCCGGCCGATTCTGAAGGAAATCGTTGATCGCTTGACCTTCATGAAGAACGTGGGGGTTGAGTACCTGACACTGAGTCGTTCGGCACGGACCTTGTCTGGTGGTGAAGCCCAACGGATCCGGTTGGCCACGCAAATCGGTTCCAATCTGTCCGGCGTGATTTATGTGTTGGATGAACCATCCATCGGTCTTCACCAACGGGACAATGACCGTTTGATCAGCTCCTTGAAGAAGATGCGGGACCTCGGTAATACCCTGGTCGTTGTTGAACACGATGAAGACACCATGCGTGCTGCCGACTACATCATCGATATCGGCCCTGGTGCCGGTGAAAACGGTGGTCAGGTAATGGCCGCTGGGACCCCTAAGCAGGTGATGCGGTCAAAGAAATCACTGACCGGCCAATACCTGTCGGGCAGAAAGTTTATCCCGGTACCGCAAGAACGGCGCAAGGGCAACGGTAAGTTCATCACCTTGAAGGGTGCCCAAGCCAACAACCTGAAGAAGATTGACGTGAAATTCCCATTGGGCAAGTTTATCTGTGTGACGGGGGTTTCCGGTTCAGGCAAGTCAACGCTGGTCAACCTGATCTTAAAGCGGGTTCTGGCGCAAAAGCTCAACCACAACTCAGCCAAGCCGGGCAAGTATGAGTCCATCAGCGGGGTTGATCAGATTGAGAAGGTCATTGATATTGATCAATCACCGATCGGCCGGACGCCGCGGTCCAACCCGGCCACCTATACCGGCGTGTTTGATGATATCCGTGGTCTCTTTGCCCAAACTAACGACGCCAAAGTCCGGGGTTACGGCAAGGGGCGTTTCTCCTTCAACGTGAAGGGCGGTCGTTGTGAAGCCTGCCACGGTGACGGGATCATCAAGATCGAAATGAACTTCCTGCCGGATGTCTACGTGCCATGTGAAGTCTGTCATGGGACCCGTTACAATTCGGAAACGCTGGAAGTTGAGTACAAGGGCAAGAACATTTCCCAAGTCCTCAACATGACCGTCAACGAGGCTTTGGACTTCTTCTCCGCCATTCCAAAGATTCGTCGCAAGCTGCAAACCATTCAGGATGTTGGCCTGGGTTACGTCAAACTCGGTCAGCCGGCAACGACCTTATCCGGTGGGGAAGCGCAGCGGATGAAGCTGGCCAGTGAATTGCACCGTCAGTCTCACGGCAAGAGCTTCTACATCTTGGATGAACCAACGACCGGTTTGCATATGGACGACATCAAGCGCCTGCTGTCAGTTCTGCAGCGGCTGGTTGATAAGGGCAACACGGTGTTGGTAATCGAACACGACCTGGACGTAGTGAAATCAGCTGACTGGTTGATTGACTTGGGTCCAGAAGGTGGTGAAGCCGGTGGTTACGTGGTTGCTACCGGGACACCGGAACAAGTGGCGAAGGTTAAGCAAAGCTACACCGGTCAGTACTTAGGACCAATGCTGAAGCGGGATGCCGAGTGGGCCCGCGAACGAGCTAATAAAAAGAAGTCATAGCAGCAGACTTTTTCACAGATTCGGTGGACATGGTAAAAAGACACGCCCGGGTGTGTTACAATCAATAGAGGCTTTTTAAGGAGACAAACGCGATGAATGCAAAACTAGAAGTCGTGATCATTACGGGAATGAGCGGTGCCGGCAAGACGGTGGCCGTCCATGCCTTTGAAGACCTAGGCTATTTCGTTATTGATAACATGCTGCCAGCCTTGGCCGGACGCTTTGTCGACGTCATCGAGGAATCGGGCGAGTTTTCCAAAACTGCAATGGTGATGGACAGCCGTTCCAAGGGCTTTTATGAACAAGTGGCCCCAGTGGTCAAGGAAATGCGTGAGCGGCCCGATTTGAATGTCCGGGTCCTGTTCTTGGATGCGAGTGACGTGTCCATCATTTCCCGTTACAAGGAAACGCGGCGGGCACACCCGTTGGCCAAACATGATGGCGTCCTCGCCGGGATTGACCGGGAACGGGGACTCCTGTCTGATTTGGAGAGCACAGCGGATGTCCGGATCGATACCACTAATCTGACGCCCCGCAACTTGCGCTTAAGGCTGGCCGACTATTTTGGTGACGGCAAAGACAGCAACTTCTATATCGAAGTGATGTCGTTTGGCTTTAAGTACGGTCTGCCGCTGGATGCCGACATTGTGATGGACGTTCGTTTCTTGCCCAATCCCTTCTATGTGCCGGAACTGAAGCACTTAACCGGGGAAGACAAGGCGGTGCAGGATTACGTGATGAAGAGTCCGTTGGCACAAGACTTTTACCAGCACCTCTTATCATTATTGAAGACGGCCTTGCCGGGTTACATCAAGGAAGGCAAGAGCAGTTTGACGATTGCAATCGGCTGTACTGGTGGCCAGCACCGGTCGGTAACGATTGCCACTCGGTTGGCCCAAGATCTAAAGACCAAGTATACGGTCAACCTGCATCATCGCGATGTTGATAAAGCACAATAAGGGAGTAAGAGGATGCAGCATAAACCAAAGGTAGTAATTATTGGCGGTGGAACGGGCCTGCCGATCATCCTGCGTGGCCTGCGGGATCAGTCAGTGGACATCACCGCGGTGGTAACAGTGGCCGATGATGGCGGATCATCGGGTATTTTGCGTAACTATATCAACGTGGTTCCGCCTGGTGATATTCGCAATGCGCTGGTTGCACTGACGGAGTTGCCACAGATTGACAAGGATATCTTTCAATACCGGTTTGAAAGCAGCGATAGCTTTTTAGCCGGCCATGCGATTGGTAACCTGATTATCACGGCGTTAGCGGAAATGAAGGGTAATATTTTTACCGCTGTCCAGGAATTGTCTTCGTTAATGAAGATCCATGGTCACATCTTTCCCGTTGCCAACGAGCCGTTAACCTTGAACGCCGAATTCTACGATGGCACTAAGATGAGCGGGGAGTCCGAAATTACGGCCGCCCACAAACAGATCAAGCGGGTCTGGATCACGCCTTCCAATGACGACGATGGCCACCATGCCCAGGCCATGAAAGAAGTGATTGACGCCATTATGGATGCCGATCAGATCGTTCTAGGTCCCGGGAGCCTCTTCACCAGCATTTTGCCGAACCTGATGATTCAAAACGTTGGTGACGCGGTGCGCAAGACGAAGGCCGAAGTGGTCTACATTTGCAACATCATGACGCAAAAAGGTGAAACCGACCACTTTACGGATGCCGACCATGTGCGGGTGTTGAATGAACACCTGGGCGGCCACTATATCGATACCGTGCTGGTTAATATTCAACCGGTACCAGAAGACTACATCAACTTCCAGGAATGGAATGAAATTTCTCAGCCAGTTGGCCACGATTTCGAGGGCCTGCGCAAACAGGGTTGCCGGGTCATCTCAGCGAACTTCCTGCGTTTGCGGGACAACGGTGCCTTCCATGACCGCGACAAAGTGGTAACTGAGCTGCTTAACCGCCTGCATGACGTGCACGATTAGAGGAGGAATAGGTAAATGTCATATGCCAGTCAAGTTAAAAAGGAATTGACGGAACTCAAGGTGCACCGTCAAAACGCCAAAGCCGAGCTGATGGCATTGATCCGGATGAACGGTTCGCTGTCCATTCAGAATTCACAGATGGTTCTGAATGTGCAGACGGAAAGTCCAGCGCTGGCACGACGTATTTACCGCCTCTTGAAGGATTTCTACCAAATTGAGAGTGACATCGTTGTCCGGCGCAAGATGAAACTGAAGAAGAACAATACTTATGTGGTCCGCTTGCAGTACCATGTGCGGGAATTGTTGGCCAACTTGGGCATCTTAGAGGGTTACCAGTTGGCTGAACGGGTTCCCTTGAGCACGTTTAAGGATGATCTGATGATTCAGTCATATCTTCGTGGGGCTTTCTTGGCTGGCGGGTCCGTGAACAATCCGCAGACCTCGCGTTACCACCTGGAGATTTATTCTCTGTATGAGAGCCATAACGATATGATCAAAGAGATGATTAACCATTTTGGCCTGAACGCCCGCGCAACGGCTCGCCGGAGTGGCTTCATCGTTTATCTGAAGGAAGCGGAAAAGATCGCAGACTTCTTGCAACTAATCGGTGCCACCAATTCAATGCTGGAATTTGAAAATATCCGTATCGTCAGAGACATGAGAAATTCGGTCAACCGTTTGGTCAACTGTGAGAATGCCAATATGGATAAGGTGGCCAATGCGGCTAACCGGCAGGTGGAAAACATTCGCTTGATTGATTCGCGGATCGGCTTAAGTAACTTGCCCGAGAAGCTCCAAGCCATCGCACAGACACGGTTGGCGCATCCAGAGGTGAGTTTGAAGGAACTGGGGGTACTGGTTCCCGGCGGCCCGATTTCCAAGTCGGGTGTCAACCACCGCCTGCGCAAACTCAACGACTACGCCAACAAGCTGCGTGCACCAGCTGAATAACTAAAAAAAGCAGCCAGGAAAAATTTCCTGACTGCTTTTTACGTTATGAACTAATTAAGGGTTGATACTTAGTCGTTAGCTTTTGGCTTGTTTTCCATGATGCCATCAAGCAGACCGTAATCAACGGCTTCTTGAGCACTAAAGTAGTGGTCACGTTCCGTATCACGGTTGATGGTTTCGATGGACTGACCAGTATTTTCGGCTAAGATCTTGTTCATCATCTTCCGGGTCTTCAAGATTTCAGTAGCCGCAATTTCAATTTCGGTTTGCTGACCTTGAGCACCGCCAGATGGTTGGTGAATCAATACCTGAGAGTGAGGCAGGCCGAACCGCTTGCCCTTAGCACCGGATGATACCAGGACAGAAGCCATGGAAGCGGCCATACCGATAACAATCGTCTGAACATCAGCCTTGATGAAGTTCATGGTGTCATAGATTGCCATACCAGAAGTTACCACACCACCAGGTGAGTTAATGTATAAGTAAATGTCTTTAGTTGAGTCTTGCGCATCCAAGAACAGGAGTTGCGCAACGATCGAGTTTGCCATGTTGTCTTCAATAGGACCAGACAACATAATGATCCGATCCTTCAGAAGCCGTGAGTAGATATCGTAAGCACGTTCGCCACGAGAGGTCTGCTCAATGACAGTCGGAACTAAATTCATGTTTAAGCCTCCTTTAGCACTTGTTAGCTTTAACTGCTAACTGATACTGACAGTGTAAACCATAGGTCAGCAAAGGTCAAACTATTTGTGCCTTTTATTTTGCTACTTTTTTGTCAATTACTGGGGAGCACCAGCAGGATTAAGCAGTCACCAATTGGTCGTAGGTAAGAAAAACCGCCAACGGCTATTTCACGTTGACGGCATTGTGTACTGATCACCTAATTAAGTACAGTCTGATTCAGTACCTTCTTATTTAACTTTTAAAATGGAGACTACTTGTTGGCGTCTTCAGAAATCAGATTTAATTCAGCACTAGCACTTTCGGCGTCTAATTGTTCACGGCCGTTAGCACTGTTATCTTTAATTGCTTTGAAATCCTTTAATGACATTTTGTTTTCCTCCATTATGGAATCACATTTACTAATTGGTCAGGGCCATAAATCTCTTGCCCTTCTTGACATCATCAATACTATCCCAAATTGGTATAGGTATCAAGGGTTTTTAATATCTTTTTTGAAATAGTCAATTAAGTCAACGCACGCCTGCATTGCCTACCTTGTTAGGTGAGAAGAAAAGGGGAAAGCCTTGCGCTTTGGGCTAGGTTTCGTTATAATCGTGAATGTTGATTATTCACGTTCAATATAAAGGAGGCATGTTGACATGCGTAAAGCACATCCACATGGCGTACAGGGTCGTCGCCCAGTTGCCCCACGTTACAAGCGGGCTTTAAAGGAAAAGAAGATTGAAGCAATTCGTAAGTGGGCTAAAGAAAAGCCAGCTGAAGAAAAGTAATTTAAAGTGGTGCCACCTGTGTGGGCCGCTTTTTTTATTAACAACGATTTTTAGACAAAAAGAAAAGGTCCGGCAAGCTTGCCGAACCTTTTTCATATGCCCCAAACAGGATTCGAACCTGTACATGGTTACCCATACAACGACCTGAACGTTGCGCGTCTGCCAGTTCCGCCACTGGGGCATCAATGCGCCCCCAGGGAGTCGAACCCTGATCTCGAGAACCGGAATCTCACGTGCGATCCATTACACTAAGGGCGCATAACACATAGTATTTTATCTAATTAATCTCATAAATGCAAGCCCTAATGTTAAGTCATTTTAGATTCAATTAGCACTAGACTAGACTTATTGCTAAAAAAGGGGTTAAAATACAGATGCTCATTGGTGGACGCAATTATTTCATCTGTACTTTATTGAACAGCGTGCTAAAATAATATGCGTACATTAAGTTTATTTCCTAAAGGAGGATATTGCAGTATGACTGTAAAGATTGGTATTAATGGTTTTGGTCGTATCGGCCGTCTGGCATTCCGTCGGATTCATGAATTAAACACGGATGACATCCAGGTTGTAGCGATCAACGATTTGACTACTCCTGCTATGCTTGCTTACCTGTTGAAGTACGACTCAACTCATGGCAAGTTCCCTGGCGAAGTTTCAGCAACTGATAAGGGCATCGTTGTTGACGGTAAGGAATACCCTGTATACGCAGAACGCGATGCACGGAACATTCCTTGGGTTAAGAACGATGGTGTTGACTTCGTTCTTGAATGTACTGGTTTCTACACTTCAGCTGAAAAGTCACAAGCTCACTTGGACGCTGGTGCAAAGCGTGTTCTGATTTCAGCACCTGCCGGTAACATTCCTACTGTTGTTCCTGGTGTTAACCTGGACACTCTGAAGGCTGATGACAAGATCGTTTCTGCAGGTTCCTGCACCACTTCTTGCCTGGCCCCAATGGCTTACTTCCTTAACAAGAACTTCGGTATCAAGGTTGGTACCATGACTACTATTCACGCCTTCACTTCCACCCAAGCTATCCTTGATGGCCCTCGTGGTAAGAAGATGCGTAACAACCGTACTGCAAGCATCAACACTATTCCTCACTCATCTGGTGCTGCCAAGGCTATTGGCCTGGTAATTCCTGAACTGAACGGTAAGCTTTCTGGCCACGCTCAGCGTGTTGGTGTTGTTGATGGTTCTCTGACTGAACTGGTTTCCGTCTTCAACAAGAAGGTTACTGTTGATGAAGTTAACTCAGCAATGAAGAAGGCAACTGAAGGCAACGATGCCTTTGGTTACACTGAAGACCCAATCGTATCTACTGATATCATCGGCTCAACTTATGGTTCTGTCTTTGATCCTTCCCAGACTGAAATCATGGAAGGCGACGACGGTACTCAATTAGTTAAGACCGTTGCTTGGTACGACAACGAATACGGCTTCACTTCAAACATGATTCGGACTCTGCTCCACTTCGCAAGTCTGTAATTTAAAGTTTGATGAATCAAAAGGTGGGAGGAGGCTGACTCCGCCCACCTTTTTGATGTAAAACGTGAAAGAAAGAGGGATTAGCATGGCAAAAATGACTGTTGAAGACCTTCCTTTAGAAGGTAAAAAGGTATTGATGCGTGTTGACTTTAACGTTCCGATTAAGGACGGCAAGGTCGGCGATGACAACCGGATCGTGGCTGCACTGCCAACGATCAAGTACGTGATTGAACATGGTGGCAAGGCCATCCTGTTCTCACACTTAGGCCGGGTTAAGAAGGAAGAAGACAAGCCAGGTCTGTCAATGAAGCCAGTGGCAGCTCGTCTGTCCAACTTGCTGAACAAGCCCGTAACCTTTGTTCCAGTTACTGAAGGCAAGCAATTGGAAGATGCCATCAACCAAATGAACAACGGTGACGTTTTGATGGTTCAAAACACCCGTTACGAAGACGTTAAGGATGGCAAGTACGTCAAGCGTGAATCTGGCAACGATCCAGAATTAGGCAAGTACTGGGCATCTCTGGGTGACGTTTACGTAAACGATGCCTTTGGTACTGCTCACCGTAACCACGCTTCTAACGTTGGGATTGCACAAAACATCGGTGCTGGCAAGTCCGCCGTTGGTTTCTTGATGGAAAAGGAAATCAAGTTCTTAGGCAACGCTGTTGATAATCCAGAACGGCCATTTGTTGCTATCCTCGGTGGTGCCAAGGTTTCTGACAAGATCGGTGTTATTGACCACCTGCTTGGCAAGGCTGACAAGATCATCATCGGTGGTGGTATGGCTTACACCTTCATGGCAGCTCAAGGCAAGAAGATTGGTAACTCCTTGGTTGAACCTGACAAGGAAGACGTTGCTAAGGAAATCATGGAAAAGGCCGGCGACAAATTAGTTTTGCCAGTTGACAACGTTGAAGCTGATGCCTTTAAGAATGACGCCAACACCAAGGTTGTTGAAGGCGGCATTGATGATGGCTGGGAAGGCTTAGACATCGGTCCTAAGTCAATCGCTAAGTTTGAAGATGTGCTGAAGGATGCCAAGACGGTTGTTTGGAACGGCCCAATGGGTGTCTTTGAAATGCCAAACTTCGCCAAGGGTACGCTGGCAATCGGCAAGTTCCTGGGCAGCTTGACCAACGCAACCACGATTGTTGGTGGTGGTGACTCTACTGCCGCTGCTAAGCAATTAGGCATTGCTGACAAGTTAACCCACATCTCAACTGGTGGTGGTGCTTCCTTGACTTACCTTGAAGGAAAGACACTGCCAGGAATTGCAGCTATTTCTGAGAAGTAATCGACATATATGGGCTGGGTCTTTCCCAGCCTTTTTGCTTTTAAGGAGGGTGAACAAGTGCGAGTACCAATTGTTGCCGGAAATTGGAAGATGCATAAGACAGTGGACGAGGCGGTTGCCTTTGTCAATGAAATTAAAGACCACCTGCCGGATCCCAAGATTCAAGAGACAGCACTGGCTGCGCCAACACTAGACCTCACTGCGATGGTTAAAGCAGCACAAGGTAGTCCGCTGAAAGTGGCAGCCGAAAATTGTTACTGCAAGAATTCTGGTGCCTATACTGGTGAGACCAGTCCTTCCATGCTGTGGGACGCTGGCATCCACCACGTCATTTTGGGTCACTCGGAACGGCGGCGGATTTTTCACGAAAATGACCAATTGATCAATGCAAAGGTGAAAGCAGCGCTGAAAGTCGGCTTATGCCCGATTGTCTGCTGTGATGAAACCATGGGCCGGTTGATTAATGGTAAGCGGGTCCACTGGGTAGTTGCCCGGATTATTGACGATCTGAAGGACCTGACCCCTGATGAAGTGAAGAAGGTCACGATTGCCTACGAACCAACTTGGGCCATCGGTACTGGCCAAAGCGCTGACCCTGAGCAGGCCGAAGAAGGTTGCTACCTGATTCGGCAGACCATCGAGGATATGTACAGCCAGGATCTGGCAAATCAGATGCGGATCCTCTACGGCGGCAGTGTCAACGTTGATAATATCGACCGCCTGATGGGCAGCAACGATATCGACGGGGTCTTGGTCGGCACCGAAAGTTTGGATCCTCAAACCTTTTTGCGCTTGGTCAACCGCTAATTTAACCGGTTTTAGCTTGTTTTAGGTTGAGCAAAATAATACAATAAGTATGTAAGCTCAAAGCTTTCCAATTCAATCTGGAGGAGAGAATTTAACATGTCACTTATTACTGATATTTATGCTCGTGAAGTCCTTGACTCACGTGGTAACCCAACGGTTGAGGCTGAAGTTTATACTGAAGCCGGTGGTGTTGGCCGTGGAATCGTTCCATCTGGTGCTTCTACTGGTGAACACGAAGCCGTTGAACTCCGTGATGGTGATCCAAAGCGCTTCGGTGGCAAGGGTGTTCTGAAGGCCGTTGCCAACGTTAACAATGTGATTGCTAAGGAAATCGTCGGCATGGAAGTTACTGACCAAATCGCTATCGACAAGGCCATGATCAAGCTGGATGGTACCCCTAACAAGGGCAAGCTTGGTGCCAACGCTATCCTGTCTGTTTCATTAGCTGCTGCACGTGCTGCTGCTGATGAACTGCAGGTTCCGCTGTACAACTACCTGGGCGGCTTCAACGCTCACTTGATGCCAACTCCAATGATGAACGTTATCAACGGTGGTGCACACTCTGATAACAAGGTTGACTTCCAAGAATTCATGATCATGCCAGTTGGTGCACCAACTATTCGTGAAGCTATTCGTTGGGGCTCAGAAACTTTCCACGCCCTGAAGAAGGAATTGGAAGACGCTGGTAAGGTTACCTCTGTTGGTGACGAAGGTGGTTTCGCACCTGACTTTGCAAACAACGAGGAACCATTCGAATACCTGATCAACGCCATCAAGGCTGCTGGTTACAAGCCAGGCAAGGACATTGCCATTGCCTTTGACGTGGCTGCTTCTGAACTTTGGAACGACGAAGACAAGAAGTACAAGCTTCGTTGGTCAACTGGTGAAGAATTCACTACTGACGAATGGATCGACTACCTGACTGGTATCATTAACAAGTACCCAATCGTTTCTATGGAAGACCCAATTGACGAAAACAACTGGGATGACTGGGTAACCATTACCAAGAAGCTGGGCAAGAAGGTTCAAATCGTTGGTGATGACTTCTTCGTAACCAACACTGATTACCTGGCTAAGGGTATCAAGATGGGTGCCGCTAACTCCATTCTGATCAAGCTGAACCAAATCGGTACCTTAACTGAAACGGTTGAAGCTATTGAAATGGCTAAGGAAGCCGGCTACACTGCCATCGTTTCTCACCGTTCTGGTGAAACCGAAGACACGACCATCGCTGACCTGGTTGTTGCTGAAAACGCCGGCCAGATCAAGACTGGTTCTATGAGTCGGACTGACCGTCTTGCTAAGTACAACCAGTTGATGCGGATTGAAGATAACCTGGGCGACGTTGCTCAGTACAAGGGCATTCGTTCCTTCTACAACCTGAGTGAACAGGCAAAGCAGGATATCGAAAACCGTTAATCTGCGTTTAAATTAGATATTAAAGAGTATGGCTGAATGGTCATGCTCTTTTTTTATGCGGTAAAATAGGCTATTGAGTTACTTCTGTATAGTAATTATTAATAATCGGATACAAGAATGAGAAAACTCTAATTATTCTCTTGTATTCTGAGAAAGATCCTCATATAATGTAAACATTCAACACTTATTAGGTTTAGAGAAAAAGGGGATCTTACTATGAGCAAAGAGAAAGCACCGCAGCTTAAACGTTCGATGACTGCGGGTCAAATGGAAATGATTTCCCTTGGGGGCGCTATTGGTGTCGGGTTGTTCATGGGGGCAACCTCCACTATTAAATGGACGGGACCATCCGTGTTGCTGTCCTATGCCTTCGTGGGATTAATTTTGTATATTGTCATGCGTGCCTTGGGGGAAATGATTTATGTCAACCCCGGCACCGGTTCCTTCGCCGATTATGCGACGGAGTATGTTCACCCACTGGCCGGCTATCTTGCTAAGTGGGCCAACGTGTTTGAATACATTGTCGTTGGGATGTCAGAAGTGGTGGCATCAACCCAATATCTGCAGTATTGGTGGCCACACCTCCATACCTGGTTCGTTGGTATTATTATCATTATCTTCCTGGTATTAGCCAACTTAGCTAGTGCCAAAGCTTATGGATCACTGGAATTCTGGTTTGCCATGATTAAGGTCGTTACGATCATCTTAATGATTATCCTGGGCCTGATGGTGATCCTGTTTGGCTTTGGTAACGGTGGCCACCCAACTGGCTTCTCCAACCTGTGGGCTCACGGTGGTTTCTTTACCGGCGGCTTCAAAGGTTTCTTCTTCTCAATGTCAATCATTGTTGGCTCTTATGAAGGAATCGAACTGCTGGGGATTTCCGCCGGTGAAGTTGCCGACCCACAAAAGGCGGTTGTCAAGTCAGTTAAATCAGTCCTGCTGCGGATCTTGATTTTCTACATTGGTGCTATTTTTGTAATTGTTACGATCTATCCGTGGAACAAGTTAAGCAGTGTTGGTTCACCATTCGTTTCGACTTTTGCCAAGGTTGGGATCACCTCGGCTGCTTCCATCATTAACTTCGTTGTGCTGACGGCCGCACTGTCTGGAGCTAACTCGGGGATCTACAGTTCCAGCCGGATGCTGTTTAAACTGGCTCACGAAGGTGACGCGCCAAAGGTCTTTGGCCGTGTTTCCAAACGAATCGTTCCTGACGCGGCAATCATGGGGATTTCTGGTGGGATCCTGATTGGTTTCATTTTGGACTATGTTTCCACTATCTTCTCCAAATCAACGGCTGACATGTTCGTGATTGTCTTTAGTTCTTCAGTTCTGCCCGGCATGATTCCGTGGTTCGTTATTTTGCTGGCCGAATTGCGTTTCCGCCGTAACAACCCTGACTTGATGAGTACCCACCCATTCAAGCTTCCCCTTTACCCAATCTCTAATTACTTCGCCTTTGCAATGTTGATCGTCATCGTGATTTTCATGTTCGTCAACCCGGACACCCGGATTTCCGTTTCAGTAGGGGCAATTGTCCTGATTCTGGCAACGGTCGTTTACCTAATTCGGCACCACGGTTTGTCAACTAATAGTGAACAAGAATAATTGCGCTAAATGTGTTACACTCTACTACTGTAAATTAAGCAGGGAGTGAACAAGGTGCAAAGGAAGATTATTGCAAAACTTCATTACAACGACTTGCGGCAGATTGGCCGTGCAATCGTAATAGGGGTGCTCACCGGTGCAATGGTGAGCGCCTTTCGTTTGTTAATCCAAAAAATATTAGCATTTGTGATCAAAGCCTACCAGTACTTTCATGTGCATCCTTTATGGCTCATTCCATGGGCAATTGGTTCGGTCATCTTGGCTCTCATTTTAGGCTGGGTTTCCCAGAAGTATCCTGACATTCAAGGATCAGGGATTCCTCAGGTTGAAGGGCAATTAACGGGACAGTTTGATGAAAAATGGTGGCCGGTGCTTTGGCGCAAGTTTGTCACCGGGGTTCTGGCCATCGGTTCCGGACTGTATTTAGGACGTGAAGGACCCTCGATTCAACTTGGGGCCACGATTGGTCAAGGCTATGCTGAAATGTGGCAGGTCACGCCGATCGAACGCCGCGTGGGCATTGCATCTGGTGCTGCGGCGGGTCTGTCAGCTGCCTTTAACGCTCCGATTGCTAGTTCAATGTTCGTTTTGGAAGAAATCTATCATAATTTTTCACCATTGATCTGGTTATCGGTCTTCATTTCCGCTTTATCAGCTAACGGGGTCGGCATGCTGGTCTTTGGTTTGAAGCCTGACCTGGATGTCATTCACCAGTTATACTTCCCAGTCAACCAGTACTGGGCGTTGATTCTGATGGGCCTGGTCCTGGGTGTTTTGGGGCGTCTCTACCAAGTCGTCATCCTGAATCAAAACAATTGGTTTAAGAAGGTGCGGTGGTTCAAGCCAGCCTGGTACCCAGTTGTACCGTTTCTGCTGGTCATCCCGATTGCCTGGTTTGCGCCTATCACGCTGGGCGGTGGCAACCAGCTGATTGTCGCCCTGCCAAGCTTGAAGCTGCCGATGTTAATGATTATCGGGCTCTTCATCCTGCGTTTCGTCTTCTCGATGATTAGCTATGGTTCACAAATGGCCGGGGGCATCTTCTTACCGATCCTGACTTTGGGAGCGGTGATTGGGGCCGCCTTCTGTACCTTGCTGGCCAGCCTGGGCCTGGTTCCGGCAACCTATTTGGCTAATTACGCCATTTATGCGATGGCCGGTTACTTCGCCTGCATTTCTAAGGCACCATTTACGGCAATCTTATTGATTACGGAAATGGTCGGATCCTTGGCCCACTTGATGCCATTAGCCGTCGTTGCGGTGACGGCCTATGTGGTGGATGATCTGTTGAACGGTCGTCCGGTATACGCCGAAATGATGTACAACATGTTGGGCAAACGGCCATCAGAAGAGTTGACCGGAATGACCCAGATGACGACTACGGTTTATGCCGGTTCCCAATTGGACGGTGCTCGGATTAGCGACTTCGATTGGCCCCAAGGCAGTCTGGTGATGGGCATCTATCGTGGTGAACAGCAGCTGGTTCCACATGGTGACACCGAGCTGCAAGCGGGCGACACATTGGTTCTGCAGTTAACTGGTGAGCAGCACCTTGCCAACCAGCAGGTGATTAACCACGCCGCTCATGATGCAGGCCGCTAGATATTAATGAACAAATATGCTATTATTTAAAAGATATGTCACGTTAAATAGGAGGCACACCATTGCAAAATACATTAATGACCCTCTTTTTAATTGACTGTGTCGTTTTAATTGCTTGTGTAATGATGCAGCCAGCTAAAAACGACAATGATGCAATGTCTGCTTTGAACGGTGGTGCCGGAGACTTGTTCTCCCGGAAAAAGGCCCGTGGTTTTGAAGCGGTGATGCAGATTGTTACTACCATTGTTGGAGCGCTGTTTTTCATTTTGGCGCTGGCATTGGTATTTGTTTCGACACACAAATGATTTTAAAAGAGGCTGGGAATAACGATTGGTTATTTTCGGCTTTTCTTTTTGGATGATTTATGATTATCAAAACGTTTTGAAGAAAGGTACACGATGACTGATTTAAAAGCAAAAATTATAGCAACCCTGCAGGATAATGCGCCTATTAGTTTGTCGGCGGAAAAGATTGCGCGTCACCTGGGGATGCCTTCAGCACAAGACTTTACGCCCATTGTGCAGGCATTAGCCCAATTGGAACGGGAACACAAAGTAGAAGTCACGGATAGTGGTGAATTCAAGGCCGTTCCGCAACAAAAGACGATTACGGGGATTTTCCACGGTAACAGCAAGGGCTTTGGTTTTGTGGCTTATGATGATGACCTGCCTGATATCTACGTCAACCCGGATCACACGAAGCATGCGCTGACGGGGGACGAAGTTGAGGTCAAGATCCTCCGTGCTGCACAACCAGGCAGCGATCAGGGTCCTGAAGGTGCAGTTGTTAAGGTCACTGAACGTCATTACACCCATGTGGTTGGTGAATTCAAGCACCTGACCATGGGCAACTACATTGGCGAAGTGATCTTGAAGGACAAGAAGCTGAGCAACTTCCGCTTCTACGTCACGGATGATGGCCTGCACCCGCAAGATAACGAGGTGGTCAATGCCAGCATTGCTACCTACCCATCTGACCAGTCGCCAGAAGTGATGACGGGTCCAGTTTTGGAAGTTGTCGGTGACAAGGACGAACCAGGGATCGATATCCTGTCCGTTGTCTATGCCCATGATGTTCCCCACGAATTTCCTAAAGAGGTCATGGACCAGGCCAACGCAATCCCATTGCACGTCCTCCCAGAGGAAAAGAAGGGGCGTAAGGACATCACCAACCAACCGCTGGTCACGATCGACAGTATCGAATCCAAGGACTTGGACGATGCCGTTGTTGCCTGGAAGATGGAGAATGGCCACTACCATTTAGGGGTCCACATTGCGGATGTCAGCCATTACGTCAAGCCAGGAACGCCATTAGACAAGGAAGCCTTCAAGCGGGGCACGTCGGTCTACCTGACTGACCGGGTAATCCCGATGCTGCCGCGGCGTTTGTCCAACGGTATCTGCTCGTTGAACCCCAATGAGGAACGGCTGGCAATGTCTTGTGAAATGGAAATCGATGGCCATGGTAACATCGTCAAGCACGCCATCTTCCCGAGTGTAATCAAGTCGCATGCGCGGATGACCTACAAGGCAGTTAACGCCATCTTGGAAGACCACGACCCTAAAGTGATGGAGCAGTACAAGGACCTCGTTCCAATGTTTGAGACGATGGGCGAATTGCACCAGATCTTGCTGAAGCACCGTCATGACCGTGGTGCCATCGATTTTGAAGCCCCAGAAGCAGAAATCATTGTTGATGACCAGGGGCACCCGACCGATATCCGTTTGCGGCATCGTGGCGTGGCCGAAAAGCTGATTGAATCCTTCATGCTGGCTGCCAACGAAACGGTGGCTGAGCACTACTTCAAGAAGCACGTGCCATTCTTGTACCGGATCCACGAAAAGCCGGATCAAGACAGGATCAAGTCCTTTGCCGAATTCCTGAGCGTCTTCGGAATTGAGATGAAGGGTGACTTGGACAACGTTAACCCTAAGATGCTGCAGAACGTCCTGAAGAAGGTCGCCGGCACGCCCGAAGAAGAAATGGTCCAAGTGATGATGCTGCGCAGTATGCAACAGGCCAAGTACTCAGACGAAGAAGTGGGTCACTTTGGCTTGGGTGCACAATACTACACCCACTTTACGTCGCCAATTCGGCGTTATCCTGACGATACGGTCCACCGTTTGATTCGCTGGTATGCCGAACACGGTACCGGTGAACGTGCCAAGGCCAAATACCGCGACCAATTGAAGGAAATTGCCGAACACACGTCAGTTACCGAACGTCGGGGGATCGACACGGAACGTGATGTGGACTCCATGAAGAAGGCTGAATACATGGAAGATCACATTGGCGAAACCTTTGACGCCATTGTCAGTTCGGTCATGAAGTTTGGGCTCTTTGTCCAGCTGCCGAATACGGTTGAAGGACTGGTCCACATCAGCGCAATGAATGATGATTACTACGAGTATGTGGAGAAGCAACTGGCGCTGGTCGGTCGCAGTCACCACCACATCTTCCGGATTGGGCAACCAGTCAAGGTTAAGCTGCTGCGGGTTGACAAGGATCAACGTGAAGTCGACTTCGAACTGGTCAACCCGGATGATGCGCCAGTCACCAAGCTGCGCGTGCCACATAATGATCGTGGTGAACGTGGTCGTGGCAGACGGCATGGCAACTCGCGGCATAACGATCACCGGAATTCTCACGGTGATGGCCGTCATAATGGCTCACGGAATCACCGTCAGATCAACCGTGGTCAAAGCCGGCATCGGGGAGATAAGGACTTTAAGATCCGCAAGCGTCGTCGTTAATTAGGAGGCGAGATTGATGGCTAAAAAGTCACATGAACCAACCGCGTCCAACCTGGTTGCACAAAATAAAAAAGCCCGTCATGATTACTCAGTGTTGAGTACCTATGAAGCAGGCTTGGTATTGACCGGAACGGAGATTAAGTCGGTTCGTGCTCACCGGGTGAACTTAAAGGATGGGTACGCACAGTTTCATAATGGGGAACTGTGGCTCATGAATGTTCATATCAGTGAGTACGACAATGGTACTTACCATAATCAAGACCCGCTGCGCAACCGCAAGCTCTTGCTGCATAAGAAAGAGCTGAAGCGAATCAGTGGCGAGTTGACCAACAAAGGGATCACTTGCATTCCGTTAAAGATGTATTTGAAACATGGCTTTGCCAAAGTCTTGCTGGGGATCGCTCAAGGGAAACACGAGTATGATAAACGTGAAGCCATCAAGCGTCGTGAGCAGGACCGCCAGATTGAACGGGTTATGAAGCATTATTAAGAAACAGGGAGCGTGACAGAAGCTATTAATGGCTTCGTAGTCACGCCCCCGCGAGCAACAATAGGCCCCCAATGTTCTGCTTTGCCAGAACGTTGGGGGCCATTGTTGTACCGCCTGTTAACTTTCGATGTATATAAAAGGACTTATGTCATAGTCCCTTTGTTTTACTTAAGCAATTGGTTTAAATAATCGGCACAATGGTCATACAGGCTCGTGGCCATTCCAGGCAGGGCTGAATGTTTGAAGCCCCACTGGCGGACTCGTAGTGGCGCCTTTAATTTCCGGTGGGCCCAGTGATTCAAAACGTAGGCCACCAAGATCGCCAAAGGTTCGTCGGCTTCTTGGTTGACGGTGATGGTCAGGTAATAGCCGTTGGTGGCTTGGTCGGGAACCATCTGAAAGACCTGCTGCGTGTTGCGGAAGACGCGGTAGTGGTTCGTTAAGGCATTGCCCACAATCACCCAGTTCAGGCCATGGATATAAACCACCTCGGACACGAAGCCTAATGTCTTGCCGATCGTGCCCACACGTTGTTGATTCGCATAGAGGGCAAACTTCGGCATCAGTCCCAGCCCCAACTGTTTAACTTCCGCGAGCAGGGTCCCTTGCATCGTGTACAAAGAGAGGGCGTCGTGACGAATTCCCCACTTGCCAGTAACCAGGTAACAGGCATTGTTATTAGAATCGTGGATGATCGTGGTTGATTCGTCTGTTGCCCGGTCACGCAGGTAAAGTGTTCGCATTAGGACGTCCTCCTTTTTCAGTTACCTATATTCTAGCCTAAACCATTCGGATTGAACAGTTTTAGCAAAGTGACAGGGTGTCTATGGTAAAATAGATTCGAGGTGGCGCGCCATGAAACAACTTATTCATAACGACTGGTGGCCAATACTGAAGCCCCAGTTTGAATCCGCATATTATCAGCAATTACGCAAGTTTCTCATCAAGGAATATTCGCAGCATACCGTCTATCCAGAGATGCACCATATTTTTGAGGCCTTTGAGTGGACGCCGTTTAGCAAGGTGAAGGTCGTAATTTTGGGCCAGGACCCTTACCATGGCCCTCATCAGGCACACGGCTGCAGTTTTTCTGTTTTGCCGGGAGTACCAGTCCCGCCGTCATTGCAGAATATTTATAAGGAATTGCAGTCCGACCTGGGCTATCCGCCCGTCAATCACGGTTACTTGAAAAAGTGGGCAGATCAGGGAGTCTTGCTGTTGAATTCCGTCCTGACGGTGCGTGATGGGGTAGCCTTTTCGCACCGCGGACATGGTTGGGAAAAGCTGACCGATGCGGCAATTAAAGCTCTTTCTGATCGACCAGAACCGGTTATCTTTATCTTGTGGGGACGCGCGGCCCAGTCGAAGAAGTCTTTGATTAACTTGAAGACCAACATTGTTTTGGAGTCAGCTCACCCGAGCCCGTTGTCAGCCAACCGCGGTTTCTTTGGTTCCCGACCTTTTTCCCGGACCAATACCGCTTTGAAGGCGATGGGTGAGGAGCCAATTGATTGGCAGTTGCCGGCACATGTGTCATTAGATAAGGAGTAGTGCATAATGAACGTTTTTCAAAAGATGGAAGATCAATTAAAGCAGTCACCAAAGACCATTGTATTTCCAGAAGGATCGGAACCCCGGGTTTTGGAGGCTGCCACCAAGCTGGCCAAAAGCGGCATGATTAAGCCATTGTTGCTGGGTAATCGTGATGAAGTGGCCCAGGTGGCTAATCAACAGCAATTAGACTTGACGGGCGTGCAGATTTTGGATCCGGCCGAATACCCACTGGCTGACCGGCAAGAAATGGAACAAAGCTTGAACGACCGCCGCAAGGGCAAGAATACCCCTGAAGAAGTGGCATCCATGCTCAAGGACGTCAGCTACTTTGCCACCATGCTGGTTTACATGGGCAAAGTTGATGGAATGGTTTCAGGAGCAGTGCACTCAACTGGTGACACAGTTCGTCCGGCATTGCAGATCATCAAGACCAAGCCTGGTACCAAGCGGATCAGTGGTGCCTTCCTGATGCAGAAGGGCGATCAGCGTTACATCTTCGCTGACTGTGCCATCAACCTGGAGTTAGACGCCCCAACGATGGCTGAAGTCGCTCAGCAAAGTGCCGAAACCGCCAAAATGTTTGGCATCGATCCAAAGGTAGCACTCTTGAGCTTCTCCACGAAGGGTTCCGCTAAGGGCCCAATGGTTACCAAGGTCCAGGAAGCCTACAAACTGGTTCACGAAGCGGCTCCTGAACTGCAAGTCGATGGTGAACTCCAATTTGATGCCGCCATCGACGCAACGGTCGGCAAGTTGAAGGCCCCTAATTCACCAGTTGCCGGACACGCTAATGTCTTTGTCTTCCCAAGTCTCGAAGCCGGCAACATTGGCTACAAGATTGCCCAGCGCCTGGGTGGCTTCTCTGCTGTGGGCCCGATCTTACAAGGCCTGAACGCTCCAGTCGCTGACCTGTCACGGGGTGCCTCACCATACGAAATCTACCGGGTAGCAATCATCACTGCAGCGCAGGCGAAGTAACATGATTACTTATTCTCTCAATAGTCGTGAAGCAACCATTGAACTAGGCCGTCAGCTGGCACCTTTATTGCAGGCCGGTGATGTGATCGTCTTAAATGGTGACCTTGGTGCAGGAAAGACCACCTTCACCAAGGGCTTAGCGCAAGGCTTGGGCATCCATGACCTGGTGCGCAGCCCTACCTTCACCATTATTCGTGAGTATCATGGCGGTCGTCTACCCCTGTACCACATGGACGTTTACCGTCTGGAAGATGGCGGGGCCGAAGATCTGGGCCTGGACGAATACTTTGACGGTGATGGCGTCTCGGTCGTTGAATGGGCGCAATTTGCCGAAGATGAACTGCCGGATGACTACTTGGCCATCACCTTCAAACGGACCGACGTGGAGAACCAGCGGCAGCTGCAGTTAACCGCCCATGGCCAGCATTTCAAAGAAGTATTGGAGCAATTGAATGAGCGACGAAATCGTAAGTATGAAAACGGCAACGGTTGACGATGGACCGGCCGTCCTGGATTTGTTAAAGCAATTGCAAACCGAAAGCAATGTGGTGCTGATTGCCCATCTGCAATCGATGACGAAAGAGAAGGCCCGGGCCGACTTGGATCAGTTGAGCGATCGTGATGATGCTATCGTGCTTTTGGCCATGGTTGGTCAATTGCCAGTGGGCATTTTGACGGTGACGCCGGCTGCGGATGGTCAAGGCGAACTTGGTGTGGCCATCTTAAAGGACTATTGGCACAATGGCATCGGCACAATGCTGGTCGATGAGGCTGTTTATTGGCTCAATCATTTCAGTTCCTTGCCCAGCATCAAGCTTGATGTTTTCGCCGATAACGAACGGGCGTATGCCATCTACCAGCGACTGGGCTTTAAAGAAGTTGGCAGAAGGCAGGCCGAAGATTCGCGCGGTCAATTGCAGACGGCGATCATGATGCAAATTAAGCGCCAGACAGAGTAAACAATAACGGGCCCCAAAGTGGTGATCACTTTGAGGTCCGTCTGTGTTTATTAGCTGTAATATTAGCCCTGCATCTTGATGAAAGGCAGGAGTTTCTGTTTGCCAAAATGTTGAGCTTGATAAATCAGGATATCGGCACACGCCTGAGCGTCGTCTAAAGCGTTGTGGTGATGGTGGAGGTCAATCTGCAAGGCGTCCGCAACCGTATTCAACTTGTGGTTGGCTAGCTGGGGCAACAAACGGCGGCTGGTCCGCAATGTGTCTAAACTTTGGTAGGCTGGGGGCTGGATGCCGTAGTGTTCCAGCGTTGCCTTTAAGACATTGTTGTCAAACGTCGCGTTGTGGGCGATGACCAATTTGTCAGGAACGTAAAACTGCTGAATGTGCTGCCAGACTTCGGGAAAAGTCGGTGCATCGGCCACGTCCCGGGAATGGATGCCGTGAACCTGGATGTTGCGCCAGCTAAAAGGCACTCCCGGGTTGATGAGGGAATAAAATTCGTCTTCAATGTGGTTGTTTCTAACAATCGTCAATGCTAAAGAACACGCACTGTAGCGTTTGGCATTAGCGGTTTCAAAGTCCATCGCAACAAAATTCATGTTGAACCCTCCATCACAAAATTACATTAATTTTAGCGGGTGTGGAACCGATTTTCAAATTTAGCGAACCTTGAGATATAATGAAACAAGAAATTTAAAGAGGATGGATAAAAATGACTGTTAATCTGATTGATCAGTTTCCTGAAATTGAGATTAAGCAAAATGAACCATTGTCGCACTATACGAACACCAAAACTGGTGGTCCGGCAGACTGGCTGGCCTTTCCAGCTAACGTGGACCAGGTTCAGCAACTGGTAACCTTTGCCCATGACCAAAAGATGCCGCTAACGATCATCGGCAACGCCAGCAATTTGATCGTCAAGGATGGTGGGATTGCCGGATTGGTCATCATTACAACGGCGATGAAGGAGATTTCCGTCCATGACACTACCGTCACTGCGGATGCCGGGGCTGCCTACATCGACGTTACTAAGGTTGCCCGTGACCATTCCTTGACCGGTTTGGAATTTGCGGCCGGCATTCCTGGTAGTGTTGGTGGTGCCGTCTTCATGAACGCTGGTGCCTATGGCGGTGAAACTCAGTTTGTGGTATCTAAAGCGACAATCATGCTGCCAGATGGGACGATTAAGGAACTCAACAATCAGGAGTTGGATTTCGGTTACCGTCACAGTTCCGTACAGGACAACGGAGCAGTGGTTCTGAGTGCTGACTTCCAGTTGAAGAAGGGT
Organism: Limosilactobacillus secaliphilus; assembly: GCF_001437055.1. Taxonomy (GTDB): domain Bacteria; phylum Bacillota; class Bacilli; order Lactobacillales; family Lactobacillaceae; genus Limosilactobacillus; species Limosilactobacillus secaliphilus. The sequence continues at coordinate 149,097 of NZ_JQBW01000004.1, read as the reverse complement.
GACCAGGCAGCCATTACTGCCAAAATGGATGATTTAAACGCGCGGCGGGCCGCCAAACAGCCACTGGACCTCCCTTCCTGTGGCAGTGTCTTCAAGCGTCCAAAGGGCTACTATGCCGGCAAACTGATTCATGATGCCGGATTGCAAGGCTACACATCTGGCGGTGCCCAGGTGTCAACTAAGCATGCTGGCTTCATCGTTAACATCAATCATGGTACGGCCACCGACTACTTGAATGTCATTCATCACGTTCAAAAGACGGTTCATGATAAATTTGGTGTCGACCTGCATACCGAAGTACGAATTATTGGCAGAGATTAAGCGCTTTGCACGATTAATGCTATAATTAGGCGGTATTTGAAAGAGGAGGTATTTGCATGCAGACGATTACCGCACTCCTCACATGGCGAAACCTGGCTAGCTTGATTGATATCCTAGTTATTTGGTTTTTGATCTATCAATTAATGGTGCTGATTCGGGGGACCCGTGCCGTTTCATTGTTCAAGGGCATTGTAGTCATCCTGGTGGTCCGGCTGATCAGTTGGGCGATGGGTTTGACCACCGTCTCCTGGGTCATGGACCAGATCATTAATTGGGGAGTCATCGCTATTGTGGTGGTCTTCCAGCCCGAAATTCGGCGGGGCTTGGAACACATTGGGCGTGGGTCAATTTTTACCCGCAACCCATCAGGCAATGAAGAAGCCGAAAATATGATCAAACAGCTTGACCAAGCCATTTCCTACATGTCGAAACGACGGATTGGTGCTTTGATCAGTATTGAAATGGATACTGGCCTGGAGGAATACATCGAGACCGGGATTCCGATGGACGCCGACATCACCGGTGCCTTGTTGATCAACACGTTTATTCCGAACACACCCCTGCATGATGGTGCCGTGATTATTAAGAACAACCGGATTGCGGTGGCTGCCGCTTACCTGCCACTGTCAGACAGCAAGCTGATCCCCAAGGAATTGGGAACCCGGCACCGGGCCGCAGTGGGGATTAGTGAAGTCACGGATGCGTTGACAATTGTCATTTCGGAAGAGACCGGTGAAGTTTCCTTTACCAAGGATAACGAACTGATTCGCAACATGTCGCGCAAGGACTACCTGAAGTTCTTACGGGCCAACCTCTATCAAAAGCAGAGCAACAAGAAGCAAAGCCTGTTTGAACGCTGGTTAGGCAAGATCCATTGGCAAGGAGGGAAGCACGGTGAACGATAAAGAAGACAGCATTTTTAGCAGCCTCTGGTTCCTGCGGATTATTTCTTTAGTACTTGCTATCTTCCTGTTTGTGTATGTTAATGGCGGCAAGAACGGGCAGTTTCGCCAAAACTCCGACAGCAATCAGAGTGTGATGTCCAACAAGAGCGAGTCCATCAAGATGCCGCTGCAATTGCGGATGAACTCACGGAAGTATGTCGTGACCGGCTACCCTCAGTACGTCAAAGTCAAAGTGGTTGGCCCGGGTGCGTTGGTCACAAGTACAGCCAACACGCAGAATTTCAAGGTTTATGCTGACTTGACCGACCTCAAGACGGGTCATCATACGGTCAAGCTTAAGACGTCCGGTCTGAATTCGGAACTGAAGGCTAAGGTGACGCCAAAGGAAATCAACGTGAATATTCAACCACGGCGGACGATTACCAGTAAGGTTGAGGTTCGCTTGAGCAACCGGAATTTGGATGGTCAATATCAAGTCGGTCGGCCAACACCGTCAATGTCAACGGTGCAAGTCACCGGTACAAAGAATCAAGTGCGTAAGGTCGCTCGGGTCATCGCTTACGTTGATGTGCCAAAGGATTCTACCCATGACATCCATCGGCAGGTTACTTTGCAAGCTGTTGACAAGAAGGGCCGGGCCGTGGATGTAGTGGTCGTGCCAAACACGATTACCGTCACGGTGCCGATCATCGGTGGCGGTGAACCTGGTGATGACAATAACAGTTCAAGTGCCGATAATTCTTCATCGGGTTCAAGTGCTAGCAGCAGTTCTTCAACAAGAGATCAGGGCAATCAGTCCAACAACGCTACTGCTACCAGTAATAGTGATAAACGTAATTATTAAGGAGAAGAAAAATGAAATTAAAGTATTTTGGAACTGATGGTGTTCGGGGAGTCGCCAATCAAGATTTGAGTCCTGAATTGGCCTTCCGGGTTGGCCGTTGTGGCGGTTATGTTTTGACCCGTCACTCAGAACGCAAGCAGCCACAAGTTTTGGTTGCCCGCGACACGCGGATTTCCGGCCAGATGCTGGAAAATGCTCTGGTTGCCGGCTTGTTGTCAGTCGGGATTGAAGTGCTGCGCTTGGGTGTTGTTACGACTCCTGGCGTTGCCTACCTGGTGCGGGCTCAGGAAGCCGATGCCGGTGTCATGATCACTGCCTCCCATAACCCGATTCAATACAACGGGATCAAGTACTTTGGTGGTGACGGCTTCAAGCTTTCCGATGACCTGGAATACGAAATCGAACAGTTGCTGGATGCTCCGGAAGACAAGCTGCCACGTCCATCCGCTGAAGGCTTGGGCCAAGTTGAAGACTACAAGGAAGGCGCTTTGAAGTACACCGATTTCTTGGAACAGACGGTTTCCGCTGATTTATCCGGTTTGAAGGTCGTTGTGGATGCGGCTAACGGTGCGGCCAGTGCCATTGTGGCAAACCTGTTTGCTGATCTGAACTTGGACTTTGTACCGATCCACACCCAGCCAGATGGCCTGAACACCAATGATCATTGTGGTTCCACCCATCCTGAAAGTTTGCAGAAGAAGGTTGTCGAGGAAAAGGCTGATCTTGGGGTAGCCTTTGACGGTGACGGTGACCGTTGTATTGCGGTTGACGGTGATGGCAACCTGGTCGATGGTGACAAGATCATGTACATCTGTGGTAAAAACATGGACGAAAATGGTCGTTTAAAGAAGGACACGGTGGTCACCACTGTGATGAGCAACATGGGCATGTACAAGGCCTTGGAGGCTCACGGTATGACGAGTGTCAAGACCAAAGTGGGTGACCGTTACGTGGTTGAAGAAATGCTGAAGAACGGTTACAACCTCGGTGGTGAACAGTCAGGCCACATTATCTTCCTTGACCACAACACGACTGGTGACGGTATGCTGACGGCTTTGCAATTGCTGCAAGTGGTCAAGAACACCGGTGAAAGTCTGGCCAACTTGGCTAGCGATGTCACGACCTACCCACAAGAATTAGTCAACATCAAGGTGGCCGACAAGCAGGCGGCGATGAAGAATGAAAAGCTGCAGGCCGTCATCAAGGAAGTTGAAGACGAAATGGCCGGCGAAGGTCGGGTATTAGTACGGCCAAGCGGTACGGAACCGCTGCTGCGGATCATGGCTGAGGCACCGACGAAGGAAAAAGTTCATGCCTACGTCGAAAAGATTGCCGATGTTGCCCGCCAAGAATTAGAAGTCAAATAAAAAATTTAGCTCGCGAAGAAACTTCACGGGCTATTTTTTTAAGGATTTAATGCTAACCGTTTAACATTTTTTGAAAAAAGCGAACAATTATGTTTGACAATCGTTATGATCCAATTTACCATTACGTTATCGTGATTGCTTGAGCATAATTGATTTAGGGGTTCAAGCTATCTATACCAATTGATAAAAGGATGGACGAAAATATGTGTGGAATTGTTGGTGTGACAGGAAATAAGGACGCAGTTTCGATTCTGATTGGGGGACTCAAACGACTCGAATACCGTGGCTATGATTCAGCTGGAATCTATGTTAACGATCAAAATGGTCATGACTACCTGGTCAAGCGTCCGGGTCGGATTAGTGAATTGGAAGCAGCCATTACGCCTGACGTTCACGGTAGTGCTGGTATCGGTCACACTCGCTGGGCAACTCATGGGGTACCAAATGAAGCTAACGCCCACCCACAATACTCCAAGGATGATCGTTTCTACGTTGTCCACAACGGTGTGATTGAAAACTACCAACAATTAAAGGATCAATACCTGGAAAACTACCCATTCAAGAGCCAGACTGATACGGAAGTCTTAGTGGCCCTGGTGGACAAGTTCGTTGTTGAATACAAGATGGACACCAAGTCAGCCCTGTTGAAGATGCTGCGCCTGATCAGCCCAGACTCTTCTTACGCAATGGTCTTAATGGACCGCAAGCAGCCAGACACGCTCTTCGTTGCTAAGAACAAGAGCCCATTGCTGATTGGGGTTTGCGATGGCTACAACATGGTTGGGTCTGATGCTCTCTCAATGCTGAAGCAGACGAACCGCTTCATGGAATTGGAAGATCATGAATTAGTGATCGTCAAGCCAGACAACATCAGCATCGAAGACTTTGACGGTAACATCAAGCACCGTGACACCTTTACTGTGGACATGGATGCGGATGCTGTTGGTAAGGGCGGCTACCCATTCTACATGCTGAAGGAAATCAACGAACAGCCGGCCGTAATGCGTAAGCTGGTTCAACACTACTTCAATGGCGACCAGCCACAAGTCGACGAAAAGCTGCTGGCTGATTTGAAGAACGCCGACCACATTTACATCGTTGGTGCTGGTACCAGTTACCATGCCGGTTTGGTTGGGGCACGGTTGTTTGAAAAGATGGCCAAGATCCCAACGACGGCCCACATTTCATCTGAATTTGCTTATGAACACCCACTGCTGTCCAAGAAGCCATTCTTCATTTTCTTGACGCAGAGTGGTGAAACTGCCGATAGCCGTGAAGTGCTGGTTCACGTTAACGAACAGCATTGGCCAAGTTTGACCATTACCAACGTTGATAAGTCGACCTTGTCACGGGAAGCAACTTACACGATGCTCTTGGATGCTGGTCCGGAAATTGCCGTTGCCTCAACCAAGGGATACACCGCTCAAATCGCTGTTGAAGCCATCTTAGCCAAGGCCTTGGGTGAATACCTAAACTATGACGAAGCTAAGAACTTCGACCTGAAGAACCAGCTGGGCAGCATTGCCAATGGTATGCAGTCAATCATTGACAGCAAGGATGACTTCCAGGCACTGGCAAGTCACTACCTGTCACAGCCACGCAACGCCTTCTACATTGGCCGGGGCATTGACTGGTCCGTATCTCTGGAAGCAGCCTTGAAGCTGAAGGAAATTTCCTACGTTCAGGCGGAAGGATTTGCTTCTGGAGAATTGAAGCACGGGACGATTGCCTTGATTGAAAAGGGCACCCCAGTGATTGCAATCATCACGCAGGACCGGACGGCTGGTCTTACCCGGAGCAACCTGGAAGAAACGCAGGCTCGTGGTTCTAATGCATTGACGATTGTGGCTCGTCACTTAGCCAAGGAAGATGACACGGTGGTTATTCCTGACTGTGACCCATTGCTGACTCCATTGTTGTCAGTCATTCCAGCCCAATTGTTGGCTTACTACACCAGCCTGGGCAAGGGCCTGGACGTTGATAAGCCACGTAACCTGGCCAAGTCAGTTACGGTTCAATAATTGAGAGTTTAATGGTGGTGTGTTGTGGATTGATTCCATGCACACCACATTTTTGAGAAAGAATTGACAGCGCTTACAAAAGGGTTTAGTATAAAAGCATAAGGTACTAAATACCTTCTAATCAATTCTCTTTCTCTCTTATGCCAATCACCGCCCGATCGACGGTGATTTTTTGTTACAATGGTTGCGAGGTGAGACATAGTGGCAGATAAACCAGGAACACTAGATTTAATTGAAGAAATCACGCGCAATGACGGTAGCAAATACTATGAGATCGGGAACATGGTTCATAACGGTCGTGCAGAATTGGCTGCCGAACGTGGTTTTATTAAACAGGTGCGGATCTTGAAATTGAACATTCCGCACTCACAAAATGTGATTAAGTACGAGCGATACATCAATGATCACTACACGATGCAGGATGAATCCATGGACCACTTCGAGGAATGGAAGAAGACGCCCGAGATGGAAAAAGTGGTCAAAGAAATTATGGCTGAAAACCATGCTGGTTAGTCAGTTAATAATTTAAATATGGCGTAACTGAAGCTGTTGGTAACTTCAGCTACGCTTTTTTATGTCTAATTTCTTGGTTAATATGGCTATACGTTGAACAGTTTTATCGCTATAATAAAATGGTATTTTCATTACAAATGTAACAGGGGGATCATCGGTAATGCGGCCGGCTTTTGAAGAAGAACAGTTGCGACCTCGTCATCATTACGTGACGGGGATTGATGGCTTGCGGACCATCGCGGTAATTGGGGTTATTATTTATCACCTATTACCCAACGTGATGGTCGGCGGCTTTTTAGGTGTACCGCTATTCTTGATTGTGTCGGGATACTTTATCACTGGCCAGTTGTTGAAGGCTTGGGAGCACAACACCGTCGATATCAAGGCCCTGTACGAGCGGCGCTTTACCCGTTTGTATCCGGTCTTGGTGACGATGCTGGTCTTTACGACGGCCTACATTACATTGTTCGCCCGTCAGCTGCTGCACCAGATCCGGGCGGTGATTTTAACCAACCTGTTGTGGGTCTACAACTGGTGGGAGATTGGCCCTGGTCAGTCTTACTTTGACCGCTTTGGTGGTGAATCGCCGTTTACCCACCTATGGACTTTGGGTGTCGAAGCCCAGTTCTACCTCCTGTGGCCGTTGATTTTGTTATTGCTGCTACACTTCTGTGGCCGCCGCATTAGCCAATGGCTGGTCTTAATATTGGCGATTCTCTCTGCCGTTGAAATGGCCAAGTTGTTTGACCCGCAAAACCTGAACCGGGTTTACTATGGAACCGACACACGGGCCTTCTCACTGTTGCTGGGCTCCTGGCTGGCCTTCGTATGGCCGCAGGGACGGTTGAACCCCAACACCAATCCGAGTGTGCGAGCGTCGTTGAATGGCGTCGGCGTGGCGGCACTGTTGATTACGATCTTTAGTTTCTTCCACCTCAATGGCCAAAGCCCGCAGACTTATCATGGCTGGATGTTCTTCTACAGCGTGATTGGGATGGTGTTAGTGGCTACGATTGTGCACCCAGGATCCGATATGAACACCTGGCTCACCAACCCTGTCTTTACCTGGGTCGGCAAACGTTCCTACGGCATTTATGTTTACCAGCTACCAGTCATGATCTTTTATGAAAAGGTCGTCCAGGTGGGCTCACACCCGTGGCTGAATGGCTTGGTCGAATTAGCACTGATTTTAGGAGTGAGTGAATTGTCATATCGCTTTATTGAAAAACCATTGCATAACTACTCATGGCGGGACCTGCCCATTACCATCGTGGAATGGTTTGACATCCGCCACCGTGGCTGGAAACAGTGGTTGGCCATCGTTCCCGCTTCCTTGGTCTTCTTAACGGCGCTGGCTGGCTTTACAACTCCTGACCGGGCACCACAGAAGACGGCCGTTCAAAGTCGGATTGAACATAACCATAGTACGGTAACGGCCCACAACAAGATGTTGGCGGAAGGCAAAGTGCCAAAGGTTTCCACCAACAGCAAGTCCTTAAAGAAGAAGTTTGATTTGACCAGCAGCCAGGTTGCCAGAGCACGGAAACTGCATGTGACCGCGATTGGGGACTCGGTCATGGTCGATGCTTCCAAGAACCTCCAGGAATTAGTGCCAAACGCCTATGTTGACGCAAAGGTTGGCCGGCAAGGCAGTGAGGCATTACCGGTGATTAAGGACTTGAAAGCTAAGGGCCACCTGTCCAAGATTGTGGTCTTGAACTTAGGAACTAATGGGCCAATGACAAATAGCACCGTTAATGACATCATCGAGGAAATCGGCAGCGGCCACCAAATTTACTGGATTACGCCACACGTCCCATCTAAGAGTTGGGAAGCTACAGTGACGCACCAGATTAAGCGGGCCGCTAAGAAGCATTCCAATGTGCACGTTGTTGACTGGCATGACCAGAGTGAAAACCACAGTGAATGGTTTGCGGATGACAATGTCCACATGAACGAGAAGGGAAATGCCCAGTTTACCCGTTTGATTGTGAAGACGATTTTGGCAAAGGAGTAGGCTTATGATTAACACCATTGCATTAGATTTGGATAATACCCTGTTAAATAGCCAGAAACAGATCAGCCCCCGCAACACGGATGTCCTGCGTAAGCTGCATGAACAGGGCATGCACGTGGTTTTGTGCACGGGGCGGCCGATCAACGCCATCTGGAATTACATCGAACAGTTGGGCCTCACCAAGCCAGACGACTACACCATCAACTTCAATGGCGGCTTGGTTATTAACAATGTCAGCCGGAACACGATTTACCATAATGGTTTTAAGTACGATGACTTAAAAGATGTTTTCGCATTTGCCCATGAACACAACTACTCTTTAGACGTGCTGGATTTTGACCGGGTTTATGAAATCATGGACATGCCACGGTCAATTTACAAAGGCACCGTTAAACACATCGAGTTTGTGGACAAAAAGTTCGCCGACCTGCCCGATGGCGACCACCCTTACGCTAAGATGGTGATGGCAATCGAGCCGGAACGTCTGAAAAAGATCATTCCCCAGATCCCGGCAGCCATTAAAAAGACGAAGAATGTGGTCCAGTCACAACCGCATATCCTGGAATACCTGCCATTAGGCGTGGATAAGGCGGTTGGTTTGAAGCACTTGTTGGCCCACTTTGACAGTGACTTCAGCAATCTGATGACCTTTGGGGATGCCGATAACGATCTGGGCATGACCAAAGCCGCTGCCGATGGGGTGGTCATGGCTAATGGTTTGCCAGAGGTCAAGGCAGTCGCTGATCACCTGACTGCCAGCAACGATGACGATGGTGTAGCGGTTTATCTGGGAAAAGTCTTTGCAACAATCCTGTAATATAAGCCTCAAATAGACGCAATTAAGCAATCAATCGATGTTTTTTTAACGGAAAATGTCGATTGGTTGCTTCTTTTTTAGTAATTTTATTAAATCTTAACTTCTAACTTTAGGCTAGCCTAAGAACCCTTATCCCAATACGTTTGGAAGCGATTTATTCGTCGAAAACCGCAACGCCTGAATTGCTTTGTTACATTATGTTACAGACATATCTGCTGGCAGGCGCAAAAAGCAAAGTCCCTGTTACTTACTGGTAACACTGGCGCACTAACATAAGCATTGTTGATAAGGAAAGATTAAATATTAGGTTAGAAAAAGGAAGGTTTATTCATGTCAAAGAAGAACTTAATCAAAGCGTCCGCAACTTTAGGTGCAGTTGTATTGGGAATTTCCACTGCCACGGCTGTTGCTAGCGCCGACACGATTTACACGGTTAAAGAGGGCGATACTCTTTACAGTATTTCGCAGAAGTTCAACCACGATGGTAGCTTAGTTAATGCTCTGGCCAGCCAGAACCACCTTAAGGATATTAATATGATTCATGTTGGCGATAAGCTTTTAATCAAGAGTAACGGCCAGATCAAGCCAGCTACGAAGCAGGATGTTAAGAATAACCAAAGCCAATCAAAGGCACCTGCTCAAAACAACAATAATAACAATAACAGCAATAGTAGTAACAGTAACCTGTCAGCCAGCGATGCAGCCGCTAAGGAATGGATCGCTCAGCGTGAATCAGGCGGCAGTTATACTGCTCAAAACGGTCGTTACTATGGCCGTTACCAACTGGATATGTCCTACCTGAATGGTGATCTGTCACCTGAAAACCAGGACCGGGTAGCCGACCAATACGTGGCTAGTCGTTACGGTTCCTGGACGGCTGCACAGGCTCACTGGATGGCCAATGGTTGGTACTAAAAATTAAATAATAGCTAAATACAAAATTTAAGGCGTGATCGTAGTGGTCACGCCTTTTTGTAATGATCCTGGTTATGCTAAACTATGAATAAAAAAGGAGGGTCGCTGATGAAAGGATTAACTGCACAACAAGTCCACACGCGAATCCGGCAAGGAAAGGTCAATCAGCAGGATCAAGGGCCGGAAAAGACCTTCCGGCAAATCGTTCACGAAAACGTGTTTACCTACTTCAACCTGATCTTTTTGGTGATCACTATCCTGATTTTGTTGGGTGGTCACTTCACGATCAGTGATTTCTTGTTCTTGCCGGTGGTCATCACCAACTCATTGATGGGGATCTTTCAAGAAGTGCGTTCGCAGAAAACCCTGAGCAAGCTGACAATTGTGAGCGTCCCCAGCGTCATCGTTACCCGGGATGGAACTGCACAGCAGATCCGGGTTGATCAGCTGGTGATTGACGACTTGATCCACCTCCAAGCCGGCGACCAGATTTCCGTTGATGCCGAATTGATCAGCGGGAACATGTCAGTCAATGAATCCATTTTGACCGGTGAAAGCGACGAAATCGTTAAACAATCTGGTGACCAACTACTGTCCGGCAGTTACGTCGTTAGCGGGTCCGGCATGGCGAAAGTCGTGAAAGTTGGCAACGACACCTATGCCGCTAAACTGGTACAAAAGGCCAAAAGTACCGTCCGTGAAGACCAAGGTGAAATGGTCAAGGCGATCGACCGGATTGTCAAATGGATCGGGATCATCATTATTCCGCTGGGCTTGATAATGGTTGCCCAATCTTTGTTATTCAACCACTTGACCTTTAGTGCGGCCATCAACGGCATGGTGGCGGCCATCATCGGCATGATTCCGGAGGGGCTGTACCTCTTGGTAACGGTGGCCCTGGCTACATCGGCAGTCCGCCTGGCTTGCCGCAAAGTGTTATTGCACAACATGCATAGCATCGAACAACTGTCGCGCGTCGACACCTTGTGCATTGATAAGACGGGCACTATCACCGAACCCGACATGCAGGTGAAGAAGATTGTGCCGGTCCAAACGAATGCAGTTGACCACCTGTACGAAGAGATTGGCAATACCGTCCACCAGTTCAGTGCCGATAATGAAACGATGCGTGCCCTGCAGGCGTATTTCCCGAAGGTGACCTTAGATAGGGCGCAAAGAATCATCCCGTTTAAGTCGGCCAATAAGTACAGTGCCATTGTGTATGCCGATGATACCGTTGCGCTAGGGGCACCAGAGAATCTGCTGCAGGACCAGTTCGCAAACTATCAGTCAACGGTCGACCAATATTCGCAAAAGGGCTTCCGGGTCCTGGTGTATGGTCATTACAAAGACCACATGGACGGCGACCACTTTGCCCATGCGATTCAGCCACTGGCCTTTATCATCCTGCACAACCCGGTCCGCAAAAATGCTGTTGCGACCTTTAAGTTTTTCGCCAAACAAGATGTGAACATTAAGGTCATTTCTGGTGACAACCCGGTAACGGTCGCGGCAGTGGCACAAGCGGCCGGCATTGCTGGGGCGGATCATTACATCGATGCCCGCACGATCAAAGATGACGACATCAAAAAGGCAGCGGAGGAGAACACCGTCTTTGGCCGCGTTACCCCTGATCAAAAGAAGCAACTGATCGAGGCTTTGCAGGCGCAGGGTCACACCGTGGCGATGACTGGCGACGGGGTCAACGACATCTTAGCGATGAAGACGGCCGATTGCAGTGTGGCAATGGCATCGGGAGCCAGTGCGGCGATGAATGCTGCCCAGATTGTCCTGTTGAAGTCTGACTTTTCGACGATGCCGCAGATTGTCGATGAAGGACGACGGACCGTTAACAACATCCAGCGATCGGCAAGCCTGTTCTTGATCAAGAATATCTTCTCATTCTTGCTGGCATTGCTCACCGTCTTCACCAGTATGACTTATCCATTACGCAGTGCCCAGGTTTCGCTGATCTCAGCCTTTATGATTGGGATTCCCGGTTACCTGTTAACTTTTGAACCAGACCACTCCCGGATCAAGGGCCACTTTATTCGGACGGTCTTAGGGAACGCCTTTCCGGCCGCATTAGTCGACGTCTTTGCGATTGGCCTGCTGATGGTAGTGGGTAACATTTTCCACATGAGCAATGCAGATGTTTCCACCGTATCGGCTTTCATCATGGCCTTCGTCGGGATCGTCATGCTGGTCTACCTGTCGCGCCCGTTGACCATCATCCGTGGCTTGACCATCCTGGTGTCAGCGGTGGGCTTCATTACTGCGGTAACGTTGATGGGTGAACTGTTCCGCTTTGTGCGTCCATCCTTCCTCGTGCTGGCCTTGGGTTTGGTCTTCTTGCTGGCAGCCGAGGCGGTTCTGATTGACGTGCGCTGGCTGTGCAAGTACTTTGCTCAGAGTTGGCAACACTGGCAGCGCAAACCCAAGCATGGCGTTCGCTGGTGGGATAAATTCAAACTGTAGGAAACTAAAAAGCCTCGCTGATTTAACATCGGCGAGGCTTTTGCATTTATCGTTCTTTATTTATTCTCGTTGTTTTTGGCTTCTGCTTCCATCTTTTGGTCGCGTTTATGTTGACCGGTAATGAAGTAGAATGGCAGGATGATGACTAAGGCACCGAAGCCGGCAATGAGTTGGTAGGCCTGCGTGTGTGCCAAGAGCCAGACGGAAACAATCAACGCCAGGATCGGAATGGTGTAGCCGCCCGGAATCTTGAATTCACGCGGTTTGTCTTTCATAGTCTTGCGGAAGACGATCACGGCCAGGCAGGTCGGAATGTATTGGGCAAAACGTGAAACCACCGAGATGCTGACTAAGGATTCGTAACTGCCGGAGTAAGCAACTAGCAGGACCAAAGCAATGTGAACAAAAATGGCAACGATTGGCGCACCCTTCTTGCTTTCGCGGCCCAGGACCAGTGGCATTTGCCGGTTGTCGGCTAAGGACGCAACCAGTCGTGGTGAGATGAATGACGCGTTCAGCGCAATCCCGCCCATCGATAGGAAGGTACCGACGATGATAACGGATTGACCAACTCGACCAGCCACAGCTCTAGCAGCATCTTGCAGGGGAACACTGGTCTTGGCAAGTTGAGGCCCGAGAATCCCGATACAGGAAATCATGACCAGCATGTAGATCAGGGCAACGACCCCAATGACCAGCAAGAGCGCCTTTGGCAGATTCTTGGCCGGGTTCTTCATGTTCCCGGCGGTGATAACCAGCGATTCAACCCCAGTGAAGACGAAGAAGAGGGTCACGGTTGCATGGGCAAAACCGGTGGGGGTGCTGCCTGGCAGGAAGAAAGGCGAGAAGTTATGCGGATGCATGAAGAAGACCCCAATCACGGCAATGGCCAAAATCGGTGTCAGCTTGGCCACCGTGATGATATCGTTGATCAACGTCGGTGTCTTAACCCCTGTACAGTTGATGGCGATAATGATGATCCCGATGATGGTTACGATGATGTTTTTCGCCAGCGGGGTCGACCACGGCTTGTACAGGCTGGCAGCAGCAGTGGCGATCCCGACGTATAAGGTTCCTTCAGCAATGATCCGGATGGCCCAGGTGACCAACCCAATTTCGTAACCCACAAATGGGCCAAAGGCGGTCTTGGCATAGAGGTAGGCGCCACCGGTTTCATCAAAGAGACCGGAACATTCAGCGAAACACATCCCAATCATCAAAACTAAGACGGCATCGACCGCTAAGGAAATCAGACTGGCTGGGCCAAACAGCTTGTAACCGTTGCCGGGCAGCAGAAAGATTCCTGAGCCAAGGATCCCGTTGATACCGAACAGGACAATGCTCCAGAAACCCATTTGCCGTTCTACGGCATTGCTTTGTCGATTTGTCATTATCTCACTCCTTTTGTTTTTAGTAGTATCCACAACAAAAAGGCTTGCGTCAATTGACTGCAAGTCTCTTGATGAAAGAAAATGCGATGACCATCTGACCATCACATTGCATATTCAAATAAGTCAACAGTTGATCAAAATAGCGCGACTTGTTCAAGTACTCATATAATCATACTATAAATTCTCTCTTTACGGCATAAAAACAATCAAATAAAAATTGTTATTTATTTCACAATCACCTATAATTATCAACGATTAGTAATTGAAAGGAAATGATGAAATGGGTCGTTTAGACGGTAAGGTAGTATTGATTACGGGAGCTTCGCGGGGCATTGGTCTTTCCGGGGTTAAACTCATGGCTGCAGAAGGCGCACAAGTGGTTGCTACTACTGGCCACCGTGTCGAGCTGTTGGAAAAAGAGGTTAAGCCATTCAACGATGCGGGCGGAAAAGTCGTCGTTAAAAAGCTGAATGTGGCGGATGCTGGTGATTGGCAGCGTGTCGTTGACGAAACGGTAGACCAGTTCGGTACGATCGACGTTTTGGTCAACAATGCTGGTAGCCATGTTACCAAGAGCTTGCTGGAAACTTCCGAGGATGATTGGGACTTCATCATGAACGTCAACGCAAAGGGTGTTTGGCTGGGCATGAAGAAGGTTATCCCCGTAATGATGAAGAACAACGACGGCAAGGGCAAAGGTTCCATCATCAATACGTCGTCCGTAGCGGCATTGATGGGTGGTTATTCAGACGCCGGCTCAGTATCATATTCCGCTTCCAAAGGTGCTGTTGATGCAATGACCCGGCACGCCGCTCAATGGTATGCTCAATACAATATCCGGGTAAACAACGTCAACCCAGGCCCAATCTTTACCGGCATGGTAGAAGACTCAGGAATTCATTCACAAGAAGCCATGGGCGCTTTGCACAAGGGACGGATCAACCTGCCACCTTACGCAGGTGAACCAGATGACATTGGCTATGCCTTTGTCTACCTGGCATCTGACGAGAGCAAGTTTATGACTGGTTCGGACCTGGTGATCGATGGTGGCTGGTCAACCAACTCCTTTGTTCCCGAAAAGAACATGCATGATATTTTGAAACATTAATTTATCACCGTTAACCTTAGATAATTAACCCAGAACGAGAAGGACGCTTTCGATCGTCCTTTTTCTTTGCGATTAATTAGGTCTGGTGTTTGCACTGATTTGTCAATTAAAGTGTTAAAATTGTAATGGATCAAGCGCTTTCATATATTTAGGAGGTACGTTATGTCAAGCATTTATCGGAGTGTCTTTGATATTATCGGGCCGATCATGGTCGGTCCTTCCAGTTCACATACGGCCGGGGCAGTTGCCATTGGTCGGGCAGCCCGGGTGATCTTTCAGGATGTACCGACTAAGGTCACGGTTCATTACTATGAGTCGTTCGCTAAGACTCACCGTGGTCACGGTACTGACTTTGCGATTGCTGCCGGTATTATGGGTTTTGCGCCGGATGATAAACGGGTGCCGAAAGCGCCACAGTTGGCAAAGGCTGCGGGTATCGATATCCGCTACGTTGAAGAAGAGGGGCCAAGCCCGATTCACCACCCGAACACCGCTATTTTGGAAATGGAAAACGGCAGTCACCATACCACAGTGGGTGGCTGTTCCGTTGGTGGCGGGGCCATCGAAATTCGTTCCGTTAAGGCCCAAAATGTTGAATTAACGCCAACTGGCCCACTGCCGATGGTCCTGTACCTTGATCGGGATAAGAACCTGCATCAAATCCAAGCGTTGAAGGAGCAATTGATGGGTGGCAGCCAGCTCAAGGAACGGAAGAAGAAAGCCACAACTGGTGACCTGTACGAATTCGATACGCTGAAGAACCTGTCACCAGAAAAGATTGCTGAACTAGAGAAGAAGTACAAAGGAATCGTCTTTTTAAAGTAGGTTGATAATATGTACGAAAGTATTAAACAAATTGTGACGACTGCGGAGAAGAAAAAGCAGCCGATTTGCCAACTAATTATCGATGCTGAGGTAGCCGATTCTGGTGTCTCAAGGGATGCCGTCTGGAATAAGATGAAGCGTAATCTGGATACAATGCGTCAAGCCGTTAAGAAAGGTGAGACGGGCGCCGGGGTCCACTCACCAACGGGATTGACTGGTGGTGAAGCCATCAAGGTGAAGAAGTATCGCGAACAGCATAAGTCATTGTCCGGTGACACCATGATGGGCGCCGTTCAAGCAGCCTTGGCCACCAACGAAGTCAACGCGGCACTGGGAGTTATTTGCGCGACCCCAACTGCCGGTTCGGCCGGTACCATGCCTGGTGTGATTGCGGCTCTTGAAGATCGTCTTCACCTGAGCGAAGAACAGTTGGTCAACTTCCTCTTTACTGCTGGGGGCTTTGGCCTAGTCATTGCTAATCACGCCAACATCGCCGGGGCAACTGGTGGTTGTCAAGCGGAAGTTGGCAGCGCGTCCGCAATGGCTGCCGCTGCCGCTGTTGAGGCTGCTGGTGGCACGCCGCAGCAGAGTGCTGAAGCTTTGTCGATTGCCATCAGCAACTTGTTGGGCTTGGTTTGTGACCCGATTGCCGGTTTGGTGGAAGTGCCATGTGTCAAGCGCAATGCCATTGGGACAGCGAATGCTCTGGTTGCAGCCGACCTAGCATTGGCTGGCTGTACAAGTTTGATTCCCGCTGACGAGTGCATTCAAGCAATGGATAAGGTGGGCCGCAACCTGCCGTCTTCTCTGCGTGAAACTGGAATGGGCGGTTTGGCCGGTACCCCAACTGGTCAACGGATCCGGGCAAAGATCTTCGGTAAAGACGTTAAGTAGGTGGTTGCCATGCGTGACGCAAAGACCATTAAAGCCGATATCGTGAAGCAGTTATCGACAGTCGTAGACCCTGAACTCGGGGTTGATATAGTGAATATGGGTTTTGTGGAAACCATTGACCTCGATGAAAATGGAATTTGCTTGATTGAATTAATTTTGGAGATCTTAGGTTGTCCCATCACTGGTCAACTAGCACGGATGGTTAAGGACGCCGTGATGAAGGTTCCAGAAGTCAAGAACGTCGATGTTGAATTTATCACGCACCCGCGTTGGACCCGTGACCGCATGAGTACGGCCGCAAAACTGACTTTAGGGGTTTCTTGAGAATAGTAATCAGCTTTCCTGCAATTACTTTTAACCTCAGATAATATAAAAGCTATTTTTTGAAGTGAACCCCTATAGTTGGATTGTTTCATCCAATTATGGGGGTTATTTCATATTATATGAGTTACCGCTAGGGCCTTTTGCCTTAAATTAAATCTTTTTAATTTGCTTTGGCCACCGAATGGGACAGCAAATATATGCGATAAGATAACATAAATTAATAAAATTATTAGTGATGGAATACTTATTCTACGGCTCTTAATTAATAGCAACAAGAAATTAAACAATTCTACAGAGGAAGTTGACTGATCATTGGTTAAGGAGATAATTTAGCTTAACAAGCTTATTATATGGGCACGTCAATAAAATATTTTAATTTATCTAATCTTAAAAGCAGCAAATGTTGATGTAAACGTTGGGATTACAGCAAACGTAACTAATTAAAACGCTAAAACACGATACTTAATATTTAATGATAACTCACTGAAAAAATAGAGTCAGTGGGTTTCATCGCACGGTATATTTATCGATAAATAGGCTCTTATTTTGGTGGATTAAATAACGTATTTAATACTAAAACATTATATAAAGCAACGTGGTTAGCGATTAACGCTCTTTGTAAAATCGAAAAAATTGATAGCTAATATAACATTTGAAAGTGGTAGATTACTTAGCTGTTGCTCAATAACTGTAATAGTGAATAATTAATAAATGTTTTTAATCACTGGAGGATGTTATTAGCAATGAAAAAGACACATTATAAACTGTATAAATCTGGCAAATTGTGGTTAACCTGCCTGATCACGATTGCAAGTCTGTCCGTGATGAGCTGGCAGACTGTGGTTAAGGCAGACAATGCTCAAGCTGCTGCAACTGTGACTCAGTCGTTGGATACTAGCGATGCCCCTGTCAAATCCGAAAAGCAGTTGTCTTCTCCTACTTCAGCTACCGATCAGCATTTTCAAAGATTGAAAGATCAAACCTCAAAGAACCCAATTGGGATTAGTGACGGCTTCCATATTTTTGCTGGCAAGGTCAGCTTGAATGCAGACTGTAACGGCAATATGGCAGCTAAGGAGTACCAGCAGGGTCCAGAATTCGGTACTCGCGATAACAATGACAATCATGGTTCAGAAGATACTTACTATATTGGCAAGGTTGATGATATGGGTGCCAATGCTTTTCGCCATTCGCATAACTATGTAGTGTTTGGTCAGAACGTTAATTATGAAATTAAAGAAGACCGTGTTTATGTAAATGGCAAGCGAATGGATCATTTAAATCCAAGTGATGTTCATCCCGGGCAGCCCATTGATATAGATGAGGAATTGGACCATCTGAAAAATTTGTCGAAGCAGTTTGCGGCCAAGCAAGCCAATCAACAGGTAAAGCTTCATTTGGATGGTGACCAGAATAATCGTTGGATTGATATCAGCGATGCCGAACCGGATGCTCAAGACATTATTTATATCAACGTACCGGCTGTATATTTGAGTGCGCCACAGCCAATCATGATTAAGGGGTTGGGTAGCGATCAAAACGCCCCAGTGTTGGTTATTAATGTGAGCGTTAATGGTGATAAGCTTGACTGGAACACCCAAAGCAAACTGATTTATGATGATGGTAGTCAAATAAATCCGACAGAGAATCATACAAAACCTAACCAGGTGTTATGGGATTTCGGCCGGTTGCGTCAATTAAACATTAACAGTGGTTATCTATTGGGTAGTGTTTTGGCACCGTATGCTGAAATCAACGTGAACGTGAATGCGGATGGCAACCTGATTGGACAGCAGGTCAATGTTCGTGGTGGTGAATCTCATCGCTGGGATCTGGCCACTCCACAGCCAATACCTCAGCCTGTAATACCAAAAGGTAATGATAATAGTGACGAAAATGATCCTACTTCAGATAGTTCTGACCACCATACGCCGCAAGAAGGCCATCCATTTTATCCTGTAGATTATTTCGATGATAACCACGGCTATCATGTCACCCCGGACACGGATAACTCACAGCCAGTAACACCAAAGACAGAGAATCTACAGCCTGTAACACCAGGCACGGACGATCCACAACCGTTAACACCAAGGGGTGATACTGATAGTGAGAACGATGGTCCCACTTCAGATGGTTCTAACCACCATACGCCGAAAGCGGACCATCCATTTTATCCTGTAGATTATTTCGATGATAACCACAGCTATCATGTTACGCCTGACACAGATAACTCACAGTCAGTAACACCAAGGGCAGAGAATCCGCAACCTGTAACACCAAGTGCGGAGGATCAGCAGCCAGTCACGCCACGTACGGAGAATCTACAGCCGGTGGCACTAGGGACAGATGATAAGCCAGTAACGTCAAGCACGGATAACCCACAGCCAGTGACGTCAGTGGCAAAGGATCAGCATTCTAAAACTCCCGGTATGAATGATCCACAATCTGGTTCAGATGACCCAGCGCCATTTTCAACCCCTGATGAAATCCATGGTCAAGATGCATTTTCCCGGCTGGACACTCAAACACATTCATCGCAACGCAACCAAGTTTCAAAGTCCACTGGGTTACCACAAACTGGTAATCAGCATACTGATGTGTGGTCGTTACTAGGCTTACTGAGTATTCTTTGGATGCCAGCTTTAGCTCGTAAAAGGTAACAATGGCAGACAAGAATATTGTGCAACATCTCAAGTGGTTGAGGTCGCTTGAATGAGATTAATAGCTGTTAAGTGATGAATATTCATAGTTAAAAAAGGCCGTTGGTTCATTAATGACTAACGGCTTAATTATTGCGTTATACGTGTATGATAGTTAGGTAAGAGATAGAAAGTCATGAATCTATCCAAAACGTAGATGGACTACAAAGCGCAAGATAGAGCAAGTGTCTACACATTTTGAGTAGACCATTGGACGCTAGGTGCTGGCACCACCTAGCGCCTTTTTCCTTTATGATTATATTAGAAACAGCTGCATAAACCAGCTCACTATGTCTCAATATGTTAAAGAGGCTGTCCAGCGTTTCCATTGTTTGTAATTACCCACGTCCTATGTTGCCGATTAAAGAAAGCATACTCCAACTGTCTTGTACACTAGCAGTAATTTAGAATATTTTGCTATAAAGGACTATTGAAAAATCAGCCTTTTGGACAAAAAAACCACCCGAAAACCGGGCAGCCACGCTGGGGGGAAGAAGAAATGAAGCCTTTCCGCAATTTTTCTGCAGAATTGTTTTCAATCGCTTTTTCAGTCCTTTATATAATTACGAATGCTGATATATCAACGCCTATCGAACTATGAAAACAATTGAAGCCCCAAAAATGGAGATGACGGGAGTCGAACCCGTGTCCGAATATATCGCCATTCCAACCTCTACACTCGTAGATTAACTATTTAAGATTCATCAGGCAAAACGCCGCTAATCAAGGCAACCATGACTGACTAGTTTGATTGATCTCTTTTTTACTCTTCAAACGGGAGGGTAAAACGTAGTCCACTAAATATGAAACCCGGTAACGCGCCATGGACTAGCTCGGCCGGATTTACGCACGCTTACTTGTTAGGCAGCGTATGCGTAAGCTCTAGAATTATTGTTTGCAGTTATAATTTGAAAACTGAGCGTTTTTACGAAGACGCAACCTTCGAAGTGCAGTCGGAATTCGACCTATACCCGTCGAATCCAAAAAAACATCCCCGTTACATTCTAAATTATAACAGATCATAAATATATCTCATAGTAAAAGAAACTTCACACTTACGTCATAATGTTTAAATCAATCTGTTTTATAATGTCAATGTTGTGTTTGCTTTAGGGGGGTGAAGCAATGAAGATCCTAATGGTTGAAGATAACCATTCCGTTTGTGAAATGATGGGGATGTTCTTCAAGAAGGAAAACTGGCAAGTTGAGTTTGCCTACGATGGTGAGGCCGCAGTTAAGCAGTTCGCTGCTGGTCAGGATTGGGACTTGGTTTTGTTAGACTTAAACCTGCCCAAGAAAGATGGGATGCAGGTAGCCGCTGAGATTCGTCAACAGTCACCAACCGTGCCGCTGATCATGCTGACGGCGCGGGATACAGAGAGTGACCAGGTGCTGGGCCTCGAAATGGGTGCTGACGATTATGTCACCAAACCATTTAGTCCGCTGACTTTAATTGCCCGCATTAAGGCCCTGCACCGGCGGACAAAGATGCAGACGACGGTCACAACGGCGCCTGCGAAATCCAGTTCGGACGTGCAGACGAAGCATTTGCGGCTAAACACAAAGACCCGAGAAGTCTATGTCGATGATAAGCAGATTTCTGATCTGACACCTAAAGAGTTTGACCTGTTGAAGACCTTGGCTGCCAAGCCCAAACAGGTTTTCAGTCGTGAACAGTTATTGCAATTAGTTTGGAACTATGAATATTATGGTGATGAACGCACGGTCGATGCCCACATCAAGAAACTGCGGCAGAAGCTAGGCAAGAGTGGCGAACTGATCCAGACAGTCTGGGGTGTCGGCTACAAATTTGACGATGACGAGGTTAACGCATAATGCGCCTAATTTGGAAACAAATGCTAAGTTTTATGGCAGTGATGGTTGTTTTAGTAGCCATCATGGCCATTTCTTTTATTAGTGTCACTAATCGCACAATGTATCAGCACACCTTCAATGAGCTCAATCAGTACGCTGACAGTCTGATTCAGGACAACGAAATTTTAATTGACCGGAAGAACAATCAGATTGTGGGTTTTGAGGAGCAGGCGATCGATTCGAAATCCCGTTTGTTGTCCCGCCAGAATGTCAATTTTGCCGTCTATGATGGTTCTGGACACCGGCGTTATGATAACAGTCGAGGCTTTGCACCTGGTATTTCGAAGAGTGATTGGAAGCAGCTGCGCCAAGGAAAATCGCTGAAAAAGCAGTTGGCATACCCGGATCCAGAAGTTTTGCAACAAAAACAGCATAATCTGGAAGCACCACAGCTGACGGTCCTGATTAAACCGTATTTCTTCAACAAAAAGCTGGTGGCGGTCGTTTCGATCGGTACTTTTGTTTCCACGATGAAGCAGCAGTATCAAACAATTTTTCAAAATCTGCTGCTGGCCTTTTTGTTGGCGATTATCGTGGCCTTGATATTCAGCCTCTTGCTGGCACGCTCGATGACGAAACGAATCGATCAAATGGATTTAGCAACCAAGTCGATTGCAAAGGGCGATTATGATGTTCACCTGCCAAGCAAGGGTAGCAAAGACGAATTGGATAACCTGAGCGATAATTTCAACATCATGGCGGCTTCCTTGCGCTCGTCGCAGGAAGATATTCGACGTGAGGAGGAACGGCGTAAGCAATTCTTGGCGAATGCCGCTCACGAAATGCGGACACCGTTGACCACGATCAATGGCCTGTTGGAGGGCTTGATCTATGATGCCATCCCGCAGGAAGAGCGTCGTCATAGCTTAGAGTTGATGCAAAAGGATACCAAACGGTTGATTCGACTGGTCAACGATAACCTGAGCTACGAACGTTTGCGGACTAATCAGATTAAGATGAACCGTGAGACCTTTGATGCCGGCCCATCGTTGAAGAATGTGAAGGATCAGTTGGGTTCGTTGGCTAAAGAGAAGGGCGATCAATTGACAATCGATGTGCCCCACCCGCTGCGGGTATTTGCCGACCAAGATCATTTTGTCCAAATCATGTTTAATATCATTCAGAATGCCATCCAGTTTACAGATAAGGGTACAATTAAAATTAGTGGCCGTCGTTTGCCGAATGGTGCTGAGTTTAAGGTTGAAGACACGGGCATTGGGATGACGAAAAACCAGATCAGCAAAATCTTTGAGCGCTTCTATAAGGCGGATCGTTCGCGGATGAGTACTAAGTATGGTGAATCCGGCATTGGCATGTCCTTGGTCAAAAAGCTGGTAGAATTGCACCATGGCACAATCAATGTGCAAAGTCGACCGCATCATGGCTCCACGTTTACGGTCTTCTTCCCTGATCGGGGTCATGATCATGACAAGAAGGAGAATTAGTGAGAGGAGAGACACATGAATTTATTGTTGGTTTTGGTTCCCGCAATCTTTTGGGGGATTAACCCCATTATTGTCACGAAGACAGGTGGGTCAGCTACCAATCAAGTATTCGGTCTAGGGTTAGGGACGGTCGTGGTCGCCATTATTGCGACGTTGATTGTTAAACCGACGATCAGCCCGTTGATCTTTCTAGTTGCCCTATTGACCGGAGTCTGCTGGCCAATCGGGCAACTGGGTCAGTTTGTTTCGATGAAGCGGATTGGGGTTTCAAAGGCGGTTCCTATTTCGACCGGCTTGCAATTAGTTGGTAATACCCTGATTGGTGCCTTTATCTTTCATGAGTGGCAGGGACGGCAATCAATCATCATTGGTTTCATTGCCCTGATTCTGGTCATCATTGGTTCGGCATTGACCTCCGCGACTGACCGTGGCGAAGATCAAAGAGTTAAGTTAAAAGACCTCTTGTTCTTGCTGGTCACGACGTCTGGCTATCTGCTGTATTCTGCCTTGCCGAAATTCCCTATCTTGGCCCATACCTCTTCAGTGGCCATTTTGCTGCCCGAGGCACTCGGTATTTTCGGTGGCATTGCCATTTATCAGTTGTGTACTGAAGGGCTGACTCCGTTCAAGCAAAAGGCCCAGTATACCAACATCACTGCTGGCTTTTCATGGGGAATCGGTACCTTTGCCTACATCGTCGTTGCTCAACAATTGGGTGTGACAACCGCCTTCATCTTCTCGCAATTAAACGTATTAGTGGCAACGCTCGGTGGTGTCCTGATTTTGCATGAAAAGAAGGATACTTTTGAAATGTGGTGCACGTTAATTGGTTTAGTACTGATCATTGCTGGGGCAATTGCCACGACATTTGCAAAATAGACGAACATTTATGGAATTATTTGTGTTGAAAAGGTATTCAGAAAAGGCTATCATTTGTTTTAGGTTTAACAAATGTAGTTTAGAAAGAGGTTATGAATAATGGCTCATGTATCTTTTGATAGCAGTGCACTGAAGAAATTCGTGCACGCCAATGAATTAGGTGAAATGCAGGCAATGGTTACGGCCGCCGATGAAGAATTACGGAAGGGTACCGGTGCTGGTGCAGACTTCCGTGACTGGCTCCACCTGCCAAGTGACTACGACAAGGAAGAATTTGCCCGGATCAAGAAGGCCGCAGCCAAGATCAAGGAAGACTCCGATGTTTTGGTTGTTATCGGAATCGGTGGTTCCTACTTGGGTGCCCGGATGGCCGTTGACTTTCTGCACAACACTTTCTACCAGGCCCAGGATCCAGCCGACCGGAAGGCACCACTGGTTCTCTTTGCCGGTAACTCACTGAGTTCTTCATATGTTTACGACATGATCAAGCTGATCGGTGACAAGGACTTCTCCGTCAACGTGATTTCCAAGTCTGGGACGACGACGGAACCATCCATCGCTTTCCGGATCTTTAAGCAGCGTCTGATCGACAAGTATGGTGAAGAAGGCGCTAAGGAACGGATCTACGCTACGACGGATGCCAAGCGTGGCGCCCTGAAGACCGAAGCTGACGCCGCTGGTTGGGAAACCTTCGTTATTCCTGATGGCGTTGGTGGTCGTTACTCCGTTCTGAGTGCCGTTGGTCTGTTGCCGAT
Source organism: Limosilactobacillus secaliphilus (assembly GCF_001437055.1). Classification (GTDB taxonomy): domain Bacteria; phylum Bacillota; class Bacilli; order Lactobacillales; family Lactobacillaceae; genus Limosilactobacillus; species Limosilactobacillus secaliphilus. Next base: position 124,704 of record NZ_JQBW01000004.1, on the reverse strand, counting down.
CGCTGCTTCCGGTGCCGACATTGACCAGTTGATGGCCGGTGCCGCACAAGCTGAACATGACTATGACAACCCGGACTTGAGCAAGAACGAAGCTTACCAGTATGCAGCTTACCGTAACATCCTGTATCGTAAGGGCTTCACGACTGAACTGCTGGAAAACTATGAGCCAAACATGACCATGCTGGCTGAATGGTGGAAGCAACTGGCTGGTGAATCTGAAGGTAAGGATCAGAAGGGTATTTACCCATCCAGTGCTAACTTCACCACTGACCTCCACTCCTTAGGCCAATACATCCAAGAAGGTTTGCGTAACCTGATGGAAACGGTTGTTAAGCTGGATACGCCAAACCACAACGTCAACATTCCTGAAGCCGACAGCAACCTTGATGGTCTGGAATACTTGCAGGGTAAGGACATGGACTGGGTCAACACCAAGGCCTACCAAGCTGTTGTGGCTGCCCACACAACTGGTGGTGTTCCAGTCATGACCGTCCATATTGACCGTGAAGACGAATACACATTAGGCTACTTGATTTACTTCTTTGAAGTTGCAATTGCCATCTCTGGCTACCTGAATGGTATCAACCCATTCAACCAACCAGGTGTTGAAGCATACAAGACCAACATGTTCGGTCTGCTGGGCAAGCCTGGTTTTGAAAAGATTGGTGACCAACTGCGTAAGGAAATGAACGAAAACGCCTAGTTGCTAATAAACATTGAAAAAACTGTGGATACTTCATCCACAGTTTTTTTATTGCAGTTATTGATAAACGCTTGTCAAAAGACGGAAAAGTTGTCATAATGGTTGATGAAAGCGATTTCTTAAGCTGATGGAGGGTTTAGCATGCAATTAGGAAGTATTGAGGCAGGCGGCACGAAGTTTGTCTGTGCAATTGGTAATGAGGATTATCGAATTCAAGATATGACGGTTTTCCCAACAACGACACCGGCGGAAACTTTGCAGAAATGCATTGATTATTTCAAGAAGTTTCCGGAAATGAAGGCTTTGTCGATCTCGTCATTTGGCCCGATTGAAATCCGGGTTCACAACCCGAAGTACGGTTACATCACTGATACCCCGAAGAAGGGCTGGAGCAACACCGATTTTCTGGGAACGATCAAGCGGGCGTTGAAGGTCCCGACTTCCTGGACAACGGATGTGAACGGCTCAGCCTATGGTGAATATATTTTGGCCACCCTGTTTAATGAGCACATTCATTCTTTGACTTATTACACGATCGGAACTGGTGTGGGTGCTGGTACAGTGATCGATGGTCATTTTGTGGGCGAATTGGGTCACCCTGAAGTTGGTCATATTCGCCTGAAACGCCATCCGGACGACCTGGACTTTAAGGGCATCTGTCCATTCCATGGCGATTGCTTGGAAGGCCTGGTTTCCGGCCCAACCTTTCAGGCGCGGTGCGGCAAGAGCGGCCGTGACGTTCCTTTGACCGACCATGTTTGGGACATTATGGCTTATTATGTAGCTCAAGCGGCGCTGAATACCACCCTGATGATTCGTCCGGCCAAGATTGTCTTTGGCGGTGGCGTCGTTAGTGAAGCGTTCCTGAAGAAGGTTCGTGCACAGTTTGCGGAGTTGATGAATGATTATGTCGAAGTGGGTCCACTAGACAAGTACATTACGATGCCGTTGGCCAAGAATAACGGGTCAGCAACGGTTGGCAACTTTGCGCTGGCTTTGAAGAACTACGATCGGCAAGGGTAATCATGAAACGCCGTGACGAAATAAAAAGGACAATCGCCAAAACGAAGCGGCGGTTGGTGTCGTGGATCGTCTTGACCATTGTCTTTGCGATGCTAGATTTCTTGCAGGTCTTGCCATGGATGCAGTACGTAACGTTGTTAGCATTATTGTACAGCATCATCCAATTAGGCATCCTGATCTATTTGATGTATTTATGGTCACAAAAATAAATAAGACGCGGTTGTGAAATGGCTTCACGATCGCGTCTTGTTAGTTTTAAATGGTTTTCTTGAAGAACGCTGGCAGGGGGATGCTGAGCGCCAAAGTGGCAACGACGATTAAGATTGACCCGAACCAGTCGATGGGTTTCATCATCACGTTGAAGAACAGTACCGAGCCGATTGTTGCGGTGATTGGTTCAAAGGCGTCCATTAGGCTGAAAGTCGTTGCCTTAATGTACTTGAGGGAATTGGTGGCCAACTGGAAGGGGATGAGGGTCCCAATGACGACGACCGCTGCCACGGACCACCATAAGCTCGGATTTGATGGTACAGAGGGCTGTATCGGGTGAATGATGGTCAGTGCAATGCCCGCAATCAGGATGGCCCAGCCGGTCAAGGTTAACGAAGAGAAACCTTCCTTGATCATTTTCTGTGGAATCAGCGTGTTGGTGGCAACACCGATAGCCGATAAGAGGCCCCAAAACAGGACCGCTGGGGTGATGGCCAGGTGGTTGAGATGACCATGCGTTGCCAAGAGGAACACGCCAATGAAGGCGGCAATACTGGCAATGATTTCAATGCGCAGGGGGCGCTGGTGACGGAACAGAGCCAGGTAAAAGATGATGAAGAAGGGACCCAAGAACTGCAATACCGTGGCAATCGAAGCGTTACCCAACTGGACCGCAACGAAATAGCAGTATTGGACAGGGAGCATGCCGAATAGGCCGTATGCAATTAAACTGATGGCATGCTGCTTGTTATGCCAAATTTTCAGCGGGTGGCCGCCAACAAGACCACTGATGATTATCAAGATGGAGCCTGAGATCAATTGGCGAATCTGCGTCAGCCACAAGGCGTTGGTAGTGGGTGCTAATTGAAAGATATATTTGGCAAACAGGGAGGAGATGCCCCACATAGCACAAGCCATAATGGCGAAAATGGTCCAAAGTGTTGCCTTGCTAATTTTCATACCGATCCTCCCTTTTTAATTTCAAACTTGTTCCGATCTTCATTGATGGTTCGATGATTTGTTTTCACCGTAGATTGCGCGAACCGCTCCCACATCCCGCGGTTGAATGCTATACATTGAGCCGGCCGGTTGCATGACGGAGATTTCATTAGTATGACTAAGCCCCATGGCATGGCCTAATTCGTGTTCGGCGGTGTTGACGACTCGCGTGTGATCATAGCCGTACATCGGATTATCCAGGTAGGCACGATTCAAATAGACATGACCGTTAATGAAGCGGCCAGTGCTAACATATTGACTCATTTCGGTTAAACCAGCTGCCCGGTTTGAATTGTTGTTGTCAGCCGTTGCAATCAGGTTGGCACCCTTCGCGGAATGCACCTGTTCGAAGTGAAAGACGCCCGTTGCATTCCAGGCGTGAATGGCCTCTTCCATGGCCTGTTGCAGGTTGTCGTCATGCATATTGACGTAAATCGTAGCGGATGGTTTATCCCAGCGGGCCTGACCGGACTTGCTGGAACCATTGATAACCTGTTGTTTCTGGTTGGCAGGGGCGGATGATGAGCTGGCCGCTTTGTGGTTGCCGTTGAGTTTATTTTCGCCCTGGTCGACCAGCGTTCTCACTTGATTGATGCCGTTGTCGACGGTTTGGGCAAAGCCTTCGTTATTTTGATAAAAGAAGATGCCTGCACACAGCAAGCATAGGTAGACTAGGGTTTCTAGCCAATTTTGGTGCTTCATATCGACACCTCTTTAATACTCGATAACATCCAGTATAGCAAAACAAAGGTTAAAATTGGATAAAAGCGACTTGATAAAAACGACCCCTAACATGAAAAAGTCAGGGGTCGTTTGAACTTTAGTCACCTAAATGTGATTAGTCTTTGAAGTGGTGAGGGTATTGTTGACCAAACTCGTAAACCATTTCGGGTTCTTGGCTGATACGCTTGTTGTGGTTGAGATTATCAATTGCCTGCATTTCTTCAGGACTCAACGAGAAGTCGTAAATGTCGGCATTTTCCTTGACCCGTTGTGGATGAGCGGACTTTGGAATGAAGCTGATTCCGTTTTGCAAGTGCCAACGTAAAATGATTTGGGCGACACTCTTGTGGTGCTTCTCCGCTAATGCCTTCAATTCAGGTAAATCGAAGACGGTTGTCCGACCAAGGGGTGCCCAAGCTTGAGTCACAATGTGGTGTTCTTGATTGTACTTAATCATTGGTTTTTCGGTCAACCGTGGGTGGCATTCAAGCTGGTCTAAGACTGGCATTTCGTCTGCCTGTGTTGCTAACAGCTGTAGGTGGGCCATACCAAAGTTAGAAACACCAATTGACTTTGTTAACCCTTCCTTCTTCATCTCTTCAAAAGCCCGCCAAGTTTCAAAGAAGTGGGTGTGGATCGGCCAGTGAACCAGTAAGAGGTCAACATAGTCCAGTTGCAGCCGTTTTAGCGACTGTTTAACGGAATCGATGGCTTTTTCATACCCTTGATTGGCTTCTGAAACCTTGGTGGTCACGAAGTAGTCATCACGTGCAGCGCCTAATTCTTTCAGTGCAGCCCCTAACTCGGCTTCGTTGCCGTACATCTGCGCCGTATCAAACAGGCGATAGCCACATTCATAAGCAGTATGAATGGCTTCTTTAAACTGGTCGGGGTCGGTTAATTTGTAAACACCAAAGCCTTCTTGCGGAATCCGATTGCCATCGGCCAGATCTAAGTAATTAGTACGTATATCGGTCATAGAAAATCCTCCTAACTCGTATTCACAAGTCATTATATTATAAAAAAAGCGCCATGACTTGCATCATGACGCTTAATGATTGGGTATACTGGATTCGAACCAGTGCATTATGGATTCAGAGTCCACTGCCTTACCAGCTTGGCTAATACCCAATAACAACGTTAATTATTATATGGTATTGCCATAATAAGTGCAAGCCCTATTTTTTATTTCAGCAAAAATTCTTCTAGCCGCGAATAATTTGTTAAAATATCATAGGAGAGAAGGAAAGAATTATGGCAAGCAATTCTGACGCACTTTATTATGTGCTATCAAAAATTTATCATCACCCAGAGCTAGTGACGGCCACAGTGCCGCGAGACTCTAACACTGTCCAGATCACGATTACCGACAATTTTAAGATCTCTGATTCGGATTACTATTTCCCAATCAACCGGTTGTCTGTTAACCGTTTGTCCCATGATTTTGTGGCTAAGAACGGTGATTTGTTAGATTACTTCTACGACATGACCGAGGAAGAAAATCCGGGCTATCACGAGGTTTGGATGACTACGAGTCACGTGAAGAACCAATCTGTTTACTTGATCGAATTGTCATATGAGTAGGCGTTAGTAGTGCTTGACTTTTGAATAGCGGATCTTGTACACTATTCAAGTGGTTTCATTGCCCGCTGGTCAAATTGGTTAAGACGTCGCCCTCTCAAGGCGGAGTTCCGGGTTCGATCCCCGGGCGGGTGATTTTTTTATTTTTAAATGATTTTTGAGCGTTGCAGAATGTTGATATAACGGCATTCTTAATTTTGATGAAACGCTGAAAAACGTATTTAATTTAAATTCTGCGGAAAAAGTGCGGAAAAACTAAATAGCTTCTTCCCAGCGTGGGCCGCCTGTTTGGGCGGTTTTTTATTTTGCTCTGCGGAAAAGGATGCGGAAAAATCATCCCCTAATTGCTGGCGATTGCTTTTAGGGTGTCGGGATTGTCAGCATGATGGTATACTCAAAGAAAAAATAGTGGTCGTTGGGGACACCGTGTGTTTAACCATCAACCCGCTAGAATTTTCAGCCCATGCAATCCGTAAAACCGATTGAGGGCTTTTTTAGTTGCTGGGGGATGTTAACCTGCCATGCTATAATTAACGGGTATTTGGTTTATTGTGAGTTCAATTTTTGAACAGTAAAAGGCGGCTATGTGAGGGCCGCCTTTTTTAGTGCTAAAATGGGCATGTTTCATTGTATCCTGTATCTAGCAAATATTGCTTTACCAGCAGTTAGCAAGGGTCACCCCCCTAGGGTAAAATTTTGAAAATTACCGCTTACGTGCATGACGATTGAAATGTGTGCGCTTTTCTTGGCAGCAATGTGGGGCGGGGGATGTTTCATGCTAAAATGTATGTGTATGGTGATTTGTGAGAGGCGGTCTCAGGACCGTCTTTTTTCTGGATGAAATGCTAGGCTCTGCTAGGGTTCGTTGGCGATATAGGCTTTAGTTCCTTGGTGCCAAAAATCAGCTATGAGGGTTAATTCACGTGTGGTAAGATGTCTATAGGTCATTTGTGATGTTCCTTTACTTTTGTTTGTGGTTATTCAAAGAATAAAAATAGTTGGGAGTTATGAAGTGTGTTAAAAAAGAGAATGAATTTACTGGCTAATATTTTCTTCATTCCCTTGCTGCTAATTAGCTTGCTAGGTGCAGCAGCAATGTTACTTAATGATGTAGCAGAAGCTAGCAAGTCAGGAATATTAATGATGGATATTTTAATTGTTATGCTGATTTTGCTGTTTTTGGTGCGGCACAAGAAGCCGCTTTTTTCAATTAACGGAAAGTTTAGCCGCTACTTACGTTATTTTATGCTTGGAGCTATTCTTTTTTGGCAGTTTTACTTATTGTTAAACATGTCTGGCTTCTGCGGTTGGGATCCAGGAATTATTATGCTCAAGGCGATCGGAAAAGCATCTTGGGTCGACAAAGACTACTTCTCTTATAACCCCAATACGTTTTTTCTATTGCTAATTGAACATAGTATTTGGAAAGGGCTGGGACAGCCAAGTTTACGTATCTTAACTGTTACGTTAGGCCTTATTAATTATGGATTATTGGACTCGAGTCTATTAACGCTTTATTGGTTGGGGAAAAAGTATTTAACACAGCGGGTTGGTAAAACTGCTTTCGTGCTGGGAGTGGTTTTATTGGGAATTATGCCGTGGGCTGTGATTCCTTATAGCGATATTCCCGCTTTTGCGCTAACGGTCTTTTCCTTGGCAGCGTTAATTAGCTTTTTCAGTAGCCAATCAATAAGCACAAAGTATGCTTATGCGGCATTGAGCGGGTTTTTACTAGGGCTGGATTATCTAATTAAACCATCCCTAGTAATAACTTATATAGCCTTTGTAATCGTTGCACTAGTTAGTGTTAGTTGGCACAATCTTGATAAGCAATTGCTAGGAACGGTTGTGGTAATAGTGATTATTCCATTAATTATGCTACTGGTTTTTTCAGCATACCAGCAGCATAATTCATATGTCCGAATTGATCAACGCAAGGCGTTGCCGATGATGCACTTTGCTGCGATGGGTGCTACTGGGAATGGTGGTTATGCTCTTGCTGACGTAGAGCGGGATGAGGCAATCAAAGATCCTGGTAAACGGAGTGCCGTGGCCACTAAAGTCTGGGAACAACGAGTAATCAGGATGGGCTGGGTCGGTTACCAGAAATTCTTAATTAAGAAACAGGTCGTCAATACTGCCGACGGAACGTTTGCATGGGGAGGAGAGGGTGGCTTCTTGAAACCATTTAAGAACTATCCAAAGAGCTTGGGACAACGGCTTTTCTTCGCTAGTGGAAGTCCAGTCGTTAATAATGCAGTTAAAATTTTAATTCAGTTGGTCTGGCTTGGGACGTTGTTGGCGATGCTCCTTACGGTAAATGATGTTCATTTTATTGCTTTATTGGCAAAGTATGCAGTTGTTGGCTTTTCTTTATTTTTATTGCTGTTTGAAGGTGGCCGAAGCCGCTATGTTATCCAATTTTTGCCTTTTATTTTACTCTTGGCTGGGATTGGTATACAAAAAATAATCCTGATGATTAGAGCCTTAGGTCGGTTTAAGCACAGAAATATTTAATACGCGAAGTACCGCTAAAGAAATAAGGAGGAAAAAGAGTAAGTGAAAAAAAGATGGAAAATATGAGCTGGATAACGCTAGCGATTGGGATGACTTTATTAACCTATTCGCATGTTGTCCTTAGCGTCATTATTTCGCTTGAAATCTTTGCCCTAATTTTAGTTCTCACTTGTTGTTCTGGTAAGGTGGCACTGATTCTTGCTAAGTGGAAACCGTTATTAAAATCAATTGGTATCTGAATTCCCGGCCACCTAAATGTCTTAACTGGCGCATACCAATCGAGAGCTTCCTGCTTAATTTACGTCATTAAATTCGTTCAAGTTATTTCTTGCAATCTGCCATAAACTAACCCCCGTTGAAAGAAAACGGGGGCTTTTTAGTATGTTCTATTTTGATAGCAAAAGAGGGGCGATCATTGCTCTTTGTTGTTTCTTGTTTTGACGTAAAACGTTATTGTATCAATGATTACAGCTAATCACTCATAAGTAATAACAATTAACTACGAATCAATAAAGAAGGTTAGGTTTTGTAAGGTTCTAGTGCCTGTACTTAATAACCAGTAAAGCAATAATAATTACTGCGATTACTGCTAACAACTCATAAATCCAGTAGGTGCTATCAAAGAATAAAATCATGTTACCAACTCCGATTTAGTTTAATTAGTGCTTTAACTGCGAATCAATAAAAAAGGTTAGGTTTTGTTAACGTTCTTATAACTACAAACATCCCCACCAATGTACAATATTGGGCAATAAAAACATATTAGCTTGCTGTTATATCAGCGTTTAAGAGGCTTTAATAAATTGGACACCCTATGGAAAATTTATTGTTTAACAATTCCAATGTTTTTGTATGCAGTCGTTACCTTGTTACCGTAATAACCAACATAAAAGCGGTGGTGCTTTTGATATATGAACCCTAGTAGTTCCATGTTGCGCTTAAAATTGTGATTGTTAAGTGGGGTTAGCTCCTGCTGCTGGCAATATTCTTGGTAATGGTCATATAGGACACGACAAGCGCAATATAACCGCCTGTCTTTCTTCACCTGGTCTGAATACACGAAACTAACCACCGTCTTGTCTGCCTGGTCCTTGTGGCGAACTCTAAAATGGTAATCCTTGTTGCTTGCTGCCATCCACTGTGCCAGGTTCCGTTTAGTGAAAACATATCGTCCACGATACCAACTCATTTAGTTTCATCCCCCTTGTTCTGGTCTTTCATGTAGTGGGTGAATAGCCATATAACCGTAATGTCAGCGATAAGACTTGCCAGACCACAAACAATGCTCACAATTAACAAACATGATGCGATAAACACTAAACCATCTCCATTTTGCTATATATTTATATTTTCCCTTGTAAGCCCGTCTAATCAATTTTAAGTATTGAATGATTAATTATGTTACTTGCTAACTAAGCGGCCTAAAACTGGCCTAATTTTAAACGTGATTAGGTATATAGAACATATGATCTATATTTTTAGTGTATCTTGCTGCCAAAATAACTACAATTCTGGTCCTCTTCCGACGAAAAGCTACAATCACCCCCAAACTATTGTTGATATAACAACGGTTTGGGGGTGTTAGTTTTCGTCGGTCTAGTTAGTGCCATTCGTTATGGTCCAGGTTGTTTACCTGGTCCAGCAAGTGTTGTGCGCTGTCATGCTGTTCTGGCGTTGCTGTAGGGTCATTTAATACGGTGGTAGCTGCTGCCTTGACTGCGTAGCAATCCATCAACACCCGGCCGTTTTGAACTTTAAAGTGTTGATTAGGGATGCTGCTTATAACCGGATTAGTTGCCTTAAATTGTTTGATGAGGTCATCACCAGCAACTTCGATTAATCCCTCGTCAATTGCTTTCTGTGTGGGATTGCCGTTCTCATCAATCAAATCACTAGCTACCATGTTTCTATAAACGGCGTCCTTAGTTGCCTTGATGCCAGCGGCGATCATGAAACTATACGACTGTTCAATGAGTGGTGGATATTTGATATTGAATTTCATTATTTTTCGTCCTCTCTTTTTAGTGCATGAAAAATCTGAATGTCTTTTTCTAGTGTGGCCAATATGCTTTTAACGTGGTTCATAGTCCACCAGGTCAGCATAGGGGATGCTTGTCTTGTCCTGGAAGTAATCAGCGAACCCCTTGTTTGAATTGGCTTCATATTCTCTCACGTGTTCAAAGTTGCCACCGTGTGCCTCTACGTACTGCCGTAACAATCTAATAACAGTCGGAACTAAACACGGTGGGTAACTGTGTGAGTAACGGGCCAGGCACTTGCTGCTATCCCCTAGTGGCAGCTCCAATATATCTAGGTCAAATGTTCCGGTGTCGGTGTAATACTCCAGGCCAGCGCCAACTGTTTCGTTGAGCTGAACATACAAAACATTGGTGTTTTTTCGTTCAGCACCGATCTTCTGCTGTAAGGAATTAAATTGTTTACTGCTCAATTGTTTAACCATGCTTACACCTGCTTTCTTTTTATAGGGTGTCTAATCTGCCTATACCGACAACTAACAATTACAAAATGACTGTTGGTATCTGTTGTTGGTAACTCAACCCCTTGATACGAATGGATTAACTAACCATTACCAACAAAACAACAAATGTTTTAAGAAAAATCTCTTTTAAAGAGAAAACACGTATTTTGGGATGCTTTCTTTTATATGTAATATTTCTATGTTGGTTTGTTGGTATGTTGGTTTTTAGTAAGCCAATCCTTATGTATCAAGTAATTCAGAAACCAACACATACTCAATCATTTTGTTTTCTTGTCGGTTTATTATTCTCTTTGTTGGTTTTTAAAAAAAGCGGTTGGTACTTATTTGGATTAACTTTAACTCCATATTTATAGTGAATATCTAGTCGGTCCAGTTTATCTATATCGCTATTATTCCAACAAGTAAGTGGTGCTAAGTTATTTCTCAAGTATTCCCACCCTTTATTGGCCATTAGTGGTTTGGCTCTTCTGGTAAATGTATTCTGTTTAATCTTCTGTGGATTGTTCTCAAAGTCCATAGCGGCTAGGAAAAACTTAAATAGGAATGAGACGGGAATACGAGTGCTTTCCAGCTCTGGCAAATACTCCTCGATAAAATGATCTACGCTGTCGTTGTCCTCTTTGATGTCCTTAATGATCTCCCGACTTTCTGCGGTGTCTTGTAACACGTCTGGGGTCATGCTAAGGGCTTTTCTTAATACGAACTCCAGCAGCCGCTGGTCCTTGATGTATTCATCCTTGATGCGCTTATTGGCTGGAGTAGCTTCGTATTGATGATTGAATACGATTACCCGGAAACGCCTAAAAAGGGCGTCTGTGGTGTCACTAAAACGGGGGATGCCGTTCATGGACTGGATAATAAAGTTATTGAAACGGTAGTTAAACGGGGCTAGTCCTTTAGGATTGATGAGGACGTTCTCACCAGTGGCCACACTCTTAAAATTCTCGCTGGTGCGGTTATAGTCATTGGGATTGTTATCATCCCCGATTAGTAGGGCCTTACCAGTTGCACTGGCCAGCTTGAAATCATCTTCAAACTCTTTTAGTTTCAATGAGCCGTAGTTACCAGCGCCTACCAGGTTCTCTAGCAACCGTTCAAACGTACTTTTTCCGGTGCGGCCTTGTCCACTATCTACCAGAAAAATAGCAACGTCAGTGGTTAGGTTAGGATTAACAACGGCTGAAATGGTTTGCCACAATAGCAATAACTTTTCCTGGTCATCGCCTGCGATCTGGTGAAACCACTCCGACAAGCTCCAGCCATTGAATGATGGCTCTGTTGCGTTGGGATTATAGTTGGTCATGATCTTATGTCTGAATACGTATTTAGGCGAGAACGGCTCTAATTGGTGGGTATGCTGATTAAAGACACCGTTATTAACGGGAATAAGCCATTTACTGCGAGTTTCCATAAGGCGGTGGCTATCTAGGAATAAGTAGTTCATAACTTCTTTTAGTTGGCGAGTGGTTAGGGTCCGCTCCACACAAGTAGCTAGTTTTTTCAATAAGCGGCGGCTTTCTTTATATGTGCCACTGTCTAGGTCATAAAATGAAACCTGGCCATGCTCCATTTCTTCATCATCATTGGCAATTATCCCGTAATTTAGGTGACGCTCTAATATGTCCGCTACTATACGTGGTGAGGGGTGAAATACCTTAACGTTGCCATTCTTAAATTCCTTTTTATGCTTATCTCGCCACTTTTGGCCATCATGTTGTAATTGTTGTTCTAACTCTTTCATAGATTGCGGCGGTGTCTCCTGCTTACGTTGTTGGTCAAGGTCACGAAATAAAGCATTAATTCCTAATTTCTTTACTACTGGATTATTGGGGTCTAGTGCTTGTCTTTTCTTACTCACTTTCTCAACTCCTCTTTTAAGACGCTGGCAACAATCCTACCAACTTCGGTATCATCCAACGGCGGCGTATTGAATTGGTTAGCATAGTTTAGCAATATCCAAACGGTTTCATTCTCTGCGCCTGCGTGTATCATCTGCCCACACAAGCGAGTTAGGTAATCATTGCGACAACCCTCTGGCGCTCCTGTAACGATGTTGTCTAGCACCATTCCGGTCCATTTCTTTTTTGCATGGTAACTAGCCTGGCGTGGTTCTCTCACGGTAGGATGGTGGTTATAAATCATCTTTAATAGGGTTTGACTTGGCTGTTTTATTGCTGCGGTAGCGTTAAGCCACCTATACACACCTTTTTCTGTTGTTGACGGTGGCACTAGCACGTAATTATTAGGGTGTGCCTTGATGTCAACGCCTGGCAGCAGACCAATTGCCTGCGTTAATTGGCTGTCTGGTGGTTTCATGTAAAACATTTGATAACCACCACTTGCTGTTTTTTGTGTCCGTGTGGGCAAGATGATGCCAGATGGTAACTGTTTAATGGACTTCATTCCGTCCTTGCCATGTGCCTGCTTCGTATCAATATCTACCACGAAAAAACTGGTAGTACGTAATGCAATATTGGCGGTAGGGTATTTAGTCCAGTATTCCTTTATCTGGTCGGTAGTGAGTGTCGGGCGGCCTGCGAACTTGATTAGGGGATTCTTGCAGTTCATTGGCAGAACTGAATACCCTAATTTTGCATATCTAATTGCACTCTGTAACTTGCTCATTGTCGTTCATCCCCAAACTGTCGTAACTAAGTTGACCATCAACAAATAGCTTGGCAAGGGCGGCCAGTCCTTTAATGGTCCGCTGGTCCCGGTTCGTCACTTGCTGAATAACGGCGATCATTGGATTATCATCTGCCGGGCGGTCGTAAATATTGCGGTGAATGCCTGTGTCTTTGTCCAGTGAACGTAGTAGGAAGAATATCCTGGCCATACTGCGTTCACCGTTGTTACTGATTAGGGCCAGTTTGTGGAATAGGCCATTCTGGACCGATTGTGCGTAGACGAGGGCGTTACGTACTCGTGCCGGGTCATTTCCTACAAATTCTTCTACCTGTTGGGCTAGTTTACTAACTGTGGCCTGGTTCGGGTTGATGAGGTAACGGTATAGCTGTTTTAAGGTGTTGGCTGCTAAGCATGGTTCCCAACGTTCTCGGTGCCCGTCTGGGGCTGTGAGGGTGATTAGTTGCATGGTTTGTCACCATCCATTTCTTTAACGCTAGAAGCGTCAATAATGTGCTTGAGCTGGTCTGCGGTGTCCTTAAAACGGCTATCGTCGATGATCTTAGCTTGACTTACTAGATCAGCCGTAAAATCACCCTTAATTACTGCGAGTACCTTGTTGCCCTTGTGGTCGTCCGCTAACATGAATTTGTAATTACTATTTGTCATTGTCTTATTCCTTTCTGGGGATGTCCCCCACTGAATTGCTTCATGATAGAATAGACAAGGCGGTACATATTGCCGCTATGTCTATATTTGTGAGCCTGTTAATGCTGTTTGATGTGGTAGTTATCCAGCGTTAACGGCTTTTTTATTTCATGAAACATAATCATCATTTACTTTCTAAAACTCAACGCCTCTGATTATTTGTGTCCGTTTTTTCAATTCAGCGATCTGTGAGGCCAGCGGTTCCAATGCTAGCTGCCGTTCCTCGTCGTTAGTGATAATGAAGTAACCGTTATGGGGCTTCCGGTATACCGCTCCGATTGGCTTGTGGTGAAGTACAATCAGACGATTGATGGTTAAGCGAATCCGGCGGCTGCTCCAACCCGTAATCTTCATAATCTCTTTCAACGGGCGTGGTCGATCAATTCCTCTTGGTAGTAGCTCCATAATTCGCTGCTCGTCCTTGTCTAAATGTTCCATCTACTTGGCCCCCTTCAATAGGTCTTTAAGCTCTGCTAGTTCCTGGATACTTTCATCAATCAAGGTGAGGGCGCTAACCTCTTGACCGTCGGTGTATGTTTTAGCGGTGCCATTTAGCGTCTTGATATTGCCTTCAATGTCAGAAAGAAGCGAACTCTTTAATAACTTGTCGTCCTTACTTAGCTTCATATCGTTACCCCTAATTAGTAAATTGAGCGACTGTGCCAATAATAAAGGCTGCTACTGGTACAAACGTTGCTAGGTAAGCCCACAAGCGGTCACTTGGTTCCGTATACCAGAAGGCCAGTATTTGATTATCAATAGTGCGTAATGCTTTCATCGTGATTAATTACCTCTCATTGCACGCTGGGGCGCTGTGCGTTAATTCTTTTGCTGTTGTTGTGACTTCATCCATTGGTCAAGGGATGATTTACAGTAGTGCTTGCTGCCTTCGATTGTGATGGTGGGGAAGTCAATGTCTGCTCTTTCCCACCTGATAACAGTAGCGGGGGATGTTCCTAGGTATTTAGCAGCCTGCCGTTGGTTCATATACGGCGGGTAACTATTGGCCCGCTTCGTGTTCTCGACAGCTTTATTAACAGCAGCGGAAACGGTAGCGTTGATTGACGTTTCCAGCTCTGGTGGTAGGTTTAATCCAATGTCCATGCTGCTACCTCACTTTTTTAACTTGCTGTAAATGGTTTGCGATACTGAGAAATCAAGGCCGAAACGCCTTTTAATATTCATTAAGTCCACCACGTCATTTAGAACGGCCGGGCGGGCTCTTTTCATTTCTGGGGTCATTTCCCGTTTGCTAATCATCTTTGGCAAACCGTACTTGTTGGCGATTGCCTTGTTAGCAATGGTGTTGGCTTTGATATAGTCCACCTTGTTGTAAGCGTCCAGCCGGGCCATTGCCTGCTGCTGAATTTGCTTATCTAGCATTCTGAAAGCCTGGTAGCCTTGCAAACCGGCTTGTTTACGTAAATGTTGGATAACGCTGTAAACCCAATCTTGAAATTGTTCAGCTTCGGGTTTATGACTACCAAACACGGCTTTATAGATACCTGGTTCAGTTAGCAGAATGATTTTTCCACCTTGAGCCTTAACCCCCAAAATGGGGGTTAGTTTGTATTTAGCAGGAATCCGCCGGGTAAGGTGTTCAGCATCTGAATAACCCAAAGCTGCTGCTACGTCTTGAGCTACTACCGGCCAATCATCGTTAATCTGGACAAAACGAATAGGGAAACCGGCCCAATGCTCAATCTTGATGATTAATCCTTTGTCCTTTGCTGCTTCTTCGATAACCTTTTCAGTCATGAATTCATCCCCTTACTTGTCCTGCGTTGCTACTACACGATGAGCAGCCATGAAGTCGTCAATGTCAGACTTGCTAATGCGCTTGGACTTGCCTACTTGAATGGTGGGTAAGCCTTGCTTGATGTAGGTTCGCAAAGTGTCTTGGGTTTTGAAGCCCATGTAGTTCATTGCTTCCCGGTAGCTTAAATACTCGGTCATGAATTCCGCCTCCTTTTCTCCCATTTCGGTAATAATATTATTCTCCCATTTTGGGAATGTCAATGATTTTATACCAAAGTGGGAGAATAAGTGCTAAAATTTGTTTGGGTGATATATATGAGTAAAAACGAAAAGCCCCACAATAGAATTGCGGAGCTAAGGAAAGAAAAGGGGCTAACCTTACAGCAAGTTGCCGACGCTATCGGTGTTGGTAACAATACGATTAGCCGGTACGAAACCGGAAAACGTGAGCCAAAACTAGAAACGTGGTTAAAATTGGCTGATTTTTTTGATGTTCCGGTTACTTATTTACAGGGATTTGATGTATCAAAGATTGTTTCTAAAAGTAATGTCTACGGTCAAAGTTTAATGAGGATATTAGATTTTGAAAACAATAAGACTAATCTTACTAATGCTGAACAGGATGAATTAACAATTGCTATTGGTAACTTGCTTGGTTTTATTACTAATATTCTGCCGTATGCTAATGCTAATTGTGATAGTGAAACACGTAAGAAGAATCTAAAAGAGTTCTATAAATTAATCGGTAATTTATCATATGTTCTTCTTGGGAAAAAACCACTTATATCATCTGGCGTTCCAACATTTTGTCCAGGAAATCAAAAAGAATTATTACAAGTACTTAATAAAATAAATGGACTATTTGTTGATTAGTGTTACGTCCAAGCGTGATTGACGTTAAAAGCTATTGGGGGAATAAATAATGAAAACAACGAAATTGGTAGTAGGAATCATTATGATTGTTGTAGCATTCTTTATCGCTATTCAATCGGTAATGGCCGGGATGAGTGAAGCATTCGTCCAATCCGGTGGCCACGCAGGTACGGCAGGATTAATTGTCGCTATGCTTTATCTTGCGTCCGGCATTGTCTACATCGTTACACGCAATAAAGATAACTTTGGCCCTGACATTGCTTCTATGATTATGATGCTGGTTGCTTGGTTGCTCGGTATTATCAACGCTGGTATCTACAAAGACCTAATTATCTGGTCATGGTTAGCGTTTATCATTGGTATCGTATTCTTTGCCTGGCACAAACTAGAAGATAACAACAAGAAATAAGGTGAATGATATGCGGTCAGATAGATATAAGAACGCTCCTACTGCTTGGTATAAACAATTTTGGGGATGGGTAATTATCGCAGCATTTGTCATTGGAATTGGCGGAATTATCATTACTGCTATTTTCGATGACGGAAGCACCAAATCATCAAACACCACTACTAGTGATACCGATAAAATTACTGATATTTCAAAAGCAAAAGGTAGTTTCGATGGACACACTGCTAAACTTCCTAAGTACTCTATTAAGATTAGAAAAGTTTCAATTGGTGAAAATAATGATGGTGATAAATGCATAATCTTTGACTATACGGCCTATAATAAGTCGGTTAAAAATATGTCAGCGGCAGACGCATGGGAGCGAACTTTTGATGTTTGCCAGCCTGATAGAAACACACAGAACCAGCTCGTCGATGAAGTGGATGTTCCTGATTCAATAAGCGATGAAATGAACCAGGAAATTAATAAGGGTGGTCATGCTCGTGGTGAGTACATTGCTATACTAAAAAGTACCAAGCGGCCCGTTGTTTTAAAAGCACACGACGATAGCGGTAACTCGATTGGTGAACATAAATATAAATTCAAGATAAAAACATCGTCTAAGAACGCCTCATCAAAAGACACCATTTCCAATGATGATAAACAAGTAGCAAGTGGTCATAACGATTCAAACGGTGGTTCTTCGACTGCTACAAGTAATTCAGATAGTTCCTCAAAAAGCAGTGATAAAAAAGACGATGGGAAAGTCGTAATTGATGGCCATAGTTTTCACCATCAAAACTTTAATGACGGTGATAATAACTACGATATGCTTGTTGGAGATAACGGTGAAGGTGAACTTACCGAATGGGCTGTAAATAGTCCCACAGGCCAACAAGACCCTAATATGCAATCTAAAGTTAATGCCATCTATGGGGCAGGGTCACAGTAATATATAAGTAGCTTGTGGTAATCATCCCCACAAGTGGGGGATGTTAATTGCGTTAAAAGCGTTTAAATGCGTTAAAAGATTAATTTTTATGCTACTGTTATCACCACTCATAAAAGCACCGTTAACACTACTTTATTTTCATATCATGGACTAGACCGGGTACACGTCCGGGCTGGCCCACTCATCATAAAAACGTCCTTTCAATTAGCCACGCTGGGGAGCTGTGCGGACGAAAGGAAGTATTTACATGAGTTATACGAGAAAAGGCAAAAACGGCTACTACGGCGTTGCTGAGTGGCGAGACAAGGACGGTAAGCGGCGGCAAAAGTCAGCTGGTTGTTTTAAGTTGAAGCGGGAAGCGTTGGCGGCTGCCGATAAATTAGAAAAAGAATTAGCGGCGGTTAATGTGGTGCTTAAAGATGTATCACTAGCCGAATACTTCAAACGCTGGTTTAAGCTGTACAAGGCTAGCAAGGCTCAAAGCGCTAGCGCCCGTAATCAGTACCGAATTATGCAAAAGATGATTACCGAGTATTGGAAAGATACCCGCTTACGTGATATACGGCGGTCAGACTACCAGGCTTTTATTAACTGGTATGGTGCTAACCATGCTTATAAGTCAGTCAGCAAGTTAAATGGTGCTATCAGAACAGCGGTTAGTTATGCGATTGACGATGATGTTATCACTAAGGACTTTACCCATAACGTCACGGTGACTTATAACCGTGATAAAAAAGTTAAAGTCCAGTATTTAACTAATGATGAGTTAGCCACCCTTAAAACTGCTGTGTTAGCTAAGCTGAACCGGTATAATACAAGCCGTTACATGATATTAACGGCGATTTACACGGGGATGAGAAAAAGTGAAGTCCAGGCGTTGACGTGGAAAGACATTGACTTTCTGCATTCCACCATCAAAGTCAACAAGTCCTGGGACGAAAAGAAAAAGGCTTTTAAGCCCACTAAAACAGAGTCAAGTAACCGGACCATTAAGGTTAACCGGAAATTGCTCAAACATTTAGCAGACTTAAAAGCCAATCATAGCGTTATGGTATTTCAAAATAGCTTAGGTACGATACCAACTAGCAACGCTCTTAATAAGTGTTTACGCTCTATTATGAGTGATTGCGAGATAGAAAAGCAAGGATTTCATTTTCACTCATTGCGCCATGTTCATGTAGCCTATTTATTAGGGCAGGGTGTGGACATTTATGCTATTAGTAAACGGTTAGGTCACTCTAACATTACCGTAACGCTAAACACATACTCATATTTGATTGATGAGTATAAGGCAAAGAATGATACTTTAATCATCGACAAGCTGGCCCAACTG
Organism: Limosilactobacillus secaliphilus; assembly: GCF_001437055.1. Classification (GTDB taxonomy): domain Bacteria; phylum Bacillota; class Bacilli; order Lactobacillales; family Lactobacillaceae; genus Limosilactobacillus; species Limosilactobacillus secaliphilus. The sequence goes on along the minus strand of NZ_JQBW01000004.1, from coordinate 105,811 downwards.
TAAAAGCTGCGGAAAAAGTGCGGAAAAAACAGCGCTAAGCCTTGATATATCAAGGGGTTGTTGTCCCCGTGCGGGTGATAGGTATTAACTTTAAACGTTGATATAACAACATTTTTTAAAGGTTGACGTGTGAAATAATGCGTCAACTTTTATTTTTTGTCAAAAAGAGGATGGAAAACAATTATGAAAAAATTTGGGTTGATTTTAACTGTTTTGCTAACTGGTTGCTCATTAGTGGCTTGTGGTAATTCTTCGAGCAAGAAGGGAAGTTCAAGAAAGAACGCTACTTCCAAGGTTGTGAAGCACCATAAAAAGTCGAAAAAGAAAGCTAATAGCAAAAAACAATCTAATAGCAGTTCATCCATCGCCAATGGAACAAATAGTTCACAAGGTCGGCAACCGAACAATAATGGCCAGCAGACACAAGCATCTGCTAACGGACAATTACCTCCAGCTAGCGACCTGCATGATTTTGTGAATCGCTATGGGGAATCACCAGCAGCATATTTGTCGGACCATTATGGAATGTCACCGGAGCAAGCTGTTCAATCTGTACCAAACAACATGAAGTCATCAGGTGAAATACAGGATACAATCATGTTGCAACAGGGAAAAGATCCGTTTAAATAAACTGTTTTTCTTACCATTAACAAAATTAAGTTAGAAAAGATCAGTAACTGTATTCTGATTGAATATGAACATTTACTTACTGAAAAGAAAACTAGTAAAGGAAACTCTTTGTGAATTTAAGCTATCATTATAGATTCACCATGTGAATTGCCATCATTGTATATACAGTGTATGTGTATTGTACTATAATGTGAGATGGGAAGTGATATCATGACGAAAACCTATAGCATTCGCTTAGATGAAAATACTAGAAACGATGCACAAAAAATTTTTAATGATTTAGGGATGGACTTCTCAACTGGAATTAAAATCTATTTAAAACAAGTGATTAAGTTAAATGGCATCCCTTTTGAATTAAGTAATGAGTCTGGACTTGAACGTTCTTTACAAGAGCTGAAAAACGGTGATTATAAATCATTTAAATCTGTTGATAAGTTGTTTGAAGATTTAAATAGCAAGGACGATTAACAATGATAATTAATCGAACTGCCGAATTTAAACGCGACTTTAAGAGACTTAAGCGTAAGCATTATGATATGGAAAGGCTTAAGCATGTGATTGAGCTAATTGTTAGTGGTAATACTGAGAAATTAGTTCATAAACATAAGGACCATCAGCTGAAAGGAAAATACAAGAACTTGCGCGAACTTCATGTTGATCGTTCATACAACGATAATTGGATCATGATTTATCAAATTCGTAATGGTCAACTTAATTTACACATTCTTGATTTACTTAAGACCGGTGATCATGATCATTTGCTCAAATGATTTTGATACCATTATTTCCTCAGTTGACTGTTAAACAGCATTAGTAGGCTGATCTACTAATGCTGTTTTCACTATGAATACAAATAGACAAATAAAACGAGCCCCTTTTGTGGAGCTCGTTTTTTTCAATAATGACCTTAAATAACTACTTAACACTCTTAATTAACATGATCAGACATGCACCAAACAGGCACATGATGCCCGCAACGGCGAAAATGGCATGGTAGCCCAGACTAGTAATCGTGATGGAAGCAACAACTGGTCCTAAAATTTGTCCCAGAGTATTTGCTAAGTTCATGATACCTAAGTCTTTAGCGGCATTGTTCTTGTTAGGCAACACCGTAACGTTCAAGGCTTGGTCGACTGAGTTATAAATTCCAATGGCTGATCCGCCAATGATGGCATAAGCAAACATTGTCCATGGGGCAGGGTCAAAGAGTGGGAATAATACCCCAACACCAAGGCAAATGGTTGAAACGGCAACGACTTTTTTAATGCTGTGGATACGGTCAGCAACTGGGCCAGAAACAGCAGCAAAAATCAGACCCGTAATTAACAGGAACGTTGACATCATTGACAGACTACCAGCAGCCTGGTGAGGGTTTAATTTCATGTAGTCAGTAAAAATGTAAAGTTGGTAACCCACAATCACAAAGTGGGCAGCAACAAAGAATAATTTACCGAAGACGGCAAGGTAAAAATCACGAATATCACCATGAAGTGGGAAAATAAATGCTTCCAGAAGTTCACGGCCGTGCAATGGTTTACTTTGTTCATGAAGATTGTTGGGTTCGTGAATACAAAGCAGGCAGATAACGGTCAAGATGGCTTGAAGGACTAACAAGCTCCAAAGCCCGACGTTGATTCTAGTGATAAACCGTGCGGCGATAATCGTGGCCAGCGGATTACCGATTGACATTGCAATCCCATAGAATGATGAAATTGTACCCTTAAATTTCTTAGGAACCATGTCGGAAAGAATGGCAATTAAGGGAGCAACAATGCCGTTTAGACCGATCTGATAGACTGCCCAGATCAGGAAGAGCATGGCAATACTGTTAACGGTGGTCAGAAGGGCAAAGCAAATCATTGAGACGATTTCTCCGCCGATAATCCAAGGAGTACGCTTACCTAAACGTGTATGAGTACGGTCAGATAAAGCACCTAAGACAACATTGGCAATGGCAGCGACAATCATGGACATAGTTGCCAGTTCAGCAATGATCTGGACTTTTCCACTGGGATCAATAGCTTGTACTTTTGCGGGTAACAGGGTGTTATTTACGCCAATGTAGGGAAGGATCCATGACATTACACCGACAAAGAGCCCGACTCCTACTCGAAAAGGTGCGTGTTCGCTTTCTTCTTTATTCATCTTTCTTTCCTCCTTAAAGTTTAATATCAGTGGTTAATAAGTCATCATCAGCACTTGAGGAACCAACATAAAAGCGGTAGGTACAGTGTTCCAATTCGAATTGATTATGATCTTCGTTAAACCATTCAAGATTGGCCAACGGAATATTTAGAGTGAAAGTCCGTTTTTCACTTGGTTGTAGGCCAACTTTGGCAAAAGCAACCAGCGACTTCTTGGCTCTCATAACTTTTGAATCTGGAGCACCGGCATAAACCTGGATAACTTCCTGACCATAACGGTCGCCACAGTTATGTAATTGAACGGCAACTTTGATTTGTTGGTCGTCTTGCCAAACAAGAGGTTGATCAAATTTAAACTTGGTATATGAGAGACCAAAGCCAAATGGAAAATCAGCTTGGTGGTGTTTGTGATCCAACAGGCGGTAGCCATTAAAGTAGCCGTAATGTTGTTCAGTGGCTTCCCAGTCGATTGCTGGCAAGTCTTTTTCATCTTTCACGATCGAAAATGGCAACTTACCACTTGGATTTACTTTGCCAAAAAGCACGTCAGCTACAGCAATTCCACCCAACATACCGGGATAATAAGCGTCGATGATAGCGGCGACTTTGTCTTTCCAGCTGTTGACTGTGATTGCACTTCCGCCAATGAGAACGACTGAACTATTGCTATTAACTTCACTGACTTTAGAAATCAATTGAACATCATGTTCATGCAGGCCCAGTCCATTTTTACGGTCACCACCACGAGCGCCTAGATAATTATCCTTAGCATCCTGAGCGACAAACTCACCTTCATCGTTATAGTCATTTCCAACCACTAAGATGACATGAGCGGCTTTTGCGGCCAACTGTTGACTATGATTGAGGTCTTCACCGTTGTAATAATTGAGTTGAATATTGTTACCGGCAACGTGGCGAATACCATCCAAAATATTAACAACTCGAGGCGGATAGACTTGGCTAGAACCACGATCACCTAAGTTGTCCGCTTCGGCTAATTTGCCTAAAACCAGAATTGATTGGCCATCCTCTTTTAATGGCAATTGTTGGTTGTTCTTTAACAAGGTGATTGATTCGTGCGCAACCTTAAGTGCTAACTGTTGATGAGCTTGTGAGCCAGCAACTTCATAATCAACGTGTTTCAAGTAAGGCTGGTATGCCAAAAGCGTCCGTACAATCCGAATTGCAGAGTCGTCAATCTTTTCTTCCGGCACCAGTCCATCTTGGACGGCTTTGACTAATGCTTCGCCATAATACTTAGTTAATGGCATTTCGATATCTTCGCCGGCTAAAGCGGATTTAATAGTGTCCTTAACGCCCCATACAAAGTCGCTGAGAGTAAAACCATCAAAGCCCCATTGCTTCTTCAAGACGTCGGTGAGGAGATACTTATTTTCTCCACACATGGCGCCTTGATATTTGTCATAGGCAGTCATTACTGCACCTGCCCCAGCTTTAATTGCTTGATGAAAATGACGTAGGAAGATTTCCTGTTCAGTCCGTTTGTCAGCGGTAATGTTGACTTTAAAACGGGCATTTTCCATCTGGTTAAAAGCAAAGTGTTTCAGGCAGGCGATGACTCCTTGGCTTTGAATGCCGTTAACTAACGCACTGGCCATTGTCCCAATGAGGTTAGTGTCCTCACCATAAGTTTCCTGAGCACGACCCCAGCCCGGATGATATAGAAGGTTCATGCAGACAGCAGCCGACAAATTGCCACCATAAGCAGCAACTTCAGCGCCCATGGCAGCACCAACTTGTTCTTCAAGGCGAGGATTGAATGTTGCTCCGCGCGCCATTGAAACTGGGAATGCCGTACTGTGATTGATTCCGCAGACAACGCCTCGCGGTCCGTCAGCAAAGCGCATTGCTGGGATTCCTGCCTTAACATTGCCGCCAGCAGGATAAGGGAACTGGTTATAGTGCTCACCAGTCTGCTTTTTAATGGCTCCGCGTACTTCTTTAAAAGTCATTTTGCCGCTCATTAGTTCAACCTTTTCAGCTAACGACAGCTTGCTGACGATCTGACGCGCCCGTTGATCGCTTTGCATACGAATTTTTTGATCAATTTTCATTGTTTATTTCATCTCTCAATCTTTTAAGTAATTGAATTGCTTCAGCATTGTCATAACTAACGTAACCGCGAATCTTAGTATCATGAATTTCTTGATTGTTGCCATGACGGTATTTCAGCGGTGTGACCCCGACTGTCTGTTTGAATTCACGATAAAATGTCCGTCGGGAGCTGAAGCCGCAAATATCGATAATGTAGTCGATTTGTTGATTACTGGTTCTTAGCAAATGCATTGCTTTTTGAACGCGTAATTGAATCATTAATTGATTGACTGTCTGGCCTAAGTTGCGCTCTATGTTACTGGCAATTACATTAGGATCCATCTTGGTTTTCTCTTTTAGAAAGGCGATGGGATCAATCACCGCTAAGTGTTCCTGTAACAGATCAACAAAGCGGATTGTATCGTCTAAAGTATTAGTATCTTCAGGCTTATTAGGTTGTTTATCAAAAACACAATCTTGGAAGAGGGCAGCAATGATCATCATTAGTTGCCCACGTATCAGATAATAGGATGGCAGTGATTGCTTATCTGAAGAAAGCACCAGACTGGCAATTAGTGAACGAAGTCTTGAAAAATGGTGTGGCCTTTCATCATCAATTTGTGAATTGAGGTAGAAATGGTAGCGCCAACGATTCTTCTCAGCCCGTTCAACTAAGCTATTATCGATTTGAATAATTGCAACGATATTTGATGCGTTTCCATGGATGGCATGGATTTCTCGCGAATTAAAAAGGTACAAATTACCAGCGGTCAGAATAAATGACTTCTTTCCAGCAAAGATTTGTAATTTACCTTTGAGCACTAGTAATAACTCATACGCATAATGCCAATGGAGTTTGCTTTGTACGATTGAGGTCACAAATGATTTGACTGGTAGTTCAGAATTGAAATCGATCATTTCTAAGTCAGATTGCATTAATTCATCGCCTCCTAGCTTTCGAAAGCGTTTTCATTATAAACGATAAAAATAGTGGGTCAGTGCCAGAATGCTGAAAATAAAATGCCAAATCAAAAGTTACAATTTTAATAAGCATGTTTCAAAAATGTTACATTGGGGTTACAATGAAAATGTAAAAGAAATGATTAATCAACTGGCATAGGTTGAGGAGGGATTATTATGAAAGCACAAAAGAAGTTAATTACCGGGACAGTTTTATTGATGTCCGCTTTCCTCCTCGGTGGCTGTGCTTTCGGCACGGCAACAACAACGAGTTCACACAAAGCTGAATCAACAAAGGTTGTCAAAAGTAATAATCACAAGTCACACAAGGAGAGTGCTGCTTCATCTGAAAAGAGTTCTAGCTCCAGCAGCTCGGCAGTTAGTGAGAGTCATCAACACCAGGCTGCATCATCGAGCTCAGCCGCACGTTACAATGCAGCAGCACCAGCAAGTGTTACGCAAAGCAGTGCTGTGAGTGAAAGCTCTCGGGTAGCAAAGCATCAGCAAGCTCCAGCCCAGCAGGTTAGCGTGCTGAATCAATTCTTGGCTGCCAGCGGCTTGAAGCAAGAAAATGGTGACGCCTACATGGTAACCAAGGAAAGCAACGGCAACTACCAAGTTGAAGTTCGTCACACGGGTGCCAACCAAGACCAAAACGTTGCTAACTTGAAGGGCTTGTACCAATACAACCCACAAACCAATGCAGTTCACAAGTTGGACATTACCACTAACCAATACAAATAATTATTGAGAATTAAAAGAATCAAAAAAGGATTAGACGTGAGTAACGCCTAATCCTTTTTTAGTCGTATCTTTTTTAAAGAACTCTGATTTGGAGTAGAATAATCCTATTACTTAAATTGGAGGTCGTAAAATTGCTGAAAATTGCTCGCCGTAATTTAGAGTGGCTGCCGACAATGCTGGCAGTCATTTTTCTATGTGCCCAAGTGGCTGCGGACTTATATTTACCGACAATTACCTCTGACTTGATCAATAAAGGGGTATTAAAACACGATATCAACTACATCTGGCACATGGGTGGCATGATGCTGCTCGTTGCCGCCATTGGCCTGCTGGTGGCCGCTGGTAATGTATATTTTGCCTCGACCCAGGCGATGAAAGTTGGTGCCAAACTGCGTAAAAAGATTTTTGCCCACGTGTTGAACTTTTCCAGCGAAGACGTCAACAAGTTTGGTGATTCTTCATTAATCACGCGGTCCACTAACGACATTGTGCAGATTCAAAACGTGATGGTCCAAGTATTGCGGATGATGCTGCAATCCCCAATCATGCTGGTGGCGGCATCAGTGCTGGCTTTCAACCGTGAACCGCGTTTGTCACGGGTGTTCTGGATCTCTCTGCCACTGCTGGGAGTCGCCGTGGTTTTAATCATGTATTTTGCGGTGCCGTTATTTAGGAGTATTCAGCAGAAAACCGACCGGATCAACCTGATTTTTCGGGAAGGATTAACCGGTGTGCGGGTGATTCGGGCCTTCAATCAGGATCAGCGCGAACAGGAACGCTTTCGGGTGGCCAATGAAGACTACACTTCCACCAGTACGAAGGCCTTCATCATCGTTTCCTGCATGTTCCCCGTCATGACACTGATTCTGTCCTTTACCAACGTTGGGATCGTCTGGCTGGGTGCCAAGCTGATTGCCAGAATGACGATGAACATTGGTGATTTGATTGCTTTCATGACCTATTCAACGCAGATCTTGATCAGCTTCATGATGCTGTCGATGATTTTCGTCTTCATTCCGCGTGCCCAGGCGTCTGCCAAGCGGGTTAATGCAGTGCTTGATCATCCATTAACGATCCAAGATCCTCAATCACCAGTGACAGTTGATCCTAATCAACCAGCATCACTCACTTTCGACCATGTATCTTTCCGTTATGAATCGGCGGAGAAGCTGGCTTTGAACGACCTCTCCTGTCAGGTAAAGGCTGGTCAAACTTTGGCGATCATCGGGGGAACGGGATCCGGGAAGTCCACTTTGGTCAACCTGATCCCACGCCTCTTCAATACGGATTCCGGGACGATTAAGGTCAACGGGGAAGACATTAGTAAGTTGACTCAGCATGACCTCCACCGTCTGATTTCGATCACTCAACAGAAAGCCGTGCTCTTCAGCGGTACCATCCGTTCCAACATGCAATTTGGTTTACCCCACGCGAGCGATGAACAAATCTGGCACGCGCTAAAAGTTGCCCAGGCGGCAGACTTTGTTAAAGACGCTGGCGGATTGGATGCGGTCGTTGAACAAGATGGGGCTAACTTCTCTGGTGGTCAGCGACAGCGGTTGGCCATTGCGCGGACCATTATTAAACCGGCTTCCATCTATATCTTTGATGACTCTTTCTCCGCTTTGGACTTCAAGACGGATGCGAAGTTGCGGCTGGCACTGAAGGCCGACCCAGCAATGAAGAAGGCCGTGATGGTGATTGTCGCACAACGAATTTCCACGGTTGCGGATGCGGACACGATCATTGTCTTGGATGACGGTGAGGTAGCCGGTCAAGGCACCCATGCTGAATTGAAGGCCCACAACCGGGTATATCAAGAAATTCTGGATTCACAATTGAAGGGAGGTCATAAGAATGCATAATCATCGTCGTGGACATGAAAAACCACAAGCATTCTGGCCGACAACTAAGCGGCTGATCTCCTATCTGGGGCCTTGGCGCTGGGGCGTGATCTTGTCAGTGATCATGGCCATTGTGTCGGTTCTGTTATCAATCATGGCGCCGAAAATCTTAGGTGAAGCAACGACGACCATTTATGAAGGCCTGATGAAGGGCTATGCGCAAATGCGTGCCGGAGCCCATTTGAGCCGGATGCCGATTGACTTCACCAAGATCGGGCACATCGCCATCATCGTGGTGGCCCTGTATGCTTTTTCAGGTCTCTTCTCATTTGGTCAACAGGCCCTGATGACCAAGATTTCCCAACGTGTTGTGTTTAACCTCCGTCAAGATTTGAAGCAGAAGATGGCACGCGTGCCGGTTAGCTTTTACGACACCCACCAGAACGGTGACATCATGAGCCGGATGGTCAACGATATGGATAACATTGCCGGGACCATTCAGCAGAGCCTGATCCAGATTATTACCAGTGCGATCACCTTCATTGGTGTTTTGGCGTTAATGATCTCCATCAGCTGGAAGTTAACCCTGGTGGCCTGCATTACCGTGCCGATGAGTTTGTTGGTCGTCGGCTTCGTTGCACCAGTTGCCCAACGGTTGTTCAAGCGCCAGCAGGACAGTCTCGGTAAAATCAACGGTCAAGTGGAAGAAGTGTACAACGGGCACACGATTGTCCGGGTATTCAACCATGAACCCGATGAAGAAAAGGCTTTTGCTGAGAATAACAAAGAATACTATCAGGCTGCTTGGAAAGCCCAGTTCTTTTCCATTCTAATCTGGCCCTGCATGAACTTTGTCCGCAATGCCGGTTATCTAATGGTCGCGGTAGTAGGGGCCATTCAAGTTGCCCACGGACAAATCTCTTTGGGGAATGTCCAAGCCTTTCTGCAATATACCAACCAGTTCTCACAACCGATCAGTCAGATTGCCAACCTGGCTAGTACGATCCAGCAGACGATTGCTTCAGCAGAACGGATCTTTGCCATTTTGGACGAACCGGAAATGGATACGCAGCTGCACAATCAGGCAGCCAAAGTTGACGCCGGTGACGAGCTGGTATTCGACCACGTCCAATTCAGTTATGAGGAAGACCAGCCGTTGATTGAAGACTTCAATCTGAAGGTGCCAGAGAACAAAATGGTTGCCATTGTTGGTCCTACTGGTGCCGGTAAGACGACGATTATCAACCTGTTGGAACGTTTCTACGAGGTAAAGGGTGGCCATATCTATTACCGTGGTCATGATACCCGGGCGTTGACCAGGCCGGGACTGCGTAAACATATTGCGATGGTTCTGCAAGATACTTGGCTATTTACCGGGACGATCTTTGATAACATTAAGTACGGTCGTGAAGATGCAAGTGACGAAGAGGTGGTGGCTGCTGCTAAGATGGCCCACGCCGACGACTTCATTCGCTCACTGCCAGACGGTTACGATACCATCCTGAACGAATCGGCATCGAACATTTCGCAGGGGCAACGGCAGCTGTTGACGATTGCGCGGGCTTTTCTGGCCAACCCTGAAATCCTGATTTTGGATGAAGCCACGAGTTCGGTTGACACACGGACGGAAGAGCAGATCCAATCGGCAATGGAACGGCTGCAGCAGAACCGGACCAGTTTTGTGGTTGCCCACCGTTTGTCGACGATCCAGAATGCCGATCAGATCATCGTGATGAATCACGGCCGGATCATCGAAACCGGGACGCACGAGTCATTGCTGAAGGCAAATGGCTTCTATGCCGACCTTTACAATAGTCAATTTATGGGCAATCAGTTGGCAGACTAGGGAGACGAAGATGACAGATACGCGTTATCAACACACAATTGATTTAATGAACGCAATGTATCAAGCCGGGGTGGTTCCTGGCATGTCTTACGTGATTTTTGATCATTCTCAGCAAGAAAAGGCCGTTGTTGGCAAGGCTCAACTGGTTCCAAAGAACGAGGACTTGCGCGATGGCATGCTGTACGACCTGGCTTCGTTGACCAAAGTGGTGGCCACGACCCCAGTGATTGCCTGGCTGATGCAGAAGCATGAATTGCGGATGGACGATCCGGTGCAAAAATACTTGCCGGAAATTCAGAATCGAGAGGTAACGATTCGTCACTTACTCACGCATACTGCGGCCATTGAGGGTTACATTCCACACCGTAACGAATTGGCGGCTTCCGATTTGATCCATGCCTTGTTGACGCAGGAGCATATTGGTCACAACTTGGGCTTGAACATCGCTTACACAGACATTGGCTATGTCTACCTGGGTTTGATTGCTCAACGCATTACTGGTCAACCGATCCAACAGTTGGCTCAAAAACTGGTGATTGAGCACTTAGGTCTTGAAGACGAGATGACTTTTCATCCCGATAAACAGCGCGCCGTGCCAACTGAGGTCAACTCTGCTCGTGGGGGCTTGATCCGGGGAACGGTTCACGATCCGAAAGCGGCGATCTTGGGGCCCCAGTGTGGCAGTGCTGGCCTGTTTGCCAGCATTGACGGCTTAACCAAGTACGGCCGCTTGTTGATTGAAGATCACTTAGACGGCTTGCTGTCTGAAGATACTCTGCAGATGATGTTTATTGACCAAACACCGTTGAGTGGGCTGCACAATCGGGCATTTGGTTGGAAATTGCTCCATTCGCATGCAGACGATCACCACACTATGATTTTTCACCCTGGTTTTACGGGTACCTTCATGATTTTGGACCGGCAGGCGGATGCAGGCTTGGTTTTCTTGTCCAACCGAGTTCACCCAACTGCTGCCAATGAAGCCTTCTTGGATTGGCGGGCACGAATTATTGCCGCCTATTTAATGGACAAAGATGCATAAACAAAAAAAGAATCAGCTTTGATTGCAAAGCTGATTCTTTTTCTTTATTGGTCGACATAGCGCCGTTTGACACGGTCGAGGCGCATGAGCATCAATGTTTCTAATAGGACCAGAAAACAGGTGAACGGCATGGCCTGACTGGTTGGCACTACGAGGATTCCGATGATTAAAATCCAGGAAAGCCAGTTCCAGCGACGATCCATCACCAACACGCTCTTGACGTGGCGTTGCTCGTCGTCATCCTTGGCACCGATCTCTTGTAAAACCGCTGAAAGTTGGACAAACAAGCGGTATTCCCAGAAGGATTCGACGACGAACACCAAAGTCATGATTGTAATGAAAACTGCGTTCATGAATTCCACCTTCTTAGAAAGTTGGTGCAATCTGCAATGCTTCTGCTTGGCTCAGGTCCGCATCTGGGTAACGATTCTTCAATGCAGCTAAAAGCATCTTCTTGGCAATCTCACCGTTACGGGTCAAGATGGGACCGTGGAAGTAGGTGCAATAAGTGTTCTTGTAAACGGCACCTTCAGTCTTGTCCTCACCATTGTTGCCGTGACCTTGTTCAACGATCCCTAAAGGCTGTTCATCCTTACCCAGGAAGGTCCGGCCGTTGTGGTTTTCAAAGCCATGGTATTCTTCACCGGTGCGTGGGTCTTTGATCAATACGTTACCAATGAAACGACTCTGGTTTTCCATGGCCGAACGGTGAGAACTTTGCGTGGTCGTGTAGTGGTCTAAAACGCCAATGCCCGGAATCTTTTCTCCATCGGCACCCACGTAGTACTTGCCCAACAGTTGGTAACCACCACAGACTGCCAAAAACGGCTTGCCATCGTTGATGAACTTCTCAATGCCGGCCTTCTTGCTTGGTAAGTCCTTTGAGACCACCATCTGTTCATAGTCTTGGCCACCGCCGAAAAGGGCCAGGTCATAATCATCAGGATTGAACTGATCGTCGATACTGATGACATCAACGGCAATGTCTGCATCCATCATCTTGGCGTAGTAACGTAATGCAATGATGTTGCCAATATCACCGTAAGTATTCATTAGGTCGCCGTAGAAATGGGCGAGGCGCAAATGATATTTTGCCATCTTTTCTACCTCCCTGATTTAATAAATCCTTTTTCCTTCATTAACTTACGCATCTGCAGCATTGCCGTGTACGAAGACAATAAATAGATGTGTTTCGTTGGCATGTTCGGAATCTGTTCCAGTACCTTGGTCAGGTCGGGTTCTTCATGGATCTGGTCGACGCCGGCCATCCGCAGACGGGTGCTGATATCACGGTAACGTTCGCCACCGGTTAAGTATTGGGCGATTGGGTAATCCAGTAGTTTTTCAAAATGACCATCCCAAATCCAGCTGGTGTCGATCCCATCGGCGTAGTTGGCGTTCAACAAGAAACCAAAGCTGAACGGTTCAGGGTCAGTCGTGATCATGTCGAGCACTTGGTTCAAGCCCACCGGATTCTTCACGAGGATTAAGGTCACATCCTTATTACCCACGTGAATGATTTCTTGCCGACCGAAGACCCGTTCATCACCCATGAAGGCCTGTTGAATCTTCGTTGGGTCAATACCTAAGAAACGGCCAACGGAATAAGCGGCAAGGGCGTTGTAGATGTTATAGAGACCACCAACGCCAATGTGCATCTTATGACCATCGATTTCAAAGTCGGAGCTGGTAGGCGTCATTTTGCCTAGTGCGGTGACTTGGTGAGTCAACTCAGGACGGTGGAATCCACAGTGTGGGCAGAAATAGTTGCCCAGGTTGGCATAAGAAATTGCATGGTAGTGCAGGATGTGGTGGCACTTGGGACACAATAGTCCGTCAGTGTTTGCCGGCGCCTTAATGTCATCATGGTGTTCATGGTTGAAACCGTAGTAGATGACCGGATTAGGCAACTTCTTCGTGTTGAAGATCTGGTCGTCACCGTTAGCGATGATGGTGGCCTTTGGTGCTAGCTTGACTCCCGCTAAGATCTTGTCATAGGTGGTGTAGATTTCACCGTAACGATCCATCTGGTCACGGAAGAGGTTGGTCATCACAATCGCGATGGGCTTAATGTAGCGGGTGATTCTGACGACATAGGCTTCATCGATTTCCAAGACGGCCAGGCCCTTCTTGTGGGGACGCGGACCGGTGATGAAGGCGGTGACGACCCCTTGTTCCATGTTGGAGCCAGAAGGGTTTGTCAAGACTGACGGGTACTTTTCCTTAGCCACCCGGACGGTCAATGCTGTGGTCAGGGTTTTACCATTAGTACCGGTCACGATGATCAAATCGTAACGTTTGCTAAATGCTTGGAGAATGTTGGGATCTAATTTCAAAGTGATCTTGCCAGGCAAAGAGCTGCCGCCGTGAAACAAGTTATGGAGCACCCAGTAGCTTGAACGGCCGGCAAACTCAGCAAAAGAACTCTTTAAAGACATGTTAATAATCCTTCCAAAAATCATAAGTGTTCGTAAATTCTAATTTTAACCGTTATAAGCAAAAATTGAAAGTATCCGCTCTCTTAATAGATTGGCTGTTGGCATGAAGCTAAGCGGTGCTATGATAGGAAAAGGTGAAAGTGGTCCGAATATATTTTCAAGGGACCGGAAATCAGCTATAATTATATGCACTATGCGTTAGAAAGGTGAAAACAGTGGCACAACTATTTTTTAAATACGGTGCGATGAACTCTGGCAAGTCGATCGATATTCTGAAAGTTGCCCATAACTATGAGGAACAAAACAAGCCGGTGGAATTGATGACCAGTGGGGTCGACACCCGGGCCGGCCGAGGTGTAATCGCCAGCCGGATCGGTCTGAAGCGGAAGGTGACCCCCGTATTAAATGACACCGATATTTTCAAACTAGTGAAGTCGCTTGATCATCGGATTTACTGTGTCTTGATTGACGAAGCCCAGTTTCTGACCAAGCAGCACGTGTTGCAGCTTTGCCATATAGTGGATGATTTGAACATCCCCGTCATGACGTTTGGTCTGAAGAATGACTTCAAGAACGAGTTGTTCGAGGGTTCCAAATACCTTTTGCTGTACGCAGATAAGATTGAAGAAATGAAGACGATTTGCTGGTTCTGCCCCCACAAGGCAACGATGAACCTGCGCATTCATAATGGCAAACCAGTCTATGAAGGCGATCAAGTGCAGATTGGTGGAAATGAGTCCTACTATCCCGTGTGCCGGAAGCATTATTTTCACCCCGATCTTAAAAATGTAGAGGAGAATGAATAATAATGGAAATGAACGAAATTTTCGATAAGCTCCAAGCGGTGGCTGACCGTTATGACGAGCTGAACGAATTGATCAGCGACCCTTCCGTTATCGCTGACACCAAGCGTTTCATGAAGCTGTCGAAGGAAGAGGGCAGTTTGCGTGAAACGGTTGAAAAGTACCACGAATACCAAAAAGTGACGCAGACGATCAAGGATGATGAAGACCTGCTGCGTGAGACGGATGATCCGGACTTGACGGCCATGACGAAGGATGAGCTTTCCGAATCCCGTGATCGTCAGGCCAAATTGGAAAAGGAACTGGAAGTATTGCTGATTCCGAAAGATCCGAATGACGACAAGAACATCATCATGGAAATTCGGGGTGCCGCCGGTGGTGATGAAGCCAGCTTGTTTGCGGCCGATTTATACAACATGTACCTCCACTACGCTGAACGGCAAGGCTGGAAGGTCGAAGTCATTGATAAGACGGAAACTGAAGTCGGTGGCTTCAAGGAAATCGTGTTGATGATTACCGGTGACAAGGTTTATTCCAAGTTGAAGTTCGAAAATGGGGCGCACCGTGTTCAGCGGGTTCCCGTTACCGAATCTGCCGGCCGGGTTCACACCTCCACTGCGACGGTTGGTGTGTTGCCGGAAGAAGAGGATGTCCAGATTGACTTGGACCCTAAGGATATTCGGGTGGATGTCTACCGTTCATCTGGTGCCGGTGGTCAACACGTCAACAAGACCTCGTCAGCTGTCCGGATGACCCACTTGCCAACCGGGATTGTGGTTGCAATGCAGGATGAACGGTCACAACAGCAGAACCGTGCGAAGGCCATGCGGATTTTGAAGGCCCGGGTTTACGATTACTATCAGCAAAAGGAACAGAGTGCTTACGATAAACAGCGTAAGGACGCAATTGGTACTGGTGATCGTTCAGAACGGATCCGGACTTACAACTATCCGCAAAACCGGGTCACTGATCACCGCATCGGTTTAACCCTGAACAAGTTGGACAAGGTAATGGATGGCGACTTAGATGAAATCATCGAAGCATTAATTGTTGCCGACCAGGCCAAGAAGCTGGAGCAACTCCGTGATGAATAATTGGAATTACCTGCAAGCCCAGCGCTGGGCAGTTGATTATTTAAAAAGCCGGGGCAAAGATCCGTATGCACCGGAGTTTTTGCTCAAGATGCTGCATGATTGGGACACAACGACTCTTTTAATGCACCATCGTGATCCGATGCCGGCCGATGAACAAAAACGTTTTTGTCGCGCCATTAAGCGGGTGGCCGAAGATGAACCCGTTCAATACATTGTGGGCAAGGCCCCGTTCTTCAACCGGACCTTCGTCATTAGCCCAGATGTGCTGATTCCCGAACCCGAGACCGAGGACCTGGTCGAATGGGTGTTGAAAGACATGCCAAAAGACCAGCCGTTAAAAGTTTTGGATCTGGGAACCGGGAGTGGCGTCATTGGGATCACCTTGAAGCTGGAGCGGCCCAATTGGCAGGTCATGCTGAGTGACATTTCTGCCGACGCACTGCGGGTGGCGCAGGCTAACCAACGCCTTCACGGCACCAATCTGCCGGTGCAAGAAAGTGACCTGTTTTCAGCTTTGGAAGATGAAAAGTTCGACGTCATCGTCACGAACCCGCCCTATGTTTCACCCAGCGCGGTTGACCAGATGGACCAGTCAGTATTGAAGTACGAGCCGCCGCTGGCATTGTTTGCTTCGGAAAACGGCTTGGGCTTCTACCATCGCTTGTTTGCTGAGGCGGCACGCCATCTGACACCAAATGGCCGTTTGTTTGGTGAAACCGGCTATGACCAGGAAGAGACAATTCAAGAATTGCTAAAGCGCCTAAATCCGCAAGCCGAGATTGAAACCCGGCATGACGAAGCTGACAAGATGCGAATGATTCAGGCATGGAACTTTCGTTAGGAGGAAGCTTGATGGATACTAAGATTTATCATTTTAAAGAAATCGATGCGGCGGCTAAGGATCTACGTGACGGTCAGCTGGTTGCCTTTCCGACCGAAACCGTTTATGGCTTAGGGGCGGATGCAACTAATGAAGATGCCGTTAAACAGGTCTACAAAGCTAAGGGACGGCCAAGCGATAACCCACTGATCGTTCACGTTGCTTCAATTGATATGGTGGAAAAGTATGCGGCCGAAATTCCCGATAAGGCCTGGAAACTGATGAAGCATTTCTGGCCAGGCTCTTTGACGATTATCCTGAAAATCAAGCCAGGCTCTTTGTCTAAGACGGTTACGGGTGGCCTGTCGACGGTGGCCTTCCGTTTTCCTAACAACCAAGCCACGATCGAATTGATTCGGCGCGCGGGCGTCCCAATGGTGGGACCATCTGCTAACACGTCTGGCAAGCCGAGCCCAACGACGGCCCAGCATGTTTACCATGACTTGCATGGCAAGATCAAGGGCATCCTGGATGATGGCCCGACCCAAGTGGGGGTTGAATCGACGGTCTTGGACATGTCGACTGACCAACCAACGATTTTGCGGCCCGGTGCCGTCACCAAAGAAGATATCGAGAGCGTGATCGGCAGTATTGAAAACAACCACCACCACGTCGGTAAAAACGAAATTCCAAAGGCTCCTGGCATGAAGTATAAGCACTATGCCCCGGCAGCTCAGGTTTACATTGTTGATCCAAGTGACGACTGGGCGGATGTTGCCAATTGGATTAAGAGTCTAAGCTACCCAGTTGGGGTCATGGCCACCAGCGACATCTTGGCTCAGCAGGATTGGGCCGACAATGCTGAACCGTTCAGCTTAGGCGACGATGTGGTTAGCGCCAGTGCGGAGCTGTTTGATGGCCTTCGTCATTTTGATACCGAACCACGGATCAAAGCTATTGTGACCCAGGCATTCCCAGCAAAGGGTCTTGGGGTTGCTTACATGAATCGGCTGAATAAATCTGCTGGCGGCATGCACTTTGCTGATCGGCAGTAGAAAACCTGCTTTTTTTAAATTTACGTCAGTCATGGCTGCTGCTTTTTGGTACAATAGTTGAGAAATCAAAAAGGAGTGTTTGCATCATGGCAAAATTTGAAGTCTTAGACCATCCATTGATTCAGCATAAGTTGACGATGATTCGGGACAAACATGTTGGAACAAAGGTATTTCGGGAGACTGTACGTGAAATAGCTACACTGATGGCTTATGAGGTTTCTCGTTCCATGCCGTTAAAGGACGTTGAAGTTGAGACTCCAATTGCTAAGACTACACAAAAGGAATTAGCGGGCAAGAAAGTTGCCATTGTACCAATCCTGCGGGCAGGCTTAGGCATGGTGGATGGAATGACCGAGCTGATTCCAGCTGCTAAAATTGGTTTCATTGGGATGTATCGTGATGAAAAGACGTTGAAGCCGCACGAATACTTCGTTAAGCTGCCAAATGACATTACGGAACGGCAACTGTTCATCGTTGACCCAATGCTGGCCACTGGTGGTTCTGCCATCGATGCAATTGGTGCCTTGAAGAAGCGTGGCTGCCAAGAAAAGAACATGAAGTTTGCTTGCTTGGTTGCTGCTCCTGAAGGTGTTAAGGCGGTTCGGTCCACTTACCCAGATGTTGATATTTACACCTGTGCCTTAGATGACCATCTGAACGAAAATGGCTACATCGTACCTGGTTTGGGTGATGCTGGTGACCGTCTCTTTGGTACCAAGTAGCATAAATTAAATGCTATTAACCTCCGTCCGGTTTTCCGTGTACGGAGGTTTTTCTGTTTCTGATAGGGGTACTGTCTAATATGACTCAATTTTTTAAGACACATCCAAAAAAGGCATGGCTAGCGCTGTTTCTCCTTGTGGTGGGTCTCGCTTTAATCCTGTTCACGGCTCATGACCAGTTCCTGTATCGCCAACCCATTGGCCGGGTGCTGACGGTAAAGGAAACAAGCCGGCACAAACGAACGGATGAGTTTAAGAACGTTGACTACCAGATGACCCAAAAGCTGACGGTCAAGGTGATGAACGGCCGTTATAAGGGAAAAATCGTCCAGGTCCACAACCGTTACTCTGCTTCGGGCGCGCTTGATCAACATTACCGTGTCGGTCAGGAGGGATTCTTGTCACAGATCAACCATGATCGTCACGGATACAGTGCCAGCCTGAATGGCCTCAAACGGGATACCATCCTGGTCTTTTTGCTGTGGCTGGCCTTATCCGCATTGATCCTCTTATTGGGGAGCGCTGGTGCTCGAGCGGCCTTGTCAGTTGTTTTGAACTTTGGCTTGATCTTAGGCGCAATTAGCGTCAACCTGCGCTTGCAGGCAAGCCATGTGGTGTTGATCTTCAGTTTGTTGGCGGTGATTTTCACCATCGTGACCCTCTTGCTGGTCTTTGGCGCCAACCTCCAGTCGTTGTTAGCGATGGTGGCGACCTTATTATCCACATTCGTTTCGCTGGGAATTTGTTTAGTTGTTATGGCCCTGACCAACCAAAAAGGGATCTACTACGAATCAATGCAGTATGTCACCCAGAACCCGCGGACATTGTTCATCGCTGAGATCTTGCTGGGTTCTCTTGGGGCCGTCATGGATGAGAGCAGTGATGTCGTAGCCACCGTGTTCGAACTGAAACGTGTCGATCAACGGGCTGGTTTCAAGAAGCTCTTCAAGGCCGGCATGCAGGTGGGGAAGTCCGTCATGGGTCCCTTGATCAACGTTTTGTTATTGATTTTCTTTGCCAGTACCTTCACCTGTGCGCTGCTTTACCTGAAGAACGGCAATTCATGGGGCTACACCTTTGACATGAGCATGTGCTTAGGAATGGTGCAGAGTTTAGCGGCCGGCATTGGGATTGTGATCAACGTGCCTTTAATCAGTACCTTGATTGCCTACGTATTGAAAGGGAGTGACGAAAGTGTCAACGATTAACGTACTGGGATTAGTACTATTGGTGTTGATGTTGATTGTTGGCGGCCGGCAGGGTTGGCTTTCCTTTCTCAGCCTGCTGGTCAACTTTGGCCTCTTCTTTTTAGCCTTAATTTTGGTTGACTTTCACGTGCCCCCATTGGCAGTGACCTTGGGATTGAGCGTTTGTATTTTAGCCGTCACCATCTTTATGGGAACCAACGATTTGGAGGTAGCCAGGGCGGCCTTCTTCGCTGCCTTTGTGATCTTCATTTGCTTATTGTCGCTGGTCTTAGTGGTTGAACATTTTGCGCAAGTTCCCGGATTTGCCAATGAGGACAGCGGGGAACTGGAAGGTATGTCGGTTTTGATCGGCATCAACTATGCCAAAGTGGCAACGATGGTCACCTTGCTGAGTGTGCTGGGCGCGATTGCGGAAGCCGCGATGGCCATTGCCACTGGTGTTTTTGCAATGATGCGTTCGGATGCTACCCAAAGTATTACTTCGCTGTTGAACGGTGGTTTCACGATTGGCCAACAGATCATCGGGACCACGCTGAACACGCTCTTCTTTGGCTTCTTTGGTGGACTGTTGGCTTTGCTTGTGTGGTTTGTGGGCCTGGATTATTCGCTGGGCACAATCATTAACAACCGAATTTTTGTTGCTGAACTGATTACCGTCTTGATATCCTTTATCGGAGTAGTGTTAACGGTTCCATCGGCGACCTTGCTATGCGTTTATCACTTTCATAAACACCTTGACAAGCACGAGGAAAAACAGTAGAGTGGTCACAATGTGAATAGCTTGAGTCTTTAATCGGGTCCAGTGAGGCCCCAAAGATGAAATACGGGGCGGAGTGCGTCCTTTATAAAAGTCCTTGGGTCTAGTGGATCCAGGGACTTTTTTTGAAAGGATGGTAAGTTTATGTCAAAGAAACGACCGGACGTGGTGCTGGACGTTGACGAACGGCCCCGCTTGGGACAATGGTTCGGTTTATCGTTGCAACACATGTTCTCGATGTTTGGATCGACAGTGCTGGTTCCGATCTTAGTCGGGTTGAATCCAGGCATTGCGCTGTTTAGTTCCGGTGTGGGCACGCTGATTTATTTGTTGATTACCAAGCATAAGATCCCTGCCTACATGGGCTCCAGCTTCTCCTTTGTCGTACCGATGATGGCTTTGATGAAGACGACTGGCTACCCGGGCATTGCTCAAGGGACCGTCGCTGTTGGCTGTGTCTATTTGATTGTCTCATTGATTGTCAGTCTGGTCGGTTCGAACTGGATTGACCGCGTCCTGCCCCCGATCGTTGTGGGCCCAATTGTCATGGTCATTGGTTTGTCGCTGGCCGGCACTGCCGCTAAAGATGCGACGATGAACGGTTCCCATTACGACCTGCGCTACTTTGCAGTTGCCATGCTGACCCTGCTCATTACGATCATCTTCAACATGTATTTGAAGGGCTTTTTAGGTCTGGTACCGATCCTTTTAGGGATTGTCTGCGGCTACGTTATTGCCTGCTTCTTTGGCATCGTAAACTTTGGGCCAGTAATGAGTGCTCACTGGTTCAGCCTGCCAGACTTCCAAGTGCCGTTTCTGACTTACCATCCGCGCGTTTATTGGGGTGCAATCTTCAGTATGGCGCCGATCGCATTCGTCACGATGACGGAACACATGGGTCACATCATGGTCTTAAACGAATTGACCGATCGTAACTTCTTCAAGGATCCAGGTTTGAACCACACGCTGGCTGGTGATGGGACAGCATCGATCATTGCCGGTTTCGTTGGTGGGCCCCCGGTTACCAGTTACGGTGAAAACATTGGTGTCCTGGCCATCACTCGGGTGCACAGTGTCTACGTTTTGATGGGCGCGGCTATGTTTGCCATCTTCTTTGCCTTCGTGGGTAAGCTGAGTGCTTTAATCGAATCCATTCCGTCACCGGTAATTGGTGGTATTTCCTTCCTCCTGTTCGGGGTCATTGCCTCCAGCGGGATGCGGGTCATGGTTGAACACAAGATTGACTTCAATAAGAAGCGCAACCTGATGATTTCATCGGTGATCTTGGTCATCGGGATTGGGAATGCATACCTTCAACTGGGCGAGTATCAATTCTCAGGCCTGGCCGTTGCCGCTGTTTTAGGTGTGATTCTGAACTTGGTTTTGCCTGAAAAAGCGGGGAACGAATAATTATATCTGAGAAGGTTATTAGAACCGGATTAAAATTTAAACATTTATCAATTAAATCCGCTAATATCAACGTTGACAGGCATGACAGCGTTTTAATCGGTTTTGATATTTGCCTTTAAAGATGATATATTTAGGTCTGTAATTTGAGTAAGCAAACCTTGACTCAAGTTTACAGACCCTATTTGTTATAAGGAAAGAGGTGAGATATGAATGGGTGGTGATGCGTACACTTTTAATCTTGGCGGCCTGACTTTTAATATTACGAACATGTTGTCTGGCTTGTTAATCATGCTAATCGTGTTCTTCTTCTTGTTCGGACTGTCACGTCATATCCAGATGAAGCCGAAAGGCGGACAAAATGTAATGGAGTGGATCATTGATTTTACTAACAGCATTGTGCGTGCACAAATGTCACAAGAGGTTGCTAGTGTATATAGCTTCTTTGCATTTATTCTATTTGTTTTTCTGTTCATCGCTAACCAGTTAGGCTTGATTCTACAAGTTGGCTGGAATGGACATGAGTTGATTAAGAGTTCAACTGCTGACCCGATTGTTACCTTGACGTTTTCTTTTGTCGTTCTGACATTAAGCCATTATTCTGGTGTTATGTTTAAGGGGTTAAAGGGTTATCTGAGTGAACTGGTATCGCCAAATGCTTTGATGCTGCCAGTTAACCTGATTGAGGAATGCTCTAACTTCCTGACGCTTGGTTTACGTATCTTTGGTAACATCTATGCCGGTGAATTGCTGTTAGGCTTGGTTGGCAAATTGGCATTTTCACATGGTTGGCCAACAATCATTGTGGCACTGCCAATTGAAATGATCTGGCAAGGCTTCTCAGTATTTATCGGGGCTATTCAAGCTTATGTCTTTGTAACATTAACTACGGTTTATATCTCTAGGAAGGTTTATGGAGATTAGCCACATTTTTAGGAGGAATTAAAATGGGTACAATTGCTGCTGGTATTGCCGCTGCTGCTGCCGCACTTGCTGCTGGTTATGGTAACGGATTGGTTATTTCACATACTATCGATTCAATGGCACGTCAGCCACAAATTGCTGGTCAATTACGGACCACCATGTTTATCGGTGTTGGTCTGATTGAAGCCGTTCCTATTCTGGCGATTGTTGTTGCCTTCATGGTTATGAATAAGTAATCAGCAATCATTAAGAATAGGAAAGGAGGTGTCAATTGATGCAAGTTCTTGCACAATCTAATCAGCTGTACATGGGTGACATGCTCTTTTACCTGATTTCATTTCTCATCATGACGATTCTAGTTTGGCATTTTGCTTGGAAGCCAGTCACGGACATGATGAAAAAGCGGGCCGATAAGATTGCCAATGATATTGACAATGCAACAAATAACCGTAAAGAAGCTGCCAAATTGGCTGCTCAACGTCAAGAAGAATTGAAGGGCTCCAAGGCGGAAGCCACGAAGATCGTTGATGACGCACGGAAAAACGGCCAAGATCTGCGCAGCAAGATTATTGATGATGCTCATAACGATGCTCGTACTATTCAAGAACAAGCACAACGTGACGCTGAACAAGCACGTCAAGACGCACTGAAGGGTGCTAAAGATGACGTTGCAAACCTATCGATTGAGATTGCGTCGAAACTGATTAAGAAGCAGTTAAATGCGGATGATCAGCAAGAATTAATTGATTCCTATATTGAAGGGCTGGTAAAACATGAGTCTTGATCAAAAAACGGTTGCAGGGCGTTATGCTAAGGCACTCATTGAGCTTGCACAAGCAGACGACCAATTAAAGCAAACGAGTCAAGAACTCAGCAGTCTGCGGGATGTCTTTAAGGACAATCCAGGATTGCTTTCGGCTCTGAACGGAACCAGTTTATCTGTGGGCCAAAAAAAGGGCCTGATTTCTGATTTGAAGCAGGGGGCATCTAAGTATGTTGCCAACCTGATTCAGATGGTCTTTGATTATGGTCGGATTAACGACATGGTTGCAATCATTGATGAGTTTGAGAAACAGTATGATGCTTTGATCAAGCGAATTCATGCTGTGGTCGTCACAGCCGTGCAACTTGACGAAAAACGACGTAAGGAAATGTCCGAAGCACTGGCAAAACGTTTTGACGCCAAAGAAGTTGTTTTGGATGAAAAGGTGGATCCTTCAATTATTGGGGGCGCGATTGTTCATGTCGGGGGCCAAACCCTGGATGGCAGCGTCAACACCAAATTGCAGGAGATGCGCCGCTTGCTTGTTAACAATTAGTGTGTACTTGATAGAGGTGAGATTTGTATGAGCATTAAAACTGAGGAAATCAGTTCACTCATCAAGAAACAGCTCGCCAACTACGAAGATTCCATTTCTGTCCAGGAAACTGGTACCGTTACCTACGTTGGTGACGGTGTTGCTCGTGCCGATGGTTTGGAAAATGCCATGGCCGGCGAACTGCTAGAATTTAGTAATGGAGTCTATGGGATGGCCCAAAACCTTGAATCTAACAACGTTGGTATTGTTGTTCTGGGTGATTTTACGGGCATTCGTGAAGGCGATACCGTTAAACGGACTGGCCGGATCATGGAAGTCCCAGTTGGTGATCAACTGCTGGGCCGGGTTGTGGACCCACTTGGGCGCCCACTTGACGGCTTAGGTGAGATTAAGACTGATAAGACTCGTCCAATTGAACACAAAGCCCCAGACGTTATGGAGCGTAAAAGTGTTTCTGTTCCTGTTCAAACCGGTATTAAGGTGATTGACGCCTTAGTTCCGATTGGCCGGGGACAACGTGAATTGATCATTGGTGACCGGAAGACTGGTAAGACTTCGATCGCCCTTGATACAATCATTAACCAAAAGAATCAAAACATGATTTGTGTCTATGTCGCCATTGGTCAAAAGGAATCAACTGTTAAAGCTTCAGTTGAAACCTTACGTAAGTATGGCGCCTTAGACTACACCATCGTGGTCTCAGCTAGTGCTTCCAACCCAGCACCACTGCTGTACATTGCACCATATGCCGGTGCTGCCATGGGTGAGGAATTCATGTACAACGGCAAGGATGTTTTGATCGTGTACGATGACCTTTCAAAACAAGCCGATGCTTATCGTGAACTTTCCTTAATTCTGCGGCGTCCACCTGGCCGTGAAGCTTATCCTGGTGATATTTTCTACACCCACTCACGGTTACTGGAACGTGCTGCACGTTTGTCTGACGACTTGGGTGGTGGTTCAATGACTGCTTTGCCAATCATTCAAACCCAAGCTGGTGACGTTTCCGCATATATTCCAACCAACGTTATTTCCATCACCGATGGTCAAATCTTCTTGGATGCGGATTCCTTCTATGCCGGTCAACGGCCAGCCATTGATGCCGGGACTTCTGTTTCTCGTGTTGGTGGTGACGCCCAAATCAAGGCTATGAAGAAGGTTGCCGGTACCTTGCGTCTGGATATTGCTTCCTACAACGAACTGGCTTCATTTGCGCAATTCGGTTCCGACCTGGACTCCGAAACGCAAGCCCGGCTGGCTCGTGGTCAGCGGACCATGGAAGTATTGAAGCAAGGTCTGCATGAACCACAACCAGTGGAACAACAAGTTGTTACGCTGTATGCATTGAGTCACAGCTACCTGGACAATGTTCCGGTAGATGACATTCAACGCTTCGAAAGTGAATTAGCCAACTACATGCGGGCTAACCACCAAGACTTGTATGACCAGATTAAGTCCACTGGTAAGCTTCCTGAAGGCGACAGCTTGGATAAGGCTATCAGCGACTTCAAGGAGACTTTCAAGACTTCTGATCAGAAGAAGAGTGAAAAAGCTGACGAAGCTTCTGACAATTCTGATGATTCAGAGGATGCAAACAATTAAGTTTGAACCTGTAGAAAGGACGGTGAGATATAGTGCCAGCTTCTTTAGCTGCTGTTAAGCGGAAATTAGAGTCGACACGCAGTACACGGCAGATTACTACTGCCATGCAAATGGTATCTACGGCCAAATTGAACCAGGTTCAACATCACACCAAAACTTATCAAGCATATGAGAGTCAGGTCCGTGCGATCTTGGCAAGTCTGGTTAAATCCCACATCGCGCAATTGCGTGAGCAGGATGAGGACTCAAAGATTGATGAACGGATCAGCAGCCTTTTTGCCCAGCGTGAGGTTAAGAAGGTTGGGGTGTTAGTGATCACTTCTGACCGTGGCTTAGTTGGCAGTTACAACAGTAACGTCATCAAAGCGACGATGGATATGATGGCTAAACATCACTTGAATGCTGATAACACAGTTTTTCTCACCATTGGTAAAAATGGGAGCGAATTCTTTAAGAAACGTGGCATGAATGTCGTTTACGAATACACGGGCATTAGCGACGTGCCATCCTACACCGAGGTGCGCGGGATTGTACGTAAGGCCGTGAAATTGTATCGTGACGGTGTTTATGATCAGCTGTATGTATCATACAGTCATTACGTTAACCGGATCATTTCCCACGAAAAGTCGGAGTTATTCCTGCCGATTTCACCTAATTCACTGGAAGAAGAAACCAGTGAAAAGGTTACAAGTGAGATTGAATCTGAATATGAATTGGAACCCGATTTGACTAAGATGATTTCTGTCTTAGTTCCGCAATACGCTAATAGTTTGGTCTATGGAGCCATTCTGGATGCCAAAACGTCCGAACATGCCTCCAGTGCCAACGCGATGCGGTCTGCTTCTGACAACGCCAGTGATATCATTTCGACGTTGCAGCTGCAGTATAACCGGGCTCGTCAAGCTGCCATTACCACTGAGATTACCGAAATTACTGGTGGGATGACCGCAGAAGATAATTAATGGAGATGGAGGAAACACATGAGTACTACTGGTAAAGTTGTTCAAGTTATTGGACCAGTTGTCGATGTTGAGTTTCCCTTGGATGAAAAGCTTCCTGACATTAACACGGCATTAAAGATCCACAAGGCTAAGGATGATACCTTGACGGTCGAAGTTGCCCTTGAACTTGGTGATGGGGTTGTACGGACGATTGCCATGGACGGTACCGATGGATTAACCCGTGGGATGGAAGTTGAAAACACTGGTGCTTCCATTAGCGTGCCAGTTGGTGATGATACTCTGGGACGGGTATTTAACGTTCTGGGTGAACCAATTGATGGTGGCCCTGAATTCGGGCCTGACGCTAAGCGGATGCCAATTCACCGTGACGCACCAAAGTACACTGAACTGAACAACAACACTGAAATTCTGGAAACCGGGATTAAGGTTATTGACCTCCTGGCACCTTATGTTCGTGGTGGTAAGATTGGTCTGTTCGGCGGTGCCGGTGTTGGTAAGACCGTTCTGATTCAAGAGTTAATTCACAACATTGCACAAGGTCACAATGGTATTTCTGTATTCACCGGTGTTGGTGAACGTAGTCGTGAAGGTAACGACATGTACTACGAAATGAAAGGCTCTGGTGTTCTGGACAAGACGGCCATGGTTTATGGTCAAATGAACGAACCACCAGGTGCCCGTATGCGGGTTGCCTTGACTGGTTTGACCATTGCGGAATACTTCCGTGACGTTAAGGGCCAAGATGTGCTGCTGTTTATCGACAACATTTTCCGGTTCACCCAAGCCGGTTCAGAAGTTTCTGCCCTGTTAGGCCGGATTCCTTCAGCCGTTGGTTATCAACCAACGCTGGCTACTGAAATGGGTCAGTTACAGGAACGGATTACTTCAACCAAGAAGGGTTCCATTACTTCTATTCAAGCCGTTTATGTGCCAGCCGATGACTACACCGACCCAGCACCTGCAACGACTTTTGCCCACTTGGATGCCACTACCAACCTGGAACGTCGGTTGACGCAAATTGGTATTTATCCAGCCGTGGACCCACTTGCCTCAACTTCAACTGCTTTGGCACCAGAAATTGTTGGTAAGGAACACTATGAAGTTGCTACCGGTGTTCAACACGTTCTGCAACGTTATCACGAACTGCAAGACATCATTTCTATCTTAGGGATGGATGAACTGTCTGACGAAGAAAAGACGATCGTTGCACGTGCACGGCGGATTCAAAACTTCCTGTCCCAAAGCTTCAGTGTTGCGGAACAATTTACCGGGACGCCTGGTACCTATGTTCCACTGAAGGAAACGGTTAAGGACTTCAAGGAAATTCTGGAAGGTAAGTATGACGACCTGCCAGAAGAAGCATTCCGTTTGGTTGGGACCATTGATGACGCAGTGGCCAAGGCCAAGAAGATGAAACAGGAACACGAAGAAGCTAACGAGAAATAGGAGGGATGACTATGGCTGATGCGGCAACATTTAACGTTACCATTGTCACCCCAGATGGCACAGTCTTTGATGATACCAGCACCATGCTGGTGGTTACGACGGATGACGGTGAATTAGGCTTCATGGCTAATCACTTGCCGATGATCGCAGCCCTAGCAATTGGTCGACTCACCCTCAAACATGCTGACAGCCAAGCCGATGATACCGAAGTCGCCGTTAACGGTGGCTACGTTCGGTTTGATGGCAATAAGGCTACAGTGGTGGCTGACAGTGCCGAACTCCGTGAACAGATTGATGTTTCACGGGCACAAAATGCTAAATCTCGCGCTGAAAAGACGATTGCCCATGCTAAGGAGGTTCATGACCCCGATGAATTGTCACGTGGTCAAGTCCACTTAGCTCGTGCATTGAACCGTCTGCGTGTTTCTGGAAACCTGAAATAAGGTCATCTAGGAAAAACTTTTAGGCTCTTAGAGTTCATTTAGGTGAACTTTAAGAGCCTTTTTGCGTTAATCGTTGGTTACTTCTTTAACTATCGTTTAAAATCGGTACAGACAAATAGGTCACATTTGGACAAGTGGTATCATGGTTAGGTTAGGAGGCGTTCACAATGCAGTTTGAAGG
The DNA here is from genome assembly GCF_001437055.1 of Limosilactobacillus secaliphilus. Classification (GTDB taxonomy): domain Bacteria; phylum Bacillota; class Bacilli; order Lactobacillales; family Lactobacillaceae; genus Limosilactobacillus; species Limosilactobacillus secaliphilus. The sequence continues at coordinate 77,365 of NZ_JQBW01000004.1, read as the reverse complement.
GATGCAGTCGATACTGACACTGATTTTGCAATTATTATTCATCATGGTTACCCTGCGCGCATTGCGTAGCTTTCACTTAGAAAACTTTTTTCGCCGCCCGCCGGAAGGATTAAGATGGTTGATCGTGGTTTTATCAATCGCCATCGGCAGCGCCTGTGGCAGTTTTTTTGCGGAGTTTTTCGTGATTCTGCACGGCGCTTTGAATATGTGGCATTAAACGTTGAGGCTTTGAGATGAGTAAGTTAGTTATTAATGGGAACCAAGAACTGCATGGAAAAGTAACCTTAAGTGGTGATCAACAAACCATTTTGGCCATCCAGGCAGCCGCAATTTTGTCGACCAGCGGCACGGTCATTGTCGATAATGTGCCAGCCACTGCTTCGATTACGACGATGATTAAGTTACTGCGATCCATCAAGGGCGCAGTGCTCTTTGATCGTCGCCAACATGTTTTGAAAATGGATATCACCCAGCACTTGCAGCCGGTACCGTTGAGCGGGCAGTCGCTGTTGGCAGCCGGTTCAATCTTGGCTCGCTGCCGCCAAGTTGACCTGGTGGATAATGGCTTAGATCCGGCCAACAGTCAATTGATCGTTGAATTAGTGCAGTTGTTGGCAATGATGGGTGCGCACGTAGAAGAGCGACGCAATGGTTTCCATATTCAAGCAGATTATCTGAAGGGCACAGTGATTTCTCTGGTCGGCAAAAGTCTGGAGAGTGTCTTGGCCCTCATGATGGCCGCCACTATGGCACAGGGGATTACGGTTCTGAATAACCCGCCTTACTCACCAGCAATTTTTGAACTGGCAAAGATCCTGAACAAGATGGGCGCCCGAGTTCACGGTGCGGGGACCAATACGATCCGTATCCAAGGCGTAACTTTCTTGCATTCAACCGACTACTATGCGTTGGACGACCAAGATGAGGCCGGCGCTTACCTCGTGATGGGGGCTTTGACTGGCGGTGATGTTTTCGTCGAAGGAGCCTCAGCCATCCATTTACGTTTAGTGATGAACCACCTGGAGAAGATGGGCAATACGTTAGTCGTGCAGCGGAACGGGGTCCGGATCATTGGTACTCACGTTTTGCTGCCACAGAACGTGATGCCAACGTTGAGCCAGCAGTGCAACCGTTATTTGATGGTCGCCCTGTTAGCTTTGCAGCTGCATGCCCTAGGCAAAAGCCAGGTTTGGCACTGTCCCAAGGAATGTCGGGCCGCAATCAAGTCGGTGACCGAAAGCGTTGATGCTAGTTTTAAGAACGGTATTTTGACGCTAAATGGCGGCCAGTTTGATCTGCCTGATGAGATTGCGACGCCGAATGCTTTAGTTGGCCTCGCCGCTTTGACGATGGGTCTGGCAGATAAGCAATCGGTCACGTTAACGCCGGCCGAACCAGCAGGTGAAAGTTTTGACCATCTGCTGGATCAACTGATCGAATTGGGTGCTGACATCCAGATTAGCTTCGATTAGTTCAGTGTTGACTAGGACACAGACGTGATTGTGGTATAATATCATACGATTTAATGACTTGTGTGGAGGGAAAACAACATGGCAACAGATATTGGTATTGATCTTGGTACAGCCAATGTTCTTATTTATGTCCAAGGAAAGGGCATTGTTTTAAATGAACCATCCGTCGTGGCAATTGATGCTCAGTCAGGCAAGGTCCTGGCAGTGGGTTCTGAAGCTTACCGGATGGTTGGACGGACTCCGAGCAACATCCGGGCCATCCGTCCGTTGAAGAATGGGGTTATTTCAGACTTTGACGTTACCCAGGAAATGCTGTCTTACTTCATTGGTAAGTTAAGCGTTAAGGGGGTTATGTCGAAACCAAACATTATGATTTGTGCCCCAACGAACATCACCGAAATTGAACGGAAAGCCATTATCCAGGCGGCCGAACAAGCTGGTGGCGGCAAGGTTTACTTGGAATATGAACCAAAAGTCGCTGCTATTGGTGCTGGTTTGGACATCTTCAAGCCATCTGGCAACATGGTCATCGATATGGGTGGTGGTACCTCAGATATCGCCGTCCTGTCATTAGGTGACATCGTATGCAGTCGTTCAATCCGGATGGCCGGTGATAAACTGAACTCAGACATTGCCGCTTACATCAAGGATCACCATGGCTTGATCATTGGGGAACACACCGCTGAACAAATCAAGATGAAGATTGGGACAGCTCTCAAGGTCGACAATCCTGAAAAGATGGACGTTCGTGGCCGGGATGTAACTTCTGGTATGCCACGGCAGATTGAAACCAACGAGAATGAAATGGAAGAAGCCCTCCACGACACCTTGAGTCAGATTATCCGGGCCGCCATTTCCGTTCTGGAAGTAGTACCGCCTGAATTGGCTAGCGACATCATTGATCGTGGTATCATGCTGACTGGTGGGACGTCACTGTTGAAGGGGATTGACCAGCTGTTCAGTAGTCACTTGAAGGTACCCGTTGTCGTTTCCGAAAAGCCATTGGACAATGTTGCTAAGGGTGCTGGTGAAATGCTGGAACGGATGCAAAAGACCTCAAATGAAAAGTCCAGCCACACCAGCTGGTTTTCTCGGAAAAAAGACTAAATGATTAGTCGCTGTTTAATAGCGATGATTCGTTTCTACCAAAAGACGATTTCTGCGCGACGGCCATTTCGAGTATGTCGTTTCGAGCCCACATGTTCAGCGTACATGTTAACGGCCATCCAACGATTTGGTTTGAAAGGGGTTCTGCTCGGCATTAATCGTCTTTTACGTTGTCATCCATTCGCTAAAGGGGGATATGACCCCGTACCGCAAAAGTTTACATTCCATCATTTACGATAGGCAGGGTGAGAAAGTGTCTAAGAAAGAAAAAAATATTGAAGTCAATGTAAAAGACATTGAAGAAAATGGGCAACCAGTCCAACAAGTATTTATCGGTAATACCTTGATTGGCGAGGTCGCTGCAGCTGATGGCAAGTTTGCGGCTACCATTGCCATGAACAATCAGCAATTCACGGTGCAGTCACAAGAGGAAGGCTTGGAGACGATTCTGCAACAATATCATCTCCACCAGCATTAACAATTGTTAAAGGAGCAGTAACGCATGCAACGTTCACAAAGCGAAGAAAGTGAATCACGGATTGACTGGGGGATCATCTTCTGTGTCCTCCTGCTGGCTCTGATCGGCCTGGCTTCAATTTACGTGGCTGGGACGCATGACCGGCAGCCGGTTAATGTTGTCCGGCAAGTGATTACACAATTAAGCTGGTACGTAATTGGCTCAATCTTGATTGTGGTCATCATGCAATTTGATTCGGAGCAACTATGGAAGATTGCCCCGATTGCTTACTGGGTCGGCCTCTTCCTGATGTATGCCATCCTGGTCTTCTACAGTCGGTCCTACTTTGCTAATACTGGGGCCAAAAGTTGGTTTGCGATCGGGCCGTTTACTTTCCAACCATCGGAAATCATGAAGCCGGCCTATATCTTGATGATGGGGCGGGTGATCACGACCCATAATAGCGAGTATGCCGTCCATAGTGTCAGCAACGACTGGCGTTTGATCGGGAAGATGTTTCTCTGGCTCTTCCCCGTCCTAGTTTCACTGAAGTTCCAAAACGACTTTGGGACGGCGCTGGTCTTCTTTGCGATCTTCTGTGGTATGGTGCTGGTTTCAGGGGTTACCTGGCGGATCATTGCACCAGTGGCTGCCGGCTTAGTCGTTGTCGGTTCCACTGTCTTGGCCATGGTTACGAGTACCTTTGGCCGCCACATTCTGGAACACCTGGGCTTCCAGGCCTACCAATTTGACCGGGTGGACACCTGGTTGAACCCTTCCCAAGATACCAGTAACCAAGGTTATCAACTCTGGCAAAGTATTAAGGCGGTTGGTTCTGGTGGTATTACCGGGACTGGCTTCAACAACTCGCACGTTTATGTGCCGGTGCGTGAATCGGATATGATCTTCTCAGTCATCGGTGAAAACTTCGGCTTTATTGGTAGCATCCTGTTGATCTTGCTGTACCTGTTGCTGATTTACCTGATGATCCGGGTCACCTTTGATACGCGTAACGAGTTTTACGCCTACATCGCGACGGGGGTCATCATGATGATCCTCTTCCACGTCTTTGAAAACATCGGGATGAACATCGGTCTCTTGCCATTGACCGGTATCCCGTTGCCATTTATTTCTGCCGGTGGTTCGTCTTTGATCGGTAACTTGATTGGGATTGGAATGATTATGTCGATGCGTTACCACCATCATTCCTACATGTTCAGCAACCAGAAAGACTTTCACTAAGGACGGCGGTTTGAATGCGTTTATTGGCCCATCCATGGTGGTTGAAACCATGTGGTGATCATATGATGGCTCTCGGCTTAACGCACCACGCTTGTGAATTGCTCGGACAATTGTCTTTTGTGGACTTGCCGAATAAGGGTGCGGAGTTAACTGTCGGGATGCCGTTTGCCTCTTTTGAGGGGACGCGGATGGTGATCAGTCTTGATAGTCCGGTCAAGGGCCGAGTTGTCGCCGTCAATCCTGAACTAGCCGGCCTGGTGGCGCCGTCTGTAAACAATCAAGATTATCTTATTAAAATCGAAAGCAAGAGTTGTGACTTGAATTAACACAACTCTTTTTTATTGAAGGAGGCGTAAGTCATGCCTAAATTAACCGTTCAAAACATTAATTTGCAACTCAAAGAACTACATGCCGGTTTGAATGACGGTACGATCTTTACGGAAGTCTTGCCGGCCATCGATGAATTGATCTTGGCACGGCCACATCATGCGCGGACGACCGTCGATTTGCCAACGGTCAGCATGCGTTTTCAGCATCAGTTAGACCACTATTTGAAGCTCGCCAAGGAGAAGCAGGCAGTTAATTTAGACGATGACTTTAAGGAAAAGCTCATGGCTGTTTTGGCGACTGATCGTGGCGACCTGCGTGAAGAGATTATGATGCTGATGAGCAGTTTGCTGGAAAAGAATCAATTGGCCAAAGATGATTTGAAGAAGTTTTATCGTCATTTGACGGATCCTAAACTCTTATTCAGCCACATCTTGGAACCTAAGAATAAGGCAGTCTTCGGTCGGACGTTGGCTTTAAGCTTGCTGCGGCTCATTCTGTATGGTGATCGGGCGGGTTACTTTTTCCTCACGAGCAAAGACGTTCAGTCATTGGTGGAGAAGATCGGCTTGTACGCGGTACTGGAAAGGGATCCGCGGGGATTTGTCAATGGTTCTGGTTGGGTCCACGTGTTCTCGGCCTTGCCTAGTATCGGTGATGAACTGTGTCAGCATAATGAGTTGGTTCGCGGGGATAAAATCTTCTTACAAGCGGTGATTGTGGAGAGCTACCGGCTGATGCCACACGTGTTGTCAATGGGAGAAAATGAGGAGGTTGGCGCCTTCCTCTTGTCCTTAATGGGGCAGCATCAGCTGTATCAACAGTTCTTCAAGGCTCAATTGACGCGCTGGCGGGCTGATTTAGATAGCGATGATCCAGCCAGCAGTGAATCCTGGAGCCGGATTTTCAATTATCGGCATCTGATGCAATCGATGCTGTTGGATGGTCGCCTGCCGCGCGACATTGTTAAACAGATCGTTGGGACGGATCAGCAAGAATAGCTAGTCAAGTTTCATTTCATGTGGTAAACTTGAGTTTCCATGAGCGCGAGAATAAATAGATTGGTGGTAGATATTGATGACTAAGAAACTGCGAGTCGCTTTACTGTTCGGTGGTAACTCTTCCGAACACGACGTCTCTAAGCGTTCTGCACACAACATCTATGATGGCATGGACAAGAACAAATATGATGTTTCGTTGTTCATGTTCACTAAAGACGGAGTGCTGCTCAACAACGAGTATTCACAGCGGATTTTTGACGGCGAACCTGAAGACCAAGTGGTAAAGGAAGCATATGCCCACATGGACTTTGATTCACCGATGGCCAACTTGAATGCTCTGCAGTCGGCCGGACCGATTGACTTCTTCTTCCCCGTGATCCATGGGAACTTGGGTGAAGATGGAACCATTCAAGGTCTTTTCCGTCTGTTGAAGAAGCCTTACGTGGGTTCCGGAATCGCGGCCAGTGCAATTTCCTTCGATAAGGATTACACCAAGCGGATTCTGGATCATGCCGGGATTCGGAATACGCCATACGTATTGGTTACGCCAGAAAATCGGCGGCAATACGATTGGCAAACGATCGAGCGTGAATTAGGCTCAATGGTGTTTGTCAAAGCTGCTAAGCAAGGTTCTTCAGTAGGGATCACCAAGGTCACTAATGAAGAGGAATATGAACGCGGCTTGACGGATGCCTTTCAATACGGCTACAAGGTCATTGTTGAAAAGGGGATTGACCATCCTCGGGAAGTCGAAATTTCAATCTTAGGTAACGAAAAGCCAATTGCCTCCAAGTTAGGTGGCATTCGGGTACCAAAGGGCGATGCCTTCTACGATTACGAAAACAAGTTCGTGGATGCATCCGGCGTGGTCTTTGACTTGCCAGTACAGTTACCTGAAAAGTTGACCAAGGAAATCACCGACATGGCACTGAAGGCTTACCGGGTCCTTGGCATGAAGGGGCTGGCACGGATTGACTTCCTGGTTGATGCCAATGGCGTACCTTACCTGGGCGAACCAAACACCTTGCCTGGCTTTACCAATATTAGTTTGTATCCACAGATGTGGGATGTTTCCGGAATTAAGTATTCTGACTTGATTGACCGTCTGATCGAATTAGGCTTGAAGGAATTCAAGCGTCAGCAGAAGATCAAGTACAGCTTCAAGGCCCTGGGTCAGGAGCATGTTGGTAGGAAGGAATACCATTAATAAAGTTAATTATTGATCAATTATCAATGAACGTGTTGTCATCATAAATGGTGACAACACGTCTTTTTATTTCCTCATGAATTATTAATTTAAAATAGGGGCTAGAAAATTATGATTTAGTGATTGCTTATCGACAGATTGACGATTATAATCATGTTGGTGGATAATAATCGGAAAAGAGTTCATGACATTTTTTGTATAACCTGTTTTTACTACTAGTCAATATAGGATAAATCGATAAACTTGATATTAATCAAAAATGATAATATGATGAAAAAAGCCTAAGTTAATATGTTATAAAAAGGCTAATTTAATTCGTGGAGAGGAAGAATCAACATGAAACTAAAGGGTGAAAAACTAAAAGATATTCGGCGTAAGCGCGGGTTATCGCAAACTGCACTTGCTGAAGGCATTTGTACCCAAGCTACCATCAGCCTGATGGAAAAACAGAACCGGATACCAAAAATGAACATCCTGAACGCTATTTGTTCCCGGCTGAATGTTGAAGTTGGGACATTAATTCAGGATGATGATGTCTCCATGACGGCCCTGTTTGACGAAATTAGTTTAATGCTGGTTCGTCATGACTTTAAGAACGCTCGCAAAGAATTAGGCCAGATTAAAGTCAAAAAGCTGGAAACCGAATTTGATAAACAACGTTATTACTACCTGCTGGGGATGGAACAAGTTCAAAACGACCAAGTTGATGAGGCCATTTTTAACTTTGAACTGATTTTGACCCAGTTCACCACCATGAGTGCCAACATTTATTGGGCACTCACCACTGTTGGTATGGCGCGTGCCTACGAGAAGCGCGGTAATTCCGATCGGGCCCTCAAATTTGTGCAACGGGCAGTTAATTTGATTGACAAGAAGAAGATGGCTGGTGGCCGTCGTCAATGGCAGATTTTGTATCGTGACATTGCCTCCTTGTATCTGGAATTAGGGAAGCCTGAACAGGCAGTCGAGATGGCTAAGCGCGGGATTGACCTGTGCCGGCAAAACGAATCACTGTTCCTGCTGGCTTCTTACTACAGCTTAGTAGGACAGGCTGATTTGAAGGAAGGCAAGGATCAGGAAGGTCATGACAACTTGGTCATTGCCCGCAGCGTGGCAATTGCTAACGAAGAACAAATGGTTGTCGATGAAGTCAATCAGCTGTTGAAATAATTGAGACATAACATAACATAAATAAAAAGAAGCGTGATGAAATTTATCGCGCTTCTTTTTTGTTTTTTATTAAGTTTGAAATTACTTCTTTGGTAATGCGATTGGCTTGTTGTTGAGGTCCGTCCGCACAACCATTACATCACAGATAGCGGTGCGGGTAACAAACTCGGTAACTGAACCAATCAGGATCCGTTCAACCGCATTGAGACCAGTTGCACCAATCATGATCAGGTCAGCATGCATTTTTGCAGGGACATCGCGGGCAATGATCGTCTTTGGTGAACCATATTCAATGGTGTAACTAACCTTGTTCAGACCTTGCTCTTTAGCATAGTCAATGTATTCATCCAAAGTCTTCTTGGCCGTCTTAGTGACCTGTTCAACCATTGAGCTATCGAAGCTGGAGATATTTTGAAAGGCCCGGGTATCAACAACGTGCAGTAATTGCAGTTCGGTATCCGCCCCGTTACGCTTAGCAACTGCTACGGCCTTTTTAAAAGCTAATTCAGCTTCCTTTGACCCGTCAACAGGGACCAAAATATGGTGGTATTGTTGTGTTTTCATAAGAAGAACCTCCTTCTTTGCTCTTATCCCTATTTTACAGCATTTAACCCGAATACGTAAAGCTGATTGCCAGTAATTAGACACACAACCGTTTACAGACAAAAAAAGAGATTGAGTAAAAACTCAACCCCTGAAAGACTCCGTTCGTGCCGTTATTGATCCGACAGTGTTGACCTGCGTGTAAGACAGGTGGGATACGGTACTTAATTTTCAGCTACCGAGTGAAAGGGCATGTTGTCCATTAAGTTTAAACACTAATCCCAAAGTAATAAGACTGTAAGGCAAACCTGCGATATGGACAAGGCGTACACAACAGAGCCACTATTTGCATGCTAGCACAACCGACGAAAAGGTGCAATGAAAGCGATTACTTATTCCGTGGCTTACGGTGACGTTGGGCAACGAACAACTGCGAATATTGCCGGCCATATGCCTGTTCGAAGCGACCGTTAGCTTTCGGATAATAATACTGATCATTTTTAATCTGATCTGGCAGGTATTGTTGCCGCACCCAATCTTCTGGATAATCGTGCGGGTAAAGGTAGTCGTTACCATGGTGCAACTGATGGGCTCCCTTATAATGGGCATCCTTCAAGTAATCGGGAACTTCACCGTAGTGGCCTTGCTGAACTCTTTGCAGGGCACTATCGATTGCAGTGATGGCCGAATTCGACTTTGGTGAGAGGCACAGTTCGATCACTGCGTTGGCCAACGGGATCCGTCCTTCCGGCAGGCCTAAACTCTGGGCAGCTTGAATGGCTAAGTTAGCACGAGCCGCTGCCGGAGGGTTAGCCAAACCAATATCTTCATAGGCGATGACCATGAGGCGCCGGGCAATGCTAGGCAGGTCGCCGGCATTGATTAAGAGGGCTAGGTAGTGGAGGGCGGCATCGGTATCGCTGCCACGAATGGATTTTTGAAAGGCCGAGATGATGTCGTAGTGGGCATCACCATTTTTATCGGCGGTCATTTGCGGATGCTGGGTGCTCTCCTCAATCACGGACATGGTCAAGTGGATGACGTGATCATTGTCCGGCGGGGTCGACATGGCCGCCAGTTCCAGACTGTTTAAGGCACTGCGGAGATCACCATTGCTGGCTAAGAGCAGCTGTTGTTCCGCATCGTCATCCAATTTCACGTTAAGCTTGCCCAAACCGTTCTCCTTGTCGCTTAAGGCACGTTGGATAGCTTTGTGCATATCGGCTACCGACAAGGGGTGGACTTGAAAAATTTGGGTCCGACTGCGGATAGCTGGGCTGATGTTGATATAAGGGTTTTCGGTCGTGGCCCCGATCAACACTATCCGGCCACTTTCCAGCAAGGGGAGCAAGAAGTCCTGTTTGTTGCGGTCGAGCCGGTGAATTTCATCCAACAAGAGGATGACAGTGCCACTCATCTTGGCTTCTTCGGCGACGACCTGTAAATCCTTTTTGCTGTCGGTTGCGGCGTTCAACTTACGGAAGGCGTATTTAGTCGAACCAGCGATGGCACTGGCAATGCTGGTCTTTCCCGTACCCGGCGGTCCATACAAGATCATCGAGGATAGACGGCGAGCTTTCACCATGCGCCAGATGATCTTGCCCGGAGCAATTAAATCTGACTGTCCGACCACATCCGCCAGTTTCTTTGGCCGCATGCGGTAAGCTAAAGGTTTCATAGATGGTCCTCCTTATTTGTGAAAAAGGTGTTTGAAGAAGGATTCATGTTTTTCTTTGGGCTGATCCTCGGATTTAACGGGCTGCTGACTTAACTTGGCCACATCCACCGGGTTGGCAAACACCGCTTCGTGGGCAGTGACGACGACGGCGAGACTGTCGGGCTTGGTTTTGATTTCAGCGCCCGTTTTAATCGTGAAGTCAACGTTCAACTGGTTGGCGGCCGTCAAGTATTTGCTCGTGTAGCGATCGTCGATGTTGCCGTTGATGATGACCAGGCTGTCCGGATGCTTTTGCAGTGTTTCTTTGAAGATTGTCATCCAATCCTGCTGCTTGATTTCCGCAATGCTGATTGTCAGCCACACCCGTTCTCGGAAGGTGCCCATGTAACGACGCTGTTCATCAGGTTTAATTTTGGGCTGACCATAAATTTCCTGTTTCAAACGATCATTAACATCAGAGTCGTGCTTTTCCATCGATCATGGCCTCCTTTAAAAAACAATTGATACAAAAAAGGACTGGTGAATAAACACCAGTCCAGGTAATGAACAACCAAACATTAAAGCAGGTTGTTGTAGAATTCAACGACAAGGGATTCATCGATGTCGGCGTTCATGTCTTCACGTTCAGGAATCCGAACTAACTTACCTTCCAGCTTGTCAGCATCGAATTCAACGTATGAAGGACGTGCAACAACGGCATCAACAGCGTTCTTGATGATGTCTAAGTTCTTAGACTTTTCACGAACGGAGATCACTTGGCCAACAGAAACTTCGTAGGAAGGAATGTCGACACGCTTGCCATCAACCGTAATGTGACCGTGGTTAACCAATTGACGTGCTTGACGACGAGTAGTAGCCAAACCTAAACGGTAAACCATGTTGTCTAACCGGCGTTCCAGCAAAGCCATGAAGTTAGTACCGTGAGTACCTTCCTTGATCTTGCCGGCACGAACGAAGAGGTTACGGAATTGACGTTCAGTCAGACCGTACATGAAACGCAGCTTTTGCTTTTCACGCAGTTGCGTACCATATTCTGACAGACTACCACGACGATCATTACCGTGATCACCGGGAGCATATGGACGACGAGCTAATTCCTTACCAGTACCTGAAAGTGAAACACCCAGACGACGTGACTTACGCCAACTAGGACCAGTGTAACGAGACATAAAATAATCCTCCAATGTATTTTGTTGGAGTAAAATAATCCGATTGTAAGGTCACATTCGTGCAGGCCAGTTGGATCGTTCACCCTAGCAGCCGGGTTACTAGAAACACCAAAAAGGCACTGGTCTGTTGACGAGCTTGCTCCTTACTGCTGCATTATTTTACACAAAAACTATTCTACAATGATTGACGAAGCCCAGTCAAGGAAAAATAGCGGCATATCAATTTTTCCACGGAGTTTTTGTAAGACAGATATGCTATAATTCAATTGAAAATGCCGGTCAATCGGCAAAAGTTAATTTTTGAAAATAGGTGGGTTACATGCTGCAAGTTTTAATTGGTATTTTAATCGTTGCTGCCATTGCGATGGTGGTTGTTCTGCTGTATCAGCGTCGGTGTTCAACCAAACTGAAGGAATTGAGCGCTGGGCTGTCCCAGGTTAATACGGATAATTTAGCCAAACAACTGGATAAGAGTCGTTTGGATACTTTAATGGGTGAATCTTTGAAGCGGTTCACCGAACTGCGGGACCGCTATGACCACCAGCTGGTACCAACATTGACGAAGGCCCGCAAGCAAGTGGAGGCCATTAAGAATAACCTGCACGGCAGCGCCTTGTTCTCAGTAGGCCGTGAACTGAGTGTGCTGCAGGACGAGACGGATGCGGTCATTGGTCAATACAAGTCATTAACCCAGCAGCTGGCCAGCTTGAGTCAAGCGGTTGATCAGCAGATGGCAGCGGTCAGCTCATTAAGAACCAAATACAATCAATTTGGCCGCCTCTTAGACGAGAAGGGCTTCCAGTATGGTAAGAGCAAGGACGAATTAAAGGACCGCCTTGTTCAACTGGAGAAGAAGTATGAACACTTCAGCGATATCGTTCGCAAGGGTGATCATGATGCCGCCGCTGAATTATTGCAGGATTTGCAAAGCCAGACCCACGATTTTGAAGAACTGATGAAGGATATCCCAACTTTATACCGGCCGTTGTATGCCGAATTTCCTGACCAACTGAAGGAGTTAAAGAAGGGTTACGAAGACTTGAGTCAACAACACTACTGCTTCACGGAGGACGACATTGACAAGCAAGTTGACGAAATGGAAAAGCAACGCACGGACGCGCTGGAACAGTTAACCAAGCTGAACTTAGGGGTTGTCAAACGGACCAATAAGGAACTGGCTGATCAAATTGACCACTTATACGATGTAATGCAGCAGGAATTAGATGCCAAGCCGCATGTATTGAAGGCCGCACCAAAGCTCAAGAAGCACTTGGCCCATGCTAAGAAGCAGAATGAAGAGCTGCTGAATGAACTGGAACACCTGAGCATCAGCTACACCTTGAATAATAATGAACTGGTTAATACGCGGGAATTAAACGAGCAGCTGAAGACCATTCAAGAAGACGTTGACGAGATTGAAGGGGCCTTGAAGGATCAGACCGCAATTTACAGTGAGATCTGGCAGCAACAGCAGGACCATGAGCAGCATTTAACCGAAATTGAAGAGGAACAAAAGAAGATTAATGACGGGGTTGCCAACCTGTCAACCGATGAAAAACGGGCACGGCAAGCCCTGCAACGGTTCATCACCAGCATCCGGACCACTAAGCGGCGCGTGGAAGAGATGAACCTGCCGGGCATTCCTAAAGACTACATGGACTACTTCTTCGTGGTCAGCGATGAAATCAGCAAGTTGTCACACGCGATGAATCAGTCACAGATCAATATGGAAGACATTACTAAGCAATTGTTGATCGTGCAGGATGACTTGGAAAACCTGCATGATAAGACAGACAACCTTCGCGATAGCGCTGCGTTGACGGAACGGCTGATCCAGTATGCCAACCGCCTGAGTGGCAACGACCAAAAGATCGAAGACGCCATTCAAGCATCCCAGAAGCAGTTTAACCAGCACCAATACAGCGAGAGTCTGCAAACCATTGGAACCGCGCTGGAAGAAGCTGAACCGGGCTCATTTAAGCGCTTGGAACAGGAATACTATAGCGAGACGAAAAATTAATTGATCAAGCTACCTTGATGAAGGAGTGGAAAAGCAAGCTGCCAGTGCTTTGCCCCACTCCTTTCTTTGTCTTGAGCTTTCTTGGTTATCAATAGTAAGTAAATCTGATATAATCGTTGAGGATTTTAAGCAAAAGAAAGGGAGATTAATGTGATCTATTTTGATAACAGCGCGACGACCAAGATCTGGCCGTCCGTCCTCTCAACCTATGAAAAGGTCGCTAACGAAGTCTGGGGCAACCCATCCAGCCTGCACCATTTAGGGCAAGTGGCCTGGAATTTGCTGCAACAGTCACGCAAGCAGATTGCTGACCTGTACGGTGTTGAACCTGGTGAGATCATCTTTACCAGTGGTGGTACTGAAGGTGACAACTGGGTCATCAAAGGAACGGCCTTTGCTAAACAACAATTCGGCAAGCACATCATTACGAGCTCGGTTGAACACGCTGCGGTCCGCAATGCGATGAAGCAGCTCGAAGAATTGGGCTTTGATGTGACCTACCTGCCTGTTGATGACGAAGGGCGGGTCAACCCACAGGATGTCCAGGATGCTATCCGACCTGATACGATTTTGGTGTCCATCATGGCCATCAACAACGAAATCGGGACCGTCCAGCCAATTAAAGAGATTGGTGAGATCTTAAAGAAGTATCCAAATATCCACTACATGGTTGACGCCGTTCAGGCAATTGGCAAGGGTGTTGACTCCATGGTCTTCTCCGACCGGGTTGACTTTGCCACCTTCTCCGGCCACAAGTTCCATGCACCACGGGGAACCGGCTTCGTTTACAAGAAACGTGGCCGTCAAATTGCACCGTTGATTGCCGGTGGGGGCCAAGAACAAGGACTCCGTAGTGGGACCGAAAACACTCCCGGTGACGCCGCAATGGCCCGGGCCGTACGCTTAGTCCAAGACGGTCAGGCCGAGAGCGTGCAGCGTGAACGGGCGATCAAGCACAAAATCATCGAGCACCTGAAGCAATTCGATCATGTCCGCATTTTCTCCAAGGACGATGATAGTTTTGCTGCCCACATCCTGTGCTTTGCCATTGTTGGTGTGCGTGGTGAAACGGTGGTCCACGCATTTGAAGAGCACGACATCTACATCTCAACGACTTCTGCTTGCTCTTCTAAGGACGAAGACACGACCAGCACTTTGTCGGCAATGAAGGTACCAAAGAAGGTTGCCGAATGTGCCGTACGGGTGAGCCTGGGTGACCAGAACACACTGGCGGATGCCGATGAGTTCAACCGCGTCTTCGATGAATTGTACGAAGGCTTCAAAAAGATTATTGACTAAAAAGGAGGCTAACCATGCAATACGATGAAATCATGGTCAGGTACGGTGAGCTGTCCACTAAGGGTCATAACCGGAAAAACTTCATTGACCGTTTAGGCAGCAATGTCCGTGACGCCTTACATAAGTTTCCTGAAGTTAAGGTGCACGCCAATCCTGACCGTTTGCACGTTAGTTTGAATGGTGCCAACAGTGATGAGGTAATGCGGCACCTGAAGCTGGTTTTTGGAATTCAGAACTTTTCACCTTCCCTCAAGGTTGACAAGAATTATGATGCCGTTTGCAAGGCCGCCAAAGAGATGATTGAGGAACAAGTTAAGCACCCAATCACCTTTAAGATCGAAACGCGGCGTAGCGACCACCATTTCGAAATGGATACCTTCCAGATGAACCGTGAGTTGGGTGGCTACCTGTTACAGCAGTTTCCTGACTTGTTAACGGTCGATGTGCACCATCCGGACTTAACCTTGCGGGTCGAAATTCGCCTGAACGGCATTTTCTTGACCAGTGAAAAAGTTCCGGGAGCTGGTGGCCTGCCGGTGGGCACCGCCGGCAAGGGAATGATGATGCTCTCTGGCGGTATTGATTCCCCAGTTGCCGCCTACCTGGCAATGAAGCGGGGTGTGTCGGTCGAAATGGTCCACTTCTTCAGTCCGCCGTACACTAGCGAACAGGCTTTGGCCAAGGCTAAGGAATTGACGGGCAAGCTGGCCCATTACTGTGGCAGTATCAACTTCATCCAGGTTCCGTTCACCGAAATTCAGGAAACAATTAAGGAAAAGGTTCCTGAAGGCTATTTGATGACGGTTCAGCGCCGCTTGATGCTGCGGTTAGCAGTGGCACTGGCTGAGAAGCGCCATGGTCTGGCCATTTTCAACGGTGAATCGTTGGGCCAGGTGGCTTCGCAGACCATGCAGAGCATGCGGGCAATCGAAGACGTCACCAACATGCCGGTTTTGCGGCCAGTCCTGTCTTACGATAAGAACGAAATCATTAAGATTGCCAAGCAGATTGGCACCTATGATCTGTCAATTCTGCCATACGAAGACTGCTGCACAGTCTTTACGCCACCGTCGCCAAAGACGATGCCACGAGTTGACCGGGCACGGAAGTACGAACAGCTGATTGATGTTGACGGCTTAATGCAAAAGTCGCTGGCAAACATCAAGATTACGCGGATCCATGCTGGCGAAGAATTTTTGAACCAGAACCAAGACGTTTTCGCCGATCTTTTATAATAAAAATAATCCGTCCTGCTCATTCACAAGGCAGGGCGGATTTGGTATACTGTGGACACAACATTAAAAATTAATGAGAAGGGAGTCATCACTGTGGAAATTACGATCAATGGTCAGCACCGGCAACTAGTGGGCAATCCACCGGAAGTTGGTGAAGAATTACCCCACTTTAAAGTGTTCAACGGTGCAGGTGAGAAGATTAAGACCCGTTTTCTGTTGGGGAAGGTGACTTTAATCAGCGTCGTTCCTGACATTACCACTTCGGTTTGCAGCCTGCAGACCAAACGGTTCAACGAAGCCGTGGACCAGTTTAAGGATGTTCGTTTCTTGACGGTCTCCACTAACTTAGCCGAAACGCAGCAGAAGTGGTGTGCCGCAGAAGGGGTTAAGAAGCTGGAATTGGTTTCTGACCACGAGCAGTCGTTTGGTTACGCAATGAAGCTGTTAATTCCCGATGAAGATGTCTTGGCCCGGTCAGTTTGGATTATCGATGCAGACGGTAAGATTGTCTACCGTCAGATCGTGAGTGAACTGACTGATGAGCCAGACTATGATGCTGCCCTTTCAGCCTTAAAAAAGGTGACACAGGCTTGACGCCATAAAGCGGATAGCGTATTATGACAACAATTAGCAATGAACGAGAAGATTAGTTTGTGAAAAATCTTTAGAGACTGTCTGGTTGGTGAAAAGACAGGATTGACACAAACGAAAGTAGCTCGCGAGTAAGTCGGCTGAATCTTCAGTAAGTCGGCTCGGTTCATTACCGATATCAAATGATCAAGTGAAGACAATTAGTCTTAATTTAGGTGGTACCGCGAGTAAGCTCGTCCTATTTTGAATAGGGCGAGCTTTTTTTGGTATCGAGAGGAGGATATAGTCATGAGCAAAGAAGAAATGGCTACCAAGTTTGATCCGGCTGCCGTTGAGGCCGGTCGCTATGATTGGTGGCGCAACAATGGATTCTTTAAGCCAAGTGGTGACAAATCAGCACATCCGTATTCAATCGTTTTGCCACCACCGAATGTTACCGGTAAGCTGCACTTAGGCCACGCCTGGGACACGACGCTGCAGGACATCATTATCCGGCGCAAGCGGATGCAGGGTTACGACACCCTGTGGCTTCCTGGGATGGACCATGCCGGCATTGCCACCCAAGCAAAGGTTGAGGCCCGGTTACGCGAAAAGGGGATTTCACGTTATGACCTCGGCCGGGAAAAGTTCGTTCAACAGGTTTGGGACTGGAAGGACGAATATGCCGACATCATCCACAAGCAATGGTCAAAGTTAGGGATCTCCGTTGATTACGACCGTGAACGCTTCACGCTGGACAGCGGCCTGAACAAGGCGGTACGGAAAGTCTTCGTCGACCTCTACAAGAAGGGCCTGATTTACCGTGGTACCTACATCATTAACTGGGACCCACAGGCACGGACGGCACTGTCAGACATCGAAGTTGTGCACAAGGATGATAAGGGTGCCTTCTACCACGTCAAGTACCCATTTACCGATGGCACGACTTTCCATGGCAAGGACTACATTGAAATTGCTACGACGCGTCCTGAAACCATGTTCGGTGATGAAGCCGTCGCCGTTAACCCTCACGACGACCGTTACAAGGAATTAGTGGGCAAGCATGTCCGGGTTCCATTGGTTAACCGTGAAATCGAAATCATTGCCGATGACTACGTAACTCCTGACTTTGGGACTGGGATGGTTAAGATTACGCCAGCTCACGACCCGAACGACTTTAAGGTTGGTAAGCGGCACAACCTGCCAGAACTGAATACCTTCAACGAAGATGCCACCCTGAATGAAAATGGGGGCAAGTACCAAGGCATGGATCGTTTTGAAGCGCGGAAGGCCATTGTGGACGACCTGAAGAAGGAAGGCTACATGCTGAAGATCAAGCCGATCGTGCACTCAGTTGGTCACTCTGAACGGACCGGTGTTCAGGTTGAAGCTCGCTTATCGACGCAATGGTTCGTCAAGATGAAGCCACTGGCAGAACAAGCTTTGAAGAACCAGCAGACCGACGACCGGGTTAACTTCGTGCCAAAGCGTTTTGAACACACCTTCACCCAGTGGATGGAAAACGTGCATGACTGGGTTATTTCCCGTCAACTCTGGTGGGGTCACCGGATTCCTGCTTGGTACAACAAGCAGACGGGTGAAACCTATGTTGGCATGGAAGCCCCTAAGGATGCCGAAAACTGGAAGCAGGATCCGGATGTCTTGGACACCTGGTTCTCCAGTGCATTGTGGCCATTCTCAACGATGGGCTGGCCAGACACTGATTCTGCGGACTTTAAGCGCTACTTCCCAACGGACACCCTGGTTACCGGTTATGACATCATCTTCTTCTGGGTATCTCGAATGATCTTCCAGTCACTGGAATTCACGCACAAGGCACCATTCCACAATGTTTTGCTGCACGGTCTGATTCGGGATGAACAAGGCCGCAAGATGAGTAAGTCCTTGGGTAATGGGATTGACCCAATGGACGTCATCAAGAAGTATGGTGTTGATGCCCTGCGTTGGTTCCTGATTACGGGTTCTACTCCTGGTCAAGACATTCGTTTCTCCTACAAGAAGATGGATGCTGCCTGGAACTTCATCAACAAGATCTGGAACGCCAGCCGTTACGTCATCATGAACCTGAAGGATGTCCAAGGTGAGCCGCAACTGCCGGATGCTAGTCAATTCAACTTGGCTGACCGCTTTATCTTGGCCCGCCTGAATGCCACGATTAAGCAAGTTAACGAACAGTTCGATAAGTTCGAATTTGGTGAAGCCGGCCGGGCACTCTATAACTTCATTTGGGACGACTTCTGTGACTGGTACATCGAAATGACCAAGGAAACGCTCAACAACGGTACGGCTGAACAGAAGCATAATACCGAAGAGATCTTGGCCTACGTTCTGGACCAGACATTGCGGCTGATGCACCCAATCATGCCATTTGTTACCGAAAAGTTATGGCAATCAATGCCGCATGAAGGCAAGACCATCATGCTGGCCGACTACCCAGTTGACCGGCCTGAATTGGATGACCCTGAAGCCATTGAACAGATGAGCGACCTGATCAACCTGATCAAGGCGGTCCGGACGATCCGTAACGATGCTGGGGCCCCAATGTCCAAGCCGGTTGAAATGTTAATCAAGGTTGATGATGATTCGCTGAAGCAGATCTTTGAAAGCAACCGTGATTACATCGACCGCTTCTGCCACCCAACCAACTTGACGATTGGTAAGGATATTGCCGAACCAAAGCTGGCAATGAGTGGTATCCTGGCTGGGGCAACGGTTTACATCCCAATGGCTCAGTTAGTTGACCTGAACGCTGAACGGGCCAAGATGCAAAAGGAAATTAAGAAGCTCGAACAAGAGGTTGAACGGTCAAACAAGAAGCTGGGCAACCAGAAGTTCATCGCCAACGCGCCAGAAGCCGTTGTTGAAAAGGCCAAGCAAAAGGCCAGTGATTGGCAACAGAAGCTGGATAGCGCCAAGGAACGGTTAGCTTCATTGAACGATGCCGATTAAGATTAAATAGTTAAGCTCGTGACGTTATGTGCGAGTCAAGAGAGTCTCCTGTGTTCTTTGAAGGGCGCGGGAGGCTCTTTGTGAATAGCTAAGATGCGGAGGAATTTGATGACAACAATTAACAACTACGAACAGGCCCTTGCCTTCATTCACGGCCGGCCCCGCTTCAAGAAGAAACCCACATTGCAGCGGATGCGCTTATTGTTACAACGACTGGGAAACCCGCAGAAAAATTTGAAGTATGTGCACGTCACTGGGACGAACGGCAAGGGGTCAACGGTGGCCATGCTGAGAGCGATGCTGATGGAGCACGGTTTAACTGTTGGCAGCTTTACATCCCCGTTCATCACGCGTTTCAACGAGCGGATCTGTCTGGATGCCCAGCCGATTAGTGACGACGACCTGGTTTTATACACACAAAAGGTGGCCAAGGTCGTTGACCAGTTGGATCAAGAGTTGACTTCAGGTGGCCCGACGGAGTTTGAGATTGATTGCGCCATCATGTTCTGCTATTTTGCCCAGGTCCAACCAGATGTGGTCA
The DNA here is from genome assembly GCF_001437055.1 of Limosilactobacillus secaliphilus. Classification (GTDB taxonomy): domain Bacteria; phylum Bacillota; class Bacilli; order Lactobacillales; family Lactobacillaceae; genus Limosilactobacillus; species Limosilactobacillus secaliphilus. Next base: position 57,357 of record NZ_JQBW01000004.1, on the reverse strand, counting down.
TCCTGGAAGTCGGGATTGGCGGTCTGTGGGATTCAACCAATGTCATCGAATCGCCACTGGCTTCGGCAATCATTACCGTGGGCTATGATCACATGAAGTATTTGGGCAACACGCTGGCGGAGATTGCGACCCAAAAAGCAGGAATCATCAAGCAGAATTGCCCAGTCGTAATTGGCAAACTGCCGGCGGAGGCTGAACAAGTGGTTAGGGACACCGCTAAGCAAAAAGACGCCAAGTTATACTGCTTGGGCAAAGACTTTAGTGCAACGGTTGTCAAACCTGGATTATATTTGACGATCAATTACCAGGGATTGGGTCTAGGTCGTTTGCAATGTCGCTTGAATCTGGCCGGTGACTATCAGGCAGAGAACGCAGCCTGTGCCATCACCTTGCTGCAGGTCACGCTGCAAAAGTTGCAGTTGAAGGTTGACCCAGGCGCGATTACCCAGGCATTGGCTAATGTTACTTGGCCGGGGCGGATGGAAATGGTCAACGAGGAGCCACTGATGTTTTTGGACGGTGCCCACAACTTGCCGGGCATCCAGGCTTTGGTGAAAACGCTGCGTGACGATTTCAATGATCGTGAAATCTACCTCTTGGTTGGCATTTTAGCGGACAAGCAGTACCAGCTGATGTTGGGTGAGTTAGCCAGCTTGAAGAATGTGCACTTGATGTTGACGCCGTTTGCGGGCCCCAGCAAGCAGCGTCCCAGTGCATTGCCTGAAGACATGGAAGCAGACATTCAGACCCGCTACCCCATTGAGCAGGCTGACGATTGGCAGGCCGGCCTGTTGACGATTAGCAGGGAAATGTCAGCCGATGATGTGTTAGTGGTGACCGGTTCGCTCTATCTAATTTCTGACGTACGTAACTATTTATTTGAAAATTGATTGATGCGATAACGCCTCCTTGCCGTCTTTAGAAGATGAAGGGAGGTGTTTTTTTGCCGAATAGTAATTCGCAATACGAGTTGATGGTGAAGCAAGTCTTTTCACCGGATGAACGTTTAGCAGCCTGGTTTTTGCAACAGGCGCCGACGGTTGATGACTTTCGCAACCTGGACGACCAAACCAAAAGTCGATTGGGTGCTCACGACCAGCAGGTTAAGAAAGCCTTGATGGCGATCGAACTGGGCCGGTTGATTGTGAAAAGCCCACGGGAATTGTGTGGCCGAGCGTATTCCAGCATGATGGTCGGTCAAGAAATGATTGAGGAATATGCAGGTGATAACCAAGAGAGCGTGATGGTTTTATGCACTGATCCGCACAACGACATTCTAGCCAAACGCAAAATGTTTATGGGCGGCAGCGTGGAGTGTCGGCTCTATGTTGATCATATTTTTCGCTTTGCCCTCTTGCACAACGCCTGCGGTTTAATCTTGGTTCATAATCATCCCAGTGGCGATGTGGCCCCATCCGACTGTGACGAGCAGTTCCGCAGTCGGGTACAAAAGGCGGGCCAGCTGTTGGGAGTACGCCTGCTCGATTTTTTAATTGTGGGTGCCGATCATTACTTCAGCTGGTCTGAGGGAATGGCCGCCATAAATTCATTAAAATCTGTTTAACGCTTCTTTCAGCCCTTTTTTTCTCTTACCCCAAGGTGTATATTGTCACTGTTAAACCTAAAAGTGGCTATGCTATAATAGCTGTGTTTATATAATGATTAAACAACGATAATTAATTCATGAAGGGACGAAACAGATTGCCATTAGGAATGGGAACCAAGAATATTGGTATTGACTTAGGTACTGCAAACACGATTGTTTACATCGAAGGCAAGGGGATTGTACTCCGTGAACCTTCCGTGGTTGCACGTAACAAAAAGAGCGGTGAAGTCATCGCTGTCGGTGAAGAAGCACGTGATATGATCGGTCGGACCCCAGCTAGCATTGTTGCTATCCGTCCAATGAAGGATGGGGTCATTGCTGACTACGATACGACGGTCACTATGATGAAGTATTACATGTCCAAGGCTTTAGGCCGGAATGCGGGCAAGCCATACGTAATGGTTTGTGTCCCAACCGGAGTCACGGAAGTTGAAAAGCGTGCGGTAATCGACGCTACACGGGTTGCCGGTGCACATGATGCCTACGTGATCGAAGAACCATTTGCTGCCGCTATTGGTGCCGGTTTACCAGTCATGGATCCAACTGGTAGCATGGTTGTTGATATTGGTGGTGGGACCACCGATGTTGCTACCATTTCACTGGGCGGCATTGTTTCTAGTCGTTCCATCCGGATGGCTGGTGACAAGATGGATGATGCCATTGCCCAATATGTTCGTGCCGACAAGAACCTCTTGATCGGTGAACGGACCGCTGAAAAGCTGAAGTGGGACATTGGCTCCGCATCAGTTGAAGCCGCTAAGGAAATGGGAACCACTGAAGTTCGTGGTCGTGATCTGGTCACCGGCTTACCAAAGACGATCGAGGTTTCGGCCGTTGATCTGGCGGGCGCACTGCAAGACTGCGTTCAGACCATCATTGAGGCCATCAAGGGCACTTTGGAAGAAACTTCTCCTGAAATTGCTGCCGATGTCATCGACCATGGGATCGTCCTGACTGGTGGTGGTTCGTTATTGAAGAACCTTCCTGATGTCATCTCGGATGCTACCAAGGTGCCAGTATTTATCGCTAACGACCCGCTTGACTGTGTCGCTATCGGTACTGGTGAATCCTTGAAGAGTATTGATGTAATGAAGAAGAAAAAGTAAGCTTCGATTTACTAAATACTGAGAGAAAAACAACGAGGGAAAGTTGTACGGATGGGGCTGGCCGCAAAACAGTTGTTTTGCCCCAGCCCCGTTTACTTATTCCTAAGTTGCAGTGGAGGATTGAAAGACATGCATAAGTTTTTTTCAAATCGGCGCTTGGTTTTCATTGTCGTCGTTTTGGTGCTTGCTTTCGGCCTGATGGGTGGTTCAGTTGCTTTACGGAAACGACGGGCAACGCCACCGCTAATCCAGCAGTTTGGTAATGACGTTGTGGGAATTGCCAATGATATTGTGGCGGTCCCTGTGAATGCTGTTCATAACGGTCTTGCTTCATTCTCCGACCTGCTGAACACCTATTCCGAAAACCGCAAACTGAAGCAACAAGTTTCCGACTTAGCTCAGGTGAAAGTACGTGATGAAACGCTGGCACATGAAAATAAGCAGCTGAAGAAGGAATTAAAAGTTAATCACACGATGACTGATTATTCCACCATTAACGCGGCTGTCATTACCCGTTCACCGTCTTCATGGCAAAAGCAAATCATTATTAACAAAGGACAGACTAGTGGTGTGAAGAAAGACATGCCGGTTATGTCTGCTGGTGGCCTTGTTGGTCGGGTAGTGGAAGTTAACCAAACCAACAGCAAGGTCGAACTGCTCAGTGATACCAGTGAGTCGGCTAACCGTTTTGCTATCCAGCTGGATGGTGAAGGAGGCAAGACGATCAACGGGATTATCACTGGTTATGATTCAGAGACCAACGAACTGGTGATGGGTCAAGTTACTTCCAAGGCTAAAGTGAAGAAGGGCACCAAGGTAACAACCAGTGGCCTAGGCGGTATCACACCAAAGGGCCTGTACGTCGGCAAGGTTTCACGGATTGGGAAAGACGATTATGGCCTGGCCCAAAAGATCTACATCAAGCCAGCCGCCGACTTTAACGATGTCAATATCGTCACGGTTCCAGAACTGAATTCATAGGGGTGATAAGCAATGTATCGATTATCGCGTTTACGTTTTCTGTTCCCAATTGGTTTGTTTGTCGCCCTCTTTTTGGATGGTTCACTGAGTAAGGTATGGGCAAGCCTGTTTTTCAGCTACCCATACAACATGGTCAGCCATTTAGTGCTGTTATGGCTGGTCTTGGCGTACTTCTTTGAGGGGAACATCAAGATTCCCTTAACCTGGTTTGCCGTTGCGGTCGGGGTCATCTGCGATCTTTACTATTCAGGTGTGTGGGGCCTGTTTATCGTCCTGTACCCGTTGATCGTTTGGCTGACCAAGACTCTGGCACGGTATTTCAGCGACACATTTTTGAACATGATTCTGATCTTCTTTGTTGACTTGGTCGTGTTTGAATTGCTGAATTATTGGGCTTACTACGTCATTGGGATTACCCATGCCAGCCTTGGTGATTTCCTGGTTGACACGTTGGCCCCAACGCTGGCCTTGAACCTGGTTTACTTCGTCCTGCTGTATTGGCCGATCCAGTCAATGTTCACCAAAGCATTGGCCGAACGCCAGCACAACTGATTAGATAATTATCATTAAATTTTAATTTTCTTGTGAGAAAGTATTGACATTTACTTGCTTGCCGCTTAACATACTAGACAATAAATAAACGACAAAGAGCAGACTAGTAGGAAGGTTATCTTCGTCAGGGAGTGCCCGTTAATGGGAAGGGCATGGAGAAACCTTTTGAATCACAACTGTGAGTTGATCATCGAAAAATGGTCCGGGGAAGCCCGTTATAGCGCGGAGTTTGTTTGAACTCGCTGAGGCTTGGTTTGTGAGAATCAGGTGATATGAGGTGGAACCGCGGAAACGCCCTCTAGCTGTTATGCAGCTGGGGGCTTTTTTTGTGGGCAAACTTACTGAGGTAGCGGATGTGAGTCCGTTACGAATTGGGGTGGAACCACGGTTGAGCGTCCCCTTGGATGAAAAGTCTGAGGGAACGCTTTTGTTGTTTAAAAAGGGAGGTCATCATATTGTCACTGCACTACGTTTTTGAAGTTTTGCCGTCGCTCTTCCAAGGTGCCGGCATGACGCTTGAATTATTCGCGTTGACTTTAATTGGTTCATTACCATTAGGAATTATTGTTAGTTTAGGATTAACTTCGAAGATCAAGCCCCTCAAATGGGTGCTGGAGATCTATGTTTGGCTGATGCGGGGGACGCCATTGCTGTTGCAACTGATTTTCGTCTTCTACGGTTTGCCGATTGTGGGCATCGTTTTCCAACGTTTTAACGCTGCTTTGGTTGCCTTCATTCTTAACTATGCTGCTTACTTCGCTGAAATCTTCCGTGGCGGTTTGCAGTCCATTGACCAAGGCCAGTACGAAGGTGCCCGGGTTTTGCGGTTGAGCTACTGGCAGACGATCCGTAAGATTGTGATTCCACAAGTGGTTAAGATCGTGATCCCGTCCATCGGTAACGAAGTCATTAACCTGGTTAAGGACTCCTCATTGGTTTATGTCATTGGTTTAGGCGACCTGCTGCGGGCCGGAAACGTTGCGACGTCAAGAGATGTTACGTTGGTTCCACTGCTGCTGGTTGGCTTAATCTACCTGCTGATGATCGGGATTTGTACCTACGTCCTGCACAAGGTTGAACAGCGTTACGCATACTACAAGTAAGGAGGGGCCCATATGTTAGAAGTTAGAAATTTAAAAAAGAGTTTTGGCGATCGGCCAATTTTAGATGGGATTAACTTCACCGTTAAGGATGGCGAAATCCTGACCATTGTTGGTCCTTCTGGTGCCGGGAAAACGACCTTGCTGCGGTGTGTGACCGGGCTGGAAAGTGCCGACAGTGGCGAATTCCTGATCGACGGCAAACCATTTGATCCGGAAAGCGTTGAACCGGAACAGACCGTGATCGGGGTTGTCTTCCAAGAATTTAACCTGTTTCCACACTTGTCAGTCTTAGAAAACATTACGCTGGCGCCAACCATGGTACTCAAGCAAAGCACCAAAGAAGCTAACCAGAATGCCGAAAAATTACTGCAACAGTTAGGGCTGGCAGGCAAGGGCAACCTTTACCCATTCCAGCTGTCTGGTGGGCAGAAGCAACGGGTGGCCATTGCACGGGCATTGGCAATGAAACCAAAGATCCTGTGCTATGATGAACCAACCAGTGCACTGGACCCGAATTTACGGGATGAAGTTGCCCAACTGATTTTAGGACTCAAGAAGCAGGGCATGACCCAGCTAGTCGTTACTCACGATATGGAATTTGCCAAGCAGATTGCCGACAATATGTTGAAAGTCCAAGCATTGGATAGTAAGCAGGCTTAAGAATGGGGATGGCAGAATGAAGAAGGTTAAAATTTTATTTGTTCTTTGCCTAATGGTGATGTCGACCTTCTTGCTAGGCGGCTGCCAAAGCGTAACTTATCGTGCCAACCACCAAGATACTTGGGCGCGAATCAAACGTCGGGGAAAAGTGGTTGTTGGTTTGGACGATAGTTTCGTACCCATGGGCTTTCGTCAGAAGAATGGTAAATTGGTGGGCTACGATATTGATTTGGCCCGGGCCGTGTTCAAACAATATGGCATCAAAGTCGATTTTCAAACGATTGACTGGTCAATGAAGGAAACGGAATTAAAGAACGGGACCATTGACCTGCTTTGGAATGGTTACTCAGTCACACCAGAACGGCAGGCCAAGGTTGCTTTCAGCCGGGTATACCTGTTGAACAAACAGATCCTGGTTACCCGCAAGTCTGAAGGAATCCGCAACTTCAACGACATGCAGGGCAAGAGTCTCGGGGTGCAAAATGGTTCCACCGGGATGACGGCTTTGGACGACCAGCCGAAGTTATTGAAAGACAAGATCAAGGACAAGAAGCCGGTCTTATACGATACCTTCCCGAATGCGTTCATTGATTTGAATGCCAACCGGATCCAGGGAATTTTGATGGACCAGGTTTACGCTGATTACTACATCCAGCACCAGGCCAACAAGAATGATTACACCACCTACAGTGATCCAAAGATGCCGACTGACAAGTTTGCCGTTGGGATGCGTAAGGGCGATAAAACCTTGCGCAACAAGGTTAACGAAGGACTGGGTCGGCTGCAGACGAATGGCCAGTTAAAGAAAATTAACGAAAAGTGGTTTGGCAAGAACAGCAACTACCTGGGGCCAGTTAAGTAAGTCATGCAGCTAATGATTGATATGATAACCGAATAAATGAAATGCTGGACGAAGCCAAATGAAATGGCCAGTCCGCGTCAATAAAAAACCGTCAGCGATTGCTCGTTGACGGTTTTGTCGTCCTCAAATGGGTGATGGAAACAAATTGGCGACTCCGAGGTCTCAGATGGTAACGTTTCTTGTTTTTATATGTCAATTAACGTATGATGGTGGTTGCATTTAAATTCATGAGGAGGGGTCATAAATTGCGTTATCAGCTTGCCAAAGGCGTGAATCTACAGGTGCAGCCAACGCAAAAATTCACGGTGACAAAGTTGTTGGTCAGTTTTGCCACCCCACAGACGTTTACCAACGCAACGACGCGCAATTTACTGGCAAACCTCCTTGTTTCTGGGAGTCAACATTATCCTAGCCAAACGGCGATTGCTCGTCGATTGGCTGACATGTATGGGGCCGACTTGAATGCTTATGTTGCGCGGATTGGTACGGCCCATACCGTTCGCTTCAGCAGCACCTTTGTCAATGACCGCTTTTCGCAACCAGGAATGCTAGGCAAGCAGCTGGACTTTATGCGTGAGATCATCTTTCAACCACGATTGGTGAATGGCCGTTTTGATCCGCAGATCTGGCGCGTGCAGAGAGACAATCTGCAGGCAGCCTACCAATCAGTCAAGGATGACAAGCAGTATTATTCGGCCCAGCAACTGATGAAAGAATATTATCGTGACGACTCACCCATGCAAATGCCAAGTGCGGGGACGAGCGAACGATTGACCAGTGTCGACAATGACCAGACCGTGGCCGCTTACCGCTCTATGTTGGCCAATGACCAGGTCGACATTGTGGTGATTGGTGATGTGGATCCGGAGACCGTTGTTGCTCAGTTGAAACAATGGCCGCTGGCGGACCGGCAGGCATTGGCGATCAATTCGCTGTATTATTCCCAGCCGTCATGGCGTGAACCGCACCAAAAGATCGAGCACCAGTCTGTGATGCAGGCCAAGCTGGATCTGGCCTACTCGTTGCCGGTTTATTATGGCGATAGCAGTTATGATGCAATGGTCGTCTTGAATAGCCTGTTTGGCGGGAGCGCCTACTCATTGATGTTCAACAATATCCGTGAGAAGGAGAGCCTGGCTTACTATGCGGAGAGCAGTCTGCGCCCGTTGAGTGGCCATTTGGTAGTTGAGACTGGCATTAACGCGTCAACCTATCAACGAGTGCGACAACTGATTGATGAGCAGCTCGCCAAACTGCGCCACGGGATGTTTTCCGACACACAGTTCAATCAGGTGAAGAAGAACCTGTTGAACCAATACCGCGGCAGCATGGATAACCTGAGTGCGGTGGCCAGCCGGCGCTTAATCAACCAAGTGTTGGGCGTGTCCTTTAAAGAGGATGTCGCCAGTCGCTTGGCAAAGGTTGATCGGCAAAAGATTATGGACTTAGCGTCAAAAATGAGTCTGCAAGCCATCTTTTTCCTAAATGGAGGACGATAATTTGAAGGAGAAAACCTATCCGGAATTCAATCAACGATTAGTTTCCGGTCAACTGGACAACGGTATGGAAGTGGTCCTGATTCCGATGGCTTTTCAGAAAAGCTATGCCGTTTTGACGACTGACTTTGGCTCGATCGACCAATCTTTTACAAATAGCGACCAGAAAGTAGTGACGCTGCCTGCCGGATGTGCCCATTTTTTGGAACACAAGCTGTTTGAAAAAGAAGATCACGACGCCTTTGACCTCTTTGGGGAACTGGGAGCGGATTCGAATGCTTTTACCAGTTATACACAGACCAGCTACCAGTTTTCGACGACGATGAACCTGCACCGGTGTCTGGCGATCTTGCTGGATTTTGTGCAGAAACCGTATTTCTCAACTCAAGGCGTCAAAAAGGAGCAGGGGATCATCGGCCAGGAGATTCGAATGTACGCCGACTCACCGAGCTCGCGTCTGTACACGGGCACGGTTGCCAATCTCTACCCCAATGATCCAATGAGAGAAGACATTGCCGGGACCGAAAATAGCATTGAAAAGATTAACCCGGACGTTTTGTACAGTGCATACCAAGAATTCTACCGGCCCAGCAATCTGAAACTGGTTGTCGCTGGAAACTTTGATCCTCATGCCCTGTATGACTGGCTGGTTGACCAGGAAAGTCAATATTCCACGACTAAAGAACCATTCCCAAAGCGCGTGGCTAATCTCAGCGATCCGGCGACGAGTCAATTGGTTGACCATCAAGAGCTATTGATGGATGTTCAACGACCTCACGTCATGATGGCTTTGCGTGGCAGTCACCACGTGGCCGATCCGGCAGAACGGTTGCGTTACCGACTGGCGGTGGAATTGTTGCTGGAAATGTTATTTGATGATACAACTGACAACTTTTTACGTCTTTATGATCAGGGGGTCATTGACGACTCCTTCTCCTTTAGCTTCGAAATGGAACGCGGTTTTCATTTTGCAACCTGGAGCAGTGAAACTAACCAGCCCCAAGAATTCACGCAAGCAATCCGGGAAATTTTAATGCATGCGCAGGAAAACTTGGCCCGCATGCAGGATCAATTTGAAAGCATGCAGCGGGGTGCCGTGGGACGGCTAGTGGCCAGTCTGAATTCGCCGGAACTGATCGCCAATCGTTACTCCAGTCGTTTGTTCGGGGATGTGACAATTTACGACGAACTTAAGCAGCTGCAATCATTGACGCTGGCTGACTTGCGGCGGGCATTAGATCAGTTCATCAAGCCTAATTTGACCACGACTTTTACAATCATGCCGCGCACAGAACGTTAATGATTCTTACAATTTAGATTCAGCTAAGTATGTTATACTTTTTTAGGTTATAAGTTTTTAGAGTTAGGAACTGAGGAATAGCAATGAGTGAAGGAAAAGAAGCAGAACAAGCACATATTGGACAAAAGTTGAAGGATGCCCGTGTTGCTAAGGGCATGACTTTAGACGATCTGCAACAAGAGACGAAGATCCAAAAGCGTTACTTAATTGCCATTGAAGACGAAAAGTTTGACGAGCTTCCTGGTGATTTTTACGTGCGCGCATTCGTCAAGCAGTACGCAAACACGGTTGGTCTTGATGGCAATGACCTGCTCAAGCAATATGACGATTATTTGCCAAAGACACAAACCGAGACCTACACCGAGCATTTGGATGAGGCGGTTGAGACGCGGACTGGCCAACACCACCAGAACACGGTGGACCGGATTGACCAACTGCGCAAATACCTGCCAACGATCATTGTGGTGTTAATCGTGGTGGTGGTACTGGGTGCCATTTGGCTGACAGCTATCGTACGTAACCACAATAATTCTTCGACCAAGATTGACAGCAGTTCGGTTAAGGTGTCTGGTGAGTCATCACACAAGAAGGCCAAGAAGACCACTAAGAAGGCTGATACGATTAAGCTCCACCAGACTCAACGGACTGATTCCGCCGTTACGTTCAAGAGCGATAAGTCTTTGAAGAAGTCCACCAAGCTTACGGTTTCAACGACCGGTGACAGTAACAACGTGGTCCGGGTTGATGATCGGCAACGCTTGTCCAAGAATATGAGCAATGGTGATAAGTCGACTGTGACGATCGCCAAGAATGTTCATTCCATTACGATTCGGGTTGGTAATGCACGGAATACCAAGATCAAGATTGGCAACCAGACTCTGGACATCACCGACCACAATCGTTACCCATCAACGCATACGGTCACGATTCAATTTGGCGACAGTGATTCATCATCATCGTCTTCAACCACGAACAACAGTAATAACCAACGGAGTACTACCAACACGACCAACAACGGTGGCTACACGAGCGGCAATAACACGACCAACAACGGTGGTGGTAGCCGTTCCAGCGAACCAAACACGCAGGTTACGAGCCCATCAAATCAAGGTGGCAACAGTAGTACTGGTGGTGCTAGTCAATCGACTGCTGGTACTTCTGGCGCTACAGCCGGTGGCGCTACTCATTAATCAGGGAGGAAGTTATTTTGAATTTACCCAATAAATTAACAATTGTGCGTTTGATCATTATTCCGTTTTTCCTGATTTTGATGGTGGTACCCTTTGGTTGGGGCACAGTTAGCTTCTTAGGCACCACCGTTCCCATCGCTCAAGTGATTGCTGCAGTTCTCTTCATTGCTGCAACTATCACGGATAACCTCGATGGCCGGATTGCCCGGGGCCAGCATTTGATTACCAACTTTGGTAAGTTTACCGATCCGCTGGCCGACAAGCTCTTAGTCATGACGGCATTCATTGTGTTGACGGCTAGCCATGACGTTTCAGCTTGGGTTACCTCGATCATCATTTGGCGGGAACTGGCAGTGACCGGCCTGCGTCTGCTCCTGGTTGAACAAAACGGGACGGTGCTGGCAGCTAAAATGCCCGGCAAGATCAAGACGACGACTCAATTCATTGCGATTATCTTCTTGTTGTTGAAGAACGCGATTTTTGCCTACTGGAACATTCCATTTGGGCAAATCATGCTCTACATTTGCTTGTTCTTCACAATCTACTCTGGCATCGACTACTTCATTCAAGGCAAAGGTGCCTTTGCGGATGGTTTTAAATAATCGTATAAGGACTGCGAAAACTTTGATGGTTTTCCAGTCTTTTTTCGTTTATAAGTTATGGAGGGTTAAAAATGGAAGCAGAAATTATTGCAGTGGGGACTGAGATCACCCTCGGACAGATTGTTAATAGCAATGCCCGCTTCTTAGCAGACCAATTGCGGCGGTTAGGGATTGAAAGTCACTGGCAGGTGACGGTGGATGACGATCCCGCCCGTATTTCAGAGGCAATTCATAATGCATGGTTGCGAAATCAGTTGCTGTTTGTTTGTGGCGGCTTAGGGCCCACCGATGATGATCGCACCTTGCAATCGACGGCTGATGCTCTAGGCGTTGACTTGGCCGTTGATGAAGACCAGTGGCAAGCCATTCAAGCTGACTTCAAGCGTCGCCAAGCGAAGATGGTGCCAGAGAACAAGCGCCAAGCATACTTTCTAAATGGCGGCATGCCATTGGCCAACCCAGTGGGGCTAGCGGTCGGCTCTTTTTGGCAGGGCAAGGACCACACCGTTGTGGTTTTGCCCGGACCACCGCGTGAGTTTAAGGCGATGGTCAGTGAAAGTTTGTTGCCTAAGCTGAAAAACTTGATGGGCAAACCGATTATCAGCCGCAATTTGCACTTTGTTGGCTGTCCGGAATCTGAGTTAATGGACCGGATCCAAGCGGTTTTGCCCGACAAGCGGGTTGTTGCCACTTCCTATGTCCAGCCAGATGAAATTCAAGTTCGGTTGACTGTCCATAATGAAACCACCACTAACGCTGATGAATTGCTGAATACCGCTCAAGAAAAGATTCTGCAAGCGGTTGGCGATTATTACTTTGGCACCGGCGAAGAGGTTTCATTGGCCAAGCAGGTGGTTGATTGCTTGAAGAAAAAGCATTTGCACATCAGCGCTGCTGAAAGTCTCACGGGTGGTCTTTTCCAAGCGACTATTTGCAGTGTCCCAGGGGCTTCCAACGTGTTTGATGGCGGTTTGGTCACATATGCAATCAAGGTCAAAGAATCCCTGCTGGGGGTGCCCAAGGAGGTCATTGATCAACAAGGAGTCGTCAGTGCTGCCACTGCGGAGGCGATGGCTAGTCATGTGCAAAAGCTTTTGCATGCCGATATTGGTGTGGGCTTTACCGGTGTTGCCGGCCCGGACTCATTAGAAGGCCATCCCGCTGGCACGGTCTGGATCGGGATTGCCTTTCCCGACCATGTTGAGAGCTTTGAACTGCATTTGTCAGGAAAACTAGGGCGTCAAAATATTCGCCGGCAAAGTGTGCAACGGGCTTTACTCCGTATTTATCATGGGTTAAAATAATAGGCGAACAAGGGTTCGATTAAAAGGTTTATCTTTTAGCGATAAACTGATATCATATTTACAGATAATTGTCGACGAGGAGGTCAACAATGGCTGATCAAAGAAAAGCGGCATTAAATAATGCCTTAAAGAAGATTGAAAAGAACTTTGGTAAGGGTTCGATTATGCGGATGGGCGATGCGGCCGACACGCAAATTGCAACCATTTCCAGTGGTTCTTTGGCCATCGACGAAGCATTAGGGGTCGGTGGTTACCCACGGGGCCGGATCATCGAAATGTACGGTCCAGAAAGTTCTGGTAAGACGACTGTTGCCTTGCACGCCGTTGCTGAGGTTCAGCACCGCGGCGGCACGGCGGCCTACATCGATGCAGAAAACGCACTGGATCCACAGTACGCACAAGCCTTAGGCGTTGATATTGATAATTTGCTGCTTTCGCAACCAGATACTGGTGAAGAAGGTTTGGAAATTGCGGATGCCTTAATTGCCAGTGGTGCTGTTGATATTGTGGTTGTCGACTCCGTTGCGGCACTGGTCCCACGGGCTGAAATTGAAGGTGAAATGGGTGACGCCCACGTTGGTCTGCAAGCTCGGCTGATGTCACAAGCACTGCGGAAGCTCTCCGGTGAGGTTAACAAGACCAAGACAATCGCCATTTTCATCAACCAAATTCGTGAAAAAGTTGGGGTCATGTTTGGTAACCCTGAAACCACTCCTGGTGGCCGGGCACTGAAGTTCTATGCAACGATCCGGATGGAAATTCGGCGTGGTGAACAGCTGAAGAATGGCACCAATGTGATCGGTAACCGTGCAAAGATTAAAATTGTCAAGAACAAGGTTGCTCCGCCGTTCAAGCGGGCCGAAGTTGATATCATGTACGGTAAGGGTATCTCGAAGACCGGTGAACTACTCGACATGGCCGTTGAAAAGGATCTGGTCAACAAGAGTGGTGCATGGTACTCATACGGTTCCGAACGGATTGGCCAAGGTCGTGAAAATGCCAAGCAGTGGCTGGCTGACCACCCTGATCAGATGAATGAACTGATGACCAAGGTTCGTGAAGCTTATGGCCTGCCAGTGGATCCGGCTGACAAGTCGGCCAACGATGAAAAGAAGAGCAAGCAGAGCAAACAGGAAACGCTCGAAGAAGCCAGCGCTCACGAAAACAAATAATATTCAAAACTAATTCAGGAGACCTCCAGTGGAAAAAACTCACTGAAGGTCTTTTTAGCTCTTGATTTGCGCAACGACTGAAATAGTCAGTGTTCATTGATCATTTCAATAAGAAGATGGGCAAATTGATTAGGATTGCTCATTATTGACACCTCAAACAGCAGCGATTAAACTTGAATGGTACGTGCTTTTTTAATAAGAACTGTACAGATTTACTAATATTGCTCACAAGCAATAGTGAAAATGGAGGAGTCAATATGAGTATGGGATTGACTGCTGCAATCGCTATTGTTGCTTGTGTTTTGGGCTATTTTGTTCGTCAATTCATTGTTGAACGGCAAGTACAGAGTGCCCAGAATAATGCTAAGGAAATCATTGCGGCTGCAAAAAAAGATGCCGCGACTGCAAAAAAAGAAGCGATTTTAGAGGCAAAGGAAAAAAGCCATCAATATCGTGAAAGTGTGGAAAAGGACCTGCAAAGTCGGCGGCAAGAGGTTCAAAAGCAAGAGAACCGCTTGTTAACCCGGGAGGCAAGTTTAGATCACAAGGACAGTGCCTTAGAAGATCGAGAAGATGCTATTAGTTCACGTGAGGACAAACTAGAACAGCAAAAAGAGCAAATTCAGAAAGATCAAGAACAAGTAACAAAGCTGATTGATCAGCAACGTCAAAAGCTGGAACAGGTTGCTAATTTAACCCGCGATCAAGCCCAGCAAATTTTATTCAGTAAACTGAAAGACGAGCTGGCTGAAGAGCGGAGCAAGATGATCCGTGAAAGTGAAGAAGATGCTGAACGGACGGCGGATAAGAAGGCTAAGAGCTTAATTGTCAGTGCCATCCAGCGCAGTGGAGCGGACATGGTTTCGGAAGCAACCGTTTCGGTGGTTAACCTGCCAAATGACGATATGAAGGGACGGATCATCGGTCGTGAAGGCCGTAACATTCGTACCTTGGAGACGTTGACGGGGATTGATTTGATCATTGACGATACTCCCGAAGCTGTCGTCTTGAGTGGTTTCGACCCAGTGCGGCGTGAAATTGCTAAGATGGCGTTGGAAAAGCTGATTCAGGATGGTCGGATTCATCCAGCCCGGATTGAAGAAGCGGTTGAGAAAGCCCGGCAGGACATGGACAGCCAGCTGCGGGAAGTCGGTGAAGAAACCCTGTTTGACCTGGGCATTCACACCATGCACCCAGATTTGATCAAGATTGTTGGCCGGATGAAGTACCGGACGAGTTATGGCCAAAACGTTTTGCAGCACTCAATTGAAGTGGCTAAGCTGACGGCGGTCATGGCTGAAGAGCTGGGCGAAGATGCAACGCTAGCCAAGCGGGCCGGTCTGCTGCATGATATCGGCAAGGCGGTCGATCATGAAGTTGAAGGTTCACACGTTGAATTGGGTGTTGAACTGACACGGAAGTATAAGGAAAACCCAGTGGTCATCAACACCATCGCCTCACACCACGGCGACGTTGCCCCAACATCGGTAATTGCCGTCTTGGTTCAAGTTGCCGATGCCATCAGTGGTGCACGGCCAGGTGCGCGGAGTGAATCACTGGAAGAGTATATTCAACGACTCAAGAAGTTGGAAGCAATTGCGGATGCTCACAAGGGTGTTGACCACAGTTACGCAATCCAAGCGGGTCGTGAATTACGAGTAATCGTTAAACCAAAGAAGATTAGTGATAATCAGGCTGCTGCATTGTCGCATGATATTAAGCGCGAGATTGAACAGCAGCTCGAATATCCTGGACACATTAAAGTCACCGTTATTCGTGAAGTCCGGGCAATCGATTATGCAAAATAGAATGCATACAACTGCAGCTGTTAGCTGAATGATAGTTGTAATCCAAAGTGCAAGAGGCCTCTGGCGTTCGAAGTAACGAACACTGGGGGCCATTTGCGTATTGCCAAGATCCACCTTAAACTTAACTAGGTATTGAATACGTGGACAAAGCTAATAACGTGACGGGTTCAGAAGGGAGAAAAAGATTTGGCTAAAAAAACAACACCAATGATGGAACAGTATCAGCACGTAAAAGACCAATATCCGGACGCCTTCTTGTTCTACCGGATCGGGGACTTCTATGAGCTGTTTAACGATGATGCGGTGAAAGGTGCGCAACTGTTGGAGTTGACCCTGACGGCACGCAGCCACAGCACTAAGCACCCAACCCCGATGTGTGGAGTCCCTCATAAGGCGGTTGAAAACTATATTGATGTCCTGGTCGACAAGGGCTACAAGGTCGCGGTGTGTGATCAGATGGAAGATCCACGCAAGGCCAAAGGAATGGTTAAGCGGGCAGTCACCCGTTTAGTCACCCCAGGGACGCGGATGGATCTGAAGGGTGATTCTGCCCAGACCAACAACTACCTGGTAGCGGTCACGATGGTAAACAACGGTTATTGCCTGGCCTACACTGACCTGTCAACCGGTGAGTTAAAGACCACCCGTTTTGACAACCAGACGAGCCTCATGAACGAGATTATTAACTTGTCGGCACGCGAAGTCGTGGAGGAAGGCAGTCTGCCGGATTCACTGGTCAACCAATTTAAGAAGTTAAACATCTTACTTTCCCATCAAGACAAGTTGCTCAAAGATTCGGAAGTGGCCTACTTAACACAGAAATTAGAAGATGACGACGTTAAGCGCGTGGTCGCTTTGTTGGTTTCCTACCTCTTGACGACGCAGAAACGGTCGCTTGCCCACATGCAGATGGCGGTCTTCTACCAGCCAAGTGCCTACATGAAGATTGACCACTTCTCTAAGCACAACCTGGAACTGATGACCAACATGCGCAGTGGCAAACGTCAGGGGACCCTGGCTTGGTTGTTGGATGAAACCAAAACGGCGATGGGCAGCCGGCTTTTGAAACAGTGGATGGATCGGCCGTTGATCGACAAGTCGGCTATCGAAGCCCGTCAAGACAAAGTGCAGGTATTGTTAGACAACTACTTTGAACGCAGCAACCTGCAAGAAGAGTTGATCAAGGTGTACGACCTGGAACGCTTAGCTGGTCGGGTGGCCTATGGTAATGTTAACGGCCGGGATCTGATCCAACTGAAGACCTCACTGGAGCAGGTCCCAAAGATCAAGTATGTCTTGGAAACGTTGGATGCACCTGCCTTGGACGACTTAGCCAAGCGATTGGACCCCATGTCCGAAGTGGCGGGTTTGATCGACCGGGCAATCGTCGAAGAACCGCCGATTTCGGTGACGGAGGGTGGTGTGATCAAAGATGGTTACAACACTAAGCTGGACGAGTACCGTGACGCCATGAGCAATGGTAAACAGTGGATCGCCGACCTGCAGCAAAAGGAACGCGAAGCAACGGGCATCAATAACCTGAAAATTGGTTATAACCACGTCTTTGGTTACTACATTGAAGTCAGCAAGGGCAACCTGAATAAGCTGCCGCAAGATCGTTATGAGCGGAAACAAACTTTGGTCAACGCAGAACGCTTCTCCACCCCTGAATTGAAGGAAAAGGAATCCCTGATCTTGGGTGCTCAGGAAAAGTCCACCGCTTTGGAATATGACCTGTTCGTCAAGATTCGGGATGAGGTCAAGGGCCAGATTAAGCGTCTGCAAGCATTGGCTAAGGCCTTGTCTGAATTGGATGTTCTGCAGAGCTTTGCGGTGGTATCTGAAAACTACCACTTTGTGCGGCCAAAGTTGAACCATGATCATGAACTGAACATCAAAGACGGTCGCCACCCCGTTGTCGAGAAGTTCATGGGCCACCAGGAATATGTCCCTAACGATGTGGTCATGGGCAAGGATACCGATATCCTGTTGATTACTGGTCCAAACATGTCCGGTAAGAGCACCTACATGCGGCAGTTAGCTTTGTCGGCCATCATGGCGCAAATGGGTTGCTTCATCCCGGCGAGTCGCGCCAACCTGCCAATCTTTGACCAGATCTTTACCCGGATCGGTGCGGCCGACGATTTGGTTTCCGGTGAAAGTACCTTCATGGTGGAAATGATGGAGGCTAACAACGCCCTGCAGCATGCCACTAAGAATAGTCTGATTTTGTTCGACGAAATTGGTCGGGGAACGGCTACCTATGACGGGATGGCCCTGGCGCAGGCGATCATCGAATACGTTCATAACCATGTCCATGCCAAGACGCTTTTCTCCACCCACTATCACGAACTAACCACGTTGGATCAGCAATTAAAGCGGCTGAAAAACGTGCATGTGGGGGCAACCGAAGAAAACGGTGAACTGGTCTTCCTGCACAAAGTCAGTGCTGGTCCGGCCGACAAGTCATATGGGATTCATGTGGCCAAACTGGCTGGTATGCCGCAGTCGCTGTTAAAACGGGCAACGGACATTCTGCATGCCTTGGAGAACGAGCATGAGGAGGATCATGTGGCCGGTATCGATCAAGCCAGTGAGCAAAGTGCGGCAACTGAGCCTGCAACTAAGCCAAGCCAGCAAAAAGAACCAGCAGTGGAAGACAACCATCAAGAAAAGGCGTTAGCTGAAGAGGACAACGGCCAACTGGAATTGTTTGCACCAACGCCGAAGCCACATATGAACAAGACTGATCAGCAAGTCGTTAAACAGTTGCGCAAACTGGACCTGATGAGCATGACCCCGATGGATGTGATGCAGCAGGTTTATCAATGGCAGCAAAAACTGAAATAAGGTGTCTGTATGGGTAAGATTCATCAATTAGATAATGTATTAGCCAATCAGATTGCGGCCGGTGAGGTGATCGAGCGGCCGGCTTCAATCGTCAAGGAACTGGTAGAAAACTCGCTGGATGCCCATAGTCGGCGCATTGATGTCCTGGTGACCAATTCAGGCTTAGGCAGTATTCGAGTGATTGACGACGGTGACGGTATTGCGGCGGACGATTTGCAACTCGCCTTCAAACGCCATGCCACCAGTAAAATCAGTTCTAGAAAAGACCTGTTCCGGGTCCAGACTATGGGCTTTCGTGGTGAAGCCCTGCCCAGTATTGCCTCGGTTGCTGACGTCAAGATGACCACAGCCACGGCCGACAGTGATGGACATAGCATTCATCTGCATGGCGGCAAAGTGGTAAGTGAAAAGCCAGCCCTGTCACGCCCCGGGACGGATGTGACGGTGACCGAGCTCTTCTTCAACACACCAGCGCGCTTGAAGTACCTGAAGTCGCCCCAAACCGAATTGAGTCATTTGACCGATATCGTGAACCGTCTGGCACTGGCCAACCCTGAAGTAGCGATCTCATTGACTTCCGACGGCCATGAACTCTTTCGTAGTGCCGGTAATGGCAATTTAGCCCAGGTTGTGGCGGCCATTTACGGCATTCAAGTCGGCCGGAAGATGATTAAAATTTCGGGTGCGGACAACGACTTTAAGGTTACTGGCCTGGTGTCCTTGCCTGAATTGACGCGGGCCAGTCGTCAATACATCACATTGACCATCAACCATCGTTATGTCCGTAATTTCCAATTAACGAAGGCCATAATTCAGGGCTATGGTTCGAAGCTCATGGTGGGGCGTTATCCGGTGGCGGTCGTCAACATTGACCTGGATCCGTTCTTAGTCGACGTGAACGTTCACCCGGCCAAACGAGAGGTCAGGCTGAGCAAGGAACCTCAGCTGGTCAATCTGATTGCCAACGCGATCGCCCAAGCCATCGGTCAACGCAACCTGATTCCGGATGTCGGCGATAAGGCGCAAAATTTATTGGATAAACAAGTTGGTCCGGCCTTTCAGGAGCGCCAAGATAGTTACCAAAGCCAAAGCACATTGCCAACCATGCCGGTCAACCACGAAGAAGAAAAGGGCAATCCAGCCGCTGCGGATGGTGAGGACAGCGTCGTTGCCAACCCGATCGTGATCAAGCATAAGGACGACCTTCAGGCAGCTTCCTTAACGGACTTTGACAACAAATATAAGAACGAAGACGCCCGCCCATTTGGTGATGACAGTGAGCCGGCCGCCGTTAAAGACAAACCAAAGCCCGAAGAGATTAGTCTAGCAATTGATGACCAGAGCAACCCCCAGGAGCAACGTTTTCCGGATTTGCAATACATTGGTCAGCTGCAAGGCACGTTCTTGTTGGCTCAGGCTTCTGACGGTCTGTACATCATTGACCAACACGCCGCTCAGGAACGGATTAACTACGAAAAGTTCCGGCGCACCATTGGTGAGGTCAGCGACGACCAGCAAAACTTCTTGCAGCCGTTGGTGTTAAATTATTCGGTGGCCGAAGCACTGAAAATCAAGGAACAGTTGGAAACGTTGAACGCGGTCGGTCTGCATTTGCAGTCGTTTGGGCAGAACAGCTTCTTGTTAGCCAGTCACCCGACTTGGTTTGTCGACGGTCAAGAGGAAGCCACGGCCCGGGAAATGATTGACTGGGTATTGACCGGTAACCGTTTGACGGTCGCTCAATTCCGTGCGAAAACGGCGATTATGATGAGCTGTAAGCGGGCGATCAAGGCCAATCACCGGCTGGACGACTTGCAGGCCAAGGCCTTGTTGAAACGTCTGCCTCAGTGTGAGGACCCGTTCAATTGTCCCCACGGACGGCCGGTTCTGATTCACTTCACGGATACCGATCTGGAAAAGATGTTCAAGCGGATTCAGGAAAGCCACCAGCCGTTTGCTAACGATTTTGATGATCACGAGTTTTAATAAAGGAGTTCAGTCTTGTGTATGAATATTTAACTGGCACCATCACTATTGTCAGACCAAACTACATCGTCATTGACGTTGGCGGGGTCGGCTACCAGGTACAGGTGGCCAACCCTTATCATTATTCAGAAGGACAAAAAGATGTCCGCGTCTATGTCTACCAGTCAGTTTCACAGGACCGGCTGGAACTCTTTGGTTTTGTGAGCGCCAAAGAAAAAGCATTATTCTTGAAACTGATCAGCATTTCGGGGATCGGTCCCAAGAGTGCTTTGGCAATTTTGGCTAACCCCGACCACCAAGGACTGATCGACGCCATTGCCAACAACGATGTGGCCTATCTGACCAAGTTCCCGAAAGTGGGGAAGAAGACGGCTTCACGGATCATCATTGAACTGCAGGATAAACTGGACTCGTTTCAGCAAAGCGATCAGGTCAGTTTGGACATTCAAGCGACCGTTTTTGATTCTGCCAATCCGCAGTTGAATGATGCACTGGCGGCCCTCAAATCACTGGGTTATGCTGATCGTGAAGTACAGAAGGTCAAGCGGGCACTGATTAAAGAAGATCAGTTGACCACTGACGAATACTTACGTAAAGGATTAACGTTATTGAGCGGAAATTGAGGTGAAGCGAGATGAGTGAAGGACATGATCTCATGTCTGGTCAACCAACTGATCGTCATGAAGAGCAAGAGGAACTAACCTTACGTCCGCAAACATTGGCTGACTACATCGGGCAGTCGAAGTTAAAGAAAAAACTGCAGGTGTACATTCAGGCGGCTAAACAGCGTCAGGAAGCGTTGGACCACGTTTTGCTTTATGGACCACCGGGTTTAGGGAAAACGACCTTGGCCATGGTGATTGCCAACGAAATGGGCGTGTCCATCAAGACCAGCAGCGGGCCCGCCATTGAGAAACCTGGCGACTTGGTAGCGATGTTGAACGGACTGCAAGCCGGTGATGTTTTGTTTATCGATGAAATCCACCGCTTGCCCAAAGTGGTTGAAGAAATGCTCTATTCGGCCATGGAAGACTACTACATCGACATTGTTATTGGGGAAGGTCCAACTGCCCACCCGGTTCACTTCCCGCTGCCGCCGTTTACCCTGATTGGGGCCACCACCCGTGCCGGGGCGTTGTCGGCGCCTTTGCGGGATCGGTTTGGCATTGTTGAACACATGGATTACTACACGCCGGACGAGTTGAACCAGATCATCAACCGGAGCGCCCGGATCTTCAACTGCAAGATCGATCCAGAAGGGGCCAAAGAATTAGCCCTGCGCTCACGGGGGACGCCACGGATTGCCAACCGTCTATTGCGGCGGGTCCGTGACTTTGCGGAAGTTGCCGGTCAATCCTCCATCACTAACCATGTGGTCAGCAAGGCGCTGAAATTGCTACGGGTTGATGACGCCGGGTTGGACGCCACCGACCGCAAGATCTTGACCACCATGATCAACTATTACAATGGTGGCCCGGTGGGAATCAAGACGATTGCCGCTAACATTGGTGAAGAGACGGACACTATCGAAGAGATGTATGAACCATATTTGTTGCAGATTGGTTTCATCACTAGAACGCCGCGTGGACGGGTGGCCACTCCGGCTGCTTACGCACATTTAGGAATTCCATTCAAACAAGGTAAGGGTAGCAAGAATGAGTAAGAGAAGTTTCAAGGTCACAGCAACAAATCCACGGACGGCCCTGTTGACGACTGCGCGGGGTCAGGTACAGACGCCATGCATCGTGCCACTGCTGAAAAGGGGCACTTTTGGCATGCTGGGTTCACAGACCTTGCAGCAGGCTAAAGTCCAGCTGTTAGCCGCGGATGGACTGGAGTATAGTGTCGAGCCTGGTCTCAAGACGATTCAGGCTAGTCACGGTTTGGCCGGTTTCTTGAACTGGCAAGGGCCCATCATGACTTTTTCCGGCCTGTTTGAACCTGCTGACAAGCTGAAGAAGAATGCTAGCCGGCTGGGTTTTCGCTATCAGGAACCATTTACCAAAGCTGAAAAACGGATGGACGCTGCCAGTGCGGCTACGTTACAAAAGGTCATGGCCGGTGATTTACCGGTTGCAGCCTTTCAGACGATCGATTATTACGCGCCGGTTGACGACTTGCTCAGTGCGGTCAAAGTGAATGCTGAGTTGGCAACGAGTGAAAGTACATTGCTGCCAGGTTTGATCCCGGCGGTCCTTGGTGGCGGCATCAAGAAGGCTCGGCAACTTGCGATTGGCGATCAATCGTTGACTGCGGCCTTGATCGCACAACTGCCAACAGGCGACATTCAAGAATGGCAACGAATCGTTTCGGCGACGATCGACTTATTGCCAGCTGATTGTTTACGCATTGTGATGGCCGACTCTGCCGAACAGGTTTTGGCCGCCTTGCGCTTAGGTGTTGACTTGATTGTGACGGGACTGCCATTAGTTGACGCCGTTGAAGGAGAAGCATACGGTCAACAGATCCGGTACCGCATCAAGGAAAGCAGCTATCAAGATGACACAAGGATGTTGAATGGACATTCCTTGGCCTATTGGCATTACCTGCACCATGAAAAGTCCAGAGCGGGCATTCAAGGATTGAGTGCCAATAACCTGCAACGCCTAATTGAAACGGTCAACCAGGATGTTCAGGAAGCTGATGAAAACTATTCGCGCACGGGTGCCCTTTTAAGTGCCGACAAGCATGGAAACAAATAGCTTTTTAGCCCATTTTTTGGTACCCTAGAAGGGAATTGATTTTTAGAGAGGATGAAATAATTTGAATTCTAGTACGTCCAGCTTAATTATGATTCTGCTGCTGATCGCGCTGATGTATTTCTTTATGATTCGGCCACAACAGAAGCAACGTCGTCAACACGCTGATATGATGAGCAAGTTAAAGCCAGGTGACGAAGTAGTTACCATCGGCCGTCTGCACGGGGTCGTCAACGAAGTCAATGAAAAGGCACGTACGGTCACGCTTGACTGTGAAGGTATTTACCTGACCTTTGATATGGTGGCTATTCAACGGGTCGTTTCCCGGGCTAGTTCCGCTACAGAAAGCAATGATCAAGCTGCTTCTAGCAGTTCCGCAGACAGTGCTTCCGCAGCCGCTGAGAGTGCTGACAGCGAAGACTCAGACAGCAGTGCTGCCGCAGCTAGCGAGGCTAGTGATAGCGAATCAGCTGCTAGTGACAGTGCTGAAGACTCGGCATCAGATTCTGCAGAAAAGTAAGTTAAGGTGACGATGATCGTCTGTTTTGGTTGATGATCATCTAGCCAGGTAAATAAAGCGCTCCTTTTTGGTTGACCAGCATCGATCAAAGAGTGGCTGTTGTAGCTGTGACATGTGGCCTTTTAAACCAATGTGTCGCAGCTTTTTTGCGAACTATGAGGTGTAATTATGGATCAAATGACTGCCATTATGGCTGAAATCAAAAAGTACTCACGCATTATTATCCACCGGCACCAGCGCCCCGACCCGGATGCGATTGGCTCCCAAGTGGGCCTGGCCCGGATCTTGAAGGCGTCGTTCCCTTATAAGGAAGTTTACGTTGTGGGTAAGGAAATCCCAGGACTGTCATGGATTGGCAAGATGGATAAGGTTAACGGCGATGACTATCACGACGCACTGGTCATCGTTACCGACACAGCCAATGCACCACGGATTGATGACCGGCGCTTCGATAATGGTGATAAGTTAATCAAAATTGACCACCATCCCAACGACGAACCCTTCGGCGACATTATGTGGGTTGAACCAGAAGCATCCAGCTGTTCCGAAATGATCTACGCCTTTTACCAGCATTTCGCCAAGGAATTGAAGCTGCCATCTTCAGCCGCTGACGCATTGTATGCCGGTATCATCGGTGACACGGGTCGTTTCCTGTACCCAGCAACCACAGCCAAGACCATGCTGGTGGCAGGAGCACTGATGGCTTCAGGCGCCCATGCAGCAGCCATCAGTCAACGCGAGAACCAGATCAGCCCAGCCGTTGCCCGCTTGTCGGCCTATGTCTACGAAAACTTAACCATCACCCAGACTGGCGCTGCTTACGTGGTTTTGACCGATAACGTATTGAAACGCTTCGGCCTGACTGAAGCGGGGACGTCGGCAGTGGTTTCTCTGCCAGGACGGATCACCGACGTCAGCGCCTGGGCCATCTTTGTTCAGCAGGAAGACGGCCACTTCAGGGTACGGCTGCGTTCCAAGGGACCAGCAATTAATGAATTAGCAAAGAAACATAATGGTGGTGGCCATGCTTTAGCCAGCGGCGCCAAGGCCAAGGATCAAGAAGAGATTGAACAGGTCGTCGCTGAACTGGATGAATTAACCGCCAAGGCACAGAAGTAAGAAAGGAGCCAGCTAATTGACAGCTCAATTTAAGGACTTTGGCTTGCCAGATTGGCTATTAAAAGCGGTAAAGGACCTGGGTTTTGTTGAACCGACGCCGATTCAGGAACGGGTCATCCCAGTGATCAAGAAGGGAAAGGCCGTTGTCGGTCAGTCGGCAACCGGTAGTGGTAAAACCCATGCCTTCCTTTTACCCATTTTTAACATGCTGACCAACGAAAATAAGGTCCAAGCCGTTATTACGGATCCTAGCCGTGAACTCGCCAACCAGACTTATCAGGCAGCCAAGCAGCTAAACAAGTTTGCACCGCACCCGTTCACCATCCACAATTATGTCGGTGGAACCGACAAGGAGCGGCAGATCAATCAATTGCATCATCATCAACCACAATTGGTCATTGGGACGCCAGGTCGGATTATGGACTTGATTCGTTCCGGCAGTCTTGACATCCATGAGGCTCACCAGCTAGTTATTGACGAAGCCGATATGACTCTGGATATGGGTTTCTTGAGCCAAGTTGACGGCATTGCGGCACGCTTTGCTGAGCAACCGCAGATGATGGTCTTTTCCGCTACCATTCCAAAGGGATTGCGGCCATTCTTGAAGAAGTACATGGAAAACCCAGTGGAAGAGGAGATCCCACCGCAGACAGTCATCAACCCGAACGTGGAGAACTGGCTGATGTCTACCAAGGGTCGTGACAAGAACCAGTTGATCTATTCGCTGTTGACGATGGGTGAACCATTTTTGGCCTTGGTTTTTGCCAATACGCGTGAACGGGCCGATGAGTTACACCATTTTCTGAGCGAACAGGGGCTGAAGGTTGCCTTGATTCACGGTGGCCTGCCAGCGCGTGAACGGAAGAAAATGATGCGCCAGGTGCGTAACCTTGAATATCAATACGTAGTGGCAACCGATTTGGCGGCCCGCGGGATTGATGTGAAGGGAATTTCACTGGTCATCAATGACGATATTCCCCAAGATCTGGAATACTTTGTTCACCGGGTTGGCCGGACTGGTCGGGGCAAGTTAGCCGGGACCGCCATTACCCTGTATTCGCCGGGTGAAGATGACTTGATCAGTAAGCTGGAAGAACGGGGAATCCACTTTATTCCAAAGACCATCAGCCATGGCCGGATTGTGACGACCCACGACCGCAACCGGCGCAAGCACTACCGGCGTCGTCAGCAAAAACTGGACCCGAGTGTGAAAGGCTTTATTAAGAAGACCAAGAAAAAAGTTAAACCAGGCTATAAGAAACGGATCAAGAATAAGATCAAGGATGAAGAACGGGCAAAGATTCAACAGTTGCAGCGGCATAAGCAACGCAAGGCCCGTCGTGCTCGTCAGCGGCAGCACCGTGCAGAACGGGCGGCCAAACTGCGGGGCAATTGATTTTATTTGAGGAGCCGCCTATAATAATGGTCGGTTTGGGATATAACTGATAAATAAGCGGCACAGAGATGGCCTGGTTGGTGAGAAGGCTAGTGTTTGTTTGTCAGCTGCTACCCAATGAATAACAATTAAAAATGCTTTTTAAGAGGCAAACGAAATCCATCGTTGCAAGCAGAGTGGTACCGCGTCGTTCGGCGTCTCTGCCTAAACTGATGGATTTTCTTTTTTTTGAAGGGAGAAAGTCATGAAAGAGCTTAAGAAATTGAATAGTGCTCAAGTCCGGCGAATGTTTTTGGACTTCTTTATTCAACATGGTCATAAGGAAATGCCGAGTCAGTCACTGGTTCCGGTAGACGACCCAACCCTGTTATGGATCAATTCCGGTGTGGCAACGATGAAGAAGTATTTCGATGGGAAGGTTGTTCCTGAAAATCCGCGGATGACCAGCTCACAAAAGAGTCTGCGGACCAACGATATTGAAAACGTTGGGAAGACGGCGCGTCACCAGACGATGTTTGAAATGCTGGGGAACTTCTCCGTTGGTAATTACTTCAAGGACGAGGTTATCCCGTGGGCTTGGGAGCTCTTGACTGGCGATGACTGGTTCGGCTTTGACCCTAAGCGTCTGTACATTACCTACTACCCAAAGGACCACGAAGCCTACCAGGATTGGCTGAAGGCGGGTGTGCTCAAGGATCACTTGGTACCAAACAAGGACAACTTCTGGGACATTGGTCAAGGTCCATCTGGCCCGGATACGGAAATCTTCTATGACCGTGGCCAAGCCATGAACAACCTGCCAGAGGACGATCCGGAAAGCTATCCTGGTGGTGAAAACGAGCGCTACCTGGAAATCTGGAACATTGTCTTTAGTCAGTTCAACCACACCCCAGAGGACAAGTACGAACCGCTGCCGCATAAGAACATCGATACTGGAATGGGCCTGGAACGGGTTGTTTCCATTTTTGAACACACCAAGACCAACTTTGAAACCGACCTCTTCCTGCCATTGATTAAGCAGGCTGAGGAATACTCAGATAACAAGGTCTATGGCCAAAACGACGCTGATGACATCCAATTCCGGATCATCGCTGACCACATTCGGGCCATCACTTTTGCTATCGGTGACGGGGCACTGCCATCCAACATGGGTCGTGGCTACGTCATTCGGCGGCTCTTGCGGCGGGCCGTTGTTGCCGGCAAGAAGTTGGGGATTGACGACCCATTCCTGTCCAAGATGGTCCCAACCGTCGCCAAGATCATGGCCGATTACTACCCAGATGTGCAGAAGAACGAGGACTACATTGCTTCCGTCATCTTGTCTGAAGAGAAGCGGTTCAGTTCGACTTTGAATGGTGGTTTGAACCTGTTGAACAGTGTGATTGCCAGTGCCAAGAAGAAGCAGCACGGTCTAATCGATGGTCAGACGGCCTTCAAGCTCTATGACACTTACGGCTTCCCAATTGAATTAACGAAGGAATACGCTGCTGACGAAGGCCTGGATGTTGATGAGAAGGGCTTTGAAGCAGCGATGACTGAACAACAAGAACGGGCCCGGAAAGCACGGAACATTGACAACGGAATGGGTGTTCAAAAAGACGTTTGGACTGAATTTACGACCCCAAGTCAATATGTCGGCTACGACCAGCTGACTGTGGATAACGCCAAAGTCATCGGTTTGGTTCAAGCTGGCAAGCATGTGAAGGTGGCTCAGCCTGGCGACCAGAATGCCGAAGTTATCTTTGACAAGACCCCATTCTACGCAGAGATGGGTGGTCAGATTGCCGATACCGGTGTCGTAATCGACAATTATGGTCATGAAGTTGGCCGGGTCATGGATGTGCAACACGCACCTCACCAGCAGAATCTGCACCGGATCAAGCTGGCAACGCCATTAAAGCTGGGAGCTCGTTACCTTTTGGTAGTTGACCGTCTGCGGCACTTGAAGATTGAAAAGAACCATACGGCAACCCACCTGCTGGACCAGGCGCTGCGGAACGTCCTGGGTGGTCATACCCAGCAGGCTGGCTCAGTGGTTGCCGACCATTACCTGCACTTTGACTTCAACCACTTCGGCCAGATTACGGCCACTGACTTAGCCAAAGTCGAAGCAATGGTTAATGAACAGATTTGGCGGCAATTGCCAGTCACCACGGTGGAAACCGACATCGAATCAGCCAAGAAGATGGGCGCCATTGCGCTGTTTGATAGCAAGTACGGCAAGACCGTGCGGGTAGTTAAGATTGGCGACTACAACACCGAATTCTGTGGCGGTGACCATGTTGGCAATACCAACGAAATCGGCCTCTTCAAGATTGTTTCTGAATCAGGAGTCGGTGCCGGTATTCGCCGGATTGAAGCGGTCACTGCGGATGATGCCTTCAAGTACATGCAGGAACGGGTTGACTACCTGCAAGAGACGAGTGCTGAACTGAAGGTTGCTCAAGTTAAGGAAGTTCCACACCGCGTTGCCGAACTGCAAGAACAACTGAAGCAGGCCCAAAAGAGTCAGGAAGCCTTGCAGGCGAAGATGGCTTCACAGCAAGCTGGTCAAGTTTTCGACAACGTACAGGACACCAAGAACGGCTCGATCATTGCAGCGGTTGTGAAAGTCGCCGGCATGGGCCAATTACGGCAGTTAGCTGACCAGTGGCGGCAGAAGGCATTGTCTGATGTGCTGGTATTAGGTACGGAAAGCAAGGGCAAGGCCAACTTGCTGGTCGCAGTCAGTGACGCTAAAGCCAAAGCATTGAAGGCCGGTGACCTGATCAAGAAGGTTGCAAAAGACATTCAAGGTGGCGGTGGTGGCCGGCCAACCTTGGCTCAAGCTGGTGGCAAGAATCCAGCCGGCTTGAAGAAAGCCATGGAAGACGCCGTTAAGGCCATGAATGAAGATTAAAGCTAATTCAACTCATTATTATTGTTATTTGTGAATTGGTATAGTAAAATTAGAGATTGATTAAAGCTGGAGGTGACCCAAATGGCGAATAATGATGAAACAATGTTTTTCAATTTTGGCCAAAACCATGAGAAAAACGTCAAAGAAACCTTGAAGACCGTCTACGAGGCGCTTGAGGAGAAGGGCTACAACCCAATTAACCAAATTGTGGGCTACCTGCTTTCTGGAGACCCGGCATACATTCCGCGGTTAAACAACGCACGTAATCTGATTCGTGAACATGCCCGCGACGAGATCATTGAAGAATTGGTCCGGTCCTACCTGAAGAACAACGGAGAGGATTAGTATGCGGCTGTTAGGTTTAGATGTTGGTTCAAAGACGGTCGGTGTTGCCGAAAGCGACCCCCTGGGTTGGACGGCTCAGGCGGTCGAGATTATTCCGATTGACGAAGATAATGGTGTTTTTGGCATTGATCGGGTCGCCGAATTAGTCAAGGCGCGGCAGGTAGCTGGTTTTGTGATTGGTTTGCCCAAGAATATGAATAATACCGAGGGACCCCGGGTGGATGCCTCGCACCACTATGGGGACTTGTTGCAAAAACGTTTCCCTGATCTGCCAATTGATTACCAAGATGAACGCTTAACCACTGTGGAAGCTCACCGGATGCTGGTCGAAGAGGCTGACATTTCGCGACGGAAGCAGAAAAAGGTAATCGATGAGCTGGCGGCCAGCCTGATTTTACAGAACTATTTAGATCGTCATGGCAAACTGACGAAAGAACTGTGAGGTTTATAATGAGTCAAAATCATCCTGAAGATTTAGGTGAAGAATTTAGCCTCGTTGATGAAAAAGGCAACGAAGAACTCTACAAAGAGGCCCTGCGTTTCCAAGCTGATGATACTGGCAAGTGGTACATCTGCCTTTACCCGGCAGATGAGGAACATGCCGATGAAGTCAGCATCCAGGCATTTGAATTGAAGAATCCGGATGCCAGTGAGGGTGATGATGTCCAGCTCCTGCCTATCGAAGATGATAAGGAATGGAACATGGTACAAGAAGTCATCAATACCTTTATCGACGATGACGGCAATTTCAACGCCTAATCACAATTTAGAGAAAAGAAATGCCTCTCAAGTTTGATGATTCAAACCTGAGAGGCATTCTTATTATGACTGGAAGGGATTAACTTATCCTTGCCACCATTCGTCAAAGTGCTTCATGAATTCGCGCAAGGCATTGCCCCGGTGACTGATGGCGTTTTTCTGTTCAGGCGTTAGTTGGGCCATTGAGCATTGCAGTTGGTCAACATAGAAGAGTGGGTCATACCCAAAGCCGTTGTGACCGACCTCTTGGTGCAAAATGTGACCATCAACCCGGCCGTTGGCGACCAGCTTTTTACCATCCGGTTTCAAGCCAACGATGGTAGTATGGAAGTGGGCAGTCCGTTTGTCATCAGGAACATCGGCCAGTTCACGGAGTAACTTAGCCCGGTTAGCAGCGTCATCATGATCACCGGCGTAGCGAGCAGAATGAATGCCTGGGCGGCCGCCTAATGCGTCGACAACCAAGCCGGAATCATCGGCAATGGCTGGCAAGTTCAGATTTTTGACAACGGCTTCAACTTTGATCGTGGCATTTTCTTCAAATGAATTGCCATTTTCGTTAATCGTCAGGGGACGAAAATCACTCAATGTTTTGACCTCGAAACCAAGTGGCGCAAACATCTCGCGGTATTCCCGCGCTTTCCCTTGGTTTTTGGTGGCAATAATAATTGTTTGCATACTATAACTCCTTATGTTTGTTAACTAACACTGTAATACGGACAAGGAGCGTTTTTCAATCCATTTTTAGGAGGATATTGATGCCGACAGAACGTGAATCACAGATTTTAAAACTAATTCAGGAGAATCCACTCATTACGCAAAAGGAGCTGGCTCAACGTCTGGGGATCACCCGGCCAGGAGTGGCCTCCCATATCTCGCGTTTGATCAAAGAGGGATTGATTAGCGGCAAAGGATACGTCTTGCCGGCCAAAAAATATGTGACGGTGATCGGCGCCACCAACATGGACGTCTACGGGATCCTCAAAAAAGACCGGCTAGTTCCCAAGGGTTCCAACGCCGGCCATATTGTGACCCAGCTGGGTGGGGTCGGCAGAAACGTTGCGGCCAACCTGGCTCAATTAGGGGTCAGCACCAATTTGATAACGGTGTATGGAAACGACCAAAATGGCCGGACCTTCAAGGAGGACGCACTGCGCCGCAATATCAACCTATCCTATGCCAAGCAGCTGTTAGACCAGCCAACTTCGATCTACCTTTACATCAACCGCAAAGATGGGCAGCGGTTGATCGGGGTCGATGACATGGACATCAACAATCAACTGTCGCCGGCGTATTTGCAACGAGAAATCGTCAGCATCAACAATAGCCAACTGGTGGTCTTTGATTCCAACATTCCCAGCGCCAGCATTCGTTGGTTGTACGATCACGTGACCGTGCCATTGTTTGCCAAGTCGGTGTCAGTGAACAAAGCGCCGAATTTGGTTCAAGATAATGTCAATTTGACCGGTCTCGTCATTAACGGGGTCGAAGCCAGCCTCTTGTCGGGGATCAAGCCCAATTCAACGACGGCGGCTGGTCAATGTGCCCACAAATTACAGGCGATGTTTCACACTGCCATCTATCTTTATGTTGATCGACGGGGACTCTTCTATGATGATGGTAAGCAGCAGGCGACGCGTCCCTACGAAAGTGATCTGCGGGTGATGAATACAAACGGCGTGGGTGCCGCCATGATCGCAATGACGGCGGCTTGCTACCTCCGCCACATGACCTTAGACCAAACCCTCGACCACATGATTCTGGCGGGCGAACGAACGATGGCCACCAGTGCCAGCGTCAGTGACCAGGTCAATAATGAACTAGCTAAATAAAGAATTGTGAAAATCTCGGTGGTTGCCGGGATTTTTTAATTTTGTAAATGCCGTTTAAGGACGATCAGATCAACCTTTACGGAGGGTTACTCTGATGACTTAAACGGTTTTACTGTGAAACAACACTTCACAAAATTGACAGCGCTTCCAGTACATGCTATGTTTAGGCTGTTAAAAAGTTTAAGCCGTTAAACATATGTTTACTTGATTGAAAGGGTGAGTTATATTGGATAAGAAGCCGTATGTAGTTGTTGTCGGTGGGATGAACATGGATATCTTCGGGATGCCCGACAAGAAGATCATTCCACGGGACTCAAACATTGGTCAAATTGGGACTGCTGTTGGTGGTGTTGGTCAAAACATTGCTCAAAACTTGGCTCACTTAGAGGTGCCAACATACCTGATTACCGTTTACGGTGATGATATGAACGGGACCGTCATGGAACAGTCGTGTGCCAAGAACCACATCCACTTGGACTATGCTGAAAAGCTGAAGGGACAACGTTCTTCAGGTTATCTCTACATCACTGATGAGACTGGTGACATGCTGGTCGGCATCAATGATATGAAGATCACGGAGAACATCACGCCGGAATTCTTGGCTAAGCGGTTGGACTTCATGAACAATGCCGAAATTGTCATGGTTGACGCTAACCTGCCAGCAGAATCAATCAAGTGGTTGGGCGATCACGTGACCGTGCCATTGTTTGCTGACCCAGTCTCCGTTAACAAGGGTGACCGGATCAAGCCAATCTTAAACAAGTTGGACACCTTCAAGCCAAACAAGATGGAAGCCGAATTACTGTCTGGCGTCAAGATTGAAAGCAACGACGATGTCCAGAAGGCCGCCGAAAAGCTGATCGACATGGGTGTCAAGAATGTCTTCATCTCACTGGGAGCCGATGGGATTTTGGCCGCTAACAAGGATGGTGTTGTGAAAGTGCCAACGATGACGACCAAGATTGTCAATGCCAATGGGGCCGGTGACTGCAGCACGGCGACGATCACCTGGTGCCGTTACGACGGGATCAACGATCTGAAGACCATTTGTGAAAAGACGCAGGCAGCGGCTTCGATTGCTTTGGAAAGCGACAAGTCGGTTCCTGACTTAAACCCACAAATGATCGCTGATAAATTAGCTCAGGCGCAGAAGTAATAAGGAGGAATTTCATAATGATTAAGCAGCTGTACTCAATTATTCAGGTTGACGAAGCAATTAAGACGATGGAGGCCGGTGCCGATAACATTGGTTTAGTACCAATGCAAATGGGTGGTGTACCACGTCAGCGTGTGCCTTTGTACCGGGTTGACAAGATCCACGAAGAATGCAAGAAGCGTGGTGTCAAGATGGTTTTGATCATGCTGACCAACGACCCAGACGAAATGATCGACTTGGCTCGGCGGCTGCAACCAGAAATTCTGCACATCGCCGGTGACGAATACACTGCCGATGAAGAATTCGCCAAGCGTTTGAAGGAAGTTGCTCCACACACCGAATTGATGCAGGCCGTATTGGTTGACAACAAGTCCGCTATCGACCGGGCTAAGAAGGTTGACCCATTCGTTGATTACATCCTGCTGGACTCTGGCTTGGCTGCCGACACCGGGATTGGTGCTTCTGGTCAGACTCACGACTGGTCCATCGATGCCCAAATCGTTAAGGAAGTTAATGCCAAGGTTATTGAAGCCGGTGGCATGGGCCCTGATAACGTTGCAGAAGCAATCAAGGCCATCCGTCCATATGGGGTTGACTCCTTGACAAAGACCAGTATCAAATATGATGACGGTTACCTTGAAAAGGACATTCCAAAAGTCAAGGCATTCTGTGAAGCTGCGGACAAGGCTGCGGCAGAACTGGGGCTTTAATAATGCAGAGAAGCAGACGATTCACGCCCAAGCGGATTACGCTGGCGATGGTCGGGATCTTCTTGGTTTGCATTGGCGTGGCCTTTAACAACAACACCGATTTGGGCAATGACCCAGTTGGGATTATCTATGATGGCATTAGAGCAACATTCAACGTTCCCAGAATAAATTTGGGAATGGTGTCCAACTTCATCAATATTGCCCTCTTGGTGCTGTTGTTCATTGTGGGTCGCCACTATGCCAATGTTGGTTCGTTAATGTACCTGATTCCCTATGGCTTCTTTGTCTTACTGGGATCCCATGCTTATGTGGCATTGTTTCCAGCTAACACGATGTGGCAAAGGGCATTGGGCGGCATCATTGGTATCAGTTTGTACTACATCGGTATCAGCTTGTTCATTTGTGCGGATATCGGGGTGGACCCGTTCAGCGGCTTTATGTTGACCATTCGTGACCACACTAAGTGGAGTGTGCGGCGGACTAAGATCACCTTTGACGTGGTCCTGATCCTGATTGGCATTCTCTTGGGTGGCAAATTCGGGATCATTACGATTGTGGCCGTTTGCACGACGGGGCCGGCGATCCAGTTTTTAAGCGAAAAGTTTCAACGGTTATTCAATATTAAGGAAGCGTGAAAGAACATATGAAGATTAGGATGCAACAACCAGTCAAAGTTGTCGTTGAGCATGATTTGGCAAAATCAGTTGTCAAATTATTGCAATTGGAAAATGCTAAGCGGCCATTTGTGGTCTTAGACAAATTCCTGCTGGATGTCGATGCCGTAAAGGACATGCTCCAGGCTTTGAAGGACCAGGGTATTGACTACCAAGTTTACGCAGGGATTGTTCCTGATCCACCGGCCAGTGTGATCAACAGCGGGGCCAAAGAAATGAAGGACTTTGGTGCCGATTCTGTGATTGCTATCGGTGGTGGTTCATCATTGGATGGTGCTAAGGGTATTAACATCG
Organism: Limosilactobacillus secaliphilus; assembly: GCF_001437055.1. Classification (GTDB taxonomy): domain Bacteria; phylum Bacillota; class Bacilli; order Lactobacillales; family Lactobacillaceae; genus Limosilactobacillus; species Limosilactobacillus secaliphilus. Next base: position 22,376 of record NZ_JQBW01000004.1, on the reverse strand, counting down.
TTGCTAGTGATGGCGGCAAGATTGAAGACTACGTGAAGAACGAAGATGGTATTCATGACTTGAAGCCATTGATCAGCGTACCAACCACTGCCGGGACTGGTAGTGAAATGTCCAACGCCTTAGTGGTTACGGACACCACGACCCACGAAAAGAATGCCATCTTGTCAGATAAGATGCTGAGCGACTACGCACTGTTGGTTCCTGAATTAACCTTGAGCCTGCCAAAGAAGCAGACGATTGCCAGTGGTTTGGATGCATTCTCCCACGCAGCAGAAGGTTACCTGTCCACGTTGAGCAGTCCAGTATGTGATGCCATCTGTGAAAAGATCATGTTCCTGCAGTACAACTACCTGCCAGGTGCCGTGGCCGATGGTTCTAACTTGGAACTGCGGCAACGGGTTCTGGTGGCTGCTGACTTGGCCGGCTGGATGCTGAACCAATCTGGGACGATCGTGGCCCACTCTGAAGCCCACGTTTTAGGCACCAAGTACCACTTCGTTCACGGTGAAGCCGTTGCCTATGCTTTGCCAGCCGTTCTGAAGTTAGTTGCTCCAGTTGAACCAAAGAAGGTTAAGGAAATCGGTAAGATTCTGAACGCCCACTTTGACGGTAACGAAACGCCAGCTGAGATTGCTGACATAACGGTGAAGGCCTACAAGCACTTCCGTGACGACATGGTGGGTCTGCACCCATTTGCCGACTATGGTGTCTCCAACGATGAATTGGCTAAGAATGCCGATGAAGTTCTGCATGAACGCTTTGCTGGCAACACACCAGTTAAACTGACGCTGGATAACGTTACGGAATTGTTGAAACACTTTGGTTAATTCTTTGTGGTTGTTGAATTATTGAGTGAAAGGACGATTCATAATGGCTAAGAAAATTATTTTAGACTGCGACCCAGGGCACGATGACGCATTGGCAATGACGTTGGCCGTTGCCTCACCAAAAATTGATCTGCTGGCAGTAACGACTTCTGCTGGTAACCAGACGCCGGATAAAACCTTAAACAACGCCATGCGGATGCTGACCCTGTTACACCGTGAAGACATTCCTGTTGCTTCAGGTAACCGGACACCACTGGTTAAGCCGCTGGAAACGGCCGGCAACGTTCACGGTAAGACCGGTCTTGACGGGGCCGACCTGCCTGATCCTGACTTCAAGGTTCAAGACATGCCAGCCATTGACCTGATTGCCAAGACTTTGAAAGAAAGCAACGAAAAAGTCACCTTGGTAGTCACTGGCCCAATGACCAATGCGGCACTGTTCCTGCGGGTTTACCCAGAATTGGCCAAGGAAAAGATTGACCAGATCGTCTTCATGGGCGGTGCTTGGGGCTTTGGCAACTGGGTACCATCCGTTGAATTCAACATCTACGTTGACCCAGAAGCCGCTAAAATTGTGCTGAACTTTGGCATTCCGACCGTCATGGCAGGCTTGAACGTTACCCACAAAGCCCAAATCATGAAGGACGAAATTGCTTCGTTGAAGAACATTGACAACCCAGTCGGCCAAGCATTCCACGGCCTGTTGAACTTCTTTGAAATCTATCACGACGAAGAAGACCCACGCTGGGGCTTCAAGGGCGCACCACTGCACGACCCTTGCACCATTGCCTGGTTGATCGACCCTGATATGTTCAAGGCCGTTAAGATGAACGTGGACGTGGAAACCGAGGGTGAATTGACCCGTGGTGAAACGGTCTGCGACTACTACCGTCAAACTGACAAGCCACAGAACACCACTGTTTTGCTGGACATTGACCGGCAGAAATTCATTGACTTGATCATGAAGTCATTGAAGAGTTTTTCTAAATAATAAAAGAAGTTAAGACTGATTAGTCAACCTGCATTTTTTGCAAATAACAATAGGGCAATTAAATCTATTTAAACAAAGCGACCGCTAGTACTTCACTAGCGGCCGTTTTGGTGTTGTTCTAGTTTTAATGATTTAACATTGACTTAATTTTTTTGGTGTTGGCAAAGTGCAGTTTCGCAAATTCACCCAAGTCGAGGCCCTTTTTCACCAGTTTAACCGCCACTTGGTCGACTTGCTGGCCAGCACCAATCGGGAGGGTGATGCCAGCTTTTTGACTAAGACGATCCATGGATAAGAGGGAATAATAACGAGCAACGATTGAGGCAGCGGCGACCGCTACGTGATAGCTTTCCCCTTTTTCACGGAAGTACACGTTCTGTTTGATGATGGTTGGCTGCCCGCTCAAGTAACGGTAATAGGTGCTTGCGCTGACAAATTGGTCGATTAAAACCGCTTGGGGCTTTTGCGGTTGGATTTTACCTTCAACTTTGCCCAGAACCAGGTTGTGACAGAGGGCTTTTAACTGGGCCTGATTGTATTTTTTAATCAGGCGGTTATAGTCCTGGGGATCGAGGTTAACGACGTGATAGGGACACGATTTGATGATTTTCTTGGCCAACCGGATGATGGTGGGGTCGGTCAATTTCTTTGAGTCCTGCACACCCCATCCTTGTAATTCAGCCACCTGGGACTGATCGACAAAGACAGCTGCTGTGGTGAGGGGGCCAAAGTAGCTGCCAGTCCCCACTTCGTCAGAACCCAGCACCGACCATGAGGAAAAGCCGTTGGGCAGGGAGCCTTTCTGTGCCGGTTGTTTAGTGGCAGGGGTCGTTGACGATCCGGCTTTTCCCCACCGAGCCGCTTCTTCACTGGCTAATTTGCCTTGAAAAAGGACTTTGCCGGTGCGATAACCGGTGACAGTGACTCCTGGCATCTTAGCGTGGAAAACGGCGCCCGGTGCCAGTTTACTAGTGGGGGTGGCATAAGTTTCTTGCATCTTTTTGAATAAGTCGTGATCGGCTTTAATTACTTCAGGCATAATCTCCTCCTGTGTTGCTGAGCCGTTCAAATAGCACTTTGTTAGGCATAATGATAAAATGTAAAAGACTATGAAAACGGAGGGATAAGGTTGATCCTTACCACGGTAATTTTAGTAATATTGTTGGGCTGCTGGCTCAATGGCCGCAAGCGGGGTGTGATTGCCATCGTGATTTCTACGGCAACCTACTTTCTCGGTTGGCTTTTGGCACGAGTTGGCTCACGTCCGCTGGGCCTCTTTTTAAGCTCAATTTTACCATCAATTGGCAGTCAACCAGCGACTTTAGATGGCAGCCACCTATCAAATGCTATCACAACGAGCAGTAACCAGTTTCTGTACAACGGGATTGCCTTCATGATCATCTTCTATGGGGTGACTTGGTTAAGCCGGTGGTTGCTGCGCCGACTTAGGTTCTTAAAGAAAGTGCCGGTTGTGGGCACGGTCAATGGTTGGGCCGGTGGCATTTTGGATGTCATTTGTGGCTACCTGATTATTTTTATGTTTCTGATGATTTTTCAGATGTGGCCAAACGCTTGGTGGCAGGATCAATTGGCTCAGTCCGGCTTAGCTCAATGGATGATCACTGAGACCCCGATTGTAACGACGGCAGCGATTCATTGGTTCTCTTGAGGAGGTAAACCATTAAATGAACGACAAGATTTTAACGACCCTAGAATTTGGTCAGATCAAACAGCGGCTTGCTCACTACCTGACTTCAGCAGCCGGTTTAGTTGAACTGAAGCAGTTACGCCCGCAGAGTGACCTGCAAACGATTCGTGACATGCTGGCAGAGACCACGGACGGGGCGGACATTTTGCGCTTGAATCAGTCGATGCCGCTACCAGAATTGACTGACATCCAGCCACAATTGAAGCGCCTGCGGATTCATGCCAACCTTAACGGGACGGAGCTGGCCCAGATCAGCAAGGTCCTAACGACTGCCATGGCCATGCACAACTTTTTCGACCACCTGCAAGAAGATGAGGTCGAGTTAAGACGCTTGTATGCCATTGAAGCCCAGTTGGTGACCATCCCGGCAGTAACCAAAAAGCTGCAGCAGTCCATCGATCCGGACGGCCGGGTCAAGGACGAGGCATCAGCCCGACTGCACCATCTGCGGGAACAAATTGAAGCCACAGAGGGACGGATCAAGGACAGCCTCAATAGTTATACGCGGGGCCGCAACGCCAAATACCTGAGTGAACCGATTGTCACAATGCGTAACGACCGCTACGTGATTCCGGTGCAGGCACGTTATCGGCGCAAGTTTGGTGGGGTGGTCCATGACCAGAGTGCCAGCGGCCAGACCTATTACCTGGAACCGGCCAACATCGTGGAAATGAACAACGAGTTGCGGCAATTGCAGATTGAGGAAAAGCAGGAAGTTCGCAAAGTCTTGGCCAACTTGTCCGATCTTTTGCGCCCTTATCGCCATGATATTCGCGAAAATGAGCGGGTCTTGGGCCACCTTGACCTGATTAACGCGAAGGCCTGCCTGGCTCAGACAATGGACGCTGAATTACCAACCGTCAACGACAAGGGGATTGTCAACCTGCGACAGGCCCGCCATCCGTTGATTGACCAGGAGAAGGTGGTGGCCAACGATATCCGGTTAGGCAAGGATTACCGGACCATCATCATCACTGGGCCGAACACCGGTGGTAAGACGATTACCTTGAAGACGCTGGGCCTCTTGCAGCTAATGGGACAATCAGGGCTCTTCATCCCAGCCTACGATGGCTCAACAATCAGCGTCTTTGACAACGTCTTCGCGGATATTGGTGATGAACAGTCTTTGGAACAAAACTTGTCGACCTTCTCGGGCCACATGGAAAACGTCAAGCACATTCTGGAGAAGGTTACCAGTCATTCGTTAGTTTTGCTGGATGAACTTGGTGCCGGGACGGATCCTAAGGAAGGGGCCGCCTTGGCCATGGCCATTCTGAACGAGCTCAACCGGCGTCAGGCCGAGGTCGTCATCACGACCCACTATCCGGAACTGAAGGTGTATGGTTTTGAGCATCACCACACCATTAACGCCAGCATGGAATTTGACGCGCAGACTTTGCGGCCAACCTACAAGCTTCTGTTAGGCATCCCTGGCCAGTCGAATGGGATTGCCATCGCCAAACGACTGGGCATTAAGGAGCAAGTCATTGACGATGCCAAGTCATTGATCAAAGACGACAGTCAGGAACTGAATGCCATGATTGGTGATTTGGTTGAACAACGCAAACAGGCGCGCGAACGCAACGAACACCTGCAGAAACTCTTGGCGGATAATGAGAGCAAACAGGCCGACCTGGATCGCCAACTGAACCGCTTTAACGAAAATCGTGACCACCTCTTTGACCAAGCACGTTCCAAGGCCAATCATGAGGTTTCGGTTGCCAAGCGCAAAGCCAATCAGATCATTCATCATCTGCGCCAGATGGAGGTTGCACAGGGTAAGCAGATCAAGGAGAACGAGTTGATTGATGCCCAGGGTCAATTAAACGCTCTGCATCAGGACAGCCCGCTGCGTCATAATTCGGTCTTGCGTCGTGCAAAGGCTAAACACCAGCTCAAAGTCGGTGATGCTGTCAAGGTTAAATCCTATGGCCAAGAGGGGACGCTGATTGCTAAACGTGGCAAGCACAAGTGGGAAGTCCAACTGGGCATCTTAAAGATGGAAATCGATAGTGACGACCTGGAGAAGATTTCCGCAAAGGAACTGGCCCGGTCTCAGAAACAAAAGCCAATGAAGCCGACCCGGTCACGCACAATTCAAACCAGACATACTTCCGCTCGTCTGGACTTGCGTGGGCAACGTTACGCGCCAGCCATGGCCAACCTGTCTGATTTCATTGACCATGCCTTGTTAAACAACCTGCCGAGTGTCACCATCATCCACGGTAAAGGGACGGGTGCCATCCGCAAGGGGACGCAGCAATACTTACAGAGCAATCCACGGGTCAAGTCATTTGAGTATGCATCACCAAATAACGGTGGTGACGGCGCGACCATCGTGCACTTTGAATAATTCTTACAATTAGTAAGCAAAAAGATTGCCTTTTACCCCGCTTTTGATAAAATTAAGTCACAAGGTAACAAATTAGGAGGTAATGATTATGGCAGTTAACGTGACTACTGATGCGACTTTCGAAAAAGACACGGCACAAGGCCTCAGTTTGATTGATTTTTGGGCAACTTGGTGTGGTCCCTGCAAGATGCAATCACCAGTAGTTGACGCTTTGTCAGAAAGCATGGCTGGGAAGGTTAACTTCTACAAGTTAGACGTTGACCAGAACCCAGACACGGCCAAGAAGTTCCGGATCATGAGCATTCCGACGCTGATGATCAAGAAAGACGGTCAAGTGGTTGATCAAATCATTGGTTACCACTCTAAAGAACAGTTGCAACAAACTTTGGAACAGTACCTGTAAAAATGAGGTGTGACAGGATAGTCACGCCCAGATAACGAAACACGGCCTCCAGCATAGACGTTGGAGGCCGTTGTTGTCTTATTAACTTGTTCACTAATGAGGGAGCATGTGAAGCCCTAAAGTGATGCTTGGACCAAAATTATTTACTCTTGTCTTTGTTGTCCTTTGATTCTCCTGGACGGTGCAGGTGGATGAATTTGATCATCTCGCTGCCTTCGTTGTCAGTCAGTTCCTGTGGGTCGTTTTGGGCCAAGATTTGGACGAATTTGCGCCGCCGTTCTGAGACTTCGGCTTCAGTGACCGTCTGCAGACGAAATTCGAGTTCTTGAGCCAGGAAACCGGCCTCCAGGGTGAAGGAGGTGTGTTCCTTCTGGATAGCGATCCGTTCTTCAACAATGGGTCCGGAAAGCTGAAAGATGTGTTGGGTATCAGACTTTTTTACCAGCTTCAAGTCACCCATTCCTAACTGGGCAAAAATGGTGACGAGGTCTTCATCACTGGCAACCGGGTATTGACGGGCCAGATCCTTGCCAATCCAATACAAGATGCCATCAGTTTCGTCACCTAAGATTGCTGGTAACAAAACATCACGCATGGTGCCGGCAATTAAGCCCCGCTTGCTGTTGATTAGCTGGTCATATCGTTCTTGAGACATATGATAAGTCCTTTCTGTAAATAACAATCATTAATATTATAGCGAAAAGTCGTCCGTTTGACCTTCTATTTCTTGAAAAAGAACGCGTTAAAATGGATAATAGGTGTTTAAGAAAAGACCAAAGGAGTTAATAAAATGGATAAACGACCGATTGGTGTGATGGACTCTGGGTTAGGCGGACTGTCAGTTGTCCGTGTGTTGCAAAAACAGATGCCTCACGAATCAATTATTTTTGTTGGTGACGAAGGTCATTTTCCGTACGGTACTAAGACCCAGGCGCAAGTGCAGACATTAGCCTTGCACATTGGCCACTTCTTGATGGAGCACGACGTCAAGATGATGATTATCGCTTGCAATACCGCGACTGCAGCGGCCTTGACCGCCTTGCAGAAGGAACTGCCGATTCCAGTGATTGGGGTGATCCAACCAGGTGCCAAGACGGCTGTTGCCCAACCGCGTCACGGCCGGATTGGCGTCATTGCCACTGAAGGCACCACCAAGACCGGTGCTTACGTCAAAACCATCAAGTCATTGAATCCGGATGTGACGGTCGTAGCAAAGGCTACCCAGCCCCTGGTTTCAGTGGTTGAACATGATGAAGTCGGGACGCCAAAAGCACAAGAACTGGTTGACCAGCAATTGGCCGAATATAAAGACAACCCAGTCGATGTTTTGGTCCTGGGCTGCACGCATTTTCCGTTCCTGCAGAAAGAAATCAAGCAATGCTTAGGAACGCAGGTAACCTTGGTTGATCCGGCTTTGGAAACTGTTCGTGAGGCCCATGATTGGTTGAATCAGCATGATCAGCTCAATGAAAATGCTCAGCCAAGCTTTAAACTATACAGTACTGGCAACGTGAACGATTTAATCACGGGTGCCGATAAGTGGCTGGCAGGTTCTGATTATCACTGCGACCACTTAGACCTGGATGAATAATCAAAAACGTGCTACATAATCGAAAAAAACAAGGGTCCCAGCGCATGGTTGATATGCGTTGGGACCCATTTTTAAGTCGTTGATATTTATTTGGCTAATTCAATCTTTGCTTCAGAGAGTGCCTTTAAGTAACGGGATAGTAACATGGCGTGGATGTTAGCGGATGAGTCCTTTTTGGAGGTGACAACCACACGGAAGACTAACTGCCCGTTAGCACTGATTGGTCCTACGATAGTCGGTTTGCCATCGATTAAGTTGGCGTGTTCATCCATAAACTGATCATTTTCCTGCGCAACTAGCTGGTTGATTTGCTCAATCGGCGCATCGGCAGTGATTTGCAAGTCAATGTTGGTTGAATGATCATGACGGGAAAAGTTTTTAACCACCGTGATTGTCCGGTTGGGGATGAAGGTGACGGTGCCGTCGCTGCTTAAGACGCGGGTTGTTCGCATCCCAATACCTACAACCTTGCCGTGGATATTGTCTAAATCGACCTCATCACCGACATCAAATTGTTGTTCGAGCAAAATGAAGAAGCCATTGACCACGTCGCTAACAAAGCTTTGTGCCCCAAGACCAACCGCAATACTGAGGATCCCGGCACCGGCGATTAAAGTCCCAATTGGCACACCAATTAGTGATAAAATGGCATACAGGTAGCAGAAGTAGGTTGTGTAGCGGAAGATATTGAGGGTTAACGCGCGAAACGTTGCTGCCCGGTGAAAGCCGCCCATAAATTCAATTTTGCTGGTACGCTTGAAAAATGAATTGATCAGCCATTTGCCCAGCCAAAGAATGACCGCAAATATAACGGTGGCTAAGATGATGGTTGAAAATCGTTGTAACAGATTATCCCCAATATGGTCCCAATTAAGGTGGGCAAGTCGCCGTTGCAAATGTTGACTGTATTGAGTGATCTGTGTATTCATAAGTAAACACTCCTACCATACTTTGACTACTGGAATTAATATAAAATATCATATCAAAAAGCCCGCCTAATTTGAAGCAGGGCGGTTTTCGTGATATGGTTTGAGAAAACCACTTGAGGAGGATTCATAATGACCATTGGTGAAATTGCGGCCTTAATTGCAGCCATCGCATTTGCTGTCTTGGTAATCTGGATTGGCTGGTTCTTATCAAAAACCGTTAAGAGTTTGAACCAAACCGTTGATCAATTGAGCAAGCTGACGGAGGATGCCGATAGTATCAGCAAAGAACTTGAGGACGTTTTAGGGAATACCAACCAGTTGCTGGAAGACGTAAACGATAAGGCGGATAAACTTGATCCAGCAATTCAAGCGGTCGCGGATGTTGGACAGAGTGTGAGTGATGTTAACGAAGCATCACGGCAGTTCGTGGATAAAATCACTAACCACTCTGCCAGCCGTTCATCCAAGTTAATCGGCAGTGTGGGAAAAATGGCATTTATGATGGCCAGCCATTTGCACAATAAAAGAAATGCAAGAAAGGAAGATAAGTAATGGCAAGTAAATTCTTAACCGGAGTATTATTTGGCGGTTTGAGTGCTGCCGCTGCATGGCGAATGATGGATGAAACGCAGCAAAAAGCAGTCAAAGATTGGATTCAAGAAAAACAAAACCTTGCACTGGACAAGAGTACCGAATATGCCCTTGAATTCCTGGATGTCTTCGATGAATGGTTAGCCGATCATCCCGAAATGACGGCTAAGGCCAACGAATGGTCGGAAAAAGTCAAGGACAAGGGTGATGAAGTGGCCAACCATTTCATGAGTGACGACTTTGATGAACAAACTGCGGACCTGCGTGAAGAATTGAAGTCACAGCAAGAAGACAACAATGACGATGACGATATCATCATTGACAAGACCGCTAAATAACTTTCAAACAAGCTTAAAACCAAGCTGATCAACGTTAGCAGATTGCTGATATTGACCAGCTTTTTTGTATAAAGTCGTTGACATTGAATTTAGTTAATTATTCTGTTATCCTATGATCTGAAAATTCAATGAAAACAAACCAAATCAACAAAGAAAGGGCTTGTAAAAAATGGAAAAACAATCAGTTACCATCTACACAGTCGCCCGTGAAGCAAATGTATCCATGGCGACGGTATCACGGGTGGTTAACGGCAATCAAAACGTTAAGCCTGAGACCCGTGACAAAGTGTTAGCCGTAATCAAGAAGTTGAATTATCGTCCGAATGCGGTTGCCCGTGGTTTGGCCAGCAAGAAGACGACGACCATCGGGGTGGTTATTCCGGATATCACCAACGACTACTTTGCTGAATTAGCATTGGGGATCGATGATATTGCGACGATGTACAAGTACAACATGATTCTGACCAACTCCGATGCTGATGGCAGCAGTGCCATTAAAGTCGTTCAGAACCTGTTTGCAAAGCAGGTCGACGGGGTGATCTTCATGGGTCACGACATCGAAGACCAACTGCAGGCTGAATTCAGCAAGGCAACTGTTCCTGTTGTCGTCGCTGGGTCACTCACTAACGACAAGAATATTCCGAGTGTGCGGATCGACTACGAACAAGCCACTAAGGAAGCCGTTTCGTTCTTGTTGAAGCATGGCAATAAGAAAGTTGCTTTGCTGATTGGTAGCCGGGAAACGACAATCAACAAGTTTAACCGGATTCCTGGTTACAAGGCCGCTTTGAAGCAGGCGCACGTTAAGTTTAATGATTCATTGGTCTTCGAAGCTGATGATTCATACGAGAATGGTTACAAGCTGGCTAAGCAGATGGTTAAGAAGGGAATTACCGCTGCTTTTGTCAGTGACGATAGCAGTGCTGCTGGTTTGCTGAACGGTTTGACCGACAGTAACGTTAAGGTTCCAGAAGATTTCGAAATCATCACGGGTAACGACACTAAGCTGGCCACCATCACCCGGCCAACGTTGACTAGCATTACCCAGCCCCTGTACGATGTCGGTGCCGTGGCAATGCGTTTGTTAACTAAATTAATGTCTAACGATAACGATGATGAGGAAAAGCAGCCAGTTATTTTGCAGCACGGCTTTGAAGAGAGACAGTCAACTCGCTAGGAGGGGACCACTTGATTTCAAGGGAGTCATTACGAAAACAGGCTCAACCACAGGTATCTAAACCGGCGCCACGGCGGCACTGGTCGAGTACTTTGGTTGGTATCTTATCAATGCTGGTCATGATGTTTTGCCTATTGCTGAACACCACAGTATTGAATGAGAAGTTTGTTGCCGATGAAATTACGCAATCGGCGGTTGGTGGAGAGATTCAGTCGCAGATTAACTCTAACCTGTCCCAATTCGGGGTTGAAGGTGAGGCTATTAGCAAGAAGCAGACCAATGAATTGCTGCAGACAGCGGTTAAGCAGGTCTACGAGGGTCGCCCAATCAAACTGGATTTATCAGACATTCTGAATAATCTGGAAGACAACACGACAAATACACTCAGTAATTACGGTGTATCTGGCAGTGTGAGCGGATCCCTGACCGACAGTGTCAATAGCGCGGTCACCAATATCATCAACAGCAAGATTAATACACCCGCGGTCAATCAGTTTGAAAGCCGGATTAAGCTGATGCGGACCCTTGTGATCGTGGGCCTGATTATCAGTGTGGCTTTGGTGTTCATGGTGGTCTTGTATGACCTGTTCACCCATACTCTGTTGCGTGATTTTCGGTGGATTACGTTGATTAGTGGTGGCTTATTTGCATTATTTTTGAATTTCTTAAAACCATTAATCCATGAAGTGATCAGCACGGATGTCACGATGAACTCGTTGGCAACGCCGATTGTGAACGATATTTTGCAGCAGGGCTATTGGCTAACTGCTGGTGTGGTCACCATTGGACTGGTGCTGTTAGTAATGTCTTTGCTCCGCAGAAGACGAAGAGCTTGAACCTAGCATGGTTATTTGGTAAAATCAATTTGTTTGTTTTAACTATATATAGAAAAGAGGAGTTAGCTAATGTCAGGACACTCAAAATGGCATAACATTCAAGGGCGTAAAAACGCTCAAGATGCCAAGCGTGGTAAGATTTTCCAAAAAATTTCACGTGACTTGTACCAAGCCGCTAAAGCAGGTGACCCTGATCCCGACAATAACCCTCAACTTCGGTTGGTAATGGAAAAGGCGCGGGCTGCTAACATGCCTAAGCAAAATGTCCAACGGGCTATCGATAAGGCTACGGGTGCTGGTGGCGCTCACTTTGAAGAAACCACTTATGAAGGTTACGGTCCTGGTGGTGTCGCAGTTATGGTATTATGCCTGACTGATAACAAGAACCGGACGGCAGCCGCTGTACGTTCCGCATTTACTCATTCTGGCGGTTCATTAGGTGCTAGCGGTTCTGTTTCGTACTTATTCAAGCGCCTGGGCTTGATCGAAATCCTTCGTGACGGCTTGGACAAGAGCGAAGACGACATGTTGATGGATGCTTTGGATGCCGGTGCTGACGACATGAAAGCCACTGACGAAAAGTTCCAAATCTTCACTGACCCAAGTGCTTTGACGTCTGCTCGTGATGCTTTGCAGAAGAAGGGTTACGATCTGGATACTGCCGAAGTTACCATGATTCCAGAAAACAAGACCAAGGTTCCAGATGACAAGGTTGGTCAATACGAACACTTGATTAACGAATTACAAAACAACGATGATGTTTCTGACATTTACGAAGCCGGTTATGTTGAATCCGACGACGAAGATTAGTTATTAATCATCACCCAAAAGAGCTACGAGAAATCGTAGCTCTTTTTTTAATGCATTTTTCACTGTTTGCCGTCTCTAGATTATGGAGGGGATTAACAGTGGACGAAAAAACAATTTGGACATTGATGGACCGCTGGATTCAAGAACGGGTGTCAGATATTTATCTAATTCCACAAGGTGATCATTATCGTTTATTAACATTGCATGATGCTTGCCTTAGCAAGGACCATCTTTTCAGCCCGGCCAGTGCCTGCCAGATAATCACGTATTTCAAGTACCATGCCGATATGGCTGTCTCGGAACACCGACGGCCACAGGCAGGCGGTTTACGTTATCACAATGGAATTGATTTGCGCATCTCAACGGTGGGCGATTTTAGAGGCCAAGAGACATTGGTCATCCGCATCATCTACCCGTTAGACGAAAATTATCAGCTGTTGTTCCCTAAACAATGGGCCAATCTCATTAAGATGACTCACAAAAGAGGCTTGATTTTATTTTCGGGACCGATGGGATCAGGCAAAACCACTACGATGTATCGCCTGGCAAGTCAGTTTAGCCAAAAAGAGGTCGTTCTGACGATTGAAGACCCAGTGGAAATTTACCAACCCAACTTTATCCAATTGCAAGTCAATGAGCTCGCGGGGATGAGTTATCAAGATTTATTGCGGTTGGGACTACGACATCGACCTGGGGTGTTTATCATTGGAGAAATTCGGGACCAGAAGACCGCTCAAATCACGGTCCAAGCAGCACTCAGCGGCCACCTAGTTTTGGCGACCGTCCATGCGCAAAGTGCTGTGGGTGTGATAATGCGGCTGCGTCAATTGGGAATTCCAGCAGATCAGCTGCAGCAAGCCATCACCGGTGTGTGTTATCAACGATTGGCGCGGACCTGTTCCGGAAAGCAGGCAGTTTTGATGGACCAGCTTAGTGGGGAGCGATTACGAGCAGATTTGGCTAAAGGCCAGGTGGGAGGCGTTAGTGATGATTGGCAACAGTTGGTTAAACAGGCGGTGGCTACCCGTAAGATCCCGCAAGAAGAAGGCGCCCGCTTGCAGGCATAAACACCAAGCATTGTCACTGGTCCAGGGTCAATGGTTTCAGCTTTTGTATGAATTGCTAACGGTCGGTTTCTCCTTAAAACAGGCAGTGCGTTTTTCTGCGATTCTCTTACCCAAGATGCAGCCCTTTGTTAAGCAAATCGATCAACGCCTAGCCAATGGTTTGTCGTTTGCCCAAGCAATGAAGCCACTAGTAAAAATTGATACCTTCTATTCGTTATTATTAGCTGAGCAACATGGTGCGCTTCTGAATACACTGAAAAGCATTAGCGATTTTCGCAGTCTTTACCAACGCCAAAAACAAAAAATGCATGGATTGATGGAATATCCGCTGATCTTATTAGCAATGCTTTTGATGATTGCCGCGGCTATGAAGGGCTGGCTGATCCCAGAGATGCAATCGTTACAATCCACTTGGACGCTTCCTTATTGGCCCATCTTGAAGCAATGCCTCGGTGGCCTATTAGGTGTAAGCTTGTTGCTTCTTATGTATCGGCTTGATCGTTTTTATCACCAATCACGGATTGGGCAAGTCGAATACTTATGTCGGTTACCAATAATCGGGCGGGGCTTTTGTGATTACTATGCTTATTACCTATGCAGTAATTTAGCCCTTTTAGTTCAACAAGGAATCTCAGAGCAAAAAATGGTGGCCTATGTTAAGGAGTTTCAAACCAATGCATTGTTGCACCAATTGGCAATTGTGTATGAACAACACGACTATGATTTCAATTTGATGGTTAAAAAATATCGCTGTTTACCAGCAGAATTAAGTTTGCTTGTCAAGTGTGGATTGACCAACGATGATTTGGCCAAACGCTTGCAGGTCCTGAGTCAGATGAAGTTTAAGCATTTAATTCGGCTAACTGAGCATTGGCTAACAATGATTACGCCGGTGATGCTGGGCCTCATCGCTCTCATTGTTCTTGGACTGTACTTGAGTATTCTGCTGCCAATCTACCATTCGATGCAGGGGGTCATACAATGAATTTCATTAAGAAAAAGCGGTCGGCGTTCACGTTATTAGAGATGTCAATTGTCTTATTTATCATCAGCCTGTTAATCTTGATTATCTTACCCAATATCAGTAAGCAGCGCCACAATGCGATATCGGTCCATCAAGATGCGATGGTCAACGTGGTACAAACGCAGGCGGAGTTGTTTGAGAACGAAACCGGCCATGAAGCTAACAGCCTGTCGCAACTAAGAGCCAATGACTACTTGACGGGAGCACAACTGGCCCGGGCGCGTCGAGAGCAGATTGTCTTGAGTCACGGAAAGGCTCTCCGCAGATGAAAAGAGCCGGTTTTACTTTACTCGAATCAATGCTGGTGCTCCTCTTAATTACTATCAGTTTCACCATCAGCTGGCCACATTTTACGCATAATTGGGACCAATTCCGGCAAGATCAATTCTTTCGACGCCTAAAATCCGAGTGGCAGCTGACACAAAGCAATGCTAAGGACCATCATGAAGCAACCCAGATTAGTTTCCTCAATGATCGCATTCATTTTGATAATGAACATTATCACCATTGCTTGAACCTACCGAAGAAGTTGAAGGTGCGTGACCATACTGATCTGACAATGCATGCGGATGGATACGTCCGGCCTTGTACTTGGGAATTTTGCAGTGAACTTGATCACCATGTGTATTACATGCGGGTCCAAATGGCGTGGGGAGGCTATCGAATTGAAAAGGGCGGGCTTTATTCTAGCTAACCAGTTACTGGCAGCGACGATTATTACCGTTGCCATCGCTTTTTTTGCCATTAATTACCAGGCATTGATGCGGCAGAAACGATCGATGGATGAGCAACTAGTTGCTGCCCGGTTGATAAAAGAAGCGGTTGATGATCCCCATTATGGGACTTTTAGGTCTGGGGAAATGACGGTTAGTCACGGTCGTTCTCAAGTCGCTGTAACCAAAGATGGGCGTGTGGTGATGCAATTATGCATAAAGTAGGTCGAACTGAGGGTTTCACTCTGGTGGAGGCGGTCATCAGTTTGGTCGTGTTATTAGGCACTAGCGTGATCATTCAATTGGTAGTTCAAACCAGTCAGCGGCTGCGGCCCATGGAATTATCGTCCTGTGCGAATTGGTACCTGTTTGTTACGGAATTGGAGAGCAGCAAGCATCAGTTTTCCTTGCAGAAAATGGAAGGTAGCCACTTAGTATTAAAAAGCGGTCATAATGATAAGACTTACTGGCTATGCGAGAACCAAACCATTTATCTGAGAGGGCCCAAGGGTGGCTACCTGCCAGTATTAACCGATTATCAACCACATACTTTACAAATGAAGCAACTTGATCAGAGGAGGGTGGAAGTCAGTGCACAAACTAAAGACGGTCAAAAGCAATATGCCAACATTTGCTTTTCACAGAAAACCAGGCAACGTCATGTTGATAGCCATTATGTTGATGAGCATCATGACGGGCATCATCGTCATTAATTACCATTACTTAGCCATCCAGCGTCAAGTCGACCACCAACTAGTTAGTTGCTTTTTGAAACAGGCCCAAAAGCGGATGCAAGCAGATAATCAGGGCCAACAACCACCAAAGCAGAGTGAACAAACTGCAACATCCAGAAACTAAAATTAACTGTTAAAATTGATGACACGTTCGTTTTTGACCCTTTAACTTGCTTGAATTTGCCCTTTAAAGTTAGTAAACTTTTATTGTTAAGAACATTGAAAGGGAGCGATGATCCTGGCCAAACAAAGTGCAGGGGATTTATTCAAGCAGTTTGATAAAGGCACCGAAATTATGCAGTCTGAGTTAAGATCTTCTTACTTGGACGCATTGCTGGAAAACGCTGAGAATTTGGAAGATCATGGCAAGGTGCGGGTCGAGAATGACATACCAAAAGCTGCCGCGGTCAAACAACTGACTGATATTTACAAGTCGTTAGATATCGATGATCAGGATGCGGAAACCATTCGACGGCTGTTACAACTGTCCTTGTTAAAGGTGATTCGTAAGGATGCCATTCAGGCCAATCACCAAATGACGCCTGATACGATCGGCATGATTATTGCCTACTTGATCGAACAGATTGTGAAGTTGGATCATCCTTATCGTATCTTTGACTTGACGGTTGGAACGGCCAACCTATTGACGTGTGTGATGAACCATCTGAAAGCCGTTATCAAGCAACCAGTTGAAGCTTATGGAATTGATAACGACGACTCAATGTTAGCTGTAGCCAGTGTCAGTTCTGCTCTGCAAAAGCTGCCGGTTCACCTTTACCATCAAGATGCCATTCAGGCACTGGATATCCCGACTTGTGATCTGGCGGTTGCCGATTTGCCAATTGGCTATTACCCGCTGGACCAGAATACGGTTAACTACCGAACCAGAGCTAAGAAGGGTCATTCCTATGTTCATCACTTGCTGATTGAACAGTCAATGAATTACCTAACACCAGGTGGCTGGGGCTTCTTCCTCATTCCTAGTAACCTGTTTCAGACCAAAGAATCCAAATCCTTTGTTGAATGGATCCAATCGGTTGCCCATCTGCAAGGGCTGATCAACTTGCCACAGGAATTGTTTGCTAATCAGGCGGCGCAAAAGTCGGTGCTGATTCTGCAGCGGCAGGGTGGTAGTGCTAAGCAGGCCAAAAAGGTGTTGTTAGGTACCTTCCCATCGCTGAAAAACAAGCCAGCAATGCAAAAGTTCGTTGCTGAGGTTGACCAATGGGTTAAAATGAATATTAGATAAAGTAATAGTAATTAAGGAGTCATTTAATATGTCAAAGACAATTGCAGTTAATGCGGGTAGTTCAACGGTTAAATTTAAGTTATTCGATATGCCGAGTGAAAAAGTTGTCGCTGAAGGGCTGATCGAACGGATCGGTTTAAAGCAGGGACACGCCAAGATTGAATATGGTGATAACCAGGTTCATGAAGACAACCGTCCATTCAAGAACCATGGGGAAGCTGTTTCATACCTGCTGGATCAATTAATCAACTTAAAGATCGTTCAGGACTACAACGAAATTACGGCTGTTGGTCACCGTGTCGTTGCTGGTGGTGAATTCTTCAAGGATTCCGCAGTCATTGATGACGACGTAATGAAGAAGATCGGTGAACTGGCTGAATACGCCCCACTGCATAACCCAGCTGAATTAGAGGGCATCAAGGCATTCAAGAAGGTTCTGCCAGACGCATTCGCCGTTGCCGTCTTCGATACTTCCTTCCACGCCGACATGCCAAAGATGAACGCTCTGTACAGTGTGCCATATGAATGGTATGAAAAGTATGGTGCCCGTAAGTACGGTGCTCACGGTACCAGTCACCGTTACGTAGCCGGCCGGGCTGCCAAGATGTTGAACAAGCCATTATCAGACTTGAAGCTGATCACCTGCCACTTGGGTGCTGGTGCTTCAATTACTGCCATTAAGGGTGGTAAGTCATTTGATACGTCCATGGGCTTCTCACCGCTGGCCGGAATTACGATGGCTACGCGTTCAGGTGACGTTGACCCATCCTTGGTTAACTTCATGGAACACAAGTTGGACATTTCTAGCGATGAAATGATCGACATCTTGAACCATAAGTCTGGTTTGCTGGGTATTTCTGGTGTTTCCAGCGATATGCGTGACGTTGAAAAGGCTGCTAAGGAAGGTAACCAACGTGCCCAATTGGCCATCGACAAGGACGTTAACAGCGTCGTTAAGTACATTGGTTCCTACGTTGCCGAAATGGATGGTGTCGATGCCATTGCCTTCACTGCCGGTGTTGGTGAAAACGACATGAGCTTCCGTGAAAAGGTTGCCAGTCGCCTGAGCTTCTTCGGCGTTAAGATTGATCATGACAAGAACAATGTCCGGGGTGAGGAACGCGTTATTTCTACTCCAGATTCCAAGGTTAAGGTACTGCTGATTCCAACTAACGAAGAGTTAATGATCGTTCGCGACATTGAACGCTTAAAGAAGCAAGCCAAGTAACTTCACAATTATTTTTAGGAAAGGGTGAGTAGGCATATTGTGTCTGTCACCCTTTTTTGCTAGGAGGTGAATTCAATGCAATTTGTAGTTGCAGATACTCATTTTCTTGACGAGCATTTATTAGGGATCGACAATTTTGCACCGCGGCCGTTCGATACTGTCGAAGAAATGGATCAGGCCATCATTGATCATTGGAATAGCCGGGTACAGGAGAAAGATATTGTTTATCATTTGGGCGATATTGCAGTGGATTACACCAAACCGCCGAAAATTGGGGATACCCATGTTTTCAATATTTTGCAGCAGCTGAATGGGCGGCTGATTTTGATTAAGGGCAATCATGATCGTAGAGATTTGTTCAAGTTTTTAGCCAACCATAACTATGAGTACGCTGGCCACCCTAAGTTTGCCTTCCATGATGTCGGCAAATTAATCAAGTATGATCACCATCAGCTTTACATGACCCATTATCCGATGATGCTGGGGATTGCCCCTCAGATCTGGAATTTGCATGGTCACATTCATCACTATATGGTACCGACGAAGACTAACATCAACGTTGGCATTGACGCCCCTGAGTTAGATCTGTTGGATAAACGACCAGCTTTCGGCGCACCGATTCTCCTACGTGAAGTCAAAGAGATTGCAGAGAAGAAGTCCGCATTGCTGGATCAAGAGGCGGCTAAGAAAGGAACTAAGAAATGAATCGCTCAGAAATCCAAAACAACATTGACCAACGGACCGAGGAACGGAAGGGTGTCTATCATGTGACGATGCAAGATGAGGAGCACTTTCTGGTTAATCGTCACCACTACCAGCTAGTGGATAACTATCGCAATGCCTTTGACCCGGAAAAATTGGCGGATCGGTTCAGCAGTATCTTAGCCAAATTTGATTATATTGTCGGTGATTGGGGCTACGACCAGCTTCGTTTACGGGGCTTTTATGATGAAAGCAATCCTCTATATCAGGCGGATCGTGGTGTGGACACGATTCAAGAATATATTGATGAAGAGTGCAACTTTGGCTGTGCCTATTTTGTCATTCAAAACTTGGACGTCCATGTGCCCAAAAATGCCCATAAAAATAACCGGCGCCATAAGTCGAGTCGTGGTCGGCGGCGTCATCATCCTTTCCATGAGCGGCGTGAAAAATTATCGCAACCGCCAGTCAAACAACGGCATGGTCAAGAGGTCACATCAGTCAGCCATGGGCACAAGCGCAATTTTGTTTTACGTAAAAAGAGGACAACTAAGACTAAGGATGAATCATGAAGAAATACCAAGGATATTTTATTGATTTAGATGGAACGGTCTATAAGGGGAAAGATCGGATTCCGGCAGCGGCGCGTTTTATTCGTCGCTTACAAGCCGCACATAAGACGATTTTGTTTGTGACCAACAATAGTACCCGTCAACCATCCTTCGTTGCGGACAACCTGGCTCATAATCATGACATCCATGTTAGTGCTGATAATGTCTACACTAGCGCGCTTGCGACGGCAGACTATTTGGACGGTATCGCAGGCGATCGCCGCAAAGTGTACATAGTCGGCGAAAGCGGTTTGGCAGCGGCACTGCAAGCCAAGCACTTTGAGCTGACCAATGATGATGAAGAAGTACAACCAGACTATGTAGTTGTGGGCTTAGATACCAATACTAACTACCACAAGTTAGAGCAGGCGGTTTTGGATATCAGAGCCGGTGCGCGTTTCATTGGCACGAATGGTGATAGTAACCTCCCTAATGAACGAGGGATGACTCCCGGGGCTGGTTCGTTAGTTAAGCTAGTGGAATACGCAACGCAAAAGAAGCCGTTAATGGTTGGTAAACCGCAAACCACGATCATGAAGATGGCTTTGCAGAAGTGTCATTTAAGCGTTGATGACGTGTTGATGGTTGGTGACAATTATCATACAGATATTGAGGCTGGGATCAACGTTGGTATGGACACGTTGTTGGTTTATACCGGTTTATCAAAGCCAGCTGACGTTAAGCGTGAAAAAGTGCAGCCAACTTACACGGTGGAGAGTTTAGATGAGTGGTCGGTTCAGTGATGTCGTTAACTGGTTGTTAGCGCTCTTGGTCGTCTGTGCGGTTTGCATCGTTTGTATCGGGATCAGCTTCTTTCTAACCTTGAACATATCCGTGTTATTTCTACATGTAGGGAATGTTTGGCATGGCTATGTCGGTTCACAGGTCATGGCTGATTATCGACGGGTCCTGACTTACCTGCAGTGGGTGCCAGCCGGTTTGCATTTTCAGACTTTACCGATGAGCAGGCATGCTGCCCTGCACTTTGTAGATGTTAAAAGGTTAGTAGTTGAATTGCAGGCCCTGACGCTCATTAGTTTCTTGACGGGTGGTTTTGGTATTCATTATGCAAAAAAGAACTACCAGCTATGGCGGCTGGCAGTTCTTTTTCCACGTGTATTAGCTTTATTATTGGTTATCTGCTTGATGCTGTATCTTAGCTTTAATGATAGCTTCATTCTGATGCATCATTTGTTGTTCAATAATTCATATTGGGTCTTTTCAAGTCGTACTGACCCAATCATTTTGCTCTTAACACCTAGCTTTTTTGCTAAGTTATTCGCTTGCTGGAGCGTGTTAAGTCTTGTGGCTTCTGCGCTCTGCTGGCGGAGGATCATTAAATTACTTAATTGATCTCTTCATCTTGGGACTTAATTGCCAGTCCGTGTTTGACGGATTGGCTTTTTTCTTTGTGGCTACCAAGTTTTGCTTTGATTGCACTGGCGATTGCTGGGATGAGACTGACAGCAATGATTCCAATGACGACCATCGAGAAGTGTTCTTTGACAAAGGGGATGTTGCCAAAGAAGAAGCCAGCACCGCAGCAGAGGAAGACCCAGGCAATGCAGCCTGTCAGGTTATAGCGGATGAAGTGACGGTAAGGCAGCCCGGACCCGGCAGCTGCGAACGGTGCAAAAGTGCGAATAATTGGCATAAACCGTGCGAGGATAATTGCCACTGCACCATGCTTTTCAAAGAAGCGTTCTGCTTTTTCTAGACTTTGCTTATCAATCAGCCGCCCGAACCAAGAGTGGTTAGACAGTGTCTTGCCGATTTTGTGACCGATCAGGAAGTTAAGTGAATCACCTAAGACACATGCTAGCAAGAAGGTGGTTATAAAAGTCCATATGCTGAGATGGTATTCTGTGTTAGCAGCTAAGGCAGCCGCCGCAAATAGTAATGAATCCCCCGGCAAGAAAGGCATGATGACTGCGCCCGTTTCAATGAAGATGATTAAGAATAGTAGGGGATAGGACCAGTCACCAAAGGTATTGACGATTTGAACTAAATGACTATCTATATGTAGAACGAAGTCAATTAGGTATGACATTTGTTAAACTCCTTATTCAATTATTAACAGCACGATTTTACCAGCACTTGCATATTAAAGGAACCATAATTATTGAATTTAATATTCTATTATCATTTGTGACGCCTTTGTAACGTTAGAACTATTGATCGATGATAAACGAAAATGAGCTGGAATAGACGAACAATCTGCGTTAAATATGAATGTTTGTACACATTTAAATAATTTGTCAAAAAGTTCCGATAATCTTGTTGACAAAGGCTCTGGTTCACTGGTATATTTTATAACGTTGTTGCGGCGGAACAGTTCGTTTCACCCTTCAACTTCCTTCCTAATTAAAATTAACTATTGACATCTACTTGTCAGTTAATTATAATTAGTAATTGCCGATAGGCAGTGCCTATTGACAGGGTAGACCTTTGAAAACTGAACAAAGTTTCGACGAATCAAATGTGTAGGGTCCTT
>NZ_JQBW01000003.1 GCF_001437055.1 Limosilactobacillus secaliphilus | reverse complement strand
ACACCTTTTTGGTTAAGTCCTCGACCGATTAGTAATGGTCCGCTCCACGCCTCACGGCGCTTCCACTTCCATCCTATCTACCTCATCATCTCTGAGGGGTCTTACTTCCTTAACGGAATGGGAAATCTCATCTGGAGGTGAGTTTCACACTTAGATGCTTTCAGCGTTTATCTCATCCATACATAGCTACCCAGCGGTGCTCCTGGCGGAACAACTGGTACACCAGCGGTATGTCCATCCCGGTCCTCTCGTACTAAGGACAGGTCCTCGCAAATTTCCTACGCCCGCGACGGATAGGGACCGAACTGTCTCACGACGTTCTGAACCCAGCTCGCGTACCGCTTTAATGGGCGAACAGCCCAACCCTTGGGACCGACTACAGCCCCAGGATGCGATGAGCCGACATCGAGGTGCCAAACCTCCCCGTCGATGTGGACTCTTGGGGGAGATAAGCCTGTTATCCCCAGGGTAGCTTTTATCCGTTGAGCGATGGCCCTTCCATACGGAACCACCGGATCACTAAGCCCGACTTTCGTCCCTGCTCGACCTGTCTGTCTCACAGTCAAGCTCGCTTGTGCCTTTACACTCTGCGAATGATTTCCAACCATTCTGAGCGAACCTTTGGGCGCCTCCGTTACCTTTTGGGAGGCGACCGCCCCAGTCAAACTGCCTACCTGACACTGTCTCCCAGCACGTTCAGTGCTGCGGGTTAGAGTGGTCATAATGCAAGGGTAGTATCCCACCAACGCCTCGGTCGAAACTAGCGTTCCGACTTCTACGGCTCCTACCTATCCTGTACAAGCAGTACAAACACTCAATATCAAGCTACAGTAAAGCTCCATGGGGTCTTTCCGTCCTGTCGCGGGTAGCCTGCATCTTCACAGGCAATTCAATTTCACCGAGTCTCTCGTTGAGACAGTGCCCAGATCGTTACGCCTTTCGTGCGGGTCGGAACTTACCCGACAAGGAATTTCGCTACCTTAGGACCGTTATAGTTACGGCCGCCGTTTACTGGGGCTTCAATTCAGAGCTTCGCTTACGCTAACCCTTCCTTTTAACCTTCCAGCACCGGGCAGGCGTCAGCCCCTATACTTCATCTTACGATTTTGCAGAAACCTGTGTTTTTGATAAACAGTCGCCTGGGCCTTTTCACTGCGGCTGCACTTGCGTGCAGCACCCCTTCTCCCGAAGTTACGGGGTCATTTTGCCGAGTTCCTTAACGAGAGTTCTCTCGCTCACCTTAGGATACTCTCCTCGACTACCTGTGTCGGTTTGCGGTACGGGCAGTTAAACACTCCTTAGAAGCTTTTCTCGGCAGCGTGACATCGGCGACTTCGCTACTATAAGTTCACTCCCCATCACAGCTTGTCAACCCGAAAGTAAGCCTTTCACTCGCTTCCTGACTTGCTGCTTGGCCGGACTCTTCCAGTCGTCCGGATCGCTTAGCCTTCTGCGTCCCTCCATCGTCAAACATGTTTAACTGGTACAGGAATCTCAACCTGTTATCCATCGCCTACGCCTCTCGGCCTCAGCTTAGGTCCCGACTAACCCTGGGTGGACGAGCCTTCCCCAGGAAACCTTAGTCATTCGGTGGACAGGATTCTCACCTGTCTTTCGCTACTCATACCGGCATTCTCACTTCTAAGCGCTCCACCAGTCCTCTCGGTCTGACTTCACTGCCCTTAGAACGCTCTCCTACCATGTGCACTTCGTGCACGTCCACAGTTTCGGTAATATGCTTAGCCCCGGTACATTTTCGGCGCAGGATCACTCGACTAGTGAGCTATTACGCACTCTTTAAATGGTGGCTGCTTCTGAGCCAACATCCTAGTTGTCTATGCAACTCCACATCCTTTTCCACTTAGCATATATTTAGGGACCTTAACTGGTGATCTGGGCTGTTCCCCTTTCGACGGTGGATCTTATCACTCATCGTCTGACTCCCGGACATAAATCAATGGCATTCGGAGTTTATCTGAAATTAGTAACCCATGACGGGCCCCTCGTTCAAACAGTGCTCTACCTCCAAGATTCTATATTCCGAGGCTCCCCCTAAAGAGATTTCGGAGAGAACCAGCTATCTCCAAGTTCGTTTGGAATTTCACCGCTACCCACAACTCATCCCAACCTTTTTCAACAGATACGAGTTCGGACCTCCAGTGCGTTTTACCGCACCTTCATCCTGGTCATGGGTAGGTCACCTGGTTTCGGGTACATAACTGCGTACTTCGTACGCCCATTTCAGACTCGCTTTCGCTACGGCTCCGGTTTTTCCACCTTAACCTTGCACGCAATCATGACTCGCCGGTTCATTCTGCAAGAGGCACGCCGTCACCCCTTAACGGGCTCCGACAGCTTGTAGGCACATGGTTTCAGGAACTATTTCACTCCCCTTCCGGGGTGCTTTTCACCTTTCCCTCACGGTACTGGTTCACTATCGGTCACTAGGGAGTATTTAGCCTTGCGAGATGGTCCTCGCAGCTTCCGACGGGGTTTCACGTGTCCCGCCGTACTCAGGATCCTGAACTGAGGGAGTGGCGTTTCGTCTACTGGGCTCTCACCATCTCTGGCACAGCTTCCCAACTGTTTCGACTACGTCGCTCTTTGGTAACTCAAATGTTCAGTCCTACAACCCCAACAAGCAAGCTCGTTGGTTTGGGCTCTTTCCCGTTCGCTCGCCGCTACTAAGGAAATCGATTTTTCTTTCTCTTCCTGCAGCTACTTAGATGTTTCAGTTCACTGCGTCTTCCCCTTGCCAGCTATGAATTCACTGGTCAAGTAAGCATCGACTAAGATGCTTGGGTTTCCCCATTCGGAAATCTCCGGATCAAAGCGTACTTACCGCTCCCCGAAGCATATCGGTGTTAGTCCCGTCCTTCATCGGCTCCTAGTACCAAGGCATTCACCATGCGCCCTTTGTAACTTAACCTGTGATGAACTAACGTTCACCATCGGCTAATTGAGTTAGCGATTATTTTTCGTCAAACAACTCAAATAACGCGGTGTTCTCGGTTTTCTTGATGTTAGAAAATAGATATTATTTAGTTTTCAAAGTACAAGCTTT
>NZ_JQBW01000011.1 GCF_001437055.1 Limosilactobacillus secaliphilus | reverse complement strand
TTCAGCTTGAAGTCCTTGTCCAGACCATATTCACGCATGAAGTTGATGGTGGTTGCGGCATCAAAGTCGTATTGGTGAGTAGTTGGTTCCTTCGGCTTAGGTTCCAGTAACATCTGAGCGTCAAAGCCAATCTCGTTAGCGTAATCCTTAGCCATGTGGAAGAAGCGAGCAATGTGAGCTTGTTCACGCTTCATGTCGGTGTTCCACAGGGATTCGTAACCTTCACGGCCGCCCCAGAAGACATAGTTTTCAGAGCCAACCCGCTTACCAATTTCCAGGCTGTGCTTCAATTGAGCACAAGCGTATTCGTAAATGGTAGCGCTTGGTGCCGTGCCGGCACCTTCAAGGAAGCGAGGGTTCGTGAACAGGTTGGACGTGTTCCACAGAACCTTCATGCCGGTGTCCTTTTGGTATTCCACGATCTTGTCAACGATCTTGTCCAGGTTCTTGTTGGTTTCACGTAAGGTGTCGCCTTCTGGTGCCAAGTCACGGTCGTGGAAGCA
>NZ_JQBW01000002.1 GCF_001437055.1 Limosilactobacillus secaliphilus | reverse complement strand
TCGGTTTTCTTGATGTTAGAAAATAGATATTATTTAGTTTTCAAAGTACAAGCTTTGGCCATCTCACGATGACCAATGGAGAATAGCGGGTTCGAACCGCTGACCTCCTGCTTGCAAAGCAGGTGCTCTCCCAACTGAGCTAATTCCCCATAATGGGCCTAAATGGACTTGAACCATCGACCTCACGCTTATCAGGCGTGCGCTCTAAACCAACTGAGCTATAGGCCCAAATAAGCGCCTTCGTTTTGAAAGGTAGACCTCTCAAAACTAAACAAAGTTTC
>NZ_JQBW01000010.1:197471-629925 GCF_001437055.1 Limosilactobacillus secaliphilus | reverse complement strand
CAAGGACCCTACACATTTGATTCGTCGAAACTTTGTTCAGTTTTCAAAGGTCTACCTTGTTACCAGGGAATTAATTGATATCCCTTAGCGACAACATAAATATAATATCAAGTTCGAAATGATAAGTCAAGGATTAATTTATCAAATTTAGTTTTGATATCAATTGCCAGGCAAATAGCTGAAAGCGCATCGCTGTGACAACGGTTATAAACTATACAGAATATCGGCACTCATGTCAACACAATCACCAGACTTTTTTAATTTTTCTGGGAATTGAACATGATATGTGCAGTAGCTATAAATGTACTAAAAATCATGAATAAATCTGGTTCTTGCAAATACAATGTTCGCGTCTGAAGCAAGCAACTTTGTGAAATTTTCAGGACCAACCGTATAAGAAAAAGGACCGTCCGCTAAAACGAACAGTCCTTTCATATATGTAAAAGCTGCAAGTTATTTCTTGGCTTTATCTTTCTTATCTTCTTGAGCATCCGCTTGCCCAGTCAACTCAGCAACCGGCTTGAAGGTATCAGCAAAGACCTGCTTCAAGTCACGCTTGTCTGAGGTTTGATGGTAGAACAAGGCGGTAGCAGCAGACACTACCGGTACGTAGGCCAAGTCGCCGAAGAATGCCAACAGGAAGCCAAGCCAGATGCAGAAACTAGTAGCGGTGTAGATGCCATAGTAAGCGAGGCCGCCAAAGATGACATCCCAAACCAGCAGTGGCAACAGGATCACGCAAACAGCCATCAGCAGGAGGTAACGCTTGAAACCGCCCATGTAACGACGACTAGCCGTCAAAGCATGCCGCATCGATTGGCCTAAGAACTGCGGCCGGGTGTCCTTGTAGAGGAAGAGGGATTGTGAATACTCCAAGCCCTTCCATGCCAAAATAACTTGGTTAGCAACCTGGCAAATAATGTAAATAACCCGGTTACGAGCAAAAAGATCTGCCACGATGGTTAATGGTAAGGTCCAGAGGAACATGAACAAGGAAATGTAGAGAACTACCCGTAATACCTGGTTCTTGTTCATATGCTTGAACTGGCTCCAAATGCTGGCCGCACTAACCTTTTGGCTCTCGTCGCGGAAACGATCCAGGTAAGCGAAGTTGAAGGCTGTCCCGATGAAGGAGTACCAAAAGCCGTTCAAAATCATCAAAACGAAGACCAAGACAATCTCCAGCAGGGCCATCAGAATTGCCGCTGGTGAAGCCATACCATACATCACCATCATGACGTTCATCATCATGGAACTGCTGAGCATCATCAAGAAATATGCCAGTAAAGCGCCAATTGCGCAGAATAGCAACGTAAATCCGGCAATTGGCCAAACCGCCCGATTATATTCGCCCTTCAGTGTGGCGCGTAATTCATTGATAAAGTTCTTTAAAGAGAACACGTTATTCTTCTTCATCAAATCTCTCCTATTACCTATAGTAAAGTCATAGACAATCTTATCACACAAGTGCTTGATGACTACAAAGTTAACAAAAAAGTCACAAATAACAACCCACTCACGCACAATCTTAAGTTAACCGTTAAAAACAGTGCTCTTAGCCACGACTCCTCCTATAATTAGATTGATTACCGTGAATCGGATACACAAGAAAGGATTATTAATATGTGTACTGCCTTAACATTTAACGCGCACGATCATTACTTTGGCCGGAACCTGGACCTGGAAGTCTCATACGGTCAACAGGTGGTTGTGACGCCGCGGAATTACAACTTTAAATTCCGTAAAGTGGCGGACCTGTCTAACCACTACGCAATGATCGGGGTCGCCGCCGTGATCGATAACTATCCACTCTACTTTGACGCGACCAACGAAAAGGGGCTGAGCATGGCCGGCCTCAATTATCCGGACAACGCCTTCTATCCTGACATGGCCGCAGACAAGGACAACATCACCCCATTTGAATTCATTCCTTGGATTCTGGGGCAGTGTGACAGCGTCGCCAGCGCACGCCAGCTGTTACCCAAAATCAACCTAGTCAATATCAACTTCTCCGACCAACTGCCATTATCACCCTTACATTGGCTGTTGGCTGACCAGCATGAAGCAGTGGTGATCGAAAGTGACCGCGACGGCCTGCATGTTTACGACAATCCGGTCGGCGTTTTGACCAACAACCCGACTTTTGACAAGCAATTGTTTAATCTGAACAACTACCGCGACCTGTCCAGCGCCAACCCGCAGGATACGTTCGGTAAGGGCATGCCGTTGACGGATTACAGTCGCGGCTTAGGGACACGTAATCTGCCTGGTGGTTTGGATTCAGAAAGTCGTTTCGTGAGAGCCGCCTTCAACAAGGCCAACGCAGTGTGCGCTGATAATGAGGAAGCATCAATCACCCAGCTGTTCCACATCATGCACTCCGTTGAGCAGCAAAACGGCTTGGATGAAGTGGCTCCCGGCAAATTCGAATTTACCATCTACACGGTGGGATACAACCAAGACCAAGGCCTGCTTTACTACACCACCTACCACAACAATCAGATCAACCTGGTCGACATGAACAAGTGCGATCTTGAGAGTACAGACCTCTGTGCTTATCCATTCATCGATTCGCAGGCCTTCAACAAGGTTAACTAAGTTTAGTAATCATTAGTAACTAAAGCGATAATCAAAATAACGGCTACCGACGCAAAATCATGCACGTCAGTAGCCGTTTTCAATTTACAGGATTGGCGATAGCAAACGTGAGAAGTACTGCTTGAACTTTCGCCATCTAGTTTGGGAATCAAAATATTCGGGAGACAATTCGGTTGATTGATCAAGGTCATGCTCGAAGGCCGCCCGCAGTTCTTCGGCCAAACCATAGTGGTAGGTGAAGGCGTTCACCTCAAAGTTCAGGCTGAAACTCCGGTAGTCCATGTTGGCCGACCCCACCGACGAGATCTTGTCATCAGCGACCATCGTCTTGGCATGGATAAAGCCGTTGTCGTACTTATAAACGCGCACCCCTTGTTTAACCAAGAACTTCGCGTAATACTCGCTGGCCCGGTAGACAAAGGGATGGTCGGGCATCGACGGGAACATCACGCGGACGTCAACGCCACTCTTTGCCGCAATGACAAGCGCCTCTAGCACTGGTGGCTCCGGAATCAGGTATGGGGTCTGGATGTAGAGGTAGTGGCGGGCTTCGCTAATCAGCTGTTGATAGCCACGCCGGATAGCAAACTCGCTGTTGTCCGGGCCCGACGAAACAATCTGCATGGGAACTTCATCGGGATCGTTGCTGGCTGGGTGCAGGTCGAATTGTGCCAGCTCGTGGTCCAAACTATAGATCGGCAATTTTGACCGGCGGCAACTGGTGTTCCAGTCCATAATGAAGCGGACTTCCATCACAAGCGCTGCCTGCCCGTTGATCCGTAAGTGGGTATCGCGCCAATAACCAAACTTTAGTGACAGACCCAGGTATTGGTCGCCAATATTGAAGCCGCCAATATAACCGATCTGGTGGTCAATGACGACGATCTTGCGGTGCAAGTGGTAGTTCAGCCGCGGTGTCATGAACCAGTGTGCTGGTGCCGACACGAATGGCTGTGCCTGGCCGCCCAACTCACGGAGATGGTCAAAAAACTGCGGCCGGGTACCGTGCGAACCACTGGCATCATAAAGCACCCGTACTTTCACGCCCCTGCTAGCGGCCCGCTCTAGTGCAGCCAGAACGCGTTTCCCCAACTGGTCGGCATAGAAGGTATAGTATTCCAAGCTAACTACCTTCTGGGCCGCGTCAATATCCTTAATCAGTGCGGCAAACTTCTTGTGACCATCCACAAACACTTTCACGTGGTTGTCAAAGGTCAGCGGCGTCGAGCTATTGTTCAACAAGGCCGTCGCCAGCATCCGCTCCATCATGTGGCGTGAAGGTTCCGGCAACAGACGATGGTTCTTCAACAACCGCGACTGCTTCTTTAAGAATTTGTCCCTCACGATCCGCGTTTCGTGCCGCATGGAGAAAATATCATCATGCGACAATTGCCGGCCGACAATCAGGTAGGCGATGAAACCGACATATGGAAAGATGAACAGCACTAATAGCCAGGCCCAAGTTGAGGCAATATCGCGCCGGCTCCGAAAGACCGTCCAAATCGCAAAACCGTTGTTAATCAGCCAGAGGACTTCGATCGTCCGCCGAATTATATCCCATGTTAAAACCATTTCGTCCACTCCTATCAAGAAGCCATTCTATCATAAAGTTCAGGGGCGTCACTTGACATTTAGGCCGCTAAGCTCTCATAAATAGTGATCAATAGTTAAATCAACTTTTTCTGTTTAATAATTGCTTTCGGCTTAGGCCTGGTTTTCGCGGGTTTTCATTTATAATTCGTTACTTTCATAAATAATCTTTATTGTTTACGTTATTAGTTAGACGTGTTCAAGCATTATATTTAGTCATCAATCTGGTCCTCCAGCCTATATTTATTACGTATGTCCACATCCCAGCAGAATTAATGATAGCGCTTGCAAAAGTGTGTTTGATATGCTACCTTAAAAGTACACTCATAATGTAAATTTCACCTAACTGATAAGAGGCCGACATCTGCCGGTCTCTTATTTTGTGTTCAGGAAATCCCCCGTTCGCTGTATCATAGTTGGGTAAGGAGGAAAAGAAAGTGAAACAATTCGAACACTGGTCGCAGACGATCAGCAAAATTCTGCAGGTCGTCAGCATTATTGCCCTGGCCGTTCTGGGTTTTGCCATCATCGCCTTTCTCGCGGAAGAACTCATCGCCATCGTTGAATTGGCCGCAAGAACCTATATTGCTGACGTGTACAAAACCGCCCTGCAAGAAATCATTACGTTCTTCCTCTTCTTCGAGTTCTTGGCAATGGCTGCCTCGGCACTGAGCCACCATGGCCACCTCACCGTTGATTTCCTGATCAGCCTGGGGATTACCGCCCTTCTGCGGGGCCTGATTGCCTTCCACGGTGAACCAATGGAAAACCTGCTCACCGCATTAGCCATCCTGGTCCTAATTATTGGTGATATCATCCTGCATCGCTTCTTAGACGACTCGCAATCATAAATTAGTCGACATCTATTGGCATTGCTGGGATTCTGTTTTAAAATAATTGCGTATTGTTATAAAAATCATGACTAATTTATCAAGAAAGAGGTTAGTTTAGAATGGCAAAGTTAGTATTAATTCGCCACGGTCAAAGTGAATGGAACCTTTCCAACCAATTCACCGGCTGGGTTGATGTTGATTTAAGTGAAAAGGGTGTTGAACAAGCTAAGGCTGCTGGTCGCGCTCTGAAGGAACACGGTATCCAATTCGATTACGCCTACACTTCAGTTCTGAAGCGGGCTATCAAGACCCTGCACATTGCTTTGGAAGAATGTGACCAGCTTTGGATTCCTGAATTCAAGACTTGGCGCTTAAACGAACGTCACTATGGTGCTCTGCAAGGCCTGAACAAGAAGAAGACCGCTGAAAAGTACGGTGCTGAACAAGTTCACATTTGGCGTCGTTCTTACGATGTTCTGCCACCACTGTTGAAGGCTACCGACGAAGGTTCTGCTGCTAAGGATCGTCGTTACGCTAACCTGGACCCACGGACTATTCCTGGTGGTGAAAACTTGAAGGTTACCCTGGAACGGGTTATTCCTTTGTGGCAAGACCAAATCGCACCAAAGCTGTTGGATGGCAAGAACGTTGTCATTGCTGCCCACGGTAACTCACTGCGTGCCCTTTCCAAGTACATTGAAAACATCTCTGATGCCGACATCATGAACCTGGAAATGGCTACTGGTCAGCCAGTTGTTTACGACTTTGACGACAAGCTCAACGTTTTGAACAAGGAAAAGTACGACATCGACTAATCAAATTTTTATAATTCAAAAGGGGTCATCACAATAAGTGGTGGCCCCTTTTGTAGTATCATAAAGACAGAATGTGACCTGAAGGGAGTATATAGTATGACTGAATTAGAAAAACTGCAGGCCCACAAGCGGTTTGTCTTTAACGATCCAGAAATTATGAACATCAAACGGCACGCTGCCCACTTGGCTCAGCAATTTAACCAGATTTCCGAGGAAGAACCTGAAAAACAGGCGGCCATGGCACGCCAGATCTTAGGTGCTGCCGGCGATGATCTGACCATCCACCACGGTTTCAACTTTGATAACGGCAAGAACATCAAGGTTGGCGATCATTTTGTGGCCGACTACAATGTGACGATCGAGGACACGGCCGAAGTCACCATTGGCAACAATGTGTACATTGGCCCCAACGTCGGCATTTACACAATGAACATGCTGGGGACTGCCGGTGCCCGTCGCCGTCATGAAGCCCGCGTTAAGCCAGTCACCATTGGCAACGATGTCTGGATCTGTGGCCATGCCACCATCCGTCCGGGCGTTAAGATCGGTGACAACGCCATCGTCGCTGCAGGAGCCGTTGTCGTCCACGACGTTCCATCCAACACGATGGTTGCGGGTGTTCCTGCCGAAGTGGTTCAGCCGCTGTCTAAGGGCAATTTAAACTAAATATTCGCATTAACTACGAGAAATGGCCCCGCCTGAAAATTCAGGCGGGGCCATTTGTTTCTGTGATTATTTTAGAAGAGACCCGTGATCTTGCCATTTTGATCAATGGTCATGTTGACGGCGGCAGGAGTCTTGGAAAGGCCCGGCATCGTCAGCATATTGCCCGCCAAAGCCACGATGAAGCCGGCTCCAAGCTTAGGCACAAAGCCGCGAATATGGAAGGTGAAGCCGGTCGGTGCCCCTAGTTGACTCTGATCATCCGTAAAGGAGTATTGAGTCTTAGCAATGCAGACCGGCAGTTTCTCCCAGCCCAATTCCTTGTACTGGGCCAGTTGTTTCTGCGCATGCTTGCTGAAGCTGACCGTACCAGCACCATAGATCTGCTGGGCAACGGTCTTAACCTTGTCTTCAATACTGTCATTAATGTCGTACAATTCGTGAAACTCGCTCGGCGTGTCACACAGGCGCACCACTTCTTTGGCCAGGTCGTGGGTGCCAGCACCGCCCTTGGCCCAGGCATCGGTTGTAACCACTTCTACACCGAGTTCATGACAGTTGTCGACAATCATCTGCATTTCGGCCGGCGTGTCCGCGTCAAAATGGTTGATGGCAACCACCAGCGGCAGGCCGTAACGCTGCATGTTATGGATGTGCCGGTTCAGATTGGCCATCCCCTTCTTCAAGGCCGGCAGATTTTCTTGGGTCAAGTCCTTTAGGTTAGCGCCGCCGTTGTATTTCAGGGCCCGCACCGTTGCCACAATGACAACCGCATCAGGCCGTTTCTTCAGTACCCGGCGCTTGATGTCCAAGAACTTTTCGGCACCCAGGTCGGCCCCGAAACCGGCTTCGGTAACCGTGTAGTCGGCCAGCTTCATTGCCGTTTGGGTGGCCAGAACGGAATTGCAGCCATGGGCAATGTTGGCAAATGGGCCCCCATGAATGATGGTTGGCGTGTGGTCCAGTGTCTGCACCAGATTCGGCTTCAACGCGTCCTTCAGAATGATCGTGATGGCATCCGCAAAGCCCAGTTCCTTTACCGTTACCGGCTGCTTGTCGTAGGTATAGCCGACCACGATTTGACCAACCCGGCGTTTCAGATCCATCAGGTCAACTGACAGGCATAGAATGGCCATCAGTTCGGAAGCCGCTGTGATGTCAAAGCCGGTCTGTCTTGGCACCCCTTGCATCAGGCCGCCCAAACCGGTGACCACATTCCGCAGGGCCCGGTCGTTGACGTCTTCAACCCGTTTCCAGATGATCCGGCGCGGGTCCAAGCCTAATTTGTTCTCCCGCATGACGTAATTGTCGATTAACGCGGCCAGGGTATTGTTAGCGCTGGTCAAAGCGTGCAGGTCACCGGTGAAATGCAGGTTGATGTCTTCCATCGGCACCACCTGGCTGTAGCCGCCACCGGTTGCGCCACCCTTGATCCCAAAGACGGGGCCCATGGACGGCTCACGCATTGCGATGATCGTTTGGTGACCTAGCTGATTCATGGCGTCACCCAAGCCAACCAACACCGTCGACTTACCTTCACCAGCCGGCGTTGGGTTAATGGATGTAACTAAGACTAACTTATGCTTTTCCCCGCTGGCCGCTTTGACTGGCAGGTTGATTTTGGCTTTGTAGTGGCCGTACTGTTCAATCTGGTCAGTGCTCAATCCTGCCTTGGCGGCAATCTCCTCAATTGGCTGCATCTGTGCCTGATCGGCGATTTCAATGTCTGTCATCATGATGTTGCCCTCCTAATCGTTTCTCCGATTTTGTCAGTAATTTAACTTTAACCAATAAAAAAAGAGCTGTAAAGCAGCCCTTTTATCATTATGCTTGATGACGGTGATAGTGGTGCCGTTTGCGCCCAATTGATTTAACGCCAGCAATGTCGAGCAGAAAGGTGAAGATCGGTACACCGACAATCAGGCCCCAAGTGCCAAAGAAGTGTTCGCTGACCAGCAGGACCACAAAAGTGTAGAAGATTGGCAATTCCGTCCGGCTGGACATAAACTTCGGGTTCAAAACGTAGGCTTCCAGCGCGTGAATAACTAAGATCATGATGATGATGTAAATGACATAGCGCAGGCCGCCGACCGAATAGCCAACCATGCTCAAAGGAATCAGCGAGATGATGACACCGGCAACCGGCACCATACTGAGCAGGAAGACCATCAGCCCGAGTGCAAAGATTTGCGGCATCTTCATGAAGAACAGGCAGATCATCGTCAAGACGGTGTTGCAGATGGCGATGAAGAACTGGGCTTCCAGTACGACCCCAAAGGTATTCACAAATTTTTGGCCAAAGTAGTAGATGTCTTCAAACATCCAGCCCAGGTAGGTGGAAGTCAGGAAGCTCTTGGAAAAGTCGTTCATCTCTTCCAGTTCGATCGTGTAGAAGAAGGACAGGATCAAAGACATCGCCATGGCAATGGTCACCGTCCCAATGCTCGTGACCGCGTCAACCAACAGCTGGACCCCGTGTTTGGCCTGGCCGAAAATGGAACCAGTGGATACGTACTGGTTGATATAGCTCATCAGCCACTTCATATCCTTGCTCTGGTAAAACTTTCCCAGGGAATTGGCCATCTTCACAATTTCGTTGACCAGTAAGGGAATGTAGTCGGTGATGACAAAATACAGGCCCAAGACGATCAGCAAATAGACCACGGTAACGATCAGCCACGTGGGTACTTTCGGCGCCTTCTTCTGCACCCAGCGAATCAGGTGCACCACGATATAAGTAAAAATAAAGGTAATCAGGATGGTGTTCATCATCCCGCGCGCATAGTAAAGAACGGCGATGATCATCAGCAAGACCACAAAGCGATGAAGGTGGACGTTGCTAATGAACCGGTTCCAGGCTTTCTGCATCAAAATCGTCTCTTTTCTCTCGTTTGATTTACCCCATTATTTTAGCAGAGTATGTCCACTATTAGTTACCCAGACGCCGATAAATCTGTCCTAGGCGAAAACTTGCACTAATGGTGTATAATTGTTTTGTTTACTAGCAGAAAGAGGGAAAATCATGTTAGAAAAAACATTTTATAAGACATTACTTAGCCATTCATTCAATATCCCAGTTAAAATCAACTTTTGGGACGGCAGTAGTGTCAACTATGGCGAAGGTGAACCTGAGGTAACCATCACCTTCAAGGAAAAGATCCCCGTCAAAGACGTCACCCGCAACGCTTCCATCGCACTGGGTGAGGCCTACATGGACCACAAGATTGAAATCGATGGTTCCATCCAGAAGCTGATCGAATCCGCCTACGAAAATGCTGGTTCCTTCATGCGCAATTCCAAGCTGCGTAAATTCATGCCCAAGCAGAGCCACACGGAAAACCAGAGTGAAGACGACGTGCAGAGTCACTACGATATCGGCAACGACTTCTACCGGCTCTGGTTGGATGACACTCTAACTTATTCCTGTGCCTACTTTACTGGTGGCAACCAAAATGATTTAACTGCCGCTCAAATCGCCAAAGTTCACCACATTCTGAAGAAACTGAATCCGCAACCAGGCAAGACCCTGTTGGATATCGGTTGTGGCTGGGGAACCTTGATGCTCACGGCCGCTAAGGAATACAACCTGAAAGTTACCGGTGTTACCCTGAGTGAGGAACAATACCAGTTCGTTCAAAAGAAGATCCAAGATGAAGGCTTGAGCAACGTTGCCGAAGTCAAGCTGACCGACTACCGTGAATTAGGCAAGCGTCAGTGGGACTACATCACTTCCGTTGGGATGTTCGAACACGTCGGCAAAGAGAACCTGGGCATTTACTTCCGGGATATCGCCAAGTACATGAAGGATGACGGTGTCGCCTTAATCCACGGGATCACTCGTCAGCAAGGAGGTGCCTACAACGGCTGGATCAATAAGTACATCTTCCCAGGTGGCTATATTCCTGGACTGGCTGAAATGATCGGCCACATCGAAGAAAACCACCTGCAGATTGCCGACATCGAAATGCTGCGTCGACACTATCAGCGGACCCTGGAAATCTGGGACCAGAACTTTAACGCCCACCGTGAAACCATCGAAAAGATGATGGGCGACCGCTTCACCAGAATGTGGGACCTCTACCTGCAAGCATGTGCCGCTTCCTTTGAATCTGGCAACATCGACGTCATCCAGTACCTGATCACTAAGGGTGCTTCTGGCAAGAACCTGCCGATGACTCGTGATTACATGATGAACGAAAAATAACTCTTAACAAACAAAGCGTTGGCTCCCAATGAACTAGGAACCAACGCTTTTTGTATCTATTCAGCTTCAATTACCGTTATTGCATCACCCGTTGAAGCTCTTTTTCAACCAACGGGAATTGCGTATAGCCATCCGAACTCAGGAAATGACCGCCATCCGGACGCACAATCAACTTAGCGCCCAAGTGGTTGGCAACACTCACCCCGTACTGATAAGGCGCGATTGGATCGTTCTGCGCGGTGATGACCGTGGCCTTGCCCAATTTCTGTTTGATGGCGTCATAATCAACTTTGCCCTTCATGAACTGGTCAAGCTGCGGGTAGGTCGGCAGCGGCTGGTCGAAGGCACCGACCAAGACCAGGTTGACCTGTGTTAATGGCGTTCGTGCTGCATAGCGCAATGCTGTCACACAACCCAGACTGTGGGCGACCACGGTGACCGCCCCATCATGCGGCAGTTGGTCATCAACCGCGCCATCCCAGGCAGTGCGGTCAGGAGCAAACGGGTCGGGCAGAAAAATCCGGTCCAGCTCAATGGCCGGTTTTAAAACCTGTTCCAGCCATGGAAACCAGTCGTCATCGCGCGTGGAAGTGCCATGAATCAAATAAGCTTTTCTAGTCATTGTTAACTCCCCTTATACAACAAGCCGGCGGACTAATCCACCGGCTTGTTTTTTCTTGTTTTAAATAAACGATAGTAGCCACACTGCCAACAGGCCAATGATCACCGAAAAGGCCATTGACCGGGTGAAGTAGGCCACCAGCATGACAAAAATGGCCGAAATGATGTAGGTGGCGTGCCCATAGACTAAGATGTTGCCTAACCAACTGACCCGTTCGCTGATCAGCTGGTACTTTGAATCAACGAAGATCCCCTTGACCACCAGCGAGGTGAACAGGGCGACCGGCACGTACTTCATCCACTCATCAAACCATTCCGGGATCTTCCGGTTGGTGAAGAAGTGCATGGGGAAGTAACGTGGAATAAAGGCAGCGAGGGCCGCAATCAAAATCACAACCAAGTGGTAAGTCAGGTTGTGGTGACCGGGAACCATGGATGCCAATGTTAAGTTGTCAAACAGGTTCATCATGATTCATCCCCACGCTCATGTTTATCCTCATCTTCATCATTAGCTTGCTGGTTGTCATCCTCAGCTGCTTCGGCCTCTTCAACCAATTGCTTTTCGACCTCGACATCTTCCTTCGTAGTTCTAGTCGTCCGCGGCCGGAAAAGTTTGCCCAAAATCCACGTCTCGTCCGGCTTTGGATGGTGCTTCTTGACTTGAAATTCAATCCAGAAGCCCAGCAAAGACATCAGCAATGTCGAAATGATGATCCCGATGGTGTGTCTAGTGATCAACAGGCAGAAAAGCGATACGAAGACCGTCAGCACGCAGATTACCAGGCTCAACCGGCGCTGGATCTGCATCACAATCATGTATAGGAACAAGGCCGTCAATGCAAAATCAACGATGTTCAAATCGATGGTGATGGTGTTACCAATCAAGCCACCAATCATGTTACCGCCGGCCCACGAGATCAGCGAATAGTGTTCCACCATTAACGC
This sequence comes from Limosilactobacillus secaliphilus, assembly GCF_001437055.1. Lineage (GTDB taxonomy): Bacteria > Bacillota > Bacilli > Lactobacillales > Lactobacillaceae > Limosilactobacillus > Limosilactobacillus secaliphilus. Next base: position 617,656 of record NZ_JQBW01000010.1, on the reverse strand, counting down.
ATCCCGCGTGGTCCAGTGTTTATCAGTAACAAACTTCAAATAGTTAACGGCGTAATTTTCATCGTTCATCGAGAATGAGAACAAGAAAATCATGGCCGGCGATTCGTTATTCAGATACTTAGACAGACTCGATCCTAATAGTGCATACCGCAGTTCCAGGAAGAACAAGGTGATGAAAATTGTTGTGACTGGTGCATCAATCACCAAAAGGGAGGCCAAGATAAATTGGGCCCCTCCTGAAAAGACGACGATCGATACCAAGAGCGTCAGCATGAAGTTCATCCCTGCTGCGTGCAACAAGATACCGCAGGCAATACCGATTGGCAGGTAACTCAAACACAGGGGCATTGCGATCCCTAGGTCCTCAAGCCACCGAGCTTTCTCAGGATTGATTTGATGTGCTTTTTCTTGCAATGGATGCTCCTCCATGATGCTCGATTTGCGATCATCCAGTTTAAATTCCTACTCTTAAGTGTATCATATTAATTTCTTGCAGAAATAGTCAATTAAGATTTTGTCAGCCAGTCCCACCAGCCTAAGATGCCAGACCGGATCACCCGATTTTGGGCATAGGCCTTAGTCCGCAGCGCGTGCCCATCGATGGTCATGACCGTCGGATAAGCAACGTAACCCACGGCCTTCTTCGTTGTCACGGGAGCCTTCAAAGTGGAGATCTCCTGGCCCTTAGCATTCTGCAGGCGCGGTGCAACCGTCCGCTTAACCGGCAGCCACACTTGCGTCGATTGCTTAGCTTGGACCGTCACACTGGGTTGGCGACCGTGATCAACGTTGACGTTTACCTGTGGGCGCTGGTCCTTCAACTGCCACTCATTGGCAACGTATTCGTATAACTGCTTAGTGCCGGCAAAACGGTCGGAAGCGTGCATGACGACGGTAATAATTGGCCGGCCCTCATAGTGACCATAGCTGATGAAGCACTGGCCCGCCTTGTCGGACGTCCCGGTCTTCAAGCCGGCAATCTTTACCTGGCGCGGGGCATCCTTTTGTCCCGGCAGCATCGTGTTCAAAGTTGGGTACTTCTTGCCCTGAACCGTCACGCTGCTTTGCTTAGCATAGCGTAAAACCAACGGATCGTGTTCAACCAAGTAGCGGCCCAACTTAGCAACATCGACGGCCGTCATGGAATTCTCAACGTTTTTGCCCGCGCTGGCCAGTTTGAATGGACCCATGTCGCTGTTTTCCAGGCCAACCGGGTTGACGAAGCGGTAATCCTTCATACCCATCTGCTTGGCCATCTGGTTCATCTTGTCAACGAATTCCGCACTGGAATCACCGGTGGCCCGTGCTAATACAACCGTGGCCGCATCCGCTGATTTAACCAATGCCATCTGCATCAGCAGTTTAACCGTATAAGATTGGCCAGCCTTCAGCGGGATGTTGGAGAAGTTCTTGTTCTGCGACATCTTTGCTTCATTCTTGGTAACCGTGATTTTCTGGTTCAACTTGAGTTTGCCCTGGTTGATTTCCTGTTCCACAACCGCCAGGGTAATCAGCTTGCTCATCGAAGCAACCGCTAACTGCTGCTGGGCGTTCTTCTGGTATAGAATCTGGCCATCTTTTTCATCAATTGCAATGGCCGCTCTAGCGTTGACTTCCGGTACCGGTGCGGCTTGGGCGCTCAGCGTGGCCGCTGGGGTGCTAACCAATCCGCAAACAATCGTAACAAACAGAATTAATGCCAGCCAAAAACGTTTAATTGGCTTCATGATCTGCTGCCTCCTTAGCTTCTTTAGGCTGCTTGATTGGCAAGGTAACGATAAATGCCGTCTCATCCGGTGTCGAAGTGACGTCCACCGTTCCGTGGTGGAGGTCAACGACACTCTTCACGATGGCCAGACCTAAACCGGTGCCCCCAGTTGCCTTCGAGCGGGACGCCTCTACCCGGTAGAAACGTTCAAACAAATGTGCCAATGACTTTTCGGGAATCGGTTCCCCATCGTTGGCAACCTTGATTTGCACCTGTCCTTGATGTTCAACGGCGCTCAGACGGATATAGCTGGCGCCCATCCCATATTTCAGGCCGTTAGCCACCAGGTTGCTGAAGACCCGACCCAACTTTTCGGGATCCGCCTCAATCATCAACGGCGATGGCCGGGTGGTCGACGAAATTTCGATCCCCTTGTTGTGGCCTTCCAGTTCGAAACTGGCGCTCACCTGTTCCAACAGCTGGCTCAGGTCTAACTGCATCATGTTCACCGGCGCACCATGCTGTTGCACCTTCGTATATTCGAACAGGTCCTCAACCAGGTTCTTCATCTGCTTGGCCTTCTCGTAGGCGATGTGGCTGTACTTCACGATGTCCTCTTCGGAATGGTACTGTTTATCCTCGATCAGCCGCAGATAGCCGATGATTGAGGTCAACGGCGTCCGCAAGTCATGGGACACGTTGGTGATCAGTTCATCCTTGGACTTTTCAATCTGCCGTTCGTCATCCATGGACCGCACCGCACTGTCGACCAAGGCGTTGACACTGGTAACCACGTGTTGCGACCGTCCCTTCAAGCGGAAAGGAATTCGGTGGTCCAGGTGGCCCTGAGCGATGTAATGGAGTTCCTGGATGATGTGGTTCATCTGGTACTGGTGATAGCGACGGATCAGCCGCCACCAAACCACGATGACATCAATGACGGCGAACAAGCCCATCACGATCCGCTGGTAGGACCAAATCTGCGCGTGGAAGGGGCCAAAATGAAGTGATTTTTTGATGATGAAGATCCCGCTGGCCACACCAGGGTTGGTCTGGATCACATTTTGGATCAGCACGATCAGCGCCAAGTTAATCAAAATCAGCAGGATAATCGTGACAAAGCCCTCGAACACGAGTGAGCTTTTTTCTCTTGTCGTTAATTTGAGCATATTCTCCCCCCACTCAATCAAAATCAATTTCGATTATACCATCTAAAAAAACATGGTTTAGGAGCCATCTCCTAAACCATGCTAATTCTTAAATTGTTAGTCGATTAGTGGGCTTCAACCTTGTAGCCAACGCCCCAAACAGTTTCGATGACCTTTTCACCACCAGTAGCGGCTTCGATCTTGTCCCGCAAGTGACTCACGTGGACCATAACGGTTTTAGCCGAAACCACTGATTCCTGCTGCCAAACCCGTTCAAAAATATCGTCGGCCGAGAAGACGCGGTTCGGGTGAGAAGCCAATAAGTACAGGATCCCAAATTCCAACGCCGTCAACTGAATGGTGTCGCCGTTGATGGTCTTGACCTCGTGGCTGTCATTGTTAATCTGCAAAGGACCCACGTTCAAGATGTCGGGCTGGTCATTGGTTACTTGGCCAGAACTCCGCCGCAGCAGTGACCGTACCCGGGCCATGACTTCCAGCGGATTGAATGGTTTGGTGACGTAATCGTCGGCCCCGGTGATCAGTCCCTGAATTTTGTCCATGTCGGCCGTCTTAGCTGACAGGACCAGGATCGGGATGGATGAATCCTTGCGTACCTGCTTGATGACTTCGATCCCGTCCATTTCGGGCATCATGATGTCCAAAATGATTAGGCCAATATCAGGGGTCGTGTTTAATTTGGTCAAGGCTTCTTTCCCGTTGTAAGCTGCAACTGGTTCATAGCCCTCGTTGCGGACGTAAATTTCCAAGAGTTGGACGATTTCTTTATCATCGTCAACAACTAAAATCTTCATGCCTGTTCCTCCTTATGCCAGGAATACTGATTTAATTATACGCTTACGCCAAGTTAAGTTCGAATTTTAAGGGTGAATTTAAGAGAATACAAAAAAACGGTCATTTTCGCTGGCAAATTCGCGCTTAATGACCGTTTCTTGATTCAATTAATTTACGGCTTATTTGTAGTTTGGAGCCGCCTTCGTGATTTGGACGTCGTGTGGGTGTGATTCACGCAGACCAGCGTTCGTGATCTGGACGAATTGTGCCTTCTTAATCAGGGTTGGGATGTCAGGAGCACCACAGTAGCCCATGCCAGACCGTAATCCACCGACCATTTGGAAGACAACGTCGGATACGTCACCCTTGTATTGAACACGGGCTTCAATCCCTTCAGGAACCAGCTTGTTAGCTTCGTTGACTCCGGATTGGAAGTAACGGTCAGATGAACCATGAGCCTGAGCCATTGCACCAACCGAACCCATGCCACGGTAAGCCTTGTATTTAACACCGTTGTCTTCAAAGACTTCACCAGGAGCTTCGGTGGTACCAGAAAGCATGGAGCCGAGCATTACGGCATTGCCACCGGCAGCCAGGGCCTTGACGATGTCGCCAGAGTACTTGATCCCACCGTCGGCAATGATGGTCTTGCCGTATTCTTGAGCCACACCAGCGGCATCATAAACCGCCGTGATCTGTGGTACCCCAACACCGGCAACCACTCGCGTCGTACAAATGGAGCCAGGGCCAATGCCGACCTTAACGATGTCAACCCCTGCGTCATAGAGGGCTTTAGTTCCTTCGGCCGTCGCAACGTTACCAGCAATCAGCGTAATGTCCGGATAGTGGTCACGAATTTGCGCGATCTTCCGCAGCACACCGGCTGAGTGACCGTGGGCGGTGTCGATGACAATCGCATCAGTTCCGGCCTTCAGCAATGCTTCGGCCCGTTCAAAAGTGTCTGAGGTAACACCAACGGCAGCGGCAACCAGTAAACGACCTTGGTCATCAACGGCAGCCTTCTTCTTGTCTTCGTCGCTTAATTGGTACTGCTTAACCTTCGCAACTTCTTCGGCTTGGGCCTTAATGGACATGTTCTTGTGAATGACCCCTAAGCCGCCTTCCAGTGCCATCGCTTTAGCCATGCGGCCTTCAGTAACGGTGTCCATGCCGGCACTCAAGAAAGGCACGTTCAATTTAATGTTCTTAGCCAGTTGAACGCTTAAATCGACTTCGTTCGGCAATACGTGACTCTCAGCCGGAATTAAGAGCACATCGTCAAACGTTAAACCCTTCTTCGCGAACTTTGTATCCCAATTTGACATCCTTAGTACACTCCCTTGTTCATGATTGCGTCTAGCTTACTAGTTATTCAAAAGGCGGTCAAGCATTCAAATAAATTATTTCCGATTCTGCCGCCGTGCACGCCGCGCGTCACCAAAGACATTGTTAACAATGTGGAAGTGAGCCCGCAGCCACAGGTCGACTGCAAATACAACCACGGCCAAGATCAAGTAAACGTACTTCGTTGGTTGTGGGTTGATGGAGTTAGGCAGGAGACTGACAAACATGTAGATCCCAATCCATGCCAGGAAGGTCAAGGTGATCATCACAATCCGGTAGATCCAGCTGCGATTCTTGTATTGGCCCGTTTCCGGATCCTTGTACGGCTGCATCAGCATAGAGATGTAACCGAAGAGCAGACCACCGGTGACCGCGATGATGATCAGGGCCGTCAATCCGGAACTGCCATAGTGGTACTTCGGACTGACCGAACCAGGATTCATGACGGCCAGCAAGCCAAACATGAAGGCGAAGATGGCAAAGAACATCAGCCCGTTATCCAGTGCCAACAGGTAGTAAGGACTGTTGTTGGATGCGGCGATCTTGTTCTTGTCCGGGTGACCCAGCTTGTAGACGTAGGCCGTTGGGGTGCCAAACAATTGCTTAGCGGTTTGGCCCTTCTTTTGCCCTTCCTTCAACTGCTTGATGGTGTCATCCAACACTTCCTGCTTGGTGTCTTCATGCATGCCATGGGCAATCAGTTGCTTATTCAATTGATAGATGAACTCTTCGTTTTTCCGCGTTAAGCCATGGTTGCTCAACGTTTTTTGTGAAGACTCCTTAGCCTTTTCTGCATATTCCTTTTGCCGTTGACCAGCGGCGGCGTTACGTTGATTCTCACTCAATGTGTTATTCCTCTCTTTTCCTTACCATTAGACGTTGAACCGGAATTCGACAATGTCTCCGTCCTGCATTACGTAGTCCTTACCTTCCAGACGCAGCTTGCCGGCTTCCTTGACTTTAGCGGCACTGCCTAACTTGTCCAGGTCGTCGAAACTCATGACTTCTGCCCGAATGAATCCACGTTCGAAGTCTGAGTGAATGATCCCGGCTGCTTGTGGGGCTTTGGTACCCTTCTTGAAGGTCCAAGCACGGGTTTCTGGACCACCAGCGGTGAAGAAGGTTTCCAGGCCTAACAACTTGTATGCGGCCCGAATCAACCGGTTCAAGCCAGGTTCCTTAACGCCTTCCATTTCCAGGAAGTCCGCCTTGTCTTCGTCGTCCATTTCGGCGATCTGTTCTTCGGCTGCGGCAGCGACACCGATGACTTCACCTTCACCGGCCACGTGCTTCTTGATTGCGTCCATGTACTTGTTGCCATCAGGGTTAGCCATGTCTTCTTCGCCAATGTTGGCAACGTACAATACCGGCTTCGTAGTCAACAGGAAGAGGCCCTTTACGATCGGCTTTTCGTCGTCCGTGAAGTCAATGGTCCGGGCACTCTTGCCGGCTTCTAGGACGGGCTTGATCTTGTTCAACACGGCCAGTTCAGCCAAAGCTTCCTTGCTCCGGCCCTTAGCAGCACGCTGTACCTTGCCCAGACGATTGTTGACGGATTCCAGATCGGCCATGATCAGTTCCAAGTTGATGGTGTCGATGTCCTCGATTGGGTCCACCTTACCGGTAACACTGGTGATGTCATCATCATCGAATGCCCGCACAACGTGAACGATGGCATCGGTTTGCCGAATGTTTTCCAAGAACTTGTTGCCTAAACCTTCACCCTTGCTGGCACCCTTGACGATCCCGGCAATGTCGGTGAATTCAAAGGTTGTTGGTACGATCTTCTTGGCTGGAATGATGTCGTTGATCCGGTCCAGCCGCGGATCTGGTACTTCAACCATCCCGACGTTCGGGTCGATCGTTGCAAACGGGTAGTTAGCCATTTCGGCGCCCGCTTTCGTAATTGCGTTAAAAAGGGTTGACTTACCGACGTTTGGCAAGCCGACGATTCCTGCTGTTAATGCCATGAGTTTTTACATATCCTTTCTATTGCTGATCATTGTCAGCTTTTTCCAATACTTTTTTGACGCGTTTATTGAAATTGTAGCGGCTCATCATCACGATGTGGCCACAGCCGGTGCATTGAATCTTGATATCGGCACCGACCCGAATAATTTGCCAGCGGTTCGTGCCGCACGGGTGGGGTTTCTTCATCTGCACAATGTCATTTAGTGCATAGTCCGCATTTTCCATGAGACGGCCTCCTCTTAATCAAATGAAACACCTAAGAGTTCCAAAATCCGGTTCAAATCATCCGTTGAAGTGTACGGGATCTCGATCTTGCCGCGGTTCTTCTTGCTGGAAGGCGCCAAGTTGACCTTGGTCCCAAAGCGGCTCTGCAATTGGTTTTCAGCTTCCCACAAGTACGGTGACTTCCGTTGCTTACGCCGCTTGGCCTTATGTTTGCCCTGCTGGTTTTGTGAGCCAACCAGTTCTTCCAGCTGGCGCACGGTCAGGTTTTGACTAACCGCTTTTTCAGCCAAGGCCGCCAATTGCTGCTTATCCTTCAAGCCAAGCAGTGTCCGTGCCTGACCCATCGACAGCTTCTTCGATGACAATAGGTCCTTGACCGACTTGGGCAGGCCCAAAAGCCGCAGGTAATTGGCAATGTAAGGCCGGCTCTTGCCTAACCGCGATGCCACCTGAGCCTGGGTCAGCGACAACTTATCCATCAAAGTTTGGTAAGCCTGGGCCTCTTCCAGCGGCGTCAGATCTTCACGCTGTAGGTTTTCCAGTACCGCCACTTCCATCATCCGCTCGTCGTCAAAGTCGCGGACGATGGCGGGAATGGTGTCCTGGTGTGCCAGCTTAGATGCCCGAAAGCGCCGTTCACCGGCAATGATCTCGTAACGCTCGATTCCTTTATCCGGCTGCCGCACGATGATCGGCTGGAAGACCCCGGACTTCTCAATCGACTTGGCCAGTTCCTTCAACGCCGCTTTATCAAATACCCGGCGCGGCTGGTAAGGGTTGGGCCGGATCAAATTCAGTTTCAGGTCTTGGACCGTTTCGTCAACATTGGGTTCCTCGACGTTGTTGTCCGCAAACAAGGCCTCAATGCCACGGCCCAAACCCATCTTTTTATTCTTTGCCATGTGCTGCCAACACTTCCTTTGCTAACTGCTGGTACTCACGCGCACCCTTGGACCGGGGATCATAGTCGACAATTGCCAGTCCATGGCTCGGTGCCTCTGACAAACGCACATTCCGTGGGATGACGGTCTTATAAACCTTCGCACCGAAGAACTTCTTTACTTCGGCGTTGACTTCCTGCCCCAAGTTGGTACGCCGATCAAACATCGTCAGCAGCACCCCTTCGATCTGCAGGTTCCGGTTGAAGTGCTTGCGAACCAGCTGGATGGTGTTCATCAACTGGCTCAAGCCTTCCAAAGCATAGTATTCGCTTTGTACCGGAATCAGGATGGAGTCAGCCGCTGTGAAGGCGTTGATCGTCAACAGTCCCAACGATGGCGGACAGTCGATCAGGATGAAATCGTACTTGTCTTTGACATCGCCAAAGGCATCCTTCAACCTGGTTTCCCGCGCCATGAGCGAAGTCAGTTCCACTTCCGCCCCAGAAAGGGCAATGGTTGTCGGTGCAATATCCAGGCCCTTGTGGCTGCTGGATTGGATCACCTCATCCAGGGGAACATCGTTAATCAAAACATCATAGACGCTTTTCTTGATCTGCTTCTTATCGATCCCCAGGCCGCTCGTGGCATTGCCTTGGGGGTCGAGATCAATCAGCAGTGTTTTTTGACCAGCATCCGCCAGAAAGGCACCCAGGTTTACGCTGGTGGTCGTTTTGCCGACACCGCCTTTTTGGTTAGCCAGTGCAATTACAGATCCCATTTCACTGCTCCTTCCTACTTACGCTTGCGCTTGTTTTTGTCCGGCGCTTTAGCAATCTTGATGGTCAGTTTGTAGCTGTTCTTCAAGGTGGTTTCGGTCAAATCGGCGTCCAGACCGCCCTCTTTGATCATCTTTACCGAATCCTTGATTGTATTAATGGCAATCCGGGGATCACTCACACTGATCGTTTCATGAGCTGGTGCCGCACTCTTCTTGGCCTTGTGAGTCCCTTTCTTGCGGCTAGACTTAGGCTGCGCCGGCTTTTTCTCTTTGGCTTTGGTCTTCGCTTGCGCCGGGGTGGGCTCAACAACCGCTTGACTGGCCTGCTGCTTTGCCAACCGTGCTGCTTCCTTCTTTGCTTCAACCTCGGAAGGAACTGGCTTGCCCAGAAACTTTGCGACCTCGTCCTCAGTTTGGCGAACATTCCATTTTTCGTTGACGACCCGCATCAGCATCTTACGCTGGGCATCGGCGTCCAATGGCAACAGTGCCCGACCATGCCGTTCACTGATCAGCCCGTCTAGGATTGCGTTCTGGACCGGCTTGATCAACTTTAACAACCGCAACTTGTTGGCCACGGCGGATTGACTGATCCCCATTCCCTTGGCCAAGTTTGCCTGGGTCAGGTGGTTCAATTCCATCAGTCGCCGGTAAGCCTGCGCCTCTTCAACGGAGCTCAATTCCGCCCGTTGCAGGTTTTCAATCAAGGCCAAAGAAGCCGTTTCGTGGTCATTCATTTTCTCCACGATGGACGGCGCCTTTTCCCACTTCAAGAGCTTCATTGCCCGGAAACGACGCTCACCGGCAATAATCTCATACTTTGCCGGTTCGTATTCCCGCAGGATGATTGGCTGCAGGAGCCCATGTTCCTGAATGGTCTGGGCCAGTTCCTGAATCCGGGTTTTATCGAAGACCTGCCGTGGTTGGTAACGGTTGGGTTCGATTTGGTCTAAGGGAATCTCTACGACTTGATTTTTCGCCGGTTCGGCTTTCTTGCCAAAACCGAAAATTGAAAATGCCATGTTCTCTCTCCCTTACTGTAACGGTTTTTTCGCTGGTGTTCCGGCACGCCGCGGATATTGCGACGGCGTATTCTTTACCTTATCGATCAAAATCAAATTACGTTGTTCCGGCTCCGGCTGAGTTGGCAGGGTTAAGCTGACCGTCTTTTGAAATTTGCCGCCCAGTTTGCTGATCGCACCCTGCGCATGCTCCAACTCCTCATCCGCCGCAGCGGCCTTGTATGCCAGGAACAAGCCGCCCACCTTGACTGTTGGCAGGCAGTATTCGGCAAGCACACTCATTCGGGCAACTGCACGCGCCGTCGCCACATCATAGCGCTGACGGTATTTACTCTTGGCCTTGCTGAAGTCTTCGGCCCGTGCGTGCACCAGCTCGACACCCGTCAGGCCCAAGTCAGCGATCAGGTCCCGCAAAAAGTTCAGTCGCTTGTTCAACGAATCCACAATGGTGACCTTGAGCTGCGGGAATGCCAGTTTTAATGGTAATGACGGAAAACCGGCACCGGCACCGATGTCCACCAGGCTTAACAGCTCAGTCTTCAACGCCGGGTAGGCAAAGGCGCCCGTCAATGAATCATAGAAGTGCTTCAGGTAGACGTCACTTTCAGCGGTAATCCGGGTCAGATTGACCTGTTTATTCACCGTCACCAGTTGCTGGTAGTACTGCTGGAACTGGTCGAGCTGTTTCGAGGTCAAATCAATCCCCCGTTGTGCTAATGCTTGTTTAAATTCTTCTGGGGTCATCCTACCGTCCTTTCCGTGAAACACAGAATTGTTTCACGCCACCCTCTTACTTTAACCTAAAAAGACCCCCGTTTCAACCAAACGGAGGCCTAAGATCAATTAATTTGAATGCTTATTTTGACTGCTTTTTCTTTCCTTGATCGGGAGTGGCTTGACCAACCACATCGTCATCATGCCGGTACATCATGAAGATCACGACAAAGCCGAGGACGAATGAAATCAGGGCATTGACTAAGATTGGCAAGAAAGCCGTGTGTGTCTGGTTCAGCATCGTTGGCAGGCCGAAGATCCCGGAACCCATGGCGTACTTACGAATGCCCCACCAGCCAGCAAGTGCACCAACAACGGCACTAGCCAAGGCAGTCATCCGGAAGAGACGTTTACGTGGTAACAACAATCCATACAGGGCCGGTTGAATCACGCCGAAGATGGCCGTCACACAAGCTGGGTAGGCGTCATCACGCAACGAGGAATCCTTGGTCCGGAAAGCAATGGCTAAGGATGCACCGGCAACGACCAGCACGTTGAAGATCGAAACTGCAAGGGTAAGGTCCCCGCTGCCGTTGAAAATGTTGATCACGACAACTGAAATGACAATACCGAAGAGACCGTACAAGGTAATGTACATCCAGGCAGCACCGATCACCGCACCGGCAATGATTGGGTTGAAGTTGTAGAACCATTGGATGCACCAACTGAAGCCATCAGCTAATGCGTTTGAGGCTGGGCCAACTGCCACCAGACCGATTGGCATCGCGATGGCTAAGGAAACCAGGCCAGGCAGGAAGTTTCTGACCACTTTTGGTGACTTAGCTTGAACCCACTTAAAAATCGGAGCCATCAAAGCCACAATCAGGATGACTGGCAGGAAACTGGAAACATAGCGTGAACGACTGACAATCCCCCAGAAATGCAGGGCCTTGCCGGTAATAGTTGGGTAAACTAACGCCGCACCAACTAAGCCGCCGTAGAATTGGGGAATTCCCAAACGTTTCGCGGTGGTGCAACCCAGGAATAATGGCAGGAAGTAGAATACGGCATCGCTAACGGCATACAAACTAAGGTACAAGCCGCCTTTAGGATTCATCAAGTGCGTCTGCAAGGCAAGGATCAACAGCCCCTTCATAATCCCACAAACGGTGATGACACCCAGGACAGGCATAATGACATCACCAATGAAACGGGTAATGAAGTCAATTGGTCCCTGACGTTTCTTGCGTCCATCCTCATTAAAGCCGATTGTCTTGATCAGCGTCTGGTAGTTCTTGTTGACGTCACCGTTTAATAAGAGTTGCAGTTCATGATCGGCGACTTTGGCTAATTTGACATCCTTTAATTGGTTTAAAGTGTCAACGTCAACGGACTTGGGACTGGCAACTTGGATCCGCAAACGCGTACTGCAGTTGGCAACCAACTTGATATTGTTTTTACCACCCATCAGTTTGACGATGGTCGGCATGATCGAGGTATTTTCCATAATCATGATCTCCTTAAAAGTATTGGTTGTAATCAGCAATCTCCAACTGCTTTTCGTGATTTGATCCTATCATCCGCTGAAATCGTTTTCAAACGCCAATTAAAGGTTTAGCAAGGCCTATTACAAGCGGTATTAAGGGCAAAATTTTTTCGTCGCGGATTTGTTTAGCAAAGCGATTCAAAACGCAGTTAAAAACCTGCCGTGCTAAACTCCTTTAGCAAAAATATTTTTAAGCCTTACAACGATTGCTCTTACAGGTTGCTAAAGCTGCTAAACTTTTTTGACAGTGTAAGCGCTTTTTAATATATTGACCGTGTAATCAGCAATTTCTACATGCTTAGTGAACCACCGTAACAATCAAGGAGTGAATTAAACATGTTATTACCTCAATTAAATGCAAGCAGAACCTGGACCGATTTAGATGGTATGTGGCATTTTCAAGCCGATGAACCTGCTATTGACGTCAACCAGCCTTTGCCTCACCCGGAATGGGTCGCTGTACCTGGCTCGTTCAACGCCCAACTCATGGGTCCTCAATATACCGACCGCGTGGGTTACTTCTGGTACGAAACCCACTTTCAACTGCCAAGCAGCCAGTTAAAGCAACGCAACGTTCTCCGCTTTGGCGCCGTGACTCATGCCGCTGAAGTCTACTTAAACGGTCATCTAATCATGAAACACAAGGGTGGCTTCACCCCATTTGAAGGTGAGATCAACCAATTCCTTCAAGCCGGCGACAACGACTTGAAGGTCAAAGTCTCCAACATTCTCGATAACACGACCCTGCCCAGCGCCGATTACAAAGGTGACGGTCAGGAAACCTACCGTTTTGACTTCTACAACTATTCTGGTATCCAGCGGCAGGTCATCATTTATTCCACGAATCCTTCCTACATCGACCAGATCACCATCCCTTATGAGACTGACCTGACTCACACTACCGTTAAACCGGAAATCAAGGTTCAAGGCGACTTTGATCACGCCCAAGTAACCATCTTGGATCAAACAAAACAGGTGGTCGCTCAAAACAATGACCTGACTTCACCGCTAAAGATTGACCAGACTCACTTGTGGGAACCCGGCAATGGCTACCTGTACCAGCTACAAGTGAAAATCTTCGCCGCCGATGGCCAACTGCTGGATACCTATACCAAATCCTTCGGTATCCGGACTATCGAAATCAAAAACAACCAGTTCCTCATCAACCAAAAGCCGTTCTACTTTAAGGGCTTCGGTAAGCACATGGACTTCTTTGCCTCTGGCCGGGGGATGAACCTGCCGTTGATGAACTGGGACAATCAGATTCTGAATTCCATCGGTGCCAACTCCTTCCGCACCTCGCACTACCCTAACGATGAGATCACAATGCAACAAGCCGATCGCTTAGGACAGGTGGTCATTGACGAAACCTCTGCAGTCGGTCTCTTCATCGGTTTCAATGCCAACGTGGAAGTCTTAAAGAATAACCAGACCACTTGGAACACCTTGGACACCACGGCTGCTCACCAGTTAGCCATCAAAGAACTGGTCGAAAGAGACGCCGACCACCCATCTGTCGTGATGTGGTCGATTGCCAACGAGCCAGCAGGTGGTCAGCCAGGTGCTCGCGAATACTTTGCCCCACTGGTAAAATTAACGAAGGAACTGGATTGGCAAAAACGGCCGGTAACCTTCACCGACATCATGCGTGACGATTATCAAGACGACCAAATTGCCGACTTATTCGATGTGATCTGTCTGAACCGTTACTACGGTTGGTACAGCAACCACGGTAATCTCAAGGCAGCCGAAGATGAATTGCGCGACAACATCATCCATTGGCACGAAAAGCACCCTGACAAGCCGTTTATCTTCACCGAATTTGGTGCAGACACAGTCCCTGGCTTGCATAGCCTGGAGCACTCCCCATACTCTGAGGAATACCAAGTCGATCTCTACAAGACCTACTTCAAAGTCTTCGATGAGTTTTCCTACGTGATCGGCGAACAGCTGTGGGCCTACGCCGACTTCCATACGCAGGATAATATGATTCGGATTGACGGTAATCTGAAGGGCGTCTTCACCCGCGATCGGCGGCCAAAGGCAATCGTCTCACTGCTTAAACAGCGTTGGCTTAACAAATAGCTTCTAAAAGGAGGAAGGGCAATGTCCGTTACTATCAAAGAAATTGCGCGCATCACCGGTTTTTCCCCGGCGACTGTGTCATTGGTCTTGAACAACAAGCCCTTCCGCATCGCACCGGCCACCCGCAAGAAAATTTTGGAAACGGCCAAGGAACTGGGCTACGTCAAGCCACAAATCCGTGCTTCCTTAGGGCAATCATCGGCTACCAATATCGGAATGCTCATCCCCAACGTGAACAGCAACATTTATTCCTTGATTGCGTCTGGCGTGGAGCAGGCCTGCAATGAGAATGGCTGGGGCTTGGTCATTGAATCGACTAACAACGATGCCCGCCTGCAGAAATCTTATCTCTATAGCCTCCAGCCCGGACTGGTAGGTGGCGTGATCATCACCGGCCATTTTGACGCCTTGGTTAAAGACGGAATCAAACAGGTCCAACGTCAAGGTCTGCCGTGCTTAACCGTCGGCAGTCAGCCAACCACGAATAACGCCGTTGCTTTTGATAATGTGCAAGGCGGATACTTGGCCACCAAGCACTTGCTCTCTATGGGGCACCGCAAAATCGCCTGTTTAATCGGCGACTCTCACTTACAGGTGGTTGCTGATCGCTTAAAAGGCTATCGAAAAGCCCTAGATGAGTTCGGTGTTGCCTATGACCCAAAGCTGATCTTTGAATCCGACTTCACCTACCGGCATACCTTTCCTTTAGTACCGACTTTGCCCATCGATCAATTCACGGCTCTCTTTGCCTTTAGCGATTTGATGGCGTTTGCCTGTTACAACTATTGGCGGTCACAAGGGATTCGCATCCCCGACGACATCTCGCTGATTGGTTATGATGCCACTAACGCTGGTTATTTAACCACGCCTCCGTTAACTTCGGTTGATCAACAGGCTAAGCAGACTGGCTACACTGCCGGCAACATCCTGATTGAACAGACACGGACCGGCCAGCCACTGTCCAAGCCCGTTATCATCGAACCAAAGCTCTTAATCAGACAATCGGTAAAACCGGTTGATCATCATTAAATAACAATCCCCAGACAGAAACACTCCGCTAACCATCATCGGCCAACGGAGTGCTTTTTTTCAGAGTATTTTAGAGTGTTGCTTGCAGGAACTGTTTGACGATCTGCCAAGTGGCGGGAGTGAAGAAGGCATCCGTCGCGTGGTCACTGCCGGCAATCCGGTAGAAACTGGCCGGCAGCTGGTGCTTTTGCAAGGCGGAGTAAAGCAGGCAGCTTTGTTCAAAGGGGACGATCCGGTCCTTGTCGCCATGCATGATCAAGAACGGCGGGACCGGTGCGTTATCTGATAAGTAATGGATGGGGTTGGCCTGCTGAACCAGTTCCGGATGGTCATAAACCGCCTTGCCGCCCAGGAACTGGCCTTCAAAGCTGTGAGCAGTGACATGGTCTTGGGTGGACGGAACCTTGTTCATCCGGCTGATATCTGTTGGCCCATAAAAGTCAATGCAGGCTTGGTACTTCAGTGGGGACTGGTCAATCGGCTCATCACTGAAGAATTGCTCATTCGTCGTCACACTGGCCAGCACGACCGTATGCGCGCCTGACGATTCACCCCAAGCGCCATAATGATGCGGATCAACATGGTACTGGTCGGCATGCTGCAGCATAAAGCGGGTCGCCGAATTCAGATCCCGGACTTGGACAGGGAAGGCCCACTTAGGCGCATAACGGTACTCGACCATTGCAACCACGTAGCCGGCCCGCGCCAGTTCGATCATATGCGCCAGGTGGATTCCCAAACGCTGCTTTTGAAAACCGGATCCCTGCACCCACATGATCAACGGAAAGCACCGATCACCATTGGCATTGGCCGGTTCGATAATGTTCAAGTGCAAAGCAAAATCGTCCTTCGTCGCGTAGACCACGTCCTGCAAAACAGTGGGATAAGTTGGCTGCAGGTTGACGTGCAGGGTCTGCATGCCCGCTGGCTGATTCGTTGCCACCGGAAAAGCGGCTAAGGACTGCTTCAAAGGTTCGACAAAATCAGCCGGCATCTGTGATAACTGCGCTTGCGTCAAAATGTGTTCACTCATTGCTTTCCCTCCAAAAAAGTGCCCCATAGTCATTAGCAAACGCTAACAATTATGAGGCACTTGACTACCTGTTTCTCAATCAAGAAACGCGGGTTTTATTTCGTTAAATACAATTATTTCATCTTGCTGACTTGGTCAACGAACCACTTGTTGAAGAAGTCGGCATCAATGTCGACACAAACTTCAGCGTTGGTCTTGCCATCGTGGTATGCACCACGGATGTCGCCGACCATGCAGCCAATTGCTGGACCATCAGTCTGGATGTCGATCCACATCTTCTTAGTGGTAAATGCTTCTGGGTGGAGCAGGTAGAAGATGGTGTTGACATCGTGCATTGGCCGGCCATTAGCACCACCAGACATGTCGTTGTAGTGACTGATCAGACCGTAAAGCATCTTACCAGTTTCGTTCATGTCCTTCAGCTTGTTCAGGCTGTCGTTGGTCAACAGAGCCTTCAAGGTAACGTCCAGGCCTACCGTAACGATCGGCACACCGGACTTGTACATGATTTCAGCGGCATGTGGGTCGGTGAAGACGTTGAATTCAGCAGCGGAAGTCATGTTACCACCTGAGATGGAACCACCCATGGCTACGATCTTAGAAATGTGAGACTTAACTTCTGGGTATTCCTTGAACAGCAGGGCGATGTTGGTGTAAGAACCAGTTGGTACTAAGACCACTGAATCTTCAGCCATGATGGCGTCATGCAGAGCTTCAACCGCCGTCTTGTTAATCGGCTTGCCATAGTCGGTACCGAAATCATAGCCTTCCATGCCAGATTCACCGTGAATCCGTGCGGCATCTTCGAAGTGCTTGATCAGTGGTGCCTTTGCCCCTTCAGCAACCGGAATTTCCTTGTCCTTGCCAAAGAAGTGAACAATCTTCAAAACGTTGGCAGTGGTCTTATCAACCGTAACGTTACCAGCAACGGCGGTGATCAACTTAACATCCAATTCAGGACTGTTGATGGCCATCGTCATTGCGGCGGCGTCATCAATACCAGGGTCAGTATCCATAATAATCTTCGTAGTCATAGCTTTTCCTCCTTATGAAAACGCTTTACCTAACTTTTGAAGAAAAAGCAGGGAAACAACAGAGGCGTCCCCCTACTTTCTTCATTATATTACCAAACGAACAAGCCGACCATTGCAGCGGACAGCAGAGATACCAGGATCCCAGAAAGGATCAGGTAGATGATGTTGTGAGCAATGTAATCGTTAGTTTCATCGTCAACTAAGCCCTTGAAGACCCCGATGATCATACCAAGAGTACCAAAGTTAGCGAATGAAGTTACGAACGTGGTCATAACAGCTTGGAAGTGTGGATCGAAACTGTGAATCTTGCTGCTCATGCTACCCATGACAACAAATTCGTTGGTAACCAGCTTCATCCCCATGTTTTGGGAAAGGATCCAAACATCGTGCGGGTGCAGACCCATTAACCATGCGAATGGGTACATGATGACACCCAGGATGCTTTCCAATGACAGTGGCTTCCAGAAGAGGCCTAAGATCTTGTCGATCAGAGCTGCCAAAGCAACGAAGGCAACAACGTTAGCGATAACGATCAGGATCAGCTTACCGGCACCCAGAATGGAGTCACCCAAGAAGCTGAAGAATGGTTCACGCTTGCCACCTTCCTTAGAAACACCAACGATGACGTCTTCTTCAGGCGTAACCTTAACTGGGTTCATCAGACTAGTGGTGATCAAAGAGTTCACAATGTTAATCGGAATAGCGGTCAGAATGAATTGACCAGGCATCATTTCAACATAGGAACCAACCATAGCGGCAGTGATACATGACATACTCATCATGGCCAGAGTCAGGTTACGAGCCTTGGACATCTGGTTCAACTGACGTTCGGAAACGGCCAGAACTTCAGTGTTACCTAAGAACATCATTTCTACGGCAAAGAATGATTCGAACTTTGGTTGACCAGTAATGAAGGAAAGGCCACGACCGATCCACTTGATAACCCATGGCAAGAAGCCGATGTAGGTCAAGATATCGAACAGTGGTACAACCATCAGGATTGGCATCAGTGCAGAACAAATGAAGTTCATGTTCTTAACATTGTACCAACTACCTAATGCGAAGACCGTACCTTTTGCAGAAGCATCAACCAACCATACGAAGCCGTTGGCAGCTGCTTCAACACCAGTACGACCAGCCTTGGAGCCAGTCAGCAACCAAGCAATCACTAAGTTCAGGACAACCATAATAGCAATGGCTTTCCAGTTGATTGCTTTCTTATCCTTAGACAGTAGGAAACAAATCCCCAAGAATACTACTAGTCCAAGGACGTTAATTAGTACATACATCCCACAACATCCTTCCTAAAAACTAGAAATAGAGAAATAATTGCTAGTCAGCTTAATGCTAACTTACGCTTCTAAATATAAAGGAAATGGAAGCGCTTGTAAAGCGTTTTATCAAAGATTACATCAAGGACGTTAAAGTTTGGTAAAACAGCCTAAGAGTTTTATAACACACCCGCTTTTGTTTGTAAATGCTGTAACAATAAAAAGTTGTATACCAGCTTTGTCGTTAAAAAGACGAACAATTTAACCGTTTTACCGTCTTATAAACTAGCCACTTTAAGCAAAAAATCAGGCAACAGAAAATTTCTGTTGCCTGATTCAATTAATTAATCGCGTTTCTTGTTAAGCCCATAACCGACAAACAATGCCGCCATGAAGATCAAAGATACCAGTAGTGAAATCTGGGTGGACGGAATGAATACCAAGATAACCAGGATCGCAGCGAAAAAGATGATTGTCGCCCAATCCGTCAACGGGTAACCAGGCATCGTGAATTCCGGCACTCCCTGTGGGTGGATCCGCCGGTAACGCAAGTGGCAGGCCGCGATAAAGATCCACACGAAGATGAAGTTAATGGTGGAAACTCCGGAAATGACTTCGAAAATCCCCGCCGGCATCAAGTAATTCAAGATCACTACTAGCAATAGGATCAAGGACGAAAATTGCAAGGCCGCATTGGGTACCGCTTTGTTGCTTAATTTACGGAAACGGGCCGGGGCATGCCCCTCCTCTGCCAGTGAATACAAAGAGCGACTGGTTGAAAAGATCGCGGAGTTGGTTGCCGACATGGCCGCCGTCAATACTACGAAGTTCAGGATCCCAGCCGCTCCGGTAATTCCGATGCCGGCAAAAACCTGGACAAAGGGGCTGGAACTGGTTTGAATCTTGTTCCAAGGGTAGATGGCCATGATCGCCAGCATCGAGCCCACGTAGAAGAGCCCGATCCGGACCGGCAGGGTGTTGATAGCCTTGGGAATGTCATGCTGGGGGTTCTTGGTCTCCCCCGCGGTCAGGCCGACCATTTCAATCCCGACAAAGGCAAAAGCTACCATCTGAAACGACAAGAGGAAGCCCAAGAAGCCTTTGGGGAAGAAGCCGCCATAGTTGACCAGGTTTAACAAGCTGGCGTGCCCGGTGGCCGTCGGTGTTCCGAAGAGTACCATTGCTAAACCAACAATGATCAAGGCCACAATGGCAAAGATCTTAATTAAGGAAAAGGCCGTTTCCAGTTCACCAAAGAGGCCCACGTTGACCATGTTGATCAGCATCAAGAGGACGATGATTGATAAGGGCCCCACCCATTGCGGCAGGCCTGGAAACCAATAACGCAGGTAAATCCCGGTCGCTGTCAGATCGGCCATGGCCAAGGTAAGCCAGCAAGACCAATACATCCAACCGGCGATGAAACCCATCCGGTCGCCCAAGTACTCCTGAATGGAATCGATGAATGAATGCTTGGTCAGGTCGGCTAGCAAGAGTTCACCCAGCGCCCGCATCATAAAGAAGCAGAAGACCCCCACGATCAGGTAAGTCAAAATGATGGACGGACCGGCCTCTTTGATGGCGGAACCGGAGCCTAAGAACAGTCCCGTCCCGATTGCCCCACCGATCGCAATCATTGTGATATGGCGACTCTTTAGCGAGCGCGATAACTTTTGTTGGTCTTGTTGATCCATAATCTTCTCCTTTCGCCTAGAAAACAAAAAACGTCCCTGGTAAATTACCAGGGACGTTTGCACGCGGTTCCACCCTTATTGCGGACGATCATCATCCGCCACTTCACGGTCGCTAAGAGAACCGCCCCATTTTTCTCTTAATGCCATTCACCGTCACCAAGTTCCAGCAAATCTTGGTTTCTCTGTCGACCGCTTGTTTTAAGTTGCCATTTAGTATACCCTATCCCGCCGCATTGTCAATCGTTTAGCGTATTTTTTAAAGATCAGCTTGACTTGAAATCTGAATTGCGTTTAAATACGGATAACTACCAGGAGAGGTCGAGTAGGCCTGTGTTCCCCGTTTCAGAAAACTGGCGGCCGCTGCAAGCCAGTACAGAGCACGGACTGAATTACGCCTTAGTCACCCTGGCCACTTATATGAATCACGTCAATGAGGTACGCGTAACGTACGAAAATGGGTGGTACCACGGATAAATTCGTCCCAGGACTGAGCGATCGGTCCTGGGATTTTTTTACGTTACGCAAGGCTACGAATGGAGGATACAAAATGGATATTATCGAAGATTTGAAATGGCGCGGGGCCATCAATCAATGCACGGACTTGGACGGTTTAACCAAGCTGCTGAGTGAGAAGAAGGTTGCATTGTACTGTGGGACCGACCCAACCGGTGACTCGCTGCACATTGGTCACTTGATTCCATTTATGCTGTTGAAACGATTCCAATTGGCTGGCCACCACCCTTACATCATCATCGGCGGTGGGACCGGCTTCATTGGTGACCCATCTGGCCGTAAAACGGAACGGCAATTGTTGTCACCAGAAAAGCTGGACCACAACAAGAAGGCATTGACCGCCCAGATGAAGCACCTGTTTGGCACTAAGGACTTCCACATTGTCGACAACTACGACTGGCTGAGCAAGATCGACCTGCTGACCTTCCTGCGGGACTACGGTAAGCTGTTTAGTATCAACACCATGCTGTCCCGTGAATCCGTGGCCAGCCGCCTGAAGAACGGTATTTCCTTCACCGAATTCTCTTACCAGATCCTGCAATCCATCGACTTCTTGCACCTGTACGAAAACGACGACGTTCAGCTGCAAGTTGGTGGTGCCGACCAATGGGGGAACTTAGTCGACGGGGTTAACTTGATCCATGATAAGCACCCTGAATCAAAGGCCTTTGGTTTAACCATTCCGTTGATGGTCAAGGCCGACGGTACCAAGTTCGGTAAAACCGCTGGTGGCGCCATCTGGCTGGATCCAAAGAAGACCACCCCATTCGAGTTCTACCAATTCTGGTTGAACCAAGACGACCGTGACGTGGTTAAATACCTGAAGTACTTCACCTTCCTGAGCCACGAAGAGATCAACGACTTGGCTGAAAAGGTCAAGAAAGAACCTTGGAAGCGGGAAGCACAACGTCGCCTGGCTGAAGAAGTTACCAAGTTTGTCCACGGTGAAGATGAAATGAAGAAGGCTGAACGGATTTCCCAGATCCTCTTCAAGGGCAACATCCAAGACCTGGCTACTGATGAGGTCGAATTGGCCTTCCACGGTACTCCACAGATCAACATCGATAGCGAACCAGTCGATATCGTTCACCTGCTGGTCGACAACGGCGTGGAACCATCACGTCGGCAAGCTCGTGAAGACGTCAAGAACGGCGCCATTCACATCAACGGCGAAAAAGTGACCGACATCGAAGCAACCATCAACCCAGCCGATCACTTTGACGGCAAGTTCGTGGTCATCCGCAAGGGTAAGAAGCACTTCACCCTCGCCAAGGTCAGCAAATAGGCTTGTATTTAAAGCCAGCTAGTTTATAATTAAAGCAATTAATCACTGGTAAAGTAGTAGTGACGCCACCAACAGAGAAGGTCTTGACCCGCTGAAAGAGGCCCCCGGTTGAACGAATTGGAAGCCAGCTTGTAGTTGAATATTCCAATGAGTGACGGGCATGGCTCGTAAAATAGGTGGCACCACGGTAATTCGTCCTATTCCAATTGCGGAATAGGGCGTTTTTCTTTACCGCCGACACATGAAAGGATCGATTTTAATGACAGAAAAAACAGTTATTCTCACCGGTGACCGTCCAACCGGCAAACTTCACATTGGACACTATGTTGGTTCCCTGCGCGAACGGGTAAAGATGCAAAACAGCGGCAAGTATGACCCTTACATCATGATTGCCGACCAGCAAGCTTTGACTGACAACGCCCGCGACCCTGAAAAGATTCGGCGCAGCTTGATTCAAGTGGCCTTGGACTACCTGGCTGTGGGCCTGGATCCCAAGAAGTCAACCATCTACGTCCAATCCCAGATTCCGGCTTTGTCCGAATTAAACATGTACTACCTGAACCTGGTAACTGTTTCCCGGCTGGAACGGAACCCAACCGTGAAGTCGGAAATCCAGCAAAAGCACTTCAACCACTCCATCCCGGCCGGATTTCTGACCTACCCAGTAAGCCAGGCCTGCGACATCACTGCCTTCAAGGCTAAGCTGGTTCCAGTTGGTGATGACCAGGAGCCAATGCTGGAACAGACCCGTGAAATCGTCCGTTCCTTCAACTCCATCTACGGGCCAGTGCTGGTTGAGCCAGAAGGTGTCTTCCCGCCAAAGGGTCAGGGCCGGATCCCTGGTCTAGACGGCAATGCCAAGATGAGCAAGTCGCTGGGCAACTGCATCTACCTGTCCGACGACGAAGACACGCTGAGAAAGAAAGTCATGTCCATGTTCACTGACCCTAACCACATCCACGTTGACGATCCCGGCAAGGTCGAAGGCAACGTCGTCTTCACCTACCTGGACATCTTTGACAAGGATAAGGAGAAGGTTCAGGAATTGAAGGACCATTACCGTGCCGGTGGTCTGGGTGACGTTAAGATCAAGCGTTACCTCTTTGATGTCCTGGATGAAGAACTGTCACCAATCCGCAAGCGGCGGCAGGAATTTGCCAAGGATATTCCGGCAATCTATGACATGCTCCAGAAGGGTTCGGAAAAGGCCAATGAAGTTGCTAGTCAAACCTTGCATGAAGTCAAGGAAGCAATGGGCTTAAACTACTTCGAACAGCAGCACTAGTCATCAATTTTCAGTTTCACATTTAAACACGAAAAACGCGTCCGTCCTCAAAAAAGGATAGGCGCGTTTGTGTTAGGAGAAGCGAATCAACATTTGGTGTTGACGCTGATCATGCTTGCGGATTATCTTGGTGTATTTTGTTATTTGCTAAAGGAGATGCTAATGGTCAGCGTGGTAAGTAAAGTTGGTGAACCGTGCCTGCGTGTGGTTACGCCGGTGCATGTCAATGGCATCCATACCAATGAAGTCACCGGTGAAGCCGCCGGACAGGAAGGAAACATCCAATGTGCCAAGGTGTTGTTCGCCGTCACCGTCATCGACCCAGAAGTCGGCCTTCGTATCATCAATCTTGATGCGGAAGTGATAGTGACCTTTGCCGTTAGTCTTGACTGAAGCGACCCGTTTGAATTCCTGGGCAACTTCTTCCTGCAGGACAACGACTGGTTGATTGTCTTCGTCGACAGTTGCCATCAGCAGGATGTAGTTCGACAGGTCCAAGTACATGGTCATACCCGCGAGCTGCAGATAGGTAGTTGGGGTGTACTCCATGTCAACACTGGCAGTCACGCCGAAGTCATATTGACGAGTGGCAACTAAGTGCTGGTCAAAGGCTGACTGTGGCGATTGACCGGCTTTGATCGTCAAACCATTGACATCGGCATGGCACCAGCTCGGGTCGGCAAACTGACGGTAGGTGTTCCAATAACGGGGGTCGATGCCATGCTTCAGGTCATCACTGAAGCCATGGTGGACAGGCTCAGCAGGCGTCCCACCCTTTGGCGCTGGTACCTCCAAAGCTGGGAACTTGCTGCCTGACGTTAAGCGAATCCAACCATCATCCGTCCACTCAACCGGTTCAATGGCGGTTTCCCGGCCCAGAATCGGCTTGTTGCCTGGCAGCGGCCGGGTACATAAGTGGGCAATATACCATTCATGTTCGGCCGTTTCAATCAGGCTGGCGTGCCCGGACTGCTGCAATGGCAGTTCTGGGTGACCCTTGGAAGTGATCAGTGGTGTGTCCGGATCAACTTCGTAAGGGCCCCAAATGGTCTTGGAACGGGCAATCGTTTCTTGGTGGTTGATGCCCGTGCCACCTTCAGCAGTGAACAGGTAGTAATAGCCGCCGTGCTTGTAAATCTGCGGAGCTTCGGTCTTAGCCGGTGCCGTGCCATCAAAGAGCTTCTTTGGTTCGCCAATCAGGTCAAACGATACGGGGTCGATCTGCTGCATGACGATCCCACAAGACTTGTTGTGGGTCTCCATCCGGTAGTCCCAGATTTCGTTCAAGAAGTAAGCCTTGCCGTCATCATCAAAGAAGATGGATGGGTCAAAGCCGGAACTGTTGATGTAGACTGGCTTGGACCATGGGCCATGGATGTCTTTAGCCGTCACGATGTAGTTGTCGACATCCTTGTAAGGAACCCGGGTCTGGTTAACGTTGGTATAAACAATGTAGTAGGTCCCGTTGTGGTAAGTGGCATATGGCCCCCAGATGGAACCACCAGTTGGATTACCTTTCAACTCAACGTTGGCCGGTTCCGTCAGTGCGGAGGCTTCATAGTGCCAGTTGACCATGTTCGTTGACGAATAGATTCTGACTCCCGGCAGCCACTCAAAGGTGGAAA
Organism: Limosilactobacillus secaliphilus; assembly: GCF_001437055.1. Classification (GTDB taxonomy): domain Bacteria; phylum Bacillota; class Bacilli; order Lactobacillales; family Lactobacillaceae; genus Limosilactobacillus; species Limosilactobacillus secaliphilus. The sequence goes on along the minus strand of NZ_JQBW01000010.1, from coordinate 592,670 downwards.
CTACCAGGTAGTAGTGATCTTCGTCCCGGAACAGGACTGGGTCGGGGTTAAATCCCGTTAAAACTGGGTTTTTAATCGTACTCAAATTAACACCTCATTCTTCTGTGCTTGCCAATATTTGTTGGGAAGCAATCTCGTCTTCTAAGGGCATTCCTTCAAAAGTGACCTTGGCTCCTGGACGAAAGGCAGCCACCGTCTTCAAATATGCACGGTAATCAAGCTGGCCTTTGCCTAACCGGGTGAAGGTGATCTGCGGACCATTGATGACCAAATCCTTTAAGTGGAAGGCCACGATCCGATTGCCAAAGTGGTCGAGGGCATAATCCAAGATCGCCGCCTGCTGGTCAACATTGCCTTGGTAAAGGAGTCCCGGCAGGTCTAATACCACACCCAAGTTAGGGCTTTGTACTTCATCAAGCAGCTCTACAACCTTTTCAACTGAGTAAACAGGGTGGTTGCGGCCGGGTTCAATAGCGAAGATCGCACCGGCCCGTTCGGCATGGGCACACAGATCGCTGATGGCGGCCACCGCCTGCTTAAATGCCTCCGGAGTAAAGTTCTTCGTGGTGTATCCAGAAGGAATGACACTGCCAGTTTCGGTGGCAACGGGCACTGCCCTGCCAAAGCGGCCTGCATAATCCAGATAATTCTTAATCCGGGTTATGTTCTGATTCCGCGTCTGTTGGTCCGGGTGGATGATATTGGTATAGCAGCCCAGCACCGATAGCGGCAAGTGATCGTCGCCAAAGTATTGGGTTAGCTGATCCACTAGTCGGTCATCCAATTGTCCATTCGCCTTAACCAAGTTCGGGAACGACTTGGTGATCGCCAGCTGGACGCATTGAAAGCCCAGCTCCTTAATCTTGGCTGCCAAGGCACTCGGATCGTTTAAGGGAACATCATGCCCCCGAATCCCCAGTTGAATATTCTCCAAGGTCACACTTTCTTTCTATTTGCGCCGCTCCATTTCGTAAGCAAGGTAGAGGAAGGCGCCATAACCTTTGTGGTCGTTTGAAATTACCGGTTCACTCATGTAGTAGGCGTAAGTGCCGTCACGGTGGTTGGCTCCACCCAAGCCGCCTACTTGGCAGGTATGGTTAGTGTTGACATAACCTTCTGCCGTAATGGTGATGAACTGTTCCAACGAATGTACCCAAGCGTCGTCAATAAAGCTGTCCCAATCGCCTTCGAGGTAACCAAGGCGCTGACCCTTTGCCAGTGCCGCCAAGATCAGTGACGATCCGGATTGTTCCAGATAGTTGATTGGCCGGTTGCCCTCATCGGTGACCTGGTACCAAAGGCCGGTTGCCGGATCGGCTACCTTGCGTAAAGCTTTGGCCAGCGAGTTGTAGTTGGCAATGATCTGGTCGCGTCCGTCAACATCTTTTGGCAGGTATTCGAGGACATCAACCATGGCCATCATGAACCAGCCGATTGCCCGTGACCAGAAGTGCGGCGAATGACCGGTCTTCTTGTCGGCCCAGTACATCTCGCGGCTTTCGTCATAGGCGTGGTAGCACAGGCCAGTCTTCTCATCAACGGTGTCAGCATAGGCCGTTAAGAACTGGTGCACCACATCGTCGTAATACTTGTCGATGCCGAATGCATGCTGATACTTGGCGTAGAAGACGGAACCCATGTAAAGGCCGTCAAGCCAGACCTGGTTTGGGTACCATTTCTTGTGCCAGAAGGTCCCCGACTTGGTCCGCGGAATCTCGCGTAATTCTTTGAACATCGTATCGGCAGCGTGTTTGAACTTGATGTCCTTAGTGTATTCATAAAGCTCAATCATCATCTTGCCGTTGCAGATGTCGTCTTGAGACAGTTTGCTTGGGTCATAACCCTTAACATGGCCCGCTTCGTCGTAAACGTAGCGGTCAAAGTTCCAGCGTACGTATTCCAGCATCTTTTTGTCGTGCTTCAATTTACCGATCTGCCAGACCGCGCCCAAACAGGTACCGTCATCATAGGACCAGTTATAAAGCTTGTTGAACACTGGATCACGCTTCATCAGGGTTTGAACCCCACGGGTAGCCCAATCGTCATTGGGATCACCATATCCTTGATACATTAGTGACACTCCTTTCGATTAGCTACCGCTATTTTTGTTCCTTAGCTTCCTCAGCCTTCTTTTCAGCTTCCTCTTCACGGTCTTTCTTGGAGCCTTTGTAACCAACATTGTTGTGGCCGAAACATTGTTCGTACTTCCAACCGGTCAGGTCTTCAACAACGGCACGTGCTTCTGGAGTAACGTCCTTCATGGAACCGCCAGCGTGAACACGAGCGATTTCGTCCAGCAGGATCTTGTGACGTTCCTTGTTCAGGTTCAAGCGCCAGATACCGATGATCCCAACGATGGCCATGAAACCAACACCGATCGTCAGAACACCAACGATGGCGTGAACGGCACTAACTGGTTGGGTCTTAGCACCCTTAACGAAGCCGGCTTGTTCCAGAACATAACCTAATACCAGGACATAAATAGCGTTCATCAACTTACCACACAGACCCATGGCAGCTGAGTAGACACCTTCACGACGACGGTCAGTCAAGGCTTCATCGACATCAGGAATGAATGGGTACAGAGCGTGTGGCGTGTAGAAGACACCACCGGTAAAGGTAGCGAAGATGACGGAAATGATGATGATTGCAACAACGCTGCTGATGTGGAACCAGTACAGGCAAGCATAAGCAACACAGGTGCAGATAACTGCGGACATTGCAATCGTGAATGGCCACTTAAAGCCCTTCCGTGAGATAACAATCATGAAGACAGCCGTTGAGCAAAGTTGGATAATGGAGTTCATACTTTGAATTCCAGAAACCAGGCTGGCTGGCTTTTGCAGAGCGAAGACAACGAAGTAAGTGAAGACAGCGGCGAACAGACCTTCAGACCCTTGACCGAACATGTAAACCATCAGTTGACGACGGAAGGCACGGCAGCGAAGCGTTGACAGGTAGTCGATGAACAGCTTCTTAATACCTTCCCACCAGTTATCAACGTATTCGGTCTTAACTTGGTCCGGTGGTAATTCCCAGGTGTTGAAGTAAACCAGTAATTCACCAGTCATCATGATCAAGCAAAGGATGCAGGCAACGATCAGGAATGAGTTAGCGGATTCCTTACCTAACCATGAGAAGACCAGACCTGGCAAAGCAGCAACCCCGAAGTTGGCGATCTTGGCGATCATTTCACCATAACCAACCAGGTAGTTACGTTCCTTAAAGCTTTTCGTCATTTCGATAGACAAAGTACCATATGGCATTGAAGTCATGGTGTAGATCATTTCGAAGATGGCGTAGGCAAAGAAGTAGTACCAGTAACCCATGTGGGGAATAAATTGCAGTGGGTAGGTCAGCATCAGTGGCGCCCCGATCATGATCCAGAAACGACGACGACCGAAACGGCGACCTAAGCGAGTGGCGTTAAAGTTATCTGAAATAAATGCAATGATTGGGTTGGCAAACCCTTGCAGCAAAGTCCCGACTGAGAAAATCGTCGCGGCATCTTTGGCACTGAGGTTACCAAATGTAGTGAAGAAATATAGCATCCAAACACCGGACATGGCGGATACTGAGTTGCCCATCAGGTGACCACACCCATAGGCGATCCGCGTCCAGTTGGTTATTTTATGGTTTTTCCTGGACATAAGACTTCTCCTTATCAGCGATTCTTTGGTGAAGAATAGAAAAATTTGTCAAAGAGTTCCTTGTAACTGTACTAATAATCAATCAAACGAAGCGAAGCCCCATTTCTAAATGAGAACGATCTCAAAAACAAGTAAATAAAAAAGCAACCTATCAGTGTGTTTTGTCAGGAGATCAGCTGCATAACAATTGAAAAGCTGTTATTTGTAGAATGTAACCGGTTTCATTCCTCCAATACAAAGTATAACACTATTTTGAGAACGTTCCCGAATTATTTCTGAATGTTTTTGAGACTATGTTTATTAATTCACTACCTAATTTACATATTTTTCTTTGCCATTCTATTTTTATAATCACTAAAACAGTCACAAACGCTGATGGGCAGGAGTTACGTTAACTATTACGGCTTACCATAACTGTTGGTCAAGTTTTTGAATTATTAGTCATTTTGGGGAGACATATTTTAAATTTTGTTTCTTTTACGGACTTTGTACTTCATTCGTTTGCAAATATCATCAATTAAATCGGTGCACCTAATTCCATTTTCTATAAAAAACTGACAGACACCGAAAGTTGCGTGTTAATTACACAAAAAATTCCTTAAGCTGGCAGTATTTCACACCAACTTAAGGGATTTAAAAAGGCATTTTTCAAATGTTTCGCCGGCTCGGCCTAAAAACCGGTTGATGTTAATTTACACTCCGACTACTTGTGTTGATAGGCAAAACTATTTCTTGATCAAGACTGACGAACGGGTCACTAATTGGGGTGTGATCGTCAGGATTTGCTTGCCACTAGGAGCCGCGTCATTAATTCGGTCAAATAATAAGCTGATCCCCCGCTTAGCCATCATCGCCAATGGGTTTTCGATAGTGGTCAACGATGGCGTCATCACCCGTGCATACGGGATGTCATCGAAACCGACAATTGAAATATCCTTGGGAACGTGCACGTCATGCTGATGGCAGGCCTTGATCGCCCCAATGGCAATATCATCACTGCCGCAGAGGATCACTCCTGGCCATTGTTTGCGTGGCATAGCCAGGATCTCATCCATCAGCTTCTCACCGGAAGCCAGGGAGAAGTGGCCCCACTTGCCGGCGCTTTTCACAATCTCCATCCCGTATTCCTGAGCCGCCTTTACCAGTGCCTCATAACGAACATGGGGTGACGCGTAGCCAGTCGGTCCATTGATGAAGCCCAATTTACGGTGACCAGCATCATGCAGGTACTTGACCATTTCGGTGATACCGACCGCGTCATCTGGATAAACGTTGTCAACTTCGGGCTGATCAGCCTTCCGCAGGGTGACCACCGTTTTGATGTGGGCATCGATTAACTTTTGAATGAAGGCGTCATCTTCCTTCGTTTGAGAAAAGACGATCGCACCATCAATCCGGTTGCGAATGGTCTGATCGAAGTTCTTCACCTGGTTAATCCCCTGGACAGACAGGACATAGTCGTTGGGCAACTGCGAATTAAGAGTCGTAATAATATTTGAGAAGTAGGTCGACGTATCGGTTTCATGCAGGCGCGTAAAGAAGACGCCAATCATGAAGTGCTTATGCTGAACCAGGCCACGGGCATTGATGTTCGGTGAGTAACCCAGATCGGATGCCGCTTTCAGCACCTTTGCCTTCGTTTCCGGCTTGATACTGGAATTATCGACAAATGCACGTGAGGCGGTCGAACGTGATACCCCAGCTTGGCGAGCAACATCATTAATTGTGATCATAAAACGACCTCCCCTAACAGCGACTTATGTCTTCACTCATTGCTTAACAAAATCCGGCTATGAAGCCTAGCTAGCAAAGATTGATTTTACAAATAATACAAAATAGTAAAAATAATAATAATTTAGTTGATAACGAATGATTACTCGTTAATCACCTTATATATATCTTATACATGATAACGTGATCACGCCTTAATTACAAACAAATCACTCAATCCGCCCGAATGATTGCTTGAATTCGTATAGGAAACAAACGGCCCCTAGCGTTTGGCTCCACCAGAACGTTAGAGGTCGTAGTTTCGTGCCGACAAAAAATGTTCCGTGCGGGGCTCGAACCCGCGACCTCTGGCTTGTGATGCCAGCGCTCTACCAACTGAGCTAACGGAGCATCGCCGCTGTCAGCATAACTGTCAGCGGCTTTCACTTACACTTTATAAAGCAGCAATGGCCTTGTCCAACAGCTTAACAATCGTTGCTGGGTGGTAAATAGCCATGATTTCGTTGATTTGTGGTGCAGAACTGTGCCCATAGAAGGTGATGTTCAATGGGAAGTACAGGTTACGACCCTTGACAGCTACATCCTTACCTACCTGCTTGATCAGGTTCAGGTAAGTTTGTGGGTCGGTGTCGTCTGGCTGATCCTTAACGGCATCCTTCAAGCCTTGCAGAACCTTCAGGGTGTCATCATGGTCGAAGTCCTTCAAACCACTGTAATCCATGTCGTGGTCCAGAACAGTAGCGTAGAAGTAGGCATGTTCCATGATTTCAGTCAGCTTGTTAACATCGTGCTGGTGAACATGAACCGTCCGCAGGATAACGTCCTTCATCTGGTCGTCACTGTAGCCTAAACCATTCAGCTTCTTGGCAATTTCGGTTTCCTGTTCGTGGATCAGAACCATAATCCGGTCAACCAGGTCGTTTACATCCGTCTTCTTGATGTATTGGGCGTTGATCCAGTCCAGCTTCTTCTGGTCAAAGAAGGCTGGTGACTTAGACATTCTGTGCGGGTCGTAAGCCTTGATCAAAGCTTCCTTGGAGTAGATTTCCTGTTCTCCCTTTGGTGACCAACCTAAGAAGGCGATGAAGTTGAAGATGGCTTCTTTCAGGTAACCTTCACGATGGTATTCAGAGATGAATTGCAGCGTGTTCTTGTCACGCTTGGACAGCTTCTTCCCGGTAGCCGGGTTGAAAATCAAGGAAATGTGGCAGAAGTGTGGGTGTTCCCAACCCAATGCTTCGTAAATTGCCATTTGCTTTGGCGTGTTGGCAATGTGGTCAGCACCACGCAGGGTGTCGGTGATTTCCATCAGGTGGTCGTCAACCACAACGGCGAAGTTGTAAGTTGGCATCCCATTGTTCTTTTCGATGATGAAGTCGCCACCCAAGTTGTCTGAATTGAATTCGACCTTGCCTAAAGCCCAGTCGTTCCATTCGTAGGTGTGGTTCTTTGGCAGGTGGAAACGAACACTTGGCTTGATGCCCTTAGCCTTAGCAGCGGCAATGTCTTCTTCGCTGGCATGGTACCAACGACCGTCATAGTGCGGTGCTTCACCATTCTTCTTCTGTTCTTCACGCATCTGCTGCAGTTCATCTTCAGTGGCGTAGTCGTAGTAGGCCTTGCCTTCGGAGATTAACTGGTCAATGTACTTCTTGTAGATGCCCTTCTTGTTCCGTTCGGTTTGATGATAAGGAGCATACTTCGGGTTCGGCTTGTCCGGACCTTCATCCCAATCAATTCCCAGCCAGTGCAGGTACTTCATCTGGGATTCTTCACCATGTTCCACGTTTCGTGCCAAGTCGGTATCTTCAATCCGCAGAACCATCGTGCCGCCGAAGTGTTTGGCAAACAAGTAATTAAACAATGCAGACTGGGCATTCCCAATGTGCAGGAAACCGGTCGGACTAGGTGCGTAACGAACTCGAACCTTTTTATCCATAATTAAATCCTCTCCATCAAATATGATTTCGCACCCACTTAATTAAGTTAAGCAAGTGCAGACACTCATTAACATCTTATCAAAATGACTAGTGAAATAAAAGCCGTGGCGTTACTTTTGCGCAGCAGAATGTCGGCTAACCAGCGCCATGTACAAAATGGACAAGGCCATCATGGCAAAAACCGACAGGAATAATGCTTCATAGCTAAAGTAGTCGATGATTAGACCACCATATAAAGGACCAACGGCACGGCCAATCGACATGGCAACGTTGGTCATCCCTTGGTACTTGCCCGCCTGTGTCGGGTCGGTCAGTTCGTCAATATAGGCTGGCACGGACGGTACCCCCATCATTTCGCCGATCGTCAAGATGATGAAGACGATCAGGAACATGGTGAAGGTGTGGGCAAAAATCAACGGGATAAACGAGAAAGCAAAGATCGACAAGCCCAGAATAACTTGGACCCGGGTCGAAATATAACCCGCCAAGTTGTTCATGAATGGCTGGAAGATCATGATCAAAGCTCCGTTGACCGTCCACAACAGACTGTAAGCAAAGAACGGGATGTGCATGTCGGTGATCCGGACCGACATGATGGATTCCCAAAGCACGTATGACAAGTACAAGGTTACGAAGCACAGGCATAAGGCGTAAACCACTTTGATCCCCCGCCGATCGCTCTTTGCGGATTGATCGCGCCGGGCATGATGACCGCCACCACGTTCCAGTTTAACGTTGAAGGTCAGGATGGTCAGGACCAAAAAGGCCACGTAGATTGCGGCGCTGACACCGAAGACCCAGTGCGGGCCAATCGGTAAAAGCACACCGACTAACAGCGTTCCGATAACCACCCCAATGTTCAAGGCCATGTAGAGCAGGTTGAAAACGTAACGGCTGCTGTGGGTCGGTACCGCCGTCCCATAGGAGTTGATAACGGTCAAGCTGGCACCGTCGGCAAAACTGATCAGGCACAACCAAACGGCAAAGGCCGGCCACTGGTCAAAGATCGCTAACAAAACGGTGGAGATCGTCGCCAGTGTCACCGGTAAAACGGCTGCCATATACGGCTTCCAGTTGTCGAACAACCAACCGCCGACATAGTTACCAATCATCATCGAGATTGATAAGAGAAACATTACTATCCCGGCCATCGTCATGCTCTGGTGCAGGTAGTTATGCATATAAACGGTAGTTAATGGCCATAAAAGTGAGTTCCCGGTGTTATTCAGCAGACTGGCAGTGAATATCCACTTCATTTGTAAGCGATCGGTTGTCATTTTCTATCCTTTCCTTGATTGATTGCCACAGCGACTCAGTTAACCACAATTAAAGCAACGCAAGTGCAAATAAAGCCCCAGCCTCCGGACTTGCCGGATGTTGGAGCTCCTCTGCGTAAATGCGCTGTTATATTTTCGTTTCGATAATGAACTAATGTGCGCGACTTATCAGTGAGCCACTCTCACTGCTAGTGTAACACAAACCGCGGTATAAAGCCGCTAAAGCGCTTTTACTAGTGTTTGTTGCGGAATGGAACCGCGTTTTCCTTGGTGATCTTCGTAACCCCGTGCATGTATGGTACCAAGACCTTTGGAATCGTAACTGAGCCGTCTTCGTTTTGGTTGTTTTCCAAAATAGCGGCAACCGTCCGTCCACAAGCCAGGCCAGAGCCGTTCAGGGTGTGAACATAGTGCAGCTTGCCATCCTTGCCACGGTACTGGGTGTGCATCCGCCGTGCTTGGAAGTCCAGGCAGTTCGAGCATGATGATACTTCACGGTACTTGTGCTGAGCAGGCATCCAGAGTTCCAGGTCCCGCGTTTCAGAAGCCGTGAATGACATGTCACCAGTGGTTAAACGAATAACGTGGTAAGGAATTTCCAGCTTCTTCAGGATATTTTCGGCGTTAGCGGTCATTGAATCCAATGCCTTCCATGAATCTTCTGGCTTGGTGTACTTAACCATTTCGACCTTGTTGAACTGGTGCATCCGGATCAAGCCACGGGTGTCACGGCCAGCGGCACCGGCTTCAGAACGGAAGCATGGGGTCAAAGCAGTTACCTTAACTGGCAGTTCTTCTTCTGGAATGACTTCGCCACGGTAGTAGTTAGTCAATGGCACTTCAGCAGTTGGAATCAGCGTCATGTCTTCGCCGTTAACCTGGTAGACACCATCCTTGAACTTTGGGAATTGACCAGTACCGAACATTGAAGCGGCGTTAACGATGTATGGTGGCAGAACTTCGGTGTAGCCTTCCTTCATGTGTTCATCCAGCATGAAGTTGTAAACGGCCCGTTCCAGTTGAGCACCCAAGCCCAAGTAGTAGACAAACCGTGCACCAGATACTTTACGTGCCCGGTCAAAGTCCAGGATACCCAGGTTTTCACCGACATCCCAGTGGTGCTTTGGTTCAAAGTCGAAGTCACGGATGTGGCCGACCTTGCGTAATTCGATGGCGCCTTCTTCAGTCAGGCTGACTGGGTCATCCTTGTGTGGCACGTTTGGCAGGCGTGACATCTTGTCGTGGAATTCTTCTTCCACCTTTTCAACCTGTTCGTCCAGCTTGGAGATCTGGTCACCTAAGTCACGCATCTGAGCGATGATGTCGTCGGCTGGCTTGTTGGCGCGCTTAGCATCACCAATCTGCTTAGAAACGGCATTCCGCTTAGCCTTCATCGTTTCCGTCTGTTGTAACAGGTCTCTGCGCTTAGCATCGAGGTCCAAAACCTCATCGATTTCCTCAGGCTTCGTGCCCCGAGTTGCTAACTTCTCCTTAAACCAATCTGGTTGGCGACGAATCTTCTTAATATCTAACATCGAAAACCCTCCAGTCAAAAAAAGGAGTCATTCCATCTCAAAAATTTTGGGACGAAATGACTCCGGTTCCGCGGTACCACCCAAGTTTGTCTAAATAGACACGCTCGATATGGATAACGGCCATTCACCGTGCGGCATTACCCGCCCACATTTAAGATATCGGAGTTTCGGCAGCTGACTCACACCACCCGTCAGCTCTCTGGATGCCTACTTGAAATATCTTTCCGTGTTTCAATTTCTACAGACATTCTAGTTCATGATTTTGCCTTTGACAAGATCTTTATAACTCTTCTAGCTGATATTTTACTGTGCTGACGCCGTGGTCGGTTTCCACCTGCAGCTGGTTGGGAATCTGCTCTTCCAATGCGGCCACGTGGCTGATGATGCCTACCATGCGGCCACCGTGAATTGTCTGCAAAGCCTGCAGGGCCTGTTGCAAAGCATCCGCGTCTAAGGAGCCGAAACCTTCGTCCACAAACAAGGCATCAATGTGGACGCCGCCTTGGTGCTGCTGGACAACATCACTCAGCGCCAGGGCAAGGGCGAGTGAAGCAATGAAGCTCTCCCCACCAGACAAAGTGCGGGCACTCCGGTAACGGCCGGCATTATCGTCGTACACGTTGACTTCCAAGCCGGTCCACTTGGCGCCCCTGCCCTGTGATTCGTCGCTTAGGGCAAAGAGGTAGCGACCGTTCGACAATTCCTGCAGCCGCGGATTAGCCGCCTGCAGAACCTCATCAAAGTAGCTGCGCAAGACATAACGTTCCAAACTCAAGTGACTGTCGGTGTTGCCATCTACTACACTGACCAAGGTCTTAAACTCTGCCAGCTTGGTGAATGCCTGCTCTTGCTTCTGCAGCAATTCCTGGACCTGCTTCAAGTTGGCCTTGTGCTGGGCAATCGCTTGCTTCAGCGACCCGCTCTGTTCCTGCAGCTGAGCCAATTGCTGGTGGGCTGCAGTTGCCGCTTGTTTTAACGGTGCCAAGTCAACAGGACCCCGGTCATCAATCGCCTGTTTAAGTTTTGCTGCTTGTGCCTGCGTCTTACCCAGTTCCAGCTGGTAGTTCTCCACTTGCTGCTGCAAAGACTTGAGCTGGTCGTTATTGTCCTGGGCCCACTGCCAGAATGACCAGTCACAATTAAAGTCGGCTTCGGCAAGCATGTCGGTCAATTGAGAGTGACGTTTGCTCTGAGTCGATTGCAAGTCTGCTTGTTCCTTTTGCCCCTGTTCAACCTGTCCTTGATAAGCCGAGACAGTCTGCTGTAGGTTGCTTAACTGTTCAGTGACCTGGCTGACCTTTTGATCATAGGCCGTCACTTGTTTTTGCAGCTGCTTCAACGCGGCTTGGGCCTGCTTTAAGTCAGGGTACTGCAAATGCTTGGTCTGAGTTGCAAACGTTGACTGCGTTTGTGTCATCTGCAGCTGCAAATCGTTCAAATTCTTCTGTGCCTGATCCAGATTTCTTTGCAGTTCTTGCTGTTTTTCGGTGTCTGTTTGCTGCTGCTTTTCCAGTTGCCCCTTCAATTTCTGCTGACCTTGCAACTGGGCGCTTAATTCATTCAGCTGGGAATGCTTTTCTTTCAGCGTTGCAGAGAAATCAGCAGCCTGATCCTGCATCTTCAGGGTCGTTCGCAATTGCGTGCCTAAGTTTCCCAGCTGCTGCTCGTTAGCCTGCACGGCGGCCGTCAGCTGATGTTGTTGACTTTGCAGACGTGCCTGTTGCTTGCCGGCCATAACGTAGGCTTCATTTGTGTGATCCAGTTCTTCATCCGTTACCTGCTGGCCCTTTTCGACTTCGGCCGGGTGTGGGTGATCAAGCGAGCCACAGACTGGGCAGGCCTGGTTATCGTGAAGCTTGGCAACCAGGGCCGCAATCTGATTACGGGTACGCTGGTCTTGAAGGTCCTCGTACTCTTTCTTACTGGTTTTTAACTGCTGGTTGGCGGCCACCAATTGCTGCTGGACTTCTTTGAGTTCTTGCTGCTTTGTCTCCTGGTCGCGTTGAACATCCTGTAGTTGTTGCCATAAGCGGTCTGCATCCGCCAGCTGGTGTTGACTGTTGACTAATTGCACACGGTCGTCTTCCAAATCATGAAACTGCGCCAATTGTTGTGCAATCTTGGTCAACTGCTCTTTAACCTGGCTTAACGCTTGCTGGTCCTTTTCAAAGCTGTCTTTCTGCGCGGCCACCTCCTGCTTTTGCTTAGTCAACTGTAGCTGTAAGCGATCCTGCTGTTCATAAGTCGGCAGCTGGCTGGTCAAGACGCTGGCCTGCGTTTTCAGGTCATCGATTGTGGCCTTTTGCGCCTGCAGCTGGTCCAACGCTTTTTGGGCCTGCCCCTGCTGCTGAGTCGTCTCCGTTAACTTCTGTTGCGCCGTTTGCAACTGTTTTTGCAACTCTTGCAACCGCTGCTGCCCATTCTGATATGCAAAGTAGTCCTTCTGCCGGGCATTGAACCACTCTAACCGGTGAATGGTTTGTGTAGCCTTAGTAATTGCTTGGCTTTGTCCCTTTAAAGTTGCAAGGTGGGCGTTGACTTGGGTTAGTTCGGTCTGCTGGTCTTTGAGCACAGAAGCGGCCTGCAGCTGTGCATTTGCCTTTGCCTCCCGCTTTTCTTGTTCTTCAACTGCCTGCACTAGTTTGGCCTGTTGTTCCTCTTGCTGGTCAATCCGGGCCTTGACCGCTGCTGCCCATTCCGTGTGCGGCAGGTTGCTGTCGACGTCATGCTCGCTTTGCATCAGCGTATTCAACTGGGTCTGCAACTGTTCCTGGCCCTTCTCCTGGGCTGCCAGCTGGTCTTTCAAGATTTGCGTCCAGCGCTGGTAAAGTTTGGTGTTAAACAGGCTCCCTAAAATGGCCGCCTTGTCACTGCTAGACGAAGACAGGAATTGGCGAAACTTGCCCTGTGGCAGCAAAGCGATCTGGCGAAACTGTTCCTTATCCAGGTGCAGCAGGTTCTTGATGAAGCTATCGGCTACCGAAATCTTCGTAATCGACTTGGGCTGGTCACTGTCGGCCGGATAAAGCAGCTCGACATGCGCCACATGGTTTACCAGTTTATGCCCACGACCAAGAACCTGCTGGGCCGGCTTACGGGTGATCTGGTACTTGATGCCCTCATGCTCAAAAGTCAGTTTGACCGCACTCTCCGCCGTGTTGGGCGCAAAGTCCGACCGCAACGATGCGGCGTCACGCTGGTCATTGGTCGTCTGATTGAATAAGGCGTAGCACATGCCATCAAAGAGGGTCGTCTTACCGCTCCCCGTCTTCCCACTGATCAAAAACAGCGGCTGGGAGTTGAATTTCGTGAAATCCACCAGCACGTGGCGGTAGGGACCGAAATAGGTTAATTCAAGCTTTAATGGCCGCATACTATTCCTCCTTTTGCGCTTGTTTCAGGGCTGCCTGCGCCCACTTCTCTTGCATCGGCGACAGTGGGTTATTGGCGCTTTCTTCATAAAATTGCTGGAGCAGGTCGAAGGGGTCTTCAGTAGCGGCCTTCCGATCAACCTTGCTGTGGGGCGTTTGAAAGCCGTTCTTGCGTTCCAGGCTGATGATTTGCGGATAATATTCGCGCAGACGCGACATCACGTCGGGAATGACTTGCCGGTCAGTCAGTTTGATCACATAGTAGTCATCTTTAGCGTATTGCTTTGCAAACTGGGGGTCCGTCAATTTAGCAAAGGATTCAGTCAGGACAATTAGCTGGTGGACCGGCTTCAATGGGTGCCAATCGATCTGCCAGCTATCCGTGTCGACAATCCAGACACCCTTCTCTAGGTTGGCCTCACCGGCAGAGAACTTCATTGGCGAACCACTGTAGCGCACCCGGTCTTCTTTCAAAGCGTTGCGGCTGTGCAGGTGTCCTAAGGCAACGTAGTCAAAGGGCACCATAATGCTCGTGTCTACCGCGCTCAAGCCGCCAATCTCCATCTGCGTATCGGATTGCACGCGCGTACTGCCAGCGGCATAGAAATGGGCCACCAAGACATGCTGCTTATTGGGAGCAAAGTTTTCCTGCATCCGCTCCACGATGGCAGTCATTGCACTGTTCAACGTGCGCAATGAGTCATCTTGAAAATAATTTTTGACTTGCTGCAGGCCAAAATAAGGCAACAAGAAAAACTGGGTGTCCTGAATGGTGACCGGCTTAAAGGCCGCGGCGAAATCAGTGTTTAAGAATAAATCCGTGGCCTGATACCACTGGCGGCCAACCCCTAAGCGGATCGCCGAATCATGGTTGCCGCTGATTACTAGGAGTGGCAAATGATCGTGCAAGTTCAGCTGCATTAATTCATGGGTCAGTTCGGTAATGGCTGCCTCGCTGGGAACACTGCGGTCATATAAATCCCCAGCAATCACGACTGCATCAACCTTGTTTTCTAGTGCAATCTGTTCAATTTCTTTAAACGTTGCCGCCTGGTCGGCCAGTAAATCGTAGCCCGCTAAATTCTTGCCAATATGCCAATCGGCCGTATGTAAAAAGCGCATAGTTTCCTCCCCAAACACCTGTTTGTTTTGCTTCTGATTATAGCAGATTTAACTCCTTATTAATTAAAGACGTAAAAAGCGCGAAAAAGCTGTCAGCAATTCCGTTTACGGCACTGTCACACTTGTTGTATAATTACGCTTGATATCTTTAAAGAATTGGTAAACTTTACCTTTAATATTCAATAAAGAAACTAAACGTCTTAGACTAGAATGCATTAATCATTAACGCTAATTTTCTACGGAGAGAAGGTCAACTAAGTTAATGGTGAAATCATTAAAAAACCATCCAGTTTCAACGTTTATTCTTAAAACGCTTTTTTATTTTGCTGTCTTGATCGTGCTGATTTACCTTTATGGTTATTATGGCGCGGGGCAAGCACCATTTATCTACAACGAATTCTAATTAGTGGAGGAAATTATTGTGATTAAACAGATAGTTGCGGAAATGGACCAGGCAGCGCAGAAATTCGCCGACCGGGTCTACTTCGATGAAATGGGAACCACCCACACGTTCCAGGACCTGCACGAAGCTTCTGATGCGTTTGCTGCCTGGTTGGACCACAGCAACATTCCGGCTGAATCACCGATTATGTTTTACGGTGATCACCAGTTCGAAATGGTTGCCGGTTTCTTAGGCGGGGTTAAATCCGGTCATGCCTACATTCCAGTGGAAGCTGGATCAGCATTGCCACGGATGCAATCCATTATCAACACGGCCAACCCGCGTTTAGTCGTTGCCATCGACGAATTTCCAGACCAGAAGCTGGATTACGATGGCCAAGTATTAGACCTCTTCGAACTGCGCCAGATCATGGCTAAGTCCGCCAACTACGAGATCAGCCACCCTGTATCCGGCAAGCAGCCGTTCTACATCCTCTTTACTTCCGGGACGACCGGCTCACCAAAGGGGGTTCAGATCAGCGCCGATAACGTCACCACCTTTGCCAACTGGATGCTGGGCGATGACTTTGCTATTGAAGAAGGCATGACCTTCCTCGGCCAGACGCCGTTCTCATTTGACATCTCACACTACTACTGGTTGATCGGGATGCTGACTGGTGGCACCATCAAAGCCCTGCCACTCTCCGTTGTGCAGAACTTTGGTCAATTATTCAAGGTATTGACGGACTTGAAGATCGATATCATGACCGGTACCCCTTCATTAGCCGACATGCTGATGCTGAGTCCGGACTTCAACGAAGAAAAGATGCCCGACTTGAAGCAGTTCGTCTTCTGTGGTGAAGAATTATCCGTTTCCACCGTTAAACGTCTGTGGAAGAAGTTCCCACACGCTCGTATCTGGAACACTTACGGACCAACGGAAGCCACCGTTGCCATTACCAGTTGTGAAATCACCAAGGAAATGGTCAAGAAGGACAAGCGGCTGCCAATTGGTTATGACAAGCCAGGCGTTACCACGACCATTTGGGACGGCAACAAGCAAATCACTGAACCCGGCAAGCACGGTGAAATCATCATCTCCGGTGACAGTGTTGCGGAAGGCTACATGAACAACCCTGAAAAGACCGCTAAGAACTTCTTCAAGTTCAATGGGGTTCAGTCTTACCGGACCGGTGATGCCGGCTTCATCACCGCTGATGGCCTGCGTCACATCATCGGTCGGATGGACTTCCAAATTAAGCTGCACGGATTCCGGGTTGAACTGGATGAAGTTCGTTCCAGCTTGGAATTGAGTCCACTGATCAAACAAGCCGTGGCCGTACCAAAGTATGATAAGAACGGTCGGGTTTCACACCTGATTGCCGACGTCATCGCACAACCGAATGACTTTACTTCCGATGCCGAATTAACCAAGGCCATTCGGGAAAGCCTGAAGGGCAAGATCATGGATTACATGATGCCAACCCAATTCAAGTACGTTGACAGTTTTCCAAAATCAGCTAACGGTAAGATCGCCGTTAAGCAAATGATTGCGGAGGCCAACAATAAATGATGAACTGGTTTGCTAATCTGCCTAATTTTTCTGCTTACGGGACACCGGTCTACTTCATCTACCTGCTGATTGCGATCTTGCCACTGGGCATCGGAATTTACTTTGGCAAGCGGCTCAGCTGGTATGAAGCCCTTGTCAGTTTCGTCTTCATCTTCTTCATGTTTGACGGACAAGATTGGCAGCAAGCAATCTCGCTGATTGTCTATATCATTTACCAGACTTGCTTGGTTATGTGGTACGTCCATTACCGCCAGCAGAATAACAATAGTCTCGTTTTCTATTGCACTACGTTTCTGTCACTGTTACCGATCATCATCGTTAAGTTCACCCCAGCCATGGTTGGTCACAACTCCCTTCTTGGTTTCTTAGGGATTTCATACCTGACTTTCCGGGCTGCTGGAACAATCATCGAAACTCGTGATGGTGCGGTTAAGGATATTAATTGGTGGAAGTTCATCCGGTTTATGGCTTTCATGCCAACCATCACTTCCGGACCAATCGACCGTTACCGGCGTTTCTCCAAGGATTATCGCAAGGTGCCGAGCCGTGAGAAATACTTGAAGATGCTGGAAAAGGCGGTCATGTATCTCTTTATTGGTTTTATTTACAAGTTCATCATCGACTACTTCTTCGCTCAGCAATGGCTGCCATACGTGGAACAGCAGGCTATGTCACACGCACCACACCTGTCTTGGTGGGTTGTTGCCGTGGCCTACGTATACTCCGGTGACCTCTACTTCGACTTCGCCGGTTACTCGCTGTTTGCCGTGGCCATTTCATACATCATGGGTGTTGAAACGCCGATGAACTTCAACAAGCCGTTCCTGTCCAAGAACATCAAGGAATTCTGGAACCGTTGGCACATGACCTTGTCCTTCTGGTTCCGTGATTACATCTTCATGCGTTTCGTCTTCATGGCAACCAAGAAGCACTGGTTCAAGAACCGGAATGTTTTATCATCACTGGCTTACATGATAAACATGGTCGTCATGGGCTTCTGGCATGGTGTAACATGGTATTATATCTTGTATGGTTTCTTACACGGTGCGGCCCTGTGCACCAATGACTGGTGGCTGCGTTACAAGCGCAAGCATTTCAAGAACCTGAAGAGCACGAAGCTGACCAAGTTTATTGCCGGTTTTATTACCTTTAACTTTGTTGTCTTCTCATTCCTGATCTTCTGTGGGTTCTTGAACACACTCTGGTTCAATCCGTCTGCTATGAAGTAAATAAAATTTATCATTTTTGGAGGATTTATCATGAAAGAACAAATTCAAAACTTATTAGCACAAGCAACTGGCCGTGACGCAAGTGACTTTGCTGACACTTCCGAAGACTTATACGCTGATGGTCTGATTGACTCCATGGCCACCGTTCAATTCCTGTTGTCATTGCAAGACGAATTCGACATCCAGGTGCCAGTTTCCGAATTTGACCGGAGTGCTTGGAGTTCAGTTGACAAGATTTGTGAACAGGTGAAGGAATTACAAAATGACTAACAAGAAGAAACTGTGGTCAATCTTCGGCCCGGTCATCGTTGCCGGCGTATTGACATTAGTTCTCTTTGCGCTTCCGTGGGGCAACCACCATTCACAGGAAGTCGAACAGAAAGCGGCAGTTTCTCTTAGTGCGACGGTCTTCAAGAACCGGTCGCTCAAAGCACAAGCCCTGGGCAGCAAGAAGGAAAACTACATTCCCTTCTTTGGTTCCAGTGAATTAAACCGGATGGACCGTTACCATCCATCCGTCATGGCTGAACGTTATCACAATTACAAGCCATTCCTGTTTGGTTCACGGGGGACGCAATCATTACCGCAACTGTTCAACATGGCCATGATTCCACAGCAGATGCACAACAAAAAAGCTGTTTACATCATTTCCCCACAATGGTTCGTTCGCCAAGGGGTAATGGTCAACGCCTTTAAGTACTACAATGGTTCCTACGCCAACTTGATGTGGCTGGCACAGGCCAACCCTAAGTCACCTTATGACCGTTACACCGCTCGCCGGCTGATCAAGCTGCTGGGTGATGACGGCACGGTAACCCAAGACGCTGCTAAGATCGCTGCTGGGAAGCCGTTGACTGGCTGGGATCGTTTCAACATCAACATGCGGATCAAGTTCTTAAGCCATGAAGACGACCTGTTCTCTGGCTTATTCCTCAACGATAACTATGGCAAGCGGATCAAGCCGAAAGTTCATTTGCTGCCGCAACAGCTGAACTACGCCGACCTTTCCGCAACTGCCATCAAGGAACACAATTACAATTCCAACAACAACCGTTTTGGAATCCTCAATGGCTTCTACAATTCAACGGTTAAGCCGGACTTGCGTAAGACGCGCAATTCTCAGCGTCACTTCAACTACACCAAGTCGCCAGAATACGGTGACCTGGAAGTAGTCCTGAATCAATTCAAGAAGACCAACAGCAACGTCATCTTTATGATTACTCCAGTCAATGCTCGTTGGGAAAAGTACACTGGGATGTCAATGCCGATGTATTACCGGACTGTTGACAAGATCAAGATGCAGTTACGGTCCCAAGGCTTCAACCACATTGTCGACTACTCACACAAGGGTGGTCAGAATGGATTCATGCAGGATACCATCCACATCGGCTGGGCCGGCTGGGTTGATTTTGACCGGAAAGTTTCCCCATTCATCGAAAAGAAGCAGCCACAACCTCATTACCACATGAATAAGGCCTTCCTTTCCAAAGAATGGCAAGACTTGGATCCAACCGCTGATAATCTGAATCAGTTCAAAGTTGACCACAATCTTAGATAAAATAATAATCGCCCACTTGATTCTCAAGCGGGCGATTTCTTTATCATAAAAATCCTCTAAGCTCAGATGACTTCCAATTCCATCTGTATGCTTAGAGGATTTCGTATTAATGTGTTTTATGATTCTAGTTGATTTGATTAGTCATCAACTGCACCAGCACCAGCTTCTTGACGGTTGCGCCAAACATGGACCGCAACACCTAAGAGAGCCCCCAGAACAGCTGGCAGCAACCATGACATCCCCATGCTTGCCAATGGTAATTTCATCCGCCAAGCGGCAACCATCTGACCAAAGGCGCTTTGAGAAACTACCTTTGGGAAGGCAACGACCATGTCACCCAGGGCTGGAACAACGGTGAACAAAACAACGAAGAAGTAAACGACGCTGTCACGGTTGAACAGTGGTGACAGAACGGACAGGAGGATCAGAACTAAGACCAGTGGGTAAAGGAACATCAGCATTGGAGTCGACCAAGCGATGATCGTGTCCAAACCAAAGTTAGCGGCTAAGAATGAAGCCAGAGTGGTTAAGGCTAACCAAACGTGGTAGGAAACCTTTGGGAAGTGCTTGTGGAAGTCTTGTGCAAAGGCTGCGACCAGACCAACAGCAGTGGTTAAGCAGGTAACGGTGATCAATACGGCTAATACGACTTGACCAAAGACACCACCGTAGTAGTTAACGATTTGAGTAAAGGCAACCCCACCATCGGCAGAGAGCTTGAAACGACCCAGTGACATCGCACCAGTAACGATCAGAAGCAGGTAGATAGCAGCAACAGCACCCATTGCAACCATCCCGGACTTAGCAACAACCTTTGCGACTTGGTTACCGCTCTTAGTACCCATTTGGCGAACGGCGTGGACAACAGTGACCCCGAATGCCAAACCAGCTGGGGCATCCATCGTGTTGTAACCTTGTAAGAAACCATTGACTAATGCGTTGTGCAGGTAAGCACTGGTTGCTGGTACTGACATTGGGTTGCCCAGTGGACGCAGGAAAGCAACCAGGAACATAACGAACAGTAATGCTAAGAATGCAGGGTTCAAAACCTTACCAACGTTAGCCAGGATGCTATTTTCGTGGTATGAGAATGCAAAGGCTAACAGGAAGAAGACGGCTGAGAAGACTAACAGGGCAACTTGTTGATGTGCTTTGTCAACGAACGGTGCGACCCCAACGGTGAAGGAAACAGAAGCCGTCCGTGGCGTCCCAAACAATGGCCCGATGGTTGCGTGAATCAAAACCATGAATACCAAGGCGAAGGCTGCACCCAGTGGCCGACCAACATCATAAACCCCTTCAGAACGGGTAACAGCAATTGCCATTACGGACAGCAGTGGCAACAGCACCCCAGTAACCAGGAAACCAACTGCAGCGCCAACCCAGTGGCCACCGGCTAATTGTCCTAAATGCAGTGGGAAAATCAAGTTACCAGCACCGAAAAACAGACCAAACAGTAATGAACTGACTACCAAGTATTGTTTTGTAGTCAAACGATGGCGTGTTACTAAATCTTCCATTTGAAATACCTCCCTAGTGAAAAATGAATAATTGCTCTTCATTTCGAACGCAATAAAAAAGTCCCTTGATCAAACTCGATTGATCAAGGGACGCTGGTGCGTGTTACCACCCTATTTTCGCGGCCGTATTGCTACGACTGCCTCTGCACGTACGGCCAAAAAGGCGATACGCAGACACGATAATGGGTGTTACCACCACGCCTTGGTTGGCGCGGACTCGAAAGTGATTTTCACTATTTTCAACTGTTACCCCCTCACACCTAACAGGGCTCGCTGAAACTTGAAAACAGCTACTCTTCTTTCTCATTGTGTTCGAATAATTAATTTATGCTTTGTATTCTAATCATTCTCTAATAATGTGTCAACCCTTTTTTAGAAATTTTTTTCGTTACAGGCAATATGCTAGAATGAAAGTCAATATTATGAACGAAAGAAGGCCCATTATGGCTCCATATCAGCATCGCCATCGCCATCCCCATCATCAGCCAAGCGTCCAAGTCCAGGTTGGTGACCGCTTTCCCCTAACCATCCGCAAAATGGGCGTCAACGGCCAGGGAATCGGTTATTTCAAGCATAAGGTCTGCTTTGTCCCTGGTACCTTAACTGGTGAGGTGGTCGTGGCCGAGGTCACCAACGTCCATCCGCGCTTCCTGGAGGCAAAGATCCACCGCCTGCGTAAGGCCAGTCCTAACCGGGTCCAACCACGAGATGCCTATGCCAACACTGCTGGTGGTTTTGAATTCGAAATCATGAAGTACCCCGCACAATTAAGATTCAAACGGCAGGTCGTCTTAGACAGTCTGGCCAAGTTTAAACCACTGGGGTATCGCCACTATCAGGTAAAGCCAACCCTGCCTGCAGAGCCCCAATACGGCTACCGGAACAAGGCACAGTTCCAAGTCCGCCAACAAGACGGCAAGTTGGTAATGGGCCTGTATGCACCGAATAGCCACACCGTTGTCGACATGCCGACCTGTGCCGTCCAGATGCCCGGTATCATGACCGTGATGAATCACGTTCGCCAGATGATCAGTGACTTGCAGATCCCCGTCTATGATGAGGAGCAGAACAGCGGCATCATCAAAACGGTCGTGGTTCGTGAATCGATGGCCAACGGTGACATCCAGCTCACCTTCATCACCAACAGCCCGAAACTGCTGAAGAAACACCAACTGCTGGTCCGGATCCAGGATGAGTTGCCCCAAGTGGTCTCCGTTCTGCAAAACATCAATCCCGGCGCCACTTCGACTGTGTGGGGACCGACTACCAAGCTTTTAGTCGGTCAGCGCACCATCACTGAGAGCTTGATGGGTCTAGACTTCCACCTTTCGGCTCCATCTTTTCTCCAGCTCAATCCTTACCAAACCGAGAATTTGTATGAGGAGGCCGCCAAAGCACTGGACCTATCGAAAGACGACACTTTGATTGACGCCTATGCAGGGGTGGGCACCATTGGCCTCTCCCTTGCCAACCGGGTTAAGGAGGTATTGGGGATGGAAATTATCCCCGAAGCCGTCGAGGATGCCAACGCTAACGCCCAATTGAATGGAATCGACAACGCTCGTTATGAAGTGGGCGCCGCCGAGGACCTCTTGCCGAAATGGCAGGCTGAAGGCCACCAATTCGATGCTTTGGTCGTCGATCCGCCACGAACTGGATTGGATGCACACCTGATCGATGCCATCCTCACCGCCAAGCCGCGCAAGTTTGCTTATATCTCCTGCAACATGGCCACCATGGCCCGTAATTTGGCCAGATTGGCGCCAACCTACCACGTTGACTACATCCAGCCAGTCGACATGATGCCGCAGACTCCTCGCTGTGAGGCCGTTGTTAAACTATCACTAAACAAGTAAGAAAAGGGCTCTAGCGTTCGGATCGTCCGAACACTGGAGCCCCTTTGTATACTGCGCTAAAGCATTTTTATCAGGATGTTTTGTTTACTTGAAAAAGTGTTGAATAACCTGTTTGTAGGTTTGAATGGTTGCTAAGTAACTGGAGATGGTCGTGAATTCGTCTACCTGGTGGGCAACTGACCATTCGTCAGCCCCTAATACGATGACAGGCAGGTCCTGGTGATGTTTGACAAAGACGGAGGCATCCGTGGCACCGTTGATCGTCTTCAGCTCAGGCGTTGAATGCCCCTCGCAGCTGGCAAAGGCATCTCGTGCATCGCTCAATACGGATTGGACGAATTGGCTCTGCGGATCAGAAGCGACCGGCCACCAGTCGTTCAAGATTTCGAAATGCAGCTGGGCCTTTTGTTGCTGGTTCAACTTAGCCACTTCGGCTTTAATCCGGGCAGTGACCTGGTCGTTATTGAAGGTCCGGGTCGGCCGAATGTTGCCGCGTAATTCAGCGCTATCCGGGATGGTATTAACCTGATCGCCACCCTTGATGATGGTGACACTGTGCTTGACCTGGCCTAAGTAAGGGTCGTCTTTAGCATCGTCAAAGAGGGTCCGTTCATCGACACAATAGTCAACCAAGCCCTCCAAGGCATTAATACCGCGTTCTGGAGCGGAAGAGTGAACAGACTTGCCGACGCTGGTAATCCGGTAATTGTAGGAGCCAGAGTGTGCGTAAACCACGTTGCCGCCGGTTGGTTCACCGACCAGCAAAGCGGAGAGATCCTTCGCAATTCCGGCCGCTTCAAGCCGGTTGGCCCCAGGTGTCCCGTATTCTTCACCGGCAGTCGCGATGAAACGAACGTGACCGTTAATCTTGCCCGCCTCGTTAAGTTCAATCAAGGCGATGACCTGGGCTGCCAAGCCGCTCTTCATGTCGGCTGCACCACGGCCATAGAGCTTGTCGCCGTCAATTTCGGCGGCCAGTGGCTGGTGGTGCCATTCTGACAGGTCACTCAGTGCAACGGTGTCCATGTGACCGGTAATCCCTAAGACCGGCTCGCCGCTGCCAAAGTCAGCAACGAGGTTGGCACGGTGGTCACCAAAGGCATCGACACGGCTGTCAATTCCATGCCGCTTGAACAAGTCGTGCAAGTAGTTAGCCACTTCGATTTCATTGCCATTAACCGAATTAATCTTAATTAAATCCGTCAAAATTTGAATGCGTTCTTCACGTTCCATTCAATCGCCTTCCTTATCCATTCACGATTAACGATCCTGGTGGTTCAGCCGTTTAGCCAGCCAATCACCAACTAATTGCACAATCAGCACTAATAACAGAACCAGAATTGTGGCGACAAGCGTCACGTCATTGTTGAAACGGTTGTAACCATAAGAGATGGCAGTGTTACCTAAACCACCGGCACCAATAGCACCAGCCATTGCCGTTAAGCCAATCAAACTAATCAACGTTACTGTGGAAACCCGCACCAGTTCGGAACGTGCTTCACGCAAGTAGACATCAAAGATAATGTCGGTATTCGTTGCCCCTAATGCTAGGGCGGCTTCAACCTTGCCGTTGTCGACGCTTTCTAGGGCCACTTGCACCTGCCGGGCGTAGAAGGGAAAGACCCCCAGTGACAGTGGCACTAAGGCCGCCGTCGTCCCAATCTGCGTGCCGACGATCAATTGCGTAAATGGTGCAATGAAGGCCAGCAAGATGATGAATGGGATGGCCCGGAACAGCGAAACGATCTTATCACAAAGGCCGAACCAGAAACGGTTTTCCATGATGCCACCCGGCTTGGTAACGACCAGGATGACACCAAAGATCATCCCTAACAGGCCACCAAAGACAGCCGGCCAAAAAGTCATGAACAAGGTCTGCCAAATAGCAGTTCCCCAGCCGCTGTCACCGCCCCAGCCAAGGTTGGCAACGTTGGGCAAGTATTTTGTGATCAACTCAGTCATTCCAAATCCCCCGATCATCAATCTTCGTTACTTCAACATTTTCGCCTTTAAGCAGCGTTTGTACCTGATTCAATTGGTCCGGATCGCCCTTAACCAGGATGAACATCGTGCCCACTGGTTCATTTCCCAGAACTTCGATGTTCCCGTACAGCATTGAAACGTCCACGTGCAGTTGTTTATACAGGTCCAAGATTACTGACTTCGTGACGTTAGCAGCACTGAAGACCACTTGGAAAAGCTGTTCGTTCGGTGCCAATGCGCCTAAATTGAAGGCCTTGAGCGTTTCCATGGCTGCCAGTGAGCCACCAACGAATTGCCGCGTCAATTCCTTCTTTGGCCGCAGGTAGACGTCGCGCAGGTTCCCCTGTTCGATGATCTGCCCTTTTTGCATAACGGCGATCTTGTTGGCCACCCGCTTGACGGCATCCATTTCGTGGGTGATTAAAACGATCGTCAACCCTAGTTTGTTGTTCAGGTCCTTCAAGAGGTCCAAGATTTGGTTGGTGTTCCGCGGGTCCAAAGCTGAGGTAGCTTCGTCCGAAATCAGGATTTCCGGATCATTGGCTAGCGCCCGGGCAATTGCCACCCGCTGTTGTTCACCACCAGACAGCTGAACCGGATAAGCTTGGGCTTTGTCTTTCAAGCCCACCATGTCGAGGAGTTTTAACGACTTGTTTTCCAGCTCATCATCCGAAAGATCACTGTGTTTCAGCGCGAAGATCACGTTGTCCTGAACGGTATTTTCGTTCAACAGGTTGAAGTGTTGGAAAATCATCCCAATGTTGCGCCGCGTTGCCTGCAGGTCCTTCTTGGCGATCTGTTGCTGGCCATCGGCAAATAAGACCTTGCCAGCCACCTTAACTGTCCCTTGAGTGGGCTTTTGCAGCAGGTTGATCGTCCGTACCAGGGTGGACTTGCCGGCGCCGGAATAACCAACCACGCCGAAGATATCACCCTTTTCTACGTGCAGGGTTACGTCAGACACGGCATGCACTGCCGGTTCCTTGTCCTGCTGAAAGGTCACACTTAGATGATCTAAACTGATGATGTCTGCCATACTTGCTCCTCCTTAACTTATTTCAGGTTCAAGTCCCAAGCAGTCCGTTGGGTGTCGCCGTAGTACTTCTGGTAGAGCTTCTTAACTTGAGTCGTCTGGTAAGCCTTTACGACGTCCTTGTAAGCTTGCTTGTTCTTGTCCTTCTTGTTAGCAACAATGATGTTGATCCATTGTTCTGAGTCCTTGTTAACTGGTTCAGTGTAGATAACCTGCTTCTTGGTCAACTTAGCTGGTACCGCGTAAGTATTGTTAACAACGGCGGCATCAACATCGTTCAATGCCCGAGCACATTGGTCAGCTGACAGTTCCTTGATCTTCAGGTTGTGAGGGTTCTTGTCGATGTCAGCCACAGTAGCTAACTTGCCGGTGCCCTTCTTAAAGGTGATCAGGCCGGCGTTCTTCAGTACGTATAATGCACGGCTTTCGTTTGAAGCATCGTTAGGTACCGCGATGGTTGCGCCATCAGGCAGATCCTTGATATTGTGATACTTCTTGGAGTAAAGACGAATTGGTGCGATGATCGTCTTACCAATTGAAACCAGGTTACCATGGTTGGCCTTGTTCCAAGCGTCCAGGAATGCTTGGTGCTGGAAGGCGTTCAGGTCAACGTCGCCGTTCTTCAGGGCTTTGTTAGGCTGGTTATAATCGGTGAAGTTTTTCAGCTTAATCGTGACCCCATATTTGTCTTTAGCGGTCTTTTCAACTTGGTTCCAAATCTTTTCGTCGTCATTGGATAAGGCAACGACCCCAACGGTAACGGTCTTGGCTTGTTGTGAACGGTGATGGGCAAAACCAACGATCCCACCAATGATCACAACTGCAGCAATTACTAACCAAATAATTAAATTCCTTCTTCTTTTTCTCATAAACATCGATCCCCTTTTTCTAATGTTTGCCAATCAACCGAATACCAAGCAACAAAAAAATCGCCCTTTATCAAATTTGATAAAGGACGATTTGTTCGTGATACCACCTTTAGTTCGTTGTTTTCTCGCAAAAACAACCTCACTAACTGACTCAACTGAATCAGCTTGCACTAATAACGTGTGCAGTTCCGTCACTGGCTAATTAGTTGCCAGCGCCATTCCAAGCCCATCTTCAGGAACTTTCACCACTCCTTTGCACCAACCAGGAGCTCTCTTAAGGTGGCCATCACCCTACTCTGCTTTTCGATATGTTTCGTATTCGATTGATTGATTATCTGTATTGTAGCCTATTTTTAATTATCGTCAAGGGTTTTCTCAGAATTTTCTCAGAAAAAGTTTATTTCTTGGCATCAGCTGACAAAATCGACCGCCATTGATCCATCGTCGTTTCTTCGCTAAAGGTTGCCAAATGCTCGTATGCACCGTCACTCAAGCGGTCTTGCAAGTCGTTATCCGACAATACCTTAACGGCCTGCTGTGCCAGCTTATCCTCATCGTTGACGTTAACCAGGTAACCATTGACGTCGTTTTGGATAAACTCAGCTGGCCCATATTGGTAGTTGAAGCTGACCACTGGAACACCATGACTTAATGCTTCGGCCATTGCCAACGGCTGGACGTCACTCATCGATGCGTCCATCAATAAGCCAGCCTGGTCATAAGCGGACGTCAGATCTGGCTGGTAACCGGCAAATTCGACAATGCCATCCAGGCCCAGCTGGTGGCGCAGATCTTCGTATGATTTAACTTCCTGCGGATCACCATAGCCGTAAATGCACAAGGTGGCATTCTTAACCCGGTTGTGAACCTGCTGGAAGGCGCGCAGGAGCCGGTTGATCTGCTTGTCGCCACCCAGACGACCCACATAGATCACGTGGTGGCGGTCCCGTTTATCCATTGCGACGTGCGGAAGGTCTTGTGGTACTGGGCTGCCGTTGATTACGGTAATTGGGGCGTGCTTAGTCAACCGCCGCTCGAGGTTTTCCTTCTGGGCATCGGTCATCGTGATAATACCGGCCCAGTCCTTGGCATGGTTGACTAAGGCGTCCTGGATCATCACGTTCAGTGGACCCTTCTTCAGATTGTTGCCACTGTCGACTTCTGGAATTGCCATCCATAAGTAGCTTTTAACATTCGACTTCATCTGCAGGATCGGGTTAATGGTGATTGCCGGCCGGTCAGCCACAAATTGGTTGCCCTCGCCGTTTTCCTTGTTCAATTCATCCAGAAAGAAGGTAAACAGGTCATCTTGGCTGTCGAAGCACCACTGTTGGCCCTTGTAATCAGGCAGTACCCAGCGCGAATTGATCGGCGTGTTTTGGACTGACTTAACATAGTAGCTTTCCAGATAGATTGACCCGTCCGGCCGGTGGTAGCTTTCATAGAATTTATTGCCATCCAGGCCAAAGGTTTCCATCTTCGACATGAAGCCCCGGTAATCGTAGGTCTTACGCAGGGTCAGGTTGCCGCTGTCGTCAAAGTAGTCAACGTGGTCAACCAATGCCACTTCGCCGCCAATGAAATGGACTTCGGCTACAAGCCGGTCGCCATTTTTGACTTCACGAAAGTTGTTACCGCTGCCCACTTGGTATTCGTTTGAGAAATGCAGGTCTTCCACGTGGCATTGGTGTACAGGGTAGTCGCACGTGTTGGCAAAGAAGTCGAACATGTCAACCACGGAGTCCCGCTTGATATTAAAGCGTTTCAGGTTCTGTTCCAAAAGCGGCAGGTAATCTTTTAAGACTAGCTTGGCAGGTTCATTAAACTTATCAAACAGTTTGAGCCGCTTCATTTCGGCATGTTCAATGCTGGAGTTGTTAGTCAGTAAATATTGGTTTACGAAAAAGATCATGCTTTCTGCCACTTCCTTACGTCTTCAATTACTTGTTCCCACAGGCCCATCACGGTGTCTTCGGAATAACGACGGCTATCTTCATAAGCAAATTCGCTCATCTTGCTCAGCCGGTCTTGGTCGCTCAACAAGGAGATGATTGCTTTCTTCAAGCCATCCAGGTCGCCATTTTGCGTCAACAGACCGCTCTTCTGGTCAACGATGACGTCGCGCGGCCCGTACTTGATATCGTTGGCAATTGCCGGCAGACCGTGTGAGATCGCCTCAACCAATACCAGCGGCAACCCTTCGGCACGACTTGGCAGAACCATTAACTGAGCATGGTCTTCTACCTCGGCGATGTTTTCACTGTAGCCCTTCAGCTTGACGGACTTCTCGATACCTTCGTCCTTGATGATCTTCTTCAGCTTCTGGTCGAAGTTATCGTTGGCATAACCCCATAGTTCCAGCTTGGCATCCGGAATGGCCTTCAATACATCGGGCCAAACCTTCAATAATTGGTCTTGTTGCTTCTCTGGGGACAGCCGCGCAATGGTGACTACCAAATCCTTCTGACGCGAGTTAAACGGCACGTGAGGCGCGTTTAATTGCTCATCAGGTACAATTGGCCCAGGGATCCGGTAGAACTTCACATCGGGCCAACGCTTCTTCAGATCGCCCAGTTGATATTCGGTCAAGGAGATCACGCCATCCCAGTCATGGATGTTATTCAGTGCCCAGGTGTAGTTGAAGTTCAGCGTGGAGTGCATGATGTCATCTGGGTTGTTCAAGTGCGCGTTGTGCAGCTGCAATACGCGGAAGACCCGTTGCTTCATGTTCATGACTGCCCAGCCGACTTCAAAGCTCCGGTCAACGATCAGGCCCACCGGTTCGCCATTCGTATAACGTTCGTCTTGAACCAATTCGTCATAGAAGAACCGGGTCAATTCGGCGAAGTTCGGGAACTGGTAATCGTGTCCCTTGTAGTTGAAGAGGTGGTAACTAGTCTCCTGCTTGCCCCGCATGTTGTTATGATTGGTCAACTGCAAAGCCAGACTGCCATCGGGGCGGAAATAATTCTGGGTGTTGATGTTGCCGTCCCAGTCATAGAGCTGGTCAACCGACAGGAAACCACGGTGGTCATACCAGGACACCTTGATCAGCTTGCCATAACGATCGAAATACTGCTCGTTCATGACATGGTGATCGGCGCCACGACGGACATAGACCATCCGTTCCTTGCCCTGATAGAAGTTGTAGCTATCCCCATCGCTCTTACGTTTCCAGCTCGGGTCCAGGTGCAGGTCTTGAATCGTCACCTTCCGATCCTTCACGTTGACGGCATCTTGGAAGTAATCAAACAGGTTCACAAAGTCTTCATCCTTAACGCCCGCGGCCCGGGTTACAGAATGCAGTTCGTTGGAATACTGTCTGGTCACAATTTTCGCGGATTGATGGTGGCTCCGGAATAAACGCAGGCGTTCCACCTGAGCATGCTCAATCCCCGACATATTGGTTTGGATATTATCGTTTAAGAAAAAAAGCATTTTTCCCATCCTTTTTTGATACTTCAATAAAGAGTTTAACACGAGAAAGAACAGAATACTGGAACAGTTTCGCTGTAACAGTTAAACTAAGTGATATGATGATTTTTAATGTGGAGGTGCCGATTTGCAAAATCCATTTGGCAATAACAACAATCGTAATACCAACGACCTGTTGAACAACCTGCCGATCCCGCCAAATTACGCAAAGGTTGTCAATGATGATGGAAACATCCGCATCTCTAAGGTTGGTATTTCATGGACGACTTTCTGGTTTGGGCCTTTGCCCGCACTGTTCCGCGGCGACTACTACAACTTCTGGCTCATGCTGGTACTGGACGCCGACTACACGCTGGTCGGTTTGTTCTTCCACCTGAATTGGTTCTTCACGTTCCCGTGGCCGACTTTTGTCTTTGCCTTCTTCTACAACATGATGTTCTTCCGCCACTCCTTCACCCTGGGTTATCGACCAGCGGATCAACATTCACGCGAACTACTAATTCAAAGTCGTTA
Source organism: Limosilactobacillus secaliphilus (assembly GCF_001437055.1). Lineage (GTDB taxonomy): Bacteria > Bacillota > Bacilli > Lactobacillales > Lactobacillaceae > Limosilactobacillus > Limosilactobacillus secaliphilus. Next base: position 562,094 of record NZ_JQBW01000010.1, on the reverse strand, counting down.
CTTAAAAGAATAATAAATTAAATATAAATAAAAAACTGCGGCAAGTTTCCATCTTGTCGCAGTTTTTTGTAGCCATTTGTAACCGGGTACTAAAGCATAAATATAGCCGGGTTACATTTTCATATTAACTAGTTACGCGTCATAAATCAACACAATTTCGAAAACGTTTTCAATTAACTAGTACTTTACTAGACAGCGGCCGTGGTGCCCACAATTTTGGCCCGCCGCAGCAAAAGCGAAGAGGTGACGACCGAAACGGAACTGAAGGCCATCGCCAACCCTGCAAGCTCGGGACTGAGGGTTAAGCCCATGCCAGCAAACAGACCCGCAGCGATCGGGATACCAATGAGGTTGTAGATCAAAGCCCAGAACAGGTTCAACTTGATGCGGTTGAAGGTCTTCCGGCTGATCTCTAAGGCCCGGACCACACCCATCAGGTCATTTTGAACCAGTACCATGTCACCGGATTCAACCGCAATATCGGTACCATTACCCATGGCGATGCCCACATCCGCCATAGTGAGGGCTGGTGCGTCGTTGATACCATCACCAACGAAAGCGACCAGGCCGTCTTTACGTAAGTCATGCACGCGATCGGCCTTCTCGTTAGGCAGGACGCCCGCAAAGACTTGATCAATGCCCACCTGCTTGGCAATGGCTTGGGCAACTTTTTCGTTATCGCCAGTGATCATCACGGTCTTCAACCCGCGGGCCTTCAGCAACTGGATGGCTCGCTTGGCATTGGCTTTCGGGGCATCCTGCATTGCAATCATGCCGATCACTTGGTCATCTTGACCGACCAACACCACCGTTTGACCCGCTTGGCGCAAAGCCGTGAGCTGGTCTTGGTCAGTAGTTGACAGCTGTTTATCTGATAGCATCCGTTCGTTGCCGACCCAAATGAGGTGGCCATTGGCATTGGCACGCACTCCCGCAGCCGTTACTGCTTGAAAGTCGTCGACCGGCAGTTGAGTAACATGTGCTTGTTTGGCTGCCTGCAAGATGGCGTTGGCTAACGGGTGCTCCGATTGCGCCTCCAAACTGGCCGCAATCTGTAAGACTTCCTTCTCTTCGCCAATGATCTTGGTGACCGTTGGCTGACCCTGGGTGATGGTGCCCGTCTTATCAAAGACCACCGTCGTTAGCTTGTGAACTGCTTCCAGTGCCGTACCGTCCTTGATCAGCACACCCATCTTAGCGGCGCGGCCAGTACCCACCATCAAAGCAGTTGGCGTGGCCAGGCCCAGTGCACAAGGACAAGCAATAACGACGACTGCGACCGCAAACAGCAGCGCAGAGACGACATTGGCGCCCAACAATACATACCTGACCACGAAGGTTAAGATGGCCACAATCAAGACTGCTGGCACGAAAATGCCCGCAATTTGATCCGTCAGTTTTTGAATTGGCGCATGACTGGTCTGGGCCTTTTTAACCATCGCCACGATCTGGGAAAGCATCGTGTCTTCACCAATCTTGCTGGTCTTGACCACCAGTGCGCCGGTTTGGTTGATCGTTGCGCCAACGACCGAATCGCCAACCTGTTTGCCCACCGGCATGCTTTCACCTGTGATCATGGACTCGTTGACCGTACTCTGGCCCTTAACGACAACACCGTCAACTGGGATTTTTGCCCCAGGTTTTACTTGAACCAAGTCGCCCACTTTTACTTGGTCAAGCGGCAGCTGTTGCCAATGACCGCCACGTTGAACGGTTGCGTCTTTTACCTGCAGGTCTGCTAATTTTCCCAGAGCATCTGCCGCATGGGCATGCATCCGCTCTTCCATCGCGTCACCAAGCAGGACGAAAATGGCCACAAAGGCTGCGCTCTCAAAGTAAACAGGCCGATTAGTCAGCATTGCAAAGAGACTGTATGTGTAGGAAATGATCGTCCCTAACGCTACCAGCGTGTTCATGTTTGCCTGGTGATGGGTGAATGCCGCCCATGCGCTCACCCAGTATGGCCACGCGGCGATTGCCATGATTAACGTGGTGGTAACAAAGGCGATGGGAACATAGAAAGGCATCATCCAAGAAAAAGGCATCGCGAGCATTTGCACCAGCATTGGCAGCGCCAGGACAAATGAGATCCAAAACCTTTTCATTGAACTAAGCTTCATTATTTAACAACAACCTTTCCATGGAACATGTTCATTCCGCAGGCAAAGTCATATTCACCAGCTTTGTCGGTCGGAATTTGCACCGTTGTCTGGGGCTTCTTTGTCAGGTCCTTATCAACTCCCAGGTCATCAAAAACCACGTGTGACAGACATGCAGTTGAGTCCTTGAGTTGGAAGTTAACCTTGCCTGGCATACCTTTCTTCAAGACCACCGTTTGCGGGCTGTAGCCACCCTTAACGACCACTGTTGCCGCTTGGCCCTTTTGCCCAACCTGCGCATTGGCAGTTGATTCCTTATGTGGAGCCAGGAACCAGTAAGCGATAAATGCGATTGCCATTAATGCAACTAATACAACTAGGATTTTCATAATATCCGCCACCTTTTTCGTTTACAAATGTAATTCTAATTATCATTATAGTGATTCGTTTACAATTGTCAACGAAGATGCAACAAAAAAACTTCAATCTCCAAAAACATGAAGATTGAAGTTGTCATTAGTAATCTGCGCTAATGTTTCCCGTGAAACAATTAGTGTTCTTCACCCCATTTGTGCGGGTCATCATGCCATGCCTGCAGCGATGCCAACTGTTCATCGTCAATGTAGTGATGGTTGCTGGCCATTTCCAGCAGGGCCGTCAAAGTCGTAACTGTGTAGTAAGGAATACCAGAGCCCTTAAACTGCTTGTCCAATTCTGGCAGTTCATCGTCAAACACAGCGACTACACCAGCGACGATACCACCAGCATTTTGGATCACTTTGATGGCCTTCATTGCCGTCACACCAGTAGCCAAATTGTCGACAACCAGAACTACCCGTTGACCCTTTTCCAGGACACCAGCAATCTGTGAGCCATCTGCCTGCAGGTCAACATAAATCATGCTCTTCTGCAGCCGTTCAGCAACATAAGCTGCGTGAGGAATTCCAGAAATTGCCAAACCGGCGATTACGTCAACATCATCCAAGTGGTGCTTGATTTGTTCCGTTAAGCCCACGCTGATGTTCCGCCGCACGTATGGGTAGGAAATGGTGTAGCGACTGTCAGTGTTCAAAGGCGTCTTCATCCCGTTAGGCCAAACAAAAGGATGATCTGGCCGCAATGTAACGGCATGGATGTCTAATAAGTTCTTTGCCACAATTTCGCGTTGTCCAAGCATAATTTAATCCTCCTAGTCTTTCTTATCTGCAATGGTAATATCTTCGTGACCGTCATACTCTTCCACAGCAACGTTCACGGTTTCATTCAGAGAAGTTGGAATGTTCTTGCCTACAAAGTCTGGCCGAATCGGTAATTCGCGGTGACCACGATCAACTAAGACCGCCAAAGAGATTCGTTGAGGACGGCCGATGTCCATCAGCGCATCCAAAGCAGCCCGCACTGTCCGGCCGGTGAAGAGCACATCGTCAACCAGGATGACGTGCTTGCCAGTAATATCAACCGGGATGTCGCTGCCGTTAACCTTGGGATCGCGATTCTGGTTGACATCGTGGCGGTCATCACGATAAAGAGTGATGTCTAAGGAACCAAACGGAACGTCGGCACCTTCCAACTGTTTCATCCGTTTCACCAAACGTTTCGCCAAATAAACGCCGCGAGTTTTAATGCCAACGAAAACTAAGTTATCAACACCCTTATTCTGCTCGATGATCTCGTAAGTAATTCGCGTCAATGCACGTTGCATACTAGAGCCATCCACTACTTCGTGGGCCACGATTATACCTCCTTAAAAAACAAACGCTCTTGGAAAGTGTCCAAGGGCGTTCAGCATCATTTCTGCCGTATCCTTTAAGACCTCTCCGTGCCTCTTAAAAGGTTTGATTAAAATAAGTTTAATCGCCCGCAACTTGAGTGTCAACTCAGGCCTAGCGTATAATCATTACATTCTAATAAAAGGGTGAATGAAGCATGCAAAATTTTTTATTTGATTTTGACGGAACCCTCGCCAATTCCGGTCCAACCGTCACGATGGCCGCTCAGGAAGCCTTTAAATCCTGCCATCTACGGATCCCCAGCGAGCATGACATTTTAGATCATATGGGGTTGCCAATTGAGGCCTTTTTCCCGAAGCTGGCACCCACCGCGTCTGATGAAACGATGCAACGGGTCTACCAGGCATTTCGCTACTATTGCGAAGGGCCAGCCCGCCGCAAGACTCGCCTTTTCCCGGGCGTCGAAAACACACTGACGCAGTTGTTTAAGCAGCAAAAACGTCTCTTCATTGTGTCCAGCAACCTGTCAGATAACATTTTGCAGTACCTCCACCAATTTGGTGTTACCAAGGACTTCATCCAGGTGATCGGTGCCGATATGGTTGCTCATACTAAACCTGCTCCGGATGGTGTCGACCAGATCGTTGACAATTACCATCTTGACCGTAATGAAACAATGGTGATCGGTGATGCCCGTTACGACTTGCAAATGGGGAGAAACGCCCACGTTAAGACCTGTGCGGCTACTTGGGGCGCCTTCAACGTTAAATCTTTGCGTGCCGAACATCCTGATTACCTGATCAAAGACCCGCGAGACCTTCTCAAAATTTAAAGAAATCAACAGCTTAATTGGGTGGCACTTGTTATACAATCACCCCATAATGTGAGAAATATTCTTTATTTATTTGTGATAAATATTATCGATTCTGCGCGATTTGTTGACCTGCCAAGGTTCATTCAACAAAATAATTCAGACGATTATTGAATTGTTGTTCTGTGCTAAACTAGCTGTACAATACTTTGCCTACTTAATTGGTTATAGGGCGAAAAAAGTTCATCAAATATGTTATTATGTACCTGTAGCCGGTTACATGTTTTACAATATTGTTATTGTTCCTGTTTTAGGAGGTTAAATTATGCAACAATTCTTTACCGTTTTAGGTGGTATGGGCACTTTAGCTTGTGAAAGTTATGTACGTGAACTTGACAAGCGTACTCCTTTCCATTGTGACCAAGATTATTTGAACTACATTGTTGTTAACCACTCAACTATTCCGGACAGAACTGCCTACATTCTGGACCACAGTAAGCCAGACCCGACAATTCCATTGGTTGAAGACATCATTCAGCAAAGCATTTTGAACCCTGCCTTCTTCGTATTAACCTGCAACACCGCTCACTACTTCTATGACGAAATGCAGAAGCACACGGACATTCCGATCCTGCACATGCCAAAGCTGACGGTTGCTAACATCAAGAAGATCGCTCCTAATGCTAAGCGGGTTGGTCTGCTGGCTACTCCAGGTACCATCAAGATTGGTATCTACGACAAGTGGATCAAGGAAGCAGGCTATGAAGAAGTAAAACCTGACCAAGACGTAATTGATCAGACTGAAGACCTGATTTACCACGACATCAAGGAAAAGGGTAAGTCTGACGGCAAGAAGTTCCACGAATTAGTACGGACTATGATTGAAGACAAGCACTGTGACGCTGTCATCTTAGGCTGCACGGAACTGTCATTAGCTAACGAACTGAACCCAGAAACCGAATTCCCAGTATCTGACTCACAATCAGTTCTGGTTGACAAGTCACTGGAATTAGGTGAACAGTTACGTAAGAACGGTCACATTGACATGAACCACCTGGACGAAATGTAATTACTAAATTTCATCTAAGTTGCATAAAATCCCCTTCATCTACGAAGGGGATTTTTTGTTGCCTATTTTGCAAATGGGTTGATCAAGTTATTTAACTGAAAGCGCCGGTTTAAAGTTTCATAATATCCATCTTGCATCGTTCCCTGCATGAACTTTTCGGTCGTTGCAAAGTCGATCTGGGGATTGCCTGCACACGTAATGAAAGTTTCTACGAGCAGCTTGGCGATTAGTTGTTTGGCCATTTCCTGCTCCACGCTATTGTTTTGACCGTTTCCTTGTATAACCTGAACGATCCGCGCAAATTCACGGTATCGTCGTGCAAATTGCGGATCACGCTGTTCAATTGATCGTCAGCGCCCTATACGTCATGAGTGATAACCAATTGTCATCGGCATTACCATTAACATTGGGTCTTTTGTTAGGCGATATCTGGGCCCGGCTTTCGATCAAACTGTTGTCATTGACAATCCTGCCCTATGATTTAGAACTGTTTCTCATTTTAGCCATTCAAGGCGGCTTAGCGGTAATCTTGAGTGCACCGATTAGTAAGTGGCTATCTTGCCCTGCCTGGCTCTGTGGCTGGGCAATCGGCTTAACTGTGCTAGCCCCACTGAAAGCAGCACTAGCTAATGAGTACTGCTTCCAAATAGGCATTGCCATGGTCATTGGCATCTGGTACATCGGCGCTCTTCTAAATCTGTTGCAAGTTAAATTAGACCAGCTACTAAGTAAACACAATTGATATCAACAATCCGGACCACCGTTAAAGCAAACGATGATCCGGATTTTTCTTTATTGATAGCAAAAATTTGCATAACAAAAAACCGCCAAGGATTAAATCCTTGACGGTTTTGCTAACCGATTGAATCACTTAGATTACGAAAGCAATACTAAGAAGATTGGACCATACAGGGTCAGCAGAATGTTACCGAATACGTATGCCACAGTAAAGGTAGCTGAGAAGTATGGGCCACCAATGGCACCGGAACGTTCGGCAATTTCGTTCAAAGCAGCTGACAGGGTGTCGGCACCTGACAGAGAACCAAGTAAGGAAATTGGTTCCATGTGCAGCAGGTACTTACCAACGTACAGTGAGATGATGTGTGGAACAATTGAAACAATTGCACCGATCAGGAATACGCTGATACCCAGAGTCTGGAATGCTGAAGTAAAGGTACGAGCAGCACCCAGAGCAACGTTAGCGATGAAGAGCATCAGACCATAGTTCTGGAAGTATTCAGCAACACCATCATTAATACTGTTGATGTATTGGTGACGGTCAGACCAAATACTCAAAATCAGACCCATGAACAGTGATGCAGTACCACCACCAAGGGTTAACAGAATACCGTTAACCTTGAAACCAGCCAGGCCTAATACAGCGGCCAAAGAAAGACCGATGGAGAAGGTACCATAGTTGATAGCGGCTTCACTTGCACGCCAACGACCAGCAGACTTCAAAGCAGAAGCAACTTCACTAGCAGAAGTGTTACCAACAAATGAGATGACTGCACCAGCACCAAGGCTGTCAGCATTCTTCATTTCGTTAGCAGCAAGGTCGTAAGTGTTAACAAAGACATGGTTCTTCTTCAAGGTGTCCAGCAGACCCTTGGAGTAGCCGCTGCCCAGAACAAACTTACGTTCCTTAGGTGCCAGCAGTGGTAATTGGGTTTCAGACAAGCCAAGTTCGTGAACACGAACAGCATCGAAGTCGTTAACGTAACCAGCGAGGACAACCGTGTTGCCTGCTGCCAATGACTTACCAGATTCCAGAGGATCGTCACCATCAAACAGACTAGTTACCATAACGCCAGGAACAGTTGCGTTAGCCTTAGCGATGTCCATGCCAACTAATTCGCTATCCTTGTTTACCTTGTAAGCACGGATACGAGTCAGACTAGCAGTGGAGTTGTCGAAGTTCAATTGACGAGCAACCTTCGTAGCTTGAGTACGAATGTCGATGCCTAACATCTTAGGTGCGATATCACGCAGGAAGATCAAGACACCAATAGTACCAAATACGTAGGTCAATGCGTAAACAATTGGAACTTGTGAATTGTACAAAGCCTTAGTTGCGCCACTTACAGGCAGGTTGGCAATAGTGGTTTGAGAACTACCAATAACAGCAGATTGAGTCAAAGCACCAGCCACGATACCTGCGGCAACACCTGGCTTTACGTGGAAGACGATGAAGCAAACCCAGGCAGTCAAGAAAGCAAGAATCAAGAAGACGAAGCTTTCAATAACAACCTTAGCCCCAAACTTCTTCAGGGACGAAATAAATTGTGGTCCAACACGGTAACCAACAGCGAACATGAAGGCGTCGAAGAAGATGCTTCCAAGTACTGCGGTTTGCTTTTGTGGCCAAACAACAATTTGACCAATGATCAGTCCAACAATCAATACACCAACAACGTTACCTAACTTGAAGCTCTTACCGAACTTCAGCATCCCAAGGAGATAACCAAGGAACAGGCAGAGGAAGAGGGTAAAGATTGGCTGAGCTGCCATAAATTTACCTAATGCACTCATATTTTTCTCCTAACCAATAAATACATCTGTCGCGGGGACAGATGATTTATTAACAACAATTATTTTTCTTCTTGGTACTTAGCGTAGTATTCATCTACTAAGTTACGCATGTCTTCGCCAAGGATCTTGTAGTCAACAGCGCTCAAGTTAGCGAAGGATACACGTACGTAACCTTCTGGAGCACCGAATGCCATAGTGTCCATGACGTTACCACCGTATTCAACAGCCAGACGGTATTCAAAGTGAAGAACAGTGTAGTTCTTCTTGAACCATTCAGCAAAGTCGTCACCGTGCATCATGCTCATCAGATCGTAAATGGATACCATGCAGTAGTAAGCACTGTTGTTATCCTTCAGAGGGTCCTTAAGGCCTAAGGTGTTCCAAAGCATGTCGTGACGTTGACGGGTAAGAACACGTGATTCTTCCATGTATGGGTCAATGCCATTGTGAATCAGACTAGTGAATGCGAGCATGCATTCTTGAATCTGTTCATGAGTAGACAGACCAGCAACGTGAGCCAGACCAACAGAACGTGAGTCTGCGCACAGACGGTCAATCCACTTCATGCCAACTGGGTCGCCAGTAATGATGCTGTAACGGTCAACGTAGTCCTTGTTGATTTCAGGGTTGTTCTTAGCCTTTTCCTGAATCAAGCGGTCCATAACGTTGTCCTTGTTAACTGCAACAACACCAAGACGGTGACCAGTTACGCCGTAAAGCTTGGAGAAGGAGTAAACAAGGATAGTGTTGTGTGGCAATACGTTGTACAGAGAAGTGTATCCTGGAGCGAAAGTACCATAAACATCATCGGTAAGGATGATCAGGTTCGGGTTAGCCTTAACAACTTCTTGCAACTTCTTCATGACATGTTCGTTGAATGCACGTGCCGGTGGATTCATAGGGTTAGTAGCAAAGAATGCCTTAATCTTTGGATCCTTCAGTTCGTCCAATTGTTCGTCAGTCATTTGCCAGTCGTTTTCAGCCTTTGGCAGAACTTCCTTGATGTTCAGCTGGTATTCCTTCAATGCAGGAATTTGCAGGTATGGAGTAAAGATAGGTGAATTAATTGCAATCGTGTCACCTGCGTTCAGCAGTTCAGATGCCTTCATTTCCTGGAAGATGTAGCACATAGCCATTGCTCCACCTTCAGTTGGGAACAGGTCAGTCTGGTTAGCAAGGTCGCCATCTGCCATGTGGTTCTTTTGCAAGAATGCACGCAGAATTGGTTCTACGTTGTTAAGGATACGGTCCGGAACTGGATAGTGGTCACCGATAGCCCCGTCAATCATGTCGTACATGAATGCGTCCTTGTCGTCAATTTCAAGGTTGGCCATAGCCCAGCCAAATGATTGACGCAGGAACTTGTCCACGTCAGAGTCGCCTAAAGCACTCATGATACGAGCAAACATGCCTTCCTTTTCAGGAGAGCCAACCATTTCTTCATGGTCGTTTGTCATAACACGCTTACCTTCTTGAACACCTAATTCAACCAAACGGTTAAGTGCAAGACGGCCCATAGCGTTGAACCAGTTAGGGTTACCACGGCCAGCGTCAACAACTCGGTTGCCCTTCAAGTTCTTTGAAAGCTTGCTCTTGAAGATAGCAGCAATTTCAAAGCTTGACATCTTAGCATACTTGTCAACAACAGAGTCATCGACTTTGTTGAACATACTCAAATCAGCAGTCATGTCATTACCTCATTTCATAAATCTAACTAATTGTACCCGGCTACGTTTCAATCATAACACTTTCAATTATTTAGTCCAGGCTTTATTAACATAAATGTCGGTGAAGTTTATTCTAATTTTTCTCTAATTTTTACAATCAAACCTATTGTGCTATATGGCGTGTTTGCGCTTACATTACATTTAATGATTGCATATTATCGTTCGGTTTTTCTCATTTTTCCCGTATTATAGTTAACATCTATTAGACACCGCTATAAGTGTGAAAGTGCTGTCATTTTGCACAACTATTTCTTACGTTATTAATTAAACTTTTTCATAATAGCAATCCATCTTGGTGTTCACGTTCTCATAAATTAGCATTTGTTATCATTTTGCCCAACTCAAATTTCTTTCAACTTTCGGACTATTTAGGCGCTCTTTTAATGTAATATCTAATAAAAAGATTACTTTGCTAAATCACGATATTTGGTGGATCTTCAAAAGTTACGTTTTTTTATTCTCTTAACGTACGTTATATAATAAATGCTAATTTACCGGTGCGTAAACTCGGTAATTATTCTTTTACGAGCTCCGTATTTATGCTATGATTATGCCAATTTTTTAAGGGGGTCTTTTTTTATGAAGGTGTGCAAGTTTGGCGGCAGTTCGCTTGCTGATGGTAAGAATTATGAACACGCGGTCAACATTATTAAAAGTGATCCCGAACGCCGTGTCATTGTTACTTCGGCCCCAGGCAAACGCCATAACGGCGATATCAAAGTCACTGACCTGCTGATCAAATATGCTAATGCGATTTTGGCTGGTCAAGACGGGCAAACCATCGTTGACGAAATTTTTGCTCGATACCAGGCAATTGGCGCTTACTTTGGCGTTTTAGAAAAGGACGTTGAAGAGATTAAGGAGATTTTGCTGGCCTTACCCAAGAAGGACTATCCTAGCGCTGACTATTTAATGGCTGCATTCAAAGCTCATGGTGAACGCCTAAACGCTCGCTTGATGGCAATCGTTTTGAATCACTTGGGGATCAAAGCTCGGTTTGTTGATGCAAAAGAAGCTGGCATCGTGGTTACCGGTCGACCAGATGACGCGACTGTCGCGGCGGAAACTTACGATAACTTAGCACGCATAAAGTTACGCGATGATGAACGACTGATCTTCCCTGGTTTCTTCGGCTATACGCCTGCGGGCAACATTGCGACTTTTGCTCGTGGTGGCTCAGACATCACTGGTGCCATCTTGGCTCGTGGCTTACACGCCGATGTCTATGAAAACTTCACCGACGTTGACGCAATCTTTGCTGCCAATCCAGCAATCGTCAAAGACCCTGCACCAATCAAAACGATGACATTCCGTGAAATGCGTGAGTTATCCTCTGCCGGTTTCTCCGTTCTGCAAAACGAAGCGTTACTCCCTGCCATTCAAGGCAACGTCAAAATCAACGTTAAAAACACTGCCCACCCTGACTTACCAGGAACAATGGTCGTTTCCGAAAATGGCTTCCATCCTACTTCCACCATTACTGGCATCGCTGGTGGTCCGAATTTTGCGGCGCTTTACCTGCATAAATACCTTCAAAACAAGGAAGTTGGCTCGACTCTGCGGATCCTTAACATCTTAAAGCGTCATAACCTGCGCTACGAACATATGCCATCTGGAATCGATGACGTAACGATTATTTTCAATAAGGATGAACTGCAGGGCGATGTTGTCGATCAAGTCTGTAATGAAATCCAAGCGGAAATTCAGCCTGACCGGTTAGAATTTTATGGCAATTATGCTTTATTAGAAGTTGTTGGCGAAGGCATGGCCGAAAAGCCCGGTGTTTCCGCTGCTATCCTCTCCGCTTTAGCTAAGGAAAACATCTATGTTCCTATGATTAACAAAGGTGCTTCCAAGATTTCCATTATGCTGGGCATCAACAAAAAGGACTTCAACAAAGCCGTTCAAGTTGTCTACCAGCGTTTCTTCAAGTAAAAATTTTGATATAAAGACTAAGGAGACCATGAATGATTCATGGTCTCCTTTTCATTTAGAAGCTAAATTTTGCCAATTAGACCAGTCACTCAAAGGATTGATGATCGACCACAATTGACGCCATGATTGACGATGACGTTGACTATGAATGACGGCGCGCTTCATTTGCACGACGCGGTCCGTCACGATGCCGTCGACCCCCTGCCGGCTTAATTGATCCGCAACATGGGCATTGTTAACCGTCCAGCCATAGACGACCTGTCCCTGCTGATGGGTTTGCCAAACAAAGTGCTGGTTGATTCCAGAATATTCAATATTAATTCCGCCAACCGTCTTGGATGGGCCACCAACGTCGTATGCCTGGATGTAAACAGGCTTGAGTCCCGGTGCCAATCGCTTTTCTTTTCTCACTAGGTCATAATCCATCGATTGGACAAGATCATGATCACGCAAGAGACGGCGCCGGTATTTGCGATTAAACTGCTGCAGATAGTCAGTCGACTCATGGCCAGTGGTCTTAATCTCGATCAAAAGCCGTTGGTGCGCTTTTTCCGCCGCAGCCAGATACTGATCGAAACTGGCAACGTGAGCCTGGTGGCCGTTCTCCTTGGCAACCAGCTTCGTTCCCTGCTTCAAGGTCAACTGTCGTGGGAGTTTGTTGACCCCTGTCAGTTTTTTGTAGTTCTCATCATGCATCACTATCCAACGGTGATCCTTGGTCTCGTGAATATCGATTTCTACCAGGTCTGGGTGGTAATGGCGGTGAGTCCGTTGCATTGCCGGAATGGTATTTTGCACCCCATTTTTGTCGACGACCCCGCGGTGAGAAATCATGGCGACATGGCGTGGCTGTACACTGGTTGCAACATAGCGATAATCGTTGACCGCAATCAATCCCAGCCACAAAAGCGGCAACACTAAGGCAAGACTACTCAACTCCGTCTTGTCAACACTCACTGTTGTATCCGCCAATTGCCAGTTAACCAGCAAAAACACTAGCGCAATTAACGCCACCGTATTGACAATCACTAACACGACCGTCTCAAGCTGCACTTGTTGATTAATTGGCTGGAGGCACAGTAAACAGAGTCCATTAACTAACCAAGTCACCGCGGCAGCCAACAGCAGTCCTTTCAGATCGGACCAACTATGGCTTGGTGATTGCCGTAACTGTTTCAATGCCTGTTTGAGCGTTCGCTGCTTGGTCACGATTAAGCAGAGTACTCGTTTGAAACGCCAAGCCAGATACAAGACTAGCAAGTACAGCACCACGCCGACCGCCACGACAATCCGATTACGCGTGAGGTAGTCTAGGAAGACGATTGGCGCCCGTCCGGCAACTAGCAGTGGTGTCCGGAAACATAGACTGAAGAGCGGCAAGAATGCCAAAAACATCAATAGGGCTGGCCAAAAAGCACTGATCCAGTGTTCTTTGATCACCTGGCCTAGCTTTGGCAGCCAACTTTTCCCTTCTATTTCCCGGGAAATAAAATCAACTCCGGTCACCCAGACAATGCTTAAGCAATCGATCATCAACGCGATGATTGCTAACTCAACCAGGATGCCTACAGCTACCAGCGGTCGTTGCTGCACTAACCGGACCCCACTGGATATTGAAACAATCGGGTTCTCCCCAGCAAGCAGCAGCTGGTCACCACCCCAACGAATAAGCGGAATGGCAATCAATTGCAAAAATAGGCTGATTGCCGCTGCTAATCCAAAGAGCTGCAGCCATTGATTCTTATTCAATTTTTGCTGCAAATGTCTCAACTAAAACTCTCCCTAAAGTGCGTGTAGGTCACCAGTTTGAACAAAGTACAGGTAGCGCTTCGTCACTGGTATTTGATTTTGACTATTTAAAGCCTCGGTATACAGCTCGATCTGGCCTGCATACTCGTTCACCAATTTGGCCAATCTGGTCTTGTCGCCAGGCTTTAAGCGATCAGTCTTGTAATCAAACAAGGTGATCCCCTTTTCGCCAACCAAGTAACCATCAATGATTCCGTGAATCAAAATTGGGCCGTCGTCTTCCTTTAAACCGCTGAACAGATCTTGGCCATCCTTCAACATTGAAAATGGCTGTTCACGATAAAGGTTGTCAGGGTGCTTTAATATTTGCTGCCCCAGTTTAGTCTGATAGAAGGTCGCAACTCCTTCAGCATTAATGGCATCAGCTATTTTTTCATTGGCAATCAAGCCCTGCGACAATAAATCGTCAATTGTGTCTTTGACCGTTGCCAAATCAACTTTGCCGTTGCCCACATTAATTTTTTGAAAGACCAAGTGGGTAGCCGTCCCAATTTCAGTTGGGGAAAGCTTGCTTTCAGTATCCATAAACTGTGGCTGGCCAAAGTCCGTGTCACTGTATCGCCCACTGGTCTTCGGCTGACCATTCTTGTAAGTCAGTGTCCCCATTGACTGATCATCAGGATCCTGATTAACAAACAGTCCCTTAATTGCTGAAACCGATTGGTAAGGCGTTGTTTCTACGGCTGCCTTATGCTGATAGTCTAAGTTGATAACTTTGCTGAGGAAATCACGATCTTTGCGTGCCAGCACCTTATCGTCGGTCGCTGCCATCTTTTGCTGACCACGTTGCTTATCCAGTGCTGCCAATGCCTTATCAACCTTATCGGCATTGTATAGCTGCACATTGAAGTCAGCATCAACGAAATCACCACTGTAGCGAGCATCCTGATCAAACTTTTGCCCCAATACTTGTGGATCAAAGTTTGGTGTACGAACCAGACAGGCGCCGATCCAGTCGAGCATCGACTTAGCACTCAACCGGTATTCGGCCCCCAAGACCAGCGAATCGCTCTGCAAGGCTTTTTCCCAAGTCTTCCATTTTTGTTCTAGGTTGCCCATCTTGTTGTTTTCGTTAACTGAACCCGTGATGATCAGCTTCTGTTTAGCCCGGGTTAAGGCAACGTACAGCAGACGCATTTCTTCCGCGCGGTTGTCTCGTTTCAACGAGTCAGCGATGATGGTCCGTTGCGGCAAATCATACTTAGTCGGCAATGCCAACTGATCGCTGTCGTCTGCATCAATCAGCGATGAATTGCCAATGTAGTTCAAGCCGATCCCCTGGTTAGGGTCAACGATCAAGCTGCCGATTACATCTTGGTTGTTAAAGCCCTTGTTGCTATTGATTAAGAAGACAATTGGGAATTCTAGCCCCTTGCTTCCGTGAATCGTCATGACGTTGACCGCGTCGTCTGCCAATTGCACCGGCGCTTCACCCAGATCCTCATTCTGCTTCTGCATCCAATCGATGAAGTGAACAAACTGGTAGAGGCCTTTGAAACTGCTGTTCTCATAAGCTTGGGCCCGTTCATAAAGCGCATGCAGGTTGGCCTGCCGCTGCGCTCCGCCTTGCATGATCCCTACATAATCAAGGAAACCGGTGGTCTGATAAATCTGCCAGATCAATTCAACCAGGCCTTCCTGCTGGGCGATTCGCTGGTACCTGTGCAAGTCGTTCATAAATTTAAAGAGCTTATTGAAAAGCGTAATTTGATCAACTTTATCTGCCTCACTATCTTTCAGTGGCAGAATCTTTTTAATATTTACGAACCGGCTGACTGCGTGATAGAAGTTGTTGTAACGATCATGGACCCGCAAAAAGGCCATTTCTGGTTCATTCAAACCCACGATTGGTGACCGCAGTACTGCCGCCAATGGAATGTCCTGCATTGGGTTATCGATGATCTTTAAGAGTGACACAATCGTCCGAATTTCCGTTGCTTTAAAGAAATTCTTCGAGTCATGGACCATTACCGGAATGTTTAAGCGTTCAAATTGGGAAATGATCTTGGTGTTGGCTTCCTTATTCCGTTCCAATAGGACAATGTCAGAAGGCTTGATCGGCCGCATTTCCTTGGTCGCTGAATCATAGATCTTTTCGCCATTATCCAACATTTGCCGGATCCGCATGCCAACCATCCAAATCTCACCGCTGAGTTTGTCGGCGCCTTCAGGACGTTGCACATAAGCCGATTGCTGCTTTTTGTCTTGGTCGTCCTCATCCGCATTCGCGTCGTAAATCATCACTTCCGTTGCCGGCTGATCAGCTTGGTTATACCATTTGGCACCATACTTCAGTTGCGCTTGATCATCATAGTCCATCCGCCCAACTTCCTTGTCCATCAGCTGTTTGAAGATCAAGTTAGTGAAATCAACTACGCCCTTCATTGAACGGAAGTTATCGGCCAGTGAAATCGTCTCGTTTCCCGCATCTTCACCGGCAAAGCGCTGACCCTTTTCCAAGAAGAGGGTTGGATCCGCTTGACGGAAGCGATAAATGGACTGCTTAACGTCTCCCACCATGAACATATGGTTAGAATGCGAATCATGCAGCTGGCCAAGTAATTCATCTTGCAGGCGGTTAGTGTCTTGGTACTCGTCAACCAAGATCTCCTTGAAGTGCTGCTGCAATTGCTTGCGCACGGCCACGCCCGCTTCCGTCTGGTCAGTCAGAATCTGGTAGGCATAGTGTTCCAGGTCACTGAAGTCCAATAAATGCCGCGAAAGTTTTGCCTTTTGGTAGTCCTGACGATAACGAATGGTGACCTTGACCAGTTCTTGCACCATTGATTTAGCGGCCTTCGTCACGGTTGACAATTGCTCATTGCCATACATGAAGTAGGAATTGTGAATGCTGTCAATGTCCTTCTTAACCGCGTCACGACGGGCTTTACACAGCTGATATTCATCCTTTTCAACTTTGATCCTAATGCCCTTTAGAGAAGCAAACGCACTTTTATCAATCAAGCTCCGCAGTTGATCCCAGCTGACATTACTATCGCTAAGCGCTTGATACATCTCATCAACCGCTGTTTGGTCGGCATTGATAATTTTCGTCAGCTTATCATTTTCAAACATGTCGACCTTTTCAGCGTTGGCCTGACAATCCTCAAGATCCTGCTTTAGCCGGCGCTTCAGGATTGACTGCAGATGCCGCTGGTAGAACATGCTCTGCTTCCAGTCGCCTTCTTTAGGCAATTCATAGTTGTCTTCAAGGCTGTGGAGCCAGGCTTCAGGATTAGGTTGCGCATTGGCTTCGTTGTAGAGTTTCTCCACCACGTCGGCCAAACCTTCACCAACGTTTGACTTAGCATTGACAAAGTTCTGTGACAGTCTAATAAAGGCCTGCTGCTCGCTTTCTTGGCCAAAGTAGTATTCCTGCAAGTCCTTAAAAACTTGTTCTTTGATTAGGTGCTGCTCGGTATCATCCGTCAACAGGCGGTACTGCGGGTCTAAACCAATCACATAGTAATAGCGCTTGATTAGCTGCTCACAGAAGGCATGAATGGTGGAAATGTTTGCGATGGCCACCCGGTTGACCTGCCTTTTCAGGTGCGCATCGTCAGACTTTAATAAACGTTGACGGATCCGTTCACGCATGTTCTTGGCAGCTTCCTTGGTGAAGGTTACCAGCAGCATCGAATCGATGTTCAAGTCCTTGTTTTCTTTCAAGAGCCTGATTACCCGTTCGACCAGCACCGCCGTCTTACCAGAACCGGCTGAAGCAGAAACCAGGATGTCTTTGTTGCGATCATTTACCGCACTTTTTTGCGATGTCGTTAAATCTTTGTCATTCATCGTTTAATCCTCCTGGTCATTATTCTTCAGCTTGCTCAAAACGTCATCATCACTTTCATCGATGTAATTGTATTTGTGGTAGTCCAGCATGTTGTCGAAACGGAAAACATCCAGATAATCACTGTAATCCAACCCAGTCCGCTTATCCCGGTGGAATGGGTGCAGCTGCACGTCTCCTGCTAAAATATTCGTCGCTGCATCGATCAATAATTGCTGATTACGCTGCAATAACGCGGCTAACTCGGCGGCGTTGACTAACAGGCTCCCCGTCTTCTTCTTAAACGTATACGGCTGCTCTTGCTTAGTTTCTTTGTTCTTATTCTGCTTGGTGCTGAGGTCTAACAGGCGCCGCTGCCCTTTCACCAGTCCATGATCCAATTGCATCAGCAACTGAGGGTCGTTCATGATGACACCATGATAAAGGTGTTTTTGCAATTCAACATCGGTCGCATCGCCCTTTTGCAGGTCGCCATAATGATAGCTTGGTGCATTCAGGTGCAGGTAAAGCGCGCCGCCGACCTTTGCTTTTGCCTTAATCGCTGCCAGGTGCTGGCTCAAGCTGTTCAGATAGGTCAACATCTGCAGGTCTAGGCCGTAATAAGCGTCCACCAAGTCAAACTTTTTGTTGCCTGACTTGTAGTCCACAACGTTGTAGTAGGTGGCATCATCTTGCACGGCAATTTTATCCAGCCGGTCGATCCGGCCCCGCACAAATACCTGTTGCTGGTTTGCCAACTGGTAATGCAAAGCGGCCCATGCGCCCTTGCTTTCATCGGTTTGGTCAAAGCTCAATTCAACGTCAACCGGGTGGGCATCACTGGCCTTAGCCTGATTGCGCAGCACGCGGCCCATCGTTGTCGCCACCCCTTGCAGATAGTGCTTTTGATAGGCGATCCGCCGGTAGTTTTTCGCCAATTGGTTAATTGCCGGCTGCTGAGCAAACGCCCAATCCATCGCTTGATTCATCCGCTTGGTCAATTCTTCATCGGTCAAGTCTGCCAACTTCTCGTTACCGTTAATGACACTATCGATCAGCTTTTCCATTGAGTCGTGGTAGAAGGTACCCGAATCCGCATTCGAAATCTCCAATTCGTCACGTTTCTTCAGCTTCAAGCCAAACTTCAGGAAGTACTCATATGGGTTCCGGTAGTAGGTCTGCAGCTGCGAAATGGACGTATACAGAGTGTTGTGGCGCTTCTTTTTGTCTTGCGGATCGGTTTCCCCATATAACTGACTTGCCAGCTCTTTTGACAAGTTGGTCGTGTCATTGCTGTATTTGAAGTTCCGTAATTGCTCAACACGATCTTGATTCAGTAAAGCGCTAACCTGCCGCCAAGCACTGCCTAACTTAGCATTGCTGTTTTTGACATCGCGATAAACCTGTACATAGGCAGACCAAGTTGCTGCTTGAGAACTGACAAACGGCTTCAGGTCGGCAAAGTCGCTTTGTGGAACTGGTGCCATTGGCATATCTTCGGTAAACGACTTGGTGGAATCGTCATACTTATTGCAGTATCTAGCCAGGCCAACCATATACGGTGAAGGCCGCAATGCACCATCATCACCACCAGCAATCGGTGCCGACATAAACAATTCGTTTTCGGCCGCCAGCATGCCCAAACAGTTAATAAGTGGTTCGTTACGGATCCGTCCCAAACCAACCTGCGGCAAGAATTGGTTGTCTGCCAGACAATTCTTCAACAGGTCACGGTCATCGTCACTTAACAGGCTGTTGTTAACCGAAACTTCAGGCATCACGTCATCAGTTGAACCAATCATAAAGACCACTTTACGCTGGTCAGTCTGCGTGATCCCCGTTTCTGAAACCAGGACCTGGTCGATGGTCGACGGAATTTGTGAGTAGGTCGCCACTTGGAAGCCGACTGTCAGCAGGTTCTGGAAGCTGTCCAAGTCAAAATCATCGTCACCCATGATTGCAACGTATTCATCCAGCAGATTGCAGAAAGTGTGCCAAACCTGCTGCGGCTCCTGGGCCTGGTTAAGGTCACCAGCGGCACTGGCATTGTTAGCCCAGCGCTTCAGCTGCTTAGGAAGGTCTAAATCACTCAGGCCTTGATAAAGGATTGTCGCGCCCATTTTACCAGTCTTGGCTGCCTTTAAAGCGTCCACCAGCGGAGCGATGTGGTCACGGACATAGTTATGCACGAGGTTAAGCTGGCGGTCTAATCGCTGCTCTTTGTATAGTGCTCGTTGGCCTTCTTTGGTTGTTTTATCCACGGCATCGGCCTGGAACAGCGGATCATATGACCAATCTTCTTTACTCAACCAGTCCTTCTTCGTCCGGCTGTATTTCAGGCACCAGTTTTCGGCTTGGTAAACGGCATACTTAAATCCACGGCTGTTCTGCGGCTTCAATAGGCCCGTCTTCAACAGTTGCAACACGTCTTCAAGCTGGTAATTACGATCAGCAATTTTAAACAAGGCGTCCAACAACGTGACTAACGGTGCATCCGCCATCGACCGATCATTATCGTTAAACACCGGCACACCATGTGATTCAAAGATTGGTTCCAGCATCGTTTCATAACCATCCAAATGCCGGGTCAACACGAGAAAATCACGGTAACGATAGCGCTTCTGCTTGCCATCTTGATCGGTGTACTTTTCAGTTGCCACCATCTGCCGAATTTTGGCGGCCACACGGGACAGTTCATCAAAGCGGGTTGGCGCAGTGAAGAAGTGAACGTGGTCCAGTGTATTGCCTTCCTTTAATGGTTTAGGGTTGGTCAGCCGCGTCATACTGTCCATCCACTGTTCAACCGCAGCCAGATCCGCATTCGTCCGTTTTTGACTGGCTTCAATGTTTGGCAGGATGTCGATCCCTTCATTTTGCGCAAAAGATCGTAATCGCTTGTACTGGTTCAGCGTCATGCTATACAAATCATCGTCAACCGGGTGTTGGACTTCTTGGTGATTCAAAATGAGGCTGATCATAGTACTTTTGCCGTTTCTGATCATTGCCTCAACCATTGCCTCTTCCTTCGCCGAGAACTGGCTATTGAAACGGTCCAGGTAAAAATGAACATGGCTCAAGTCTTGCTGGTCCAACTGCTTCGTCAGCTGCTCGTAGATGGTTGCTGTATTCAGTCGTCCAGCCAGCGCCTGATCAAACTGGTCATAGACGTGGAACAGCATCTGGATCTTGGCACTCGCATCCGCTTGGGAATCACTGCTAGAGAGCTGCTGCAGCTTTTCGACGATCTTATCCGTCGCATGGGGGTCGATGTTGCCATTCTCAAACTCAATCAGTTGCTGCGTTAAGTCTTGAATGAAGCCGGATTGGTGCGCTTCCTTGGCAAACAGATGCAGGTCGTCAACGGACATGCCCGCCACAATTTTAGCAACCAGCATGTTCATCCCCACTTGCGAGATCCGCTGCCGCTGGTATTGGGGCTGGTCACGCAAGATTAACCAGGCAAACCGGCTAAATGACAAGATTTGCAAACGGGATTGTGCATAAACATCTTCTTGCTGATGTATTTCACGGAGGCGTTGTAGCACCCGAATTTCGGTTGAAAACTTAATGTGGTTCGGTACCAGGTAAAAGAACTGATCGTCTGGGTATTTCTGCATGTCTTTATCCAGCTGTTGAATCAACTCTTTTTCGTGATTTTTAGCTGCTGGTCCGGTAACAAATTGCAGCGTGCTCATTACTGCTCCTCCTATTCGTTGATAAATTAAAAAAGTGGCCGAAGTTACTGCAACTTCTAAGCCACAACTCCTGTATGCCAGCTTACTACAAAATTGGCGACAAGAGACGAGAAAATGTCTGTTTAAAGCGGAGCCAAAATGGTTGGTTAGCAAACATTTCTGGTGTTACCACCTTGCAAACCCGGATATCATCCATAAAGATCCGTTCCAATTGGTCGACCGTTGCCGCATCATAGATAAAACAATTAATTTCAAAGTTCAACTTGAAGCTCCGGTAGTCCATGTTGGCAGACCCAACCGAAGCCATCTTACCGTCTACCATCACCGTCTTTGCGTGCATAAAGCCGCGCTCATAGTAGTAGATGGTGACTCCTTCACTCGCTAGTGCCCGGGCAAAATACTGACTCGCCCGGTAAACGAAGGGGTGGTCGGGCTTGCACGGGATCATGATCCGGACGTCAACCCCTGAATGCGCCGCAATTTTTAAGGCATCCAAGATACTATCGTCGGGAATCAAGTAAGGAGTTTGAATCCAGATGTGGTCGGTCGCTGCGTTAATCAACCGCAAGTAACCCAGCTTGATCTTTTCCATCCGGCTGTCAGGCCCGCTGTCCACAATCTGCATCGCCGTCGACCCATGATGGACCTTAATCGGCGGGAAGTATGCCTGATAGTGCAGGATTCGCTCCTCATCGCCGTTCATTGAGGCGTTCCAGTCACGAATGAAGCGCTGCTGTAAGGAATAGACCGCCCCACCCAAAATGCGCAGGTGGGTGTCGCGCCACGGGCCAAACTTAGCAACGCGGCCAAGGTATTGGTCACCAATATTAAAGCCGCCCACATAACCGTATTTGCCGTCGAGAACAACAATCTTACGGTGATCACGGTAGTTAATCCGAAAGTCGAAAAGGTTGCTCCGGGTCATCAAGAATTGGGCTGCATGGCCGCCATTTTCCCGCAACTGATTGTAAAAGCTGGGTTTAACCCCACGCGACCCCCAAGAATCATAGAGGACCCGTACTTCTACACCCTGGGCTGCCTTCTCTTCCAGCAAGGTGCGCAGGTCGTTACCAATCTGGTCGTTATAGATCGTGTAGAACTCGATATGGATACTTTTCTTGGCCGCCGCAATGTCCTTAAACAGCTGGTCAAAAAACTCATCACTGCCATCATAGATATCGACATGATTATGACGGGTAAAGTAGGCGTGGTCGATGCTTTGAAACAGCTGAACCGTCCGCCAATAGGTTCGGGTGGTCATTTCTTGCGGCTGTTCCATTTCGTGGATTTGCTTCTGCTGGGCATCAAAGGCCGACTTCAATTCCAGCTGAGTGGCCGTTTGAATCCGAGCCATCCGCTTTTTGGTTGGCTTCCGACCCAAGAAGGCATAGGCAATGAAGCCAAACACCGGAATCAAAGTTAAGACCAACAACCATGCCCAGGTGGCCGCAATGTCCCTTTTTTCACGGAAAACGGTAATCAGGGCCGCCACTTCGTTGAAAATGACGATCACTAGCAATGTTAATAAAATCAAACGCCATGTTGCCGTGATCATCGTTCCCGCCTCTTTTCGATCTTTAAGATAATTTTAACTCATCTAATTTCGTGAACCAACCGCGTGACTCACTTATAATTAGGAACAAATTACAAGGAGTGATTCAAAATGATCGATTATCCTTTTGGCCTCGGCCAGATTCATGCCTTCCACATGCTATTCAAAGAAGACCCGCGCTTAGCCATCATTGTTTTGATTTTGCTAATCGCTTTAGCCTACTATTTCAAATCTCGTCGTTAATCTCTGCAGCAACAAAAAAGGTCCCGGAATTGGATCAAACCAATTCCGGGACCGCTTATTTATTTAAGGATTAGTCGTTGGACTTGTCTTCCTTGTCCTGACTTTCTTCCTTCTTCAATTCCTTGCTGTCATCGGTGGCATCCTTGGCGTTGACGATTACCAAGTCACCGTCCTTCATTTCGGCAACTAAGTGCTTTTCGTCTAAGTGGTCTAAGTAGTAATCAGTGACCTTGTCACGAATTTCACGTTCGATCACCCGCCGCAATGGACGAGCACCCATGGCCTTGTCGTAACCCTTGTCGATCAAGAAGAGTTTGGCTGCTTCAGTTACCTTTACATCCATGCCCTTCTTAGCCAGCGTCTCGTTAACGCCCTTGATCATCAGGTCCACGATCTTGTGCAGGTTGTCCTTGCTCAAGCTGTGGAATTCAACGATGGCGTTAAACCGGTTCAGGAATTCTGGACGGAAGTAGGTGGTTAACTTCTTAATCAGGTCTTCTTCGTCCTTTTCGTTGCCTAATTTAACTGGGGCGTCCTTGGAGTAGCCGGCATTAGAGGTTGCGATAATAATCGTGTTCTTAAAGTCGACCGTGTTGCCTTGGCCATCAGTCAGACGACCATCATCAAGTACTTGCAGCAGTAAGGTGATCACTTGTGGGTCAGCCTTTTCGATTTCATCGAGCAAGATGATGGAGTATGGGTGACGACGTACTTTTTCAGTCAACGTGTTGCCGTTGTCGTTGTAGCCAACGTAACCAGCAGTGGCACCGATCAACTTGGAAACCGCCGTCCGGTCAGAGTATTCGGACATGTCTAACCGAATCAGGTCGTTTTCAGAGCCGAACATGTCGAGAGCTAATTGCTTAGCCAGTTCAGTCTTACCAACACCGGTCGGGCCAACGAACAGGAAGCTGCCGATTGGCCGGTTGCCTTCGTCAAAGCCGGCACGGTTCCGCCGAATGGCCCGTGATACAGCTTCAACGGCTTCATCTTGGCCAATGACCTTGCCTTCCAGCCGCTTGTCCATGTTCTTCAAGCGCTGAACATCCGTTGCACCGATCTTAGAAACCGGAATGCCCGTCATCTGTTCAATAGCGGCAGCTACGTCGTTTGGTGTTGCCGTAACTTCCTTCTGCTTGGAGTGGTCTTTGATCTGCTTCTTCAAGTCAGCAACCCGATCCTTGGACTTCTGAGCTGCTTGGTAATCTTCCTTCTTAACAGCTTCTTGCTGCTTTTCTTCTTCCTTCTTGATCTCAGCCTCAATGTCCTTAACATCCTTGACTGGGTGTTTAGCAGCTAAGTGAGCAGCCGTCATATCGATCAGGTCAATGGCCTTGTCTGGCAGTGACCGCTGTGGAATGTATTGAACGGAGTAGTCAACCGCTGCCTTCAATACATCGTCTGGCAACTTAACGTTGTGGTGCTTCTCGTACAAAGTCTGGATACCCTTCAAAATCTTCAGGGTGTCTTCCTTGCTTGGAGCGTTGACCGTAACGGCATTAAACCGCCGTGCCAATGCGGCATCCTTCATGATGGTGTTCCGGTATTCGTCCTGGGTCGTTGCACCGATCACGGTAATTTCACCCCGTGACAATGCTGGCTTGATGATATCAGCCATCCCCTTGGAGCCGTCTTCATCACCAGTTGAACCTGCACCGATGATCTGGTGAATTTCATCGAAGAACAGGATAACGTTGCCGGCCTTCTTGACTTCATCAATCAGTTTCTGCATGTTCTCTTCGAAGCTGCCACGGTACTGGGTACCAGCTTCCAAACCAGAAATGTCGATACTGATGATTTGCTTGTCCTTAATCGGTGCCGGTACATCACCAGCAACGATGGCCTGGGCCAAGCCTTCAACAACGGCCGTCTTACCAACACCAGCGTCACCAACCAAAACAGGGTTGTTCTTCGTCCGCCGACTCAAAATTTCGGCAGTTTCCTGAATTTCCTTGTTCCGGCCAATCACTGGGTCCAACTTGCCTTCACGGGCTTCCTTAGTTAAGTTGCGACCTAATTTTTCCAAAATGCCCTTTGGCTTGCCAGCCTTAGTTGCTTGGGCGCCAGGTTGTTGAATACCAGAGCCTGGTAAACGACCTGTCCGCCGGTACTGAGCGAATTCTTCAGGGGTAACTTCCCGACCATTGATCAGGTAGCGGCGGTTATCAGAGTTGAATCCACCCATGCCGCCCATGAGCTGGTCAAAAATGTCATTCATGTTGTCATCAAATGGATCTCTTGGTGTTTGTGCCATAGTAAAATCCCCCTTTATTTATTTCATTAATTGATCATCGTCGTTTAAATCAGCATCACTCTATTAGTCTTCGAGGTAGCTTTCTTCCAAATCTCGCAATACCTGCCACATCCGCCGATGCTGTGCTTGCGCAATCGCATCCAAATCGCGGAGATTAAGCGGTGTTGCACTTGTCTGCTCCTTATTAAACGACTTGTGTAAAGTGGTGTAGCCGTAGCCGGAAATCTTAGCTACTTGGTAGATGGTTAGATGATTTGCACGCAAATAGCTTTTAATATCAATCCGCATTACTACTCACTTCCTTTACACTTATTAGTATACCACATCTGTGATATATCACAAGTGTGAAACACTAATTTTTTGACTTTTTTGACCTTTATTTTTTAAAACTGCTTAATCCCTTGTCACGACTGACTTTTACCATATTTGTGCATAAAAAATAGGCTTTTGATGTTTGTCGATTAAACACCAAAAGCCTGTAATCAGTAGCTTAGTCCTTCTTCAATTCTGCGTAGGCCTTTTCCAAGTTGTTTTCTTCTTCCGCGGAAACCCGTGGATAAGAAAGCGGCAGTTGGCTGATTCTGGCTAACAGAATATCCGAGAAGATCGCACGGCAGGTCCACTTGTCATCAGCTGGCAAAACGTACCATGGATTTTCCACCGATGCCGTAGCGTTGATTGCCCGCTGGTATGCGTCTTGATACTGGTTCCAGAAGCCCCGCTCCCGAATGTCGGCTGAGGAGAACTTCCAATTCTTATTCTTCTCCTCAATCCGGGCGATGAACCGTTTCTTCTGTTCATCTTTTGACACATGTAGGAAGAACTTCAAAATCACATAACCACAGTGGGTTAAGTAACGCTCGTAATTGCAGATGTCTCTGTAACGTGTCTGGTAAAACGACTCGTTGATATCATCCAGACGATGAATCCCCGGCAAATTGGCATTCAATAAGATTTCCGGGTGAACACGGGAGATCAAGACATCTTCATAGTATGACCGGTTGAAGATCCCAATTTTCCCTCTTTCCGGCAGCTGGGCATTCACCCGCCACAGGAAGTCATGGCGCAGGTCAATGCTGTTGGGTTGCTTGAAACTGGCAACCTGAAAACCGGCAGGCGTAATACCCTTGAAGACGTGGTTGACCAGACTGTCCTTACCAGCCGCGTCCATCGCCTGGAGAACAATGATTAGGCCGTAGTGATGACGAGCAAACAGCATCTCTTGATCTTTGGCGAACTCCTTCATCCGTTTCTGTACGTGTTTTTCAGCCTCATCTTTTGTTAAAAGTTTTTTGGGCTTCGTGGAGACTTCCTTGATCTTAAAGTTTCCCTGCTGATATTCATAATCACTAATCTTCATCCTATTACCAGCTTTCCAATAATCGATTTGCAATTCATTATGTTTCACGTGGAACAAAAGTTATTTATGGTATGGCATGCCGTGAATGATCGTAAATGCCCGGTAAATTTGTTCCGTCAACACTAACCGCATTAGCTTGTGCGGCATGGTGAAGCGGCCAAACGAAATCTGGGTGTCCGCCCGCTTTAACACTTCCGGGCTCAATCCCAGTGACCCGCCGATGACAAAGGTCAGGTCGCTGTGACCATAAGTCGTTAGTTGATTGATTTCATGGGCGAATTCTTCCGACGACCGTTCTTTGCCTTTGATTGCCAATGCAAAGACATATTCGCGATCCTTAATCTTCGCCAAAATCCGCTGGCCTTCTTTTGCCATCACCTCGTCCATTTCGGCCTGACTCAGTGATTCTGGAGCCTGCTCATCCGCCACTTCGACAATTTTAAAATCACAAAAGCGGCTCAACCGTTTCGCGTACTCGGCAATCCCCGCCTTGAAATATTTTTCTTTAATCTTTCCGACACCAATGATCTTAACTTTCATTCGTAAAAACTCCTTTGGTGACCAGTGTAGTTGATCAACAATCCATCGGTCAATCACAAGTAACGAGGGGATTGTTGATAACTATCCCTTTTCCACACATTATCCACAAGTTATCCACAGATTTGAGTGGAAAACTCGCGTCGTTCGCCTTTTCTTTTTGCTTGACCACAAACGGTTATCCACAAGTTGTGACAATCTCCACAAAAACAGTTGTTCGGAGTCACCTGTCAAAGTCCTTGTCGCCCAAGGAGCTTCGACTTTGCTTTTTATTAATAATCCACTTTTCCACACTTGTGGACAGTTCCTGTGGATAACTTTGTGCACAGTTTTAATGGTTGATTTGACAGCTTTCAACAGCCTGTGGATAATTCTGTGGATAAGTTTTCGGCAATTATCCACATTCACCATTACTAAACTCCGATCATTCGTTATTGCCAAAACTAATCCGAATGAAAGTAATTTATCGGCTTTCTGGAATTTTTTTGATCGGATCCATTCCTTTATTCACTAGGGATACAGCAAGCTTAAAAATAAACAGGTCGCAATGTTCAACTAAAGAACGAACATTAACGACCTGTTTGATTTAATTGGGGTTAACTTGATTATTGACCATCATCCGCCGAATTATTATCCGGTTGCTGGCCACTATCAGCATTTTGATTATTCTTTTGCGACTGACTATCGCTATTCTTGGCCTCGCTTAACTTAACCGTCTTCTCAACCTTCTTGCCATCATGGTAGAAAGTAATCTTCACTGACTGGCCAACCTTGTACTTGTAGAGGTAAGTCTTCAGGCTGCCACCGCCATTGACTTTGTGATCGCCAATCTTCACAATCACGTCGTACTTGCGAATGCCAGCTTGGTCAGCGGCTGAGCCATCAACGACTTGCATTACTACTGCACCCTTTGTGACTGAGCCTGGTAGCTTCAATACCGAGGACTGTTGATCCTTGGATACGCTGGATAAGTCGATGACACCAACGCCCAGTGACGGCCGGCTGATCTTCCCGTTGGCCACTAACTGGTTGATGACTTTAACGACCTCGTTACTTGGGATCGAGAAGCCCATGCCTTCAACGGTGCTTCCTTCGCCATTAGAGGCCAACTTCATCGAGTTGATCCCGATGACTTGACCGGCCATGTTGATTAAAGGACCACCTGAGTTACCAGAGTTAATTGCGGCATCCGTTTGAATAACGGTCGTTGCGGCAGCATTCGAATTGGCCTTGATCGTCCGTTTCTTAGCGGAAATGATCCCCTTGGTAACCGTGTTGGCATATTCGCTACCCATTGGTGAACCGATTGCCAATACGTCCTGGCCAGCGGTAATGTCGTTGGAGTTACCGAACGAAGCCACTGACTTCACACCTGCCGCACTAATCTTCAGGACAGCCAGGTCGGTGGTGGCATCAGTACCAACGATATTGGCTGAAACTTCCTTACCGTTGCTCATGATGACCTTTAAGGCATTGGATCCTGAAACCACGTGATTGTTGGTAACCACGTAGGCAGAACCGCCTGCTTTCTTGTAAATAACCCCAGAACCTTCGCTGGCCGTCTGCAGCTTGCCGGAATTATTCCCGCCTTGTGTGCCAAAGAGGCTGAACAAACCGTTATTGCTTTGGCCGCGTTGCAGATTGATTACTGAAACCACTGAATCCTTCATCGAATTGTAAGCAGAGGTTGATTCGTTACTGAGCTTGGCCTTGTTTTTGTGAACCGAGGTGCCGCCTTCTTTGTTTGAAGCACCAGGCACCCGGCTGGAAATGCCAGACCGCATGTTGTCAATCATGCTGCCGGCACCCATTGCACAAGCTCCGCCGATTAGCCCTGCTACTAAGCCGACGAGGATCACTTTTAACCAAAATTTTCTTCCTTGTCCGCTATTCTGCATATTTTTTCCTCCAGAAGCTTATTTGCCGTTATTATAAAAAAGTTGTTTGAAGAAAGTTTGAATTTGCTTCTAATTTTTCATCACAAATTCAAGAGCGGAGTGGGTTGATCCTGGTTAGCATCATCCAAACGAAAGTCATGATCAACGCCTAGATCATCCTCTTCTAGCATGCTGGCTACGGTCAAATGAGCCAATGCACGGGTGTTGTTCTCATGGCTGCGGTGACCCAACAACACCTCTTTGGTTCGTGGCCCAATCACACTCATCAGCGCATCCGCACTCTCTTCGTTGGACAAGTGGCCTTCGTCGCTCAAAATCCGCTGCTTCAACGGCCAGGAATACTTGGTGCCATTCATCAGCATTTCCGTATCATGGTTGCATTCCATCAGGTAAGCATCCGCATCCCGGATTGTGCCGGCAACGCGATCGGATACATAACCCGTGTCCGTTAAAATACAAAAGGTCTTATTGTCGTGGTGGACCTGATAAAACTGGGGTTCAGCGGCATCATGGGAAACCGCAAAACTTTCCACCTGCAAGTCACCGAAGTCCTTGACCTTTCCTGGTTCGATCAAATTCTTCTGAGACAGGTCGACCTTGCCGATCTTGTTGGCCATCGCCTGCCAAGTACCTTTGTTGGCGTAGACCGCCATTCCATACCGGCGGGCAAGTACCCCCACGCCATGACAGTGGTCGCTGTGTTCGTGGGTCACAAAGATCGCATCGACATCTTTCAGGGAACGGCCGATTTTTTCCATCCGCTCCTCAATCCGTTTACCGCTCAAGCCCGCATCAATCAGAATTCGGTGGTGGGCAGTTTCGATATAAGTGGAATTCCCCTGACTGCCACTGGCAAGAATGCTGTAATGAATCTCGTCTGCATTCACAATAGATAGCTCCCTTAAGTAATTATTCTTTAATCTGCGTCCCGCTAAAGGCGTTGACCTTCAGCTGCGCGTTGTTATTGCCATTCTTAGATTTAACGTTTACCAACCAGGTCGGAATCAGCACACGCTGGCCGTGGCGGCTCGTCAACTTGGAATAACCAAACAGAACGGAACCAACCCGTGAGTTATTAGGAATTTGGTTATGCTTGTACAGCCAAAGGACGGCCGAAGTTTCACTGACCGTCTTATCCCGTGGCCGCAAAATCGTCAAGCTTCCTAGTTCACCCTGCTTATAACCGGTGACCTCGTTCTTATCGTTGATAATAAAGCGGATCTGACCTTCTTTGCCGGCAAATGGCTGCCCCTTCACCTGCTGGGCGAAAACCGCTTGGTGCTTAGTCGACAGCGCCTGATTGTAGGAATACTTTTTGCCGTCGATCACCTGGTGACGGTTATTGACGACCTTCTGCAATTGCTGGGCGATTTCCGACTCGTCCTTCAATTCAATCGGATGTTCAAAATTCACCACGAGCAGGTCATCTTCCATCCGCGTGGAAACCCCATGTAGCGACGAGGCACGCGATTCTAACGAGCTGTTTTTAGCCGCCAGGTAATAGCCGTTTCGCGGTTGATGAGATTGCGGCCGGTAACTGATCATATCGTTGCGCATTTCCTTTAACGTCAAGGCGCGTTGGTTTTGAGCCTGGGTAGAAGCCCCTTGGAAATGGGTCCCCCACAGTAATGAACCCAGCAGTGCTGCATTCAAAATAGCGAAGGCAACTAAAAAAATCACTTCAATTCGTCTAAAATTCATTTTTTAGCCCCCTCACTTCGTCAAAGTTTGGTAATCAACCCAGTTGCCGCGGTAGTGCACGTAATAGGTAGGTGTTAGAGTAACGGTCTTATCGGATTGGTTGCTCTGCCAACGATAACCCACACGCAGGCCGGTAATGTCCTTCATGTGATTGCTGTTATGCAACTCATTGAAGACCACCGCCGATGACGGCAACCGTGTCCAGTGCTTGTCGACCGGCAATGGCACCTGCAGGCTGTAACGGGAGAAGTGGTAGCGTTCCACACCCTCCGTGCTTAGCTGAACACGAACCTCACCATATCCATCATCGTTGAAGACAGGGAAGTTCTCCACGTAGCTACGGTAGGTGATGGTCTTTGAACCAGAATTGTAGGCATCATAACGTAAGGAATCCAGCGAAATCGTGCTCTTCGATAACCGTTCATAGAGGTGACCGAAGATTGACTGATAGCTGTAATGCTGGTCTTGTCCCATATAATGCTCGTAATCCAGCGTTCCTCGTTTGTGGTTGTAGTTTAAATGACGGCTGGGACTATCGCTGTAAGTCGTCACATCACCCTCGGTCTGGCTGTTAATGTTGCCTTTCCGCGAATTATTCATCAACGACTGACTGATGTTGTCGACATTCGCGGTCGTGATCCGGTAGGCAAACTCCGGCAGCTTAACCCCATTTGGATAGGTGACAAACGGCCGGTTGTTAACGATCTTGTGGTCCACACTAAAATGGTGGCCGCCCTTCATCGCCTTCTTAATTGCGGCAATCTGCATGTTACGGACATTAATCCGGTAAACCTGGAAATGGTCATCACTCAGCAAGTAGATGTGGTGACTATCGTTCAATGGCAGCACAATGTGGTTAACCCGACTGATGCGGTCCGTTGACAAGGATGCATTGAAACTGTCATTGAAGATTGTTAATGGCACCGTTGCCGGATAAGAAAGCAGTAGGGAATTGTCGTGCCGCAAATATGATAAATAATTGCCGCTGCTGTTTGAACTAATTCGGCGTCCACTCCGCAATTGCCAGTTTCGTAGGCTCTCCTTGATCGTTAACATCAGGTTGCGCGGCTGATCATACAAGAATTGTTGACTACCATCGCCCTTAGTATGAATGATGGTGCTTGGCAGATAGATATCTTGCATGCTTTGACTGGTCGTTTGCTGCTCATTCCGGCTGCCATCTTCACCACGGTGTTCGAAGTGGTAAGGACTAATCCATACAATTGCCGAGAGTGCCATACTCAAGACAACCATGATGGTTAGTAAAATGCCGATCCAATTGTTACGCAATCGATTAAGCATCCCATTCATCCCCTTCGTCGTAAGGCATATATGGCAATGAAATGTAGAAGGTTGAGCCCTTGCCTTCAACACTATCAACCCAGATCTGACCACCTAACAAGTTAACAACTTCCTTGGAGATCGCCAGACCCAAGCCGGTACCACCCTGCTTGCGTGACCGTGCCTTATCAACCCGGAAGAAACGGTCGAAGATATGGCTAACGTCTTTACGTGGAATCCCCAGACCTTGGTCGCTAATACTCAAGATCACGTGGTTGTGCGTTTCCACTAGGCGGGCCGTGATTACCCCACCATCTGGCGAATACTTCACGGCATTGTTCATGATGTTATCAATCACCTGGGTAAACTTATCCGTATCGATCTCAACCCACAGGTCCTTTTTGGTAATCTGACGTTCGATCGTGTACTTCTTTTTCTTCGGGTCCTTCTCCTTCTTCAAAATCATATCGAAGCGGTTAAGGATGTAATTGAAGAGCTCATTAATATTAACGTATTCCAGGTTCAACTTGGCCGTCCCGGAATCCATCCGCGACAAGCTCAGTAGGTCGTTAATCATCCGGATCATCCGTTCAGTTTCGTCTTGGATGACCTTCAGAAACTTCGGCGCAATTTCCGGGTCTTTCCAGGCACCGTCACTCAGCGCCTCAACGTAAGACTTCACACTGGTCAGTGGCGTCCGCAATTCATGCGAAACATTGGAAACGAACTGTTTACGTTCTTGATCTTCCTTCTGCTGACTAGTAACGTCATGCAGAACACAGACGAAGCCGCTCACAAAGCCAGACTCTCGTTGAATCGCCGAGAAGTAGGCAGAAAGAATCAGCCCACTCTTATTGCTATTGTCATCCAGCAAAACCTGCTCCTGGTCTTTTTCTACCAGTTCCCGGATGCTGTAATCCTTGCGCAGGTCCAGAACGTCCAAAATTGGCTTGCCGATTACTTCATCAGCTTCGTCAATATCCAACAGCTGCAGAGCCGTTTCGTTAATCACGGTAATGTTTCCCCGCCGGTCAGTGGCTAAAACACCATCGGACATGTGAGATAAGACGCTATGCAACCGCCGTTGTTCGGCGTCGGATAATTCTTGACTCTCTTCGACCCGAACGGACAGGTTGTTAATGGCACCGGCTAATTGGCCTAACTCGTCGTTACCGGTAACGTTGACCCGTCCGGAAAAGTCACCACGGGCGATTCGTAAGGTCTGTTTACGCATTTCTTCAATCGGTCGCGTTATTTCCCGGGAAATTAAAATGGATAAACCCAAACTGAAAATAATGGTGATAAAGGCCGCAAATGCATAAATCAAAGAAATGCTATTAATGCTGGAATATACGCCTTCCAAGCTTGCCCGCAGATACACTGCCCCGACAACGTTGTTAGTGTTATTGGGACTCAACAAAGGTACGACGTTGATATAGTAGTGATCGTGTGATGACTGGTAGTAAACATTTTTGCTGTGGGAACGGTTAGTCGCTAAGGTGTTCTTAACGGCACTGTCCGTTGCCCGCTGACCAATAATGTCTTGGTTGTTTGAATTACTGGTCCCCCGAATAATCCCTTTACTGTCAACGACCCGGATTTCGGAGATGTTATTGTTGTTGACCTCAGCCAAGATTTGCCGGATTTGCCGGTTGGCTTTCTTGGTATCGTTGCGGTTCAATTGGGTTGCCAACGAGTTATCAATGTAGGTTGGCAATTCAACCTGCTGTTTGAAGGTCGTCAAATTTTGGTGTTCCAGTTGGCGTACAAAAACCGCCCCAACAATTTCAAGCGTTAACATCAACATTAACGTGAATACCAGGGCGATCTTAAAATGTATCGATTGATATAATTTAATCTTGCTGTTCACCGCTAAATCTGCCCCTACTCTTGATTAGGATTAGCTAAGTAGTAACCAACACCACGACGCGTCATCAGCCACTTGGGATGACTAGGATTGTCTTCGATCTTTTCACGGAGACGACGAACGGTAACATCGACCGTCCGGACATCACCAAAGTAGTCATAACCCCAAACGGTTTGTAAAAGGCGCTCACGATTAATAACCTGACCCAGGTGCTGTGCCAGGTAATGCAATAATTCAAATTCACGGTGGGTCAAATTGATGTTGTCACCGCGCTTGGTAACCGTGTAGGCATCTGGGTGAATGGTTAAGTCACCGATCTGGATGTCATTGCTATGCTGGTCACCATTCGGAGCGCTTGCTGCCGCTTGCCGCCGCAAGTTTGCCTTTACCCGGGCAACCAATTCACGGTTAGAGAATGGCTTCGTAACATAGTCATCGGCCCCTAATTCAAGGCCCAGGACCTTATCTAATTCGGAGTCCTTAGCCGTTACCATGATAATTGGCGTGGTGTGCTTGGCCCGGACCCGCTTGGCGACTTCCAACCCATCGATCTTAGGCAGCATCAGGTCCAAGATAATCAAGTCAGGCTGTTCGGTCTCAACCTTGTCCAAGGCTTCTTCACCATCAAAGGCCGTTGCGACTTCGTAACCTTCCTTTTCTAGGTTGAATTTTATGATGTCAGAAATTGGTTTTTCGTCATCCACTACCAATACTTTTTTGGCCATGCGAATTCCTCCATTTAAATACCGACAAATGCCGGTTTATCCCGTTTTTTTACTGCTAACATTATAGCACATGACCCAGCGAGTCCTATTTGTTTGCCTTGCCAGTTAATTATCTGCAAAAAAATTCTTGCCACCTTCATAATTATTTGTTACTATATAACTTGTCGTGAATGACATGGGCAGTTAGCTCAGCTGGCAGAGCAACGGACTCTTAATCCGTGGGTCCAGGGTTCGATCCCCTGACTGCCCATCAGAGGTTTACAAAGACTGAGATTCATTTCTCAGTCTTTTTTTGTGCTTTGAGACATTATGATAGTTGTGCTTGGTCGTTAATTATTTTTCAAAAAAGCCCTTGCAAAAGCTAATAATTTTTGATATTATTACCGTTGTTGTTAAAGATATGGGCAGTTAGCTCAGCTGGCAGAGCAACGGACTCTTAATCCGTGGGTCCAGGGTTCGATCCCCTGACTGCCCATCATATCAAAGAGACCACCAGATTTGGTGGTCTTTTTTTATTTTCCTATTGCTTGTTACCCGACGTCATTAGCTACACTTTAAGTCAGAAAGGAGGCCAACACATGTATTCTAGTGGTCAGTTAGCAAAACAATGCCACACCTCGATCAGAACCGTCCAGTATTACGATGCAAAAGGGCTGTTGATTGCCAAAAGAACGGCCAACAACCGGCGAGAATATGATGAGGCAGATCGTTTACGCCTGCAGCAGATTCTGGCATACCGTCAACTAGGCTTCCAGCTGAAAGATATTCAGCAGTTGATCAACAATGATCATAATTCTCAACTTTTATCGTCATTGATTGACCAACAAATTCATGCACTTCATGATCAACAGCGACTCACGACCTCCCAGCTTGAGGGGCTTAAGTACCTTAAGAAAAAGGTGCAGTCGCCAGTTGACTTTTCAACCAACGTCCAAGAAAAGGTGGCATCAAACATGAAAATGACTAGTAAACTCCATCGCTTGCGATTGCGGATCCTATCTTGGGGAGCAATTGTCGACTGTCTTCTTTGGGGCAGCTTAATCTATGTATTTTATCAAGGTGCTTCAGGCTGGTGGTTCGTTTTCGGCCTCTTATGCTCATTGATCATTGCCGGCGAAATCACCTATTCCTACTACCAGCACTCCATGTACCTGTGCCCCCATTGCCAATCTGAATTCGTTCCCAATTTCAAATCCTGGATCTTCGCTGCTCACACTCCTAACACCAGAAAACTAATTTGTCCTCATTGTCAGCAAAAGAATTTCTGTGTTGAAGAGTACCGTTAACTCCTTCAGTTCAATTAAAAAATGGCCGCTAATATAAGCTTTCTTGCCTATCCTAGCGACCATTTTCGTTTCTCAATCAATATTCAACTGTCTTGTTTTTCATCCGGTTAATCATCAATGCCGTCACAACCACAATGACGATCAAGCTAACCAGACAAAGGTCAAATAACAAGCGGTAGGATGTCTGCTCGATCATGATCCCGCCAAATACCGGCCCGATCGCCTTGCCTAACGAAATCAGGGCATTCAGTATCCCTTGGAAATGGCCCTTAACTTCATTCGGGGACAACTGGTTGATAATCGCCGGAATCGTTGGAAAGACCAAGATTTCACCCAAGGTCAGCACCACCATGCCGGCCACAAACCAGAGATAGACGCGGCCCACAATCAAGGTGACAAAGGATAAGCCGATTGTCATTACCCCGATGTAAATCTTCAGATAATCGTGCTTAACGTAGCGGTTAACCACGTTCATCAACGGCTGGAGGAAGACCACCATCAAGCCGTTAATCGTCCACAGCATGCTGTAATTGGTCATTGTCATCCCCATGCCTGTCAGGTAAACGGACAGGTTGCTCGACCATTGCGTGTACAAGATCCACACAATGCATAAGGAGATACTCAGCGTCCAAATGATCGAACTATTGGCATGAGGCAATTTAAGCTGGGATGATTTAGATCCTGCAGCAGGCGTCTTATCTACATGAGCCTGACTCCGTGCTGAGGCCGGTACCCGGTAGAAGAAGAACACTAAGACACTGAAGAACGCGTACAAGATCACCGTCAGCAGGAATAAAGGACCCACCTGTTTATGTGTCCATTGATAAAGCGGACCAACTGCACTGGTGGCACAGACCATCCCCAAATTGTTGGCAAAATAGATCATATTAAAGACAAAACGGCCATCCGCGTTGTTGGTCATTGTCCCGTATGAATTATGCAAGGTGACCAGCCAGCCGTTAAAGAAGCCCACCAGCGTCAGCATGATTGGGTACATTGGCCAGCCATTTTCAAAAACCATGATCAACATAGTAACGATGGCGCCAATCAGGCCGCTCAGCATTAAGTATTGCGGATTGTGGCGGTCAAAACTGTTGCCGGCAAAGTATGAACCCACAACATTGGCCCCCGAATAAAAGAGGATGACGACGCCCGCAACGGTTAATGAATGGTGCAGCTGGTCGTGAATGTAAACCGTGGTCAACGGCCAGACAAAGCTGTTGCCAAAGTTGACCAGGAATACACCAATTAATAGCCAATGGAGCTTGATTCCTTTATTCATTGTTTCTCCCTCAATGTCTCTCTATTTAAAGAGGAGCGTTAGCGAAGTTTTTGTGCTTCTCAACGCTCCCAGTTCAATTATTCTTGGTGTTCGTAATCAATCGACGCAAACTTGTTATAAGTCTTATTGAAAAGCAGTTTAACGGTTCCCCGCGGGCCGCTACGGTTCTTGTCAATAATGACTTCGGTTTCACTAAGACTTGGTTGATCAGTATCTACCGGTCCCTGATCGTCATCGCTGCCCTCTTCGTGTTGATAGTAGTCATCACGGTAGAGGAAACTAACGATATCAGCATCTTGTTCGATTGACCCAGATTCACGAATATCCGATAACACCGGCCGCTTATCCTGACGCTGTTCAACGCCACGCGATAGTTGTGATAAGGCGATGACCGGGCACTGCAATTCCTTGGCCAGCTTCTTCAACTGCCGCGAAATTTCAGAAACTTCCTGTTGCCGGTTTTCGGCATTGCCACCTTCGATCAATTGCAGGTAGTCGATGACGATCAAGCCTAAATTCCCGGTTTGCTTGGCCAAACGCCGACATTTAGCCCGGATTTCAGGTACCCGGATCCCAGGCGTATCATCGATGTAGATGTTGGCACGATCTAGGGTTCCCATCGCAACCCACAGACTCTTCCATTCGTCTTCCGTCAGTTCACCGGTCCGCAAGTGGTTGGCATTGATACTGCCTTCAGCACACAGCATCCGATCAACCAGCGATTCGGCACCCATTTCGAGTGAGAAGATCGCAACGGAAGTATCGTTTTTAATCGCAACATTCTGGGCGATGTTCAGGGCAAAAGCCGTCTTACCCATTGCCGGCCGGGCCGCCACGA
The DNA here is from genome assembly GCF_001437055.1 of Limosilactobacillus secaliphilus. GTDB lineage: Bacteria > Bacillota > Bacilli > Lactobacillales > Lactobacillaceae > Limosilactobacillus > Limosilactobacillus secaliphilus. The sequence continues at coordinate 524,091 of NZ_JQBW01000010.1, read as the reverse complement.
TAATCAATTCATCGGGGTGGAGGCCAGTCGTCATCTTATCCAGCTGAGGATAGCCGGTCGCTAAGCCAGTAACGTCGCTCTTTTGTTTTGACAGTTCATAAATGTGGTCTGCTGATTGCGAAAGCAGGTCGCTGATTTTTTGCAGTTCGTTGGTGTTACTGCTTTCAGCGACGTTTAAGATTGACCGTTCCGCATCATCCAACAGACTCGTTAAATCTTCATGGTCTTCATAACCCTTGCCGGCAATTTTAGTGGCCGTGTCAATCAAGCGGCGGGCGGTGGATTTATCCTTAACGATTTTGGCATAGTAAACGACATCTGATGCCGTTGGGACCGCGCCGGCCAGCTTGGCCAGGTATTCCATCCCGCCAATGTTTTCGGTCTGCTTTTCGCGGTCCAATTCAGCCTTCATCGAGACAATGTCGATTGGCTGATCGCGCTCGTTAAGCTTAATCATGGCCGCAAATAGGATCTGATGCTTGCGGCTATAAAAGTCTTGGGGTTCTAGATACTCCATGGCCTGGACAATCGCGTCCTTAGTCAAAAAAGCCGCCCCCAAGACGGCTTGTTCCGCCTCTAAACTACGCGGCGGGGTTCGATTTATTGATGGCGAATTATCCATGGCAATTAAATCTCCTAGTTATTTTTCAGCAATGTGGATCCGCAACTTAGCTTCCACATCATGATGCAGCTTTACTTTTACGTCAGCGTAGCCCAATGCCTTAATTGGTGCAGGCAATTCGAGCTTCCGCTTATCGAGTTTGATGTTGTATTGGTCTTGCAGGGCCTTGGTAATCTGCTTGCTGGAAATTGAGCCGAACATCCGACCGTCACTACCAGCCTTACCGCTCATTTGCAGTACCGTGTTGTCGGATTCCAGCTTCTTCTTCAATTCCTTTGCCTGAGCCAATTCTTCAGCTTCACGCTTTGCCTTGGAACGTTCCTGCCCCTTCAGCTCGCTCATGGCCGCTTTAGTAGCCAACTTCGCCTTGCCACGTGGAATCAAGAAGTTTTGTGCGTAGCCATCCGGAACGTTCTTGACCTGACCACGTTTGCCTCGACCTTTAACATCTTCCATAAAAATAACCTTCATCTGGCTCACTCCTTATTTTCTTCTTCGGTTGCTTTCTGCGGTGTGATCACGCTCAACAGCTGATCCTTGACCTGTTCTACCGTCCGGTCAGTGATCTGCGTAGCGGCATTGTTCAAGTGACCACCGCCACCTAGCTTTTCCATGACGACTTGGACGTTATAATCACCGATTGACCGTGCAGAAATCCGCACGTCGCCACTCGCCTGCTTGGTGATGACAAAGGAAGCTTCAATGCCTTCCACCTGCAGCAGCATATCCGCGGCTTGAGCAGCCGTAACTGGATCATAGGTTTGGTCTTCTTCACCAACACACAATGCCATTTTATCATTAATAAAGCTGGTGTTTGCAATCAGATGATTTCGCTGCATGAAGTTGTTGACGTTTTCCTTCATGAACTGCTGGATCATCCGGTTATCGGCACCTGCAGAACGCAGATAGCTGGCCGCATCAAACGTCCGCGTGCCTGAATTCTGCTTGAAGTTCTTGGTATCAATCTCGATCCCGGTCAACATGGTCGTTGCTTCCAGCCGGTTCAGGGCGGCTCCCTCACGTGGCTGGTATTCGAACATTTCAGTGATCAGTTCACAAGTCGACGATGCATAAGGCTCGATGTAGACCAACAGCGGATTTTCTGGGAATTCTTCGCCGCGCCGGTGGTGGTCAATGATCACAGTCCGGTTTTTAAGGCGCTCATACAGCTTTGGCGCCATCGAAATGCTGACCTTGGAGTGATCCACCATTACCAGCAAACTCTTGTCTGTGGCCTTCTCAAGGGCCTCTTCCGGCGTGATAACGTGTTTGTCGATGCTCTGGTAGTTCTTAAACTGTTGCACCAGCCGTGCGATGTCGGAGTGGACCTTTTCCTGATCCAAAACGACCCAGCATTCTTGGTTGTTCATTTCCGCAATGCGCCGGATCCCGAGGCAGGCACCCATTGAATCCATATCAGGCTTGGCGTGACCCACGACGAAAATCTGGTCGGACTGGTTCATCAGCTCGCTAAAGGCATGGCTGATAATCCGGGCCCGTACCCGCGTCCGCTTCTCCATCGGGTTGGTCTTTCCACCATAGAAGCGGGCTTGCTGATTTTCTTGCCGAACAACTACCTGGTCACCACCACGGCCCAGTGCCAAATCCAAGTTTCGCTGCGCCGTATCGGCTAAGCGTCCCAGGTTCACCTGACCATAGGCAATCCCGATTGACAACGTGACTGGTGAATTCATCTTGGAAGTGTTTTCCCGAATCTTATCCAGAATCTTGAACTTCTTTTCCTCCAGCTTCCGCAGTGTTGATTGATGACCCATGATTAAGTAGTTGTCTTCATCGATCACCTTGATCAACATGTGGTTCCTGTCAGCCCAGTTGCTCAGCTCAGAAGTGACATAGTTATGCAGGTTGGAGACATCCGAATCGTTCATCCCCTGCGTCAACTCGATGTAGTTGTCCAGGAAAATATTTCCCAGGAAAAGTCGTTCGTCTAAATAACGCTGACTGATTTCCTCGTACTGGGTGACGTCCATCAAGTAAATACAATGCAACCGCTCCTGATAAAGGAATTGGAACTGCCGGCCGCGCCACTTAACCACTTGGGGTTCGTGGTCATCACCATGATTTTTGACGATCTTTGCCAGTTCCTTGTCGGCCGTTGCTAATGGTTCACCCACTAAGAGCTGGTCCTTAAAATAGTGGGCCAGATACGGGTTGATCCACTTCACCACGTTCCGTTGGTTCAGGATGATGATACCGATTGGCATGTCGAGCAGTGCCTCTTCCTGACTTTGGTGAACGTCATAAGTCAGGTCGTCGGCATATTCCTGTTCGCGATTGGCCAGGCTCTGCCACTGCGTAAAGATCATTGCCAAAGCAACAATGCCTAAAACCAGCAAAATCAGGCCAATTATCCAGTTAAACAGGAATGCCACGACGACACTTGCCACCGTCATCGTCAGCAGGTAGAAAACGGTCCAGCGACTCCGCTTATCATTCAGAAACTGCGAAATATTGGCTTGTCCAAATAAGAACCGCATTCATCGTGCCCCCCTGTACGTCTTTACTCAATAAACATATCTTATCATATCTACCGTAATTCTTACGAAAATCTAAAGGCAAAACGGTAAATAAAAAGGACTGCAAAGATTTGCAGTCCTTTTCAATTTAAATGCCAATTAGTCTTCGGCAACGAATGGCAGAAGACCCATGATCCGTGCACGCTTGATGGCAATAGTCAAACGACGCTGGTTCTTGGCACTAGTACCGGTAACCCGACGTGGTAAGATCTTACCGCGTTCTGAGATGAACCGACGTAATAAATCAGTGTCTTTGTAGTCAATGTATTCGATGTGGTTTGCGGCGATGAAGTCGACTTTACGACGACGACGGCCTCCACGACGTTGTTGAGCCATGAAATTACCTCCCTTAGCTGTTAATTAATTTAGAACGGAACATCATCAATTGATGGTTGATCACTATCATTATCCGATGATGAACTTCCTTGTTTCGTGCCCATAGCACTTTGATCATCAATGTTAATCCCATCAGCCGATGAAGCCGGTGCCTGTGACTGTTGCGGGTTGTCATTCGTGAATGGCAATGTGCTTAAGTCAACTTGGTTACCCTGGTTAAAGACTGGCTGTTGGTTTCTTTGCTGCTGAGGTGCGCTACTTGGCGCAGCTTGCGGTCCTTGATTGAAGGCATTGTTTTGTTGGAAGCCTTGGTTTTGGTTATTGTAGCCACCCTGTGCGCCGCCATTCCGGCCCGCTGCACGTGGTTCCAATAGGGCAAAGTTATCAACCGTTACTTCGGTGACATAAACTCGCTGACCCTGATTATTTTCATAATTCCGGGTGGACAGGCGACCATCAATACCCACTAAAGAACCTTTATGAGTGAAATTAGCAAAGTTTTCCGCGGACTTCCGCCAAATTACACAGCTAATGAAGTCTGCGTCCCGATCACCTTGTTGGTTACGAAACTGGCGATCAACTGCAACCGTAAAACTGCAAACAGCAACTCCGCTACCGGTGTACCGCAACTCCGGATCCCTGGTTAAACGTCCAGTAAGAACTACACGGTTTAACATTGGATATCGCACTCCTCTCAGTAGAATGTTCGATCGTTTGGCCTATTAGCGCTTAACGATCATGTGACGCAGGATGTCGTCACTGAACTTGGACAGACGATCAAATTCGTTCAATGGCTGATCAGTGTCGGTAGTGATGTTTACCACGTGGTAAGTACCTTCAGTGTACTTTTCGATTGGGTAAGCAAAACGACGGGTTGACCAGTCCTTTGAATCAACAACCGTTGCACCATTGTCGCTCAGAATCTTGTCAAAACGATCAACTAATTCGCTCTTGGCAGATTCATCGATATCAGGACGAATGATGTAAGTAATTTCATATTTGCGTGTTTCCATGAATGTTACACCTCCTTATGGACTCAGGCCCTTTTTCCTTAAAAGAGCAAGGAGAGTAGACGTCTCATACGTATACTCACAAAAATGAATGATAGCATAAAACAACATAAATCACAAGAATCAAATCTGATCTGGAATTGCGGTCTATCAATAATAAACGTCAATCACCCTCATTTGCAGCAAAATACTTTAATTTTTTATGCAAACACAAAAATAAGGACCTAGTGGACATAATTTTGCCCCTAGATCCTTATTTTATTAACGATTGTGACTATTACTTGTCGTCATCAGTTGATGTGGCTTTACCAGTCGTTTCGTCAGTAGTCTTTTCTTCAGCAGAGCTGTCGTCATCATCGCTGTCTTCCTTGGCCACTTTTGCCATCGTAGCTACTTGTGCGCCATCGGTCAGCTTAATTAAGTGAACCCCAATCGTTGAACGACCGGTTGTCGACACCGTTTCAACACCGAAGCGGATGATGACACCCTTGGTCGTTACCAGCATGATGTCTTCGTCGCCCTTAACGGTGGTCAGACCAACCAGTGGGCCATTCTTGCTGGTGACGTTAACGGTCTTGATACCTTTACCGCCACGGCCCTTGATTGGGTATTCAGCAGCTGGCGTCTGTTTACCATAACCGTTTGCCGAAATAACCAGGACATTGTCGTCAGGATTCAGTTTACCGGCACCAATCAGGTAATCGTTTGGCCGCAGACGGGCACCACGAACACCGGCAGCTGCCCGGCCCATGGACCGAACCGCCGTGCTGTTGAAGCTGACTGAGTAACCTTGATGGGTCCCCAAGATCAGGTTCTGGTCATGGTCAATGATCTCTACCGCAATCAATTCGTCATTTTCGTGCAGGTTGATTGCCTTCAGACCGTTGCTCCGGATGTTCTGGAATTCGGCAACAGGAGTCCGCTTGACGATCCCTTGCTTAGTGGCAAAGAAGAGGTCCTTGTCTTCATCGTTGCTCTTGTGGGAAACGTTGATGACCGCGCTGATCTTCTCGTGTGGATCCAGACTCAAGAGGTTGATTACCGGAATTCCTTGTGCAGAACGACCGTATTCAGGGATTTCATACCCCTTCATTGAGAAGACCTTGCCAGAATTGGTAAAGAACAGCAGCATGTCATGGGTTGAGCTTGAAATCAGGTGCTCAATAAAGTCATCCTTGTGCACACCCATGCCCTTAACACCACGGCCGCCACGGTTCTGCGTCTTGAATTCATCGACTGGCAGCCGCTTGATGTAGCCGTTGTGCGTCAAGGTAACAACGATATCCTGTTCTTCAATCAGGTCTTCGTCTTCGATATTGGTAATGTCGCCGACTTGTAATTCCGTCCGCCGCTTGTCACCAAACTTCTTCTGGATTTCTTGCAATTCATCATAAATGATCTGCTGAATCCGTTCACGGTGGGCCAAGATGTCCTTGTAGTCAGCGATGGCCGCCATCAGTTTCTTGTATTCGGCTTCAATCTTTTCCCGTTCCAAGCCGGTCAACCGAACCAGCCGCATATCCAGAATGGCCTGTGATTGCCGTTCTGACAGGCCAAAGTCGTTCATCAACTGGGACTTAGCAACTTCACTCGTCTGTGATTGACGGATGATCTTGATGATCTCATCAATGTGATCTAAGGCAATCCGCAGTCCTTCAACGATGTGCGCACGCTGCTGAGCCTTCTTCAGGTCAAACTCAGTCCGCCGCCGAACAACGCTTTCCTGGTGTTTCAGGTAGTACTGCAGGATTTCCTTTAAGCTCAAGATCTTTGGGGCACCGTTGACGATCGCCAGCATGTTGAAGTTGAAGGTCGTCTGCATCAGGGTCATCTTGTACAGGTTGTTCAAAATGACTTCGGCGCTGGCATCTCGCCGGACATCAATGACGATCCGCATCCCTTCACGGTCGGTTTCATCGTTGATATCCGTGATCCCGTCGATTTCCTTGTTCCGGGCCAATTCCGCGATCCGTTCGATCAACTTGGCCTTGTTAACCATGTAAGGAATTTCGTGAACGATGATCTGCTGACGGCCGGTCTTGGTTTCTTCGATATCCACCTTTGCCCGCACGATAATGGAGCCCTTACCAGTTTCGTAGGCTTTGCGGATACCGGATTTGCCAAGGACAACCCCACCAGTTGGGAAGTCTGGACCCGGCAATACCTTCATCAGGTCTTCGGTTGTTGCGTCCGGGTTCTTCATCAAGACGTGAATAGCGGAGATGACTTCACCCAGGTTGTGAGTTGGAATGTTGGTTGCCATCCCGACGGCAATCCCAGAAGCACCGTTGACTAAGAGGTTAGGGAACCGTGCCGGCAAGACCGTTGGCTCCTTTTCCGTCCCATCATAGTTATCTTGGAAATCAACCGTGTCCTTATTGATGTCGCGCAGCATCTCCACCGCAATCCGGCTCATCCGTGCTTCGGTGTAACGCATGGCGGCGGCAGAGTCCCCGTCGACTGAACCAAAGTTACCGTGCCCGTCAACCAGCATGTAACGATAGCTAAAGTCTTGGGCCATCCGCACCAGGCCTTCGTAAATCGAGGAGTCACCATGAGGGTGGAACTTCCCCATGACGTCCCCAACAATCCGGGCAGATTTCTTGTAAGGCTTGTCCGGGGTTACCCCTAATTCATTCATCCCATACAGGATCCGCCGCTGGACCGGCTTCAGGCCATCCCGCACATCAGGCAGGGCCCGGGAGACGATGACACTCATCGCATAGTCCAGGAATGAATTACGCATCTGACTCGTCAGTTTGACGTCGGTGATGCGGTTTGAATTATCTGAATCAGCCACTGTATTTTGCCTCCTCGTTTAATTACAGGTCCAAATTCTGGACAAAAGTTGCATTCTTTTCGATGAAGTCGCGCCGTGGACCAACCTTGGTACCCATCAGCATTGGGAAGATCTTGTCCGCAGCGGCTGCGTCATCCAGGTTTACCCGCAACAGATGCCGGTGAGCTGGATCCATCGTCGTCGTCCATAATTGTTCGGCGTCCATTTCACCAAGCCCCTTGTATCGTTGAATAATCGGCTTAGGACTCGGCTGCAGGGAATTAACGACCCGGTCAAGTTCTTCATCGGATTGGATGTATTTAACGAACTTGCCTTGCCGAACCTGGTATAGCGGCGGTTGGGCAATGTATACGTAACCGTGGGTGATCATCGGCTTCATGAACCGGTAGAACAGGGTCAACAACAATGTCCGAATGTGGGCACCATCGACATCCGCATCGGTCATGATGATCAGCTTGTGGTAGTTGGCCTTGGTAATATCAAAGTCTTCGCCAAAGCCCGTGCCAAGTGCCGTAAACAGGGAACGAATTTCATCATTAGCCAATACCCGGTTCAGGCTGGCCTTTTCAACGTTCAAAATCTTACCCCGAATCGGCAGGATGGCTTGGGTCAACCGTGACCGACCCTGCTTAGCAGAACCACCGGCGGAGTCCCCTTCGACGATGAACAATTCGGAAATGTTCGGGTCCTTGCTGGTGTTGTCGGCTAACTTACCTGGCAGATTGGAGATTTCCAAGCCGCTCTTCTTCCGGGTGACTTCACGAGCCCGCTTGGCAGCAACCCGGGCTTTTGATGCCAGCATCCCCTTTTCGACGATCTTGTGGGCGGTGTCGGGGTTCTCCATCATGAACCGGGTCATCGTTTCACTGAAGATCTTGTCCGTGGCCGTCCGCGCATCCGAGTTCGACAGCTTCGTCTTCGTTTGCCCTTCAAATTGCGGGTTCGGGTGCTTGATGGAAACGACAGCGGTCAATCCTTCACGCACATCGTCACCAGACAGGCTGGTGTTGCCCTTCAACTGGCCGCTCTTCTTGCCGTAATCGTTGATCACCCGCGTCAGTGCTGTCTTAAAGCCCGTTTCATGGCTACCACCTTCGTAGGTGTGGATGTTGTTAGTAAAGGTCAACAATTCGCAACGGTAACCGGTGGTGTATTGCAAGGACACTTCGACGGCAATGCCATTGTATTCGCCTTCCACGTAAATCGGTGGATCAAACAGGTTTTCCTGATCCTTGTTCAGATACTCAACATAGTGTCTGATCCCGCCTTCGTAGTGGAATTCCTGGCGGTTATCCTGATCATTACGCTTATCTTCAATTGTGATCCGCAGACCCTTGTTCAAGAAGGCCAGTTCACGAATCCGGTCGGTTAAGGTCTTGATGTTGAAGACCGTCGTTTCACGGAAGATGGTCGGATCCGGCTTGAAGTGAACAATGGTCCCGTGTTCAGTTTCCGGCAGGCCCTCTTTGATGACCTTCATCTTGGTGTGGACGTGGCCACCACGGAAGTCCATGTAGTATTCCTTGCCTTGCCGGGTAACCTTGACGTCTAATTCACTGGATAAGGCGTTAACAACGGATGCACCAACACCGTGCAGACCACCAGAAACTTTATAACCGCCATTGCCGAACTTACCACCGGCATGCAGGACGGTGAAGACTGTTTCTAGCGCTGGCTTGCCCGTTTCCTTCTGAATGTCAACCGGGATCCCACGACCGTTATCGGTAACTGTGATACTGTTGTCCTTTTCAACAACCACATTGATCTCATCACAGAAGCCGGCCAGTGCTTCATCGATCCCGTTATCGACAATTTCCCAGACCAAATGATGAAGTCCCTGAGCAGTCGTCGAACCGATGTACATCCCTGGACGTTTACGAACCGCTTCCAGGCCCTTCAAAACCTGAATTTGACTCGCGTTGTAACGACTACCGAGTTCGGCCTTTCGTTCTTCAGCCTGCTCCTTTTTGGTCTCTTCTTTTTTACTCACTGTGCTTCCTCCTTATCCAATTCACCGTCATGGATCTTAAAAATCGTCGGCTGCTTAATCAATTTTTCTGCCACGCCGCTCAGACTGGTAGTGGTCAAGAATGTTTGCACCTTGTCCTGAATCGCACACAACAGGTGGGTCTGCCGGTCATCATCCAATTCAGACAGGACATCATCGAGCAGCAATAAGGGGTATTCCCCCGTCTGCTCCTTCATCAAATCGATCTCCGCCAGCTTGACCGCCAAAGCCGTTGTCCGCTGCTGGCCTTGTGAGCCATAGTGCTGGACATTCTGACCGTTGACAATGAACTGCAGGTCGTCTCGCTGCGGCCCCGCCAGGCTGGTACCCAATTCGATTTCCCGGTCGCTGTTAGCCGTAAATAACGACCGCAGCTGACTTTTCAGGTCATCCTCGGTCGTGTCTTTATCGATCTTCAGTTGACTGATGTACTTTAACTGCAACTTTTCTTTCTGCACTGAAATTTGTTCATGCAAATCATTGGCCCATTTTTCCAGACGACCAACCAGCTGGTATCTGGCCATGGTGACCTTTGCGCCAACGTCCGCCAACTGATCGGACAACACTCCCAACAGGACCCGGTCATTTTGCTGGTGGCGTTTCAATTGCCGCAAGTACTGGTTGCGCTGGTCCAAAATGGAATGGTACTGGCTCACGTTGTACAAATAAGCGGCACTCATCTGCCCAAATTCCATGTTCATGAACCGCCGCCGTTCTTGGGGTGCGCCCTTGACCAATGAAAGATCTTCCGGCGCAAATAAAACCACTTTGAGGTTGCCAACGTACGACGACAAGCGGCTTTGGTAAAGGTGATTAACCTTCACCCGTTTGCCCCGTGGCGATAGCTCAACCTCTAGCGGCAGCCGGTCAACTTTTCTTTTAATCCGGCCGCTGATGAGCGCGGTTTTTTGTCCCCACTGAATCAACTCACGATCCTTATTGGTACGGTGGCTCCGCGTCAACGCCAGAACGTGAATTGCCTCCAGCAAATTCGTTTTTCCCTGCGCATTTTCACCAATCAAAATGTTGACGCCCGGCTGAAACTGGACGTCCAAGTGGTCATAGTTACGAAAATGCCGCAGCTGCAACTCTTGCAGAATCATATGTCATCACTGCTCGCCCTGAATTGTGACCGTTTCAACACCAACAATTTCAACTTTATCGCCAGGGTAGAGCTTTTTGCCGCGCCGCTGGTCTAATTCGTCATTAATCTTGACATCGTGTTCTCTCAAGAACCACTTGGCCGCACCGCCTGTGGGGATGATTCCCTCTTCTTTAAGCAGCTGGCCAAGAGTAATGAATGGCCGATCAATTTTCACTACTTGCGAATTTTGCACGTATCTCACCTACTTTGCACCTTAATATTATAGCTTTTCTAGGGGGTAAAAACAATATAAAGGGCCCTCTTAGCCGTTTTAAGCGTTTTTAATGTATTCGACCCTTTTTTCACTAAATTAGGCTAAAGACGATTGACGGCGGTGAGAAGCAAGAACAAAAAAGGCGAGGTGACATTCTGACACCTCGCCTAATTAATCTGATTTTGTCTATTTTTAGAACGTCCGCACTGGCGTGATCAGTTGAATAAAGTCTTCTTTATTCTCCGTTGGCACCAGCGTAAATGGTCGCAATGCCGATGTGAAGGAGATCAAAATGGTGGATTGACCAAATGACTTCAACGCATCACTCATGTAGTCAGGGTTGAACGAAATCTCCAGCTCAGCCCCCTTAACGGAATCGGCCATGACGTTTTCTTCCACATTCCCGACTTCGGCAGAATCACCACTGATCTTTGCGACTCCTTGATCAGGATCAATCGTCAGCTTAACCACATTGTTGTGACCTTGGTGTGACAGCAATGAAGCCCGATCGATGGTCGACAGGAACTTGCTGGCTTCGACTTCAATCGTCGTATCAGCAGTATCTGGGATCAAACGGCTGGTTTCTGGATAATTGCCTTCCAGCAACCGTGAGTAGAAGAGGGTGTTGCCAAACTTGAAGCGAACCTGGTTTTCAGCGATCTGTAAGTCAACCGGGTCCTTTTCATCACTAATCAAACGAGCCAGTTCAGTCATGCTGTCACCCGGGATGACCACATCATAACTAGCATCACCGGTATCAACCTTAACTTTCCGTTGTGCCAGCCGGTGACTATCCGTGGCGATCGCTGTCAGTTCACCATTAGCCAACAGAATGTGGATCCCTGTTAAGATTGGACGGCTTTCCTGTTTGGAAACGGCAATCCGGGTCTGATCAATCACATCCCGTAACAGATCGGCGTCCATCTTAATTGTGACGTCACTTTCAATTTCCGGCAAATGTGGATAGTGGATGGCATCTTGACCATTAATGATGAATTCGGCCGAACCAGACGTAATTTTAGTTTGGAAACCTTCGTGAACGGCAACAGTAACGGTCTTTTCTGGCAGCTTCTTAATGATTTCACTGAAGAAACGGGCAGGCAACACAATGGCACCTGGTTCTTCAACGACTAATTCATTGCTGCTTTCGGCAGTGGTCATTGTTGATTGGATCGTAATATCAGCGTTGCTACCAGTCAGTGTAATGCCATCTTTAGCAACGACAATTTTAATTCCTGTCAGAATAGGAATAGTTGTTTTTGATGAAATTGCACGTAACACATTGTTGATTTGATTAATAAAGGCAGTTTGGTTAACTGAAAATTTCATGATGATGCCCCTTTTATTAATTTACTTTATTTAATAATAAGACAGAAGTAGTAGTAGGTCTTGTGGAAAGTGTTGAAAAGTCAAAAAGACGAGAACAACATTGGGTTTTCCACATGTGGATAATTTGTGGATTGATTGTGAATTAACAAAAAGTTATCCACACTAATTAAGGACGTAAATCATTCTGTAATTTATCCACTGTATTTTTCAATTGTGTATCTTGACCGATCTGCTTTTCGATTTTGTCGATGGCATGTAGCACCGTGGTATGGTCCTTACCGCCAAACGCACGGCCGATCCGTGGAAGGGAGTTGTCGGTCAATTCACGCGACAGGTACATGGCGATTTGCCGCGGTACCACAATATTCTTGACCCGTTTCTTCCCGGTAATATCGCTTTGATTGATGTTGAAATAAGCAGCGACCTTCTTTTGAATCAGATCGATATTCAGCTCGGTGGAGGCATCTTCGCCAATTCCTTGCAAGGCTTCCTTGGCCACGCTCAACGACATTGGCTGTGAGTGCAACTGGGCAAAGACGCGAACCCGCATCAGGGCGCCTTCCAGCTCCCGGACATTGGTGTTGATCTTGCTGGCGATGAAGTTAAAGACCTCGTTGGGTACGTTTTCTATGTGTTCCTCATCGGCTTTGCGGTTCAAAATGGCGATTCGCGTTTCCAGGTCTGGCGGCGTGATTTCAACGGTTAAACCCCAGACGAACCGTGAAACCAGCCGTTCAGTCAGATTCGGGATTTCTTTCGGATTTTGATCAGCCGTCAGGACAATCTGCTTGTTGTTATCGTGCAAGACATTAAAGGTATTGAAGAATTCCAACTGAGTTTCGTTTTTGGAACTTAAGAATTGGACATCGTCAACCAGCAGGGCGTCAAGGTCCCGGTATGCCTGGCGGAATTGTTCCTGGGTCCCGGTCTTGATTGAGTTAATGTAGTCATTCACGAAATTTTCGCTGGTGACATATTTGATCTTGGCATTAGGATTGCGCTGCAGCATGGCGTTGGCAATGGCCTGCATCAAGTGCGTCTTGCCTAAGCCCACGCCACCGTAGATTAACAGTGGGTTATAGAGTAAACCAGGTTGTTCGGAAGCACCGTAAGCAGAAGCATAAGCGAACTGGTTGCTGCGGCCTTCAACGAATGTTTCAAAGGTATATTCCGGGTTTAAGGGCGTAGTTTCCTTAAAGGTTGGCTCTTTTTTAACGTTGTCAGTCGGCTTCGCCCCAATTAAATCCTTTGTTAAAACGTAACGTGTATCAATATCTTGGCCAGTTTCTTCTTTCAAGATGTGTTTGAGTTGAACATCTAATTTATTTTGCCAGAAATCTAAGTGGTAATCAGTAGGCACGACCACCGTTAATCGGCCGTTGGAGAGAGAATAGGCTTTTGCCGGAGCAACGACGTTATCATAAGTCACAATAGTAATTGACTGTTTAAACGCGTTCTGGACCGTCTCCCAAAGAGAATCGAGCTCAGTCAAAATGATTCCTCCTAAAAGATGATGTGAATAATTAAACCAAACGATATTTTATCATCTGCATAAAAAGTTTTCCACAGGCTGAAAAAATATCGTCCACAATATAAACAACGCTGTGTGGAAATCATTCACAGCGTTGTTAATTTGTGGAAAAGTTGGGGATAATCCACAGATATCCACAGAAAATTGTGAATAAACACAGGGACAAATCCTGATAGCATAGTAATCCACAAGTTTATCCACAAAGCTGTGGATAAGTTTAGTCACAGTCCTGTGCGTTCAAAAAAAGCGGTGGAAATCGTTGTGAATAAGCCAAAAAATTTGGTGACAATAAAACAACGCTGTGGATTATTTGTGGAAAACTGTGGATAAATAATTATTTTCGTCGTCATTTTGCGGTTTATTACCGATCCAACTTGTGCTATACTTACCCAGTATGTTTGTAGGGTTAGGCGGATTTCCGCCAACTAAGATCATCATTAATTTATTGCCGGAGGAGGTGCAAGAGCTGATGAAGCGTACATTTCAACCTAAGAAGCGTCACCGTGCTCGTGTCCACGGTTTCCGTGCTCGGATGAGTACCAGCAACGGCCGTAAAGTACTGGCTCGTCGCCGTAAAAAGGGTCGTAAAGTATTATCTGCATAAGATAAGCCACCTGCATTGCAGTGGCTTTTTTCTCAGTAGGGGGCAGGGCATTCACCTGGCTGCAATGAATAATTGTAGTTTTGTCGTGTGTCCGCCCCTTTTTACGTTATTGGAGACAAGATATGAGAAAATCATTTCGCGTTAAAAAGGAAAGCGAGTTTCAACGAGTGTTTGAAACCCATAATTCCGTCGCCAATCATAAATTTGTTATCTACCAAATGGAAAAGCCGGGCCAACCGCACTTTCGCGTAGGCATTTCGGTCGGTAAGAAAATCGGCAATGCTTACCATCGTAACTGGTTGAAACGGCGGATCCGCCAAACGCTGCTTGAAGTGAAGCCCCAATTAAAGAAAGATGTTGACTTTCTGGTAATTGCGCGGCCGGCAGCGGATAAAATGACGATGGCACAGACCAAAAAGCAGTTGGTTCATGCCTTGCAGCTGGCACACCTGTTAGAAAAGTAGAGAGGATTTCGGTTTGAAAAAACAATTAAAAAAGGTCCTCAGTTTAACCGGGATTTTAAGTCTGACCTTGTTCTTGGCCGCTTGTTCCAATGAACCGATCACGAAAAACAGCACCGGTTTCTGGGATCATGACATCATTTATAATTGCTCACGGTTTATCATTTGGCTGTCCAACCACTTTGGCGGATATGGGATGGGGATCATTATCTTCACCATCATCATCCGGATCGTTATCCTGCCAGTCATGTATTGGCAGACCAAGTCAACGACTGCAATGCAAGAGTTGCAACCGGAACTGAAGAAGTTGCAGCAAAAGTATTCTTCGCGTGACCGGGAGACGATGCAGAAACTGCAGATGGAAACGTCGAAGCTGTATCACGATGCCGGCGTTCACCCAATGGCTTCAATGCTGCCACTGCTGATTCAATTGCCAGTTATGTGGGCCCTGTACCAAGCTATTTGGCGGACAAACATCTTGCGTCACGGGAGTTTCATGTGGCTGCAGTTGGGTAAAACGGATCCGTACTTTGTATTGCCGATTCTGGCGGCCGTCTTCACCTTTATCAGTTCATGGTTAGCCATGGCGGGGATGCCGGAAAAGAACAGCATGACAACGGTAATGACCTGGGGAATGCCGATCATGATCTTCTTCATGGCTTTAGGTTTCCCAGCCGCCATCACCTTATACTGGGTGGTTACCAACGCCTTCCAAGTTGTTCAAACGCTGTTGATCCAAAACCCATTCAAGTTGAAGCGTGAACGTGAGGAAAGAAAGCGGGCCAAGCGGCGTCGTCAAAACCGGCTGGAACACGCCCGGCGGAATGCTTTCAAGAGCAAGCGCAAGTAAGCGAGTAAATAAAAATTTTAAAAGCAGAACGTACGATGGACTAAGCATCCAGATATACGTCCTGCTTTTTTATTGAGTTGAAGCATAGCGGGAGAAAGGGGTAAACTAAAAGGCGAATTTTTGATGGAGGGATACTGATGAAGAAATTTGAGGGCACAACGATTGATGCAGCCCTTGCAGCTGCGGCAACGCAATTAGGCATCGCAAAAGGAGAGCTTCAGTATCAAGTCACTCAAGAGCCTCGACATGGGTTTTTAGGCATCGGTAAACGGATGGCGATCATCCAGGTGACGGTGCCCAAAACAACGCCGCAAAAAGAAAAGTCCGCCCAGAACAGCCATAATCGGCCTCGTCAGGTCAAAAAGCAGCCGACTCAACACGAAAAGCATGAACCGGCACGCGAAAAACAGGCTAAACGGGCACAGACCAAGCCGTTAGATGAAAAAGAAAAGCTGGCACAGGAAGCCCGGGCTAACCACGTCCGCAACCTGCACCGGATGCAAGCAGTTAGCAAGGGCCTGGTCAAGTACTTGACGGATGCTTTAAGCGCCCTGAACATTCAAGGCCAAGTCAAAATTGATCAGTTGCGGGTCCATGATTTGAAACTAGTAGTGGAAACCAAGAGTCCCAGCCGGGTCGTTGGCTACCATGGTCGCCGGATCAACGCGCTGGAGTCTTTGGGGGCTACTTACTTGACCTACCATGGCATTAAGGATGCGCAACTAGTATTGGATACCGGTGACTACCGGGAACGCCGCCGTCAGTCGTTAAAGAACTTGATGGCTGACAGTGTGACGGAGGTCATTGCGACGAACCGGGCCGTCTTCTTGGATCCCATGCCGGCACGGGAGAGGAAGCTGCTGCACAAGCTGGCCGAAAAGAGTCCGGCAGTCAAAACGTACTCGCATGGCAAAGAGCCATTCCGGAGCGTGGTCATTGCTCCCCGCAACTAGGCGCATGCTGGTTGACATTATGAAATTCGCTGATTACAATAACGATGAAAATTTAATCTGACCTGTTAGAGTAGTGAAAGTGCTTTGACCATGGTCCACCAATCAAGTGGGCATGGAGAGCACTTTTTTTATTGAAAGGAGGAGCCGGAGTTGAATAGTGAAGATGACACCATTACTGCCATCTCGACGCCAGTTGGTGAAGGTGGTATTTCGATCATTCGGGTGAGCGGCGATGAGGCCATTCCGATCGTGAAAAAGCTGTTTGTGGGTAAGGATTTGGCGAAGGTGGCCAGCCATACGATCAACTATGGTCATATTGTGGATCCGAAGACGCATGAAGAAGTCGATGAGGTCATGGTTTCAGTCATGCGGGCACCCAAAACTTACACCAGGGAAGATGTTTGTGAAATCAACTGTCATGGGGGCCTGTTAGCAACCAACCGGATCCTGCAGCTGACAATCGCGGCAGGTGCACGGATGGCCGAGCCAGGTGAGTTTACTAAGCGGGCCTTCCTGAATGGCCGTCTCGACCTTTCCCAGGCGGAAGCAGTCATGGACTTGATCCGTGCTAAAACCGATAAGTCAATGAAGGTGGCATTGGGCCAGCTTGACGGGGACTTGTCACGGTTGATTCGCAAATTGAGACAGGAAATTCTGAATGTTTTGGCCCAGGTGGAAGTCAATATTGACTACCCAGAATATGACGGTGCAGAGACGATGACCAGCAAGATGATGCACGACCATGCCGTAACCATTCAAAAGAAGATCGAAAAGCTGCTGGCAACGGCGCGCGAAGGGAAGATCCTTCGTGACGGCCTGGCGACAGCGATCATCGGCCGGCCAAATGTGGGGAAGTCCAGCCTGTTGAATTCCCTATTGCATGAAGACAAGGCCATCGTTACTAATGTTGCCGGGACGACCCGGGACGTCATTGAAGAATACGTCAACGTCAAAGGGGTCCCGCTCAAATTGATCGATACTGCGGGGATCCGTCACACCGAAGACAAGGTCGAAAAGATCGGTGTTGAACGCAGTAAAAAAGCGATTGAGCAAGCAGATCTGATCCTATTGTTGATTGATAGCTCACAAAAGCTGACCGATGAGGACCGGGAGTTGATCAAGCAAACCAGTGCCAGTCCGCGGATCATCATCTACAACAAAGCCGATTTACCGGCACAGGTCGACGTAAAGGAGCTGCAGAGTCTGGTGGGCGACAGTCGGATCATCAAGACGTCAATGACCGAACACCAAGGCGTCGATCAACTGAGCCAGGCAATTGCCAAACTCTTCTTCAACGAAGGTGTCGAGAGCAGCCAAAACACCGTCATGGTCACCAACGCCCGCCACATTGGCTTGCTCAGACAGGCCGATTCGGCGTTGGACGACGTACTGAAGGGGCTGGCCGATGGGATGCCGGTCGACCTGGTGCAGATCGATATGCGCCGTGCCTGGGACCTGCTTGGTCAGATCACCGGGGACAGTTACCAAGACGAATTACTTGATCAATTATTCAGTCAATTCTGCTTAGGAAAATAGGAGTACATCATGCAAATAAGCGAAGCAATTCAATACGATAGCGACAGTTACGATGTGATTGTCGTTGGTGCCGGTCATGCTGGCTGTGAAGCCGCCTTGGCCGCTGCCCGGATGGGAAATAAAACACTGTTAGTGACCATCAGCCTTGAAATGGTCGCATTCATGCCCTGCAACCCGTCATTAGGGGGACCGGCTAAGGGGGTCGTTGTCAGAGAAATCGATGCCTTGGGCGGTGAAATGGGCCACAACATTGATAAGACCTACATTCAAATGCGGATGCTGAACACCAGCAAAGGCCCCGCTGTTCGTGCATTGCGGGCACAAGCCGACAAGCATGCTTACCACCGGCAAATGAAGTGGACCTTGGAAAAGCAGGCCAACCTGACCCTGCGGCAAGCAACGGTTGATGACCTGATCGTTGAAGATGGCGTGTGCCATGGGGTAATCACCAACACTGGTGCACGTTACCGGGCCAAAACGGTGGTCCTGACGGTTGGGACCGCTGCCCGGGGCAAGATTATTATTGGTGAATTGCAGTACGAGTCTGGGCCGAACAACTCCAAGTCGGCAACCAAACTCTCCGAATGCCTGGAACGGCTTGGCTTTGACCTGGAACGGTTCAAGACTGGGACGCCGCCGCGGATCAACGGGAACACGATCAATTACGACGAAACTGAGGAACAGCCGGGTGACGAAACACCACACCACTTCAGCTTCGACACTCCTGACAGCAAGTACCTGTCAGTCTCCGATCAGATTTCATGCTGGCTGACCTACACCAACCCACACACCCACGACATCATTCGGCAAAATCTTGATCGGGCTCCGATGTTCTCCGGGGTCATCAAGGGTGTGGGCCCACGTTATTGCCCGTCAATCGAAGATAAAATCGTTCGTTTTGCTGACAAGGACCGTCACCAATTATTCTTGGAACCAGAAGGCCGTGACACCGATGAATACTATGTGGATGGCCTGTCCACGTCGATGCCGGAAGAAATTCAACAGCGGATGCTGCATTCAGTGAAGGGACTGGAGAAGGCTTCCCTGATGCGGCCTGGTTATGCAATCGAGTACGACGTTGTTTCACCGTATCAATTACGGCCAACGTTAGAGACCAAGCGGATTAAGAACCTCTACACCGCTGGGCAAACCAACGGGACGTCTGGTTATGAAGAAGCAGCCGGCCAAGGCTTGATCGCTGGGATTAACGCTGGCTTACGGGCATTGGGTAAGAAGCCGTTTGTTTTGCAACGGTCAGAAGCCTACATCGGCGTGATGATCGACGACCTGGTTACCAAGGGCACGAAGGAACCATACCGTCTGCTGACCAGCCGTGCCGAATACCGCCTGCTTTTGCGTCATGATAACGCGGACTTCCGATTGATGGGCAAAGGGCACGAGATCGGCTTAGTTAGCGACGAACGTTACCAAAAGATGCTGGCAAAGAAAGCCGCCGTCAAAGCAGAGGTTGCCAGATTAGAGTCATTGCGGCTTAAGCCTGGTTCGCCAGCTGACGACTTCATCCAGCAGCATGGTGATCATCCGCTGAAGGACGCTGTCACTGCAGCCACCCTGCTGAAGCGGCCATACTTCGACTACCAAACCTTGCTGAAGTTCATTCCGGCACCTGAAAAGCCATTGGATCGCCAGGTTGCTGAACAGGTCGAGATCACTTTGAAGTACGAAGGCTACATCAAGAAGGAAGAGGTCCGGGTCAACCGGCTGAAGCGAATGGAAGCCAAGAAGATCCCTGAAGATATTGATTACTCAGCGATCGAAGGCTTGGCTACTGAAGGCCGGCAGAAACTGGATAAGATTCGTCCGGAAACATTGGCTCAAGCATCCCGAATCAGTGGGGTCAATCCGGCCGACCTGGCGATCTTAAGTGTCTACATTCAACAAGGGAAGATTGCTAAGCGCAGCGATCGGAAATAGTTCCGATTTTGGATAATATTAATAACAATCAACCGGCAAAATGTACTATGATGGGTAGGTAAACTTTTTGAATGTAGGTGTAGTCATGAAAGCATTACGACAGATTATGAGCTGGATAGTGCCAATTGTCGTTGGATTGGTTCTAGCCTTAGTTATTAAGCAGTTTGTCTTTCAGCCGGTACGGGTTGATGGGCCATCGATGCAGCCAAACTTGGTTAACAATGAACGGGTTTGGTGTTTCAAACGATCCAAGATCCATCGTGGGTCAGTGATTGTGTTTAATGCCAATGGAGTTGATCCGCAGGTTTCGGTCAAGACCGAATATGTTAAGCGGGTAATTGGTGTTCCCGGTGACACGGTTCAATCCAAGAACGGCAATATTTACGTTAACGGCAAGAAGACCAATCAGGACTACATCAGTATGGATCAGCGTAAGGCCGGTACTGGGAATTGGACGTTGAAGACCATTTCCAAGCGGAACAACTGGTTGAAGAATTCTGGTGCTACCAAGGTGCCGGACGGCGAATACTTTGTTTTAGGGGACAACCGGACGGTATCTAACGACGGTCGCTACTGGGGCTTCGTACCGAAGGATAAAATCGACGGGGTCGTTAAGGTTGGCTTCTGGTCCAGCAATCAGTCCAAGAAGAAGTATGTGAACAAGCAATGGGAACACTACTTCGATAATTAGAAAAAAGCCGCTAGGAAATTTTCCTAGCGGCTTTTTTTGTTAGTCGACAGATTGCAAAGCTTCCAGCATATCGACATGCTTGATGCGCCGGTAAACCAGTAAAGCCAGCAGCAAGGTAATGGCAGCGGGGATGAATGCCGATAACAGGAAGTTGCTCAGGTAAAGGTTCGGGTCAAACATGGCGTTGGTTGGCGGCAGGGTTGTGATAATGAAGTGGTGCAGCCAGGCGCCGATGAAGTAGCCCAGGATGATGCCCAAAAGCGATAAAATAATGGTTTCTCTGTAGATGTACATTGTGACTTCACCGTCGAAGAAGCCCAGCACCTTGATGGTTGACAGTTCGCGCATCCGCTCCAAGACGTTGATCGTGGTCAGATTATAGATCACGACGATCGCAAGGAGGGTTGCCAGACCGATCAGGATGACCATCACTTTATTCATGCTGTCCATGGTGTTCTCGATGGTGCGTTGATTATTGACATTTTGATTGATGCCCAACACGGCGCCGCTCGCCATTGCGGAAGCAGAGAATGACTGCAAATCCTGGTGATGCTTTAACGTCACTAATTGGGCGTTGCTAGTAAATGGCCGCTTGAAATAGTGACGGTATTCGTGTTGGTTCATGATCAGGAAGTGGCCCATGTACATTTCGGTGATGCCAGCAACTTTGAACGACCGCCATTGACCGTTACTGTCCTGCAAACGAATGCGGCTGCCGACTTTGCTATCGGTCAATTTGGCTAATTTTTCGGAAATGACCACCCCATTGTTCGTCAACTTGATGGGTCGCTTAGTTGACCGATTCTGCAGGTGCAGGTAGTCGTTAAAGCTATGACTGTCCCGGGGCACGATCAGGTTGATATTTTGCTGAGCATGATCTTCACCGAGTTTGCGGTGCAATTGGCCCCAGTAAATTGAGGTGTGACGCTGCACGTGGTCGGATGTCAGTAGATGCTTTAGCCGTGCTGATTGGGCGGCTGCAAGCGGATCTTTTTGCTGGATGACGAGGTCGTAGCGGATGATGTTGCCATACTGCTGCTGGCTGATCCCTTTCAACGAATCGCTGATGCCGAAGCCCATGACTAGTAGGCCGGTACAGCCAGCGACGCCAATGATGGTCATTAGCATACGGGGCTTGTAGCGGAACAGATTGCGGGCGGTAATTTTATGTTTGAAGCTGAGACGATTCCACAGCGGCTTGACGCGTTCTAAGAGGATGCGCGAGCCGCTTTTTGGTGCTTTGGGCAACAATAGGCGTGCAGGAGATTCTTTGAGGTCGACAGACAATGTCCACAAAGCCGATAAGGTGGTGCAGGCTACGGCGACCACGGCGGCCACGATGAGCCAGACCCAGTTGAACAGCGGAGTGAAGCCAGTCAACGTCGAATTGGCTCCATAGGCGGTGAAAATCATCTTAGGCAGGAAGAGGTAGCCGAAGATGGCGCCAAACAAAACGCCCAACAGACTCGACGTGAGACCGTAAACGATGAATTTTTGGCAGACATCTAGATTGGAATATCCCAGTGATTTTAATGTGCCGATGTTGGTCCGTTCTTCTTCAACGAAGCGGGTCATCGTGGTTAAGCAGACCAAGGCGGCCACGAAAAACATGAAGACCGGGAAGATGTTGGCTAAAATATCAATGCGCTGGACATTGGAGTGGTAGATTTCATAGCCCGGATTTTGGCTGCGATCGTTGACGGTATAAGTAATCTTATCCGCTGACGTTGGTAAAGCAGCTGACTGGAGCGATTGACTCTTGGCCGTTTGTGCGCTTGATACCTGCTGGTTCATCATCTGGGCTTGCAGCGCTTGCTGGAGACGTTGTACCTTATCAGCCCGTTGATGATTCAGCTGTGCTTGCAGATGGCGTTGCCGTTGATCAACATAGTTTTGGTAAGCCGTCGAATATGGGTTCAAGTGGGCTGTTTTCTTGAAGGTCAGGCGGGCGATCATCCATTGTGGACTGGCGAAGGCGGCTTTATTGACGAGCGCGTAGCCATTGAGTTGACCGGTACTGATATTGGTGTGGCCAAAATCGTTGCGGTCAATGTATTCGCTGGACCGCACATAACCGACCACCTTGAAATGGGTGTTTTTCAGGCTACTATGTTGGTTTAACGTGATGGTTTGGCCGATATGGTAACGGTTGGCCAGCAGGGAGCTCACCGCAATCTGCCGGTTGTTGGTTGGCAAGTGGCCCTTAACCAACTGGTATTTCGAGATGCCATCAGTCTTTGAGAAGACGCGGATGGCTGTTCTTGAGTGGTTAACGGTAGAGTCCTGAAAATAACCGAAGTCGGCCTTCTTGAGACCGGGTGTGTGCAGGATGATTTTTTGATCGGCGCGATCCAGGCCATAATTTGACGTGACGGTAAGGTCGGCCAACTGCTGCTGGCGGTAGAAGTTGGTGGCGGTGAACCGCATGTCCGGCCCAGCCATTTTGAGCCCGATAAAGGTAAAAGCACTGACCGCCATCAAGAGGAAGATTGAGATAAAGCGTCCCAATGAGTCCGTGATGGATTGAAAGGCATTTTTCCAGAGGATGCGTTTACTCATAGTGACCACCTACCATTCGATGGTCGCAATGGCTTGCGGATGATCGTTGTGCTGGATCGAAGCGATTTGTTCATCATGGATGTGGATCACCTGGTCAGCAATGGGAGCGATGGCGGCGTTGTGGGTCACGATGATCACGGTCGACCCATGCTTCCGGCTCATGTCCTGCAAGATCTGCAATACCTGCTTGCCGGTCTGGTAATCCAATGCGCCGGTGGGTTCGTCGCACAACAGAATTTGCGGCTTCTTGGCAATTGCCCGGGCGATCGCGGCCCGCTGCTGCTCACCACCGGAAAGCTGTGCCGGGAAATTATCCATGCGCTGGCCGAGGCCAACCGACTGCAGAGCTTGGGCAGCGTCCATCGCATCAGGGACAATCTCCGCCGCCAGTTCAACGTTTTCCTTTGCGGTTAGGTTAGGCACTAGGTTGTAGAACTGAAAGACGAAGCCAACATCATGACGCCGGTAAGCGGTGAGTTGCCGTGGACTGTATTGAGAAATGTTATTACCATTGATGATCACATCACCGCTGCTGCAGGAATCCATGCCACCCAGAATGTTGAGCAGGGTTGATTTGCCGGCACCGGATGACCCCAAGACGATCACTAATTGCCCCTTGTCGACGGTGAAACTAATGTCCTTGTTCGCGTAAATGGTTGTGTCGCCGGTGATGTATTTTTTAGTGCAATTTTTGACTTCGATCAACGCCATGAAGCCCACCTCCTGGGTACGAGTAACACTGCTTATTGATTAAATAGTTGGACCAATTGTTCTGATAATTTCCGCGGTCCCCGAATGTATTGAATGCCATGATCCTTCAAGAAGTCGAAACTGAATTGTGTTGGCGAATAACGTTTAACCAAACTGAGTTTCATCGCTTGGTCCAAGTTAACCTGCTTACTGCGGTAATGATAGGGGATGTTGACCTGGACGGCACGGCACTGAAAGATGACCGCTTTGACCGGATTGGTGACGTAAATGAAAACAGGATCGCCAACCCGGATTTTGGTGGACTGCTTCCAGAGCAATAGTTCGTGCGGATCACTGAACGCATGCATAATGTCGTAATAATGCGGGTTAGCAGGAATTAGCCAGGCATGCGGCTGACATAGAATGGCGCGGCTCTGTTCGATTAGGGTCATGATCTGCTGGTCATCTTGGGTGTCGTCCAGAGTGACACAAATCCAGCTATCTTTGTTCATATGGTAGGCGGGATAAAAGCCAGGTCGTTTCAACAGGGCCTTGCGCTGCTTAATGTCAATGCGGAATTCAATGATCTCAACTTTCTCATCCGCTGATCGATAGTTTTGATCAAGCCGTTGTCGCGGAATATTCATGACCAGACCGTACCACTTTTGCGAAATCGGTTCACGAAAGGCAGCGTAATCAGGGAGGCGCTTAAAAACGAATTCTGGCTGTTCATGGAAACGTTGGTGAATCAACCGTGCCAGCCGGTTTGCCTGGTCGCTATGAAACGGCTGCGTGATAAAGCATTCTTTTGCAACCTGCTTCAACAAATCTTCGTAAGCTGTTTTGACTTGAGAAGCGTATGGGCCCGGATGACTAGCGCGCAGTGGCAGGTAAGCTTCGCCGCTATTCAGGTCAATCACCTGGCCAGTGACTTGACCAGCAGCATCAACCTGCAGTTGGGCTTCAAACTGGTCTTTGAAAAACTTTTGCTGCCAGACGTAACGGTTATTTACGCGCCGAAAACCGAACGCGGTTAGTTTCTTTTTATCCGCGCGTTGGCGTTGAAAAACTTTTTCTTCAATTTGCATGATCAGGCCCTCTTAATAAAAATCGCGAATTATTATTCCTTTAATTATTTTAACTGATCTGCTCACAAGACTAAACTTAAAAGGCGTTATCATTGCGGTTCAAAGACAGGGGCCGGATAAGTCGCTGGTCTAATTTGACTTATCGAATATGGATGCTTAACGGATGTTCTATAATAGTCATTGTAGTTTTAGAAAGAAGGGATTTTTGTGGCAGATAGAACAACATTAACTGACGAAATGATCAAACGCTACCACGATAATTTTGTTTCACGTGGAACGGCTAAGGTAATTGAACGGGCAGTAAGGAAAAACGGGATCAAGAAGACAAGTGAAGATCCTGAAGTCAGCCAACGCCTGCACCGGGTATTTTCTGATGAAATTAAAACGGGCAAAGTAACGAACCAAAAGCACAGCGGCCGTTGTTGGTCATTTGCAACGTTGAACACCTTGCGTCACGCATTCGCCAGCAAGTACAAGGTAAAGGATTTCGAATTGTCACAAAATTACCTGTTCTTTTGGGACCGGATTGAACGGGCTAACCACTTCTTTGACGACATCATTGCGACTGCCGATCAACCACTGGATAGTCGTTTGATGGACTTTTACCTGCGCTTTGCCGAAGATGATGGTGGCCAGTGGGCTAACGCAGCCTCCATTATCGAAAAGTATGGGGTCGTGCCGCACTATGTCATGCCCGACACTTTCAACACTGAAGATACGACCGATGTTGCTGAAGTCATGACTTACATGATGAAGAAAGACGCATTGATCCTGCGGAAAATGGTCAATGACCACGCCAATGACAGCGACCTGCAGGCAACGCGTGATAAACTGATGAGCGATGTTTATCGGGTTGCCGCATATGCCTTTGGCGAACCGCCGACGAAGTTTGACCTGGAATACCGGGATGATGATCACAAGTATCACCGGGAAGCAGGGTTGACTCCACTTGACTTTTACCATAAATATTTTGATATTGATTTGCATGACTACGTGGTTGTAACCAATGCGCCTGACCACAAGCTGAACCAAAATTACTCCATGCCATGGCAGAACAATGTTTATGGCGGCATTCCGATTCAGTTTGCCAACGTTGACTTTGATCTCTTAGAGCAGGCGGTGTTGGCACAACTCAAGGCCGGTGAAACAATTTGGGTTGGCAACGATGTTCTGCAACAAATGGATCGCAAGCGGGGTCTGATGGATGCGCACCTCTTCCATGAAGAAGAACTGCTGGGCGTTGACTTCACCATGGACAAGGCCGACCGGTTAGCCACGCACCAAGGCGAATGTACCCATGCGATGACGTTGACGGGGGTTAACCTGGTTGACGGACAGCCGGACCGCTGGAAGATTGAAAACTCGTGGGGTGATAAGAACGGTGACAAGGGCTACTTCGTCATGAGCGAAGAATGGTTCAGAGAATACACCTATGAAGCCGTTATTAACCGCCGCTACCTGCCAGAAGCCGTTAAGAAAGTGGCCGATCAAAAGCCAATTGAACTCAAGGCTTGGGATTCGCTGCAATAAATTCTTGGTTGACGAAATATTGACCAAGGTATATATTTAACACAATCATTTATGCGAGGAGAAAATCAATGACACAACAAATGCAAAACTTAAGAGGTTGGCAAAGCCGGCGGTAGGTTGTACTAGCAACAGGTACAACCTGAGATTCAGATTGTATCTGTGCCGGCGAATTTGTTGTGCTTGAGCCCGCACGGATCCACGTGCGGGCTTTTTTCGTGAAAAAGCGGGAGCCCATGCGTGGACTCCCGTTTTTTAATGAAAGGTGGCAGTGAATGTGAAACGAATGTATACCCTAATCGCGTTCCTCTGTGTCTTCCTGGGATTTGCATACTTCAAGGAAGGACAGGGAACGTTGAAGCAGAGTAAACCACGGATCGGTGTGTTGACCCTGATGCACCATCCAGCCTTGGATCAGATTTACCGAGGCTTCGTCCATGAGTTGGCCAAGGAAGGCTACCATGATGGTAAAAACATTGAGATCGAATACGAAAATGCCAACGGTGACCAAAGTAACTTGAAGACCATGGCTACGAAACTGGTGAATGACCGTTCGACAGTTTTGTTTGGGATTACGACCCCAGCCGCTCAGGCATTGGCCAATGCGGACAGTCACACACCCCTGGTTTTGGGAGCGGTGACTGATCCCCAAGGGGCGCGCCTAGTCAAGAATAACCGGCATCCAGGTGGGAACATTACTGGTGTTTCCGACCAGGCGCCGGTGGCTGAACAATTAAAGTTGATCCAGCAATTCATGCCGCACCTGCAGACGTTAGGGGTGATTTACACGTCTAGCGATAGCTCAGCGGTTGCGGGTTACCACCAGATCAAGCAGGAGTGTAAAAAGAAGGGCATTAAGCTAAAGGCATATTCAATTGCCAACAGTAACGACTTAAACCAAGTTTCACAGCAGATGCTGAGTGAGGTTGACGCCGTGATTGTACCTACCGATAACACAATTGCCGGTGCCATGCAGACATTGGTTAAGAATGCTGACGCCGCTCAGAAACCGGTCTTTCCGGCGGCGGATTCGATGGTTAAGCAAGGTGGGGTGGCCACCTACAGCGTTAACCAGTATGAATTAGGTGTCCGCAGCGCCAAGATGACGGTGGCAATCTTGAAGGGTAAGAAGCCAGCCAACATGGCAATCGAATACGTTCGTCATGGCGAACCGGTCTTAAACCTGAAGCAAGCGCAGAAGTTGCACTTGCAGGTGCCAAAACATTTCCAACAAGAAGCTGAACAGGAAGGGGAGGTCTTCAAATGAATCTAATCGTTTCCGCAATCGGCCAAGGTCTATTATGGGCCTTACTGGGTTTGGCATTATACCTAACCTTTAGAATTCTCGACTTCTGTGACATGACGGTTGAAGGGACTTTCCCGCTGGGGGCAGCGACGGCAGTGACTGCCATCAGTCATGGCATGAATCCGTACGTCGCAACCCTACTAGCCGTCTTAACGGGGATGGCTGCCGGCTTGATCACCGGCCTCTTGTACACGAAGGGCAAGATTCCCAGCTTATTGGCAGGGATCTTGACGATGACGGCGGCCTATTCCGTTAACTTGCGCATTATGGGCAAATCAAACATTTCACTGTTGGGCCAGCAAACCCTCTTCAGTTCACAATTTCTGAAGTCACTGCCCCAGTACTTCGACAGTGTTTTCGTGGGCTTCATCGCGGTGGCCATCATCACCCTATTGTTGGTTTTCTTCTTAGATACCGATTACGGGCAGGCATTTATTGTGACGGGTGATAACCTGACCATGGCTAAATCATTAGGCATTAAAACCGACACGATGATCATTGTCGGCTTAATGGTATCCAACGGCATGGTGGGCTTATGTGATGCCCTGATTGCCCAGAACAACGGCTATGCTGACATCAACATGGGGATTGGGACCATTGTTATCGCTTTGGCCTCCATCATCATTGGCGAGGTTGCCTTTGGCGAATTAACCTTGACCCAACGTTTGATGGCGGTTAGCCTAGGCAGCATCATCTATCGTTTGATTTTACTTGCCGTTTTGCAGCTTGGTTTCTCGGCCAACGACTTGAACCTGATTTCTTCAATCGTTTTGGCCCTTGCTATGATGGTGCCACGCTTGGACGGCCTGCTGAATGTTGCCCATCCGATCTTGAAGGGGGTTCGTACCCATGACTAAACCAATTTTGGAATTGAAGAATATTCAAACTGTTGTCAATCGTCATACCGCCAACGAAACTAAGATTTTGCGCGGCATCAATTTGACCATTCACACTGGTGATTTCATTACCGTGGTCGGAACAAATGGTGCTGGGAAGTCGACGCTGTTTAACGTCATTGCGGGTCATCTACCAGTCGACGCCGGCCAGATTTTTCACAACGGGGTCGATATTACCCATACCAGTGAAGAAGCCCGAACCAAGTTTTTGGCCCGTGTTTTCCAAGACCCTAAGCTGGGGACAGCACCACGGATGACGGTTGCAGAAAATATGCTGTTGGCGACCAAAAGAGGTGAACATCGGCCATTATTTCCCAGGAAATTAAAGTCACAAATTCCCCGGTTCACTAAATTGGCGGCCACAATGAATAATGGCTTGGAAAACCGGATGAACACCGCCACTGGAGCCCTCTCTGGTGGTCAGCGCCAGGCGTTGAGCTTTTTGATGGCAACGATCAAACGGCCCGACCTGTTATTGTTGGATGAACACACAGCGGCACTGGACCCGCACACGAGCCGCAACCTGCTCAAGGCAACCGATGAACGGATTAAGCAAGATCATTTGACCGCGTTGATGATTACCCACCACTTGGAGGACGCGCTGAAGTATGGTAACCGGCTCATTGCTTTGAAGAACGGGCAAATTATTGCCGACGTGAGCGGAGACCAGAAGGAGCAGCTGACCGTTAAAGACCTATACCGTTATTTTGAATAAGAAAACCCGTAACAGTCATGACTGTTACGGGTTTATTTTTGTTAAAGATTAATGATTACAGGTTCGGGTCCATCTTGAAGGTCAGGTTGGATAATTCACAACCATCGGTCAGCAGCTTGAAGATCAGTTCACGGGTCTTCTGGTTGCAGTGTTCAGCGATTTCATGGTTGGCTTGCGTTAACAGGTTAACTATGTCATCGCCAGACTTTTGGGTAACCTGAATGTCCACGTCATGAATCTTGCGCCGGGTCCAGGAGTCTAATTCCTTTTGGTAATCCTGGTCAGCTTCGATGAAGTCTTGGTAGTGACCTTCGACAACTTCAGCCAGTGCTTCATAGAGCCAGAATGCGTGATCCAGGTCCATCTTGGCCGGAACTTCACTGTATGATTTGTCGGTGTCGTTGGCATTAGCAAAGAATGGAACGTATGGTGAGAAGCTTGGTACACCAAATTCTACCCATTGAACAGCCTGGCTGCCGGTGTCGTGTGGACGTACCTGCAGGATGTGTGATTGTGCGGTCCGGGACAGTGAGATTGCACGGTAACGACGCTTGTCATCCTCGCTGCCTTCACCCAGTGGGTCGTACTTGGTTTCGTTGTAGTGTGACCGCAATACGTATTCAATGTCTTCGATGGACAGCTTGCGTTCAGCCTTGCGAATAAACGGCATATCCTGAGATTCAGGGGTTTGACCGGCGCTGGCAATTGGGCTGAAGTAGCGCTGGGCGAACCAAACCCGTGGCGTGTTGTAGTGGTGGTCCTTCTTGGTGTTAGTACCAAAGATGTGACGGAAGTTCCATTGGTCGTTGTCAGGATTCAGGTCGTGTGCCGTGACGAAATCTCTGATCCCTTCTGACCACATGTAGTTGTCTGGGTCGTTAAAGTCAATTTTTTCAATGGCAATTTGGTTAGCCGCAACCGCATAGCAGTCATCTGGAATTCGTACCGCAACCCACTGGTGACCAGTAGCGATTTCCATGTACCAGATTTCGTTTTGGTCAACGAATTGCACACCGTTACCTTCAGCTGAACCATAGGTGGCAACCAACTGGCCCAAGTACTGGACACCTTCACGAGCGGAGTGGATGTATGGCAGTACCAGGGTGGTCATGGAGTCTTCAGCCAGACCGTTTTTGACAAATGGGTCGTAAGCCAAGACACGGGCGTTAGCGTAAACACTTTCGGTGGCACTTTCACCAACGTTGGCGGAGTTAAACCCATCTTCTTCGTTGGGACCAGTAGTTTGGTCAACGTGTGGAGTTGAGGTGTAACGCATGCCGTCTGCTGGCAGCGGCACAGTCAAGTGGTTATAAGCAGAAACATAGGTCTCCTGACGGCCGGAAACAGCAGGCTGGACAATGAAACGCTTAGGTTCAATGGCCTTCACCCGGTCTTCGTTACGTGAAATATAATTGGATCCATCAATGGAAGCCTTTTTACCAACCATGATGGAAGTACAAGCGGAATTTCTAAAAGTCATATTAACAACTCCTTTAATGACTAGGTAGCAGCTGACATTCCTAACCTTATTGTACAACAAATGCTTGCTATAATAGCAAAAACGACACAAATTCAATAATTGTTGTTATTTTTAGGCAGTTTTAACGGTAAAATAGGAAGAAATGACGAAAAGGAAGCAACGGATATGGCGCATAAAAAATTGGTAGTCGTCTCATTGGACGCAATGGGATTTGATGACATGAATGAATGGGTTGATCAGACGCCGCATTTGAAGTATTTGCGCGATCACGGCAGCTGGGTCAAGCATGTGCAGGGGATCTTCCCAACTTTGACTTACCCGTCCCACACGTCAATCATCACCGGTCAATACCCGGCCGTCCATGGCATTGTCAACAACACCAAGCTCCAGCCCAATCGTTTGTCGCCCGACTGGTATTGGTACCGCAAGGATGTTCAGGCCACACCGCTTTACGACATCGCACACGACCACCACATGACCACGGCAGCTTTTCTGTGGCCGGTCACTGCCAGCAGCAAGATTGACTACAACCTGGCCGAAATCTTTCCCAACCGGATCTGGACCAACCAGGTCATGGTGTCGTTGAAAGCCAGTTCACCGTGGTTCTTGTTGAAGATGAACCATCGTTACGGCCATTTGCGACACGGGATCAAGCAACCATGGCTAGATGACTTCATTACAGCCTGTGCGGTGGACACTCTGCAGCATGAGCAACCCGATCTGACCCTCATCCACCTGGTTGATATGGATAGCATGCGTCACCGTTACGGAGTCCGCTCAAAAGAAGCACGCGCAGCCTTCAAGCGTCATGATGGGCGAGTTGCTCAAATCATCCAGGCAACTAAAGATGCGGGCACCTTTGACAATACTAATTTCGTTTTCTTAGGCGACCACTACCAAAAGAATGTCGACCGGATGATTCATTTGAACATGCTGTTTGCAAGGGAAGGCTGGCTGCAACCGATCCCTAGCAAAACGACCTACCGGAAGAACTGGCAGGTTACCGCAAAGACTTGTGATGGTGAAACCTATATCTATACGCGCGGCAACGTTGATTTAGGGCGCCTGAAAGCAATGATCGCGGGTGTTGAAGGGGTCCAGCAGATCTATGATGGTGCGCAAGCCGTTAAACTAGGGGCGGACCCGAAGTGCAGTTTTCTGGTAGAGGCTAAGCCGGGTTATTACTTTACCGATGAAGTTAACCGGCCAGCGGTAGTCGAAAAAGTTGATCCGCAATCGCTGGGGACTCATGACCGTTATCATGGCGTTCACGGCTATGGGCCAACGCAGCCGGATTATTACACGACGGCAGTATTCTTCGGCCCAGATATCCAATCGGGCACCCAAGTTGAATCTGCCCATCTGGTGGATGAAGGGCCAACTTTTGCGCGTCTGTTGAATCTGCATTATCCGCACCCGACTGCTGGTCAGGCAATCGAAGAAGTATTGAAGTGAGGTTGAAAGTGAAGTTTAGTAAACAACAATGGGCTTGGATTTTCTATGATTGGGCGAACTCTGGCTACGGAATTTTGGTGGTCACCGCCGTTTTGCCGGTTTATTTCAAAGCAGTTGCGCAGTCTGCCGGGGTGTCTGCAGCTGACTCGACCGCGTTTTGGGGCTATGCCAACAGTGTGGGAACCTTAATTGTGTCCTTATTGGCGCCATTATTAGGCACACTGGCCGATTATCCGCACACGAAACGCCGGTGGTTGAACTGTTTCACCTGGACCGGGATTCTGTTGACCCTGGGTTTGGCCTTCGTGCCGGCGAGTGGCTGGCCCTTGCTGTTAATTCTGTACGTACTAACCAATATTGGCTATTCGGGCGGGAACCTGTTTTATGACAGCTTCCTGACGGATGTGGCGACCAACGAAGAGATGGACCGCGTGTCAACCACGGGTTATTCAATGGGCTACTTAGGCGGTGTATTAGCATTCATGATTTTCCTGGCGGCTGAATTGACTCATGGCTTTAATGGCTGGCTGAGCTCAGTTGGCATTGCGAAATTCAGCTTTGTCTTGTCCGCAATTTGGTGGATTATCTTCGGCCTGCCGTTGCTTTTACATGGAAAACAGGTCTTTAGCGTTTCGGCCACTCGTCAACCGCTGAAGGATGGGTTCATTCGCCTGGGTAAAACAATCAGGCACGTTGCTCAATACCGGGAGATCACCTGGTTTTTGGTGGCTTACTTCTTCTATATCGATGGCGTTGATACCATCTTTACAATGGCGACCTCAATCGGCAAGGACATGGGTATCAACACGACCAGTCTGATGCTGGTGCTGCTAGTCGTGCAACTGATTGCCGTGCCGTTCTCCCTACTGTACGGCTGGCTAGCGGACAAGATCAGCACGCGCCGGGCCTTGTTGGTCGGAATCGTGGTCTACCTGTTCATCTGCCTGTACGCCTTCAAGTTGAAGACTCAGTTTGACTTCTGGTTATTAGCCATCCTGATTGGCACCAGCCAGGGCGGTATTCAGGCACTGAGCCGGTCATACTTTGGCCGCTTGATCCCCAAAGATAACAGCAATGAATTCTTTGGTTTTTACAATATTTTGGGGAAGTTCTCAGCCATTATCGGTCCGGTCTTAGTTGGTGTGGTTACGCAATGGACGGGCCAGTCGACTTTGGGTGCTGGGTCATTAAGTATCTTGTTTGCAATCGGCCTAATCCTCTTTTGGCAGGTCTCTAAGCCACGACAACGCCGTTAATGCTGAAATTATACTGATAACTAAAAACAACCTCCTAAAACGATTTTTTCGCCTTTAGGAGGTTATTTTTTATTCGACTTTCGTTTTAGAAGTCAACGTCGTCAGGAACACGGCATTGACCGCCTAAGTTAGGCAATGCACTGATCTTTTGCATATCTTCATCGCTGATTTCAAAGTCGAAGATATCGGTGTTTTGCTTCATCCGGTCGGCGTGAACGGACTTTGGAAGTGGCAATACACCTTGCTGCAAGATCCAGCGCAGGCTTAATTGGGCAGTAGACTTGCCATACTTCTTGGCTAATTCAACCATTGTTGGGTTGGTCATTACGGAAGCACCCTGGCCGCCCAGTGGACCCCAGGCTTCAACCAGAACATTGTGTGCCTGCAGGAACTTGATCTCTTCAGCGTGCGTCCAGCCAGGGTGGACTTCGATTTGGTCAACGGCTGGTGCAACAGTGGCCGTCTTCATCAATTCCTGATAGTGGTTCGGCATGAAGTTGGACAGGCCAATGGCACGCAGCTTGCCTTCGTGGTAGGCGTCTTCCATTGCCCGCCAGGTTTCGGCGTTGATTTCGGCTGCCTTGTCACCGAATTGCTTGCGGTTAGCTGGCCAGTGAATTAAGTACAGGTCCAAGTAATCCATCTGCAAACGCTGCAGGGTAGCATCCAAGGCCTTTTTGGTTGATTCATAACCACGGTCAGTGTTCCACAGTTTGCTGGTGACGAAGAGGCGGTGACGGTCAATGCCTGAGTCCTTGATCCCTTTACCGACTCCTTCTTCATTGCCGTACACAGCCGCCGTATCAATAAGACGGTAGCCAACGTTGATCGCATCCTCGACGGCTTTTTCGGCAACATCATTAGGCGTTCTAAATGTACCGTAGCCGACGCAAGGAATGGTAACGCCGTTGTTCAGCTTTAACAGCGAATTAATGTTCTTCAATTCAACCATGATAAACCTCCTTAAAAGAGACAAACCAACATTTACTTATAATAAGTAACCATCTAGATCTTACCTGCTTTGCGGATGATTGGCAAATAAATCACATTCTGCAAACGTTTGGCAATTTTTAGTAAACTAAGGGTACAAAAAAACCGTTAGTGGATAGTGGGAGTTATCACTAACGGTTTTGATTTGGTTGACTAGCCCAGCATTAACTGGACCGGGCAAGTCTTATGGCGTTTATGTTTCATGTGAAACAATTCTAGTCTTTGCGTGAGTAAGTTGCGATGTCGTGCAGGATTTCGTCCATGAAGTCTTGCTTGCTCATGCTGTTTTGATCCTGTTCACCATACTTACGAACGGAAACAGAATTGTTCTTCATTTCGTCGTCACCAACAACCAGGGTGTATGGAACCTTCTGCGTTTGTGCTTCACGAATCTTGTAGCCCATCTTTTCGTTACGGTGGTCAACAACAACCCGAATCTTAGCGGCCTTCATTTCCTTAGCTAATTGGTCAGCGTATGCACCATGCTTGTCATCGGAAACAGGGATGATGTGAACTTGTTCAGGAGCTAACCAGGTAGGGAAGGCACCCTTGTAGATTTCAGTCAGGTAAGCAACGAACCGTTCCATGGTACCAACAACACCACGGTGAATCATAACTGGCATGTGTTCCTTGCCATCCTTGCCCATGTAAGTCAAGCCGAAGCGGTCTGGCAGCATGAAGTCAAGTTGGATGGTGGACATGGTTTCGTCATTGCCCAGGGCCGTCTTGGTTTGGATATCCAGCTTTGGACCATAGAAGGCAGCTTCACCTTCAGCTTCGTAGTAGTCCAGGTGCAGGTCATCCATGGCAGCCTTCAGCAGCTTTTGGGACTTTTCCCACATCTCATCGTTGGCGTAGTACTTCTTGGTGTTCTTAGGGTCACGCAAGGAAAGACGGAAGCTGTAGTCAGTAATGTCAAAGTCCTTGTAAACGCTCATGATCAGCTTCAGGATCTTAGCGAATTCGTCACGAATCTGATCCAAGGCAACGAAGGTGTGGCCGTCGTTCAGGGTCATTTCACGAACACGTTGCAGACCAGACAGGGCACCAGATTTTTCGTAACGGTGCATCATACCTAATTCGGCGATCCGCAGTGGCAGGTCACGGTAAGAACGAATGTGGTGCTTGTAAATCTGAATATGGCTTGGGCAGTTCATTGGCCGCAGTTCAAGCATTTCACCATCGCCCATGTCCATTGGTGGGAACATGTCGTCCCGGTAGTGAGCCCAGTGACCAGAAGTCTTGTAGGCATCAACGTTCATCAGAACAGGGGTGTAAACGTGTTCGTAACCATCGGCAACTTCACGGTCGATGATGTAACGTTCAATCGTCCGCCGAATAGTAGCACCCTTAGGCATCCAGTAAGGCAGGCCGGCACCAACCTTAGGATCAACAAAGAAGAGATCCAGTTGGTTACCGATAACACGGTGGTCACGTTCACGAGCTTCTTGACGCTTCTTCAGATCTTCGTCCAGGTCAGCCTTCTTGTAGAAGACGGTCCCGTAAATCCGTTGCAGCATTGGGTTGGAGGACATACCCTTCCAGTAAGCACCGGCAACTGACAAAAGCTTGAAGTTCTTAACGGCGTCAGTGTAAACCAGGATTGGGGCCTTAGCGATAACGGCTACGTCACCCAGCTTATACAGGGCAACCTTGCCATCCTTAGCGTTTTCCTTCAGCAGTTCGCTGGAGAATTGGTCCTTTTCAACACCCTTTAAAGCGTCGTCCAAGGCAACTTCAGCAAATTCAACCTTGTCGTCTTCCTTAGCCAGCTTCTTCAGATCATCTTCCAATGCTGGTAATTCGTCGGCAGATACCTGTTGATCATCCTTGTCGGAGTCAACCCAGAAACGATCATCTTCGGCAATGGCATCCCCAAAACGGATCCCATCATACTTGTGTACCAAAGCAGCCTTCAGCATTAAAGCAGCGACTTGCCGCAATGCGTTCAAGCTATCTTCTGAATCGCGATCAATTTTCTTTACTTCACCATTTGGTGACATTACTGCAACTTGAGCCATAAGAATCTCTCCCTTATAAAAAATAAAAACGTCCCTAGTACCGACTAAACGATACCAGGGACGTTGGTTAACAAACTCAGCGTGGTTCCACCCAGATTCAGGGCCACTTGTGGTCCTCTCTATGGTGTGGTAACGGGCACGACCCGCTCCTCCTTATTTCGGAGGGAAATAATAAAGGTGGTACTCTGAAGATCCTTGCTAATGGCACTTCCATTAAAATGTGTCACTCTCTGTTAGTAGGAATGATCAGGCATATCCTTTAATTACTTTGGATTATATCATCGTGGTTAACGGTGTCAAGCAGAAAAATTAAAAAATCCTAATTTAATTTCTAGTGGTCAATTTTACTTTGTTGTTTGTCCACCACCAGTAGACTTTGGAGCTGGCTGTGACCCTTGTGATGGATTTGGCTGTGGGGCAGGATGGCTGTTACCACCGTTGCTTGGACTTGATTGACTATTGTTATTGCTATTTGAATTACCATTGCTTTGATTCTGAGTGCTATTGCCATTGTTATCAGAACGCGAAGCAGGAACTTGGTAAGTGGCCTGATTTTCATTGTCGCCATAGTCATCATCGTCGGAATCTGATGAGTGACTGCGCTTATGCTTGCGTGAGTGGTGGCTGCTGGATGATGATGAGACGGATGTGTCGGTGCTGTCAGTGTTGACAGGGTGCTGTTGCTTAACCGCAAAGACGATGATCATCACGACCAGGACACCTAAAAGGGCAAACAGGATGGTCTTGTACAGCTTCCCATTGTGCCGGCCATTGAAGAACCGGCTAAAGAAACCGCGGTGGCTTTTTTGTGGCCGGTCAACGATTTGCCGACGACGGCTGTGGACTGGTTCAAATTGCTCGTCTTCTAAGGGCGTGTTTGAACGATGAGCCCGCTTCTTAGAGAAGAAGGAGCGTTTCTGACTTTTAGGGGAATCATATAATTCAACCCGGCTGAGTCGCTTTTTTTCGTTTTTATCTTTGTTATCCAAATTGATCACCTCAACTAGGTAATTAGCTTTATCTCGTGTATTATACCATTCTACTAAAAGCATACCCAAGAAAGCATTAATAATGCATAAAACCCCTAGTTTTCGCGAATTGCGATTGCTAGGGGTTTTAACGAATTAAAATAACAGATTAAAGCTTGCCAACCAGGTCAGCACCAGGCTTTAAGCTATCGTCACCAGGGTGCCAGTTGACAGGGCAAACGCGGTCGCCGTGTTCACGAACGAATTGGGCAGCTTCCAATGTCCGCAAGATTTCTTCGGGGTTACGGCCGATGCCCATGTTGTTGATCGTTTCAGATTGAATAACACCATCTGGGTCAATGATGAAGGCACCACGCAATGCTTGGCCAGCGCTTTCATCTAAGACGCCAAACATCCGTGCCAGCTTGCCAGCTGGGTCGGCCAGCATTGGGTATTCAATCTTGCCAATCTTTGGTGAAGCGGCTGCCCATGCTTGGTGAACAAATTCAGTATCTTCAGAAACGGAATAGATTTCCGCATTTGCAGCCTTAAACTTGTCGTGTAAAGATTGTAATGCTTCTAATTCAGTTGGGCAGACAAAAGAGAAGTCAGCAGGGTAGAAGAAGACGATGCTCCACTTGCCTAACAGGCTCTGTTTGGTAATATCCTTGTATTCTCCTTGTTGGTAAGCAGTGACTTTGAAGTCATCAATAGTATGACCGATTAAACTCATTAATGCTTCCTCCTTGGTTTAGAATAATTCTTAACTACGCTTAAAGCATAGTCCTTTAGTGACTGAACGTCAATCCTTTGTAGCAATAATTTGTAGATAATTTACAGACAAAAAAAGATCCTGACATCCATTTTCGTGGAATGTCAGGATCAAATTGATTTAGGAATATGAGTAGGATGTATTTATTGGAATTACTTTTGGTTTTCAGCGGCTTCCTTAGCGGCTTCAGCAGCCTCGTCAACGCCACCCTTTTCCCAAGAGTGCTTGTGGTGTTCAGCAGCCATCCGCCGGTCACCACGAACGATTTCGTAACAAGTCCAGGCCAAAAGCACCAGAATAACGATGATGGTCAACCATGCCAGGAAGTCAGACGTACCCTTCTTCCAGAGCCCGAAGCCTTCATAGGTTGCAGGCAGGTTGTACAAGTTCAAGAAGGTTAAACCGATAACTGAAATCCAGCCACAGACCTTAACCCAAGCAGAGTTCTTAAATTCACCCATTTCTGCTTCACTGTTAGTCATTAACAGCAGTGGCAGCATGGAGAATGGCAGAGCGAAGGCCAAGAATACTTGTGAGTTTTCCATTAACATGTTCAAAGCGGTGTGTTGTTGGATAACCGTTTCACGACCAGTCATGGCAACACACATCAGAACAGGGATAACAGAAATCAAACGGGTAACCAGACGACGTGCCCACAGAGGCATCTTCATGTGAACGAAACCTTCCATGATAACTTGACCAGTCAAGGTACCAGTAATGGTTGAGTTTTGACCGGAAGCTAACAGGGCAATGGCAAATAACGTTGACAGAGCACCTGATTTAGCAACGGCAATTAAGAGCGGGTTGCTTAACATTGACGTGTTGTTCAAAGCGTCGTACAAACCGAAGAAGGAAGAGTCCTTAACGGCACCGTACTTGAACACAGCAACACCCATGATCAGCAGCAGGGCGTTAACGAAGAAGGCCAGGGTCAATTGAATGTTGGAGTCCCAAGCCGTGAAACGAACGGTTTGACGGATATCTTCAACCTTGCTGTGGTCTAGCTTACGCGTTTGTGAAATTGCTGAGTGCAGGTACAAGTTGTGGGGCATAACCGTGGCACCAATGATCCCAAGAGAACCACTCAGTGGGGAAATACCACCAACCACTGGAGATTGCGCAATGGCCTTCTGGGTTGGTACTAAGCCCAAGAAGACGCCGCCCCAGTTTGGATGTGACAATGCAACCTGATATGCAAAGACGAACAGGATAACACAGATCAAAGCAGCAACAATTGCTTCGATTTTACGGAACCCAATCTTCGTCAGTAACAGAAGTACTAAGACGTCTAGTACAGTGATAAATACGGATGGAACCAACGGGATGTGGAACAAAAGGTTCAAAGCAATTGCGGCACCAATAACTTCGGCAATATCAGTAGCCATGATCGCAAATTCAGTCATGATCCACAGAATAATGCCTAACGCCTTCCCTGTACGCGCACGAATGGCTTGTGCTAAGTCCATTTGGCTTACGATCCCAAGTTTGGCAGCCATGTATTGCAGTAACATCGCAATCAAACTTGAAATCAGGATGGTCGTCATTAAAGTGTATTGGAAGCTTTGACCACCAGTAATTGAAGTCGACCAGTTACCAGGGTCCATATAACCAACGGCAACTAATGCACCAGGGCCTGAGTATGCGAATAAAGTACGAAAGAAGCCCTTTCCATGCGGAACCTCAACAGTTCCGTTAATTTCCTCCAGAGACTTTCCGTTGGCATATTGAATTAATCCATGCCGACGGTGTTGATTTTTTGTGTCAGCCACGCCAAATCCTCCCTTTCTGCGTGTCTTTTGAAGGTTTGCCATTAAATATTATCTTAACGGAAGACCATTGTTAGGTTAGCATAAAAAATAAATCGCCGCAATAGAAATACCGAACTATCGGCTTTTTTGCTGGGTCATTTTATTAATATTGGCTCATTTTCCGAATTTTTGGTGGGGCTTTCATTGTTATTAAATAACAACTTAACGACAAAGTGATAAACGTTTGACATTTTTCGAGTTTGTCCGTATACTATCTCTGAAAAATTTCAATGAATTGATTTACAAGGA
Organism: Limosilactobacillus secaliphilus; assembly: GCF_001437055.1. GTDB lineage: Bacteria > Bacillota > Bacilli > Lactobacillales > Lactobacillaceae > Limosilactobacillus > Limosilactobacillus secaliphilus. The sequence goes on along the minus strand of NZ_JQBW01000010.1, from coordinate 483,750 downwards.
AGGTAACAACATGCAAGCACTTGTATTAGAAGGAAAGAAAAAACTGCAGTTAAGAGATTACGATGTCCCAACGATTAAGCCTGATGAAGTTTTAGTTCATACCGCTTATGCCGGCATTTGCGGTACAGATAAGGGTTTGTATGCTGGCCTGCCAGGATCAGCTGAAGCCGTTCCACCGATTGTATTAGGTCACGAAAACTCCGGTGTGGTTGCTAAGGTCGGCTCAGCCGTTACCAACGTTAAGGAAGGCGACCGGGTAACAGTTGACCCGAACATCTACTGTGGTCAGTGTAAGTACTGCCGGACCCAGCGGCCAGAATTGTGTGAACACCTTGATGCCGTAGGGGTTACCCGTGATGGTGGCTTTGAAGAATACTTCACCGCTCCGGCAAAGGTTGTCTACCCAATTCCTGATGACGTTTCCCTGAAGGCTGCCGCAGTGGTAGAACCAATCTCCTGCGCAATGCACGGGGTTGACCTCTTAACGACCCATCCTTACCAAAAGGCACTGGTTTTAGGTGATGGTTTTGAAGGTCAATTATTTGCTCAAATCCTGAAGGCACGTGGAATTCACGAAGTTACGCTTGCCGGTCGTTCAGATGAAAAGTTGGAAAACAACCGTCAGCACTTTGGCGTCAAGACGATCAACACTACTAAAGAAGAAATCCCAGCAAGCGCCTTTGATATCGTGGTTGAAGCTGTTGGTCTGCCAGCAACACAGGAACAGGCACTGGCTGCTGCCGCTCGTGGTGCCCAAGTGTTGATGTTTGGGGTTGGTAAGCCGGACGACAAGTTCTCCGTCAACACCTACGACATCTTCCACAAGCAATTGACCATTCAGGGTGCCTTCATTAACCCTTACACTTTTGAAGATTCCATTGCTTTACTGGCATCTGGTGTTGTTGACCCACTGCCACTGTTCTCTCACGAATTAGACTTGAATGGTGTGGAAGACTTCGTTAGCGGTAAGTTAGGCAAGGTTTCCAAGGCCATTGTTAAGGTTGGTGGCGAAAACGCCTAACTAACCATTCCGTGATTAAATGCATACATTAATTAAGGTCGATGAAACGGACAACCGTTCCTCGGCCTTTTTGTTTGGTCAAATTCTTTAAGAAAGTTAAGAAATATTAGTCTTGGGTTGTTTTCGTTGACACAGTGTCACTAGGCGGGTAAAATTACTGCGTAAAATGTAAGTGACACAGTGTCAATAGGAGGAATAAGATGCCATCAGCAACATTTAATCATCTTGCGTTGGAAAAACGGGCGCGAATTCGCCGGGCTTTACTTGACGAATTCAGCCATTATTCCCTTGAACAGGCACAGGTAGCACGGATTGTTCAAAGTGCCGGAATCGCAAGAGGGGCTTTCTATAAGTACTTCGATAGTTTAACGGCTGCTTACGAGTGGTTATTAAACGATGTGATGCAGAAGCTGGATATCCATCACTTAACCATTGACCAGCACACTGCGGATGACTTTGTTGAATGGGTAGAAATGCTCAATCAACGAGTTCAGTACAGTGAATACCACGATTTGCTGGTGCATCACTACCAGACCAACGCCGGCGTTTTGCGGCAGTCGTTCATGAATGAGCAACGCTGCTTAACGTCTAAGGAATGGGCGGTTATGGTGCTCTGTCATGAAGCATTTCGGGAACTTTTGCTGAATGAAAGTGCAGGAGATGCGGTTGACCAGCGTCTTCGCCAGTCACTGTTTGCCATTTTAGGGAGGTAAGCTATGTTTCTTGCTTTAAAGGAAATCAAACATGAAAAGCTACGTTACAGCCTCGTGATCGGCATGATTGTCCTAATCGCCTACCTGATCTTGATGCTGTTGGGCCTGATGCAAGGGTTAGGCAACGAAAACACCGCTGCCGTCGAGTCATGGGGCACTAAACAGGTCATGTTGGATAAGAATGCCAATGTCTCGATGAACCAGTCCTTGATCAAGAAAGACGAGGCACAGGACCTGACTAAGCATGAAGCATTAGTTGGTCAAGTTCCGATCGTAATGAAGGGGATCAATCACGGCCAGAAGCAATCCATGCAGTACTTTGGCCTGGATGATTCGCAATACCTGTTAAAGAACAAGATTCAACTGGTGAGCGGTCGCAAGCCGAGGAATGACCATGAATTGATCCTGGATGAGTCGTTGAAGGAAAAGGGCTACCGTTTAGGACAACAGGTCAAGCTGAATTCACTCACGACGAAGTTTAAAGTGGTGGGCTTTGCTAAAAATGCCAAGTTCAACATCGCCCCGTTGGCAATTGGGAGCTTAAACACTTGGCAAGCGCTTAAAGGTACCGGGCCACAGTTCGTTGCCAGCGGTATTTGGGCAGATCAAAAAGTTAGCAACAGTCGGCAGAATAAGCTGGCCCACTACGATGTCAAAAAGTTCATCAAGAAGCTGCCAGGCTACACTGCCCAAAACACGACCTTTGAATTTATGATCGGCTTCCTGTTGATGATTTCGTTGATCGTGATTGCGATTTTCCTTTACATTTTGACGATGCAAAAGGAAGCTCAGTACGCGGTCTTACGAGCACAAGGGATCCCGGCCGGCTTCATCGTTTGGTCGATTATTGCGCAATCAGTCATTTTGATGGTCAGCGGAGTCATCGTCGCCACTTTACTTGCGGTGGGGACATCATTGGCAATGCCAAGTACCGTGCCGTTTATGATCATATGGCCGCAAACGATGTTACTGGACCTGGCATTGCTGATCGTTGGAATTGTCGGTTCGCTGTTGCCAGTCCGGATGATTTTGAAGATTGACCCAGTCGACGCATTGCAATAGGAGGGCCATCATGGAAGAAGCAACGATTAAATTAGTTAATGTTAACAAACACTACGGCCACGGCCGCGGCCTAGTCTACGCACTGCAAGACATTAATTTCAGCGCCCATCCGGGAGAGTTGACGCTGATTTTGGGCCCATCAGGATCAGGCAAGTCAACCTTCCTAACGATCGCCGGTGGCCTGCGTCAGCCAAGCAGCGGCCGAGTGATGTTGGCCGGCAAAGATATCAGCAAGCTGAACAACAAGGAACGCGACCAATTGCGGTTGAACCGGGTCGGCTTTGTGTTGCAGTCATACAACCTCCTGCCTTACCTGAATGTCGACGAGCAGTTTGAACTCGTGAGAAAGGTGAAGCCCAATGGCAACCTGACTGACGATGAACTGACCGAATTATTGGAAGAACTAGGGATTGCCGATCTACGGTCACAATACCCGGACCAGCTATCCGGTGGGCAGAACCAGCGGGTGGCCATTGCGCGGGCCCTCTACACCAATCCCGACATTGTGTTGGCTGACGAACCAACGGCGGCATTGGACAGTGCTCGAGTAGTCGTTGTAGGTAAGGAATTGCAACGGCTGGCCGACCAACGGCACAAAACGGTGATCGTCGTGACCCATGATTTACGGTTGAAAGAACATGCTGACCGTATTTACCACATTAATGATGGAAAACTAAGCCGGGAAAAGTAACCGGGAAATAGCCGCTATTGAAGTTAATAGCAGAAAGTGAGAGGCCAATGGCATATTTAGAATTACAGAACATCCAAAAATCTTATTTCCTGGGAAATAATGAATTTCCGGTACTGAAGGGAATTAATTTAAAGTTTGAGCGTGGCGAATTCGTCTCCATTCTGGGCGAATCCGGCGGTGGGAAATCAACGTTGATGAACATCGTCGGCGGTTTGGATCGTCAATTCAAAGGTAAGGTCTACGTAGACGGTCAACTGTTGGACCACCAGAAGGAACAGCAGTTGGATGAATACCGGCGGGCAACGGTTGGTCACATTTACCAAGCCTACAATTTGATTGCCCATTTAACGGTGTTGGACAACGTTATGGTGCCATTGGATATGACTACTCTGTCTGCGGCCCAGAAAAGGGCACGCGCGCAGCAATTGTTGGCAGAGGTTGGCTTAAGTGATCAGATGAATAAGCACCCTAATCAGTTGTCTGGTGGACAGAAACAACGGGTGGCGATCGCGCGGGCACTAGCCTCTGATCCGCAAATCATCATTGCGGATGAGCCAACGGGGGCACTGGATTCCAAAAACACCCAGGAAGTATTGGAACTGCTGGACCAGATTGCCAAGGACGGCAAATTGGTGATTGCGGTGACCCACTCGGCGGCGGTTGCCAATCATGGGACCCGGATTGTGCATTTGGAAAACGGCCAGGTCGGTGGTGATGAACGGTTGAAGCCGGCTTATCCATTACCAGACGATCCGAGCCACATTGAAACGGTTAAACTGCCAGCCAGGGACAGTTATCGCTTGTCGTTCAAGCACCTTATGTACAACTTTGCCCGTAACTCGTTGATCATGATCGGGGTGGCCATTGGTTTGTTCGCTGTGATGCTATTCAGCGGCTTGGGCAACGGTATCAACGGCTACATTGCCAACCAGGTCAATTCGATGGTGAACCCGCAATGGATAGAGGTCATGAAGAATCCGACAGGTAAAAAGATGAACCAAGAGGAATTGATGGGGGCAATGCGCAACATGGCCGCTAACCCGCATGCGTCGCTGATCAGCGATAGCCAGTTGGACCAATTAAAGAAGGTCAAGGGCGTCAGCCAAGTGGCCCCAGCATACTATCTGCCGGCATATCGGCTTTCCTACAAGAATAAGCAGCAAGCGGGGAGCGGCATCAGCACTTGGTCGGATGGTCAACGTGCCAACAGCATTAAAAACGGCCACATCCCGCACCAGGGTGAAATGATCCTGAGCAAGCAGGAAGCCGCAGCATTGATGGGCGCCAAGAACTACCAACAAGCCGTTGGCAAACGGGTGACGATCCGCTTCAACTGGGTCAATAAGCAGGGGCAGCCGGTTGCCGTCAGTGCTGAATACAAAGTGGTCGGTTTGATGGACGGCACCGGGGCCAGTTCATACTTGAATTACCGGTCCGTTAAACAAGCTTTGCAGGATGCGCATGCCGAAACGGATGTTAATAATGTTTCCGTCAAGGTTCGGAGCTTGGATGAGGTTAACCAAGTTGCCAGTCGGATCGAGAATGTCCGTGGTGCGCACAACAAGCGAATCTTCGGGGCCATCACCGTTGGTTCCATGCTGAAGCGGATCAACACTTACGTTCACCTAGCCTCTGACATTCTTGCCGGGGTGGCCGGAATCAGTTTGCTGGTTTCTGCTTTGATGATTATTGTCACCATGTACATGTCAGTGTCTGAACGGACTAAAGAAATCGGTATCCTCCGTGCTTTGGGTGGACGCAAGAAGGACGTACGCCGGCTGTTTACCTCCGAATCAATTTTGATCGGACTGTTCGGGGCTGTCTTTGCCCTGTTGATCACCTTGCTGGCAACGTTAGGCATCAACCACGCCTTCTACCCATTGATCAAGTACCAGATCATTCAATTGACAATGGGCAACGTCATCTTTGCCTTCGTAGCAGCGGTGCTGATTGCCTGGTTAGCGGCCTTACTGCCATCACGGCGGGCAGCCAACCTGAACCCGATTGATGCATTAGCGGCTGAATAACAAATAATTTTTGATAAATAAATGAGTTGTGATAAAAGCTATAAGCCTTGTTACAACTCATTTTTTTGTTGCGAAATTAGAAAACTAATGGTAGAATTATGAGAAAAATTTAATGGTTATATCATTAAAACTATCAGTGCTCAAGAAATGGGGAAGTAATTATGAATCTTTGGAAACGAATCTCGCTGAAAGAAGATCCAAAAACGTATCAGATAAAGGACGCCCATCTAGCACGAACGTTACGGGTGCGCGACTTTTTGGGATTAGGTGTTGGAACGATCGTGTCGGCTTCCATTTTTACCCTGCCCGGTGAAGTGGCTGCACGGCATGCCGGCCCAGCGGTGATGATTTCTTTCGTCTTAGCCGCTATCGTTGCCGGCCTGGTCGCTTTTGCATACGCCGAAATGGCTGCGGCCATGCCTTTCGCTGGTTCAGCTTATTCTTGGATCAACGTTATCTTTGGTGAATTCTTTGGTTGGATTGCTGGTTGGGCCCTATTGGCGGAATACTTTATTGCGCTGGCCTTTGTTGGCTCTGGGCTCTCAGCGAACTTCCGGGCTTTAATTGCTCAATTTGGCTGGCAATTACCTAACTCGTTGTCCAACACGTTTGGAACCAATGGCGGGGTCATGGACTTGGTAGCAGTGATTGTCATCATTGCTGTATCACTGTTGATTTCCCGTGGGGTAAGCAACGCTGCCCGGGTAGAAAACCTGCTTGTGGTTTTGAAGGTGTTTGCCATCCTGTTGTTTGTAGTTGTCGGTCTGTTTGCCGTTAAGAAGGCTAACTTCATCCCGTTTGTGCCAAAGTATCAAGCAACTGCGGATGGTGCCTTTGGGGGCTGGCAAGGGATCTATGCCGGTGTTTCAATGATTTTCCTGTCCTACATCGGCTTTGACTCCATCGCTGCCAACTCCGCTGAAGCTGTGGAACCGGAAAAGACCATGCCACGGGGGATTTTAGGCTCACTGTTGATTGCCGTAACCCTGTTTGTTCTGGTTAGTTTCGTGCTGATTGGGGTTATGCCTTACAAGCGTTACATCAACTCTGCTGAACCAGTTGGCTTTGCTTTGCGGGCAATCGGTCACCCTGGTGTTGCCATTGTCGTACAAACCATTGCCGTTATCGGGATGTTTACCGCTCTGATCGGTATGACCTTAGCGGGTTCCCGGTTGATTTACTCCTTCGGTCGTGACGGAATGCTGCCAAAGTGGGTTGGTAAACTGGACAAAGAGAACCGTCCTAACCGGGCCCTCGCTGTCTTAACGATCGTGGCTGTTGTGATCGTTGCCTTCCTGCCATTCGCATTCTTGTCACAACTGGTTTCGGCCGGAACGTTGATCTCATTCATGTTTGTTTCGTTAGGTATCTACGCATTGCGGCAGCGTGAAGGTAAAGATATTCCTGATCCTGCTTTCAAGATGCCAATGTACCCAGTAATGCCGATTCTTGGCTTCCTGGCTTCCTTGATGGTCTTCATTGGCTTAAGCAGTGACGCTAAGATCTATGCCGGTGTCTGGTTCTTGATCGGATTAGTGATTTACTTTGTATATGGTATTAGTCACTCCGCATTGAGTAAGCGAAAGAGCAAAAAAGAATAGTTATCAATAAATGAACGTCATGAAGCGTCATCACTCGCCATTATTAAAGCGGGTCATGGCGCTTTTTTATAATTGCAGCACGCATAAAAAGCTTTTGTTTCCTCAAATAATGGGTTAATATTAACTAAAATGAATGAATATGCAAAGAGGAACCAATATGAACCATAAAGAACGGCGCCAGCTGATTTTAAAGCTGGTTAACGAAAATCAAATCACGACCCAGGAACAGCTATTAGGCCTTTTAAAGGAACAGGGCGTAGTCGCAACCCAGGCCACTGTTTCGCGGGACATTCACGCCTTAAACATTGTGAAAGCTAGTGATAGTCGTGGCGTAACTTTCTACAAACAATTGCAGGTGGATACTGCCGATCAACACCAGCGCCTTTACGATGCCATCCGTAGCAACGTTGTTTCAGCAACGGTGGTGCAGTTTATGAACGTCATTAAAACCACTCCTAATTCAAGCTTTGCCACCGTCTTGGCCGGACTCTTGGATGATAGCGACTTGACTGACATTGTGGGTACCCTGGCCGGCAATGACACGTTGATCACCATTAGTAAAACCAACGAGAGTGCCAACGTGGTGAACAAGCTAGTTAAGGATCATATGGATATAAACTAAAATAAAGTTGGTAAATAAAGTTCGGTGCGCCTAAATTAGTGTTATCATAACTAATGGAGGCGTTAGACAATGGTCACAGTATATGTACACGCGGGTGTCGCTAAACATCCAGAAGATTTTCGCTGTTCTGATTTGAGTCGCGGTGAAGCTGAAGTTCAAAAGATGGGGAGCCAGCCGGTAGTGAACTTCGCATTTGCCGATCACGCGCATCCCAGTTTTTGGGTTGATTTACACACACTGCATAATGGTCAACAGGTTAAGGTGGATGTAGTTAACCATCAAGAACAATTCCAGTTGGCAGTTAAGTAAGCTGCCTAAACATAAAAAAGGTCCCAGTGTTAGACTGGGACCTTTTTTGTTAGTGACCATGCCTTTATTAGGCCATATGATCGTTTTTAAGGCTATTAACAGCATCCGCAATTAAAGTCATCACGACCGGGTTATCGAGGCGGTAAACGACCTGTTTGCCATGTCTGACGGCAGTTACAAAATGCTGTTTGCGCAACAGTTGTAATTGGTGTGAAACGGCAGACTGCTCCCAATTTAAACTATGTGAAATCTGCGACACCGTCATCGAGTTTTGAATTAATAAGTAGAGGAGTTGCAGCCGTTTGGGATGCCCCAAAACTTTGAACAGGTTGCTCACGGAGTTCAACTCATCCAAGTTTGAAAGCTGGTATTGAATCATGCCGACGCACCTTCTTGAAAAGTAACTAGTTAAATTATAAGCTACCGTTTTCGGCATTTCAAAGAAAGCTTGATTAAAAGTCGACAAGAAAAAGCCGCCAGCATTCCATCACTACTGGCGGCTTATTTTCTTTGCTTTGTAAAAATTAATTACAGGGAAATGTGTTGACCAACGTAAATGGTGTATGGACTTTGCAGACCGTTCTTGGCGGCTAAACTAGTCCAGTCCAAACCATAACGGGCAGCAATTCCAGACAAGGTGTCGCCGCTTTGGACGGTGTAGCTTTGACCGTTGGAACGGTTGCTATAACTGGTGTAACTGTTGCTTGAACCGCCCAGACGCAGAACTTGGCCGACATAAATTTCGTTTGGATTGCTGATGCCATTTAATTGGGCCAATGCTTCGTAGCTGGTGCCGTATTGACTGGCAATGCCTGACAGCGTATCGCCACTCTTAACGGTGTAAGAACCAGTATTTGTGTGGCTAACCTGACTGCTTGAGTTGTAGTTAACCCGGCCTTGGCTATTCAGCTGCAACACTTGACCAACATAAATGCGATTTGGATTGCTGATGTGGTTGATGCTAGCCAGTGATTCGTAACTGGTACCAAACCGGCCAGCGATTCCGGATAAGGTGTCACCGCTTTGAACGGTGTAGGTGTTGACACCAGCAGGAGCCGTTGGTGTTGGGTTTGAGTGGGTGGAACTGCTTGGCTGACTTGTGTTGCTGGTATTGCTTAATTTCAATACTTGACCAGCAAAGATCAGGTTTGGATTGCTCAAGTGGTTGATCTGAGCCAGAGTCTCCCAAGAAATACCGAAGCGACTAGCAATGCTGGATAGGGTGTCACCGCTTTGAACGGTGTAGGTACCATTAGCATTGTTGTTAGTGGTGTTGCTTGGTGCTGGGGCTGGTGCAGGAGTTGGAGCCGGAGCAGGTTGACTATTTTCGGTCCGAACTAACAAACGTTGACCGACGTAAATGCGGTTTGGATCATTCAAACCGTTAATGTTGGCCAAAGTAGCCACGCTGGTGTTGTAAGCACTGGCAATACCGGATAAAGTATCACCACTTTGTACAGTGTAGTAGTTGGATGAATTGCTGTTAACAGTGCCGTTGCTGCCATTGTTTTGGTCTGGCAGGATTGCGGTCGAACCGGACAAAGCGATGTGATCCAACTGCGTCAGGTTGTACATCTGAATCAAGCTGTTCAGTGATGATGCGTAGTTAGGAGCGGTAGCATAACCATCGGCATGTAACTTAGCAGTGACACTGGCATAGTTGGTGTCGCCTAAAAGGTTGTGGTAACGGCTGTTGACGTATAAGAAACGACCGTGGTCTTCAACCGAAGCGGAGTTGTTTGGATAAGCCCGGAAGTTGTCGTTAATGGTTACGTAACGGCCACCGTACCATTCTGAAGTTGGCATATTAACGTATTGACCATTGTAGGAACCCTTAATCCCAAACAGGTTGTGGGCTTGAGTGGAAAGGGTTGAACGACCCCAGCCACTTTCCAGAATGGCTTGGGCAACCGTAACGGATGGCAGTACCCGATATTCTTTCCAACCATTGATGGCGCCTTGAGCAACGCTTTCAATAAACTGCTGTGAATGAGCGTCGTTGCTGAAGTGCAGGTTGTTCAAGTTAACCTGAGTTGATGCGGTAGTGGCAGCAAAACTAACCACCGCGTGCTTGCCAACTAAGGTCGTTACCTTGCTGGTGTTAGTTGCGCTGGCAGCTGAAGTGTTAGCAGCGGATGCAGCACTGGCCTGTGAAGCACTGTTTGCACTTGAATTGCTGTCGGAAGCAGCGCTCGTAGTTGATTGACTGTCACTGGTAAATGCAACAGTGGCAACGGTTGCCTGTGCACTGTTTGCGGCACTGGCACTGGCGTTATTACTGTTGCTTTCAGTAGGTTTCAAAACAGTTGGCTGCGAGCTGTCAGAACTGTTATTTTCCGTCCCTAACTTCTGACGGTTACCCTGCTGGTTAGCTGCATCAGCATGGGCGGTTGTCATACCTGCTGTGAAGAGGGTTAAGGCACAGAGACTGGCAAACATCCACTTGCGGCCACTCTTGTACATTTTGTAATGCATGGTTGAATTTGATGGATTATTCAACATTGTACATAACTCCTTCGTAATTAATTGCTTGATTAAATAGTTGCAAAATTTTAACGATCTTAATAATTTCGTAAGATCTTAAACAATTCAAAACTATCATTGTTTACATTTCGGTGCAAAGATTTTTATCAAAAATCGCCCAATTATTTTCAATTGATTAATAGGTTGAAAAGAGGCCACAAACTGTTGCTTTTTGAACCCAAAACATGACTGATGATCAGTTTGTGTCTAACAGAGTCAAAAGCTGCAATTAAGCTATTTGAAAGCGCATCAAAAATGTTACAAGAAATTTTGATAAACGTTTGACAATTTGCGTTTTAAATGATAAATTTTTATCCGATTGAAGGCGCTGCCGTCAGTCTGGAGAATTTGTTTCTAAGTTATTTGAGGTTTTAGTTATGCAGAATAAGAATTCAATAATTACGAAACTGGCTTTCTTGTCGGTTTCATTCATGTTAACGAGTGCTTATGCGGTCCAGAGTGCTTTGCCCCAATTAAAAGCATCACTCGCGATCACGCAGACGCAGTCGGAATACATGGCCACCACGCCATCATTTGCCGTAATGATCTTTGTGGTTTTATCACCATTTTTACAGCGGTGGTTCCACATTTCTGACAAGAAGATGATCATGGCAGGGGTCACGGTTGTTGGTGTCATGGGGTTGGTACCATTCTTCCCTATCCACAGCTTCCCGATCATTTTAGGGTCACGGCTGCTGTTGGGGGCCGGATTTGGTTTGTACAACTCACAGGCCATTTCAATGATTTCAGTTTGGTATGAAGGTACCACCCGGGCTCAGATGCTTGGTTGGCGGGCCGCTGCCGAACAAATCGGTCAAGCAACCACCTTGTTCATCGCTGGTCTATTGCTGAGTGTGGCTGGCTGGCACGCATCATTCTTGGTTTACATCTTAGCGTTCGTTGCCCTGGTCTTCTTTGGTGTCCGGGTACCAGACGATGCAAAGAGTCCGGCCGCTGAAAAAGAGGTCGAGGAAGATGTCGACGAAACGGTGGAAGACTTTGAGGAAGACCCGATCAAGAAAACAAGTCCGGTGGTCTACTTACTGGTTTTGTTTGCCTTCCTATTAGTGGTTGACTATGTCGGAATGGAAAACCGTTTCCCTGGCTTGGCCGTTACCATCAACGGTGCCAACTACACCGGTTCATCCAACTTCTTATCATTAATGCTGATTGGGGCCACGCTGGGTGGTTTGTTCTATGGCTCGATTCAAAAACGTTTGGGCTTTGGCACGGTTTACCTGGGCTTAGGTTTGATGGCCTTATCAAACTTCTTATTCTACTTTGCCGGCGATCAATTCTGGCTGCTGGTCATTGGTCTGTTGCTGATCGGCTTCCCACTTCAGCTGGTTTCGCCATTGATTTTTAACCTGCTGCCGGATTTGGCACCGGCCAAGCGCCAGCCATTGGTAACTTCAATGGTTTTGATCGGCTTTAACTTTGGTGCCTTCTTCTCACCAACGATTGCCGAATGGACTAACCACCTGATGCACGCACCAATGAGTGGTTTTGGCTTGGCCGCCCCATTCCTGGTTTACGGAATTGGCTTGTTAGTCATCGCATTGATCATTTGTATTGCTCGTCGTACTCATCACGCAAAATAATCTAACCATTTAGGAGGAAACATTATGCCTATTCAAAATAAAGCAATGCTGATTACCTACTCTGATTCAATGGGTAAGAACATTAAGGAAACACACGAAGTCTTAAATAAGTACATTGGCGACGCAATTGGCGGTGTACACCTGTTGCCATTCTTCCCGTCAACGGGTGACCGTGGTTTTGCTCCATATCGTTATGACGTTGTTGATTCTCAATTTGGTGACTGGTCTGATGTTGAATCACTGGGTGAAGATTACTACCTGATGTTTGACTTCATGATCAACCACATCTCCAAGAAGTCAGTGATGTACCAAGACTTCCAGAAGAACCACGATGCCTCAAAGTACAGCGACTTCTTCATTCGTTGGGAAAAGTTCTGGGAAAAGGCCGGCAAAAATCGTCCAACGCAAAAAGACATCGATATGATCTACAAGCGTAAAGACAAGGCACCAGAACAAGAAATTGACTTTGCTGACGGCACGAAGGAACACCTGTGGAACACGTTTGGTGATCAGCAAATCGACATTAACGTTAAGTCCAAGGTGGCTAACGAATTCTTCAAGCAGACCTTGGTTGACATGGTTAAGCACGGTGCCGACATGATTCGTTTGGACGCCTTCGCTTACGCCGTTAAAAAGGTTGACACGAATGACTTCTTCGTTGAACCCGAAATCTGGGACCTGCTGAACAAGATCCAAGATATTCTGAAGCCATACGATGCAGTGATCCTGCCAGAAATTCACGAACACTACACGATTCCGCAAAAGATCTCCAAGCACGGTTTCTTCATTTACGACTTCACCTTGCCAATGACGACTCTGTACACCCTGTACTCTGGCAAGACCAACCGGCTGGCTCACTGGCTGAAGATGTCCCCAATGAAGCAGTTCACGACCCTGGATACGCACGATGGGATCGGGGTTGTTGATGCCAAGGACATCCTGACTGACGACGAAATCAAGTACGCTTCTAATGAACTGTACAAGGTCGGCGCCAACGTTAAGCGGAAGTACTCCAGCGCTGAATACCACAACCTGGACATCTACCAGATCAACTCGACTTACTACTCTGCTTTGGGTGACAACGACAAGTCCTACTTGCTGGCCCGTGCATTCCAGATCTTTGCTCCTGGGATTCCAATGGTTTACTACGTTGGTCTGCTGGCTGGTTCAAACGACCTTGAATTGCTGGAAAAGACCAAGGAAGGCCGGAACATCAACCGTCACTACTACACTAAGGAAGAAGTGGCCAAGGAAGTTCAGCGTCCAGTGGTTGCCAACCTGCTGAAGTTGCTGTCATGGCGCAACAAGTTTGCTGCCTTTGATCTGGATGGGAGTATCGATGTGCAGACGCCAAGTGAAACGACCATCAAGATTACCCGGACTGACAAGGATGGCAAGAACAAGGCTGTCTTAGAAGCAGATGCCGCTAACAAGACCTTTAAGATCACCGCTAACGGCGAAGTGGTTATGGAACAAAACTAAACACTTACGAAACTGAGAGTATGCAAGAGGGTCGTGCCTTCAAGACACACTCTCTTTTTTCGCGCTCAGCCACTATTGCAATTTGGACGAGTGGATTATAATAAGAATAATTCACAAATGGGGTTTATGAAGATGGTAGTAAAACTAAAAGACGTTGCTGAATTGGCAGGTGTGTCGGTCACGACGGTTTCCCGGGTAATCAACAACTACGGATCGCTCAGTGAACGTACAATCAAAAAAGTCCATGAAGCGATGCGAAAATTGAATTATCAGCCTAACGCACTGGCGCGAGCAATGCAGGGGAAACCATCCAAGTTCATCGGCTTGATTTTCCCAAACATTACCAATCCTTTCTACGCTGAGTTGATCAACAGTTTGGAGTACAAGCTGTTCAAGAAGGGTTACAAAACCATCATTGCTTCATCGGCACAGAATGAAGAGATCGAGCACGATTATCTGGGTATGCTGATGGCCAACCAAGTGGACGGGATCATTTCTGGTTCACATAATTTGGGTATCCGTGAATACCAGCAATTATCATCACCGATCGTGTCCTTTGACCGTTACCTGGCCGATAACGTGCCCATCGTAGCTGCTGATTCATATCACGGCGGTCAATTATCCGCACAGTATGTCGTGAAAAAGGGTGCCCGGCATGTTGCCGTCATGATTGATGAAGATACCTCGGTTTCACCAACGCTGAATCGTGTGCAGGGGGCCATTGATTATCTAAGCCAGAAACACATCACCTACACACCCCTTGACCGGAAACATACGAATTTTGATGAAGTATTTCCCGGGGAATATGATGGGGTAATTGCCACCAATGATCTGCAGGCACTGATGATTCGCAACGTTGGCGTCAAGCATGGCAAGAAAATTAACGAAGACTTTGTGGTCACCGGTTATGATGGAACAAAAGTGATTTTGGCAACCGAACCTAGTCTGCCGACCGTTATTCAACCGATTGGCGCGATTGCAGATGAACTGATCAAAACCTTAATGGCTAAGATTAAAGATCCGCAGGCAGAGGTGCAGCCACAGCAATTGAAAGTAACTTTCCACTATCCGGAAATGTAAAAAAAGATTCCTAGCATTTGCTAGGAATCTTTTTTATCTTCAAGCCATGTTGGTGATTAACCTTGCGCCTTCATGAAACGCCGCAGTAAGCCTTCTTCTTCACTAGTGGCAGTGCTGGCCTGGGACTTGATGTCGTGTACCCGTTCAACAGATAACTGGCTGCCGAATGCAACCTCGTTGTCGGTTAAGTCGTGGTCCTTTTCAAAATTAATGATGTCCATTGAAAGGTTGTTACCTTCGTCCATGAAAACATCCTCCTTCACAATTATTATGCAGAAAAAACACTCATCTACCATTATACCTGTTCACCACTAAAAGGCGAATGAAAAGTTGCAGGAGGCGGATCAGGCAGTGTGTTACAATTAATATTATTAGGTTTAACACCGTTAAGGGATAGGAGAAGATTAGTATGAACTGGAACTGGTTAGGCTGGCTGCTATGGATCGGCGGCATTGCCTTCTTAGCCTGGGTTTTCCACTACATTCGGGTCAAGCAATTGATGCTGATTGCTAAAGAAAAACGCCGCTTTGATAAGGGTTTGTTTACACGTTACGTTATCCTGATGATCGTTGCTGTTGTATGGTTAGGGGCAATGAGTTACTTCTCATGGTTCCGTACGGTCTCAGTTGATGACGAAAGCCAGGTAAGCATCCACACTAGCTACCATCCGTTAGTGTTAGGCAGCGTCAAAAACGGCTACTACTATGTTCGGGCTGACCGGAATAAGGGTGGCAAGCGTGCAGTCATCACCTATACTTATTGGACCAAGAATTCACGAAACACGACCAATTCTAAATACGGGACAGTAGCCGTTAGCGACCACTATCTGAGTAGTGCAGCTGGGGCTTATCCGTGGAACAAGAAGGAATTGGCACGCTTGGATTCACGCAGCGGCCATGCGTTCGCGGCAGTGATGACGATTCGTTACCGCAACACTCCTATCAATGGCCTTGGTGTTCGGGTCGGTCGCACTGCTGATCAATACACCTTGATTCGGGTACCAGCTGCCAATATGATCCACATGAATAGATGATCACAAAAGCGGTGAAATCAACGCATTAGCATGATATAATTAATCTGTATGCGGCTGTTTTCACGAACAGAAGCAAGTTTCGTAACGAAGGAGTAAGTATAATGATTCAAACTATTGATTTGAAGAAGGGTATGGTCTTCAAGCGCGGCGAAAAGCTGCTCCGGGTATTGCAGATCAACCACCACAAGCCAGGTAAAGGTAACACTTTGATGCAGATGGATATCCAAGACATTCGTTCTGGTTCTATCGTCCACACCACGATGCGTCCTTCCGAAAAGGTTGAACAGGTTGACGTTGACAAGCGTAACGCTCAATACCTGTACGATGAAGGTGACAGCTCCGTCTTCATGGACCTGGAAAACTACGATCAATACAGCTTAGCTCACAGCCAGATCAGTGAAGAACGTAAGTACCTGGTTGAAAACATGAACGTAACCCTGGAATTTGTTAACGGTGAAATCGTTGGTATTGAATTACCAGCTACTGTTACCCTGGAAGTTACGGACACGCAGCCTGAAATCAAGGGTGCAACGATCGATGGCGGTGGCAAGCCAGCTACTACCAACACGGGCTTGGTTGTTAACGTCCCAGCATTCATCAAAAACGGTGACAAGATCATTGTCAACACTGCTGATGGTGCTTACAAGTCACGTGCTTAATCATCAAACAATAAAAGAGCTGCTAGCAATTCGCTAGCAGCTCTTTTTTTACGCCGTGACCGGAAGGCAATCTTTTCCCAATTACAGGTCGTAAGTACCCATGTCGTTGGCGATGATGATCCGGCCACCATATTGATGACCATTGGCTGTGGTCAGGCCTTTCTTGTTGTAAGCAAAGGTGACGGTCGTGGCGGCTTTAACGGCGATCCCCATCACTTCGCCGGTATCGGTATTTAAACCAGACGGCATGTCGACGGCGACTACTGGGGCTTTGGCTTCGTTGATGGCCTTGATGACATCCTGATAATGGCCGGCAACTGGACGGTTGATCCCAATGCCAAAGATAGCGTCCACGATCAGGGTGGCATCGTTCAAGACACTCAAATCCGTGGTGGTCGGGATCTTGTAGTAATCACAAATATGGGCCTGGGTCTTGTGTTCTTCTGAAGCATGGTCGGGATTGCCAACGTTGACGATGGTGACTGGCAGGCCGGCAATCTTCAACAGGCGGGCAACTGCCAATCCATCACCGCCGTTATTGCCGTTGCCGGCAACGACGACCACGTGATCCTGATTCAAGGGGAAGGCGGTTAAGATTTCGTCACGCACCGCCAGCGCGGCTCTTTCCATTAATACCAATGAAGGAATACCAATAGTGTTGATGGTATGACTGTCAAGCTGCTTCATTTCGGCAGCCGTTACAATTTTTTCCAAGAAGACACCCTCTTAATATTTTTGTTTTCATAATAACACGGTGAAGCCTAGAAACTGAGCGCATTTTCGTGACAGTCCCTGGTCAATCAAGTAAACTAGAGGTGGTTAACAAAGGGGTGATCAGATGGATTTTGCAGAATACTTGCCATATTTCAAGAAGATGATTAATCGTCGTATCAAATGGACCACGCGGCGGCCAGAAGATGGCTTGATTCGTGCCGGTTATCCACTTTACGATCCGCAGATGATTCAATTTGCCCATGACTACAAGGTGAGTTCGTGTTTTGACCGGCATTATCGGCGGACGTTGCGGATGCATGGCATTAAGCCTAAGTTGAACCACGCAACGGTCGGTGACGTTATTCTGACTGACGATCCAACGGTCACACAAGCGATGATTTCATTGATTATTGACGAAGAAGACATGCAGCAGGGTATGTGGGCTCAGGCCATGCAAGAAGGCTACTTCTACCGCTTGTTGAAGAATTTAACTGCATCCATGGTGGCCGCATAATGAGCAAGAAAAACCAATACAAAGTACTTAAGTTTTATGGCCTGCCAGTTCAAAATGATCCCTCTGGCAACTGGCAATTAAAGGGCGATGCCGAGGGTCAAAGCAAGATCCATACCTGGCGAATTGGCAAGCACACCAAGGGACATTATCGTGGCCCCGGTCAACTATTGCTGACGGAGAATAATCTAACGGTAATGATTGTCGGTGCTGAACCAATGGCTTTCAAAGATCGTCATCAAGAAACACCCTGCCAACGACTATTAACGGCGCAGGCCGATCCTTCCTTATTAAAAAAGGGTCAGGCAATTTGGCAGCAAAATAAATAGAGGAGCAGGAATTCAGCCAAGGTTATCTAAGCGACTGAAAACATGCTCCTCTTTTATTATTTGAGATCTTTTGTTAATTGCTTTTGTAAAATGACGGCTTGGTTATGTTCGGGATCCTTTGCCCCGTATAGGAGAATAACATTACCCTTAGTCAATTGCTCTTTGACGGTGCTTAAGAGTTGCGAATAAGCCTCATTGGTCTTCAATTCTTGCAAGTACCGCTTCTGAAATTCGGGAAACTTGTCAGCGTCATGGTTGAACCATTTTCTTAATTCAGTACTTGGTCCAACTTCCTTCAACCATAAATCAAGGTGGGCGTTAACTTTAGAAATCCCCCGCGGCCACAAACGGTCAACGAGGATCCGATAACCATCTAAGTCAGCCGGTTTTGTATAAATTCGTTCTAGTTTGATTGCCAACGAGAACATCCCCTTTTATTGATTAGGTCTATCATAGAAATTATCAAGGAGGAAAACAAGTGTTAACAACGTACCAACAGTTTTTTACCAAACGGCCAACCAAAGAGATTGCCCAGGATCTTTTGGGGCGGATGCTCGTCTATGACGGACCCAAGGGCAAAGTTGGCGGCTGGATCGTTGAAACCGAAGCCTACCTGGGTGTGAATGATACGGCCTCACATGCTTACGGCGGACGGCACACCAATTATTCGAAGTCCCTGTATGGCAATCCTGGCGACCTCTACATCTACCAGATTCGTTCGCACTATTGCGTGGACATTGTGGTACAGGATCAAGGCGAACCACAAGGAATCCTTTTGCGGGCCATTGAACCGGCCATCAACCTTCCTTTGATGAAGCAGAATCGTTCGCAAACCGGGGTGGCAATTAGTAACGGCCCCGGCAAGCTGATGATGGCGCTGGGGGTTCAATCTCGGGCGATGGATGGTCAACCTATGGAAAAGTCGCCGCTCAAAATTGAATTGGACCAACGGCGAACACCGAAGCAGATTGCGGTAAGTCCACGGATTGGCGTTAATCTGAAACAGAAAGATGGCAAAGCCTTAAACCGTTTCTATGTGGCTGGCAATCCATATGTGTCCGGGATGCGTAAGCGAGATAGTGATTTAGAAACACACGGATGGAGGTAAGCAGATGGCCTTAAGTTATCGTGCAATGTTAAAAGCCGCTTTAGCCGTTGTGCAGGCCGGCAATGTGCCCAATATCGTGGGGACGGCGGGCATTGGTAAGTCCGCTTTGGTGAGTGATTTGGCCCGCCAGATGCATGCCCACTTGTTTACGACGGTGGTGAGCTTGGCCGAAAAGGGGGACCTATCCATTCCGGTGCCACCGTTAAGGGATGAGGCCTTTGTTAAGACTAGCCAATATGGAACCCTGGCCAACGTTCAATTCGGTTACTCGCAGACGCTGGTTGAGATCGTCAAGAATGCTGAAGCACACCCAGAACAAGCCATCATCTGGTTTCTGGACGAATTTAATCGGGGGACGTCAGCGGTGCAGAGCGAGCTAATGAATGTGGTTCTGCAGCGGCAAGTCAACAGCCTGCATTTGCCGGATCAGGTGCACATCATCATTGCAGAAAATCCGGACAGCAGTATGGAGGGCTTCAACGAGAGTAATTATGCGGTCACGCCCGCCGATGCGGCAATCAAGGATCGGACGGTAAGGCTGGTAATGCAGTCATCATTGAGTGATTGGTTGCTTTGGGCAAAACAAGTCGAAAACGGTCAGCAGCGGATTGCGCCGTTAGTCATTGAATACTTGCAGGCCCATCCGGATCAACTAGATCACCCGGCGACCGACCTGGGGCCTACCCCGCGGGCCTGGCAGCGGGTTTCCCAGAACCTCCGTCAGCTGCAAAAATTACCATCGAGCGACCAACACCAACTGATGCCAGATGTGTTTAGCGGCGACCTCGGAGTGGAAACGGGAACGGATTTTGCCACCTTTGTTCTTAAGGGGGCCGGTTTGCAGCAGGAGGACTTTATGCAACAGTCAGTCGATGAAATCAGTGCAGCCTTACAAAAGTTGAGTGAGGGTGAACGGCTGGCCCAGCTGCAAAAATTGGTTAACCAATGTGGGCCGCAAATTTTTACGGATCCAGGAATGATTGCCAAAATGCCGGCACTATTTACCTTGTTGAGCCCTGATGGCCAATATGCGCTGGGGCAGACATTGGGCAAGATCGCCAATGACCACCCGGAAAGCTTGCGTGACCTGTATCGGGCGGCATCCGACAACCAGGCAGCCGAAAAGTTCTATCGTTTATTGAGCCAGATTGCGGTTCAGGAGTAGGCCCATGAGCGATGCGGAATTATTCAGCATTTTAACTCAGCTGCGGCGGTCACCTTCCGCTGAACTGGCCCAGCAAGTGATCTCACGCACGGTCGGGAGCATTCTCGCTGACCAGCGTTTACTGGGTGAAATTCTCATGCGCCTACCGCGGCAATTCGCTCCAACCAGCCGGGCCATTGCAGCACTGGTCTGGGACAACGATCAGTTAACCCTGCAAGTGAACTTCAATCAACTGGGTGACCTACGCTCCGACGAGATCGCGAGCCTGCTCTGCCACGAGGCTTACCACGTTTTGTGGCAGCACCCGTTGCGCTATGCCAATGCTGACCATCAGGAGCTGACGGCCGCTGCCTGTGATGTGGCCGTCAACCAATATCTTGATGAGCCACCCCGAGGGACAATGACCTTGTCGACACTGGAGCAGGTGACCCATACCCGGTTCCAGGCGCAGCAATCCTCGGCTTATTACCGACGCAAATTGATTGAGCTGCCCGCCAAACAACAAAAGCAGGTTGCTGAAAACTTGCAGGCTAGCAGGCAGACACAAAGCAAAAGTGATGGTCGCTCAATAAAAGGCCCCTTGGAGACTCATGCTGGCTGGCAGAGCAAAGGGGTTGTTAATGACCTGCTGCGGACGGCGCAGTTGAAGAAGATCGTCAAAGGCAGCTTTTCCACCCTCACTGAAAAGCAGCGGGGATTACTGCCCCAAAGTGTTCGTCAGACGTTAGGGTCCACTATGACGGAAGTTCAACTGCCAGTCAACGCGGCCATTCGGCGGATGCTTGGGGTAATCCCCAATGGCAAGCAGGACTCCCGTGCCCGGTTTAACCGGCAACAGCCCCTGCGATTGGAATTACCAGGACAGATAACAAAATATGTGAGCCGCCTCTACGTTTTCGTCGATCAGTCCGGTTCGATGCCCGATGCGATGGTCAAGGGGCTATTAAACCTGTGTTGCCGTTTAGTGGCCCAACTAGATACCCAGGTTGAGGTTGTGGCGTTTGACGCGGCAATTCAAGGCAAGGCACAACGTTTGCAACGACCGAGCGATCACTTAGTCAACCTGCGGCAGGGCGGCGGTGGCACCAGTTACCAGCCAATCTTTGACTACCTGCAAGCCAAGAAACTGGCCAAGAATACGCCGGTGCTGATTTTGACCGATGGCTGGGGTGATGAGCAAATCGACAACCATGGCTTTGGCAACGTTTTGTGGCTGCTCACCACCGACTCGCCACTTTCAGTTAAGAATATTTCCACTAATGTCATGCACCTAAGGAGAGTAAAATGAATAGTAAACCATTACTGGGGCCGCAATACTTGATTGAGGCCCTTACTCACAGCCCTGAGTACGAACGCGCCTGTCAATTGTTATGGCTGAACTGGAATGAAGATCCCAATGCGCTTTACCGACACCCGGTTGAACCGGAAGATGTCCGTTTTGCACGGGCTTTGCAGGATAGCCAGTTGGTGCGCGGACGGTTGGACTTGGGTAATTATCGCGACGTTAGCCAATTACTGGCCCACCACGGCCGCTGGTTTTCAAACAACGGGCGCGATGAGTTATTAGCACCGTTTGCAGGCTAAGTGTTTCACGTGAAACATTTTGGTTGAGAAACAAGATTAAGGAGACAAACATGGCAATTAACGAAAAAGCAATTCATGACGACCTTTACCAAGCAGTTAACGGCGAATGGTTGAAGACGGCCAAGATCCCGGAAGACAAACCGGCTACCGGTGGCTTCAACGACCTGGTCGACGACATCGACAAACTGCTGATGAATGACTTAGACGAGATGATCAAGTCACAGCCGGAAGATTCCCGGATGCAGGAAGCAGTGAAGCTCTATCAACTGGCCAAGGACTTTGACCGTCGTGACCAAGAGGGGACCCAACCGTTAATGGATCGCTTGCAGACGATTCAGCAGTTGAATTCTTATGCGGATTACAGCAAGCAGTGGGCTGAATTGGTTTTGGACAATTTTGCATCACCGGTATCCTTCGACATCGACGCGGACATGAAGAATGCACGGGTCTATGCCTTATTTGTGGGTGCACCAGGCTTGATCCTGCCCGACAAGAGCTACTACGATCCAAAGAACGAGCAAGGTCCGCAACTCCTCAAATTATGGTCACAACTGACGACGCAATTGCTAGTCAAGGTCAGCTTTGATCAGACAACAGCTGCCAAAATGGTGAAGGACACAGTAGCCTTTGATGCTTTGTTGGTACCGCACGTGAAGAGTGCCGAGGAATCAGCAGACTACAGCAAGATGTACAATCCGGAGACCTTCGCGGCATTTTGTCAGCACACGGATCAATTGGACCTGGCCCAGGTGGTTAAGGGATTGATCAAGACCAATCCCGAAAAGGTAATCGTTACTGAACCAAAGTACATGCAGGCGCTGAATGGTATTTTGCAGGATCACTTTGACCTGTTCAAGAATTGGCTGCTGGTTAATGAGGTCAACAGCTGCTCCAGCCTGCTGACTGATGAGATCCGGATTTTGGGTGGCCAATACGGTCGTGCGCTGTCCGGCAGCAAGAAGGCCGTCAACCACCGTAAGTTTGCTTTCTACCTGACTCGGGGCATGTTTAGCCAGGTCATTGGTGAATACTATGGGAAGAAATACTTTGGCCCGCAAGCCAAAGCGGATGTTGAACACATGGTGCACCAGATGGTTAAGATCTATGAAGGCCGTCTCGCCAACAATGATTGGCTGTCCAAGGCCACTCGTGATCAAGCCATTGTTAAGTTGCAGCACCTGGGCGTCCAAGTTGGTTATCCAGACCGGATTCCTGACTTGTATAACCACCTGCACACCGATCCTTCGAAGACGCTGCTCGCTAACGTGTGCGTAATGGACCGGGTCGCCACAGAAGAAACTTTCAGCCGCTTCGGCAAGCCCGTTGACCGGACCCGGTGGGAGATGAGTGCTGCCACTGTGAACGCCTACTACCACCCGTTCAAGAACATCATCGTCTTCCCAGCCGCCATCCTGCAGGCGCCATTCTACAGCCTGAAGCAGAGCAGCAGTGAGAACTACGGCGGTATCGGTGCCGTAATTGCCCACGAAATTTCGCACGCCTTCGACAACAACGGGGCCCTGTTCGACGAATACGGGAACCTCAACAACTGGTGGACCGATGAAGACCGGAAGCACTTCAAACAGTTGTCACAGAAGATGATCAAGGAGTTCGATGGGCTGCCATTTGCAGGGCAAAAGGTTAACGGTAAATTGACCGTTTCCGAAAACATTGCGGATGCTGGTGGTCTTTCCTGTGCTTTGGCAGCTGCCCAGGGCGAAAGCGATTATTCTGGCCGCGAATTCTTCATCAACTGGGCCCGGATCTGGCGGATGAAGGCCACGACCCAGTATATGCAACTGCTCTTGTCGATTGATGTGCACGCACCAAACAAGCTGCGGGCAAATGTGCAAGTGCAGAACTTGGCAGAATTCTTTAAGACCTTCAACATTCAGGAAGGCGACGGCATGTGGAAGGCACCGGCCGACCGGGTTAACATCTGGTGATCATTATGAAAATGATTAAAGTTGTGCAGGGTGACATTACTAAGATGAAAGTGGACGCGATTGTCAACGCCGCCAATACGACTTTGCGTGGCGGGGGTGGAGTTGATGGTGCCATTCACCGGGCGGCTGGTCCGGAGCTGGACATCGCCTGCGCGCGTTTTCACGGATGCAATACCGGAGAGGCACGGATCACGCCGGGATTTCGTTTGCCAGCGCGCTACGTCATCCACACACCGGGCCCGGTTTGGCATGGTGGTAATCATGGTGAAAGTTCTCTGCTCCACAATAGCTACTTCAACAGCTTACAGTTGGCAGAGCAAAATCAGTGTGAGACGGTCGCCTTTCCGTCAATTAGCACCGGTGTTTATTCCTACCCCCTCGATGCTGCCGCACAGGTGGCGTTGACGACGATTAAGGATTTTTTGCAAACGAGTAAGTCAGTGCAAACGGTCTTCATGGTCTGCTTCGATAGCCAAACACTGGCGGCTTACCAGCAGGCATACCAACAGCTGGGAATTCAATAGGTTCAATCAAAGAAAGAAGCGATGACAATGGGAAATACGGATGGTCAATTAAACTTACGGATTGCTTATAACAGTTTAACCAGCCAGCAGGCAACCATGGTTTGGTCACGTCCGGAACAAGCTGTTGATCACTTTACCTTGCAATGGGGCGGTCAACCGGCCGTGCAGGTGGCTAACAACCGTTATTACTATGAACTCACCAAGCTGACAGCGACGACGAAGTACACAGTTACCTTAACGGCCTACTTACAAAACGGCCGCCAGCTGCAGGCCACCCAAGAGTTCAAGACCTTGGCAAAGGGTAAAGTATTGGACGTAAGCCAAGCACCATACAATTTAAGCAGTGGTCAGACCGTGCAGACGGTCAACTTGCAACGCGCCATTGATGACTGCCCTGATGGCGGCACCGTTTTGATTCCACAAGGATTAAGCATTATCAGCGGGGCGTTGGATTTGCACTCCCACATGACTCTGCAAGTCGACGGCCAATTGATTGCCAGTACCGATCCCTTTGACTACATCCGCAATCCCCAAAAAGATCGGAGCCAAGGCATTGACCTCGATGATCTGATTTGGACACGCTATGAGGGCTGGGAGATGAAATGCTTCCGTTCATTAATCAACGTTGGGCATTTGGATCGCGAGCAGCGGTCAACGATGACCTGTCGCGATGTCCGTATCTGTGGCCAGGGCATTATTCGTGGCGGTGGCAGCCAACTCGGTGACGCAATGGAAAGTTACTTCACCGACACCAAAAGATATCCTCAATATATATCAGACAACATTACTGGTCGCCGGGTGCGGGGACGCTTGATCAATGTCATCCAGACTGACGGCATCGACCTGCAAGATGTTCAACTGCAAAATCCGCCTTGCTGGACGCTGCACTTGATTTACTCGCAACATATCACGGTTGATTCGGTTCACATCAATTCGGTAGGGATCGACAATGGTGATGGAATTGATCCGGATTCCTGCAGCCACGTCCTCATTTTTGGTGCTACTTTCGATACCGGCGATGATTGTATTGCGATTAAGTCGGGGAAGAATCCTGAAGGCAACCAGGTGGCGATCCCGACTAGTGATGTTGAGATCTTTAACCTGCAAATGCTTGGCGGCCACGGAATGGCGATCGGCACTGAGGAGTCAGCGGGTGTTTCACATGTCATCGTTCATGATTGCTTGATCCACGACACCGATTTTGGTATCGAACTCAAAGCCAGCAATGAGCGTGGCGGTGGGGTTGATGACTTCACGGTTGACCATTGTCAGATAGACAGTTTCTTCGCTCATAGCGTTAACTACAATGCGGATGGTCAAGCCGCTAAGGAACTGCCAGTCTTCAAACGCTTGAAACTTACCAATAGTCGGATTACTGGAAATACCCATCAAAAAGACGTGATGGGGAACCCGATTGACGCTTTTGGCAAAGCCATCGAAGTGATTGGTTTTAAGGATCACGATGTGGCGAGCCCCATCACTGATTTATTGATTCAAAATGTTTCCTTGGCTCACGGTAGCAGTCTTTGCTCATTCGATCGCTGTGCGGATGTCTGCCTCGATCACGTCACGGTCGAACACGGCCAACTTAACCTGCAAGTGGGACCCGACACACAAGGCTTCCGCATCAATTAAAACTAAACAATAAGAAAAGCTCCAGTGTTCAGAAAATTCCGAACACTGGAGCTTATTTGTTTATGTTGATCAAACTAGTACCGTACTTATTGAGTTTAACTGGCCAATATTTCAGGGGCAGGTAGTACATAATTTGCACGAACGTCTGACCATGCTTATCATTTAGGTCTTTTGATCAAGATCAATGTTTCATCGTTAAAAAACTTATTTCACTTTTTTGATGGTCACATTATAGCTGCCGTTGGGAGACTGAACAGCAACAGTACTACCAGCACTTTGGCCCATCAATGCTTGTCCTAACGGTGAATCAAAGGCTAGCTTGTTTTGGGCAAGGTCGGCTTCATGCTTGCCAACCACAATATAGGTTGCTTGTGAATGATCATCGTCAAATTCAATGGTGACGGTTGAACCAAGGTCGATTTGATCGGACTGATCATTTTTAATCACTTGGGCATAGGTGATTTGCTTGTTCAAATAACGCAAACGACTTTCCAAGTGCCGCAGCTCACGTTTGGCGGTGCTGTATTCGGTATTTTCCGATAGGTCCCCCAGTGCACGGGCGGCTTTTAAGCGGGCGATTCGTGTCGGTCGCTCTTTTTGTAAAGCGGCAATCTGATCTTTGATTTGCTGATAACCGGTCGGCGTCATTTTTTGATAGTAAATTTTGCGCATTTAATCATTCCTTTGGTTGGTTAACAGCCCACAGCGGTTTTTTACCTTGGGCAACGCGGATGATTTCAGAAGCTGCATCCCGGCATCCCCGGATCATGGCATCGATGGTTGCACCACCAAGGTGTGGGGTGAGCATCACGTTATCCAGTTTCCGCAGAGGGCTGTCCATTGGCAGTGGTTCTGGATCAAACGAGTCCAACGCTGCACAGCGCAGTTTGCCGGTAGATAATGCCGTTACTAATGCGTCGGTGTCAATCAACTTACCACGACCATAGTTGATCAGTGCAGCAGTGGGCTTCATTAGGCTTAAGGTATGGGCATTGATCATGTTCACCGTTTCGTCGGTCACGGGAACGTTTAGTGAAACATAGTCAGATTGACGCAACAGATCTTCCAGGCTAACACTTTGACCGATGTCAGACTGTTTATGGTGACGGCCGTTGTTATAAAGAATGTTCATGCCTAAAGCGTGAGCACACTTTGCCAGTTCCTGACCGATCCGGCCATAACCGATGATCCCGAGAGTCTGGCCAAAGAGACTATAGCCGGTCTTCTTGCGCCCAGCTTTCCAGTCGCCATCCTTCATCAGTTCCATGCGCTGCAAGGTGTTGCGAGATAGCATCAGCATGGCACCTAGGATGGCTTCGGTCACTGTCCGGAAATTGGCTTTTGGTGTAATGGTGACATAGATGCCATTCTCTGCGGCCGATTTGTCATCGACGTTTTCATAGCCAACACCAGTTCTGGCCAAGATCTTCAAGTGAGGCAGTTGCTTAAACACTGCCGGATCGATTTTCTCGAGGTGAACCACCGCACCCACCAGTGTGTCTGCGTGATCAAGCATTATTTGGTCAGTGAGCTTGTCGACGGTTACGACATCCAGCCCAGCATCAACCAGTGATTTCGTAGCACCAGCTTCGAAGTCTTGTGGAATCAAAACGGTTTGTTTCATTGTTAAAGTCGCTCCCTTCTGTAAGGCCTTGCAGCTTCATTATGCTATGATGGTAGTTGAAATTCAACGTGAAGGAGCAAGCAACAATGAGTGTAGAAATTCCTGAAAACATGGAAGATGTTGCAATGAAAATTGCCCGGGCAGGAGTGCATGGCAAACATTTAGATGAGGATCAGGTCATTACGCAAGCGGTTTTGGATATCATGCAGGCCTTCATGGACGAGGCATTGGAAGGCCACTATGATGATGTTGCCTGGTCAGGCAAGAATCTGCGAGTTACTGACATCATGGGTAAGGAAGTCGGAATCGTTAAACCGTTGAAGCAGGATTTCGTTGCTGACTTCAAGCAAAACGCCGACGAGCTGGTTGAACGGCTAGAAGATGAGGCTGCTCGTATTGTTGGCGGTCGGTAATTATTTCCCGGGAAATTAAAAATAAGCCCAATACTTGGACAGCAAGCATTGGGCTTATTTTTGTGTCGTTAAGAATGTGAATAGGTTACAGGCGCTTTTTTACTTCATAAGGCTTTGACTTTTCGTGGTCAGCCGGTAATTGGTCCTTGGCATAGAAAATAGCGTATTCACTGTCATCCTTGCCCTTAGCGATTACCAGGTCACTGACTTTCCGTTCCTTCTTGAAAATTTGTCCAGTCCGGACGGCTTCGTTGTAGTCGTGAATGTTGGCAACTGAGTCACCTGGATTAAAGAAAATGCGTGTTTCCATAAGAATCTCTCCCTTTAAGGTTCATAGTGAACCAATGCCATCTTTATTGCAAATACATCTTTTTCAAATCGTTGATATCATTGGCTGATAGGTGCAGACCCTCAGTCAAGAAGCCCATCAAGTCACCATAGTTATCTTTTAATGCTTGGATGGCTGAACGCAGGTATGCTTTATCAGCGGTCCATAAAGCGGTATAGTTAGCAATTTCGGTTTCATTGTGGTGGCCGGCACGCAGGGCAGCCGTTTGCCCATGCAGGTAGTTCATGAGGGCGGTATTAGTTAACATGTAGTCCTTGATGATTGTCTGTTGATCGACGCCCAAAGCTGACAAAATCAGGTAGGCTGAGAAACCGGTTCGGTCTTTCCCAGCGGTGCCGTGGAAGACAAGGGCATCGTCAGTTTTCAATGAAAGCAAGTGTTCAAACAGCCGCTGGAATGCCTTGCGAGCGTTGCTGGTATTGACCATGTTGGCATAGGCCTTGATCATTTGCTGCTTACCAACAAAGGGCTCCTTTTTCATTTTCTTCTCCAGTTCGGCCCAAACATCAGTGGATTGGGTTTCGTCATGGCGAAAAACTGGATTGAAGATATAGCGAATTTGGTCAGGAATTCTGTCTGACTGCTGGCTGCATTCTTCATGCGAGCGTAAATCAATGTCTTCCTTAATCCGTAACTTGAGCATCTTGGCTTGGTCATCGCTGGCTAATTTGCTGAGGTCATCGGCACGGTAGATACGGTGCCAACAAACGGACCGACCGTCTTTCGTCTGGTAACCGCCTAAGTCACGGAAATTATTGGTTTCACGCAGTGGGATAATTCGTTCGTGGGCCATTTAATCACATCCTTTCTCTTAATTGTAGCAGTTTCTAATTACTGGGCGCAAAAGATTGCCAGCACTCAGTGAGTTAGCAAAGGGTTTCATCTTCAATGAATTTTACTTCAATTATTTTTACTTATATGAAAGCGCTCTATTGACTGACGGAAAAGTAAAAAGTACAATAGATTTTAGTAAAACTTTACTCAAACAGATATGCAGGGCGCAGGAGGCAATCATGAAAAAACAAGAATTATTAGCAGAATTCGAAAGGGCGTTTAATTGTCCGGGGAAAGACGTTTTTTTCTCTCCTGGCCGTATTAATTTGATTGGTGAACACTTGGACTACAATGGTGGCCATGCTTTTCCGTGTGCAATCAGTTTAGGCACTTACGGTGTTTTTGGGCCGCGCAATGACGACCGGGTTGAACTGTACTCGGCTAATATGCACGGCAGCGTGGTCACATTTAAAGTTGATGACCAGTTGCCAGAAACAGCTAATGACAAGGTCTGGGCCAACTATTTGAAGGGCATGCTGGTTTACTTACGACAGAAGGGCTACCAAATCAACCATGGTTTCAACCTTTACATTAATGGCGGATTGCCTTATGGTGCAGGCTTGTCGTCGTCGGCATCGATCGAAATGTTAATGGGGATTGTCTTGAAGACGGAATTCCACTTGCAGATTGAACCAGTTGAGTTAGTAAAACTGGGTCAAAAGACGGAAAACGACTTCGTAGGCTTGAATT
Source organism: Limosilactobacillus secaliphilus (assembly GCF_001437055.1). Classification (GTDB taxonomy): domain Bacteria; phylum Bacillota; class Bacilli; order Lactobacillales; family Lactobacillaceae; genus Limosilactobacillus; species Limosilactobacillus secaliphilus. The sequence continues at coordinate 453,900 of NZ_JQBW01000010.1, read as the reverse complement.
CCGGGATCATGGATCAGTTTGCCGTCGGAATGAGTAAAAAAGACAATGCCATTTTATTAAACTGCGAAACCTTGCAATATGAATACCGGCCCCTTGTTTTGGGTGACTATGAGATTGTCATCATGAGCACCAACAAAAAGCATTCACTGGCTGGCTCGGCCTACAACGAGCGAGTTAATCAGTGCCAAAAAGCATTGACTAAATTGCAAACAAAGCTAGGGATCACCGCCTTGGCCCAATTGAGCTTGGAACAATTTGATGAGTACTCATACCTATTGAATGATGATGTGTTGCTGCGGCGGACCCGCCATGTGGTCATGGAAGATCGGCGGACGATGGAGGCTGCTAAGGCCATGCAGGCTGGCGATTTGGACAAATTGGGCCGGTTGATTTCGGCATCGCATGTATCGCTGCATTATGATTACGAAGTTTCAGGCAAAGAGCTCGACACCTTGGCCGAAGCCGCATGGCAGCAGCCATCCTGCTTAGGTGCCCGGATGATTGGTGGCGGCTTTGCTGGGAGCGCCATTGCAATTGTTAAGAAGGACGCTGCCGAAGCCTTCAAACAGGCGGTTGGTAAAGTTTACCAACAGAAGATCGGTTATGCGGCCAGTTTTTATGACGCCGAAATTGTTGATGGTTCGCACCAGTTATAGAAGAAAAGGACGATTGGTATGCAATTAATTGAGCAATTTACCGAAAAAGCAATCCGGAGCGGCCGCTTTCAGCCGTTAGACAAGATTTATGTCGCTAACAAAGTTCGTTCACTGGTTGGTGACGAAGATGTGCAAGCAAAAGACGATGAGCCGCTGGTTGCACAACTGGTTGAATTGGCAGTTAAGCGGGGCAAGATCGAAGACGGTCCAACGGCTAAAGAGATTTTAAATGATCAACTGTATGATTTGTTGACCCCGCTGCCGTCCACCGTTAATCGCTTGTTCTGGGAAAAGTATGAACAATCACCGCAGCTGGCAACGGATTGGTTCTACCGGCTCTGCACCAACAACGATTACGTTAAGGTAAGTGCCATCAAGAAGAATGTGGTCTTCAAACACAAGGTCCAAGGTGGCAACGAACTGGAAATTACGATCAACCTGTCCAAACCGGAAAAGGATCCCAAGGCCATCGCCGCCGCGGCACACAATAAGGACAAGCAGTATCCGCAGTGTGTTTTGTGCATGGAAAACGAAGGCTACCTGGGACGGCTGGGCCATGCAGCGCGCAGCAATCACCGGATTATCCGCCTGACTTTGGGCGGCCATCAGTGGGGCCTGCAGTATTCACCATATGCCTACTTCAATGAGCACTGTATTTTTCTGGATGCCAAGCACGAACCAATGCAGATTAACCAGCAGACTTTGGTTAACCTGGTCGAAATTGAGAAAATGTTTCCCCAATACTTCGTCGGCAGCAACGCAGACCTGCCCATCGTGGGTGGTTCATTGTTGTCACACGAACACTACCAGGGCGGCCGGCATGTATTTCCAATGATGAAGGCGCCAATCAAAGAAGCGTTGACGTTTAAAGAATATCCGCAGGTAGAAGCCGGCATCGTTGACTGGCCGATGAGCGACCTGCGCTTGATCAGCACGGACACGACGGCATTGATCAACCTGGGCGCGCACATCATCAATAGCTGGGACCACTACAGCGATCCGCAGTTACAGTTGATTGCGGAAAAGAATGGCACCCGTCATCATACCGTTACCCCCATCATGCATCGCGACCACGAAAAGTTTGTTCTGGACCTTGTTTTGCGGGATAATAATACTAATGAAGACTATCCACTCGGTATTTTTCACCCGCATGCTCAATACTGGCATATCAAGAAGGAAAACATTGGCTTGATTGAAGTAATGGGTCGGGCCATTCTACCAGCGCGGCTAAAGGATGAGCTGGTACAGGTTAAACGCTTCTGGCTGAAGCAGCCCAATCAGATCAGTGAAGCTCATTTGCCATGGGCGAAAGCTGTGGCCAGCAAGCGGGAGATTAACGCCGACAACGTGGATGAAGTGATGCAAGCAGAACTGGCACAGGTCTTTGCCAATGTTTTGGCCGATGCCGGTGTATTCAAAGATGATGCTGCCGGTCAAGCTGGTTGGCAGCGATTCATCCAGAAACTATGAAAGGATTCTAATCGTGGCAGTTACATTAAAAGACATTGCAAAAAAAGCGGGGGTTTCAATCGCCACGGTTTCACGGATTTTGAACCATGATAGCAGTCTGTCAGTGAGTCAAAGCACCCGCGAGTCGGTATTATCATTGGCTGAGCAACTATCCTACACGAAACCGCATCATCGTCAGGCTAAGGCCACCAAGCGTATCGCCATCCTGCAGTGGTATCCACAGGAGCAGGAATTAAACGACCTGTACTATCTGAGTATCCGTTTGTCCGTCGAACGGGCTGCGCAACAGATGGGTTGTGAAACGGCGACCACATTTGCCAACAAATGGTCGCAACTGCCGAGTCAGGTCGACGGTTTGATCGCCATCGGGAAGTTCAGTTCGGATCAGTTGAGCAAACTGCATAACCGCTATGAACACATGGTGGTAATCGACCAAAACACCCTGACCATGGGCATTGACTGTGTCGTTCCTGATATTGCTGGCGGCATTATGCAGGCCGGACAGTATTTGTTCCAGCACTACCAGCACGTTGGGATGATTGCCGGTAAGGAATATACGACTGACGACCAAGAAGTAATCGATTCGCGTCCCCAAACCTTTATTTCACTGGCCCAGCAGTTTGATCCGGCAGCCAAGGACGCCTTGGAGTATGGTGATTACCGCACTGACAGTGGTTATGACGCGATGGCCCGCTTGAAAGGGCGCTTCCCGAAACTGGATGCCGTTTTGGTGGCTAACGATGCCATGGCCTTGGGGGCTCTGAAGTGGCTGCATGAGCAAAAGATTGCGGTACCGCAAGAGATGGCGTTGATCACGTTCGACGACACGGTGGTCACCAAGTTTGCTTATCCGCCGCTGTCGAGCGTGCACGTGCCGACCGACCAGATGGCGGGTAAGGCGGTGCAACTGCTGGTTGACCGCTTGAGCCACCCGCAGGACTTTCCTAACTGTCTGCTAGTGGCCACCAATTTGAAATTGCGGCAAAGCACTGCTAATTAATGAATTAAAAGTGATGTAAAAGGGCTTCTGACATTTCGTCAGAAGCCCTTTTACTGTCTAATTATGAGCAGTTAATGAGCTTGATCTCGTGAAGGGGGGGGTAAACTTTGCTTGAAGGCGCTTTTATTAATATAAATTGATAAGGAGAATACAAATGCAAAAGGAACATAAAAAATTATATAAATCTGGCAAAAATTGGGTAATAGCAACAATAACAGTTGTAACTATGTGCCTAATTTCTGATAACAACCTTCAAAAAGCTTATGCTGATAGCAATAACCAACCAAATCAAGCTGAAACTGTTAAGTCTGATATAGAACTTCAAAGGACTAATGAAGTTACTTTAAACAATAGTTCACAATCATACTCAAATAAATCAGAACAACAATTAAGCGAAGCCACAAAAAACATTCAATCCAATAATATAAATAGGATTAATAAAAATGAGATTACCAAACAGACTACTTTTTTGAATGAATTTCGCGTTTCTGAAGGATTAGATCCAAACGCTTATGGCACGGTCAATGTTAATGATTGGGACTATCAAAAAGACAATAATATTCTAAATATTACGGGTTACCATGGGTCTGATTTAACTCACATAATTATTCCTAATTTAAATGATTTTAGTAATTCCAATATTAGTGTTAATGGAATTGCAGCTGTTGGTATTTCTTCCGAAACCTTAAAAGATATTCTGCAACCATCTAGTGTTTATGGATATGGTTCTAGTTGGATGGATACTTTAGCTATAAGTAAGACTAACGGTTCATATAATAAAAAAGTAATTGCGGAGGACGAAGACTGGTCAAATATCTTTAATTGGAAGAAATTGGGACGTGCAATTAAATGTATTGATTTAACGAATTTAGATACTAGTAAAATCACCAATATGTCAGGTATGTTTGCGGGCCAGGATGAGTTGAAAGCTATATATGGTTTAAATTCATGGAATACTCACAATGTTACAGATATGAGTGATATGTTTAATGATGCAAAACACCTTGAAAATATCGGTGATTTAAGCAGATGGGACATAAGCAACGTTAATAATTTAAGTGGGATGTTTGGAGGTACTTCCCATCTCCATGATGTTGGCAATTTAAGTGATTGGAATACAAGCAGTGTTAGTAACCTGAGTGGAATGTTTGCTGATGCTGGCATTCGTGATACTGGTGATTTAGGAAATTGGGACACAAGGAATGTTACTGATATGTCATCAATGTTTAGTTCAACTGGTATTCAGAACGTCGGCGATTTAGGTAAATGGAACACAAATAACGTTACCAATATGTCAGGTATGTTTAACGCAGCCAACATTAAAAATGTCGGTGATTTAGGTAAGTGGAACACAGGTAGTGTCACTAATATGAGTTTTATGTTTGACTCTACTTTCATACAGCGTGTTGGTGATTTGAGTAAATGGGACACAAGTAATGTTACTGATATGAGTTTTATGTTCCACGGTACAAATTATCTTCACTATGTTGGTGATTTAAGCAAATGGAATACGAGCAAAGTCACTTATATGTCAAATATGTTTGAAGATACGCCTGGTTTACAGAACGTTGGTGACTTAAGTAAGTGGAATACAAGTAGTGTTACCAATATGGACGATATTTTCAATAATTCGGGGATCAACTATTTTGTTGCATCTAAGAGTGATTATAGATTTAATAATCAAATTAAGGTAACTGATTTTCTTGGCGAGATTGGGCCTACTGGAAGTACAGTAGCAGTTATTAACGTACCAACTTTTTATAGAAAAATAACTGGAAAAAGTGAAGCGCAATCTGTATATGAAACAGTAATGCCTTTGGTACAAGAACAAGTAAATGAAGTATATAAAAGATTTTATGATTCCTTAAGTGATGATGATAAACAGCTTTATCCGACTACGGCTTCATTACGAATGGAATACCCGAATTATATTAAAAACCCGTCTGAGGTTGCCAATGCACGGTTTGACATTGATATTGAAATAGCACAAAGAGGAGATATAAAATACGTCGACCAGGATGGGAATGTTATTAAGACGGATCATCTTTCTGGCAAAGTAGGCGACAAGATTGACGTCAAAATTGCTTTACCAGATGGTTATGAATTAGCAAATAAGGATGAACAGATCCCATCTCAAGTTACGGTTACGAGTGATGGTATTCCAACTGTCACAATCAGAGTAAAAAAGATCCCAACAGTTAAAACTGGTGTTATTAACTATGTAGATCAGGATGGGAATGTTCTTAAAACGGATCATCTTTCTGGCAAAGTAGGCGACAAGATTGACGTCAAAATTGCTTTACCAGATGGTTATGAGTTAGCAGATAAGGATGAACAGGTTCCATCTCAAGTTACAGTTACCAGTGATGGAATTCCAACCATTGCAATCAGAGTAAAAAAGATCCCAATGGTTAAGACCGGTGTTATTAACTATGTAGATCAGGATGGAAATGTTCTTAAAACAGATCATCTTTCTGGCAAAGTAGGCGACAAGATTGGCGTCAAAATTGCTTTACCAGATGGTTATGAGTTAGCAGATAAGAATGAACAGATTCCATCTCAAGTCACAGTTACCAGTGATGGAATTCCAACTGTCACAATTAAAGTTAAAAAGATCCCAACAGTTAAAACTGGAGTCATCAACTATGTGGACTCGAATGGTGTAATCGTAAAGACTCAACAAATTTCTGGTAAGGTGGGGTCTACGATTGATGTTCCTTTTGCATTACCAAATGGATACAAATTAGCAGACCCTAACGAACAAATCCCAACATCGGTGATAGTTAATGAGGATGGCATTGCTACAATAATCATTAATGTTGTTAAAGTGAATGAACATTTAGCTAATAATCAAGTTCCATTTGATTCAAATACTAAATTTAATCAAACCAACTATAACTATGGGTACCTGGATAATTACAAGCTAACTGAAAATTCTGAAGGGCAAGCACAGTTAATTGTTAGCGGTTGGCATGCGTCTGGAATGAGTAATGACGCGTCTTATAGATATGTTATTGTTTATGACAATACTTTAGGGCACGAAATTGCACGTCAACGAATTACTCCACTGATTCGTGATGATGTACAAAATGCATATCCAAATGTGGTAAATAGCCGGTATTCTGGATTTAATATTACGGTTGATATTCCTAATAATGTTGTTAATCATTCACTGAGTGTTGTTTCACGATATAGTGATGATCAAATTAATGGTGAGGGTGTTCATAGTGACCACTGGTTTGGTCCATTAGTAATGAATGAGACTAATCAAGCATGGCTAGACGGTTTAAAAACGAATGATCATATTTTGATGGTTACAGGCTGGCATGCTACTAATCAAGCTGCTGGGCGCCCTTATCATTACATTATTGCCTGGGATCAGAATCTGGGTCATGAGATTGCAAGAAGTCGGGTAACAACTGTTAGCCGTCCAGACGTGGCTAATGTTTATCCAACAGTAGCCAATGCTGTAAATTCTGGATTCATAGCTCCATTCACGCTGACATCTGATTTTTACAATGACAATATTCAATTTATTTCTCGCTGGACAGATGATGCTGCTGGTAATGGGAATGCGGTTGATTATTGGTTTAACCCAATAACCCATATTAATAGGGCTCACTTAGATTCAGTAAACTTTAGTAATGGTCAATTACAAGTTGCAGGGTGGCACGCAGATGATATTTCTCAATTAGAACCAAATCATTATCTGATAGTCTTTGATAATACAACTGGACAACAAGTTGCATCTCAAAAAGTAGCTCTTTTGAACTCGCCTGATGTTGGCAAAGTATTCAGTGATACTAAGACTGCAGATCATTCTAGATTTAACTATGCTTTTGCTGGTTTAAATCTGGTACCTGGTCATAACTATTCATTGGTGAGTCGTTATTCTGCTGATCAAAATGGCAATGGAAATGATGGAGCACACACCGATTATTGGTTAAATCTTGGGATGTTTGATCAATCAGCGCATTACATTGATAGTGAAATTTTAAGAGACAAAGAATTAACGCTGCAAGGATGGATGTGCAGTGATCAATCATTAACTAAACCATATGCATATGCAATTCTGCTACAGAATGGTCATGAAATTGGTCGCCAAAAGATTGGCTTTACAGTACGAGATGACGTTGCTAGAGCTTATCCTAGAATCTATCAAAGTCAGAACAGCGGCTTTAATGTTAGTTTTATGTTGCCAAGTTATTCAACTCAAGGATTACAAGTGGTTCTGAGGTTCACTGATGATCCAGCAGGTAATGGAAATAGTGCTGACGAGTGGATTGCGATTAATCCTAAAAGGGAATACTAAATTAATTAACTAATAACAAATTAAAAAGACTGGAGAAAGTCGAAACTTTCTCCAGTCTTTGTTTTTATAAGAGTGACTACCGTTGGCGATTACGCCGTTTGTACCATCCCAATGTTACCAGGTTTAACAGGAAGGCCAATGACAGGATCCCGGCTATTTTTCCAGTCTGGTGATTGTTACCCAGCTGTGGCAACTCTGCTTGTTGATTACTAATACTCGGAGTGACTTTAGCCGTAGCTTCAAGCTGGTTAGACGGATTTACTGATGCGTTGGTGTCAGCAGAATCTTCATTTGTTGGGTCGCTTGGTGCTGGGTCTTCCGGTTCTGGCGTCGGGTCAGAGTCTGGCGTTGGTTCCGGATCTGGTGTTGGATCAGGATCCGGTGTCGGTTCTGGGTCCGGAGTTGGTTCAGGATCTGGTGTTGGTTCCGGGTCTGGCGTTGGATCTGGGTCTGGTGTCGGGTCAGGATCCGGCGTCGGAATCTCAATGAAGGACGGTGGTACCACTGGGTGGATGTCCCAACGGTGCGATTCACCGCCAGTGATATTAACGATGTTGGCGATGATGTTACCGTCGATGTTGACGTGGGCGTTGACCGTTGCCTTTGGCGCAAGGATGCTGCCCATGAAACGACCGGAGTAAACGTTGATCACCTCTGCGTTGCCAAAGTTCCAAAGCACGTGGTTCGGAACTGAGTGACTTTCGCTGTTGTTGATTGGCGTGTTGCTGCCGTCGTAGAAGAGGAGCACCTGGGTAGCGACGTTGATTGTGCCATCTGCGTTCAGCACGTTGATGACAACCGTTGGTGCGCCCTTCTTGCTCGACAGGCCGAAAATCTTGATCGGCTGGCTGCCTTGCAGAAGGCCAACTGGGATGTTCACGTAGATCACGTTGTCAGTTGGCGTCGCGTTGGAAACATCGATGAACTGGTTATTCATGTCCGTGAAGTCGAGAATAACCCCGTTAGACGTTGCCTGGTCGCTGTAGAAGTTGGACGCCTTCAGCAGACGGTCAAACACCTTAGCAAAGTCGATGTACTGGATCTTACCGTCCATGAAGACTTCTTCCGGCTTTAAGTTATTCATCAACTGGCCATTGACGTAAACTTTGCCATCGATCACTTCAACGTTAATGTCGTTGCCAAAGATCACGTGGTTAAAGGTCGGGTTACGGAAGGATCCGGAGTTCAGTGCGTCCTTTAACTGCTGGATGTAGTGGATGTCGCCTGAGGAAAGGTGGATGGAGTCGCCCCGTGTGCCGAAGTCGATGCTGCCACCCAGGATACCCACGGCGATGTTGCCGTTCACGTCGGCCCCAAGGTTAGCTTCGTTGGCGAAGATGTGGAAGAGGGAAGCCAGCAACAGGACGCTTTTGGCATCAAGGTGGTTGATGTCGATCCCGTACTTGTCCTTTAGAATCGTGTCCGACTGGATGGAGTCGATAAACCCAATTCCTGGCTGCGCTGGCTTTTCTGGCTGTTGAACCGGCTGTTCTGGTTGTGGCTGAACGGGCTGTGCCGGCTGACTTGGTTGGCCAACTGGGCTTTGATCATCTGCCGGCTGGTCTTCCGGTGTCACCACTGAGTCAACAGCTTGGTCGCTTTCAACCTGACTACTCGCACCGTTGTCGCTAGTTACCGGCTGGTCTGAAGAGGCTTCCGGCAGTAAATCGCCAGCAGCTGATTCAGTCACTACAGCATCTACTGGCTGGTCGTTAACCGTTGTGGAATCAGCCTTTGCCGAGCCGGTAGCGGCCCAAGTCAAACCCAGCAAAACGGAAGCAACGCCGATACTGAGTTTCCGCAAGCCGAACCGTTGCTTAGTTGGGCGGTTCTTCTGGGCCATCATCTTATTGTTATTCTTTGAGAACATAAGTTAATCCTCCTGTGATAATTAATAAAAAGCAGCAATTGAACTTACTTTCTATCTATTAGCATCAGTCATAGGGGGGTTAAACCTATTGCAGAGCTGTTAGATTAAGTATTTTCTTTATGTATGCATAATACGTTATCCGTATGAGCTTGTATATATTATTCATATCAGTTATATAAATTCTTACACAAATCAATAAATTTTTAAGAAATATAGGTTTGAACGCTAGAAAATGGCTTAACCATAATATTTAAGATATAAAAAAGTCGGATAAGAAACCAAATCAAATGGCTCATTATCCGACTTATTTGTGTGAATTAATAGAATGTGGCTGGCCACCATTGCTAGTTCTTGAAGTCTAGGTGATGGTGCAAGGCGGCGAAAACGTGACGGTCGGACCAGCCGATTAAGTATCCTTGGGTGATGACATTATAGATGGTCCCAAGGCCAAACCCGTACCAATGATGGGTGAAGAGCAGGGTCAATAAGACGATGGCCAATGGCGGTACATTGCTGAGCCATTGCGACCAGACCGGTGAGCCGTGCAGGAAGCGAAAACGCAGAATATAGGGCAAGTCGTCGGTGGGGTGGAGGATTAAATTGGCCCGTTGGTACAGGGAAACCGCGGCCGCCACACCGAACAGGCCGATCATGTCGAGGATGCAGCGCCAAAAAAGTGATAGATGAGCAATACCCAAGTGGACGAAAATGACTTCGAACCCGGCCAAGAGGTAACTAAATGGGGTGATAAAGATCAGGTTCCGGATGAGGCGGAAATAGTCGAAGCGGCCTAGAAGGAGCAGGTTGGTAAAGGCAACGCTCACTCCTTCCAAAAACAGGATGTTGCCTAATGACCATGACGTCCACTTGCTTAGGCTAACAGCGGATGCCGTCCAGATCCCACTCCCCATGTTAGTGGAGACGGTGAGGGCGTTAAAAAAGGCGTTGATCAAAATTGACAGCCCAAAAAAGAACCAACGGCCGCGCAGGCTATTAGCCCATTTTGTCGAAACCATTCTCGTTTTCCTCCGAATCAATTTAAGAAGTATACTTAAAGCATGGTAAATCGTTGAATAAGGAAAGTAAACCAAGATCAAGGAGGATTTGGATGGCAAGCAAGAATAAGCAACCAACACGGGCGGAAGTTCCGGCAGAATTGACCTGGAACCTAAGCGACCTGTACGAGAGCGATGAGGAAATGAAAGCAGCGCTTAGGCAAACAGCTCAGCAGGCCAAGCAAGTACAGCAGCTGAAGGGTAAGCTGGCAGACAACGACGGGCAAAACCTTTTGCAGGCATTACAGCAGGCCAAGGCCATCAATGCGGATCTGGAGCAGGAATACGTGTATGCGATGCTCCGTCATGACAGCGACACAACGGATGCAGCGGCTACCGAACTGATGGGGGTTGCTGAACAGACGGCAACCACTATTGATGAGCAGTTATCCTTCTTAGATCCCGAGATTGTGGCGCTGGATGGGCAACAGCTGCAGCAATGGTTGAACAATAATTCTGAACTGCAAGAATTTCGTTATGCTTTGCACCAAACTAGGCTGCAGAAGGGCCATGTGCTGTCAGCTGATCAAGAAAAATTACTCAGCTCGTTGGGCCGCAGCATTGACAGTCCTAGTGACATTTTCAACACATTGAACGATGCGGACCTCAAGTTTGGCCAGGTGCACAACGATCAGGGCGAATTAGTCGAATTGACGGATGGCAACCGTGGCGAGTTTGCCCAATCGAAGCAGCGCAAAGTACGGAAAGAGGCCTTCTTGGCTTATCAAAAGCCTTACCATGAACTGCGCAATACCTTTGCGGCCACGTTGAACGACTTTATCGATGGCGAAAACACGCTGGCCAAGCTCCGTCATTACAGCAGTTCACGGGCAGCGGCATTGTCTAGCAACGAAATCGATGAGCGGGTTTACCAAAATTTGATCAAGACGGTCAATGATCATTTGGATGTCGCCCATCGCTGGTATCGGATCAAGCAGCAGGCGTTAGGATTGGATGATTTTTACCAATATGACGTTAACGTTCCGCTGGCAAAAGAGGCCATCAAAGCCGATTATGACCAGGGCAAAAAGCTGGTCTTGTCCGCTTTGTCGGTGCTGGGTCCGAAATACGAGCAGGCGTTAAAGCATGAACTGACGCAGCGTTGGGTCGATGTGGCCGAAAATAAGGGCAAACGGTCCGGTGGCTATGAAGTCGGGATTGCCAACGTCCACCCTTACGTCCTCCTCAACTGGAGTGACCAGCTCGAATCGACCTTCACTTTAGCTCACGAATCCGGGCACGCAATGCACAGCTGGTTTAGCCAACACGCCCAGCCGTCAGAATACGCTGAGGCGCCGATCTTCTTGGCAGAAATAGCGTCGACCTTTAACGAAAACATTCTGACCAAGTTCCTATTGCAAAAGTATGAGGGCCAGCCTGATAAGCAACTGTACGTCCTCGAACAATCGATCAACGGTTTTATTGGCACTATCTTCCGCCAGACCCAGTTTGCTGAATTTGAGGACCAGGCATACGTGACGCAGCAAAAGGGTCAACGACTCACCGCCGATTACTTGGATCAACTGAACCAAAAACTGGTGCAGAAGTATTACGGCCCAACGGTTAAATTGGCTGGGACGCCAACGCAAAGCTGGGCCTATGTGCCGCACTTCTACATGCACTACTATGTTTACCAATACGCGACATCCTGGGCAATTGCCACGACTTTGGCCGAACAGGTATGGGAAAAGCAAAGTGGTGCGCGTGATCGTTACTTGGACTTCCTGCGTGCTGGTGGGTCTGCTAGTCCGCTTTTGACGCTGAAGAAAGTGGGCATCGATGTCACCAAGCCGGATTACTTGGAAGATGCATTAGCAGTCATGCAAAAGGAAGAAGACCAGCTGGAACAGTTGTTGAAACAATGATTGACCCGTAAAATAAGGAAGAAAGCTAATGCAAAAGAGGAGGCAGTCAAAATGAAAATTGCAGTGATTGGCGTCGGCAACATGGGCGGCGCAATTATGAAGGGGTTGGCGCACGGCAAACAGGACGAGCTGATCGCATTTAATCCGGAAAATCCACGGGTGGATAAATTAGCCCATGAATTGAATGCACAACGGATCGTTAAGGCCGACGAATTGTTAGCTGCACAACCTGATTTGTTGATCTTCACAACACCGGCACCGATTACCACCAAGGTAGCCGCACAGTTTGCCCAACTGCAGAATGCGCTGGTCTTGTCAGCGGCAGCTGGAGTTTCGATTCAGGAACTTAAGGCGGCTATGCCAACAGCTTCAGTTTCGCGGATGATTCCTAACATTCCGGTTGCGGTTAATGCGGGGACCATTGGTTTGACGATGGATCCGAACTTAGATGAAGACAGGCAGAAGCAACTGCGTGACGCCATTGCAACTTTGGGTGACATTATTGATGTGAAGGAAGAGCAGTTGGACATCGTCGGAACTGTTGGCGGCTGTGGCCCGGCTTTTGTGGACGTGATGATGGACGCACTGAGCGACGGTGCAGTGATGGAAGGTTTGGACCGGCAAACGGCCTACCAGATTGTTGCCAGCATGGTGAAGGGCAGCGGGGCCCTTGCTTATGCCACCAAGGAAGCACCAGCCATCCTTCGTGATCAAGTTGCTTCACCTGGTGGTACGACCATTCGGGGTATCGCGGCACTTGAAAAGGCCGGCTTCCGGAGCGCTTTGATTGAAGCCATTAAGGCCAGTTGTGGCGAATAGTTTCACATGAAACAATTTTCTGAAGTGCTTGAGCGCCAAGACTTAGCTAACTAAAAAAGGGAGCGTGACAGAAGCTACTAATGGCTTCGTAGTCACGCCCCCGCGAGCAACAATAGGCCCCCAACGTTCGGCTCTGCCAGAACGTTGGGGGCCATTGTTGTACCGCCTGTAAACTTTCGATGTATGCAAAAGGGATTATGTCACAACCCCTTTATTTATTTCTTCTATATAATAATTAATCTTCGTCTTTATCTTTGTTTTGCAATTTCACGCCTCGATGTTCAACACTGGTTGAGAAGACGATTTGGGTACTTGTTTTGCCAAAGCGCCGTTGAATCTCGTTGATGAAATTATCCAGGTCAGTTGTCGAAGGGAAGACGACTTCGATGAGCTCAGAATAGTCACCGGTGACGCAATTGCATTCAATGACGTTAGGAATGGAGCGCATGTAAGGGTAGAATTCGGATTTCTGCTTAGGCTCCAGTTGGACACGGATGAATGCCTTCACGTGGTAGTCGATCTTTTCCATATTGACACTGACATGGTAGCCAGTTATCACACCACTTTCTTCTAGTTTGCTAATCCGGGCAGCAATTGCTGGTGATGAAATGAAGCAAGCTGCCGATATCTCTTTTAGTGATACCCGTGCGTTTTCTTCTAGCATATTAATGATTTTACAGTCAATTTGGTCCATAATAACGTCCCCTTGTTAATTTAAGAATCGGCTAGTTATCACTTAAGATTATTAAGTATTTCAACCTCTATTTTAATGCTGACGGAGTCCGATAGTCAATTTTTCATAGGTAAATGTGGGGATTAAGTTAATTTTATCAGGACAGAAAGCGCGTTTATGCTACAATATACCTAATGTAAATGAATGGAGGGAAACAAGATGGCAGAAGGATACAAAAATATCTTGGTCCCAGTTGATGGCTCAAAAGTAGCCGAGTTGGCATTAGCCAAAGCAGTTGCAATGGCCCAAAGTGAAGGGGCACATATTGACCTTTTAAATGTAATTGATACCCGGGCAATGTCTTACAATTTTGCCGGGATGTCAGATGGTAGTCTCACGTATCAGTTAGTAGATAAGTCTACTAAGTACCTGAATGAGCTGCTGAAGAAGATTAAGGGCGACGGCTTTGATAATATCGATCTCCACATCCGTCTGGGGAACCCTAAGACTGTGATTTCCTTCGATTTCCCACGTGATCACCATAATGATGTGATTGTTATGGGTGCTTCCGGCATGTCACGTCTGCAGCGGGCAATGGTTGGCTCCGTAACTTCCTTTGTTAAGCGGAATGCGCGCATGGATGTGCTGGTAGTGCGGACCGGCTTAGATAATCAACCAAGCACAGAACAATAAGTTGTAGTCAGTGGGCAAAAGCAGTGATTAGGCGTTGCTGCTTGCCCAAAAACAATCATTAAATTGACTTTTATTTGCTGATATTTGCACAATAATGCAGTTTTTGCCAAGGTGATTTCAAATTATACGACAATGATTTTGATCGTTATTTGAGCCCGCCACCAAAAATACTAAAGGATTTAAACTAGTTCACCCTAATTGTGAGCTAGTTTTTTGTTAGAACCTTACGTATCTTCAAAAACAAAGCGGCGACGTTTACAAACACTTTTATAGTAGTTATACTGTAGTTTAAGTTAGATTTGCTAGTGTTAATATGTTAGGTTTACTAGTTATAATGAGGTGATTGAAAATGAGTACAGTACAAAAACGAACAGATTTTCAACCAATTCTACTGGGCACTGATTTCAACTGTTATGGAATGGCACGTTCTTTCTATCAACAATATGGGATCAAGAGTATTGCCTATGGGGTTACTCGCTTAGCCCCAACCCGCTATACCAAGCTTGTGGATGTTAGAATTTTGGAGGGCTTTGATGAGGATCCTGGTTTCATGGAAGGAATGCGCAAGATTGCTGCCAACCTTGATCCAAATAAAAAGTACCTCCTTCTTTCATGTGGTGATGGTTACACCGAATTAATCGCTCGTCACCTGGATGAATTGAAGAAGCACTTCATCTGCCCATACGTTGACATTGACCTGTTCAACCGGCTGGGTACCAAGGAAACTTTCTACGAAGCAGCTGAAAAATATGGTCTGCCATATCCAAAGACCAAGATTATTACCAAGGAAGAAGTCGAATCTGGCGAAAAGATTGAGCTGCCATTTGACTTCCCAATCGCTTTCAAGCCATCAGACAGTGTTCAATGGAACGATATCCAGTTTGAAGGTCGTAAGAAGGCCTACGTATTGGATAAGCGTGAACAGTTTGATGAATTGCTGCCAAAGGTTTACAAGGCTGGCTACACCGGCAAGATGATCGCTCAGGACTTTATTCCTGGTGATGACTCCAACATGCGGACGCTGAACGCTTACGTTGACTCCAATCACAATGTACGTCTCTTGAGTTTGGCTCACCCATTGCTGGAAGACCCATCTCCGGTTGCTGTTGGTAACTACATGGTTATCTTGCCAGAAAAGGATATGCACCTTTATAAGGTAATTCAGAAGTTCTTGGAAGAAGTTAAGTACGTTGGCTTTGCGGACTTTGATATGAAGTGGGATAGCCGTGACAACGAATTTAAGATCTTCGAAATTAACTTACGGCAAGGCCGGAGCAGTTACTACTGCACGCTGAACGGTTACAACCTGGCCAAGTATGTTGTTGATGACGTTATTGACCACAAGCCATACACTGGCACTGACTATGCCGATGGTGACATGCTGTGGATGAACGGTCCAAAGGAAGTCTTCTACAAGTACGCTAAGGAAAACAAGTACAAGGAACGGGCTAAGAAGCTTATCGAAGAAGGTAAGTGGGGCACCACGGCCTTTGATAAGAACGATACCTTCAGACAGCATATGCTAATGCGTCATGCATTCTCAATTATTAGTAAGAACTACAAAAAATACTTTGTTCAACGTTAATTAACGCTGAATAGGTTAGGAGAGAAATATGTGCGGAATTGTGGCGTTTGTGGATAATGAAGAGCCACGCATCAAAGATCAATTAATCAAAAAGATGAAAGAACGGATTATCCACCGGGGACCTGATGATGAGGGTCAGTACGTTGATGAACACGTTGCCCTGGGTTTTCGTCGCTTAAGTTTTGTTGACTTGAAATCCGGCAACCAACCAATTTTCAACGAGGATAATTCCAAGGCTGTTGAATTTAATGGTGAAATCTATAACTTTGAAGATTTGCGTGAAGAGTTAATTAAAGACGGCCACGTTTTTAAGACTCACGCCGATACGGAAGTTATTCTTCATGGTTACGAACAATGGGGCAAAGATGTCGTTAACAAACTGCGGGGGATGTTTGCCTTCGTGATTTGGGATCTAAAGAAGCACGAAATGTTTGGTGCCCGGGATCACTTTGGGATCAAACCGCTTTACTATGCTAAGATGAACGGCACATTCTTCGTTGGTTCCGAAATCAAAGCCTTTTTGGACCACCCCAACTTCAAGATGGAGCTGAATAAGCGTGCACTGAAGTCTTACATGACTTTCCAATACAACGTCACGCAGGAAACCTTCTTTAAGGGTGTTTACCGTCTGCCAGAAGCTCACTACTTCACCTACAAAGACGGCAAGTTCGAAATGAAACAGTATTGGGACGAAGACTTTGACCCGAAAGACGAATCGTTCGACCAAGCAGTGGATAACATTGACCAGGTCGTTCAGAATTCAGTCAAAGCTCACACCTACGCTGATAAGGGAATTAAAGTTGGTTCCTTCTTATCTGCGGGTGTTGACTCCAGTCTGGTGACGGCATTAATGCGGCCAAACAACACCTTCTCCATTGGTTTTGATCGTGGATACGATGAAACCAAGCAGGCTAGAGAGTTAGCGGCCAAGTTGAAGCTGAAGAACACTGATAAGTTATTGATCGATGAGGAAGCATTCAAGGCCTTCCCACTGATTCAATACTATCTGGATGAACCAGATTCAAACCCATCCGTTGTTCCGTTATACTTCTTGAACAAGTTGGCAAAGGACAATGGTTACAAGGCCCTCTTGTCCGGTGAAGGGGCCGACGAACTGTTCGCTGGCTACACGGCTTATGGTTTCAACACGAAGATCAAGTTCCTGCGTTGGATCACTGATCAACTGAAGAAACTGCCAAAGGAAAAGCGTTACAAGTTAGGTGAATGGCTGGAAGGCAAGCACTTCCACGGTTCTGAACACCTTTACCGGAACCTGGCACCTGCTCGCGAAACCTTTATTGGCCAGGCTTACATCTTCAGCCCAGCCGAGGCCAACGAATACCTGAAGCCAGAATATCAGGATGGCCCATCCATCACCGACTTGCTGAAGCCACTCTATGACAAGTGTGACGCCAAGGAAGACATGAATGAAGTTGCTAAGAAACAATACGTCGATTTGCACCGCTTCATGCCTGGTGACATTTGTCTAAAAGCCGACAAGATGAGTATGGCCAACTCCGTGGAAATTCGTGTGCCTTTGCTGGATAAAGAAGTAATGAAGGTTGCCCAAACGACACCGACGAATTACCTCTTCAACTACAAGGGAACGAAGTGGGCATTCCGGATGGCGGCTAACCGTCACTTGCCTGAAGAATGGGCAACACGGCCGAAACTTGGCTTCCCAACTCCTGTCCGCGAATGGCTGCGGGAAAAGAAGTACTATGAAGTTGTCAGAGAGATGTTTGAACAAGACTTTGTTAAGAAGTTCTTTGATCAGGATAAGCTGCTTAAGCTGGCTGACGACAACTTCCACGATAAGGTTGATGGTCGACGGAAGATTTGGACGGTTTACACGTTCTTGGTTTGGTACAAACTGTACTTTATCGACAAGTTTAAGCCGGACGAATCTGGAATTGATCGGGCTAAGAAGCAACCCGTTGAAGCCTAATCATTAAGGCCATTAAACCGTCAATCAGTAATCATTAAGTTCAAAACATTGAAGGGGCTTTAGCAAATTGACTTTGCTACGGTCCCCTTTTTGTTTAGAACTTTAAAATTTCTGCTAATCGTCCGCTGTCATATTCACTTTTACGCTGAGAAATGAAATAATAGGCTTTTAAGAGGGATTAATAAGGGGGTTATTTAAATGGAATTGCATGTTGCACCAGCACTTGCCTTGCTGCGTGAACATAATTTATTGGATCATGTCAGTGATTTAACTGACTTTACTGCGACTGATGTTTCGTATGATTCACGGAAGGTAAAGCAGGGTACCTTATTCTTCTGTAAAGGGAACAACTTTCTGCCTAAGTATCTGACGATGGCGAAGGAAAAGGGCGCGATTGCCTACGTTGCTGAACAAGAATACCCAGAAGGCAAAGGCTTGCCGGCAATTATTGTTAATGATGAACAAAAGGCAATGGCCCTGCTCGGGGCAGCCTTTTACGGTTATCCGCAAAATGACCTGTTCATTATTGCCATTACGGGTACGAAGGGTAAGACAACCACTGCCTACTTTGCTGACCACATTCTGGGCCACTCAACGAACAAACATGTAGCTCTGTTTTCAACCCTTGACCGTGTGCTGGGCAATGCTAGCCAGGACCGGTTTAAGTCGGATATCACCACGCCTGAATCACTCGACCTCTATCATGATATGCGCAAGGCGGTCGACAATGGCATGACGCATCTGGTAATGGAAGTTTCCTCTCAGGCCTACAAGAAGAACCGGGTGTATGGTCTCAAGTACAATGTCGGGATCTTCTTGAACATCACGCCAGACCACATTGGCCGCAATGAACACCCAACATTTGCTGATTATCTGCATTGCAAGGAACAGCTGATGGTTAACTCCGACACCTGCATCATTAACGCAGAAACCCACCATTTGGACGATGTCTACTACACCGCTAAGGCAACCACGCAGCCGGAGAACATCTACCTATTTGCCCGTCACGGCGCCCAAATCTCCTTGCCTGATGACCAACAACTTGACTTTGAATACCGCAACGATTTCGAAGACCTGCATGAAAGTGAATTTCAGCTGACGGCATTGTCTGACCGTGCTAAGAAGCTCAACCTCGACCATCGTTACACGACGAGTATGCCCGGCGATTATAACGAAGGGAATGCGGTCGCTGCGATTATCGCCTCTGGTCTTGCTGGAGCCTCAGCAGAAGACGATTGTGCAACCCTTGACCATGTTCACATTCGTGGCCGGATGGAAATGGTCCCGACTAAGCATCATGGCCTTATTTATATTGATTATGCGCACAACTACGCTAGCACGAAGCGGCTACTGGCCTTCTTGAAGCGGCAGACGCATGCCGGTAAAGTCACGGTCCTACTGGGTTCCACTGGTGATAAAGGGATTTCTCGGCGCCCAGGGCTCGGTAAGGCGTTGACTGAGGAACACCCAGATAAAGTCATTCTGACGACGGATGACCCCGGCTACGAAGACCCAATGAAGATTGCTAAGGAAATTGATTCGCACATTGACCATGACCAAGTGGGCGAGGTGCAATTCATCATGGATCGTGAAACGGCGATTAAGTCGGCAATCGATAATAATAAGAATGGTGACATTGTCGTTTTGGCCGGCAAGGGTGAAGATCCTTACCAGAAGATCGATGGGGTTGATACACCTTATGCTTCTGATAGCAAGATCGCACGTGAATATGTGAAGGAAATTGAGCAATAACAAACAGTGTGACCAGGCTGAGAGCTAATTATGCAGTCATCAATGCCCTGTCACATTGCTTGAAGGTGGCCAGCGTCGAGTTTACCTTGACGTTGGTCATTTTTATTGGCCATTGACGGTGTATAATTGGTCACTAGCTTAACAACATTGATTTGATAAAGAAGAAGATTCAGTATGCATAACCTAATTTATCTGAAAGATTTAGCGGGAACGGACATGGATCCTTACGTCCGTTTGAATGAAGCACAGCTATTTCACGCCTTAGAGCCGGAACCGGGCTATTTCATCGCCGAGAGTCCGAAAGTCATCGAGCGGGCCTTGCGGGCAGGCTACCGGCCGGATTCACTGCTGGTGGAAAAGAAGGAATTGGATCGTGATTTGACTGATCTGGATCATGAAATGGCGGTCAATCATACTCAGAACCTGGGCCAGACACCAATTTACGTGGTGGACAGCGAACTGCTGCGCCAATTGAAGGGTTACAATCTCCTGCGTGGTGCGCTGGCGGCAATGCACCGGATTAAACGGCCGACTGTGGGTGACTTTTTGAAGGGGCTCGCCAGCAAGCACCCGCGTATTGCGGTTCTAGAAAATGTTGTCAATCCGACTAATGTAGGGGCCATTTTTCGCTCCGCGGCGGCCTTAGGGATCGATGGGGTCATTGTCACAAGTGACTCTGCTGACCCGCTCTATCGGCGCTCGACGCGGGTCTCCATGGGAACTGTTTTTGAAGTGCCATGGACCTATGTTGATGCGAAAGTTTGGCAAAAGGACGGCATCAATCTTTTGCATCAGTATGGTTATCAAACGGCGGCGATGGCACTGCGGCACAATACCATTGATATCAATGACCCGCTATTAGCTAAGATCGACTGTCTCGCCATTATCCTTGGTTCAGAGGGGCCAGGCTTAAGGGAAAAGACGATTGACGATAGCGACTACACGATTAAGATTCCAATGGCTGCCGGAGTCGATTCATTGAACGTGGCGGCTGCCTCGGCTCTGGCTTTTTGGGAGCTGGGCAATGGCGTTCATAAATGATGGCAGTAAAAAGGGAACGAGACGATGAAGTTCTGTCTCGTTCCCTATTTTTATAGTTATTTAACTGCCTGTTGCAATGCTTGACCAAGCCGCTGTAAACCAACGTCGATCTGGTCATCCTGCATGTTGGAGTAATTCAAACGGAAGGCACCAGGCTGTGGTTTGCCGGCGTAGAATGGATCGCCAGGCACAAATGCCACGTTGTGCTTCAGGCATTGCTTGAACAGCGCAACCGTATCGTCAACTCCCGGCACTTCTACCCACAGGAACATGCCGCCCTCTGGATCGGTGGATTTGACCCCTGCTGGGAAGTATTTATGGATCCCTTTGACCATCAACTCTTTACGATGCCCATAAAGCTTGCTGATTTCAGCCACGTGGGCGTCCACGTCATTGTCCTCGAAGAACTGGGCGACTGCATACTGGGAAAGGTTGTCGGAGTGCAGGTCGGCCGACTGTTTGAGGACGGTTAACAGGTCAACCACTTCTTTTGGTGCAACGACCCAGCCTAAACGAAAACCGGGCGCCAGGGTTTTAGAGAAGGTCCCCATGTAGAAGACTCGCCCGTAATGATCGAAGGATTTAACTGAAGGCACGTGTTGACCGGCAAAACGAATTTCACCATAAGGGTTGTCTTCTAAGACTAGAAAGTCGTACTTCTCGGCTAATTCAACCAGTTGCTGCCGCCGCTCCTTCGCTAAAGTGCGGCCGGTAGGGTTCTGGAAATTCGGGACCGTATACAGGAGTTTGGCCTCCGGATGTGCTTTTAAGGTTTCCTCCAAGGCATCCATGCGCATCCCGTCTTCATCCATTGGCACACTGACGAAATTGGCACCATAGGTTTTGAAAACGTCTAAGGCACAAAGGTAGGTTGGTTCCTCGATCAGCACGGTATCGCCAGGGTTGATGAAGGCTTTGCCGACCAGGTCGATTACCTGTTCGGAACCAGTTGTCACCAGGACGTTGTCTAATTCGGCATGGACGTCTTCTTTTTCCGCAACGTGCTGCAGAATGGTTTGGCGCAGGGCGGTTACCCCTTTGGCAGCACCATACTGCATTACTTCACGCCCGTGGGCTTCAAAGACTTTGTCAACGGCCGCTTCCATTTCCTTTACCGGGAAGAGTTCTGGAGCAGGCAGACCACCGGCAAAAGAGATGACTTCCGGGTCAGCGGCAGCGGCTAGGATTGCACCGACGACATCACTGCCTTTTTCTGGAACGCGTTTTGAATAGTTGTATTTGGTCATACCATCACTCCCAATCAATTCTAATAGTTTTATAATAATTATGCTTGCTAAAGACTTTACACCATCCACCGAAAATTGTGAAGGGAAAATTTGCAAGCATACGATTGACGGGAACTTTCCCATGTGCAAAATAACAGCCTGCAAAAAGAATTTGTGATTTTTATTAAAAACCAGCTTGACAAATTAAAATTTGATTAGTATGATGTTGACAATCAATCAAATGAATTCGCAATGACTGAGACAGTAACTTGCTGATGGGTTAAGAGACTTGGTGGTTGGTGCAAACCAAGCGAAGTCAGTAAGTGAACATCACTCAGCCGCTGGCGGTCGAAATAAGTAGTCCCGCCTGGTTTGTCCACCATTAACTGGACCGCGGATCAATATTGGTTCGCTTGAGGTGGATTTATCCATGAATAAAGGTGGTACCACGATTTTATCGTCCTTTAGATGCGTTCAGCGTGTCTTAAGGACTTTTTATTTACAGCAAAGGGGGTGGTTATCATGTCAAGCGACATTACTGACATTAAGATGACACAAGAGGTAGTCGGACACAATGATCATGACGATGCAGGTGTGGGTGAACAATAAGGCTGTATGGTCATGACCTGCACCAAATGGGAGGTAATAAGTGACCAATTAAGTAGTCAATACAACTGATACAAATATTGTCAACTGAAGTTTTAATGTAATTCACGCAAGCTTGACTGGATTCCAGGTGCTAAGGAAGACCCGTTACGGATGTAATGAAAATACCTAAATAATGGGAGCGCTTGGCGGATGGCTGATTGCTTGGGTGACAGAAGATTATTCACCAATAATTAATCAAAACCATGAAATTTACTTACTAGCCCAGATAGCTAGTAAATCTAACTTACTGATTTACCACCTAATTATGTTGAATTGGACATGATCCAATAACAATAGACAATCCTTTTTTGCTCTAAATATTTCTCCTAGTGATAAGTGTTAATCTGAAAACAGGACTGATCCCTCCTAAATCTTCCTGTTAAAAAATATAACCGCTAATGTCGGTGATCCCCCGGCGTTAGCGGCTTTTTTAGTTTTGGACAACAAAAAAAGGCCAGACAATTGCCTGACCTTTTTGATTAATCAGTTGGATCTGATTATTGTTCTTCGTACCAAGTGTAGTGGAAGTTACCTGGACGGTCAACACGTTCGTAAGTGTGAGCACCGAAGTAGTCACGCTGTGCTTGAAGCATGTTAGCTGGCAGAACTTCTGCACGGTAGGAGTCGTAGTAAGAAATAGCAGCGGATAATGCTGGTACAGGGATACCAACCTTAACAGCGAAGGCAACAACTTCACGAATAGCCTTCTGGTACTTCTTGGCAATGTCTTGGAAGTATGGGTCCAGAAGCAAGTTCTTCAGTTGAGGATCCTTGTCGTAAGCGTCGGTGATCTTCTGCAGGAATTGTGCACGAATGATGCAGCCTTCACGCCAAATCTGTGCCAATTCACCGTACTTCAGACCCCAGTCGTAACGTTCGGAGTCGATCCGCATCTGTTCAAAGCCTTGAGCATAACTCATAACCTTGCCGAAGTAGAGGGCTTCACGAATCTTTTCGATCAATTCCTTCTTTTCGTCATCGGACAGGCTGACCTTGTCAACGTCAACTGGCAGTACCTTAGAAGCAGCCACACGTTCGTCCTTCATCATGGAGATGTAACGAGCGTAAACGGCTTCAGTGATAACTGATTGTGGAGCGCCACCTTCAAGGGCAGTTTCAGAACTCCACTTACCAGTACCCTTGTTGGCACCACGGTCAAGAATCATGTCAACGATAGGCTTGTTCTTGTCAGCGCCTAAGTCATCCTTCTTAGTCAGGATGTCAGCAGTGATGTTGATCAGGAATGAGTCAAGTTCGCCTTGGTCCCATTCGTGGAAGATCTTAGCTAATTCATCAACGTTCATGCCTAAACCATGACGCATGATGTTGTAGCTTTCATCGATCAGCTCTTCATCACCGTATTCAATACCGTTGTGAACCATCTTTACATAGTGGCCGGCACCGTTAGGACCGATGTAAGCAACACATGGCTTGCCATCCTTAGCCTTAGCAGCGATTTGTTCCAGAATTGGAGCAACCAGGTCATAAGCTTCCTTCTGGCCACCTGGCATCAGAGATGGACCATGGAGGGCACCCAGTTCACCACCAGATACACCCATGCCGATAAAGTTGATACCAGACTTGTCCAGACGAGCGTTACGTTCCATAGTGTCGTGGAAGTTAGTGTTACCACCATCGATCAGAACGTCACCCTTGTCCAGCAAAGGAAGTAATTCATCAATAACTGCGTCGGTTGGCTTGCCGGCCTTAACCATCAGCAAAATCCGACGTGGCGTTTCCAGAGAAGCAACAAAGTCTTTGATGTTGTAACTTGGGATCAGCTTCTTGTCGCTGTGATCCTTCATCATTTCATCAGTCCGGTTACGGTGACGGTTGTAAATACCTACCGTGTACCCGCGACTTTCGATGTTCAGTGCCAGGTTCTTGCCCATAACGGCCATACCAATAACACCAATTTGTGCTTTCTTATCTGCCATTGTGTTGTCACACTCCTTAAAAGAATAAATACACTTTACGCAAACTATTATATCAGAAAGCGAGCGCGATGAATAACTAATTTGAGAAACTTTGCACAAACTTTTGGCCTAAAAGTTTAAAAGCGGTCTCATTATTGGCATAACAAGCTTTAACCAAAGTCAAGACTTGATTATTGGCTGGGGATTGTATAGGCTAAAATTAGTGTAATGTTAACGTTAACAAGGTTGTCAGATCAATCTACAACCGCCTAATAGAGGAGAAAAACATGAGTGAAGTAATTACCATTGGTGAGCCGCTAGTAGCTTTCTGTTCTGAAGAGCCCGATGTGTCACTGGCTGACGCTTTAGAATGGCACAAAATTATGGGTGGGGCCGAATTAAACGTTGCGATCGGTGTGCAGCGTTTGGGCCACAGTGTTGACTATATTTCGCGAATTGGGGAAGACCCGTTTGGCGAATTCATTAAGAAGACCATTGCTGGCTACAATATCGGCACCCAATACATTAGCTACGATCCTGATCACTGGACTGGTCACCAAATTAAGCAAAGAGTAACCAAGGGTGATCCGCAGGTGTTCAACTACCGCAAGAATTCAGCCGCTTGTTACTTAACACCCGACGTGATCGACAAAGTGGACCTGAGCGGGGTCAAGATTGCCCACATGTCCGGGATCTTCCCAAGCATTTCGGACACGGCGGAGAAGTCATTCAGACGACTGTTCGACCGCCTGCATGAGAACCACATCATGACGACCTACGACCCGAACCTGCGTGACACCTGGAAGAGCCATGATTATATGGTAAAAACCGAAAATGAACTGGCCGGCAACGCCGATATTGTGATGCCTGGCGTAAACGAAGGAAAGATCTTGATGGGGTCTGATGATCCAGAGAAGATTGCCGACTTCTACCTGCAGGGCAAGTACACCAAGACGGTCATCGTCAAGGTAGGCGCTAAGGGTGCTTACTTGAAGCAGAAGGACGGCCACGTTAATTTCGTCAAGGGCTTCCATGTTCCGGCCGACAAGATTGTGGACACGGTTGGTGCTGGTGACGGCTTTGCTTTAGGCACCATTACGGCATTATTGGAAGGCCACACAATTGACGAAGCCGTTAAACGGGGAAACGCAGTCGGAGCCATGCAGATTCAGACTCCTGGCGACAACGATGGTTACCCGACCCCTGAACAATTGCAAAAGTTTTATGAAGAACACGCAGCCGATTAACTGAGAAGGTTCGATGACAATGCGGATTTTGGATGCAATCAACCAAGAAATCAGTGCGGTCTTGGCGGCGACGGATGAACAACAGCTGGATGACGCACTTCCATTATTTAATCAACAACGGCGCATTTTTGTACTGGGCGCTGGTCGATCAGGTTTGATGGCCAAGGCATTTGCCATGCGCTTGATGCACATTGGCTATACGCCCTTTGTGATTGGGGAAACAATTACACCCTCAATCCAGGCGGGTGATTTGTTGTTGGCGGTTTCTGGCTCTGGCAGTACGCGCAGCATTGTGGAACTGGCTGACAAAGCCCACCAAGATGGTGCCACTTTATTAGCGGTCACCAGTAATGGCCATTCACCACTTGCCCAGTTGGCTGACCAGACCATTGTGGTGCCGGGTGCGACCAAAGCTGGCGATGGGATTAAATCCATCCAATTGCTGAGCACCTTGTTCGACCAGTCCGTTCATTTAGTCCTGGATGCCTTGTGCTTGAAACTGGCACGACGGGATGGAACGGACAATGGCGCGGCAAAATCACGTCACAGTAACATGGAATAAAACGAAAATAGGATAGAAGTCGTCAATGGCTTCGTAGTCGAGAATGGCCCCCAGCGTTCGGGAAAACCAAACGTTGGAGGCCATTGTTGTATCGCATGTTGAATTTTGATGTTGTAGGTACTTAGTTAAATAACTGCTGCTTCAAGAAACGGGTCCAGCAGGCACGCATTTCTTGGGTTTCTTGGTGGCCGCCCGTCATGATCTTGCCGATGAAGTTATCGGGATGACCCTGTTCTGCATAATACTTGGAAAGGGCGGGATTCAAAGCTTCTGGACCAGGGTAGAAGCAGAGCAGGTCACGGTTGCCAACCATGCTTAACCGTGGCCGTGGGGCGATCAACTGCTGAATTTCCAACGTGCTGGTGTACTTCAGCATGCCTGGAACGTATAGGTAGAAATTGTGTTTATCCAATAACCGGTACTTCTTCAAAACTGATAGATCAGTTTGCCCGGAAATATCAACGACAACCTTAACCCGTGGTTCCAAAGCGGCTAGCCACCAGCTTTCCATGCCACCCATAGACATACCGATAGTGGCGATCTTGTCCATGTTGACTTCTGGCCGGGTGCTTAAGTAATCAATCAAGGACTGCTGGTCGAACAGGCGCATGCCCCACAAGGTTTGGCCTTCCAGCAGGAATTCCTTAAACAGTTCGCTTTCCTTGACCCCATGGCTGCCAGCGCGGTCCTCAAAGCCCCAGGCATCAATTGCCCATGCATCGGCGCCCATGTCGGTAATGACCTTTGCAAAGGACGGATTCTGCAGGTAGTCGGTACCATTGATCATTTCCGACTTGCCCAGCGGGAAGTTGCCGCCGTGACTGTGCAGGTAAATGACTATCGGCCGCTTGCCAGAAACGGTCTTGCTATAGGCACGCAAAGCTGGTACGCTTTCCAGCTTGTTTAAATGTAATTGATAGCGTTCAACCACGAAAGTACCGTGGTCTTCACGGTTCAAGAATTCACCGCTGACGTTTTCTAGTCGTTCATCGGGACCAAGCAGCTTTTTTAAGTCTTGACGAGTAAATGCCATAATTGAAACCTCTTTTACTTTCGGTATTAAGAAAAGGACCCAGTGCAGGCAGAGGCCAAACACTGGATCCGTTTTTCATTTGGATTGCTGATGGAAATTGAGAAAAGTATGTCCGATGTTTTGCGCCCAATCGGTAAACATTTCCGGCCAACTGACGATACTTGCGGCGCGGTATTTTCCATCTGGTAAGGCGGTTTCAGCGGTACCTAAGCTGGAACCATGCCGGCCAGACGGGAAGACATGCAATTGAAATGGACGATGGTGAGCCTTCATTGCGTTGGCGAACAGGATAGCATTTTCACATGGGACCGACTGATCGTCAGCCGTTGACCAAAGAAATGTGGGAGGGGTAAATTTAGAAACCTGTTCTTCCAATGAAACACTCTTTAAAGCTTGGGGATTGTTTGAGTCATCGCCTAAAAGGGAATTGATAGAATAACGATGGGCGAATTGGCCACTTGTAATGACGGGATAGCCGAGCAGGAGACCATTTGGCTGGATCTGCTGCGGATCAAATCCCAAGTCGTTAAGGAGGGGATTGTGCCAATAAACACCCAAACTAGCAGCCACATGACCACCAGCTGACATACCAGCTACCCAGATCGCATCGGATGCGATATGCAGTGACTGAGCATGCTGCCGGAGATACTTAACCGCTGCCGCTAATTCGCTGACTGCGACAGGGAAGCGCGCCGGGTCCAAGCTGTACTCGAGGATAAATGCCTGAAAGCCATGACTGAGCATACGAACGGCTACCGGTTCACCTTCACGGGGAGAGAGGTGATCGAATCCGCCACCAGGGCAGATGATAATGGCCGGCCGTTTGCGATCGGGGTCAACATTGTCATAGTTATCAAGCACGTAGCCCTTTAAGACTGCTTGGCCAAGTGGACTAGAAATATTTTCCTTAATTAAGCGCATCGAATCATCTTTTCTTAATTAAATTAGTAATATGCACGCATTTCGTTTGAAAGCATCAAGAATGGGCCGGAACCCTTGTGGTCGTTCACAACGACAGGTTCGGAAATGTAGTAGGCAAATGAACCATCACGGTGACTGTCACCACCAAGGCCGCCGACGTGAGCAATCTTGTTGACGTTGACATAGCCATTGTAATCAACTGAGATGAATTGCTGAAGGGCATTTTCCCAGCCCTTCTTCAGGAATTCAGTCCATTCGTCGGCGGAAATGTATTCCTTACGCAGGGACTTAGCAATGGCGTTCAAGATCATCAGACTACCGGAAGATTCAAGGTAGTTCATTGGCCGATCGCCTTCGTCAGGAATCTGGTACCACAGGTTGGTAGCAGGGTCGGCGAACTTCTTCAATGCCTTCAGTTCTGCCTGCAGGTTGTTCAAGATCTGTGCATAGCCGTCACTGTCTTCAGGCAGGAATTCCAGTACGTCGGCCATAGCCATTACGTACCAGCCAATGCTCCGTAACCAGAAGTGTGGCGAACGACCGGTCTTCTTATCAGCCCAGTACATCTTCTTGGATTCGTCAACACCGTGGTAGAGCAGGCCCGTCTTTTCATCCAGTGCTAGCTTGTAAGAACCGGTAAATTGGTGAACCACATCTGTGTAATCAGGATTGTCCACAAAGTTCTTCAGGTATTCAGCGTAGAAGACATCACCCATGTAGATCCCGTCAAGCCAAACCTGGTTCGGGTAGGATTGTTTGTGCCAGAAGAGGTTGCTTTCAGTCCGTGGCTGCGTCTTCAACTGGTCATACAGCATGTCTAACACGTGCTTGTAACGATCCTGTGGGTCCAATTTCCACAAACGGAGCAGGACCTTGCCGTTGTTGATGTCATCCAGACGGTAGAGTTCCTTGCGGTAACCCTTAACATTGCCTTGGAAGTCAATGTAAGTTTCGAAGTAGTGCTTGATGTAGTTCAGGTAGTCTTCGTTGTGAGTCCGTTCGTAGATGTCCATCATACCATTCAGCATCAAACCGTCTTCGTATTCCCACTTGTTCTTCAGGTTAACTTCGGGTTCGCGCTTGAGCATGGTGTTAGCGGCTTTTACTGACCAGTCTTCACTTGGCTTGCCATAGGAATAATTCATTTGTGTTGCCATCCTTTCTATAAAACACAGAGGCAATTACGTAACAATCTTAATTACAGGTTCTTAACTAACTTTTCGTTGGCCTTGTCATGGAACAGTGGTGCTTCGTCAGACCCAACGACCAAGAGATCGCTTAATTCACAGTTCTTCGTGTTTTCCATGAAGAAGCCTTTCTTGGTCAGTTCAGGGGCGTCAGCAAACATTGCTGGAGTGGCAGGTTCTGCATCCTGGTCTAAGTAGAATGAAGAACTGGTGATGTGCACATCTTCAATTGGCATTTCCGGCAGGCCGTAGATAATGCCGGCACATGAACGAACGTGTTCAGCGTTGACGTTGGAAATCCGGATGTGCTTGATCGAAGGAGTAATTTCGGAAACTGGGTATGGGTTCTTGTCCCAAACCAGCTTTTCCTTACCCTTTTCGCCACAGAAGTAGTAGAGGTTCATTACAACTGGGCAAAGGACGTTGTTCATGATGATGTTGTTTATCAAGATGTTGTCGATCGCACCACCACGGCCACGACGGGTCTTGAAACGAATACCACGGTCCGTGTCGATAAAGGTACAGTTCGTGATGGCAATGTTCTTAACGTCGCCGCTCATTTCACTACCAATAACCACACCACCGTGACCATGCAGCATGTTGCAGTTAGCAATTACCACACCGTCACAGGCAATTGGCTGGTAAGCATCTTCCGTTCCAGCCTTGATGGCGATACAGTCGTCACCAACGTTGAATTCACTGTTGACGATCCGCAGGTTACGGCAAGATTCTGGGTCACAGCCGTCCGTGTTTGGTGAATCGGCAGGGTTCTTAACGCTGACCCCATCAATGACCACGTCGTCACAGTCATACGGGTGCAAGGTCCAAGCCGGTGAGTTGGTGAACTTCAGCTGACTGATCCGAACCCGTTTACTGTGCTCAATGGATAACAGGTATGGACGAGCGTGATCAACCTTCTTGTGCTTAGCACGGAATTCGATCCACCAGTCACTCCCATTACCATCAATCACACCGCCACCGTCGAGAGTCAGATTCTCAACGTGGTCAGCGTAGAGGCAGGCACGGTACATTGATTGCTCGTGTCCTTCCCAACGGGTGTATAAGATCGGGTAAGTGGACCGGTCATCAGTAAAGAACAGGGAAGCATCTGATTCAACCGTGAAGTGCAGGTTGGAACAGAATGCTAATGATGAAACGAAAAATTGACCACCAGTCAGTACCAAGTGACCGCCGCCGATTGCATCCAGCTTATTAATAGCAGACTGGATTTCGTCGGTTACCAATTTGTGCGGTGCGTATTGGCTAGCTGAAAGAACAATTGTTGATTCTTTTTGCATTGTACAAAACCATCCTTTAAATACAGGCTAACGTCAACGACAAATGTGATCGTGAACAATTTACCAATTAAAAAAAGCGAGCGTGTTCAACAAGTCGAAAGTAAAAAAATAAGCTGTCCGTTCACCCAGAAAATCCGCAAGCTTGCGAGCAGTTTACCTAACTTAGTTCATCTTGTTTGCTTTGTGTTGAGCAGCATGGATCTGCTTTGGGGCAGGGTTACTAGTGTCCTTGTTGACGATTGCAACCATAATCCCAACCAGTGCGATACCAATTAAAGCAACAATAGCGATAGAAGCCATTGTGATCACCTCCCTTTTTTCATTTTTAATGTTAGCGTTAACATTCAGATAATGCAAGGGCTTTCATCAAAAAAGGCAAAAGAAATTTGAAAGCGCTTGATTTTTGGCGGCCAGTTTTGGTAAAAGATCGGCAACTTATTAGTAGTGATAGTGGATTACTTCGCATGATCCGGCGTTTGTTTTATTACGTATGTTATTAAAAAGAAATAAATTCCTTAAAAGAATATCGGCAAAAGGCATTGAAAAAGCAGAATGCACACGTTAACATTACAGGCGTAAAGAAGGCGCCTTCTCTACTTTGTTGATGATGAATTGAAAAATTTTAAATCTACGAAAAGAGATGCAATAATCAATGGCCGTTAAGACTGGAAAGAATCGAAAAATTACCTGGTGGACTCGGCTTGGCTTTGGTTGTGGCGGTTTCATCAGTGGTGGGGGATTAACGTTTGCCCACTCCTGGCTATTACTGTATTACACAACCTTTTGTGGCCTGGATGCTTGGAAAGGGGCGCTGATCTTTTCCCTGGCAACCTGGCTGGATGTGTTTGAAAGCTCTGTGATTGGTTTTATTTCGGATAACTTCTATAACACCCGCGTTGGCCGCATGTTCGGGCGGCGGCGTTTCTTCATTTTGGTATGTATTCCGTTCTTCATGCTCTATCCATTGTGCTGGATTCGGGGCATGAGCTGGGGATATTACATGATTACCTACTTGCTCTATGACTTCATCGACAATACATTCTCGGTGACCCACAACACACTGAAGACGGAAATGTCGACCAACTATGAACAGCGGCAATTGTTGTCCGGTGCGGCTTCGATCGCTGGGACAATCGTTGGCTTCATCACGGCCGCATTCCCGCTGATCTTCTTCTCCATTATGGGCAAGAACAATCCTAATTCTTATGTTTCCATGGTGGTCACTTATTCCATCATCATGGTGATCGCAGCGATCCTGGTTTACATCAGCACCTGGGAATATGGACCGGATCAAGTTCACATTGAGCGGACCGGGTCATTTTGGAAGAGCATTTGGAAGATGGTTAAGGATACTTTGTCCACTTTCCGTTCCCGCACGTTTCGCTGGCACATTGGGATGTACGTTGCCGGATCTGGTGGCCTGTGGCTGATGTCATCAATTTCGACCTTTAACTTCATCTATGTAATGAAGAAGTCGACTACTTGGGCCGCTGGTTTAGGAACGGCAATGAAGCCATTTGCACTGATTTCTTCTATTTTTGCCGTTTGGGTGGTCACTAAAGTTGGTGACACCGCCCGTCCTTACATCTGGTCCATGTTGATCGTTATTTCATCAATGCTGCTTTATTCTGGTATTTGGTTCTTCAACTGGCAGTCAATGGCTTGGCTCATCGCTTGCGCACAAATGCTCCTGTCCTTTGGTGAAGGGATTGCCTACTATGTTCCGCAAGCTAACTACCCATACATGCCGGATGTCGATGAACTGATTACCAATCGTCGGCGTGAGGGGATCATTTCTGGTGCTCAAACGATGGCTGGCCGTCTGGTTCGTGGGATCGTCACCTTTATCTCTGGTTCAGTTATTTCAGCAACTGGCCTGGTCAAGGGGCGGATGGCTCAACCACGTTCGGTTCAATTGGGCTTGGTTTTGATGATGCTGATCGGTGTCTGTTCTTTGGAAATCGTTGCTATTTGGTGTTCACGGCACATGAAGGCTGACAAGACGGCCTTGGAAGTTGTTGATAAAGAAGTGCAGCGAATTCACAAGGGTGGCAAGATGGCGGATGTTGATCCACACGTTAAAGCTGTTTGTGAATTGCTGACGGGCTTTGACTATCAACATTTGTTTGGTCATAACAATGTCGGCTATAAAGATCATGAGGTAGAGCCCGCAAAGGCGCATATCAACAACCACTAAGATAAGTAAATAAAATGACGATACGACGCCAATAGTGTTCGTATCGCCATTTTTATATAGAAGATTTGCGTGACGAAAGGTCACAGAGGATGAATTGAACATATGTTATCGTTCACATTTCGGGTGATTAACGAAATTTTCGTATCAAAGAATTCACAAATATTAAACAGTGGATTTACAAATTAAAAAAGTCGGACAATTGGTGGTGCTGTAAGAATAATCAGCAAAATTTAAGCATAGCTATTATTACGTACGTTATGGACAAAAACGATTTTTAGAAAATTATTTTTGAAAAAAGGATTGCAAAATGTAAATGAACACGTTAACATCGAGGTTGTAAGAAAGCGTTTTCTTGTATTTGTTATTTGCTTTGCTATTTTAAATTAACGAAAAGAGATGCAATTGTTCTATGGCCGTTAAGACTGGTAAAGGCCGTAAGATCACTTGGTGGACGCGTATCGGCTTCGGCTGTGGTGGGTTCATCGGTGGTGGTGGGCTGACGTTTGCTCACTCATGGCTGTTACTTTACTACACTACCTTCTGTGGTTTGGATGCTTGGAAGGGTGCCTTGATTTTCTCACTGGCAACCTGGTTTGATGTGTTCGAAAGTTCCATCATTGGTTTCATTTCCGATAACTTCTACAACACGCACTTAGGACGGATTTTTGGTCGTCGTCGGTTCTTCATTCTGATTTGTATCCCATTCTTCATGCTCTACCCACTTTGCTGGGTTCGTGGCATGAGCTGGGGTTACTACATGGTAACCTACCTGTTATACGACTTTGTTGATAACACGTTCTCCGTTACCCACAACACTCTGAAGACTGAAATGTCAACCAACTATACGCAACGTCAACTGCTTTCTGGTTCTGCTTCCGTTGCTTCTAAGGTTGTTGGTTTCATTACCGCTGCCTTCCCACTTATCTTCTTTAGCCTGATGGGCAAGAACAACCCTAACTCATACGTTATGATGGTTGTTACCTACTCAGTTGTCATGGTTATCGCTGGGACCATTGTTTACCTCAGCACTTGGGAATACAGTCCGGATCAAGTTCACATCGAACGGACTGGTTCATTCTGGAAGAGTATTTGGAAGATGATTAAGGATACTCTTTCAACGTTCCGTTCTCGGACTTTCCGCTGGCAC
Source organism: Limosilactobacillus secaliphilus (assembly GCF_001437055.1). Taxonomy (GTDB): domain Bacteria; phylum Bacillota; class Bacilli; order Lactobacillales; family Lactobacillaceae; genus Limosilactobacillus; species Limosilactobacillus secaliphilus. The sequence continues at coordinate 419,779 of NZ_JQBW01000010.1, read as the reverse complement.
ATTGCTATGTATGTTGCCGGTTCTGGTGGTCTGTGGCTGATGTCTTCAATTTCAACCTTTAACTTCATTTATGTTATGAAGAAGTCAACCACCTGGGCAGCCGGCTTAGGCACGATCATGAAGCCATTTGCTCTGATCTCCGCTATCTTCGCTGTTTGGGTTGTTACTAAGGTTGGGGACACTGCTCGTCCTTACATCTGGTCAATGTTCATCGTTATTTCATCAATGCTGCTCTACTGTGGTATTTGGTTCTTCCACTGGCAGCAATTAGCATGGTTAATCGGTGTTGCCCAAATGCTGCTGTCATTTGGTGAAGGTATCGCTTACTACGTACCACAAGCCAACTACCCATACATGCCTGACGTTGATGAATTGATTACCAACCGGCGGCGTGAAGGTATCATTTCCGGTGCTCAAACCATGTCCGGTCGTTTGGTTCGTGGTATTGTGACCATGATTTCTGGCTCAGTTATTTCCGCAACTGGCCTGGTTAAGGGTCGGATGTCACAACCTTACTCCGTACAATTAGGCCTGGTATTGATGATGCTGATCGGTGTCTGTGGTATGGAATTAATTGCCATCTTCTGTTCTCGCCACATGAAGGCTGACGAAAAGAACCTGGCAATCGTTGACAAAGAAGTTAAGCGTGTTCACGCCGGCGGTAAGATGGAAGACGTCGACCCACACGTTAAGGAAGTTTGTGAACTGTTAACTGGTTTCGACTACAAGAACTTGTTTGGCCACAACAATGTTGGTTACAAGGATCATGAGGTTGAGCCGGCCAAGGGCCACATAAACAACCATTAACTTGATTTGTGATTGCAAAATACAGGAGGAGCATAGATTACTTCTCCTGTATTTTTGCAAAAGGTAAAAATTTACTAGTTAAGTGGGTTTGAAAAAGGTAATGCTTTGACCACTCGTGACTAATTGAACAAATGAAAAACTATTTGTTTATAAAAGCGCTTGCTAATTGCATTACAGGACGACTATAATTAATTACAGTTAGACTATTAGTATTATTTTTTAAGGAGTGTATTATTTATGACTTTTAAGATGGTTACTCGCTATGCACACAGTCCCAAGGATATCCAACACTACGACACTGATCAGCTTCGTCAGGAATTCCTGATGGACAAGATCTTCTCTGCCGGTGACATCCTGTTAACTTACACCTACAACGACCGGATGATCTTTGGTGGGGTTGTGCCAACTACTGAACCACTTGAAATCAAGTTGGACAAGCAGCTTGGCGTTGACTTCTTCCTGCAGCGTCGTGAACTGGGCTTCATCAACATCGGTGGTGCCGGCTCAGTTTCCATTGACGGCAAAGAAGACCACATTGAACCTCATGATGGTTACTACATTGGCATGGGCGTCAAGCACGTTGTCTTCTCATCAGACGACGCAAGCAAGCCTGCTAAGTTCTACGTTGTCTCCACTCCTGCACACAAGACTTATCCAAATCACAAGCTTGCTTACAAGGACTCCATTGCTATGCCAATGGGTGACCAGGAACACATGAACAAGCGGACGATTCACAAGTACATCGACGCATCACTGTTTCCAACTTGCCAGCTGCAAATGGGCTACACCGTCTTGGAACCAGGTAACTCATGGAACACCATGCCATGCCACACCCACGCACGGCGGATGGAAACCTACCTCTACACCGAATTTGGTGACAAGGACGCCCGGGTATTCCACTTCATGGGTAAGCCAGATGAAAGTCGTCACATCGTTCTGGAACCAGACCAGGCCGTTGTTAACCCATCATGGTCCATTCACTGTGGGGTTGGTACTTCCAACTACTCCTTCATCTGGGCAATGTGTGGTGAAAACCAGACCTACGATGACATGGACATGGTCGACATGCACGACCTTCGCTAATTGAGTTTATACAAAGCAAATTTTGAAAGGATGACTATAATGCCACAATCTGCAGAAGAAATTAAAGCCAATGAAGCTGCATTGGACAAGTTCAAGATGTCAATGTTCAGCCTGAAAGGCAAAGTTGCAATCATTACCGGTGGGAACACTGGCTTGGGCCAAGGTTATTCTGTTGCCTTAGCTGAAGCCGGGGCTGACATCTTCATTGCCACCCACGGTCAAGAAGGCTGGGAAGACACCCGCAAGATGATCGAAAAGCGTGGTCAACGAGTTGAATTCATGCAGTGTGACTTGACCCAGGATGGTGTCGCACAAAAGGTGATCGACACTGCCCTCGAAAAGTTCGGCCACATTGACATCCTGATCAACAACGCCGGGATGATCAAGCGTAACCCACTGCTGGAATCCAAGGATGAAGACTGGAAGAACGTTATTGCCATTAACCTGACGGCGGTTTACCACCTGTCAATGGCTGCTGCAAAGGTATTTGCTAAGCAGAAGCATGGTAAGATCATCAACATTGGTTCCATGCTGTCATTCCAAGGTGGGAAGTTCATTCCTTCCTACACGGCTTCCAAGCACGGGGTTGCCGGCTTGACCAAGGCATTTGCATCTGAAATGGGTGCTTACAATGTTCAAGTCAACGCCATCGCACCTGGTTACATCAAGACCGCCAACACGGCACCAATCCGTGCAGACAAGGCTCGTAACCAAGAAATCTTGAGCCGGATTCCAGCTGGACACTGGGGTGCACCTCATGAACTGATGGGCGTTGCCGTCTTCTTGGCTAGTGAAGCTGCCGACTATGTCAATGGTTGCATCATGCCAGTCGATGGTGGTTACTTAGTTCGTTAATTATTAAGCTTAAACTGATCAGGGAGCGTGACAATGGGGTCGAATAGGCTCCGGTCACGCCCCTTTTTTGAAAGGAACCTGATTATGAAATTTGGAATTCGTGCCCACGATGTGCATATTTTTGACGACATGTCGGCTTTAAGCGCTAAGTTGAAGGAACTGGGCTTTTCATATCTGCAGTTTGCACCGCGAGTTTCACTGAAAGAAACCAGCCAAAAGGGCTACCGGATGAATGCCGGCCTGGCTTCGTATGTTCAGCGGACTTTGGCGGCCAACGGGATTTCCATTGCAACATTAGGCTGCTACGGCAATATGGAGCACCCTGATTTGGCTGAACGGCAGCGTTTCATGAACTTGTTCAGCCAGTACATCACGCTGGCGCATAATTTTGGTGCACCACTGGTCGTGACCGAAACAGGAACGGTTCACCCAGGGGTTTCGCCGACGACAGAGAACTTCACTGAAGAAGCGGTTGATTTGACCATTAAGCAGATCCAAAAGCAGGTCAAAGTGGCCGAGAAGGCGGGAGTTCTGGTCGGCATTGAACCCGGCATCAACCACCCGATCCATGATGTAGCCACGATTGACCGGATGCTGGACTGGATTGATTCGCCAAACCTGAAGCTGGTCATTGACCCCGTTGGCTTAGTCAGTGACAAGGATCCGGATGCTAACCAAATTGCGGAAACGATGATCGACCACTATAACGACATCATCTACGGCTTCCACATCAATGACTATCGCTACATTGACGGGAAGAAGCAGAAGGTCAACTTTGGGACTGGTGAAGTGGACTTGCCAAGAATGGTTAAGACCATCGAGGCAGCTCAACCACATGCTATAATGGAACTTGACGGGCTTCCAGACTTGGAGCCTTGTCTCAAGTATGTCCACGAAAATCTATTAAACTAATTGAAAATGGAGTAAAGAACAATGATTAAGAAGTATGAAGTTTTAAATAACGTGCAAAAAGCCGGAATTGTTGCCGTTGTGCGGGGTAACAGTGCCGATGATGCTTACAAGACCTCTGTTGCCTGTGTCAAGGGTGGTGTGAAGGCGATCGAAGTAGCCTTCACTGCACCACATGCTGACCAGACGATCGCTAAACTGACCGAGAAGTACGCTGACGATGACTCAGTAATCATCGGTGCCGGGACCGTTTTGGAACCCGTTAGCGCACGGCTGGCTTTGATGGCTGGTGCCGAATTCGTAGTTTCCCCATCCTTCAACAAGGAAGTTGCCAAGATGTGCAACCTGTACGGTGTTTCCTACATGGCCGGCTGCTTTACCCCACGTGAAGCCCAGATCGCTATGGAATACGGCGTGGATGTCGTTAAGATCTTCCCAGCCGCATTGGTCGGTGCAAAGGCAATCTCCGAATTCAAGGGTCCTTTCCCACAGATGTCCATCATGCCAACTGGTGGTGTTTCCCTGGACAACTTGTCAACCTGGTTCGACGCCGGTGCCTTCGTTGTTGGTGTCGGTGGCCAGTTAGTCGGCCCAGCCAAGACTGGCGACTACGACCAAGTTACGGAAAATGCCAAGAAGTTCCACGAAGCATTTGCAAAGCTGAACGCATAATTCAAGTCATTAAGATTAAGAAAGCTTGGTCAGTTGTCGGACTGGCCAAGCTTTTTTGTATAAAAAACGGAGCTGCCATGTTATGTGACAGCTCCGTTTGGTTTAACTGTAGTAGATCGGTTTAATTCGGTTTAATTACAAAAGGTTGTTCTTCTTAGCGTTGATACCTACACCAGGAGCAGTGTCGTCGGAGAAGTTCAGCTTTGTCGGGTGCAGAGCAAACTTTTCGTCTTCACGTGGTGCACTTTCATTCATGGCCCAGTTGGACTTGTGAACGGTAACCGTGCCCCAAGCAGGAACAGTAACGGTCTGCCATTGAGTACCATAGCCGTACAGGTTCAAGCTGGCCTTCAGATCCTTGCCACTTGGGTTGTAGAGCTGAACGGCGATTGACCCATCTGGTGCCAAGAAGGCGGTTGAACTGATACCACCGGTGTAACCGTCTGGTGAGTAACTGGATGAAGCGATCCGGGTTGAGCCGGGTTCAACGTCTTGTGACAGGTTCCGCAGCATGTAGTATTCGAAGTTCCGCTGTACCTTACCAGTTTTGTGGTCGATGGTGATCACACCACGCCGACCGGTTGAACCAGCTTCGTTAGGCAAGCCCCGTTCGTCCAATGCCAGGTTCCACAGGGTGATGAAGCCGAGGCCTTGACGGACTAACCAGTTGCAGATCAGGCCACCCATGATGTGGGAAGCATCCTCATAGGAGTCCGTGAAGAGGCAACGGCGTTCAGTCATGCCCAGCGTCCAGTTAGGGAATTCACGACTAACCTTGAACAAGTTGGTGTATGGGCCGTCGTAGGTGTGGAATGCAAATCCATCGAAGGCGCTGGCTTGTTGTGGGGTGATGTACTTGGAAATTGGTTCGTTCAAGACGTTCAATGAACCATCCCAGAAGAAGATCTTGGTGTCTGGGTAAGTTTCGTCCAGCGCTGGCCGCAGGTATTCATAACCAAACTTAGCCAATTCAGGAATCGTCCAGATCATTGCTGGCCACATAGCGGCGTTAGAAGGTTCGTTTTGAATGGTGACACCGTAAATCGGAATCCCATAGTGAGCATAAGCTTCGATGTACTTAACGAAGTACTTGGCGTAAACCGCTTCGAAGTGATCCTTGTGGGCATAACCGTTGCCGGTGAATTCACCGAAACGCAGGTGGCCGCCTTGGGTCAGGTGACCAGTGTTCTTCATCCAAGCTGGACCAGACCATGGTGAGGAAATAATCTTAATGGCTGGGTTGATCTTAACGATTTCTTGCAGAACTGGAACGATGTGCTTCAGGTCCTTGGTAGCGTCTTTGGCACCCGACTTGCCTTCACCAATGGAGAAGTGCTTCATGTCATTATCATGCTCACCAAAAGGAACGTCATCTAATGAGTAGTAATCCTGACTTTGGAAGTCACAGGAGCCAATTGGTACCCGGACAACTGAATAAGCACCTTCTTCGGGGTCGAACAATTCGTGCAGCAGGGCATCCCGCTGTGACTTGGACTGATCCCAGATTAACTTAGCGGTTGAGTCGGTGATTGCAGCACCAACACCGAGCCAATCCTGAAACTTTTGTGATGGGTCAACCACGATTTTGGCAGCACCCTCTGCAGGTTTAGCTGTCTTTCGTGGAGCGGCTAATTTAGCACGCTTTTTAGACAGGTCGCCAGCAGTGACTGTCCAAAATTGATTTTTAAAATCATTAGATGACATTACAATTCCTCCTTTTTATTGCGTCATCGAAAACGCTTACACTTATTATAAGCTGGATTGGAACAGTGTGTAAACGTTTTTACTAAAATTTTTACTAAAAATCTGCTGAGAAAACTGAGGAATGATTGATCTCCATAAATAAAAAGAGCGTCACAATATCCGTCATAATGGGATATGTGGCGCTTTTGCTTTGTAAACAGCTTAGTTAAAAGATTCGTGTTTTTACTTTAAAGCTGTTGATTGTAAGACTTGAGCTTGACCTGGTCGTTGTCGATATCAAAGATGGTGACACTGCCATTTTGTGGTGCGTGATCATTGCCGGCGACTACAGCACCATAGTGTTCAGCAATGGTCCGGATAAATGTTCCATGTGAAACTAGTAGAACATTGGCCGGCTTATCGGTGATTGCAGCTACTTGGTCATTGATTAATTGAACACCATGTTGCCAACGATTCAGGACGTCTTCGTTGCTTTCGGCGGTATGCAGGGGATCGTGATCCTGCATGATCTGCCGCACCTTTTCGAAGTTGGCCTTTGCTAAGATATCGTTCAGCCCTTGATAAGGCGTATCCGCAGTGATTGCCTTCCACATTGGTTTGATCTTGGTGGCATCAAGGCCGCCAAAATTGACTTCCCGAAATTCAGGGAAGGACTGCCGCAGTTTCGGCTGCCTAGTCAGTTGTTGACTAATGAGCTGGGCGGTATCTTGAGCACGCCGCAAATCCGATGAACAAACCAGGGTAAAGACTTTATCCTTCAAGGCCTGACCGGTTGCGATTGCTTGGTTGCGCCCTTGCTGGGTGAGAAAAGAATCCACCCATCCCTGCATTCGGCCCAACTGGTTCAGGACGGTCTGGCCGTGACGGACAACGTAAAGATGAATCATGTTAGTACTCCTTTAAATCTATGGTCAACAATTACTGTACCCGTTTTTGCAGGTTGAACTTAATGATTGAAGAAACTTGCTCAATCAACTTGGATTTTGGTGCATCGGGCAAGGTCACCGATTGAACGGAGAAGTGCGCTGCCGATTCCAGAATGCTGTGTTGCCGGTATTTTGGATCTAGTTGGTTAGCGAAGATCTTTGGTACCAATGCCCAATGATTGTCATACAAAAGGGTAGGCAGTACGCTGGCGATCTGGGTAGTTTGGAAAAATGGCAACAGGTGGTCGTCCCAACAGATGCTGTGCCACTTTTTGTAGTTGTCATTGTAGGGACAGTAGATCTCATCGCCCCGTTTTAATGAATCGGTGTTGATGATTTTGGGCAGGGAGATAGTTGGTGAGGTCACCAGCTGTAAGGAGTCCCTAAAGGCTTCATTGCTGGACAGCCCATCGGCAAACGGAACCTCTGTCAATAAGCCCCAGTCACCATGGTTGGTCTTCAGGCGGTCAATGATCGTGTACTTAGGAAGACATTCGACGGTGATCTGCAGGTTGGAAATGGACTTGCTGAGCTGTGGCATCAGGGGTGCCAGGAAGAAGGCACTGATGTCACTGGTGGTCAGAATATTCAGCTGTTCGTGTTTGCCCAGCTCACGAATGTTGGTAGCCGTTTGGACAACCTTTAGATATTGTTCGGCGATCGGAACCAGTTTCTTCCCATAATCAGTCAGGGTGACGGAAGCATGGCCCTTACCACGGTTGATCAGCTTGACGCCTAAGTAACGTTCCAGCTTAGTCAACCGGTTCGTGATGGTTGCTTGTGACAAATAGAGTGCATCGGCAGCCAGCGAAATTTGCCGATATTTAACGATTTGCAAAAAAGATTCGATAACTTCAGGATTCATGGTTTATGCCCCATTCTTAAAGTAATTGATTATAGCGCTTTAAGTGGATCTGTCCATGATCAACGGTAAAAATCGTGACACTCCCGTTTTTTGGGACGTTTTCCATGCCGGCAACGTATTGGCCATAGTGCTCAGAAATTGTCCGAATGAAAGTGCCATGTGAAATAACCAAAATGTTCATATTATCTTGGTCAGGAGATTCTGCCAGCAACTTCTGAACCCCGCGTTTCCAACGAGCAATAATCTCGGGGTTGTATTCACAGAGGTGCAGGGGATCCGCATCAGCCATTAACTGCCGAACTTCATGTAAGCCACCATGGCGGATGATATCGTTCTGGTCATTATATGGTGTGTTCTCGGTAACGGTGTTCCAGGCATCGATACGTGGCAGGCCATCAAACGAGCCAAAATTGACTTCCCGAAATTCCGGTAAAACAAAGGTTGCTTTTGGCTGATGCTGGAGCTGGCTGATAATCAATTTCTTGGTTTGACGTGCGCGGCCCAGATCAGACGAGGCAACAACCGTAAATTTGGTTTGCGCAAGGGCCTTGCCAGTCGCAATCGCTTGTTGACGACCCTTTTCGGTTAAATGCGAATCGATCCAGCCTTGCATGCGCTTGAAGTTGTTTAAAAAGGTTTCTCCGTGACGAACAAAATATAGTTGAGTGGTCATAATCGTACAATCCTCTTTGGAAGCGTTTCATATATTAACTATGATAATTATAGCGCGAAATTTAATTAGAAAAAATAAATATTACCCCTTGTAATGTATTCGCTTTCATTTATAATGGTATTCGAAGTGAGAAGTAATATTTGCTCCTTCAAATATAGCAATAATTCATTTATCAACTTTTGGGGAGGTTGTACTCATGCATTTAACTCTTTCTGTATGGCAAGCATTAGCCATCGCCGTCTGGGTTGCATTGGTTGAATCGCGTATTTTAGGGTTTGCTACCTTAACGATGCGGTTCAGTCCGTTAATGACCGGTATGATGGTTGGTCTGATCATGGGCCAGATGCATCAAGCCGTTATTATCACTGCCGCTATTCAATTGGTTTACATGGGCTTCGTTGCTCCAGGTGGTGCGCTGCCTGCTGAACCATGTATCGCTGCCGCAATCGCTGTTCCAGTTGCTTTGTTAGGCCACATGAGCCCACAAGGTGCCATTGCGATCGCCGTTCCAGTTGGTCTGTTAGGTTCTTACCTTTACCAATTCCGTTTCTTCCTTAACACCTTCGCTTTGAAGCCGATGGACAAGTTCGCGGCTGAAGGTAACACGCGGGGCCTGCGTTGGGCAATCATGGCAATTCCAGCAGTTATTTCATTCTGCCTGTTCATTCCACTGATTTTCATCGCCCTGTACTTCGGTGCTCCGGTTATTGCTCACGTTGTTGCTGGTATCCAACACGGTACGATCATTCACGTTCTGACCAGTGTTGGTGGTGGTCTGGCTGCCTTAGGTATTGCCGTAATCATGCAGGTTATCGGTAAGCAAAAGCTCCTGCCATTCTTCTTCCTGGCATACTTCATGAGTGTTGCATTTGCAAAGCTGAACATTAACATGACGATCTACGCCGCATTTGGTATCATCTTCGCCATCCTGTACGTAATGTTCACGCAGAAGCCAGCGCAGAACTAAACGAAGGAGGGTTCAATAATGACTGAAGAAAAGAACAACCCAGCAGTTGAAGAAAACGCTGCTCAGGAAACCGAAAAGGGTACAATTCCTGAACCTGATAAGATTACCAACCGGGACTTAATGAAAGCCTGGTTCGGTTGGTGGTGGGCAAACGAAGTCAACCACACCTTCGACCGGATGCTAGCACCTGCATTTTGTTTTGGTTTGATTCCAATTCTGAAAAAGTTATACAAGACTAAGGATGAATTAGCTAAGGCCTTGCAACGTCACCTGCTCTTCTTTAACACCCAAGCTACTTGGGGTGGTGGTACTCTGATGGGGGTTACCATTTCACTTGAAGAAGCACGTGCCAAGGCAATGGCTAAGGGTGAAGAAGCTATTTCCGAAGACATGATTTCAAACACCAAGGTTGGTCTGATGGGCCCACTGGCTGGTATTGGGGACTCAATCGACTCCGGAACTATTCAATACATCTTCATCGCTATCTTCCTGCCATTTGCACAAAAGGGTAACTTCTTAGGGTGCCTGTTGCCATTCGTTTGCTTTGCAACTGCGACCTACATTTATGGTTACTACTTCACTAAGATGGGTTACACCTTAGGTCGGTCTGCTGCTAAGGAAATCATGACTTCCGGCCGGATGTCCTCTGTGATTGATGGTCTGGGTGTTCTGGGTCTGTTCATGATGGGAATCATGGCTGGTCAATACGTTAAGATCAAGAGTTACCTTAAGTTCACGATCAGTCACAAGACCTTTGACCTGCAAAGCATCTTGAACACGATCATGCCAGGGATCCTGCCACTGCTGGCCATCCTCTTGCTCTACTGGTACTTCCAGAAGAAGGGCTTGAAGATCACCCGTGGTCTGATCTACCTGACCCTTGTATTGATTGTTCTGTCAATCTTCTACATTGTCTAAAGTTGATGGAGGCTTAAGTTATGACAAAACGTGCATTTTTAGTTGTTACTCACGGTGACATGGGTGTTGAAACGGTTAAGAGCCTGGAACTGTTGATGGGCGAACAGAAGAATGTTTCTGCTTTAGGCCTGCACGAAGGCGAAAACGTTGACGCACTGAAGGACAAGGTTGTTGAAGTGCTGGACAAAAACGCCAAGGAATACGATGAAACGGTAGTCATCGTTGACTTGCTTGGTGGTAGTCCATCCAACGTTGCTCTGCGTTCATTGGCTAACTACCATGAACTGAAGATTGTGACTGGCTTGAGCATGCCATTACTGATTAACCTGGTTAACTTCACGGACAGCGAAGACGACACGGTTAAGCTGATCAATGACTCCATTAAGGTTGCTCGCGATGGCATCAAGTTGATTGACAAGAACTTTTTGAAGAAAGCATAATAGACTGGAATAGATACTCAGATACTCAAGGAGGAATTAAAATGGGACAAATTAATTTAGCACGTGTTGACGATCGTTTAATCCACGGTAAAGTTATGCAGAAGTGGACTAAGGGTTTAGGCACTAACTCTGTTTATGTTGTTGACAACGCTACTGCTGCAGACGACTTCATGAAGAGTGTTTATGTCAGCACCAACTCCACTGGTGGCCTGAAGATCAAGGTTTACTCCACCAAGGAAGTCGGCGAAGAATGGCAGAAGAACCAATTCGGTGACGACAAGGTTCTGATCGTCTTCAAGAACGTCAAAGAAGTTAAGGAATCCCTGGACAATGGTCTGAAGCTGGACGAACTCTGTGTCGGTGGTGCAGCTAAGAAGCCAGGCACGGTTGAAAAACCAATTCCTGACGTTTCCCTGACTGCCGAAGACCAGCAGACCATCAAAGCAATCGCTGATGAAGGTGTGAAGGTTTACTTCCAGTCTGTTCCTGAATCAAAGCGGGTTGACTACAAAGGTTAATCAGCATGGCTAAGGATAACGATAGATACCAGGTATATCCTGACCGGGTACGGATCGCAATTATCGATTGTGCCTACCTGATTATCATTGTTTGCCTGGCGGGAGTTCTGTTCATTCAAGCCAGTTGGATTTGGAAGGCGTTTGCCGTCTTCTTCATCATCCTCTTTGGCATCTTGGCTTACCAAACGTTGGCACCGGCCTTGTCGAAACAGCCACTCTACGTCATTGATCAAAATGGGGTCACCGATTATACCCACAAAGACGAAAAAGTGACGGTTCCTTGGTCGCAGATTCAAAAGATTGAATTGGCACCCAACAATGCTTCAATGGAAATCGGCATCATTGCAATGAATGTGTTGACGGACAAGGAAAAGCAGGCTGAGGCGGTTAAAAAGAACTACTCGCACAATGGCAACCTGGCCATCTATTCCATCATCATCGATGGCTTTAAATTCCGCCGTAAACCATTCCTGCGAATTTATGATGAATTACAGAAGCAGGGCTTGAAATACAACCCCAAGATTCTGATTAATAAATATCGCGGGTAAACGGAGTATGAACTCCAGTAAAAAAGGCATCTAGGATTGATCAATCCTAGATGCCTTTTTCTTGTTGTTAATTTATTCCGGTTGTGATGGCCGGGTGAAGTAATCGGGGTAGTAGCGCATAACCGTTTCCTTTTCATCGAGCATTAGGTGCAAGTGGGAATGCATCAGGTAACTCAAATCATCCACGTCCTGATTCTTAATGGCGTTGAAGATTTCTTCGTGCTGGGTCAAAAGAGTCGCCCAGTTCAAGCCGGGCACTTTCAGCCGCAGACGCCGGAAACGGTTGAGTTGGGTGTTATTCAACTGCAGCCACTTCCAGATTTCTTGCTTGCCGGCAACCGTGTAAAACTCCCCATGGAAGCTTTGGTCCAGGTCGAAGAAACGGTCGGTCTGTGTCAACTCAGCGGCTTCTTTCTGTTCTTCCATGTTTTTATTTAGTTTGTCGATATGTTCGGGTGTCAGCTTGGTCATGGCGTCCAGCATCACATTTGGCTCCAGGCACTCACGAACAAAGCGGCCGTTTTGCACGGAGTCAATGTTGATCATGGTCACGTAGGTTCCACTTTGGGGGATCACCTCAATCAGGCCCTCACGCTCAATCCGGATCAGCGCTTCTCTGACCGGTGTCCGGCCCAAATCAAGCGTGGTTGAAATCATCTTTTCGGAAATTTTTTGCCCCGGCAGGTAGTGGAAGTGAATGATTTTGTATTTGATTTTGTCATACGCATCTTGACGAATGTTGGTATCCATGGTGGTTCGGTCCTTTTTGATGGTTCATATAGGGAAACGATATTCGACGATTTGAATGCATCGAGCAGGTCAGGCCAAACTAGCATATTAGATTGACGAAAAAAGACGCTCGACGCTGCATAAACTTAATCATAGCACCACTGGTTAACGCTTTCAATCATCCTTGACAATCAGCAGATAAGGGTTGATAGGCGGGCAATCAGCTGCATCACTACCAAAAAACATAGACGTAGCCACTAGTCACTGATTGACAGATCGCGTTGACATCGCCTTTCTGAAAGCGTATTCTTGAACTGAAATTGCCTTGTAAATTGTTATCTACTGGTAATTATTCACTAATCTGATGTATTAGTTTTTAAAATTATGAAATTTCTTATCGATGTCAGTTAATTTTATGGGGGTTGTTTATGAAAAACAGTACAAAATTGCTTACTGTCGATAACCAGACTGATTATCTGGATCTTGATACTAATGGGGCAAAATTCCGTATCTACCTATTAGACCAAAACATCATCCGGATTCGCAGCACGTTTGACGACGAGTTTGCACCGGAAGAATCGTATGCGCTGATCAAGACTGCCTGGCCAGACAAGACCGATGAGCTGATGAAGGACGAACGGACGCGGGTCAAGCCGTTACCAATCGACCTGCAGCAGCCAAAAGAGGGCCAGTACACCGTCAGCAACGGCAAGTACACGCTCCATATCTACGCCGAACCTTTCTATATGGAGATCACCGATGAAAACGGCAATGTTGTCCACAAAGATCTGCCCAAGCGGTCCTATGTGGAGGATGACAATGGTCGGCGGACTCACTATTCACAGATGGGCGACCACGAGAAGTTTTACGGTTTCGGTGAAAAGTCGGGCCCGTTGAACAAGTACAAGCGGCGGATGCGGATGCACAACACCGACTCACTGGGCTGGGATGCCAAGCGCAGCGACCCGCTCTACAAGATGATCCCGTTCTACATTTACCTCAATTGCGAGAACAATATTGCCAGCGGCCTTTTCTACAACAACTCCAATGATTCCGTATTCGACATGGACTGTGAACACAGCAACTACTGGCTGCGCTACAGTTACTTCCAAGCTGACGGCGGCGACCTGGATGTCTTCTTTATTGGCGGTCCGACCGTAAAAGACGTGGTTGAACACTACACGGACCTGACCGGGAAGTCGGCAATGATGCCAATGTCATCGCTGGGCTACATGGGATCCACCATGTTCTATTCCGAACTGCCAGAAGGCGACGACAAAGCGATCCTGAACTTTGTGGACACCTGCAAGCAGAACCACATCCCGTGTGATGGCTTCTTCCTGTCCTCAGGTTATGTCGTCGACGAGCAGACCCAGAAGCGTTTCTTCTTCCGGTGGAACAAGCGGCGTTTCCCAGATCCGCAAAAGTTTGTGGACGACTTGAAGACACGGGGCGCACTGTTGGCACCAAACGTCAAGCCGGGGATCCTGCTTAAACACCCTGACAATCCTGACTTATCGAAACGAGATGCCTTCATCAAGGATGAGAGTGGTCAACACGACCAAGTTAACCAATACTGGGGCGGCCCAGCCAACTTCATCGACTTCACGAACCCGGCCGGTCGTAAGGCATGGACCTTCTATTTGACCAATTCGCTGTTGAAGTATGGCATCACTTCGGTTTGGAACGACAACAACGAATACGAAACCGTCGATGGGTCGGCCACGATTAACATGGAAGGCATGAAGAACAAGAAGATGGATGACATGCGGCCGCTGCAATCCACGATTATGGCGAAAGTCGCCCAGCAGGCGGTTCACCAGTACAATCCGGATGCTCGTCCTTACGTCATCAATCGGGCTGGCTTTGCCGGTATCCAGCGTTATGCCCAAACATGGGCCGGTGACAACTCGACCAACTGGACCAGCGTTAAGTACAACATTCCGGTCATTCTCGGGATGGGCCTGTCTGGAGTCGCCAACCAGGGTTGTGACATCGGTGGTTTCTACGGTCCGCTGCCGGAACCTGAACTCTTAGTCCGGTGGGTGCAAAATGGGATTTTCCAGCCACGGTTCAGCATCCACTCGGCCAACACCGACAACACTGTCACGGAACCGTACATGTACCCGAACTACACCAAGTACATTGCCCACGCCATCCAGCTGCGTTACCGCTTAGTTCCATACCTGTATTCGCTGCTGTATGAAGCCCATGTCACTGGTGCACCGGTAATGCGGCCATTGGTATACGAATTCCAGAATGACCCTCACGTCTTAGATGAAAGCTTTGAATTCATGCTGGGCCACTCCCTGTTGGTTGCCAACGTATTGGACAAGGGCCAGACCGAAAAGCAGGTCTACTTGCCGAAGGGCGCCAACTGGATCGACCTGAAGACTTACCAGCGTTACGAAGGCGGTCAGACAATTACGATCCCGGTCGACATGAGTTCCATCCCGATGTTCTTACGGTCCGGGGCCATCATTCCGGAAGCGCCGCATTTGATGAACATCCATAAGGAAACGATCACGAACCTGGACCTGTTGATTGAACCAACCGCCGACACCAGCTTCACAATTTATGAAGACGATGGCGAAACGATGGCTTACAAGAAGGGCCAAAGTCTGCGGACTCACGTTACGGCGCATGCCCAGCCTGAGGGTGTGATGGTCGACTTCAAGCGTGAAGGTGACTACCAGACCAAGGTTAAGACGATGAACCTGTCCGTCTACTGCCCGCGGATGGCCCCCGTCGAAGTCAAGGTGGCCGGCCAATCGCTGCACCGCTTCTTGAAGAAGGAAGATTACGATCACGCAGAGTCTGGCTGGTGGTTTGACGGTGAAACCCGGCAGGCGAAAGTCCACTATCAGAATCCAACGACGGCCAACTATCAAGCCCAGCTGCAATTCACGATGAAGGACCTGATCTCAATTCAGTAATTAGTTGTTTAAGCATTAATTCTTGGAGGTATTGAATTATGAGTTTAATTGACGATGATTTTTTGTTGACTAACGATTGGGCAAAGAAACTGTTTAACGCCTGCAAAGACATGCCAATCATTGACTATCACTGTCACCTGAGTCCGGAAGAAATGTATGAAAACAAGAATTACAAGAACCTGGCTCGTGTATGGATCAACGACGGTAACGCGGGTGACCACTATAAGTGGCGTTTAATGCGGGCCAACGGGGTTCCGGAAAGCCTGATTACCGGTGACGGCGACGACTTCGAAAAGGTCAAAGCCTACTGTGCAACCATGGAAAAGGCCATCGGCAACCCGCTGTACGAGTGGTCAGCGCTGGAACTGCGCCGTTACTTCGGGATCACGGACACCATCTGTGAAAAGAACGCCAAGAAGATCTGGGATAAGGCCAACGAATTGCTGGTTAAGCCCGAATTCCGTCCACGGCAACTGCTGCAACGGATGAACGTGAAAGTGGTCTGCACCACTGACGACCCGGCATCTGAATTGAAGTACCAAAAGCTGCTCAAGAAGGATGAAAAAGAGAATGGCTTCAAGGTATTGCCAGCAATGCGTCCTGACAAGGCCTTTGCCATTCAAGTTGACACGTTTGGCGCCTACATGAAGACGCTGGGCACGGTTGCCGGTGTCACCATCAACAATTTTGCCGACCTGGTTAAGGCCTTGGATCAGCGTTACGAATACTTCAGCTCACTAGGGGCTAAACTGTCCGACCATGGCATTAACAGCTTCCACTTTGCTCCGGCTTCTGAGTCTGCTGTCAATGACGTCTTCCAAAAGGGCCTGAACAATGAAAAACTGTCTGACCACGACGTTGACGTTTACCTGACGGCGTTGATTGAAAACTTGATGCGGATCAACAAGAAGTACGACTGGACTATGCAGTTCCACGGCAACGTTATCCGTAACGGCAACCAGCAGCTGTTTGATTCGATCGGTGCTGACTGTGGTGGTGACTCCATGGGAACCCAGGCCGACTTCGCCCAGGAAATCATGAAGCTCTTGATGCACATGCAGGCAGAGAACAACATTCCAAAGCTGATCCTCTACTCACTGAATCCAAATGACTGGATGGAACTGGCCTCTGGCATGGGTGACTTCTACGGCGACGGGGTTGATGCCCACGCTACCAAGCAGAAGCTGCAACTCGGTTGTGCATGGTGGTTCAATGACACCCGCCGTGGCATGGACCTGCAGCTGCAAATGATGGCTGAGAACTCACTGCTGGGTAACTTTGTCGGCATGCTGACTGACTCACGGAGCTTCCTGTCCTACTCACGGCATGAATACTTCCGCCGGGTACTGTGCGACTACCTTGGCCGCCTGATCGAAAACGGTGAGGCACCGGCCGACGAAGAGTTCATGGGGAACATGGCTAAGAACATTGCTTACAACAACGCTCACGACTACTTCCAATTTGGCGACATTGATTAAGGCGCTCGTTTAATCAGATTGGAGGATTAAGAATGCTTTATCCAGAACAGACTGCTACCCGGACTTTGGAAGACTTGTCGGGGATGTGGAAATTTAAGGCGGAAACGGGGAAGGTTGACCCGGAAAAGCCATTGACTGACACCGTGTGGATGGCGGTGCCCGCTTCCTTTAACGACCAGACGATGAACACCCAACTGCGCAACCACCTGGGCTATTTCTGGTACGAGACAATCTTCAATGTGCCCGCCGACCAGCTGAAGAAACGTAACGTCCTGCGTTTTGGCTCGGTGACCCAAAGCTGCCAGGTGTACTTGAACGGCCAAGAGGTTGCCCATCATGTGGGTGGTTTTACGCCGTTTGAAGCGGATGTCAGCCACCACCTGCGCGCCGGCAAGAATGACTTGAAGGTTCGGGTCTCCAACCTGCTGGACAACGACACCATTCCGACCGCCGATTTGAAGAAGGATGAGCAGGGACATTACCACATGCAGACGCGGTTTGACTTCTATAACTATGCAGGCATTCACCGGCGGGTACGGCTTTACACGACCAACCGGACCTACATCGACCATATTGCGGTCAACTACGATGTCGAAGGCGCCAAAACGACCGTCCGTCCTGAGATCAATGTCAGGGGCAACTACGATCACGCCCAGTTGCGGATCCTCGATGAAGAGGGCAAAGTCGTGGCCACAGGCGATTCTTTGCAGGCGGACATGAATATTGCCGACACCCACCGTTGGCAGCCTTTGCACGCCTATTTGTATGAACTGGAAGTCAATGTCTATAACCAGGAAAGCGACCTGCTCGATTCCTACACACAGGAGTTCGGCGTGCGGACAATTGCCGTTAAAAACGACCGCTTCCTGATCAACGGCAAACCCTTCTACTTCAAGGGTTTTGGCCGGCATGAAGACTCTTTGGCTCATGGTAAGGGTGAAAACATGCCCCTCGTCAACATGGACTATCAGATCATGAAATGGATGGGCGCCAACTCATTTCGGACTTCGCACTACCCATACTGTGAGGAGGCCATGCGCCAGGCTGACCGGGAAGGCTTAGTCGTCATTGATGAATGCCCGGCAGTTGGGATCTTTGAGACCTTTAACGTCACGCTGGGTGGCAACGGCGACTTCAAGCACGGCAACACCTGGGACCACTTGAATACGATGGCCAACCATAAGCGGGCCATTAAAGAAATGGTGGAAAGAGATCATGATCACCCATCAGTGGTGATGTGGTCAGTTGCCAACGAACCGGCCAGTCATGAAAATGGTGCGCACGAATACTTCAAGGAGATTATCGATTACACCCGCCAGCAGGACCCACAGAAGCGGCCGATCACGATGGTCAACATCATGATGGCCAACGCGGACAAAGACCTGGTTGGCGATCTCTTAGATGTCATCTGCCTGAACCGCTACTACGGCTGGTACGTCGACTTCAACAACTTGCAACAAGCTCAGTCTGATTTGAAGGCCGAGCTGGAAAAATGGCACCAGAAGCTGCCGGGCAAGCCAATTGTCTTTACGGAATTTGGGGCTGACACGAAGGCCGGTCTCCATTCCATTCTGCGGATGCCATATTCCGAGGAATACCAGCTTGATTACTATAAGGCCAATTTTGCAGTCTTTGACCAGTGCGACTATGTTCAGGGTGAGCAGCTCTGGAACTTCGCTGACTTTGCCACGGACGCCGGCATGATCCGGATCGGCGGTGAAAACCTGAAAGGAGTCTTCACCCGCGATCGGCAGCCAAAAGAGGTTGTTGAATTCTTGCGTCATCGTTGGTTGAAGATGGATAAATAAGATTGAACAAAGAAAGTGGCCCCAAGCCTTGAAAATTAAGGCTTGGGGCCATTTTTTACTGTTTAACGATTACTTTTCGTCGTTGTACATCTGTGGGAACTCACGCTGGAAGTTGGCAATCGCTGCGTATTCGGATTCCAGCTTCTGGCTGAGGCTGATGTAAATTGGCTTCAGCTTGCGGTAGGCTGGGTAATTGTTTTCGTTTGGTTCGTAACGCTTTTCCTTGCCGATGTACTTAGTAATGTCGGCAAGGCTACTTTCCAGACCCAGACTCATCTTTGCCAGGTACATAGCTGCCAGGCAGCCACTTTCGTATGAGTCAGGGATGGTGATTTCGTGTTCGTAAATGTCAGCCATGATCTGCCGACCCAGTGATGAACGGACAAAACCACCGGCAACCAGGATGTCTTTCGGATCGCCGGTTACCTTGGTCAAGGCCAAAGTGGTCATGTACAGGTTGAAGACAATGCCTTCCAGTACGGCACGAACCATGTGGGCACGCGTGTGTTTCCGGTTCAGGCCGAAGAAGGAAGCACGGGCATTGGCATCCCATAATGGTGCCCGTTCACCACCCAGGTAAGGATGGAAGAGCAGGCCGGCAGAACCAGCTGGCACCGTTTTGGCGATGTCGGTCAGCATGTCGTAGGAATCACGGTGCAAGAGCTTGGCCGTTTCCTGTTCGCCACCAAAGAGGGCATCGTGGGCCCAGTTGAAGACGATCCCACCGTTGTTGATGGGGCCGCCGACCAGGTACTTGCCCTCCATAATCGGGTAGCAGTAGAGGCGGGCCTTTGGATCAACCAGCGGCTTGTCCATGAATGACCGAACCGCGGCGGAAGTACCAATGTTGATGGCCAGGGTGCCGGTTTCCAAAGCGCCAACACCGATAGTGGAGAGGGCACCATCAGTGGCTCCCATGACGACCTTCACGTCAGCAGGGATGCCCATTTCCTTAGCGTATTCCGGCTTGATCCCATCAATGGCGTGGGTGCATTCAACCAGTTCCGGCAGTTGTGACCGCTTGACGTCAACCATCTTCAGGATTTCGTCATCCCAGTCAATCGTCTTCATGTTTAAGAGGCCGGTGGCAGCCGCCATTGAGGTTTCTTCGGCCAATACATTGGTGTAGCGCCAAATAATGTATTCCTTAATGCCAACCCAGTAAGTAGTTTGATCAACGATCTCAGGGTGTTCGTTCTTCAACCATAACAGCTTGTAGAAGGGACCCATTGGGTGGATCGGCAAACCGGTGTGCTGGTAGACCGTCATCCCTTTGCCGTTCGCCTTGTATTCGCTAGCGTACTTTTCGGCCCGGTTATCAGCCCAGGTGATGGCCCGGGTCAGTGGCTTAAAGTTCTTGTCCAAAGCGATCAGGCTGTGTTGCTGAGCCGACCAGGAGATAGCAACGACTTTACCATCCGTTAACTTGGACTTGGCGACAACTTCCTTAATGGCTGCCATCGTGGCGTCAAACATCACATCCGGATCTTCTTCCGCCATGTCGGGTTCGGTTTGGTAGAGGGTATAACCCTTATTTGCTTTTGCGTAAATCTTACCATCTAAGTCATACAACAGTGCTTTAGTACTTGTGGTACCAATATCAATTCCAACGATGTAATCCATAATTAATACCTTCCTTATATATGTTGCGCGTGGGCTGTGAATGGCAAAGTAATATATCAGATTTCAATACAAGCTAAGTTTAAAACGGTTTCATAAACTCGTCAACAGTTAGGCGCAATTTAATGTTAACGTGCACTTTGTGACATAATTAACAATAGTGACAAATAATTTCCTTAAATAATGGCAGAAATATGATTGACAATTAAAGTTTCTATGCTAGAATGAAAGCGTGTTCAGGCAATACTAATATATCAGTTGTTTAGGAAGAACATGGAGGAAACATTTATGGTTAAGATTACTGATGACTATAAAGCTAAAAAAGCTGACTTTGCCAAGGCTGGTATTAAGGTACCAACTTATGACCAAGCAGAAGTTACGAAGAATGCTTTAGCTGCCCCACAATGGGTTCACTTCGGTGGCGGTAACTTGTTCCGCGCCTTTCACGCAGCTATTGCTAGTCATTTGATTGATGCCGGTAAGTTAAACAAGGGGATCATCGTTGTTGATACCCACGACTCTGGCGTTATTGACGGTGTTTACACGAAGTTCAACAACCGGATGGTCCGGGTAATCACCAAGGCTGATGGTTCCCAAGATCGTGAACTGTTTGCCTCGGTTGCCGATGCAATCTATGCCGGTCCGGCTACTGAAGATGCAAGCGGCTTTGAAGCACTGAAGAAGATCTTTGTTCAGGATAGTCTCCAAGTGGCTTCCTTCTCAATTACTGAAAAGGGTTATGCATTAAAGGATGCAGAAGGTAACTTCTACGCACCGGTTGCTCGTGACATCAAGAACGGCCCTGCTAAGCCAGAAAACAATATGTCATTGATGGTTGCTTTGCTGCTGGCTCGTTTCAACGCCGGCGCTAAGCCAATGGCATTACTGTCCACCGATAACTTCTCCCAGAACGGGGACAAGCTGAAGGACAGTGTCATGACGATCGCCAAGGCATGGAAGGCCAATGGTTTCGTTAACCAAGACTTCATTGACTACCTGAGTGATGAAAACAAGATCACCTTCCCACTGTCAATGATTGACCGGATCACGCCAAACCCATCCGAAACGGTTTCTAAGGCCCTGGAAAAGGATGGCTTTGAGGACTACCAGATTGTTCACACCGCTGCTCACACCAACATTGCGGCCTTCACCAACACTGAAGAGGCTCACTACCTGGTTGTAGAAGACAAGTTCCCTAACGGCCGGCCAGCATTTGAAGACGATGGTGTGATCATGACCGACCGCGACACGGTTAACTTAGCCGACCAGATGAAGGTTACGGCTTGCTTGAACCCACTGCACACGGCACTGGCCATCTATGGGACGATCTTAGGCTTCAAGTCCATTTCTTCCGAAGTTCAAGACCCTGACCTGAAGCACCTGATCATGCAGATTGGTTATGGCGAAGACCTGCCTGTTGTTCAGGATCCAAAGGTATTGAGCCCACGCAAGTTCATCGACGAATTGGTTAACAAGCGTTTGCCAAACCCATACAGTCCAGATACGCCACAGCGGATTGCCACTGATACTTCACAGAAGATGGGTGTTCGTTACGGTGTTACCATCCAGCACTACATCGATGACCCAAGCCGCGATCCAAAGGAATTAAACTTCATTCCATTGGTTATCGCTACCTGGTTACGTTACCTGATGGGGATCAACGACGAGGGTGCCGAATTCCAGCCAAGTCCAGACCCACTGTGGGACGACTTGCATGGTCAGGTTAAGGACATCAAGTTTGGTGATGCTGACCAAGATGTTCACGAAGCTGTTAAGGGTATCTTGTCCAACAAGTCCATCTTCGGCGTTGACTTGTACGAAGTTGGCTTGGGCGATAAGATTGAAGCTGACTTCAAGGAAATGCTGGCTGGCAAGGGTACCATCCGCAAGACCTTGGAAGCCCACCTTGCTAAGGACAGCAAAGACGTTGAGTAATATCGCATAAGGAAAGATTGATTAATTCGAAAGGGAAAGTTGATTATGACAGAATATAATATCGCAGTTGTTAACTCCAGCAGTTTTGGCCAGATCTTTACTGAACACTGGCAGGAATTGGAAAAGATTGGTAACGTTAAGCGTTTCATGTTTGACCCAAACATCGGCGGCAAGGAATTAGCCGAAAAGCTGCAGGGTTACAACATCATCATTGCTAGTGTGACCCCATTCTTCACTAAGGAATTCTTCGACAACATCGAAGGCCTGAAGCTGATTTCCCGTCACGGTATCGGCTACAACTCCATCGACATCAAGGCCGCTAAGGAACACGGTGTTAAGGTAACGATTGTTCCGCCATTGGTTGAACGTGAATCCGTTGCTGAAAACGCACTGACCAACCTGATGGCCGTTGTTCGTCAGGCACCTGCTTCTGCTGACCGGGTTAAGGCCGACCACTACGAAGACCGTGCTCAATTCATGGGCCACGAATTCCGCGGCAAGCAGTTCGGGGTTATCGGCTGTGGTAACATCGGTAGCCGGGTTGCTGAACTGTTCCACCTGCTGAGTGGTGGTGAAGACGTATTGATCGTCGACCCTCACTCTCGTGCCCGTGACGGCTGGTGGGATGACAACCCGTACGCTAAGCTGGTTTCCCTGGATGAGCTGCTCGAAAAGTGTGATTACATCTCACTGAACGCATCCCTGGATGACACCGACTACCACCTGATCAACGAAGAAGCATTGAGTAAGGTTAAGAAGGGTGTCTACTTCGTCAACCATGCCCGTGGTGCCCTGATCGACGAAAAGGCAATGCTGGCTGCTGTTAAGGATGGCCGTGTTGGTGGTTACGCTGCCGATACCATGGAAGTTGAACCAGTTCGTGCTAACCACCCATTCTTAAAGGACAAGCACTTCCTGGTTACCCCACACACGTCAGCATACACTTATGAATGTCTGCACGGTATGGGCGAAAAGTGTGTCTCCGATGTTAAGAACCTGGTCAACGGCAAGCCACTGGTTCGTGAACTGACGAGTCAACTCTAATCAATCAAGAAAAACGGTCGTACCGATTAACATCAGATCGGTAAACACAAACGGTCGCTAACAATTCGGTTTGCTGAGTTGTTAGCGGCCTTTTTTCGAGCTAAAAGTTAAAGAAGGTAATCAAATGGCGGATCCGTTAAATATTCTCCACACGGTGGGCTTTAAGGCAATGTACCCAATGGTCCGGGCCGGAATTAGTCTCAAAAAGCCGCTCGACGCCCGCCGGTTAACGACGGCAGTGGCCAAGGTTGTAAAAGCCGTGCCGCAGTTAATGCAGGCTTACCGGATCAAAGACAACGAGTTTGAAGACATTGATGCAGTTGTCGGCGACGTCTTGCATTTTGTCGACCAGATTGATGAAAGCGCCGCTGGCAAGCTCGACTGGGAAAAGCAGCCGCAATGGCAGCTGTACGTCACCGATTCGCAACTGGTGGTCTATGGCAGCCACATTCTGACTGACGGGGCCGGTTTCAAGCAGCTCCTGTATCTCCTGTGTGCCGCCTATAACCAGACCGCTGACCTGGATGTGGCCAACCACCAAGACATTGACGGCATTAAGGCGTTGATCAAGAAAATCCCGGCACACCAGAGCAAAAACAACGATCATCCGACCCAGGCACTGTCGTTGCCGGCATTAGCCCCGAGCCCCGAAAGTCGCCAATATTCGATTTTGCATCAGCATTTGACGGCAAAACAGTTTGCCCAACTCCACGCCTGGACTAAGGCTAACGGTGTCACCATCAATGATGCGGTGATGACGGCCTTTGCCAAGGCAGTCCAACAGTTCTGTGGGGTTGATGAACTGAACCTGGCCTGTCCCACCGACATGCGCCAGTTTCTGCCGGATGACCAACGTTCCGAATTGCGGGTGCAAAACCTGACTGGCCGTTACAACATCAGTGTGGCTGCCCAACCGGCCGAAGATTTTCCGGCCACGGTTGTTAAGGTCCACCAAGCAATGAACCAGCAAAAGGCTGACTACACCTTCTTGGAGTCGTTTCGGTCAATGCTGGCGAACCTGGATGATGGGGCCAGCGTCAGTCAATTGCAGCAGGACGTTGAAAACCATTACCACGTGCGCAGCATCGCCTACACCAATATGGCGATTGTGAACGATGCCCGCTTGTATTTTGCTGACAACGAGATCGATGATTGCATTCTGACCGGTGGCTTTCGGACGATGCCGCACTATCAGATCTGTGCCAGCACCTTTAAAGGTCAGCTGAATCTCGC
This sequence comes from Limosilactobacillus secaliphilus, assembly GCF_001437055.1. Lineage (GTDB taxonomy): Bacteria > Bacillota > Bacilli > Lactobacillales > Lactobacillaceae > Limosilactobacillus > Limosilactobacillus secaliphilus. The sequence goes on along the minus strand of NZ_JQBW01000010.1, from coordinate 395,111 downwards.
TGCCAATGTGATCGCTACAAGCGCCGAAAAGCAGCTGGCTTATGCCGTAATGTCACTCATGCGGCAGTACTTGCTGTCGGTCCACTAGGCTAAAACGAGAAATAGAGGAAATAAAACCGCTAACGCTCAATCAAGAACGTTAGCGGTTTTGCTATTATGGTTAGTTTTGAGAATTAACGGTTCAAGCGGTAAACCCATTGCCGACCGTCACGAGCCAGCAGTTCATCGGATGCGGCTGGGCCCATGGAGCCAGGTACGTAGTTAGGGAATTGTGGTTCTTCAATGTCCCACAGCTTCCGGGCAACGTCAACAAACTTCCAAGCGTAGGCAATTTCGGACCAGGAAGCGAAGTTGGTGTGGTTGCCTTCCAGAGCGTCGTGCAGGAGCCGTTCGTATGGTTCTGGGGCTTCTTCCTTGGTGGAAGTGTCCTGCATGAACTTCAGGTCAACTGGCGTGGTCTTGAAGCCTTGGCCGGCGCTCTTAGCGTTGACCCGTAAGGAGAATCCGGCTTCTGGTTCAACATAGATTGTTAAGATGTTGCTCTTCAGGGATTGGTCGGATTGCATCCGTGGGTTGGCGAAGATATCGATCAAAGGCTTCTTGAAGACAACGTCGATCCGGGTGAACTTGTCAGCCATCTTCTTACCAGTCCGGACGTAGAATGGAACCCCAGACCAACGGTAGTTATCGAACAAGAGCTTTGCGGCAACGAAGGTTTCGGTGTTGGAGTGTGGGTCAACACCATCTTCGTCACGGTAGGCGTTGGTGTTTTGACCGGCATCGTATTGGCCACGAACAAAGTTAGCAGCTGCTTCGGCTGGCGTGTAAACCCGCAGTGAACGCAGGGCCTTGATCTTTTCAACTCGCACGTCGCTGTCGGTGAAGGAAACTGGTTGTTCCATGGCTAATTGGGCAACCACTTGCATGATGTGGTTTTGCATCATGTCACGCAGAGCACCGGAGTTGTCGTAGTAACCGGCACGCTCTTCAACACCCAGCTTTTCACTCAAGGTTACCTGGACGTTGTCGATGTAACGGTTGTTCCACAGGGATTCGATGATCGTGTTACCGAAACGCAGGGCTTCGATGTTTTGAATCATTTCCTTACCCAGGTAGTGGTCAATCCGGAAAATCTGGTTTTCTTGGAAAGTCTGGGACAATTCGTCGTTTAACTTCTTAGCGGAGTCAAAGTCACGACCAAATGGCTTTTCAATGACTAAGCGGTTGTAGCCGTCGTCGGTTAATAATTGCTGCTTCTTCAGGTTCAAAGCAATTGTGCCGAAGAATTGTGGGGCCATTGACATGTAGAAGAGACGGTTGCCAGTGGTGTGGAACTGGTCTTCCAGCTTTGCCAGCCGGTCCTTCAAAACAACATAGTGTTCTGGCTTAGTAACATCGTGTGATTGGAAGAAGAAGTGCTTAATGAAACTAGCAGCTTGACCTTTTTCGGTTTCCTTAATGCCGCTAATGGACTTAGCAACCATTTGTTGGAAGTCCTCATCAGAGATTTGCCGACGTGAAGTTCCTAAGAGGGCAAAGTGCTCACCCAGGTAACCCTTTTGATAAAGTTTGAACAAAGAAGGGTATAGTTTCCGCTGGGCTAAGTCACCAGCTGCACCAAATAACGTAATCAAAGCTTTGTTTTCCATAGCTTAAGTTCACTCCCCAAATCGAGTCTGTAAATTGTTCATCGATTGCCATTATAACCTTAAACTAGGCGCGCGGCTACAATATTGGGTAGCGTTTTCTTGATTGTGATTAATTCCACAAATTGGATTGATTTGGGTCGTCCACCATGAAAATACGCTTCGTCACGGTTGATAGAAAATTGGTCTAGTTCAAAATTTTTTCTGGAACTTTGTGCTTCATTGGTCCGGCCCAATTTGACGGCGGCTAGTCAAGGCAATATAATTAGTAAGAACTCAATTACGGAGGAAAAGAATGGCGGCAGAAATATACCCTTTTTTGACCTTTAAGAATGCCAAAAAGGCGATGACATATTATCAGCAGGAATTTGACGCGGACGCCCTGCAGCGGATTCCTTTTACTGAAGAACAGGCAAACAATCTGGGTCTTTCAGTAGATAACCTGGATGATACGACGGCCTATGGCGAATTCAGCATTGCCGGTCACAAGATTATGTGTGCCGATGCAACGATGGTCGAACCACAAGCGTCATCTTTGGTGTCCTTACTTTTAGACTTCAATGGTGATGAAGCAAGCGCTAAGGACCTATTCGATCGCCTGGCGGCTTCCGACCAGCAGCGGGTGACCCTGCCATTTGGTCCACATCCGGTTCATTCTAAGATGGGCCAGATTGTCGATGCTTATGGCATTACCTGGCTGATCTGTTCCGGCAATAGTGAAGACTAAGCAAAATTAAAATTGATCATACTGACAAGGGGGCTGAGGTAAAACTCAGGACCCCCTTTATTTTTACTTTATTTAGAGAGGAGGCCCTCTGATGGCTGACGAGACAGCGCCGATCTGGAAACGAAATCTCCGGGTCCTATCAATCAGTGTGTTTTTTGCGGGCATGGGCTTCTCTGAAATCATGCCCTTCTTATCCTTATACATTGCCACTCTAGGCAACTATAGCTATTCACAGTTAAACTTCTATTCCGGAATTGTCTTTTCCGTCATGTACGTGGTGTCGGCCATCACTTCGCCATACTGGGGCAAGTTGGCCGATCAGAAGGGGCGGAAATTGATGATCTTACGAGCGTCTCTCGGGATGGCCATTGTGATTGCGGCCATGGGTGCCGTCCAAAACGTGTGGGAACTCATGATTTTGCGGATGCTGCAAGGGGTCTTCGCCGGCTTCGTCTCCAACGCAAACGCCTTGATTGCGACCGAAACGCCGAAGAAACAGGCGGGGTCCGCTCTGGGAACAATGGCGTCTGGGGTAACCGGTGGGACGCTGCTGGGCCCGCTCATGGGTGGTGCTTTGGCGTCGATGTTCTCTTACCGGATGACCTTTTTCATCACGGGTGCCATCTTGCTGATGATCTTCTTTGCCTGCCTCTTCTTCGTGCATGAAGAGGGCTTTGTCCCAGTCACGGACAAGAAGCTCGATAAGGCCAGCGGGGTCATCCACGAGCTCGACCAGCCACGGGTGATCTTCGGCTTGTTAATTACCACAATGATCATTCAGGCTGCCAACAATTCGATCAACCCGATCATTTCTCTGTTCATTAAAGAACTGATGCATGGCGGCCACGGTGTTACCTTGGTTGCCGGAATTGTGGCCGCCTTGCCCGGAATCTCGACGATGGTGGCAGCACCGTTGCTGGGTCGTCTGGGCGACCGTATCGGGACCCACAAGATTCTGATCTTTGGTTTCCTGCTGCAGATTGCCTGCTTTATTCCGTCGGCCTTCGTCACCAACCCATTACAACTAGGGATCCTGCGTTTCATCATCGGAATTGGCAACGCGAGCCTCTTCCCGCAGGTGCAGACCTTGTTAACGAAGAACACACCATCCATGCTGACGGGGCGGATCTTCTCTTGGAACCAAAGCTTCATGTATATCGGTAACATCTTTGGCCCGTTGATCGGTGGGGCAGTGGCCGGTTGCTGGGACTATGCTCAAGTCTTCCTGTCGACGGCTGGGCTGGTCTTCATCAACATGGTCCTCTTCATCTTCAACGTCTTCCATCCACTGGAACAACATAAAGACAATTAACGACACACAAAAAAGCCGCTAAGCGCAACACATTGTTGGGCTTAGCGGCTTTCGCTTTTTAATGATGTTGAATTAATCTGCGGCGGCTTTTTGCCAGCGTTCAGATAAAATCTTGTAAATCTTTTGAATGTCTTCATCGGTACCCCGCAACTCATAATCGGCGAGGAAAGGTGCATCAAACTCGTGAGCATACTTTTTAGCAGTCAGGCAATACTGTTCGTTGAAGTTCTTATTTCCGCTGCCGACAACCCCGATGCATTTATCGGCGTTGTCGTTTTGTGCAATGTATTCACCCAAAGCGTTCGTCATCAATTCGGTAAAGCCCGAATCAAAACCGTTGCCGCCGTCCAGGTAGGTTGGTACAAATGCAAAGAATGGTTCTTGTTCAGCTGCCGGCACCGTTTGGTCGGAGATTTCCTTGCATTTGATTAATGGATTTGCGTCGTTAAAGCTGTGTTGTTGGCGCGCATACGCACTCATGCGCTTTAAAAAGGAACGTGTATTGCCCTCGATTGAAATAAACAAGATGTTCATTGATGCCATTTATTATCACCCCGTAGTTTGATGCCTTTTAGTTTTTGATTGGTCTGGGGTGGCAACCACTTCAAACCAGTCAACATATGAGTTGCTATAATCCATGATCTTTAACTTGTAGCCGCCGATATTGACCACATCGCCTTCTTGAATGTGCGGGAAGTTGTCCACCACATATCCAGAAAGGGTCACGGCGTCAGTATGATCAAATTCCTTTAAATCATCGTGGAAGTAACGTTCAAAGTCGTAAGTGGTGGTTTTACCATTAATTTTAATTTTCCCACTTGCCATCTTGCTGATCATATTATCGGCCACATCGTCAATCTCGTCACGAACCGTCCCGAATAATTCTTCGTAAATGTCTTTATCGGTGATGATACCGGAAGTACCGCCGTAATCGTCAACGACCACCACCATTGGCACCCGGGTGCGGATCATCTGCTGCAGGACCTGGGTGATGGGGGTCGATTCCGGAACGGTCGTCAAGTGACGCAACACTTTGGTGAGTGAAACGTTACCATCGATTCGGGACTGACGGATCAAATCGTAGTTGAAGACGTAACCTAAGATCTTGTCTTTGTTGCCATCAGCGACAACCGGCAGCCGACTGAACTTGGTCTTCAAGTAGTCTGTCAAGGCATCATTGACCGTGCGCTTGATGTCGATAACGGACAACTGAGTCCGGTCGATCATGATGTCTTTGGCCATTTTGTCGTCGAAGTCGAAGGCCCGTTCCATGTAGAGCAGTTCGCCACGGTGCAGGTTACCGCCCTTGTAGGCATTACGAGAAAGACTGATGATCTCGCTTTGCGACAACACCTCGTCGTTTTCGTCGGCCGGTTTCATCCCCATCAGGCGAACGATGCCGTTAGCGGATGCATTGAGCAGCCAAACGAATGGGTAGAAGAAGGTGTGGAAGTAATGTAACGGTGTCACAACGCCCATCAGCATCTTAATTGGGAAGTCGATGGCGATGTTTTTAGGGACAATTTCTGTCAAAACCACTTCCAGGTAGGTCAGCAACAGGACACCGACCACGGCACTGACAGCATGAACGGCATTGTCATTCAAGTGCAGGCTAGGAAGGTCTAAGGCAGATGCCAGGATCGTTTCGAATGTGTCTTCACCAATCCAGCCTAAGATGATTCCGCAAATCGACGTCCCAACTTGAGTCGTCGATAAGTATTCCGTCAGATTGGTAACCATCTTAATGGCCCGATCAACCCGCTTAGAAGGATGGGCCTTCTTTCTCTCCTGCAAAGCGGTAATCCTGGTTTGAACCAGCGCAAATTCGGCTATTACGAAAAAAGCTGCAAAGATAAAGGTGACGATGATGATCACAAAGTTAGTCATCATGTGACTATTATCCAAAATATAATTCCCTCATTTCCTAAAGTGAATTGGGCTGGGCCTTATGCTGACAAGGTCCTAACCGATTACATACAGCAAACATTATAACATGGTAAACTGAGTTTAAGATACATGTTGCACAAAAGGAATACATAATGGACAAAGGAAGCGAAAATCAGTGGTGACGGCTGCACTAATGGACAATTTAATCTTGCTCGGCCGGGGAGATTTAGCCAATACGGTTGCCAAACAGGTACCGTCTGCCCGGCGTAAACATTTGATCAATCTCCACTTGGATGGTGGTAGGGTCATCTGCTGGCTGCCGACAGTTCAAGATCCGGTCGATCAACAGGTACAATCAGTGGTCGCTGCCATTGACCAGGCCCAAACCAAGCCGGCCAAGATCGTTGTCTGGTCGCCCGCCGGCACGGCTGATGATGCTACTCCCACGCAACTGGCAAAGTGGTGGGGCAAGGATTGGCGCCAAATCTGGTCGGCCTATCTGTACATGGTCAAAATGATTGACGAATTGGAATACCCTTATACAGTCGTCCGTTCCCTGCCGTTAGCCGCTCACGGCCCACAGGGGGTCTTATATCGCGAAGGCGAGCCCATTAAGGGACAAACGGTGGCGATTCAGGATGTTGCCAAAACGGTGGTTTCCGCCTGCCAAGGTAAGTGGCCAAACGAATCGATCGGTGTCGGTGCAAGGATCTAGTTTTTAAAACTAAGTCATGGTATATTATTAACTAGATAGACACGAGGAGGGACGAACGATGTTATTAGATGACTTCAAACAGTGGCGCAAAGAATTGTCGAAGACGCAGCTGCCGCACTGGGAAGAGTTGCCAACCATGAATCTGTACGTGGACCAGTTGGTATCTGTCGTCAATGACCAGTTGACTGGCCTGCATGTAGGGACCATTACCAAGTCGATGGTCAACAATTACGTCAAAAAGGGCGTCATCATGGCCCCCGTTAAAAAGAAGTATTCGGCTTACCAATTGGCGGCGATTACGGTGATTGCCTTGCTGAAGAACACCTACTCGCTGGATGACATCAAGGCCGGCTTGGCTCAGTTGACCGTTAACGACTACCCACAGGCCGTTTACAACCGCTTCGTCGACCTCTTCAATGCACTGTTGAAAGAGGAAAGCTTCACGAAAAACGAGGGGATCAACGCAGCCAACGAGGCCCTCTTGCAGTTGGTGGTCAAGAGTGCCTACCAACGGGTCTTGGCGGTGCAACTATTCTCGATGATGAACAAGGAACAGCCACCGGCCCAGCTCAAGCGTTAATTGCCTTTGCAAAGACGTTGCAGATAACGGTGGCTCTCAACCTGTTCAACACAATGGTTGTTGTCTTGCAGGTTGATCTCGTAAATGCTGGTGGCTTGCGGGTTCAGGCATTTCAAGACGGCCCGCCAGTCGATTTTGCCTTGGCCCAGCGGCAGGCTGTCGTGGACCTTGCCCATTGAATCAACCAAATGATAGTGAACAATTAACGGCTGCAGGTGTAATAAAGACGCCTGCAGCCCTTTATTATTGCCATGTAAATAGATGAAACAGTGAGACGTATCGAAGGCCAATCGGTAGTGATGACGTAAGATCTGAGATTCGACTTCCGGGTCACCATAAGCAAAAATCGGTGAGATCGAGTTCTCGAACATGACATGGTCGCCACCCAATTTGGCAAAGCGGTCCATCCGGTCGAAGGCAGCGTGACGAGCGGCAGCCAGGCTGGAGTAGCAATCGATGAACTGCTGGGTCTCATGGGCATAGGAACCATGGATCAGACACTGCACATCTTGCTCTTTTGCCAGCTGAATCAGCATTTTGGAGCTTTCTTCAACAAACTGGTAGAGGTCTGGGTATCGGTCAGCAGGAGCCACCAGTTCGGTGTGAAACCCATGAAACTGCATCGGGTGGTGCAAAACGATATGGGCGACTCCGGCCTGCTTAACGTAAGCCACCGCCTTTTTAAGATGAAGAAAGCCAGCCGACGTAAAGTCGCTGGCTTGAGTGAAAAATTCGTAGGTATTTGGGTGATAGGCTAGACGGTCGTTGATCTGGGTCATTGAACTGCTGCCTTTTAAACCTAAGCTTGGTAACATAATTATCTTTCTTCCAACTTATCCAAAAATTGTTCAATTACTTGCAGTACGCCATCGTCATCATTGCTGGGTGCACGGTGGTTGGCGGCCGCAACGGCTCGTGGATCGGATTGGGCCATAGCGTAACTTTGCCCGGCTAATTTGAGCATCGTCACGTCGTTTTGCCCATCGCCAAAGGCCATCAGTTGGTCAGGCGTCAGCTGGTACTGTTTGAGCAGACGTTTTAAGCCGGTAGCCTTGTCCATCCCGGCAACGATGATGTCCAAATTGCCGTAGCCACTGGTGACCGCCGTCAGCTGAGAGGCAAAGTCATGGTTGATCTGTTGCTGGAGCTGGTCCCTCAAGTCAAAGGGAACATCGAGCTGGAGCTTCACGATCTGATCATCGACTTCGCTTAGGTCGTGAATAAAGGTGTAGCGGGGGTAGTGTTTAATAATCCGTTTCATGAAGTCGGGCGTGCTGTCGTCAAAGATGAAGGCACGATGCCGGCCGGACAACAGGAAGTCGCTGCCCGCAATGGAATGGTGAATATTTAAGATTCCCTTGATCGCCTCATCGGCAACTTGACCGCAGTAAATGAATTTGCCGTGGTCAATGCATTCAACTCCGTTTTCGGCAACGAAGGCGAGCTGTTTATAGACATTGGTGAACTGGCCTTTCAGCTGGTAATAAGGGTTGCCACTGGCGACGATGAATTGGATGCCAGCTGCCTGCAGGCGAGGCAGGAGGCGGGCAAAATATTCATGGTTATACTGACTCTGACTGTTTAGAAAGGTACCGTCCATATCAACGGCGATGGCCTTAATCAATCTGATCAATCCCTTCCGACACTGACAAATGTATTGAAACGCATGTACTTATAATGGACCCGCATGTTGGAGACTTCAAATGGAGTACCGTCGTCGAGGAAAAAGACCCCGGCCATGACACCGACCGGTTCGTTTTCATTGAGCTTCAGCAGTTTTTGGTCGGCGGTATTGGAAGGTTCAACCGTCAAAGTAAGGTATGAGCGGGTCACCTGTTTGCCCTTCGCGTTTTCCAAATAGTTGAAAATCGACTTCTGCAGCACTGCCGGTGATAAGGATGGCAGAATCTTGATTGGGATGTAGCCCGTTTCGATCATGAAGGGCTGTTCGTCAATCAGGCGTAGGCGTTCGATCTTATAGACATAGTCGTTTTCGTTGAGGAACAAATCCTGCTGAATTTCCTTGGAGGCGGGGATGACCCGGTAGTTTAGAAGCTGAATACCTTGTTTCTTGCCGTCGAGGCGGAAGGAATCAGTGATCCCAAGGTTGCTACCTTCATAACGGAACATTGCCCGATTCTTCAAATAGAGCGGGTTAATGAAGGTCCCAGAGCCCCGTTTCTTGAAGATGATCCCCTGCTGGACCAACACATCTAAAGCACGCTTAACCGATGAGCGGCTGATGCCATAAATCTCGCTTAAGCTGCGTTCGTCGGGCAGCTTCATCTTTGGATACTCGTGGTGAAGGATTTTTTCTTTTATATCGCGCATTACCGAGCGGTATACTAAATCTGACATAGTTAATTAGCTCCGTTCATTCATGTTGCTAAAATAGACCTGAATTACAGATCTCAGTATAACAGACTTTTGCTAATTGGTTATCAACTTTATAAAAATTGGACCGTTCCATAAACGGCCAAATCTACAAAAAAGGAGTCCAATTTCTGATGAGCAAGAAGAAAAAGAAAAGTCGTTTGAAGAAAACACAAGTGGAACAGATCTTGGATAAAAACCACGTCAAGTATGAGCAGGTGGTCTTTCCTACCCATCAAGACGGCGATGTCCGGACGTTGACGACTGACCATACCGGTATCGACGAGCACGTTATTTACAAGACCCTGGTATTATCTGGACCAACCACGGGGCCGCTGGTCGGCGTGGTACCCATCGATAGTCACTTGGACGAAAAGGCCCTGGCTCGGGTTTCCGGTAATAAAAAGGTTGAAATGGTGCCATTGAATAAACTGGTCAAGACCACCGGCTACGTGCACGGAGCCAACACCCCAGTTGGCATCTATGAAAAGCACCACTACCCGATCTTCATTGACCAGGTGGCAAAGGAACAGGGCGAGATCTATGTTTCATCTGGTCAGATCGGCCGGTCGGTGAAGGTCAACGCTGAAGACCTGGCTAAATTGGTGCACGCAGAGTTCGCGGACCTGCAGCAAGCATGATGCGGACCATCTTAAACGTCCTGTGGCAGTTGGGCTTGTGGCTGATCGTCATTCCAGGCATCCTGGGCATTATCTTAGTTGCGATTAGCCGGGCCAATAAACGGTTGGTGGCCATGCAGAACGGCCTGTGGGGGATGATCCTCTTGGGCGGCATCGGTGTGATTCTGCACGAATTGTCGCACTTGATCTTGGCCCTTCTCTTTGGCCATCACATCGATAGGGTGGCTTTGTTGCACATCCCTGACAGAAACGATCCCAGTGATAACTGCTTGGGTTACGTTAACCATTCATTTAATGACCATAACTTGTATCAGCGTTGCGGCAACTTCTTCATTGGAATTGCGCCGGTCCTGGGCTGCACGCTGGCAATGACCCTGTTAACGCGGACATTAGCGCCACAAGTGTATAACTACTGCCTGCAATTATTCTTGCCCACCATGGCCCCCTTGCCAGTCAGTGCCGGTTCGAAATGGCAGCTGATTGTCTGGCTCATCCTAATGGTCAACATTGCGGTGGGCGGCTTTGACCTGAGCAGCGCGGATTTGCAGAATTCGGCGCATGGGGTCACGGCTCTGCTCTTGATTTTGCTTGGCTTGGCGGCAATCCTGGCCTGGCTCAGCAATCCATTAATGGTCGGGCAGTGGCTGAGTGCTCATCTGATTATTGCCTATTGGGCGTTAATCCTGGCGATTGTCTTTAACCTGATCTTGTGGCTTTTTCTCCATTTAATAGTGCGCCGTTGAAGAGGGGAAGATTGACCGCCTTTAATAACCGGTCTAAAATTGACACAACTTAGTAATGATGCTTTTAAATGTAAGAAAGGAAAAGCGCATATGAAAAAACTGTCTGCTTGTACGACTATTTTAGTCGGTAAAAAAGCTACCATTGACGGGTCAACCATGGCCGCACGTAACGACGACACGGCAACGCCAATTTGCCCACAGCGGTTTGTTGTCTACCCGGCATATCACAACCACCCTAACCAGCTGCACGCTTACCTGAACAAATTTGTGGGTGACCGTCCTGCTGATGGCTATCGTTATCAAGGGGTACCGAACGTTGACCTGCAGCACGAAGGGACCTACGACGAAAGCGGCTTTAACGAAAAGAACGTGGCTATGTCCGCCACCGAAAGCTTCTATGCTAACGAACGGGTACTGGCTGCCGACCCACAGAACACCGAAACTGGGATTGACGAAGACGACATCGTTGCAATGACCTTGCCATTCATCAACTCCGCTCGTGAAGGGGTTGAATACTTAGGCAAATTGGTTGCTAAGTATGGTTCAGCCGCTGGTAACGGGGTCATTTTCTCCGACAAGGATGAAGTCTGGTACATGGAAATTGCTACCGGTCATCACTGGGTTGCTCAACGGATTCCTGATGACTGCTATGCCGTAACTGGTAACCGGGCTGCTATCCAGGACATCGACTTCAACGATCCAGACAACTTCATGTGGTCCGACGGCATCCAAGACTTCGTTGCCGAGAACCACCTGAACCCTGACATGGACGAATTCAACTTCCGTCACATTTTTGGGACCGCTGATGTCTTTGACCTGCACTACAACACACCACGGCAATGGTACGGCCACCTGCTCTTCCGTCCTGACGTTTCGATGGATCCAGAAGATTTCGACCTGCCATTTATCATGAAGGCCAAGCACAAGTTCACAGTTGAAGACCTGGAGAAGTTCCTGAGTTCTCACTATGAAAACACGCCTTACGACCCGGTTGGCCACTTAGGCACCAAGCATGACAAGGAACTGTACCGGCCAATTTCCTTGAACCGGACGCAGAACTCACACGTCATGCAGGTACGGCCAAACGTTCCGGAAGCTGCCAGTGCCATCATGTGGATGACGTTTGGTGGTATCCCAACCTTCAGCCCTTACATGCCATTCATGGCTCAGGCGGATGCTTCGGACCCACGTTTCCGCAACACGCCAATGAAGATGGACATGGAAAGTGACAGTGCATACTGGCTCTTCCGTCGTCTGTCCATGGTTGTTGAATCCCACCTGTCAGCCTTCGCTAAGCAGGACATGGACTACTTGAAGGACATGCGTCAGTACTTCTACAGCTGGTTAGCAGAAAACACCAAGCATGTTGAAGGCATGTCGGATGCAGAAGCCACTGATTACTTGAACCAGCGGACGACCGAAATGTTTGATGAGGTCTTCAAGCGGACTAACAAGCTGATGGCTGAATTGATGACGAAGGGTCTGGAAATGTCGAAGCTGACTTTTGACATGGATCCAAACCTGTAATTGAATTGTTAAAAAGACGCCCAATCATTACTTTTCTTGATGGTTGAGCGCCTTTTTCTATGGATAAATTTATAAGCAAAAAATTGGACCGTATCAATTTTTAAATCGGTTGACTTTTGGCTAAAATGCTATATCATGAAAATCGTAAATTGGTTAGATTTACAATGCGTTGATTAGTTATAGTAGTTATTTCTTTTTAGAAGGAGTGTATATTAAATGACAGTCGATTACGACTCCAAGGAATACTTGGAAAATGTTGATAAGTACTGGCGTGCTGCCAACTACCTGACTGCAGGTACGCTGTTCTTAATGCATAACCCTCTGTTACGTCGTGAATTAAAGGCTTCTGATGTTAAGCCTAAGCCAATTGGTCACTGGGGTACTACTGTTCCTCAAAACTTCATTTACGCTCACTTGAACCGTGTAATTAAGAAGTACGACCTGAACATGTTCTACATTGAAGGTTCCGGTCACGGTGGCCAAGTTATGATGAACAACTCATACCTTGACGGTTCTTACACCGAAATTTACCCTGAATTCACTCAGGATGAAGAAGGTATGGCTAAGTTATTCAAGCACTTTAGTTTCCCAGGTGGTACTGCTTCTCACGCCGCACCAGAAGTTCCTGGTTCAATCCACGAAGGTGGGGAATTAGGTTACTCTCTGTCACACGGTGTTGGTGCTATCTTAGACAACCCAGACGTTATCGCTGCCGTTGAAATCGGTGATGGTGAAGCTGAAACTGGTCCACTGGCAACTTCATGGTTCTCAGACAAGTTCATCAACCCAATCAAGGATGGTGCTGTTCTGCCAATCCTGCAAGTTAACGGGTTCAAGATTTCTAACCCAACCATCGTTTCTCGGATGAGCGATGCTGACCTGACTAAGTACTTCGAAGGTATGGGCTGGAAGCCACTGTTTGTTTCCGCATACAAAGAACCAGACCGTGAAGGTGAATTCTCTGGTTACAAAGACCACATGGAAGTTCACGAAGAAATGGCTAAGGTTATGGACGAAGCCATTGAAGACATCAAGGCTATCCAAAAGAACGCTCGTGAAAACAACGACGATTCTCTGCCACAATGGCCAATGATTGTCTTCCGTGTTCCTAAGGGCTGGACTGGTCCTAAGAAGGACTTGGATGGTAACCCAATCGAAAACTCCTTCCGTGCTCACCAAATTCCTATTCCGGTTGCACAAGACGACATGACTCACGCCGACATGCTGACCGACTGGATGAAGTCTTACAAGCCTGAAGAACTGTTCGACGAAAACGGTGCTCCAGTTGAAGCTGTTAAGATGACTACTCCTAAGGGCAACAAGCGGATGGCTATGAACCCAATCACCAATGGTGGTCTTGATCCTAAGCCACTGCGTCTGCCAGACTACCGTGACTTTGCTGTTGACGTTAAGCAACCAGGTTCTGTTGTAAAGCAGGACATGATTGAATGGGGTAAGTACCTGGACAAGGTTGCTGAACTGAACCCTAATACTTTCCGTGGCTTCGGTCCTGACGAATCCAAGTCTAACCGTCTGTACGCTATCCTGGATGGCCAGAAGCGTCAATGGATGGAAGGTATTCACGAACCAAACGATGAAGACCTGTCCAAGCATGGTCGGATGATCGACTCTCAACTTTCTGAACACCAAGCAGAAGGTTGGCTTGAAGGTTACACTCTGACTGGTCGTCACGGCTTCTTTGCAACTTACGAATCATTCGGTCGTGTTGTTGACTCAATGCTGACTCAACACATGAAGTGGTTACGTAAGGCTAAGGAAATGCCATGGCGTAAGGACTACCCAGCATTGACTTTTGTTGATACTTCTACTGTCTTCCAGCAAGACCACAACGGTTACACTCACCAAGATCCAGGTCTGCTGACTCACATGTACGAAAAGGAACGTCCTGACTTAGTTAAGGAATACCTGCCAGCTGACACCAACGAACTGATGGCTGTTTCTGACGTTGCATTCCGCAACCGTGAATGCATCAACATCTTGGTAACTTCCAAGCACCCACGTGCACAATGGTTCTCCATTGACGAAGCTACTGAAATCGTTAAGAACGGTCTGGGCTACGTTGACTGGGCTTCTACTGACCAGGGTGCAGAACCTGATGTTGTCTTTGCTTCAGCTGCTACTGAACCAACTGAAGAATCACTGGCTGCTATCAGTCTGCTGCACGAAGCATTCCCTGAACTGAAGATTCGTTACATCAACATCGTGGACATCATGAAGTTGATGCCAATCGAAAAGAACCCTGAAGGCTTAACTGACGAAGAGTTCGATCGTTACTTCACCAAGGACAAGCCAGTTATCTTTGCATGGCACGGATTTGAAGACATGGCACAATCCTTGTTCTTCGACCGTCACAACCGCAACGTTCACATCCACTGCTACGAAGAAAATGGTGACATCACCACTCCATTCGACATGCGTGTACTGAACGAACTTGACCGTTACCACTTGGCTAAGGACGCTATTCTGCACGTACCAGGCTACGAACAGAAGGGTGCTGCCTTTGCCCAGAAGATGGATGACATGGTTGCAAAGCACAACCAATACATCCGTGACAACGGTAAGGACATGCCAGAAGTTACTGAATGGACTTGGAAGCCATTGAAGTAATAACTACTAACGCGTTTTAAATCTGTAAAAGTTTTAAATCAGAAAAAGCGGAGCTGCATTTAGCGGCCCCGCTTTTTTCTATGCTTTTGCTTTTCTCGAGTGCTGATTGCCAATTGTCAACTGATGAACAGCAGCCTGGTTGAATTATTTGCTTCTTGTGGATCGGTTGGTAGGACAACAGAAACAGGAGATTATAAGTGACTCTCATTGCTCAATTTTTAGTCGCTAGCCGCATTTTAAATGTGCCATAGCTAATTATCCAGGCCCGTAGTTTATGCGGCTAAACGTCGAAATATAACCGTTAATGATGGACAATTTTAGGCATAATAAAAGCGCTCTTGCTGAACTTTGCAAGAGCGCTTTTTGCTTTATCGATTTGCAATCGAATAATGAAGTCGATTAACGAACCCGACGAATAGCCCAGATGAGGCAACCTCCGATGACTTCCATGCCAACGGCGAAGATAAAGATTGCCTTGTAACCGAAGCTAGCAACGACGGCGGAAACAACCACGGAACCAAGCATTTGACCTAAGGTGTTAGCCAGGTTGATCAAACCAAGATCCTTACCGGCAGTGTCAGAGTCTGGCAAAACATCCAAGTTCAAGGCACCGTCGACTGAGTTGTAGAGGCCGTTACCAAAGGCAGCAATAACGGCGTAAACGAACATTGCCCATGGCTTAACGATGAAGAGTGGGAACAATGCAGCAACACCTAAAGCAAAGGTGGCTAATACAACTGGCATCTTAACCCGATGTAACTTATCGGATAATGGGCCACCGACCAAGGCAAAGAAGACACCGATAAACAGCATGATTGAGGAGAAAATAGAGATTGAGTGTCCAGCCGTCTTGGTAGTCTGGCCAATGTAGTCAGTAAAGATATAAAGAATAAAGGTCGTAACAATCGTTGAACCAACAACCATAAAGAACTTACCGCACAGAGCCAGGTAGAAGTCACGAGCACCCTTAGTTGGGAAGAAGAAGTACTTCTTCAAAGAGTTCTTGTCAAACTTAACTTTTGGCTGATCCAGGTTGGATGGGTTAGGCTCTTTACCTAAGAACAGGTGGATGAACATCAGGACAATTGAAATTGCCGTCATGACGTAGATACCAACCTTGACGTTGCCTAAGAATTGAGCAGCCAGGATGGCAAAACCTTGTTGAGCGATCGTAAAGCCGACACCGTAGAAGGTTGATACTGTGCCCCGCCACTTTGGCGCAATCCAGTCGGAAATTTGTGGGTAGATTGAAGCGGCAATGGCGTTTTCAGCCGACGCATCGACAATCCACACGATGATGATCGCAACTTCCGATTTCAGGTTAGCGACGATGATCATGGAGATGGTCATGATGATGGTGCCCCAGAAGATGTACGGACGCCGTTTGCCCCAACGAGAACGCGTAACATCAGATAAGGCCCCGAAGACCAAGTTAGTAATGGCAGAAACCAGTGTGGCAACGGCACCTAAAATCCCATAGGCCCAAACCTTGTGCACTGGATCGATTTGACTAAATAATTGTGGTAAAAGGGTGTTCCGCACACCAACCGTTGGCCCGTACCAAATCATTGGTGCGATGAACATTGCCCAAGATGCCGTCCACGGAAGCTTAGGTTGATCTTCATCCTTCACTTTCGCGTTGGCAATGATCTCATTATCATTCTTTTTACTCATTGTATAATTCCATCAGCTTTCAAAGTACTAAAACAAAATTGCAAGTTTTACTAAAATACACTCTAAATTAAATCCAAAGGTTGCCTATCGATAAGCTCAGTTAAAGTATAGCGCTTACATTGAAAGAATACAAATACTCTTTTACGTTAATGAAACCTGCCTTATTAGGCGAAAGGCTGATGTTACGCCTTTTCTAAGTAAATTTTAGTAAAAAATAAGTTAAAAGGAAAAATTTGTTTAGGCAATTTTTCTTGAAAAGACAAGAAAGCGCTGTTATGTTTATAACAAAATCGTCTTTAAACAATAAGGACGTTGTTGCAAATGTCATCGTCAACGAAAAGAGGACTTACCAATGGAAGAAACAACTGAGCAGTGGGCTGAAACCAGCTTGCAAAACTTTGTTAAAAAGGCCGACGCTGAGCTAGATGTCTTGGGCAACCAGATCCCTTATATTCCCGAAGACAACCACTATGTCGATATGGGCAAGAAGGACATTAGCTGGTGGACCAATGGTTTCTGGGCCGGTACTTTATGGCAGCTTTACCACTTTACTAAAGACGAAAAGTATAAGCAGGCGGCCCAAAATATTGAGCAACAACTGGACAACGCCTTCGCTGACTTCCGAGGCTTGGATCATGATGTAGGCTTCATGTGGACACTAACGGCGGTGGCGGATTATAAGGAAACTAAATCGCAGGCTGCCTGGACACGGGCCCTGCATGCGGCCACTATTTTGGCGGGTCGTTACAACCCCAAGGGCCACTTTATCAAGGCTTGGAACCCGGAGAATGGATTGTACCGTAACGGCTGGGTGATTATCGACAGTTTGATGAACGCACCGCTGCTTTATTGGGCGCAGGATGAGACCCATGACCCGAAGTTTGGCTATATTGCAAAGAAGCACGTCAACAAGATTATGAAGTACAACCTGCGTGCGGATGGCTCGGTTAACCACATTTGTGTCTTTGATCCGAAGAATGGTCAGCTGTTGGAAACCAAGGGTGGTCAAGGATACGGTGTCGGCTCCTGCTGGTCGCGTGGTGAAGCTTGGGCAATCTATGGCTCAGCCTTGAACTACAAGCATACCCACAAGAATAAGTACTTGAACGCTGCCAAGAGCGCTGCCCACTACTTCATTGCCAACATCCAACAAACCGGCTTCATCCCGCTGGTCGATTTCCGGGCACCAAAAGAACCGGTGGAAATTGACACGACTGCGGCAGCCATTGCGGCTTCAGGCCTTTTGGAGATCGCTAAGTTTGTCCCTGAATTCGAACACGACCTGTACTACGACTCGGCCATCAAGATTTTGCGTGCCTTAACGGCCAAATATATTGAATTGGATCCAGATAAGATGGGGATTTTGACCCATGGATCCGTCAACTATGATGCCGATCACGCCAACGAAAAACCGATCATTTACGGTGACTACTTCTACGCTGAGGCTTTGCTCAAAGTCATCGGCAAGGAACTTCAGGTCTGGTAAGGAGCACATCATGTCAATTTCATTAACGATTGAAGATCAGACCGGCCAGGTGCGGGTGGCTCCGATCAGCGATGATCACGAACCGGCGCCACTCACCAACACCGGCCAGCAGTTTGCCGCACTGGGAATCAAGGAGATGCAGTGGCATGCAGGGGATCGGATCGTCGTTCACAAAGACCCCGATCAAAAATTCATCTGGGCGCAACTGGATGAGTCGTTGACGCCTGACCTGCTCTACATTCCGGGCGACGAGTGGGTGTTTAGCATTCCTTTGAAGGATCAGTACTATCCTAGTCAACTGGACTCGGCCTTCCGCACACGGCGCCATTACCTATGCGTGCGCTACGCTGATCCTTGGGAGATTCACGCTTATCGGAATTGGGCCCTCAATACCCACGACCAGGTCACTGATTCAGGAGCCTATCCCCATGCCAGCGCCAATGTTGAGACGCGGGGCGAAGCAGTTTTCTTTGCCAAGAATGCGATTGATGGGAAATTGGCTAACCATTCGCACGGCGGCTATCCCTTCGATTCTTGGGGAATCAACTCACAGGATGACGCGGCGATCAAGGTTGATTTTGGCCGACCAGTGTTGATTGACCGCCTGCGCCTGTTGTTCCGGGCTGACTTTCCCCATGACAACTATTGGAAGAAAGTCTCCGTCCGTTTCAGCGATGGCGAAGTCAAAAGCTTCTCGACGACCAATTCCTTCGAGTTTCAGGAGTTTTGCTTTGCACCCAAACAGACGCAATCGGTGGAGTTGTTTGACTTAATCAAGGCTGATCACCATTCCGAATGGCCGGCCCTGCAACAGATTGAAGCTTATGGCTTTAACACTGTTCAATAGGGCCGCCATCCGCTAACAAATGCATACATGAAGTGACAATCGGCGCCCGGCGTTCGGCAATTCAGAACGTCAGGCGCCATTGCTGTATCGTTAAGCAACTTTTAGCACTTAATAATGGATTGATGTGCCAAGACCTTTTTTAAGAAAAGATTTTTGATAGTTGCTTTTTCAAAAATGTCGGATTAGTATGTGTGCAATTGTATTGCACTTATTACGTAACAGCCTGCTTTTGGCAGATGAGGGGGATTGTTTTATGGGCAATAAGTTTAAGGTCGCAGTGATTGGTGCTACCGGTATGGTGGGCCAGCGTTTTGTGACGATTCTGGCCAATCACCCGTGGTTTGAATTGACCGAAGTTGCGGCGAGTCAACGTAGTGCCGGCAAGACATATGAAGAAGCAGTTAACGGCCGTTGGAAGATGGATAACCCAATTCCGGAAGCTGCTAAGAGCTTAGTTGTCATGGACGCCGAAGATGTTGACAAAGTTTCTGCAAACGTTGACTTTGTCTTCTCCGCGGTGCATATGGACAAGTCGGAAATTCGGCGTTTGGAGACGGACTATGCCAAACATGAGACCCCGGTTGTATCAAACAACTCCGCCCATCGTTGGACACCGGATGTGCCAATGATGATTCCTGAAATTAACCCACAGCACGCAGAGATCATCAAGTATCAGCGGCAGCGCTTGGGGACCAGCCGGGGCTTCGTCGCCGTTAAGCCTAACTGCTCCATCCAAAGCTATACCCCAGCACTGGCAGCATGGATGAAGTTTGAACCGACCCAGGTGATTGCCTCGACCTACCAAGCCATTTCTGGGGCCGGCAAGACTTTCAAGACGGCGCCTGAAATTGTTAACAACGTCATTCCTTACATTCCGGGTGAAGAAAAGAAGTCTGAGGATGAACCGCTGAAGATTTGGGGCCACATTGATCCTGAAAAGGGTGAAATTGTACCGGCAACGTCACCGGTGATCACCAGCCAATGCCTGCGGGTGCCAGTTCTGTATGGTCACACGGTTTCCACCTTTGTTAACTTCAAGCAGAAGCCGACGAAGGAGAAATTAGTGCAGGCCTTGGAGGATTACAGCGGTGAACCACAGAAGCTGGGCCTGCCAAGTGCACCAAAGCAGTTCATTCAATACTTGGATGATGACTTCCGCCCACAGCCACGCTATGACGTCAACTTCGAACACGGCATGGGGATCTCAATTGGTCGTCTGCGTCCGGACAAGATCTTCGACTGGAAGTTCATAGGTTTGTCCCATAACACCGCTCGTGGTGCCGCTGGCGGTGCCGTTGAGTGTGCTGAGCTGCTGGTCAAGCAGGGCTACATCACTAAGAAATAATTTCAGCTCATCCAGATCATATCTAAATCTATCTAACAAAGAAGGCGTCGTGATTTAATCACGACGCCTTTTGCTATATCAGATGGCCTACTTGTAAGACTTGCGCGAATTCACTCTGACTCTGACAGCGATGCAACTGTGCCATCCAGTCATCATTTTGCAGGCATTGTAAGAGAACACCCAAAGTCTTCAAGTGTTGTTCTTGATCGACCGGGGCAATGCAGACAATGAAATTCAGCTTTTTCTTGGAATGCTCAATGTTGAAGGGGTGAGTGAAGTAATTATAGGAAAAGCCAAGTCGGTTGACGCCGGCATTAGCGCTCGCGTGGGCAAGAAAAACGCCATTACCGATGGCCATATAGTCACCATGTTCCTTAGTTAGTTGGATGATGCGTTCCACATAATTATCGGTTACGGTACCGTTACTTATTAGATCGCGAAAAGCAAAACGGATGGCACTTGTCCAGTCAACGGTTTGTTTGCAAAATTGAGCGTGACTGTTCGTGGTGCTATTAGTTGGTAGTACCTGTGGCTGATTATCACGGTAAACATAGTCTTGTAAGGCTTGCTCTAACTTATCTGGTTCCACGATGCGGGCATAGTTAGACACGATATCCATTAAAGTGGTGACGCTAACTTTGTGTGAAACACTAGCTTGAATCAAGTTAGCTAACTTTAGTTGTTGGTCAATTTGCGGCCAGTCGGCGGGGCCAGGCAGAACGGGCACAGTAACTACCTTGCAATCAGGCCGGTTAGTCGGTAAGGCTACGGTTGATAAGATTAATTTAACATGCTTAAAGTCTGTGTTTTCAAATTGAAAAGTGTTGTAGGGGCCTAAGAAGTTAACGGTCGGGTAGTGATTACGTAATTGGGCGATTAATAGCTGTGAGGTCCCGATTCCACTCGAACAAACTACGAGAACCCCATCATGCTTTTGGGTGTTCAGGTTGACTGCGTGGAGTGCACCGCTGAAGTAGACGGTAATTAATGCAATTTCGTCGTCTGACAGCTTAGAATTGGTAAATTGTTCAAACGGTGCAACCGACGCCTTAGTCAGCTCAAAGGTCTCGCGGTAATCGTTTTTAATTTGAGTAAGTAACGGGTTATGGTAGTCGATTCGGTAACGTGCACGATAGTAAGTTGAAACCAGGTGAATGGTGAGGTTATCGACGAGCTGACCGGCTACTGCGGCTAAATTAACCCCGGCAATTTCATCGAAGCGGCGAATCATTTGTTGTATCACGGGCCGTAGTTGATTGATTAACGGATTCTTCCGATTAACATGCTGAAAAGCTTGGGTATTAACAATTTCAGCTAGAAAACGGGCTTCACCGGTGTTGCCGATGCCTAAATCGCCTAAAAAACTCGTTGCCCAGGTCATGATAAGCGAATAGTTGTTAGACGTCGTTGGGTCAAGAGTGCAATTTGGGTCCGTGCGTAACCGCTCAATTTCCCATTTAATGAAGTTAGCCAAGGTATTGATGGCGTCTTCAGTGAATGAGTTGCCAGTAATTCGCTCTAATAGATGGAGTTGCGACACGTAATGATTATTGGGTGTCAGGTCAACTACACTTCCACAGAGGGTTAAGATCCGTTTGAAATTAGTGAAAATCAGGCGACGCTGACCGTCTTCATTACCTTGGAGTGACTTACCTTCATTGCTATTTACGACAGTGACACCTGCTGGCCATTGTGACTTCAGGGCGGCTAAATCTTTGATGACGGTAGTTTTGCTGACAGAGAAGTAACGACTGAGTTGATTGAGAGAAGTTGTCGATCGTGACACTAGAGCGAACATAGTTAACAAGCGACGATCAGACTGGCTGAGTGCTTGAAAGAAGAAGTGGTTGTCAAATAATTCGATATAGTCATGAGCTAGTTGATCGCTGCCATCCAGTTGATGCAAGCTATGCGCTGCCGAAGAAGGCAGTTGATAGCCAGCACCGCGGATGTTCTCAATTTCATCTAAGCCGTACGCACTGAGCTGGTTATTAACTTGCTTGATGGTGTAAAAGATACTTCGACGTGACAACCCTAACCGACTCTCTAGTACAGAAAGTGGGGTCGTGGATTGCTGCTGGGATAAAACTTTCAATAGTCGTTGACCATGTTTCACAGTAATGCCGGGCATTTTGGGGCCTCCTTTCTAAATAAGGTAGTCTACTTTTTGCACTTTTTCAAGTGATAACATTGCACTTGTGAGCAGACTAACAAATATTTACTATAGGGACCATAGAGAGAAAGAAATGAGGTGATTTCTTGGCACTTGATCTGCTAACCAAAAAGACGGTGCAGGTCCAAGACGGTAATGATTTGGATTGGCAAACAGCCATCAAGACTGCCGCGCAACCGTTAGTTGACAACGGTACGGTGGGTGATGATTACGTGCAAGCCATGATCGACGTGGTTGAAAAGCAAGGACCATATATCAACATTGGCCCAGAAATTGCACTAGCACACTCACGGCCGCGTGCCAGCGTTAAGCGCGTTGGTTTGTCGCTGTTAAAGACCAATTCCGAAGTAAACCTGGTTACTAAGGACCACCCAGTGAAACTTTGGTTTGTTTTGGCGGCTACCGACAGCAACAGTCACTTGGGTGTGATTCAGCAACTTTCACAAGTTTTAATGGATTCTGATCGCACAAAGAAGTTACTTGCTGCAACGTCGACAGACGAGATTCTTGATGTATTGAAGGGATAAAGGAGGTTTTTCAAATGAAGTTTGAAGCTTTATGTCAAAGTGGTTTAGGTAGTAGTTTTATGGTTCAAATGAACATTCAGAATTTATTGAACCAAGAAAACGTTAAGGAAAACATCGAAGTTACCCACTCCGATGTTGGTAGTGCAACTGCTGCCGACGCCGACTACTTCTTCTTGGATCCAACCTTGGAAACCGCTGCTGCGGGTCTGCCTGAAGACAAGGTGATCATTTTGAAGAGTTTAGTTGACGCTAACGAATTAAAGGAAAAAGTCAATGCCATCTTAGATAAGGAAGGTATTGCACACGACTAATTCGTGTTATGGCAGTAAGTAGATTGATTTATATCACTGCCTGATTACGCTTACTGCCGAATTGATAATTGGGGGATTTAAATTATGGATGCAGTTCTTAATATTTTCCGGAGCGTTGCCACCACACCAGCCTTGCTGGTTGGTTTAATTGCTCTGATTGGTTTGCTGCTGCAAAAGAAGCCAGCAACCAACGTTATTCAAGGGTCCATTAAGACCTTCGCCGGTTTCCTGATTCTGACCGGTGGTTCAACGATTTTGAGTAACGCTTTGACGCCATTTGCAAAGATGTTCAAGTTTGCTTTAGGTGTTCAAGGGGTTGTGCCAAGTAACGAAGCCGTAGTTGCCATTGCCTTAGTGAAGTATGGTTCCACCGCTTCTTTGATCATGCTAGTTGGGATGATTGTCAACGTATTACTGGCACGTTTCACTAAATTCAAGTACATCTACCTGACTGGTCAAGCTATGTTATACGTTGCCTGCCTGTCAGCCGTAATTATGGTTTCTGCCGGAATGGGGGCCGGCTGGAAGTCCATCTTATTAGGCGGCCTGTTTGAAGGTACTTTATTCACTGTAACCCCTGCACTTTGTCAACCATTCATGCGTAAGATTACGAAGGGTGACGCGGTTGCCATGGGGCACACCGGTGACATTGGGTACGCCATTGCCGGTCTCTGTGGTAAGTGGTTCGGTGACAAGAAACACAGTACCGAAGACATCAACTTCCCTAAGTCACTTGGCTTCATGCGTGACTCAACCGTTTCAATCAGTATTGTTATGGCTATCGTTTACATTATCTTAGCTATCATCTGTGGTCCGCACTTCGTTGAGCAAAACTTGAGTAAGGGTACGAACTACATCGTTTACGCGATTGTACAAGCTGGTACTTTCGCCGCTGGATTTGCCGTTGTTCTGCAAGGTGTACGGATGATTTTGGCTGAAATCATTCCTGCATTCCAAGGTATCGCTCAAAAAATTGTGCCAAACGCCAAGCCGGCCCTGGATGTTCCTATTATCTTCCCTTACGCACCAAATGCCGTTCTGTTAGGCTTCATCGTCAGCTTCTTAGTTGGTACGATCTGCATGTTCATCATGGTTGCTATGCACACGACCGTTATCATTCCTGGGGTTGTTGGTCACTTCTTCTGTGGTGCCGCTGCTGCTATTTACGGTAACTCCATGGGTGGTCGTCGCGGTGCGATCATCGGTGCGACGGTTAACAGTATCATTATCAGTTTCTTGCCACTGTTCGTCCTGCCTGTTTTAGGTGACCTAAAAATGGCTGCTTCAACGTTCGCAGATACTGACTACCTGATTCCTGGTATTTTACTAGGTAAGTTAGGCGAAACTGGTGCCATTGCATTAACGACCGGAATTATCGCCTTCACTGTGATCGTTATCCTGGTCAGCATGTTTATGAAGTCACCAAAGGCTACCGACAACAAGTAAGCTGCATTAATTGAACTGAACCATTAAATGTGATTTGCAACGAACACAATTTAGCAATAATGTAGCGTACTGTATGTTATTATTAATATTGGTTAAAATGGATATTTGTCATTTGCGCCAATAAACTGACATTTTGGTTATTGACTGAAGATAGCTACATGGTAGACCGGAGTTTATTGGTGCCGTGTAGCTATTTCCCTTTTAGGAGGTTTATTTATGGATAAGACAGAAATGCAAGCTGTTGATGCATTGCGCTTCTTGAGCGCCGACATGATCGAAAAGGCTAACAGTGGTCACCCCGGCGTTTCAATTGACGCTGCGCCAATAGCTTACGGCCTGTGGGAAAAGGTAATGAACTTCAATCCCGAGGATCCAACATGGCTGAACCGCGACCGCTTTGTGCTCTCTGCTGGACATGGTTCCGCATTGTTATACAGTTTGTTATACTTCAACGGTTTCGGCCTGACTTTGGATGATACAAAGCGTTTCCGTCAGCTTGATTCCAAGACGCCTGGTCACCCTGAATATGGCCACACGGCAGGAATTGACGCCACTACTGGTCCACTATCACAAGGGATTGCAATGTCCGTTGGGATGGCAATGGCCGAAAAGCACCTGGCAGCAATGTACAACAAGCCTGGTTATGACGTCATTGACCACTACACCTACAGCATTATCGGTGACGGTGACCTCATGGAAGGCTTGAGTGAAGAAGCAATTAACTTGGCCGGCGACAAGGGCCTTTCCAAACTGATCGTCCTGTATGACTCCAACGACGTCTCTTTGGATGGCCCACTGGACCTGTCCACAAACGAAAGCGTTAAGGAACGGGTACTGGCTGCTGGCTGGGACTACCAGTTTGTGAGTGATGGTAACACGGACGTTGACGCTATTGTCGCTGCTATCCGCAAGGCGCAGAAGACCGACAAGCCATCAATGATTGAAGTTAAAACCACGATCGGTTATGGCACGCCACAACAGGGTACCAACGCCGTGCACGGGGCTCCTTTAGGCGAAGAAAACCTCCAAAAGATGCGTGACTTCTACAATTGGGACCTTGTCCCATTCGAATTCACTGATGACATTCAAGGCTTCTTCGACGATGCCGTTGCCGACAAGCGGCCAGCTTATGAAGCATGGTCACAGATGTTTGAAGACTACGCTCACAACTTCCCAGCAGAAGCTAAACAGTTGACGCGCAAGGATCTGGATGTCGACGGCCTGACGACTTCTTACAAGCCAGGCGACATGATCGCTACCCGGGTGGCAAGTGCTGAAGTGATGGGCGAAGTTGCCAAGAAGAACCCTGAATTCTGGGGCGGTGCTGCCGACTTGTTCTCATCCAACAAGACTTACTTGAAGGACGACGGCAACTTTACGAAGGATAACTCTGCTGGCCGCAACGTTTTCTTCGGTGTGCGTGAATTCGGCATGGCAGCCGCTACTAACGGGATGAACCTGCACGGTGGCGATAGGGCTTACTGCTCCACCTTCTTCGTCTTTACCGACTACCTGCGGGCTGCGGTTCGGCTGGCCGCTTTGATGCACGTGCCATCAATCTTCATCGGCACCCACGATTCCATCGCGGTTGGTGAAGATGGCCCAACGCACGAACCAGTTGAACAACTGACCAGCTTCCGGGCAATGCCGAACTTAAACGTTATTCGTCCAGCCGACGCCAACGAAGCGGTTAGTGCCTGGAAGGTCATCGGTAAAACGACCGACCGGCCAACCATGCTGGTCTTGACCCGGCAGAAGCTGCCAGTTTTGAAGGAAACGGAAAATGCTCCCGTAGACAAGGGTGCCTACGTCGTTTCGGATGCCAAGAAGGAAACACCGGATGGCATCCTGATTGCTGCCGGTTCCGAAGTTTCACTGGCCCTGACTGCTCAACAACAGTTAGCCGCTGACGGCATCGATGTCCGGGTAGTTTCTATGCCATCAATGGACATCTTCAACGAACAGCCAGAAAGCTACCGTGAATCTGTTCTGCCAAAGAACATCACGAAGCGGGTTGCCATTGAAATGGGTGCTTCCATGAGCTGGTACCAGTACGTTGGCTTGAACGGCAAGGTAATGGGAGTTGACCGCTTTGGTGCCTCTGGTAAGGGCCCTGAAGTGGTTAAGAAGTACGGCTTTACCCCTGAAAATGTCGTTAAGTTATTCAAATCACTTTAATTGATTGAAAACACGCTGCTGATAGTGTGTTGATTACTGGGCCATGGCGGTTTTGTCATGGTCCTTTTTGCAAACTGTTACTTTAAGCGAGGTCAAAATGATGGAGAAAATTGATGGACACTTGCATTTAGTTCGGTCGCTGGCCGGTGCCAAAGGCCAAGGACGGTTGACACCGATTGGTCATGGCCGGGCAATCTGGGACGACGGTGAGGTAATCAAATTGATCCCTGATGGCTGGGGTGACGATAACTTCCTGGTCGAAAAATACCTGCCGGTCATGAAAGAAGAGGGGATCGACAAAGCGGTCTTACTGCAAGGAACGTTGAACGGCTACCAAAATTACTACACCTACACTGTCGTTAAACGATACCCGGACCGCTTCATCGGGGCCTTTGCCGTCGATCCCTACGACGAATTTGCCATGAAGATCGTCAAACGCCACGTGGAGACGCTCGGTTTTCGGGCCATCAAATTTGAAATCAGCCAAGGTGGGGGCTTAATGGGATTCCACCGGCCATTCCGCTTGGATTTAGACAACCATGTGGGGAGAATCTTCCACTATCTGGCCGATTATCCAGGCTTTGTGGTGACGGTTGACTATGGTGCGCCAGATCAAGTCAGCTATCAGCCAGAAGCCATCGCCAATTTGGCCCGGCGTTACCCGCAAATGGACTTTGTTGTCTGCCACCTCTCATTCCCTAATGCCGACCATCTGGACCGCTTAACGAACGCGTTGACGCAGTTTGCGCCGCTAAAGAATGTCTATGTGGACTTGTCGGCCATCCAGGATATTGATGGTGAAGGCCGGGATGATTTTCCATACCCGCGTTGTCAAAAGACCGTTGCCTGTGCCAAACAGATTCTGGGAGCACAGCGGTTGATTTGGGGGACGGATGCACCATGGTCGGCCACCTTTAATTCCTATCATCAACTGGCGACCTGGCTGGAGCACACGGATTTGTTTAATGAGCAGGAATTATCGGCGGTCATGGCCGGTAATGCCAAACGCGTTTATTTCAAGCCGCAAAACGTTGCCGCGGCAAAAAAAGCACGTGATCCGCAAATTTTGTAAAAGTTTTTACTTGATCATGATAGCGGTCACAAGTAGCATAATAATGTAGTGAAAAGCATAAGGAGGACATAACATGTCAAAAGACGTTAAAGGAATCGCCGCAAGTGATGGGATCGGAATTGCGCCAGCATATTTGCTGGTTGATCCAGACCTCTCTTACGACAAGAACAAGAAGTCAACGGATACGGACGCAGAATACGCTCGGGTCAAGAAAGCCTTTGATGATTCAATTGCTGAATTGAAGCAGATCAAGGAAAACGCTAAGGGCCGTCTGGGTGACGACGAACTGGAAGTGTTCGACGCTCACATGACCATCCTGTCAGACCCTGAAATGCTGGGCCAGATCAAGGACAAGATTGCCAACGACCACGCTACTGCCGAAGCTGCCGTTGATGAAGTAACGACCAACTTCGCTGACATGCTGGCTGCCATGAAGGACAACAAGTACATGCAAGAACGTGCAGCCGACGTTAAGGACGTTGCTAAGCGGGCCATGAGCCACTTGATGGGCAAGACCTTGCCAAACATCGCTGGGATCGACAAGCCAGTGGTCATCGTTGCTCATGAAATTACGCCATCCGATACTTCACAGATGGACGCTAAGTTCGTTAAGGGGATTGTTACGGACTTAGGTGGCCGGACCAGTCACGCTGCCATCATGTCACGGACGCTGCGGATTCCAGCCGTTGTTGGTGCTGAAGACATCACCAAGCAGGCTAAGATGGACCAAACCATCATCGCTGATGGCCTGCACGGTGACATCATCGTTGACCCAAGCGAAGATCAAGTTAACGAATACAAGCAAAAGGCTGCTGACTTCGAAAAGGAACGTGCTGAATGGGCACAATTGGTTGACGCTCCTTCAGTTTCCAAGGACGGCAAGCACTTTGAAATTGCTGCTAACATTGGTACGCCAGATGACGTTGCCGACGCCGTTAAGCAGGGTGCCGATGGCGTAGGTCTCTTCCGGTCAGAATTCCTGTACATGGGCAGTGACCACCTCCCAACTGAAGATGAACAGTTCGAAGCCTACAAGAAGGCCGTTGTTGGCATGAAGGGCAAGCCAGTTGTTGTTCGGACGCTGGACATCGGTGGTGATAAGCCATTAACCTACATGCCGCTGCCGAAGGAAATGAACCCATTCTTGGGCTACCGTGCTATCCGGATCAGTCTGCACGACCCAGAAAAGATCTTCAAGCCACAACTGCGGGCACTGCTTCGTGCTTCTGAATTCGGCCCAATTTCCATCATGTTCCCAATGATTGGTACGCTGGCTGAATTACGGGCTGCCAAGAAGGTTTACAACGAATGTGTTGAAGAGCTGCAGAAGGATCACCCTGGCATTGGCAAGAACGTCAAGATCGGGATGATGATCGAAGTTCCATTGGCCGCAATCAATGCCGACAAGATGGCTGAAGAAGTCGACTTCTTCTCCATTGGTACCAACGACCTGATCCAATACAACTTCGCTGCTGACCGTGGTAACGATTCTGTTTCCTACCTCTACCAGCCACTGAACCCAGCCTTCTTAGGTCTGATCAAGCACGTTATCTACGCTGCTCACCGTCACAACACCAAGGCTGCTATGTGTGGTGAAATGGCCGGCGACGAACTGGCTCTGCCACTGCTGATGGGTATGGGTCTGGATGAATACTCCATGTCTGCATCTTCTATCCTGCGGACCCGGAACATGATGAAGGACTTAGACACCAAGCAATGTGCTGACTTGGTTGAAAAGGCTTTGAAGCTAGACACGGTTGAAGAAGTTCAGGACCTGGTTAAGAAGACTTTGAACCTGAAGTAATTTCAATAATCGTTGATAAAAAATAGAGCATGGCAATTGCCATGCTCTATTTTTGTTATTGAAACCGATCGTTTACTTTTGTTTAACGACGATGACGTCACACGGTGCCAACCGGATGACATAGGCGGTCACCGAACCGATTAAGGCGCGTTCGAAGCGGTTGAGACTGGAACTGCCCATCACGATCAAGTCGTTGTGGTGGTCACGGATAAAGTCGCGGGCAATGACGGTCTTTGGATTGCCAAAACGAACGTGGATGCTGGCGGACTTGACACCGGCTTTTAGTGCCCGGGTCTTGATGTCTTTGAGCCGCTGTGCCACGATGGTCACGATTTCGTATGTTTTGCCTTCCGATAAATCGCTTAAGGTCGCGTAACCTTCCGTGATCTGGTTGATTTGGGCAACGTTGAGGATGTCCAAATGAGCGTGGTTAACGATTGCCAGCTGAATTGCCTTGTCGACAACCCCGGGAGTGGCCCTGGTACCATCCACTGGTACTAAAATATTTTGATAGCGTGTTTCGGTCAAAGTGGACCCTCCTTTCAATGATTACTAGATAACATATATTTTACCATGAATATCGTGAATTGAGCTTTTATTCACTTCCTAGTAAAATAAAAGGGATATCTAAAGGAGAAATTTTATGGAATCACGACAAAAAAACGTAACAAAAATCATTGCGATTACCATCGTATCAATGTTGCTTGCGATCGGGGTTGAATTCTACATGTTCAATCAATATGGCTATTCACTCGGTTCGACCGCTGTTTGGGGACGGGTAGCTTTGATCATCTTCTTAGCGGTGATTGTCATCCTCTTAGCGGCTTGGGATGCCCGTTTCTCTAACTACGCCACGATCCTGATCATGCTTTACTACTTGATCATCGATTTGGGTGGCGTTCTGCAGATCCATCACCGGACCTCGTTGGGCGGCATTCTCATGCAGATGGGCGCACTCGCCGGTGTCTTGGTTGCCGTTTATGGGATCGGTCTTGGTATGCGGCAGCGGACACTCCATAATCGGGCAGTGTATGAACAGACGCATCAAACAGTTAAAAAATCAAAGGCAAAGAAGGACTCTAAGAAATGAAATTAACGGTTGCTGATTATTTAGAACAGTTGCCTAACGCACGGCATGAACAAGTGACTACGACGGCGGCCAAGGTGCAACAAGCATCAACTGTCAAAGCAGGTCTGCAATTCATGCAGGATGCTTGTGACAGTGGCTACCTCGCTAACTACGAATGGCAAGTTAAAGTACCCAACGGTGATCCATTAAGTGTTCGCCTGGAAAATAACTTGATCAACGTGCCCATGGCGGATGCCCAACGGCTGAACGGTAAGCTGTTGAACAAGGACGAAGAATACGTGGTGAAGCTCTACATGGTGGCTGAAGGCGACCAGTTGAACAAGTCAAACCTGCGTATCGATGAATTAGCCCCTGATGCTAGCCAAGCGGGTAGTTCAGCAACAGTCAAACAGTTTCAGGCCTGGGTGGCTGATCAGTTGGCACAGTTGAGTGAAAACCGCGCCGCAGAAAAGAAATAACGGGCCTGGCTTGCACTTTTGACCGACTGATGTTAGGGTAAAAGTTGCGATGAGTCGAGAGGTCAGGTAGCCGACCCATAGATTGGCTACCCCGCGCGAGCGGATATGATTTTTCGAGTGGGGCACGTTAACCTGCCGGATTGCAGGGTGCCTGGTCTATCAGGAAGTGGACATCCTTTTAGGCCTGAGATAGTATCAATACACAGAAAGAGCCGTTACCATCAATTTGGTAACGGCTCTTTTGTTGTTCTTAAGCTATTTAGCTAAGTAAATCTGTTCGTCAATCAAGTCAAAGGAATGCAGCTTTTGGTTGACGGCTTTTAAATCGTCCGGCTGTGACAATTTCGCTGTTTGCCAGAAGGCTTTGGAATTGGTGGCGCCATTCTTTTCGCCGATCACCAATAGTTTCAGCTGGGGGAAGTGATCCCGCAAGTGTTGCAACAAAGCCAAGTCGCTTTCACCCTTGTCAGGTGCCCAGGACATCAAGACGTATTCGACCTGCCGCCCATACTTGTCAACGGCATCGATTGCGGACAGCTTCTCAATGGTGGTCACCGGATGCTTGCCGGTTTCGTTTTCCTTAACCCAATCCTTGTTATCGGTCGTATAGATGGTCTGCTGCGGCCGCACATCATGCAGGCCTTTGGACAGGTAACCATTGCCCGCCATGACTTCCAGAACGGGAGCTCCCTTCAGATAGTCGCTTAAGGCATGCACAAAGGCGGTGTTCACGTAGGACCACATTCCGTATTCATCTTCCAAGTAGTCCCGGAAGTTGCGCAGCAGGTGGTCTAGTTTGGGTAGGCCCGCGGACAGACGGTTCCAGAGGGCGTCACCCTTGGGATCCTGTGCCGCATAGTGCTGGTTGACCCATTTGAAGATAGTATCCTGGATGTCATCCGGCAGCTGCATGAGGGGCAGGGGTTGTGGTAAGAGGCCGCGTTTAATCAGGCGGTCATTTTCCAGAGCATTGTTGATCAAGTACTTGATACTGGGAAAAGGATCGTACTCGTCGCGATAGTGCTCTAACTGTTGAATATAAGGGGTAGCATGCGTTTGCGTGTGGTTCTTCTTGAAACGCTTCTTTAGTTTTTTAAGTTGTGAAGATTTCATGGTGCTTAGAACTTCAGATTCAGGTGTTCTTGCTGACCGTAGAACTTGTCGGTGTCCTTACGGTGGTTTCTGCCGGTCAGGTAACCATCAATCAGCTGGAAAATTTCGTAGCGATCTTCGCTGGATAACTCGGTGTGGTTGAATGACAAACTCTTGCTGGAGAAAAAGAGTTTGGCGAGATCGTAATCGTCACGGTCTGTCTTGCCGGTCAAATAGTCCAGACTAACATCGAAAAATTCTGCCAGCTTGCGGGCTTCGATATAGGAAGGCGTGCGGATGCCGCGCTCCCAATTACCAATTTGCGAAGCGGTATTCGGCTTCTCGTTGGGACCGAGATTTTTATTCAACTCGGTGGCCAGCTGCTTTAATGTGATTTTTTGCCCCCGACGCAAGGCACGTAAACGTTCTGGAAACATAGATATACCCCCTTCATACTTTATTATTTTAACATTGTTCGGGTCTGAGACAGAAGCTAATCTCAGGATTTCCACGCTGTGTGGCCTAATTTGTGTTAAAGTGATAACTATTATCAATTTACAGGGAGTGACGGTAGATGCAGAAAACGCGTAAACACCGCTGGTTACGTTGGGTCAGCGGCATTGTCGGCCTGTTACTGGTCATTTGGATTGGCATGGGCTTGTATTTCTTTCATGTGGGCATGGTGCCGTCGCATAAATCCTTCGTGAAGAACACCCACCTGACCTTGAAGCGCAGCGACCCGCTATACCAGCAGAAGAAGTGGTTCGTGCACGCGCACAAGCAGGAATGGACGATGCAGTCGGCCAGTGGTAATTACCGCCTGGTGGCCGATTACCTGCCCGCTAGTTCCGCCAGCAATAAGAATGTGGTCATCCTGCACGGTTTCATGGGTAATAAGTCAACGATGGCCGCCTACGCCAGTCTCTTCCACTCCATGGGCTACAACGTGCTGATGCCGGATGCCCGCGCCCAGGGACAGAGTCAGGGTAAATACATCGGCTACGGCTGGCCGGAACGTTATGATGTCCGCAAGTGGACGAACAAACTGATCGCTCATAATGGGCAAAACAGCCAGGTCGTGATCTTCGGTGTCAGCATGGGTGGTGCCACGACGATGATGACGAGCGGCTTGAAATTGCCGTCCCAGGTGAAGGCGTTGGTTGAAGATTGTGGCTACACCAGTCTTGCTGCCGAATTGGATCACGAGGCGCACCATATGTACCACCTGCCGACCATTGTCCGTGTGCCTGCCGAAACGTCACTCAGTCTCGTTAACCGGGTGGCCAACGGCTTTTATACCAGCGAGGCCAGTTCAGTCAACGCCTTGCACCATAACCACTTGCCAATGCTTTTCATTCACGGTTCCGCTGACAACTTTGTGCCCACGAAAATGGTCTACGAAAACTACGCTGCCACTAAGGGCCCACGGCAGTTATGGGTAGTCAATGGTGCCAGCCATGCCAGTTCTTATCAGCATGCACCCCGTGCTTACCGTCAACACTTGGAAAAGTTCTTGAATCAATACGTCAAATAAAGAAAAAAAAGACCGGGACAAATCGTCAGCCAAAGCGGCGCGGTTCGTCACCGGTCATTTATTTTTAAAATTAACGGTCTAATAGGACACGGACGGCCATTGCCAGGTTGTAGATGTATAACAGCAATGAGATCAACAGGGCTAAGACCAGGAGGATACCGAAGAGCCAGCCGCCAGCATTGCGGATGGCCGACATTCCGGTGGCTCCGGCAATAAAGTAGATGATCAACGCTACTAGGATGTAGAGGGCAGGAAAAATCTGGCTCCAGAAAGCGCGTTTGGCATGGTAGGTGACTGCATCACCATGGTTCATTGCCACGATCCAGACAATCAAGGGGAAAACGACGGGCAAGAAGAGAATGCTCAGGTAAGACAAGCAACATAAAATCTTTTCGCTAGTCGATGAAGGTAAAATCATCAAATCACTCCTTTAATGACAGTATAACTGAACCCTTATGGAAAAGCGATGAGGATGACCTGCAAGCAGATGATCGCGCCCACCACAATCAGCCAGTCACTAACCGATACTAGGATGGGCTCGGCGACCGTCCGGCTTTGATTTTCAACGAAGCCATGCGATTCCATTGCTAACACTAGTTGATCCGACCAGCGCAGGGCCTGCAGGATAGCCTTGAAGTACAAAGTCGGCGAGTAGAAATGCAATTCGATGCCGCGCATGCGGGCACTGGCACGGATGGTTTTGATCGCACTGATGGTTCGGGGAGTCAGGTTGACCGCTGCCAACACGCCATAAGCATACTTGGCGCTCAGGTGGGCATTTTGTTCCAACGACCGGGCCAGCTTGAGCGGGGTCGTAGTAACCGTGACGGTGGCACCGAGGAAGACGTAGGCGTACACCCGACTGGCTAAGACCGCCGCGAACCACCAGTCATGGCCGGGACTGAAGCAGCCAATCGTGACGGCCAAGGCAGCTGCCGGGATGGCCGGTAGAAATAGGAGCCGCAGGTAGGTCCGCCAATGCAGCCGCTGCAGGATGAGGATGATGGCCGCAATGACGATCAGGACCAGGTTGGCGATTAAACGGTGGGTGAAAGATATTTCCAGGGAAATAATTAAAACTAAGAATAATTGCCAACTGGGATTCATGATTGCTTCCTCCCTTGATAAGTCAGTTGGTGGTTGGCCAGGGCCAGTTGGTAATCGACCAGCGAGGACAGGTTGGTGAACTGGTGGCTAACCATGATCACAGTGATGCCGCTGTGCTCCTGGCAAGCGCGGATGAGGGCCGCAATGTCGGCCGCTGATTGGGCATCCAAGCCACTGAAGGGCTCATCCATTAGCAGTAAAGGTTGCCCCATCATCAACATCAATAGGACCTGCAGCTTTTTCTGTTGGCCGCCGGAAAGTGAGTACACCACCCGGTCATCCATCTTAGAAAGGCCTAGCCGCTTTAACCACTTGTTGAGCCGGTCGTTATTGAAGTAAGTTTGCTTGCCCTGACGCCGGCTGAGCGCCAGTTCCTCGGCAACGGTGACATTCAGGAACTGGTCGCTGGCCCGCTGGAAGGTCAGACCGACTTTACGACCTAACTCGCGGGGCTTAAACGAATTCAGTGGCCATTTGAAGAGGGTCACCGAGCCTTCATAATCAAGCAGGCCCGCCAACGACAACAGTAGTGATGACTTGCCGCTGCCGGATTCACCGGTGATCAATGTGACACGGTTGCGCATGAATTCCAGCTCGGGTTGGTCGATCAACAGTTGGTCAGCCCGCTTCAAACGGAAATGGTGTAGTGATACCGCTGGGCTCTCATGCGTGTCGAGCAGGTCGGTGACAATTGACTGTGCCGGCGCCTGATCCAGCAAGAACTGGGCTTGATCATGGCTTAAGCGAACAACTTTATCCTTGAAACTCACAATGTCGGCATTAAGGCCACGGTAGCCGCTCAGGTCGTGGTCGGCAATGATGATGGTCTTGCCGGCCTGCTGCAGTTGGACCAGCGAAGCAATCAAAAGCTGCCGGTTATGGCTGTCCAGACTGGCGAAGGGTTCGTCCAGCAGCAAAATGTCGGCATCCATTGCAATGATTACGGCCAAGGCGGCCCGCTGCTGCTCACCACCCGATAAAGTGGCAAAGCGGCGGTCGGCCAAGTCGCTGATCCCAACCTGGGTTAAAGCAGCGTCGACTCGTGGGGCAATGTCCGTGCTGGTGACTTGCAGGTTTTCCAGCGCAAATTCAATTTCGTGCCGAGGCGTGTCCAAAGCAAACTGCATCCCAGGGTCTTGAAACATCATTGCGACGCGCTGTGATTTGGGCATTCGCAGTTGCCCGCTTAACTGGCCCCCATGGCGCGGGAGAAAGTTGGCAATGATCTTCAACAGGGTCGACTTGCCGCTTCCTGAGGGGCCGTGCAAAATCGTGAACCGATGCAGTTGGATCGTGAGCTGGTCGATCGAAAGGACCGGCTGCTTTTTTTGATATGCAAATGTCAGTTGATGGATTTCGATAGCGTTCATGTTAATTCTTGATTAAATGGGTCCGGTTGACGAGGTTGCTGATCAGTTTGACGAGCACGCCGCTGAACAGGAAGACGGACAGCAGACGGACGATCAACAGGATGATGATTGTCGATGGCTTGAAGTGGTCATAGCCGTTACGGAACCAGTCCCAACCGAAAGTGACGAGGGTCGTGGTGAGCGTTTCGACGACGACCGTAAATTTGTTGTAGATCCGGTAAGCAGTGAAGGTGAAACCTAATTCGGTGGCAATCCCTTGGACAAAACCGGAAATCAGGTTGGCGGCACCCCATTGGCCACCCAGGAACATTTCGCCACTGGCACCCAGAAATTCGCCGATGAAGGCTGCTCCTGGACGTTTGAGCAGGAAGCCAGCCAATGGCCCCGCCATGCACCATAGGCCCATTGTGAGGTCGTTGGCCATGGGTCCGTAACCGAGGGGCGTTAACGCGACAGTCAGGGCGTTGTAGATGAAGTCACCGCCGTAGTAGATAACGCCGAACAGAATTCCGATCAGAGCTAGAAAAATAATGTCTCGCAGGTGAAAACCGCGTTTGGATTGCATAGTTGCATCCTCCTAAATGCGTATTTCAACCACAATGTCAAAAAAGCACCCTTAGCCAGTGTCTGACAAGGGTGCGGGTCATTTGATATCCACTAAAACTTGTATCTCCCTTCGCTGGTATTAACCAGATCAGGTTCAATGGGTATTATCTCAGCCAGATGGCACCTCAGACAAAGATGATTGATACATTCATAGTACACGCGATTGACCATTGTGGCAAGCTCACGAGAATTATCCACACCTTGTGGAGAAATTGTGCACAACTGACTGTGGACAAATAAAAGCCGGTGTCACGGGCTTTGTCGCGGATGATTAAAAGTTATCCACCATATCTTGTGGAAGAACTGTGGAAAACTACTAAGTCTTGTGGTTAAAAAGTGGGGCCAAGGTGGCTGTCTAACAACACGGATTGTGGTATTAATGAAATTAGCTGCCTTTTTTCACAATAACCGTGCACAGTTTGTAGTTTTCAAGCCACGTTGTGTGTAAAAAAAGAGCCCCGCGCATGCGAGACTCTTGATCATCATGTTGGTTAATGATTAGTGTTGCTTGAACAGACCAGTCAGTTGATCCATGAAGACCTTCAGGTAAAGGTCCTTGTCGACGTTAACAGCAACCTTAACATTCGGGTTTGGATCGTGCAGACGAGCGTTGTTACCAACCGTCCGACCAGCTTCAGGACCGTCAGTGACACACTTCATGTACAGGCTGATGGTAGAAACGAAGCTTGGGTTGATAGCAACACCAACTGACAGTGGGTCGTGGATAGCACAGCCCTTCTTGTCGATGTCCATGTTGTAGTAAGCATCAATGTAGTAGTCGGTAATGTCGGCGTAAGCCTTGCCGGCCTTGGTGCCTAAGTCACGCCACTTCTTGGTTTCCTTCTTGGTCAAGAGGGTCCGCAGGGTAACGTCCAGGCCAACCATCGTTAATGGCAGGTCGCTTTCCAGAACTTCATCGGCAGCCTTAGGGTCTTGGTGAATGTTAGCTTCAGCAGCTTCGGAAACATTGCCTTCAACAGTCAATGCACCGCCCATGAAGGTAACGTTGCCGATCAGCTTGGTAATGGATGGGTCTTTCTTAATAGCCGCAGCCAGGTTGGTCATCGGGCCAGTAGGAACAATAATCAAGTCCTTGCCGTACTTGTGGGCAGCGTCGATGAAGAAGTCCACACCGGATTCCTTTTCAACACTGCGCTTTGGGTCAGGTAATTGAACTTCACCAATCCCGTTTTGACCGTGAATGTCCAGCGAAACTTGTTCAGGGTCAAAGTGGTCAGTGGTGCAAGAGTGAGCTTCACCTTCAAAAACCGGAACGTCAGTAGCACCCAGCAGTTCCAACAGCTTCAAACTGTTTTGGGCACAGGTCTTCATCCGGTTGTTACCGTATGAAGAAACGATCCCGATTAAATCAACATCTGGATCGGCAACGGCGTAGGCAATTGCTAAAGCGTCATCAACACCGGTATCCAGGTCCAAAATCATTTTTCTTTTAGCCATAAGAAATAACCTCCATATTGTCAGTAAGTAAAACCGTTTACATTTACAATGATAGCGGATACAAGGGTGAAAAGCAAACTAAATATTCAGGTCCTTGCGAACATAATGATACAATAAATGCGATATGTGATAAAGAAAGGATTGTATTCATGCAAAAGAAAGTCTATGACGTTGACATTATTGGTGGCGGCCCGGCAGGTATGTTTGCGGCCTTTTATGCCGGCTTGCATGATTTGAAGACGCAACTGATCGAAGCGTTGCCGCAATTAGGCGGGCAAGTTGGCGCCCTGTATCCCGAAAAAGCGATCTGGGATGTGGCGGCGGCTCCGGGCATCACCGGGAAAGAGCTGGTGCAGCGTCTGCAAAAGCAGCTGCAATTGGTGGACGTTAACTATCTGCTGAATGCCCCAGTCACCAATGTGCAGAAGTGTCCTGATGGTACGTTTAAGGTCACGACTGCTCAAGGCGTCAGTTTCGCTCGCGCAGTTGTCATCGCTTTGGGCAACGGCGCCTTTTCCCCACGGAAATTGGCATTGCCAGGTGCCGATCAACTGGAAGGCCACCAGCTCAATTACTTTGTGACCCATAAGGCAGACTATGCCGGCAAGACCGTGGCCGTACTGGGTGGCGGCGATTCGGCTGTCGATATGGCACTGATGTTGGCACCGGTTGCGGAGCAGGTCTACCTGGTTCACCGGCGCGCCGAGTTCCGGGCCTTGCCGAAGATGTTTGACCAGCTCGAAGCGTCGAGTGTGTCATTAGTAACGCCATACCTGCCGAAAAATATCAGCCAAGTAGGCGACCAGGTCAGCCTCGGTTTGAAGCGCATGCACGGGGATGGCAATCGCCAGTTGACGGTGGACCGGGTCTTAGTTAACTACGGCTTCACTGCCAATCATGATGCCCTAGATGAGTGGGAGCTTCAGTTTGCAACGGATCGTCATTTGATCAAGGTGGACTCCGAGATGACGACCAGTGTGCCGGGTGTCTACGCCATTGGTGACGGGGTCACTTATCCTGGTAAGCAGCCCCTGATTTCGACGGCCTTTGGCGAGGGTCCGGTTGCCATTGCCAGTCTGGCCAAGAAGATGTACCCCCACAAGCGGATGGCCACCCATAGTTCATCTATGCATTTAGGCGACTAAACAAATAGCGGCTTTGTTTGAGTATTGACGCTCAAGCAAAGCCGCTTTTGTAATTTACTTGTTACCACTATCAGGGTTGGTGATCTTGATCCGGTTCGAATCAGTTGAGGAGTGGTTCAATTCAGGTGCATCCGTCGAGAAGTCGTCGACCGTGGATTGATCGTGATTCTCACTGAAGATGCTCGTTGATTTGCGCCCTTTCTCCTTTTCAATCTTCTTGGCCTTCTTCAAGCCGTTCGAGTAGTTGAAGAGTTTCGGGTTGATGCGTTTGAAGCCCTTTGGCGTGTAGAAACGCAGGAGGTTCTTCTGGTTGAGCGAATCCGACAAGCGGAGTTCCTTTTCAACCAATTTGGCGTCCTTCTTCAACTGCTTGCGTTGTGCCTTGGTCAACTTGGCCACCTTACCGGTCTTATTGTTATAGATCGTCCCGTTGATGCTGGTGAAGTTTGGCGTGACGAAATCATGGTTCCGGAAAGCAACGACCTGATCGTGCTGTGGACTGAAGAGGTCGGTCCCAAACTGAATGTAACGCTTGCTACTGATTCCCAGCAGGTGGAGCAGGGTTGGCAGCACATCGATTTCACCACCGTATTGGTGATAGATACCGCCGTGGCCGCCGGATCCTGGGATGACAAACATCAGTGGAACCCGTTGCAACTGTGCGTTGTCGAAGTCGTTCCACTTGTCCGCGCTCTTGCCCAGAACAGGGGCTAAGTGTTCGTTTTCAGAATTGGAAATACCGTAGTGATCACCGTAAATCATGATGATCGACTTGTTAGCCAACCCGGTCTTGTTCAGGTAGTCGAAGAACTGCTGCAGTGACTGATCAAGGTAGTGGGCCGTCACGAAGTAGTTGTCAACCGTGGAATTCCCCGTGTTGGTAGTCTGGAAGTTAGGGTCCTTGTCCTCATCATCCAATTCGTACGGGAAGTGGTTGGTGACGGTGATGTACTTAACGTAGAACGGCTGCTGCAAAGTCTGCAGGTACTTGATCGAGTCGTGGAAGAGCAGTTTGTCCTTCAAGCCATAACCGGTGGCCTTGTCACCAGAAGTGTCGTAGTAACTGGCATCGAAGAAGTACTGGAAGCCCAAGTTCTTGTATACATTGTTCCGGTTCCAGAAGCTGGCAACGTTACCGTGGAAGACCGCACTGGTGTAGCCGGCCCGTTGATTCAAGATTGCTGGCGCCCCTTGGAAGGTGTTATCGCTGCCTAAAGTGGCAAAGAGTGATCCTTGGGGTAGGCCGTAAGTACTGGTTTCCAGCATGTTTTCGGCGTCGGAGGTTTTCCCTTGCCCGACTTGGTGGAAGAAGTTGTCAAAGGCGTAAGTGTCCTTGCCGTGGTACAGGGAGTTCAGGAATGGTGTGACTTCCTGACCATTGACCTTCTTGTCGATGATGAACTGCTGGAAGCTTTCCAGGTGGATCACGATGACGTTACGCCCCTTGGCAATGCCAAACATCTTCGGATTCGGTGCCGCGTAATGGCTGTCGGTGAACTTCTTGACGGTGTCCAACTCGGTCTTAGTGGCACTCTTGCGCATATTGTCAATGTGTTGGGACTTGAGCAGGTCGTAGCCGGTGAAGGCGTCCAAACCCAAGTACTTGACGATGTATGACCGATCGAAAGTCCGTCCGAGCAACTGTGGCCGGCTGAATTCAGCAAACATCAGGTTCAAGCCGAAAAACAGGACCGACAAGGAAGTGAAGGCAAAAGCCAAACGGTGGCTGATGGCCCGCGGGTCGAACTTGATCCGGCGAAAGACCATCAACAACAGGATGATGACAATGTCGACCCAGTAGAAAATATCATGGATGTTGGTTAAGGCCAAAGAACTGCCGCTCAAGCCCTGGTCGACTTTGGAATATCCCGTCATCGTAGCGATCGTCATTAAATCGGTGAACTCACGATAATAGATGACGTTTAAGTAAAGCAGGAGGGTGTTCAACACATCCAGCGCCATGATGACCGGATAGAAGAACCGTGACCGCTTGAGATAGAATGCCAGCGTAAATACCAGCATAGTCGTGGCCAGCGGGTTAATTAGTAAGATTGCATATTGGTAAAGACCAGTAACGCCTAGACGAAAGTCAGTGAAATACGCGAACAAAGTCTTTAACCAAAAAAG
Organism: Limosilactobacillus secaliphilus; assembly: GCF_001437055.1. Classification (GTDB taxonomy): domain Bacteria; phylum Bacillota; class Bacilli; order Lactobacillales; family Lactobacillaceae; genus Limosilactobacillus; species Limosilactobacillus secaliphilus. The sequence continues at coordinate 353,482 of NZ_JQBW01000010.1, read as the reverse complement.
GATGACCAGTAAGGCGCAGAAGCCCATCCTGGTATCCACAATTTGTCCGATTTTTTTCATGAAATGTCCTCGCAATGTGATTAATCTCAGTTAGAACGTATATAATTCTAGCACACTCATATCGCCAGTTTGTTAGATCGCCAAAATGTTGCTAAAACTTAATCGTTGATCTAAGCCGTTTAATACGGGAAGTTGGGCGAAAAGCGGTAAAATAAAGATAACTTGATCAAGGAGGCCAAAATGATGACTTCGATAAACATTTATCTGATCCGTCACGGGCAAACCTACTATAACCGTTACAACAAGCTGCAAGGGTGGAGCAACTCGCCACTGACTGCTAAAGGCAAAGAGGACGCCAAGCGGGCGGGGCAAAAAGTCGCCAACATTCACTTTGCGGCTGCCTTTTGTTCGGATCTGAGCCGGGCAGTAGAAACCTGTCAAACCATCCTGGCAGAAAACCAAGCCGATTCTGTTGCTCAACCAGCCGTTTCCCCATACTTCCGTGAAGAGTTTTATGGGGTCTTTGAGGGTACCAATATGGACCAAGCATGGTACCTGGCGGGCGCGCCTCATGGCTTCAAGAACTTCCATGACATTGTGACGAAGTACTCGATCGGTCAAGCCAAAGACTGGCTGCACGACGCCGACCCCTTCCATGACGCCGAGAACAACCAGCAATACTGGGAACGGATGGACAAGGGCATTGCACTGATTAGGAATGCTGGCCTGCCGGACAATAGCAACGTGCTGTGGGTCAGCCACGGCAACACCTGCTTGAGTCTGATCGAGCGTTTCGGCCAGGGCAAGTACGATGTCACCAAACGGCCGGCCAACGGTAGTTTATCCAAGATGATCATGACTGACGACGATATTAAGGTGGACTTCTATAACCGCGTTTAGGACAAATGATGTTATTAAAAAAGAGGAGGACTGCATGCAGTCCTCCTCTTTTTGTCAATCTGTGCACTTAAATTACATGTTATCGCCTAATTCGAAGTTGAACTTGGATGAGTTCAGTGACTGTTTAACCAGGCTGTTGATCAATTGCAAAGTCTTTTCGGTGATGTGATCAGCGGTGTGGATACTTTCGTTGGTCAAGTATTCGGTCAATTCATCGCCGGATAAGGTCTTTGCGTGTTCGTCAATGGCGTCTAAGCGGCCAACACCGTAACTCTGGCAGTCGTCTCTGAAGGCGTTGACTTCGGTGACAAACTGGTGGAACTTAGGCTCGATGATGACTGGCAGCAGCTTGTTCATCCAGTAAGCGGAATCCATCGTGAAGTCGTTTGGTGCCAGTTTGTAGTTGGCTGGGGTGTCCTTGATGTTGGTGTAGAACGGAACGTATGGGCTGTAGCAGTAGAAGCCCAGGTTGATCCACTGCACACCAGCGAACTCTGCCGGCACATCGTTTCTGATTTGCAGGATGCTGGAGCACTGGTTCCGGTCTAAGGCGATGGAACGGAACTTCTTCTGGGCCTTTTCGTCACCGGAAGAGATGGAGCCAAATGGGTCATATTCAGTGCCGTTGTAGTGTGAGGTCAGGAAGTACTGAACATCTTCAATGGCCAGCTTCTTTTCTGGCCGGCGTACCATTGGCATGTCTTGGCTGGTTGGATCCTGGTCAATGCTTGGGTTGAACAACTTCTGGCCGTACCAGGTCCGGGAAGTGTTGTAGTAAGAATCTGCTTCACTCTGGGTCCCGAAGATGTTCCGGAAGTTGAAGGTTGATGGGTCTGGGTTTAGGTGGTGCTTCTCAACGAATTCGCGGATGGTTGGTGCGTACATGTAGTTTTCGTGATCATCGAAGTCGATGTTTTCAATGACCATGATGTTCGGGCAGATAGCGTATGCATCTTCAGGCAGCCGCATAGCAACCCATTGGTGACCACCACCGGTTTCCATGTACCAGACTTCATCCTTGTCGGAAAAGGCGATCCCGTTGCATTCGGCGGTTCCGTACTTTTCAACCAGGGAGCCTAAACGCTGGACCCCTTCACGAGCGTTGTTGATGAATGGCAAGACCAGGTTGACCATGGCGTCTTCGGCAATCCCACCTGGTACCAGTGGGTCGTGACCCAGAACGCGGGCGTTGGTCTGTTCCGTTTCGGTAGCGGACATGGCAACGTTCTTTTCGTTGATGCCGGATTCGAACCAGTCACCGTTGCTGTTGTCACCTTGTGGGGTAGCGGTGTAGCGGTAACCGTGTTCGTGAACCGGAACTTCTAAGCCCGTATACTTGGACTTGTAAGTTTCATCGTAATCTTGGGCTGGGACAGCAATAAACTTGATGGGGTTGATCGGGCCGTAGCCGTCTTCGTCACGGGCAATGATTGTTGAACCGTCGATGCTGGCTTTCTTACCAACAATAATGGCGGTACAGTCGGAACTAATACGCTTGAACTTTTTCATAGAAATCCTCCTAGCCGCTGCCTTACAGCAACGATTTGTTGTTTCAATTGTACAACAGAACGGGGGCAAAAGCTGGTGAATCTGCTGTCAAACAGGCACTAAAGCCACAAACGTTCATTTAATTATTCGTGTAAGACAAAACCGCGTTGATTCTCTCATCGGAAACAACGCGGCGATCAAATTTGTATTTTTAAAGATTGACTAGTGCCACCAGCGCCGGTAGAAGATCAGCCAAGCGGCGATGCAGCCGATCGTCATCAGAACGGTAATCTGCCAAGCATATGGGCTGTTGGCCAGCGGCAATTTGACGTTTTCGCCATAGAAACCGGAAATGATCGGCGGGATTGCCAGCACAATCGAATAGATGGTTAAGAACTTCATTGTGCGGTTCAGGTTGGAGTCCAGAACCTTGCTGTAGGCATCGGAAACCCGGGCGGACACATCTGAGGTCATCTGGGCCATCTCCAGGCCTTGCTGGGCTTCGATGATTACGTCATCCAGATCGTTGTTCTGTTTACGTGACATCTGGCTGGAATAGCGCCGTTTAAACTCTTGCAGCAAGGCGACATTGCCTTGCAGGGAGATTAAGATGTAGACTAACCCAGTCTCAATTTCCAGAAATTCGCTAATTGCGTTGTGTTCAGTCCGTCCCCGCAGGTTCTGCTGAATCAATTGTCGTTGCTGGTCGGCACGGCGGATGGGGCCGAAATAGGCCGTTGAAAGCTGGTAGAGAACGGGTAGAATGAAATCGAATTGATCGGGTTCATCCTGGTGGCTCTGCAATATCTTCAATTGCTTAGCGATGATCCCGTTGACGAAGTTCGTTTTGGCGTTGGTGAACGTGAGCACGTTATTGGTGGTCAGCATGATGCCGATGGGGGCCGTTTGTGGTGCTGAGGCGCTGTGGATCGGCACGTAGACGTCAAAAATCAAGAGCGCCACGCCCGCGTCACGATCAACCTCGACCCGCGCCTTTTCGTAGGGGTCGATGGCGTAATCCAGTAATTCTTGGGTGACTTCATACTTGCTGAACAGTTCTTCGCGTTCATGCGGTAATGGCTCAAAAACACTGACCCAGTGCCCGTGATTGTTGATTTTGACTGAACTAAGCATGTCGTCACCTGCTTTCCATAGAAATCCATCGTTATTATACACTAATCATTCATCGACATGCAGGAGGGGGGTGGTCCGATGGTCAATTGGCAAATCGAAGAAACACTGGGACGTACACAAGAGGAGATCAGCCTGCGTGACTTGTTATCCGTACAGTGGCTGTTGCCGAGCCGCTTCGTCCACTTTCTCCGGATCCGCCGGCATGTCCTAGTCAACGGGCGCTACCGCTACATGAATCAATTGGTGGGCCCCGGCGACCACATCTGCTTGCAGTTCAGCGGGGAGGAGTTTCGGACAGTCAACTCCCACTACCTGGCCAGTCCACAGCCACATCTGCACGTGCTCTTCGAAAACCGTGACCTGATGGTAGTCGATAAACCGGCCGGGCAGAAGAGCCATCCCAACCAGCCTTTAGAAAACAACACCTTGATGAACGACGCCCAGGCTTACCTGCAGCCTCAGGGCCAAAATGCTTATATGGTCCACCGGATTGACCAGGCAACCAGCGGGGCGGTCATTGTTGCCAAGAACCCGATTGTGGTGCCCATCCTGGACCGACTGATGGCGCAGGGCCGCATCCACCGCTCTTATTTAGCCTTGATTCATGGCCAGCTGACGCCTACACACGGTTCTTTTAACTGGCCGATTGGTCGTGATGAAAACGACCGGCGCAAGCGAAAAGTCAATGGTGTCCACGCCCAATCCGCTATCACCGAATACGAAGTGGTCAAGGCTAATGCTCAATTCAGCCTGGTGCGGCTACGCTTGAAAACCGGCCGCACCCACCAGATTCGGGTCCACCTCGCCCACAGTGGTCATCCGATTGTTGGCGATCCCTTGTACAGCCATGACGACCACGGGCCAATGCTGCTCCATGGTGATTGCCAGCAGTTGATTTTGCCCTTCAAGATGACCACTTGTGAAATCCATGATCCCCTGCCTCCCTATTTTCCGTAAAATTTGTTAAAATAAAAACAGCAAATATGCAAATTGAATTAAATAAGGGGGACCTTGATTGTCACTATTAACGAAATTGTATGGACCGTTCTTTGATCCACACAATTGGGTGACTGTTGTTGAGTCAGGACAAGACTGGCTGATTATTTTCTCACTGGTTATGATTGAATGTCTGCTGTCGGTGGACAACGCGATTGTGTTGGCCGCGCAGACGAGGGTATTACCAACCTTGAAGGAGCAGGAAGAGTCGCTTTTCTACGGGATTTGGGGCTCCTATCTTTTTCGCTTTTTGATCATTGGGGTTGGTACTTACCTGATTAACTTCTGGGAAATCAAGGTCTTAGGGTCGCTTTATCTCCTGTACCTTTCCTACCGCTTCTTCCGTTTTAAGTTTTTCGGAAAGCAGCCGATGCACAAGAGTAAAGGGACCCATTTTAAAAACTTAACTGGACGGAAACGATTCTGGGCGGTCGTCGCACAGATTGAATTCATCGACATCGTCTTCTCAATCGACTCGGTCTTGGCTTCGCTGGCCGTTTCCAGCAACCCGGTGATTGTCCTCATTGGTGGCTTCATCGGGATTGCCTGCATGCGGGGCGTGGCCGAGATCATCATGCGGTTGATGCGTAAGATCCCTGAACTGGAACCCATGGCTTACGTCTTGATTGCCATCATTGCGATCAAGCTCTTCTTGGGAATTCCTGCGATTGGCATCGAGATTTCATCGGAAGCCTTTGGAATCTTCATCGTGGGTGTTTTCGTCATCACGTTTATCATTCACTTTATCCGTCGTGCAAATCATAAGGGGGATTAATCGATGCAAGATGCCACTGTCGAAAATTTTGATCAACAGGTAAAGGGGCCGCTGACGGTGGTCGACTTTTGGGCACCGTGGTGTGGGCCCTGCAAGATGATGGCCCCAACCATGACTAAATTGGCCGACCATTATGCTGGCCAGATCAAGTTTGTGCGCTTCAACGTTGATGATGACAAGTCCATTCCGGCTCGCTACAAGGTGATGAGCATGCCGAGCCTGGTGCTCTTCTGTGACGGGGTCGCCAAAGAACGGGTGACGGGTTTTTATCCCTATGACCGCTTAGCTCATTACTTTGACCGCAAGCTAAAACAATACGTTCCAGCAAAATAAGTGGCAGATTTGCCACAATAGGACTTGCAAGCGGTTTCCTAATATGGTAGCTTGTTAGTAGCATTTAGTGTAAAACGTTTTACATGACACGAGAATCTATCAAATAAACATTAAATTGACCACTGAGGAGGAATCATAATGTCAAACACAATCGCCGTTCTTGGAAGTATTAATGTCGATACCACTTACCACGTGGAACGTTTCCCACAACCAGGTGAAACGCTGTCCGCTCGGGATAAGTCATCAGCTCCTGGTGGCAAGGGCTGCAACCAGTCAGTTGCCTGTGCACGGTCGGGTGCCAAAACTTACTTCATCGGTATGGTTGGTGCCGACAACGAAGGTAAGTTTATGCGTGAAGCAATGCAGGAAGACCACATCGATACTAGTCACATCGGCATCGATGAACTGCACGGTACGGGGACGGCCCTCGTTACTTTGGATGCCAACGGCCAAAACGACATCATGGTTTACGGTGGTGCCAACCAGGCAATGACCACCGACGTTTTAAAGAACTGTGGTCCGGTCTTTGACGACATCGACATCCTGATCGCTCAGTTTGAAACTCCACAAGCTGTCACTTTGGCGGCCTTTAAGGAAGCCAAGAAACACAACGTGGTAACGATTCTGAACCCGGCACCAGCCCACAAGATCATTCCCGAATTGCTGCAATACACTGATCTGATTGCACCTAACGAAAGCGAAAGTGCACTGATTACGGGTATCGAAATCAACGATGAAGCCGGCATGAAGAAGACGGCCGAATACTTCAAGAAGGAAGGCATTGACAACCTGCTGATCACGCTGGGTTCACGGGGTGTCTTCTACTCAACTGCCAGTGGTCAAGGCTTAGTGCCAGCATTCAAGGTGAAGGCCGTTGACACGACGGCTGCCGGTGACACCTTCATCGGGGCCTTTGCTTCTCAATTGAAGACCGACTTGTCCAACGTGGTCGAAGCATTAACCTTTGGCCAGCGTGCTTCCAGCTTGGCAGTGCAGAAGATGGGTGCTGCACCGTCAATCCCAAGCTATGATGAAGTTAAGGCTGCTTTGGCAGAAAAGTAGTGTCGCGTTGTTTTGTGAAGTGAGGAATTAAATCGTGCTGATCATTATTTTGGTGGCCATCGTTGCCTTTGTTGGAGCGACGATTTATAGCTACCGCAAGCATAGCAAGCAAAATTGTAAATAATCACTACAATTAAACTCCTAATCGATGGTCAATCAGATTGGGAGTTTATTTTTTGCCCGCGGTCGACTTTAAGTTAAGATAGGACATAGCAATAGAAGGGAGCACAACCAATGTCACTTGATGTCAACCAAATTCGCCAGGACTTCCCGATCCTGAAACAACGGGTCAACGATGAACCATTGATCTATTTTGACAACGCGGCCACTGCCCAGACGCCAGTGCCGGTTTTGGATGCCTTGCGTCATTTCTACCTGCATGACCGGGCCAACGTGCACCGTGGTGTTCACACGTTAGCAGAACGGTCGACAGAACAGTATGAACAGGCGCGGGCTAAAGTTGCGCACTTCATCAACGCGAATGACCCGAATGAAATCATCTTTGACCGGTCAACTACGGAAGGCCTGAACTTGGTTGCCAGGGCCTTTGGCGACCAGGTGGTGCAAGCGGGTGATGAGATCGTATTGTCGATCATGGAACACCATAGCAACCTGGTGCCGTGGCAGGAGCTTGCTCGGCGCAAGGGGGCCCACCTGCGTTATATCGAATTAAATGCCAACGAAGAGCTGGACATGGATTGTGCCCACCGTGTCATCGGCCCCCACACCAAAATCGTGGCCATCACTGGTGCGTCGAACGTTCTGGGGGTCGTTAACCCGGTCAAGGAAATTGCCCAGCTGGCCCATCAGCAAGGGGCCTACGTTGTGGTTGACGGTGCCCAGTTGATCGGCCATTATCCGGTGGATGTCCAAAAGATGGGTGCAGATTTCTTCGCCTTTTCTGGTCACAAGATGCTGGCCCCCACTGGGATTGGTGCTGTGTATGGCAGGAGTGAGCTGTGGCAGATGGCGCGCCCCGTCCAATTTGGTGGCGAGATGATCGATGACGTCCAGCGCGATCACACCACTTTCAAGGCGGCTCCGCTGGGCTTTGAAGCCGGCACACCCAACATCGGCGGTGCAATTGCTTTGGGGGCGGCCATCGACTACCTAGAGAAACTGGGGATGGACCAAATCAGGCAGCGTGAGGCTGATTTGGCTACCTACCTTTTGCCCCAGATTAAGGCCGTCCCGCACCTCCGCCTATATGGCCCGCAGGATCACCATACAGGGGTCTTTGCCTTCAACCTGGGCCACTTGCACCCGCACGACCTTGCCACTGGCTTAGACATGGAAGGAGTGGCCGTCCGTGCCGGTCATCACTGTGCTGAGCCGTTAATGACGACCTTGCACACCACCGCGACGGCCCGGGCCAGCCTGGCTTTCTATAACACTAAAGACGAGTGCGATCGTTTCATTAAAGCCTTAAAGGCAGTGGGGAGTTTTTTCAATGAGTTTGAATAAGCTAGGTTTCTTGTACAAAACGTTGGTCTTAGAACACGCCAAGGCGCCACACCACTTTGTTAAGCAGCTACCTCAGGACGGTCAGACAGTCACCCTGCATAACCCAACCTGCGGCGACACGATTAATTTGGCGGCCAAAATTGACCATGGCAAATTGACCAATGTCTGTTTCAACGGGTCGGGCTGCACCATCTCCCAAGCTTCCGCCAGCATGATGACCGACACCCTAAACAACAAGACGGTTGACCAGGCCCGTGACCTGATTGCGGCCTTCTCAACGTTGGCCATGGGCGGCTCCGTCAGTGAAGAACAGGAGAAAGGCTTGCAGGATGCGGCGGTCATGGCTACCGTGGCCGAGTTTCCGACCCGCATCAAGTGCGCCACCTTAGCTTGGCACGCGATGGGACAGTTAATCAAAGATCACGAACAACAATAAAAACGCCGCGAACATTCACATCAGGAATGTTCGCGGCGTTATTCGTTACAGATGATTAAATTGTTTACAAGCTTTTACCCAGCTGGTAGGCCAGGTCGGGATAGAAACGCAGGTGGTCGGCGTCGGAAATCTTGCCGGCCAGCACCTGACCACCAAATGTCCAGCCAAGACTGGCAAAGATGGCCTTAAATTCAGACTTAATGTGGTCAAAGTTGTCCACCGGCGCAACGGCAACCAGGATTCCGGTCTTGTGGGTCTTTAGCTGCTCGTTCCAGCGCATGATGTGATCAACGACGGCCTTCATTTGTGCTGACATGCCAAAGAAATACATCGGGGTAGAAAAAACAATGATATCGGCAGCTCGCAGTTCGGCTAACAGCTTTTTCAAGCGTTCATCGTCAGGTAAGAAGTTGCCATCGCCATCGGTAGTAAGGGTAGGGACCGGATCCGTACCAGCATCATATTGCGTGATCGTTTGACCACCATCTTGGGCGCCGTCAATTAGTTTGTTAGTGATTGCAGTAGCGGCGCCATCTTTTTGCGGGCTACCCTTAATGACAAGCAAGTTCACAATAATCCTCCCCTTCGTTAATTCGTTTTACCTAATATATAGACCAATCCATCTCCAATGTTATCACGGTCCTTAAAAAAAGACTTGTAATAAGCCTTTTTAATTTGAATCCAGTGTTCAATAGTGTTATTTTAGCAGTTATTTGATTTATAAGAAGGGTGAATTTACATGGCAGTTCTCGAAGTTTCGGGCTTAACGATGAGCTTCGCCGACAAAAAGCTGTATACAGACGCCAGTTTCCGCTTAGAAAAGGGTGAACACATGGGCGTGGTTGGTCAAAACGGGGCCGGCAAGTCGACGTTGATTAAGTTGTTAATTGGCCAGGAACTGCCGTTAGCCGGTCAGATTAAGTGGCAGAAAAACACGAAGATTGGCTACCTAGACCAATACGTCGATATTCCCAAGGGGATGACGTTGAACAAATTTCTCCATACGGCCTTTAAAGATCTCTATCAGATGAACGACCGCATGAACCAGCTCTATGAAGACTATGCCAAGAACATGGACGACGACCTGTTGACCAAGGCCGGCCGCCTGCAGGAACAACTGGATGCCCACAACTTTTACGATATCGAAACGGACGTTGAACGGGTCATGACCGGGCTGGGTCTGGACGAAATCGGCAAAGATCACGTGGTCTCCGAAATGAGTGGTGGCCAGCGGTCCAAGATTATCCTGGCCAAGATGCTGCTGGAAAAGCCGGATGTCATCTTGCTGGACGAACCGACCAACTACTTGGACACCGCCCACATTAACTGGCTGATCGACTACCTCAACGATTTTGACGGGGCGGCCATGATCATTTCCCATGATTACGATTTCTTGCAGCAAGTAACGAACTCGATTGTAGACGTGGCTTTCGGCAAGATCACCAAGTACCGTGGTTCCTTCAAACAGGCGATGAAGCAGAAGGAGGAACGTAAGGAAACTCAGGAGCGGGAGTACGAAAAGCAGCAGGAAACGATTGAAAAGGCGGAACGGTTCATCCGGAAGAACAAGGCTGGGAACAACTCCAACATGGCCAAGTCCCGGGAGAAGATGCTGGCGCGGATGAAGCGGATCGACCCGCCGGCAGACAATCTGAAAGCCAGTTTCCACTTTCCTTATGAAAACACCGGCTCCGCCAACGCATTGCGTGTCAGTCAACTCTCCGTTGGTTATGGCCGGCCGCTTTTGAAGCCGGTGACCTTCTCCGTAACGATGGGTGAGAAGCTGCTCTTCACCGGGTTTAACGGGGTCGGCAAGTCAACCTTGATCAAGTCAATTCTGGGCAAGATCCCGGTATTGGGCGGGCAGTCGGTTTTCTCTCCGTCCGCCAAGATCAACTACTTTGACCAGGACCTGGTTTGGGACGATCCTGAGCAGACACCGCTGCAGACCATTCAGAATATGTTCCCGACAATGATGCCAAAGACCATCCGGCAAAAGTTAGCTCGGGCCGGAATCAATGCCGCCAACACGATGAAGCCGCTCAAACTGCTGTCTGGTGGTGAACAAACCAAGGTCAAGCTGGCCATCCTGGAACTGACACCATGCAACTTCCTGATCATGGACGAACCGACCAACCACCTGGACGACGAAACCAAAGATGGCCTGAAGAAGGCGCTGCAGGAATTTCCAGGCAACCTGATTCTGGTTAGCCACGAAGCCAGTTTCACCCAGGGCTGGTTCGATAAGGTCTTAAACGTTGAGAAACTGAGCTTGCGTAAATAAGCAGAAAAAATACATAATTATTGTTTGTGACCTAAATCACTAACTTTAAGCAAACAGACAAGCACGACAGACAATTGGTGCTAGGGATTTGTTGAATGCCTAAATCGCTGTCGTGACCTCGGGGACGTGAACTAGCAGTCAGCTGAAACTGCTAGTACGTCCCTTATTTTGTGGACAAAATGTAAACGTTCACTTTTAAACAAATTATTGGTGAAAACCCGATTAAATCAATAAATAAAGCGCTTGTAATTGACATCTTGGTAAAGCGTGTTACTATTAAAGCGTAATCCAATGTAAACGTTTACAATCATTTTGCTATTATTTTGTTTGATTTACGGATGCAATGATCCAATGAAGGAGTGATTTTCATGGATCAAAAAGAAAAGAAAGAGCGGGTCAACCTGGATGCAGGCTTGCCTGACCTGTCCAAACGGGTAATTTTTGCGATTACCTTTGGTTTCTTGGGGATTAACATGGGCTTCTCACTGCAAAGCTCACAAATGAGTCGGATTTTCCAATCCATCGGTGCCAACCCGAACAGTTTAGGTTTCTTCTTTATCTTCCCACCACTGATGGGAATGATCGTTCAGCCTTTAGTTGGTAAGTATTCTGACCGGACCTGGAACCGCTTCGGTCGGCGGATGCCATACCTGCTTTTTGGGGCTCCAATTGCTGCGATTGTATTACTGATGCTGCCATTCTCTGGTTCACTGGGCTTCGGCTACGGTTCAATGGCCGCAATGATCTTTGCCGCATTTGCCGTCTGCTTCATGGACCTGTTCAGTAACATTTGTATGCAGCCATTCCGGATGATCATGGGGGACATGGTCAACGACAAGCAGAAGAACTATGCATGGTCGCTTCAACAAATCTTCTTCAACGCCGGTGGTATTCTAGCATCACTTTTGCCATTCCTCTTCACCGCATTTGGGATGCACAACACCGCTAAGAAGGGGGTTGTGCCAAACACGGTTATCTGGGCTTACATCATTGCCGCTGCCATTCTGTTCATCACTAGTATGTGGACCGTCTTCAACGTGCACGAATACGACCCAGAAACTTATGCTAAGTACCATGGCATTAAGGAAACTAAGAACGCCCAGAGCGCTTCACTTTGGGAATTATTGAAGACCGCACCAAAAGCCTTCTGGCAAATTTGCTTGGTTCAATTCTTCTCTTGGATCGGTGTTATGTACGTTTGGACTTACACGACTGGTACGTTGGCCCGCAACGTATGGCACACTTCCAACCCAACCAGCGCCGGCTTCCAAGCTGCTGGTAACTGGTACGGTGTTCTGACCGCCATCCTTTCAATTGCCGGTATCTGCTGGGGCTTCTTGTACGGGAAGACCAAGAGCAGTTCCCGGAAACAGTGGTACGCTTTAGGCCTGTGCCTCGGTGGAATTGGCCTGGTTGCCGTATCATTTGCAACTAGCAAGTGGCTCACGGTTGCTGCCTTCATCCTCTTTGGGATCAGCTACTTCACCATCCACACCTTGCCATTTACCCTGTTCACTTCTTCTCTGAACGGGCAGAACGAAGGTGCCTACATCGGTTTGTTCAACATTGGTATTTGCCTGCCACAAATCGTTGCTTCACTGTTAAGCTTCGTCCTCTTCCCATTGACGGGCAAGAGTCAGCCAACGATGATGCTGATCGCCGGTGTTTCACTGCTCCTTGCCGCCCTTTGTGTTCGTGGCATTCAAGAAGGGGTCAGCGTTAAGAAGGCTGCCTAATTAACTAAGTAAACAATTGATACACTCGGGGAACATGGCCTATGTCACGTTCCCTTTTTTGTGGCCTCATTTGTCATGTATAATAGGGTCAATATTGGAGGACATTATAATGGCAGCACGCAAAATAAAAGTATTTTCACATAACGATTTGGATGGCTTTGGCGGTCCCGCATTGTTAACCGCGGTGCAACCGACCATGTTTGCTCAGGTCACATTTGACGTTGACAACATCGGGGCTGGCCGCATTGATGAGACCTTGGATCACTTCTTTGCCTATGGCGATCCAGACTCATATAGCGATGTCTACATCATGGACATGACCCCTGACAGCGAGCACACCTTTAAGGAACTCAACACAAACTTTGCCAACCACTGGCTCTTGTTTGACCACCATGAGACGGAAGCCCAGGCCCGCCAGCAGTACGCCAGCAATTGTATTGCAACCAAGCAGGACAAGAACCCTAGTGCCACCAGCCTGGTGTGGGAATGGCTGGCCAGTCAAGACGGTTATGACCAGCTAGGCAGTGACCGTCAGCAGCAACTGGCAACCATCGTGGAACTGATCCGGGCCTATGACACTTGGGACTGGCAAAACGACCCGGACATGGATAAGGATACGAAGCAGGGTGCCGATGAGCTTGATCAACTCTTCTGGTTCTACCCCTTGGATCATTCACAGGCCTTTGTTGACGAGGTCTTTCAAGCCGGCTGGCCAGCTTACCGGCAACAGAATGCCATTTTGATTCAAACGTTGACCGAGCGCCGGGCCAATTACTTGAAGAGCCACCTGAAGGATACGCTTAAGGCCAAAATTGACGGTCATCAGTGGGGCTTCGTCTATGCGGATGACTACAAGTCAGAGATCGCCCATGAACTGCTTTTGCAAAACCCGGACGTGGAGGCGGCAATGGTGCTCAGCCCAACCAGTGCCTCCCTGCGCAGCAACGGCAAGATTGATGTTGCCAAGTTTGCTGAAAAGTACCTTGGTGGCGGTGGCCATGCGGATGCTGCCGGTGGCCGGTTAAGCACCAACCTGATTCAAGTCGGTGAACAGGCCGTTATGGATGAACTCCAGCAGACAGTTAAGCGCCAGGCCGAGTCACAACAAGAGGATACGGGTGACACGTTAGCCGATAACTTGGATCCCGAAGTGGCCAAGAAGATGGCGGCTTTGTTTGGCAAAACTGATCAATAAGCACCCAACAATCGAAATACATTAAAAGCCCTCAGCAATTTAGAACTGCTGGGGACTTTTGCTTTGTCATGATGTAGGTTATTTTCTGTTTTTGGTTGCGTAAACAATTAATATCGTCGCATTAATGATCATCAGCAATATATATGGGTAAGATATCCAGCCTGAGATATTATCCCAATATTTATCAAATAAAGGTAGGGCAATGGCAAATAGACAATTGAGTACTGAACCAATGACGACGACTGAATTGTTGTTAATCTTCAAAGCATTACTCCTATTTCTAGTTATTTAAGATCATAGCAAAAATTAAGCATAAAAAAAGGGCATCTTTTCAGATGTCCCGCCGGCTCGGAATAAGTAACCAACTGATTCCAATTTGCACACCAGCATCTTTATTATCGTAAATATATTATATCATGACCCTGAATGATGAAATAATATTGCTTCTTTTCCGCGCTGGCTTTGGCTGGCGCTTTTTTAGACTATTAGCTAGTAATGATTACCCGCGTGCCCTGCTTAATGTTTTGATAGAGCCAACGAGCGTCCTGAATCGATAGCCGGACACAGCCGTGGGAAGCAGCACTCTTTCCTAACTTAGCGGCCTCACTCTTATCGTAGTGGCCGTCGCGATCAACCGGCACCGAATGGAAGAGGTAGATACCGTGGTCTTTCCAGGAAACCCAGAAATTGGCTCCTTCGCCGCTCTTATTGTTGTAAAAAGAATCGCCGCGTTCAGCTTGGATGTGGTAGAAACCGCTTGGGGTATTGTTGTTTTTCCCCGTCCCGGTTGAAGCATACATGGTGTACAACACTTTGTTGTGGTTAATCAGGTAGACGCGCTGCTGATGCTTGGAAACCAGGATCCACATGTGGGGATAACGGTTGACGTCAGGATAGGGCTTGTCTTCAGATGACCGCAGCCATTGCCCACTCGTCGGTGCCGCGATTTTGCCGGCATGCTCCAGATAGCCGATGTAACCGCGCCAGCCGGCAAAGAGAACGACGATGATCAAAACAATGGCAATCAGTGATCGTTTAACTTTGCGCAACATGTCAATCTCCTTTTTGACAAACTTAGTGGGTCCTAGTTTAACAGGAATTTACGCAATGCCAACCATTCACCATTAATTTAAATAAAAAACAAAGGAGCATGGCTAAAATTAGCCATGCTCCACTAATTATGTTTTCAAGCTTTAACGAACTATTTTAGAGTTTTGACGCTTTTTCCTTCCACAATTTTGACCGGGACGAATTATGATTGTTCGTTGTTAATTAGGCTGTTCAGGCTGGTCGCACCAATGGTAAAGAAGTCTTGCTGGACGCAGGTGAGGGTCGGGTTGGTCATTTGACAAACTTGGGTACCATCAATGCTGATGACGGATAGGTCGTCCGGCACCTTCACTCGCGCTTGTGCCGCTGCCTGAATGATCCCGGCGCCAATCATGTCACTGGCGGCCACCACTGCTGTTACATCGGCTTCATGGATTTGTGGGAACAAGGATTGACCATTTTCAAAACTGTAATCACCGTTCAAAATCCAGGTCGGGTCAATCGTGAGGCCAGCCTTGGTCATTGCTTGCTGGTAGCCTAATAGGCGTTCGCGCCCGGTTGCTGATCGGTCGAGCCCAGCAAAGGCAATCTGGGAATGACCATGATCAATCAGGTATTGGCAAGCTAAGCGACCGATGACCACGTTGTCAGAGCTGACATAGGTCCGGTCCAGCTGGCTAGGGTCATAGATGGAAACGAAACGGTAGGGGATGTTAGCGTGCTGCAAAATTGCCAATTGCTCGGCGTTCATCTTGGTCGCTACTAGAAGGATTCCGGCAATTTGCCGCTCCAGGGCATTGTTGAGCGCCTGCGTCAACATTGCCGGGTTGTTGTTACCGGCGTAGAAGATGATGAACTGCCGGTGGTTTTTGAGGGCTGCCTCTTGGATACCGTCCAAAATACCTTGCCAGAAGTTCGTTTGGGTGTTGTTCAGGATCACGGCAATCGTTTTTAAGCTGTTCGAAGCCAGATCTGCCGCTGCCACGTTGCGTCGGTAGCCCAGTTTTTCGGCGGCAGCCAGCACTCTTTTCGCCGTTTCCTCACGATAGGTGCCTTCTTTGCGAGACAGCACCCGTGAAACGGTGGCGGTGGAAAGCTGGGTGGCTTTTGCTATGTCTTTAATTGTCGCTTTCACGTTAACACTCCCTTATCAATTACTACCATTATACCGGATTCCTTTATCCCCCGCAAACGTTTACAATACTATAATAATTGTATTGTAAACGTTTACATAAAGTGTTATGATAATGGCGTAAACGAAATTGCATTGGAAAGATCGTTAAACTTGAAAGGAAGTTCACTATGTCCAATCAATTAACTGGTTATGAAAACAACGACCAGACAATCACCTTAACTTATGAAGAAGGGAAGCCACTGATTTTAAAGGTTTTGACCGGCGAAATCATTCGGGTCTTCCAAGATCACGGCGTATCTGCTAACTCATACGCTGTTGAAGGCAATAAGGAACGTAAAACGAAGTATCAAGTTGAAGACAAGGGTGACCATGTTGAGATCACCACGAGTGGCTTGATTGTAAAGGCATATGATAACCAAAAGCTGGATGTCTATGACAGCGAAGGTAACCCGCTGGTCATCGACTATCGTGGCGAACGGACACCATTACCGACCGACATGGATGATGAACACCGTCACACCGTTATGTCAGAAGGTCACAGTGTTCACGCCAAGGCCAAGGCCGGCAACGTTAACTTTGAAATCATCAAGTCTTTGGCACCCGACGAACAGTTCTATGGCCTGGGTGGCAAGACTGGTTTCCTGAACAAGCGGGGCTACGAATACGACAACTGGAACGCTGACAACCCGGTTGTGCACAATGAAACCCAAACCCACCTCTACAAGTCCATTCCAGTGGTTTATGGTTTGAAGAACGGTCACCCATATGGCCTCTTCTTCGATAACTCCTACAAGAGCCACTTCGATCTGGGCAAGGAAAGCGAACACTACTACTTCTACTCCGCTGTTGGCGGCAACATTGACTACTACATCATGGGTGGTCACACGCTGAAGGATGTCGTTGCTAACTACACCTACTTAACTGGTGTCGTTCCGTTGCCACAGAAGTTCATGCTGGGCTACCAACAGTCTCGTTGGGGCTACTCCACGAGCGACAAGCGGGTTGAATCCATTGCGGACGGCTTTGCCAAGTACAAGCTGCCAATCGACGTTATCCACTTGGACATCGACTACATGAACGGCTACCGTGACTTCACCTGGGACGAAAAGAAGTACAGCAATGATACTGAGGGCTTCGTCAAGAGAATGCATGAACGCGGAATCCGCTTGATGCCAATCCTGGATGCCGGTGTTAAGAAGGATGACAAGTACAACATCTACAAGGAAGGTATCGAAAAGGGCTACTTCGTTAAGAATCCTGATGGCTCCGTTTATGTCGGCAAGGTATGGCCAGGCGACTCGGTCTTCCCAGACTTTGGTAACCCGGACGTCCGTGCTTGGTGGGCAAAGCACTGCAAGTTCTTCGCTGACAACGGCTTCTGCGGCATTTGGAACGATATGGACGAACCAGCCAACTTCGCTCAAAAGCAACTGCCAAACGACACCGTCTTCTCCAACGGCCACGAAAAGAGCACCCACGCACGGATGCACAACGTTTATGGTCACCTGCAGGCCAAGGCTTGTTACGAAGGCATGAAGGAAGCCACTGGCAAGCGTCCATATATCATCACCCGGGCTGCTTACTCTGGCACTCAGAAGTACTCCACTGTTTGGACCGGTGACAACACCGCCGTTTGGGCTCACCTGGCAATGGCCATCCCACAGCTGAACGGTTTGGGCATGTCAGGCTTTGCTTTTGCCGGCACTGACATTGGTGGTTTCCAAGAAGATACCACTCCAGAACTGTTGACGCGGTGGATTGAAGCTTCACTGTTCGTTCCGCTCTTCCGGAACCACTCCATCATGGGTTCACGCTTCCAGGAACCATGGGCATTCGACAAGCAAACCCTGGACATTTACCGGAAGTACTTGAACCTGCGTTACCGCTTCATTCCATTCTTGTACGACCAATTCCGTCACGAGACTCAATGCGGCCTGCCAGTAATGCGGCCACTGGTTCTGAACTATGATCAGGATCCGGCCGTTCGGAACCTGAACGATGAATACATGGTTGGCAGCAAGCTCTTGGTTGCCCCAATCGTTGACCAAGGCCAGACTAAGCGGCTCGTTTACCTGCCAGCTGGCGAATGGATAGACTTCTGGAACAACGCCGAATACTCTGGTAAGCAATCCGTTGTGGCTGAAGCACCAATTGACAAACTGCCACTCTTCATCAAGAAGGACACCATTTTGCCATGGGGCAACAAGGTCATGCACATTAGCGACGAACCAGAAAAGATCATGACCTTCCGGCTCTTCGGTGAAGCTGGTTCATACGTCCACTACCAAGACGATGGCACCGACTTCAACTACCAGCATGGTGAATACAACGAATACTATGTTGCCGTTGAAGAAAATGGTGACGTTAAGGTTAAGTTGACCAACCACGGTTACAAGCCAACCTACCAGAAGATCTACGTTACGACTGACCAAGACCGTTACGAATTCGACTTTGACGAAAAGACCGGCAACTACAACCTGGTTAAGTAAAGATCACGCGGTTGTAAAAACTACTATTAAATAGAAAACTCCCGATCTCCAGTGAAAAACTGAAGGTCGGGAGCTTTTTTGTGAATTTAGATTTGCGGGACCTGGATGATGTTGATGCCCTTCTTGCGGAAGGAGGCCAGCGTTTTGGCTGAGACAAAGGGGTCCGTAATCAGGACGTCAATGTCATCAACCTGGCCAATCGTGAAGTTCGAGAAGTTGCCAAACTTGCTGTAGTCAGCCACGACGATTAAGTGACGAGAGTTCTTGATGATGGTGCGGTTGATGTTGGCCTCTTCAATCACAGGCGTGGTGATGCCGTGTTCCACACTGATGCCGGCACAGCCGATGATGCTCCAGTCAGACCGCATGCTGGAGAACGACCGCTGGGCGATGTCACCGCTCATGATGTCACGATCGTTGACGTTGCCACCGGATAAGATCAGAGAAGCAACGTTGTGTTCACTGAGGAACTTGGCGGCATTGCCGTTGTTGGTCACAATGGAAACATTCTTCTTTAATAGTGGCGGGATTGAGTACAAAGCCGTCGTACTGGAGTTGATGAAGACGATTTCGTTATCGCTAATGCTCTTGACGGCTTCTTCGCCGAGGCTGCGTTTAATGCGTTCCCGTGAATTGCTGTTGCTGGCGGTTTCAGGGGAAACAAAGCTGACGATGCCCAGCTTTTGCTTTAAACGGCCCATCTGGCTCAACTTGTTGCAATCCCTACGCACCGTCATTTCGGATACGTTTAATCGTTTGCTCAGTTCCTGGATGGAAATGGACGGGACGGTGCTCAGGATGTTTAAGATACGTTCACGTCGGTTTTCAATTGCCTTGTAAGAATTGCGCATTTTATCTAATGACTTCCTTATAAACGAAAAAGTTACTTTTATTATGTGATTATATCAAATAAAAGCGCCTTTGCACTCTATAACGGCCTAAAAAAGCCAAAATAATGTTATATATCGTATAATTCACATATAAACTTGAAAATTATCATATATAATGATTGAAAACGGTTGCTTAGGATAATACACTATAACCGTAAACAAAAGCATGATGTTGTTAAGGAGGAATTACAATATGGCATCACCAAAGAATATTAAGGATGTAACCCCAGAGACTTTTGCAATGAACAACTTCCCAGAATGGGGTCACTACCTGAATGAAGAAATCGCTGACTATCAAGTACCTGAAAAGAGCTTCCACTTATGGTGGACTGGCTGCATGGGCTTCTGGTTGAAGACTCATGAAGGTACCAACATCATCGTTGATGTTTGGAACGGTACTGGTAAGCACACCCACGGTAACGGCAAGATGCGTAAGGGTCACCAAATGATGCGGATGGCCGGTGTTGAAGCTCAACAACCAAACCTTCGTAACCGTCCTTACGTTATCGACCCATTCCACTTCAAGGACATTGATGCCCTTTGTGTTACCCACACTCACCACGACCACTTGGACATTTACACTGCTGCATGTGTAAACAAGAACTGCCCTAACGCTAAGTTCATCGGCCCTCAAGGCGTTGTTGATGAATGGATCGACTGGGGTATCCCGAAGGAAAAGACCATCGTTGTTAAGCCAGGTGATGAAATCAAGGTTGGTGCTGTTAACATCAAGGCTCTTGAATCATTTGACCGGACTGAATTGGTTACCGAAGACGACCCTAACGTTAAGTTAGCCGGCAAGATGCCACGGAACATGGCTGAAGTTGCTGTTAACTACCTGTTCGAAACTTCTGGTGGTAACCTGTACGACGCTGGTGACTCACACATGTCCAACACCTTCACTAAGCACGGTAACGAAAACAAGATTGACGTTGCTCTTTGTGCTTACGGTGAAAACCCACGTGGTATCACTGACAAGCTGGACGACTCACAAGTTCTGCGGATGTCCGAAGACCTGAAGACCAAGGTTGTTATTCCTATGCACTGGGACATCTGGACTAACTTCTTCGCAGATCCAAAGGACATCATCCGTCTGTGGAACTTGAAGAAGTACCGTCTGCACTACCAGTTCAAGCCATACATCCTGCAAGTCGGTGGTGGCTTCAGCTTCCCACAGAACAAGGATGACTTCGAATACATGTACGACCGTGGCTTCCACGACGCATTCAAGAACAAGCCTGATCTGCCATTCCCTGAATTACTTTAATTCACAGTTTTTCAAACTAAAGAAGGACATTAGCTTGGCTAAAATTAGTTAATTGGCCCACGATCGGGTGGGCTTGGGAGGATTTTAAATAATGTTACGTTACTTTTTAGAAAATGGACTAATTAATATTACAGACAAACATCCCAAGAATTGGGAAGAAGCAATTCGTGTTAGCGGCGAAGTGATGAAGAAGAACAAGCTGGTTACTGACCAATACATTGACCAGGTTATCTCCGACGTCAAGGAATACGGCCCTTACATCGTTATCGTTCCCGGTGTAGCTATGCCACACTCATCAGCTGAGAACAGCGGTGTGCTGGGCACTGGCATTGGTTTAACGATCATGCCAGAAAAGGTTTCATTTGAAGACGGCAACCCTGAAAAGGATGCAAAGCTGTTCTTCATGCTTGCCGCTAAGGATCACGATACACACGTTAAGAACATTGCTAACTTGTCTGACATGCTGATGGAAGACGAAATGGTGGATGACCTGTTAAAGGTTAAGACCATGGACGATTATCGCAATGTAATGAAGAAGCACAATATGTAGGATTGTCAGAATAAAGGGTGAAAAATATGAATACTGTTTTTAATGTCTTTATGACAATCTGGGAGTACTTCGCCAAGAACATTCTTGAACAGCCAGCCTTCATGATTGGGTTCATTGTCCTGATCGGTTACCTGCTGGAAAAGAAAAAATGGTACGAAGTGCTGTCAGGTTTCTTAAAAGCCACGATTGGTTATTTCATTTTAACGGTCGGCTCTGGTGGTTTGGTTACTTCCTTTAGACCTATCTTGGTTGGTCTGAAGACTCGTTTCCACCTGTCAGCCATGGTTACTGACCCTTACTTCGGTCAGAACGCCGTTACGGTTGGTATTATGAAGCGGTTCGGCCGTTCATTTGCCGACACGATGCTGTTGCTGCTGTTTGCATACATCATCAACATTTTGCTGGTTCGTTTCCAAAAGTACACTAAGCTGCGTGCCGTATTTACGACTGGTAATGTTCAAGTTCAACAAGCAGCCACTGCTTTCTGGCTCTTCTTATTCTGCTTCCCACACATGGGTCGTCTGCCAATCCTGATTATCATGAGTATCGTTTTAGGTCTCTACTGGGCTGTTGGTTCAAACCTGACTGTAGGTATTACGCAAGAGTTAACTGATGGTGCCGGCTTCGGTATTGCCCACCAGCAAATGTTTGGTATTTTCATCTTCGCCAAATGGGCTGAATGGATGGAAAAGCGTGCCAAGGCTAAGGGTAAGACCGAAAGCAAGCGTCTGGAAGATATTGAATTACCAGGTTGGTTGTCCATGTTCAACGATAACATGGTCTCCACTGCCATCCTGATGATCGTCTTCTTCGGTATCATTTTGATTATCTTAGGCCCTAGCTACCTGGTAAAGGCTGGCTTTATGAAACCGGGTCAGAGTTTCGTCTTCTACATTCTGCAAACTTCACTGATGTTCGCCGTTTATCTGGCTATCCTGCAATTAGGGGTACGGACATTCGTTAACGAACTGACTGAATCCTTTACTGGTATTTCCGATCGTTGGCTGCCAGGTTCTGTTCCTGGTATCGACGTTGCTGCCACCTTGGGCTTCGGTTCACCGAACGCAGCTACCATCGGTTTCATGTTTGGTGCCATGGGACAATTCCTGATGATCATTCTGCTGATCGTCTTCCACTCACCAACGATTGTTATTGCCGGGTTTATTCCGATGTTCTTCGATAACGCCGCAATTGGTGTCTTTGCCAACAACCGTGGTGGTTACAAGTACGCTATGATCGCACCATTTATCTCCGGCCTGATCCAAGTTGCCGGTTCTGCATTGATCGCAACCTGGGTTGGTATGGCAACATACGGTGGTTACCTTGGCATGTTCGACTGGGCAACTGTATGGCCGCTCGCAACTGTCATCATGAAGTACTTAGGCTACATCGGAATTGCCATCGTCATCTTACTCTTCATCATGATCCCACAATTGGAGTACCGTCACGATCCAAAGGGCTACTTCTTAATTGTTAAGGACTACGATGCATGGAAGAAGATGCACGACAAGGAAGAACAAACTGAAGCTTAATTAATGTGAATTTATCAATCTCAATCACTAAAAGGGAGTGTCAATTATGAAAATTATGAGTGCATGTGCCAATGGTTCTGGTACCAGTTTAATGCTGTCACGGACTGCTACTAAGGCTTTAAAGGACTTAGGATTCAACGTTACCCAGTCTGACCACACTTCAGTTTCTGAAGCTAAGGGTACTGCTCGTAACTACGATGTTGTCTTCACTTCACTGCCATTTGTCAAGATGTTTGACGAAGCCGAAAAGCGTGGTGCCATTGTTATCGGTGTAAAGAACGTTATGTCAAAGCAAGAAGTTGAAGAAGCAGTTAAGAACAACAAGAAGCTGCAAGAAAAGCTCAACAAGTAAACATTAAAAGGAGAGTTATTCGAATGGCAAAACCAATGTTACAAGTAGCTTTGGACACCGATACGACTGCCCAAGCTCTGAGTGTTGCTCGTCAGGTAAGCGATGTTGTTGATGTCGTTGAAGCCGGAACCCTGTTGATTTACCAAGAAGGTATGTCAGCTGTCCGTGATCTGCGGGCAATTGCTCCTAACAAGATCGTTTTGGCTGATGCTAAGGTTGCCGATGCCGGTGGCCACGTCGGCAAGGTGGCTAAGGACGCCGGTGCTGACTGGATGACCTGCATCAACGCCGCTACGGTTCCAACGATGGCCCAAGCTCAAAAGCAGATTGAAGTTCAAGTTGAACTTTACGAAGGCTGGGACAACAAGGAACGTGCTCAAGAATGGCTTGACAACGGTATTGATCAAGTTGTTTACCACCAAAGCCGTGATGCTAAGGCTGCTGGCCAAGTTTGGGGCGAAAAGGACCTGAACTCAGTTAAGAAGCTGATCGACATGGGCTTCAAGGTATCCGTAACTGGTGGGGTTAAACCTGAAGTATTGAAGCTCTTTGCTGGTGTGCCAGTTTACTGCTTCATCGCTGGCCGTGCTATCCACGGTGCCGATGATCCACACGCAGCAGCGATGGCCTTTAAGAACGAGATCAACCGTATTTGGGGCTAATCGATAAGCGCCTCGTTAAAATCTCTTTTTGCGTTATGCAAGGCAATGGCGGGCTGTGGTTAGTTCGTCATTGCCTTTTTTAGTGGAAAGGAACAATTTTATGACTGAAAATGCACTAGGTATTTATGAAAAAGCCTTACCACAAGACTTGAGCTGGGAAGAAAAGTTCCAGTTAACTCATGACTTGGGCTTCAACTTCTTGGAATTTTCCATTGACGAAAGTGATGAGCGCTTGGCTCGTTTGGATTGGACCGACGAACAGCGGGCAAGTTTTCGTGATGCAATGTGGAAGACGCACAGCCGGATCAACACGATGATGCTGTCTGGCCACCGTCGTTACCCACTGGGCTCCAAGGATCCAGCCATCCGTAAGCACTCCCTCGAAATGATGGAGAAGGCAATCGACCTGGCAGTGGATCTTGGCATTCACAACATCCAAATGGCCGGTTACGACGTCTTCTATGAAGATAAAACGATGATGTCACGTGAACTCTACATCGAAAACCTGCGTAAGTGTGTTCACATGGCTGCCAAGAAGATGGTGATGCTGTCGATTGAAACGATGGATGACCCATTCTTGAACTCCATTAGTAAGATCAACGAACTGAAGACGCAGATCCACAGTCCTTGGCTGCAGGCATACCCAGACCTGGGTAACCTGAGCGCTTGGCCGGAAAACAATGTCCCGGTTGAACTGGAAACCTACCTGGATAACATCGCCGCCATCCACTTGAAGGATACCAAGGCAGTCACGGCAACGTCCAAGGGTCAATTCAAGAACGTTAACTTTGGTGATGGTTGTGTTGACTTCCCTGGCTTGCTGAAGGAATTGGTTCGTCTGCAGTACAACGGTAGCTACACCATCGAAATGTGGACGGGCGACAACGGTGACTCTGATCCCGTTGAAGAAGTCAAGGCAGCCAAACAATACTTCGACCGGATCTTTAAAGAGGTCGGGATTGTTCAGGAAGCCGTTAAGTAAGGTTAAATAAAAAGGAGAATTAACATGCTCGAAAAGCTGAAACAAGAAGTTTATGACGCAAACATGAAGCTGCCAAAGCTGGGCCTGGTTACCTTTACTTGGGGTAACGTTTCCGGCATTGACCGTGACAAGGGCCTCTTTGTCATTAAGCCATCTGGTGTTCCTTATGAGGACATGAAGCCTGAAGACATGGTCGTTGTTAACTTGAAGGGTGAAGTAGTGGAAGGCAACTACAACCCATCATCTGATACGCCAACGCACACTTACCTCTACAACCACTTCCCAAAGATCGGTGGCATCGTTCACACCCACTCACCATGGGCCGTTTCCTTTGCCGCTGCTCACATGGACATTCCGGCATTGAACACCACCCATGCTGACACCTTCTACACGGATGTTCCAGCAGCGGATGCATTGACGGAACAAGAAATCAAGGAAGACTACGAAGGCAACACTGGTAAAGTGATTGTTCGGACCTTCAAGGAACGTCACCTTGATTATGAAGCAACCCCAGCTGCCTTAGTTATGCAACACGGTCCATTCACTTGGGGCCCTACGCCAGACAAGGCGGTTTACAATGCCAAGGTTCTGGAAGTTGTTGCCGAAGAAGACTACCATTCTCTGCAACTGACCCGAGCAAATATTGAACTACCACAATACCTGCTCGACAAGCACTACTACCGTAAGCATGGTGCCAATGCTTACTATGGTCAAAACAATGCACACTCCAAGGACCATGCAAAGCACGCCGACAAATAATTTAGAAGTAGCTGCAATCCATTGATTTGTGACACCCCTCCCCAAATTCGTGTGTTACAAAAAATGACGACTCCTAGCGTTCTTAATGCAAACGCTAGGAGCCGTTTTGTTTAGTGCTTATTTTTCTTGATTACAGTTGCCGGCCAGCAAACCAGTAGTCGACGTCATTGTTGTTGCCAGCGGGATCGTTGGTGTAGCGGTCGACAATCTGCAGGTGGTGGTTGGCTTGTAAGGCGGCCTTAATCGAGTCGGTCAGTTTGAAGGAAACATTAAAGCCGGAATGCTTGCTGTTGTAGACGTCAGGGAAGGCCTTAGCCACATCGTCACGGTCGGTGGTCGCTTGCTTAACCCGTGCCAATTCAGCGTTGTGGTTGTCGTGATCCAGCAGGATGTCGAAGTGGTAAGGACGGCCTGCCGCCTGGTCAGTGGCGTGCCAACCAGCAGCCTCAATGGTGCCCTTATCGTGGTTGACGTGGAAGCTGTCTAAGTAAGCGTTGTTGGCGGTGAATGTCTTCGCGTCGAACCAATTCTGTACGTAGTCGCCTTCACCGTTGTCCTGGTCTGAATCGCGGACAATTGCCTGCAACTGGTCGCCGTTTTGCAGGGCCTTAGCCAGTTGACTGTCAGTATCGATGTCGAAGCTAGCACTGAAGCCGGACTGATCGGCATTGTACAGGTTAGGGAAAGCACGAGCAACGTCTGGCCGACTGATCAAGCTGACTTCTTGCCGGCTTAATTCGTGGCCCAGCGTCCGGTCGAAGAGGATGACGTAACGGTGGCTGGCACCACGTGAACGATCGTTGGCAAACCAGCCGCTCGCCGTTAATTGATGACCGTTAATGGCAAAGTTATCCAGGGAGGCAGCACTGCCATTGCCAAAGTTGCGGGCAGGGAACCAGTAGTCGACCCGGTTGCCTTCGCCTGATTGACTGTCATCGCTGTAGCGGGCAACGACCTGCAGACTATCGCCATGCAGGAGAGCGGCAGCTAAGCTTTGGTTGTCCGCAATCTTGAAGTCGGCAGAAAAGCCGCTTTGATTAGCGTTGTAGATGTGCGGGAAGGCCTTGGCTACGTCGTCACGTTGACGGTTATTGACCTTCATTCGGCCCAGTTCGCGGTGTGTCGTCTGGTCATAAACGATGATCCACTGGTAAGGGTTGAACATGGATTGGTCGGCGGCGTGCCAGCCGGAGACGTAAAGGTCGCCGTTGTCGACGTAGTAGTGGTCCAGGTAAGCCTCATTCTTCACGAAGTTTTGCTGGGTGAACCAGTAGTCGCTGTAGTTGCTGTTGCCATCAGCCGAGGCACTGTTCCGGAAGATGACGGTCAGCTGACTGCCGTTGGCAAGGGCGGCGTACAATGCTGGATTCTTCAGACTGAAGCTGCCACTGAAGCCGGAATGATCGGCGCCGTAAAGGTAACGGTAAACATTGGCGACATCAGGACGGTCGCCGGCATTTACCCGCTCCCGGGCGATTTCGTGATTATTCTGGTCGAGTAGGATGATGTAGTGGTACTGATCGCGGCCCTGACTGTCGTAAGAGGCAAACCAGCCGCTGACGTTCAGGCTTTGGTCCTGCGGGTTGATGGACAGGTTGTCTAAGTTAGCTGCAGAACGGAATCCTTGGCCGATGGCGGATCCCAACAGGCCTAAGTCAACGGAGGCGTCAATGTGGTCATAACCCTGCAATAAATATCCATTCTTGTAGCCAGTAAACTGCCAAGCCCCATAGCCCATGTTGGCCATCTGCTGCTTTTCTTGCGGGGTAACCTGGTGATCCCAGGTGTATTTGGCAATCCAGGTCCGGTTGCGGCCCACGACGGCGCTGACATTGTAGGAACTGTCGAACCATAAGCCGGTGTAAACAGCATGGTTCCAGTAACCGCGAGCGCTTAATTGATCGAAGAAGGCGCGCAGGTCGTTGGCCACGCCGGCATAGCTGTTGAGCTGATCTTCAACATCGGCAAACATCAGGGTGCTGGCCGGCAGTCCCAGTTGGTCGGCCCGGTCGGCGAAGTAGTTGGCTTCAGCAACCGCAGAGTTGTGGTCAGTAAACTTGGTGAAGTGGTAGGCGGAAACCCCTAAGCCGGCAGCGTAAGCGTCACGCACTTGTTCCGCTGCGTAAGGGTCCTGCATGTAGGTGCCCTTGGTCAACTGAATCATGACGTACTTAACGCCTTGATTACGGAGCTGGACGAAGTTGCCTTCATTCATGTTGGCGTTCATCCAGGAAAGGTCGACCGCATCCGCAGTGGTGCTGTTAACATCCCAGCCGACTTGGTGGATCGGCTGGTTGGGTGCGGGTGTAGTTTGGGCTGCTGTGGCTGCATTCACGTGGTTGACATTTTGAATTGGTGCGGCCTGCATATTAGCGGCAACTGGCTTGTTTGCGTTAACCGTTTGATTGGTTAAGGAACTAGGCTGCTTGACCGCTGCTGTTTGTGCCGGCGTAACTGTATCAGCGTGGACACTTTGCGGTCTGACGTTAACGACTCCCAATGCGGCTAACGTCAATAAGGCACTACCGCAAAATAAAGCAACTTTTTGTGGATAACTGTCCTTGTTCATTTTTCTAAACTGCCTCTTTAACAAAATTAAATCAACTAAATCTTCAACAAATCGCCAGGCTGGTGCAGTAGGAACTCGGCCCCATCGGTGATCTTCTCTGGGTTCTTAGCGCCGTAAAGAGCCGCCGCAAAGTTGACCCCGGCCGCATGTGCCGCCTTCAAGTCGTTGATCGTGTCACCAATGTAGACGGTTGTCTTGGGGTCGGCATGCAGATCCTGGGTAGCCTTAATCACCATGTCGGGTTCTGGCTTGCCATGTTCCACGCTATCGATGGTGACCACATCGTCAAACAGACTCGTGAAAAAGTAATGCTTGGCAAAGTGTTCGCGGAAGTCATGCAAAGGCTTGGAGGTGCCAATTGCAATCTGGGCGTCTGAGCGGTGCGACAGGTCATCAATCACTTCCGGAATACCAGGAAAGACATGTTGCCGGTCTTCGTGTTGAAAGGCCAGGTCGGACCATTCACGCTGGATAGCTGGCTGTTCTGCTTCTGGAATGTGCAAGAAGCGCAGCGTGTCGGCACCACTGATGCCAAAGGTTTTGTGGCCGTAGTCAACTTCCTGTTCATGGCTGTAGTGGTAACCATGGCGTGCCAAAATCGTAAATAAGGCTGGCATGTACATTTCATAACTATCGATGAGTGTGCCATCAATATCGAAAATAAAGGTTTTCATTTCGCCCATACGTTAATTCTCTCCCCTGTATTAATGCTTTAACCAATTAATATTAACATATCGCGGATTGCTTAAAGTGCGGAAACAAAAAGATTTCCTGCGGCAAAATGCGGCAGAAAATCTTTGCTTAGTGAAGCTGATTACTTATTGAAAGTCCCGTTTTCGACGGAGCGGATGAAGTCAGCCAGGTGCTTGTAGTAAACATCTGGGTTGTCCAGCATGTGGTGGTGGCCACCTTCAGGAGTGGTTACCAGTTGTGAGTTCGGGATCAGCTTGTTCATGGTCTTAGCGGTGTCTAATGGCATCGTTTCGTGTTCACCAAAGGTCAGCAGGGTTGGTACCTTGATGTCCTTCAGGTGCTTACGGAAGTGCCAATCCTTCAGCTTCCCGGTGATCACAAATTCGTTGTCGCCTTGGAAGGTGTGGTAGATTTCGGTGCCACCCAGGTCCTTAACGTGGTACAGCTTGCATGGCTGCTTGCGGTCCACGAAGTTAACGTTCAATACCTGAACATCGTCTTGGTAGCGCTGGTTGTCGTAGTCGTTGTTAGCTTCGCACTTGTGCATGAAGTCAATTTCGTCCTTGGACAATACCTTTTCACGGCATTCGTTGACGTGCTTAACGTATTCGTCGATTTCGTCAACCATTGAAGAAATGATGGCACCCTTCAAGTGTTGACCATACTTAACGGCGTATTCCTGAACCAGCAGGCCGCCCCAGCTTTGACCGATCAGGTAGAAGTGGTCGATGCCCAGCTTTTGCCGTACTTCTTCAACTTCGTCCAGGAAGTATTCGTAGGTCAGGTACTTCTTGGCAATGTCAGGGTTACTGAAGTCAGGCTGGTCAGAGTAGAGCGAGCCCAGTTGGTCGTACATGTGGACCTGGACGTTTAAGCCCTGCTTCTTGAGCTGGTCAGCGGTATCTTCCCAGTATTCGTGGTTGCCACCTGGGCCCCCGTGCAGGCAGAGCAGGTGAATGTCACCGGTACCCTGCGTGTTGGTCCAAAGGTGATAACCATTATCCAAAGTGATGATGGTAGTTCCTTGTTTCATGTGTAACTTCCTTTCTGTTTGACGTAATAACGATTCTGACGCTATTTTACCGCATTTATCGCTGATAACAAAATCAAGCCGTTTATTGCTGGTCGTCCGGGATGATCAAGCTGCTGTTGTAGGTGTCGATCTGGTAGCGGATAGCTTCATTGCCGCGTAAGGTCATCCCATAGTCGGTCCCGAAGAGGATCAGTTCTAACTGGTGGCCCTTCTTTAAAGTGTGGAAGATCGGCTGCAGCGGCAGCTCAACGTCAACGAATTCACCTGGCTTCAGGTCGTCAACGGTCGAGGCGTCGTGACGGTTCTGCAGGTTGATGTGGCCATAAGAGATGGTCTTAGCGGGAGTGGCTTCTTTTTGGAACTGGAACTCTCTTAAGTCGTCATTGCCGTAGTGGTAGGCCTCTTGCAGGGTGCCTTTGCCCAAGACGACCGGGCTAGTGGTGAGCCGCTTGTCCGTTCCGCGATCAACCAGCCATGCGGACAGGATGCCGTGGTCGACGCTGGCAGCCATCCGGACGTTTAACATCGGCATCCCCCGCAGGAGCCAGTCGGATTTTAACGGCGCCGTCAGGAAGTGCGCGCTGAAGTGGCCGTCATTGTCATTGAGCAGGGCGTGGGACCACTTGGCTGGATGCTTGCACCATTCCTTGTAGACGGCGTCATCCTGCTGGTCTTGGTAGTCAACTTGGGCATGGTCGTGCACGTCGGCGGCCGTCAAACTGTTGTTGGTCAGGTTGAGGGTCGTCTCGTGGTTGCCGGACCAGTTGTGGTAAGGGGTCCAGGTTTGTTCATGGGCGTTGTCTTGGACCAGCACGTCAGGCAGGAGTTCGTCGGCTTGGTTGGCGACACCCCAGAGCTTGTTGGCGAACCAGAGATTGACCATGGCGGAGAAATCAAGTGACTGGAAGGCGTTGATGTAGATGTGCTGGCCTTGGTGCAGGATTAATTTCTTCGTGACGTCGACTTCCTGCAAAGCGTCAAAGAGGTGCTTGACGTTGCTTGGCTTGACGTTCCAGTCGTTCAAACCATGAACCATCATGACGTCGCACTTGATGTGGTCAACATTCGGCAGGTAGTTGCGGCGCGCCCAGAAGGCATTGTAGTTGCCGGTCGTCCGGTCTTGTGCCAGCAGCAGGCCCTTCATGTAGGCGTTGTTGGTGGATTCAATGCGCCGGTAGTCGGCAGGCCGCTTGGTACGGCTGAAGGTTTCGGCGGCCAGCACGTCCGCGTCTTCGCCTTGGAAGCCGCCAGGAGCCATGACCAGGCCGTTTTCCCGGTAGTAGTCGTACCAGTTGGAGATGGCCGCTTCACTGACAATGGCCTTCAAGCCGGCTACCCCAGTCGTGGCCACCGCAGTCGACAGGGTACCCAGGTAGGAACGGCCGGTCATGCCGACGTTGCCGTTGCACCAGTTGGCCTTGACTTCGATGCCAGACGTCCGGTCGGTAAATGCCCGCCGATCGCCATGCAGCCACTCGATGACAGCCTTCATTGAATCAACTTGTTCCGGTGAGCCACAGGTCTGTAGGCCATCCGAATCCTTAGTGCCGATCCCAGCCGAGATGACTACGGCATAGCCACGGGCAGCCAGATAGTCGTTTAAGGAATAGCTAGGTTGATAACTAAAGCTTTCCGTCGCTTGATCGGCGTGGCCATTCACGGTCTGCCGGTCAAAGTCGAGGTTGAAGTGGGGCTCACTTGGCGCCACATCATTCTTCTCTTTGCGGTCGATCGTTTCGTTGACATGGTGGGTGATCTTTTCACCCCACTGATCGTTGGTGCCTTGGTAGTACGGGCTGGCGGTGAAGGCCACTGGCACCTTCAAGCCATGGTTCGTGTCTTGTGGACGGGTGATTTCGACTTTGACTAGGTCGGCATGCCCATCATTGTCGGTGTCCATGTCGGTCTCAACGTAGACAGCTTCACGGATGAACTTTTCGGGATCGAAGCAGGCCATCGGTTTACCGTTGAAGAAGAGCGGCTTCTGACTGGCAGGCAGGTCGAAGGTCCAGGTGAACAAGCCGGCGACCGTCAACCGATCGAGCAGGTTTTGGCCATTCTTGGTGCTAGTGTTCAAGAGGAGGTAGAAGGCAGAAATAACGGCGCCTACGTCCCATTGATCGTGAGCTTCAAAAGGCAGGTTGATCTTCTTCATGGCGGCCATTGGCTGGTCGATGGCGAAGTCCAGGGCCGGTTCGAAATGCAGCAACTGCAAGGCAACCAGGTAGAAGACGTCGGTGGTCAATGCTGAATTGGATTGGGCCCACTGCTCAATCGACAGGTCGGGTGTGGCCAACAGCCCGTTCTTCCATTCCTGGTCCGCTGCCGCCGTGTGACCGTCGGGGTTGATTCGGGTCAATAAGGTCAGCCACAAATCTTTGGCACTTAGATCCTGGTCACCGTCTTGAAGCAGGTGCAGGCGGGTGAGCTCTTGCTTTTTGGTGGCCAAGTCGGTCGGGACAATGGCAAATTGATTATTCTTCATGATGACACCTCATTTCGTTGATACATATTATTATCGCACTAACCATGCAGAAAAGCAGGAAAGCTCCCTCATCGCAGTGTGGATGAAGGAGCTTTTGCATTTGCTATTAATTTTTAACGTTCATCTTGCTGTGACGGTAGCCGTAAGCAAAGTAGATGACTAAGCCGATCAGGAACCAGATACCGGCACCAATGTAAGTCAGCTTGCTCAACTGGAACATCATCCACAGGCAGGCCAGCCCAGACAGGATTGGCAAAACCGGGTAAAGAGGCACTTGGAAGCCACCTTGGTTACCGATATCGTGCCGGTGCCGCAGCGGGATGATCCCAAAGGAGACGAAGGTGAAGGCCAGCAGGGTCCCGATGTTAACCAGGCTGGTCAGGTTGTCCAATGAAACCATACCACCCATGACGGCAATGATGATTCCGACAACCCACAGAGCGGCTTCTGGGGTGCTGCCTTTTTCTTCATTCAACTGGCTCAAGAACTTCGGCAAGAGGCCGTCACGACCCAGGGAGTAGACCAGCCGGGAACTGGAGTAGATCATGGTAACCATCATCGTGAACATCCCAATCAAGGCCCCAATGGATAAGAGGTCGGCTAACCAGCCCTGGTTGACGTACTTCAAGGCGAAGGCCACCGGGTTGGCGACATCCAGCTTGGTGTACTTAACCATCCCGACCAGGACGGCGGAAACACCCATGTAGAGAACGGTAGCGACCAGCAGGGTACCGATGATTCCTAAAGGCATATTTTTCTTCGGGTTCTTAACTTCGGCAGCGGAACTGGAAACCGCGTCGAAGCCCAGGAAGGCGAAGAAGACGGTCGTGGCCCCGCGGAAGACCCCGCTTAGCTTGAAGGGCATGAATGGGTGGTAGTTGGTCGGCTTGATGAAGAAGAGACCAATCCCGATAAAGAGCAGGATGATCAACAATTTGATGGCAACGGCGATGTTGTTGATCCGCAGTGATGACTGCATCCCGTGAGAAAGCATCAAAACAATCAATAGAACGATGATGACAGCAACGATATTGATGTAGGTGCCGTGAGCCGGATCAAATGGTCCAGACAGGGCTTTGGGCACCTGAATGCCAAAGCTGCCGATCAAGGAATTGAAGTAGGCGGCCCAACCGGTGGAAACAGAGGACACAGCCAGCATGTATTCCAAAACCAGCGCCCAACCGAGGACCCAGCCGATGATTTCACCAAAAATGATGTTCCCGTATGAGTAGGCACTCCCGGCGACCGGCAAAGCGGATGAGAATTCGGCATAACACATTGCGGCTAAGGCACAGACAACGGCGGCCATTAAGAATGAAAGGATTACACCAGGACCTGCGTCGTTGGCGGCCACCGTCCCGGGGAGGATAAAGATCCCGGTCCCAATGACGGCACCGATTCCCAAAGTCATCAGGTCGATTGCGGACATGGATTTAACGAATTTTTGATCCGCACTCATGTAGCGTGACAGACTTTCTTTCCTTAGAATGTTTAATTTCATAATCACAAATCACCTTTGGTATAATGTTGGTTGTTGTACATAATAATATATGCAATATTATTAAAAATCAATGAGAAAATGGTTAGGAGTGTTTGCAAATGGCAATTGAAGTAACTAGTGGCGCGGTCGTTTATCGGCGTCGGCAAGGTGAGATTCAATATTTGTTATTGCAAAGTACTAATAAAGGAAATTTCTGGGGCTTCCCAAAGGGCCACGTTGAGGGCAATGAGACGCTGCCGGAAACGGCTCACCGTGAAATCCGGGAAGAAACGCAGCTGGAACCGCCGATCGACACGTCATTTCACGTTTACACCGAATATGACCTGCCCAACGGCAACCACAAGCAGATGACTTTGTACACCGCCTGCTTGGACGATGCCGAACCGGTACATTTGCAGGCCGAAGAAATCAAGAATGCCGGCTGGTTCAACTACGAGGATGCCCGCAAGCAGTTAACCTACGACAACCTCAAACAGTTGCTTGACCAGGTCAACGCCCACTTGACGGATCAGAACTAATGGCTGGCATAGAGCATAAAGTTTACGTGATTACCGGTGCTGCGGGGACCGGCAAGACCTCGGTGGCCAACTACCTGCGCAAGCAATACCACATGATGAAGGTGATCACGCATACGACCAGACAGCCCCGCCCCGGTGAGCAGAATGGCGTGGACTACTTCTTTGAAACGCCGACGTCCATGAACAAGTTGCACCTGCTGGAGAAAGTCGAGTATGACCACCACCTCTATGGTTCCTCGATGGAAGGCCTGCAACGCGGCTGGCAGGACGGTCGTGATGATGTGATCGTCTTGGATACTGCTGGTGCGATCACTTATGAGCAACAGTTGGGCACGAAAGTTGTTGTCATTTTCCTGACGGTTTCGAACGTACGGGTCTTGAGCAGGCGCCTGTACTCGCGGGGCGATCGGCAGGCGGCCATTCATTCCCGCTTGCATAGTGCAGAGTACCAGCGCGATCTGACCCTGCCCGACGAATTAGCAGGCAAGGCCCACGTCATTGTCAACGATGACTGGCAGGTCACCCGCGAGAAGATCGATCAATTAATGGCGGCACAACAAAGGTGAAAAGATGGATGCAATAGAAAAAGCAAAAACAATGGCAAAAGCCCATGGCATGCGGTGGACCCAGCAACGCAACCGCCTGATTACGATCATGCAGTCCAGCGAGCAGCGCTATGTTCCCATCAGTGACGTGGATAATGCCATGCGCATATACTATCCAGGCGTGAGTCATAACACGATCTATCGCAACCTGAAGGAGTTTCAGGAATTGGGGATCGTCGAAATTGCCCGGCGCAGCGGCGGTATGGTGGTCAAATTAAGCTGTGATCCGGCTTACCAGCACCACCATCACTTCATCTGCCAGCGTTGCGGACGGGTGCAAGAGATTAAGATGTCGGCAGATCAGCTGGCCTATTGTGAAAAGCAGTTGCCGGGGGCTAAGATCACCGGTCACAGCTTCGAACTGTATGGCATTTGCGCCGATTGTATGCAGCGGATGCGGGAAAAATCTTAGGAGATCCTTAACCTTTATCCGTCAGCGGCGATAGTATGATAGTGGTATTCAAAAGGAGTCTTTTAATATGGCAAAAATTCCACCATTTGTGACCCCCTTTGCCTTGGTTTCGTTGGTATTGGCACTCGGTGCAACCAACGTGGTTGTCAACACGGCCACTCATACCAGTGAAGGGGCACGTGTAACCAGAACCGATTCCAGCGATCGGCACGTTGATAATTCTAATGATCAGAATCACAGTAGTTCGTCTAGTCATGACGACAATGATCAGGATCATGATTCAAGCAGCTCGTCTTCTACCACCAACCACAACAACAATCAGGGGAACACGGGCAACGAAAACACAAACGACAACGATAACCAGTCAACAACGGAAAGTAGTAAGAATAACGGTACTAACACCGAAAATAACACCAATACTGGCACCACCAATGGCAATAATAGCGGCGGCAGTAATGGAACGACTGGTGGCAGTAACGGTCAAGGTCAATAAAGGAGGCAAGGACAGTGTTTAGTTTTCTGGACATGATCAACCATTCGCTTGGTTACTTCAACATCAAGCCCACGTTAAAGAACAAGTTATACACGATTGTTGCCTTTCTAGGGGATTGCTACCTGATTTACGTTACCTACCGGCTCTTCGCCAACCACGTGTGGATGCGGGCATTTCTGTATTGCCTGGCGGTAGTCTTCATTACCTACTACCTTTACCTGAACTTCGTGTACTACTTCTTGGACAAGACATCACGCTACGATTTCTTATCGCCATGGTTGATCAAGATCACGGGGTCAGCTCCGGATGCAGAAACCGGTAAACACGGCCGGCGCGCGACTGCAGCTGACACCCTCGTGCACAACCAGGCCAATGGTTTCTTTACCGATAAGGATGTCATTCAGGCGGAGGTCGAGATTGACCACGAAGAACAACGCAACCTGCGTCACCTGGTTGATCAACTGGTCGAAGAGAGGATCTTCGTTGCCGATTATGACGGTAAAAACGCTGAAGAAATTGTTGAGGAATACAACGCCACCCAGAAACCGGTGGACGCCCTGAACAAGAATCAGACGCCATACTTCGAATTACACCGTGACACAGTGTTGAATCGCTTGGAAATCTATGCCGGGATCAATCAGATGCACCGGGTCCGGGTCGGCCACATCACCCGTGTTGGTTTAACGGATGTGCGGACGGCTGACCGTCAGTACCATCTGTACCTGGCCAACGTCTACGTCACCGGCGGGCCACACAAGATTGCCGGCCGGCGTGGCAGTACGATCCTGACTGATGGCGACTTTGGCTTAATCGCCCACGTTGCCTACAAAGATCGGCAATAATTAACGTACAGACAAAATAAAGCGTCCTGAGCTTGCTGGCTCAGGGCGCTTTTACGTTTACATGGCATTAATTTTAGTATTTGATTTCGTAACGAACCTGGTAGTGCTTTGGTTCAGCTGGACGGAGCACAATGTCGCCAAAGCTTGGGTGGTGAATGGCGTCCGTCAATGACTGGGCTTCCAATGCCAAGGCAGCCCAACTACGACCAGGCCGGTTCAGTTTCACACTGCTTGGCAGGCCATCAGCGGAGAAGACAACCAGACTGTTGCGGTCGGAGTACATCTTCATCTGCCGGCCGGACTTTGGATCTGACATAACGGCGATTGGTTCGCCTTCAAAAGTGTTGCTTGGCCGAACCACAAAGTAGTCGTCAAAGCCCTTTTCAGGGGTCGTTAACATCTTGTTCAGGGCATCGCCTAAGCGGGCACCACGGTTGAAGTCGTATGGGGTGCGGACGTTGGCCAGGAATTGACCGGTTGGGATCTTACCCTGACCGACCGCCAGATGGTAGTCCGAATTCAGCTGCAGGTGCTGGTCTTCGATGGTTGCGGCGTCACTGTCGCCCAAGTTCCAGTAGGTGTGGTTGGTCGGGTTGAACAACGTTGGCTGGTCGGTTTCGGCATAGTAGTCAATGTTGACACTGTCGTCGGCGTGCAGGCTGAAGACAACGTGAACGAGCCGATTGTCAGGGAAACCATCGTCAACGGGCGTGAAGCGACGGTGGAGGATGATCTTACCGACACCATCCGTAACTTCGGTGGCTACGGCCCAGAATTGTTTGCGCCAACTACGATTCCCACCATGGATCAGGTTTGGACCTTCGTTGGGCGTCAGCTGGTAATCGTGACCGTCAATCACAAATTGTGCCGCAGCAATCCGGTTGGCAACGGGGCCGATCGTTTGGCCGATGGCATAGCCGGCATCCAGATAATCGTCGATGCTGTTGGCGCTTAGCAGCAGGTTCTGTGATCCCTTGTCGGTTGGGACAGTGTAAGCTTGCCAAATCCCGCCATAGTTCAGCACGCTGATACTGACCCCATGATCGTTGGTCAATGTGTACTTGATCACGTCGCGTTCTTGGCAGCTGCCAAAGTTAGTGTGTGAGACTTCCATTTTTAATAACCCCTTTCAATGGAAATACTAATCAACCTTATTTTAGCATTCTTATTGCTGGACAATTCCGGAATCCAATAAAAACATATTCGAACCATTTTAGAACATATGTCTCATTTTTAATTAAATGTTTCGGTATGGCTCTTTGGTCTTATTGCGAAACGAACTATAATTTTAGGCGAATCATGGGAAAGGGGGCCGAAAAATGAAGGTCAATCGGACGGTTCGTGATTTTGAAAATGCCTTGGAACACCTGCTTGAAGATCAGCAGTTCGCTCATCTGACAGTTGATCAGATTTGCGAAGAAGCTTTGCTGCATCGGAGCAGTTTCTATCGTTATTTCCATGATAAGTATGATCTGTTGGAACACCTGATTGATAACCGTGTGGAGGAGATCATCGCTGGTTCGTCATCCGAGTCTGACTTGATCGAGTCGGGGATCAGTTACATCGACCAACACAAAAAGGTTTTCCGCAACATTGCGGATGGTGGACCGAATCGGACACTATTTTCGGAATTAATTCGGATTGTGAGTGACGTGACCTTGAATTGGTCAAAGGCACAACCGACTGACACGATCGGCAAACTCATCCGGCATTCCAATAATCCAGAACTGTTAGCTTATTCGATCAGCGGTGCATTCATGGGCGCCTGCTTCTGGTGGCAGACCAAGAACTACAACGTTCCTAAACAAGAGATCGTCACCTTTGCCAAGCAGGCAGTGAAGGCATTATCGGATGGCGACAGATATTTAACCAAAGGGGGCATGCAGAATGTGGGGAATGATTAAAGCAGAATTCCGTCATATCCGGCGCAACCGGCTATTATTACTTTCTGCAATTGTTATCTGCTTCATTCCTTTCTTATACAGTATCTTCTTCCTGAAATCAGTTTGGGACCCTTACGGCAGCACACAGGACCTGCCAGTGGCAGTCGTTAACAAGGATGTGCCTGTTGACTACAAAGGGAAACAAATGGCTGTCGGTGATCAGATGGTCAAGGAATTGAAGCACAATAATCAACTGGATTGGCACTTTGTTTCGGCAAAGACCGCCAAAGATGGGATGGCCCACCGAAAATACTACACGGTGATCACCATTCCAAAGGACTTCTCAAAGGATGCAACGACCGTTTTGGACAAGCATCCTAAGACGATGAAGCTGCACTACTCATCCAACGAATCGCTCAACTACATCGGTAACGTTATGAGCCAAGTTGCCATGAGCAAGCTGAACGAAAAGGTCCGTGCCAGTGTTACCAACGCCTATGCCAAGACGATGTTCAAGGAACTGAAAGTCTTAGGCAAGGGCATGAACCAGGCTTCCAATGGGGCTCACCAATTGGATAACGGCCTGATTACCCTGCAAAACGGGATGAACCAATACGTCGCTGGTGTATCGCAAGTCAACAACGGTGTGCAAACACTGCGGATGGGGGTTGCTCCATTAGCAGCCGGCGCTCAGCAGTTGGCTAACGGTAGTGCAACCTTGGCAAACGGTGTCGCTCAGTACACGGGCGGCGTTGGTCAGTTAGCTGCTGGCCTGCACGTGTTAATGGCTAATTCCGGAACCTTAAGCGGTGGTGCTGGTCAATTAAGCGCTGGTCTGAACACCTTAAGCGGCAATTCAGAATCATTGCGGAATGGCTCCAGTCAACTAGCTGATGGTGCCGGCAAGCTGAACCAAACCGTTAACGGCCAGTTGGGCAACTTGGACTTCAGTGGTATTTCAAATGCCATGAACCAAGCCGGCCAGCTGCAGCAAGGTTTAGGCCAGCTGCAACAAGGTTTGAACCAAGCTAAGGCTGCATTGAATGGCGTAAAACAAAGTGCTGATAAGCTAGAACAAGCTAATAGTTCCATGGGCAATATAAAAGCCCAAGTTAAAGATAATTTGAGCACAGTAGCTGCTGGTGAGACTCAAATTGGCACTTTAGCGGGCCAGATTGCCAGTGATCCAAGCGCCAGTTCTTCAACGAGAACGGCAGCTGGGAAAATTCTTAAACAATTACAAGCAAATGCAGGTGCGTTATCTAATGTAAAAACTGCATTGGGTAGCCTTGATCAATTGGGTAGCACTTTAAATGAAATGAAGGGCCAGCTTGGTCAGCTGTCAAACATGGGCGCAATCCTGAACAACGCTGACACGACGATCCAGCAGGCTAACGGTTTGCTGAAGGCGTTGGATGGCTACAAGCCAATGCTGAGCCAGATGCCTGGTGCACTGCAACAATTGCAAGGTGCCACGAATCAGATTGCCGCTGGTGCCAACACGTTGAATAACGGTGTCCACCAGTACACGAACGGTGTTGATAGTGCCGCTGCTGGTGCTAACACCTTGGCTGGCGGGATCGGACAGTACACGGCTGGGGTTGCCCAAGCTGGTGCTGGTGCCGGTCAATTAACTGCTAACTCGGGTGCCCTGAATTCTGGTGCTGGCCAACTGGCAGGCGCCCTGGGACAGCTGAATGGTAAGATCCCTGCTTTGACGGCGGGCGTTAACCAATTAGCCAACGGGACCCAGCAGTTAGTTGACAACTCACCTGCACTGGTTCAAGGGATTACCAAACTGAACGCCGGTGCTGGTCAACTGGCCACGGCTTTAGGCAAGGGTGCCAAGACCGTTAATGGTATCAAGACCAACAACCGGACGGCCAAGATGTTTGCTGAACCAAGCAAGCTGAAGAGCCACAGCTACAGCTACGTACCAAACTATGGTCACGCATTAGCACCATACGTTCTGTCCGTTGCCCTGTACGTCGGTGCCTTGATTTTCAACTTTGTCTACCCAATTCGGCGTGTTGCCATCCAAGGCAAGTCACCGGTTGCATGGTGGGCAAGCAAAGTTGTCCTTGGTAGTTTGATGATCACCATCATGGCCATCGCTGAAGGTGGCATTATGATGATGCTCGGTTTGACTGTCGACCACGTACCATCCTTCTTCGGAACCCTGATCCTGTTTGGCTTAGCGTCGATGGCCGTCGTCATGTTCCTGTCGATGACCTTCGACAACCCAGGCCGGTTCGTTGCGATGGTTCTGCTGATGCTGCAATTAGGTGGTTCCGGTGGTACTTTCCCAATGGAAGTTACGATGAAGTTCTACAACGTCATCCACTATTGGCTGCCAATGACCTACTCAATCTTGGGTCTGCGTGATGGCATCTCCGGTGGACTAGGTACTCACTACGTTGCCTTCTGCAACAGCGTCTTGGGCGGCATTGCAGTTGTCTTCTACCTCCTGCTCTTAGTGGCCATGATTTGGCTGCAACATCACCACTTTGCTGGCAAGTCCGAGTTGGACAACAACCAGGAACTGCTTGGTGACGAGAAGGACGATGACGGCATGCACCTGCAAGACCGTAACCAAACCGTTTAATTAAATCGAAATTAAATGAAAAGCTGGAAGAGATCATGTATCCCTTCCAGCTTTTTTGTATATAATCAGTTAATATTCATCAAATATCAGAAAATATCGAATAAATTCAAAATATACTTGCATAATCATAAAATAACGTGTATAGTATACCCATAATTTGAATAAACATCCAAAGAGGGGCGATTTTATGCGACGACAATACAAAGGATTCAGTCAGTTGTAGTTAACGAGTAAATAAAAAGGAGCAAGCTTATGAATTTTAAACATCTGAAAAAAGCCGTTACTGCTGTCGCTGTGTTAGCCCTGGGATTAACTACCGTCCTCGCTGGATGTGGGAAACAAAACGACACAAGTGTTAAGAAGATTCAAGACAAGAAAGAGTTAGTTGTTGGGACGTCCGCCGACTTTGCCCCATACGACTTCACCATCGTTAAGAATGGCAAGCAGAAGATCGTTGGTTATGACATGCTGTTGGCCAACGACATCGCTAAGGAAATGGGGGTTAAGAAGGTTAAGGTTGTCAACATGGCCTTCCCATCCTTGATCAACGAGTTGCAAAACAAGAAGGTCGACATCGTCATGGCCGGGATGGCTTACACCAAGGACCGGGCCAAGGTGGTTTCCTTCTCTGACCCATACGAACCGCACACCAGCAAGTACGACTACATCCTGGTTTCACCAAAGAACAAGGATAAGTACAAGAACTTGGCTGCTTTGAAGGGCCAGACGCTGGGGGCTCAACAGTCAACGGCCCAAGAAAAGGCTGCTAAGAACCAAAGCAAGGCCAAAGTGGTCACCGAAAGTTCTTTGAACACCCTGTCACAGGAACTGAAGAACGGCACGATCGACGGAATTGTCTGCAGCTATGACAACGCTAAGGCCTACGAAAGTGAAGATCCAAGCTCCTTCGCCATTGCCAGCAACGTTAAGTTCAAGCAAGGCGGTAAGGAAGCTGCTACCCGGGTTGCCGTAAGAAAAGACGACAAGGCACTGCTGAAGAAGGTTAACGCCGCCATCAGCAAAGACCGGAAGAGTGGCAAGCTGAACAAGCTTTACCAACAAGCATTGAAGCTGCAGATTGAAAACAAGAAGTAGGAGGCCCCACAATGACTAAAGAAGAACAGTTAGCAGTATTTAAGAAAATCGTTAGTATCAATTCGGTCAATGATAATGAAGGCGAAGTCGCTGACTACATTGCCAGCCTCTTCAAGCCATACGAGGGCGACGATGTTAAAATCGAGCACGTTGCCTATTCACAGGGCCGTGACAACTTGGTAGTGACGATTGGGCACGGCGACCGCGTACTGGGCTTCTCTGGTCACGAAGACACGGTGGCTCCTGGCGACCTGTCGCTGTGGGATACCGATCCCTTCCATCCCGTAGTCAAGGACGGCAAGCTTTACGGCCGGGGCGCCTGCGACATGAAGAGCGGGCTGGCAGCGATTGTCGTTGCCGCACTGGAAATCCTGGAGAAAGGCGAACAGCTACCTGGCAAGATCAAGTTGCTGCTGACGGTTGGTGAAGAATTGGGCAACATGGGTGCGGCCCAGTTGACCAAGCTAGGCTACGCGGATGACCTGGATGGCCTGATGGTTGCCGAGCCAAACGACGACCTGCACAAGATTACCTACGCTTGCAAAGGGGTTATTGACTACCACGTCACGTCCTTTGGTAAAGCGGCCCACAGCTCCACTCCCGAGAAGGGCTTCAACGCCATCGATCCACTCCTGGAATTCGCTAACGAGGCTAAGGCAGCCTTGGCCAAGTTTGACCATGCCGACCCGATCTTGGGCAAGCTGACTCATGTGATCACCAAGATCAATGCCGGTGAACAGATCAACTCGCTAGCCGAAAAAGCCCAGTTGGCCGGTAACATCCGGAACGTGCCGGAATACCCTAATGACATGATCTATGACACGTTGAACGACATCGTGGAAAAGCTGAATCAACAGCCGGGCGTCCACTTGGTCATCAAGTACACCTTCCCAGAATCC
Source organism: Limosilactobacillus secaliphilus (assembly GCF_001437055.1). Lineage (GTDB taxonomy): Bacteria > Bacillota > Bacilli > Lactobacillales > Lactobacillaceae > Limosilactobacillus > Limosilactobacillus secaliphilus. Next base: position 310,378 of record NZ_JQBW01000010.1, on the reverse strand, counting down.
CCAATGGGTGGCGATCCTAACTCACCGTTATTGAAACTCGCCCAGCAAGTGGCTCACGACCAATTCGGCATAGACGCAGAACCAGTCACCAGCACCGGGGCCAACGACGGGCAGGAATTCACCCAGTCCAAGAAAGAGTTCACCAGTATCGAGATGGGGCCGGGGACGGACACCGCTCACCAACCGAATGAATACTGCAACCTGGATGCTTACTACCAGGCCATTGAATTCTACCAAGCCTTCGCCAAAGCGTTTCTTTCTGTAAAATAATTCTTAAATATAATAACTCTCTTTAACTTCGTGTATAATAGTAATTGTGAGGCTCACGTAAGTTGAAGGGAGTTTTATTTTATGAAAATTATTATGTTTGGCACAAAGGCTCAAGAAAAGCAGTATGCACAAGATTGGGCCCAGAAGACTGGTAATGAAGTTCACATGACAACTGCTGAACTGAATGATGATACCGTCGACCAAGTTAAGGGCTTTGACGGTGTGATCACCCAGCAGACGACCTCATTAGGCAGCCCCAAGGTATACGAAAAGCTGGCTTCGTTTGGTATCAAGCAGATTGGTACCCGGACGGCCGGTTATGACATGATCGACTTGGATAGTGCCAAGGCAAACGGCCTGACCATCACCCGGGTTTCGATCTACTCACCACGGGCAATCGCCGAAATGGGTGTTACCCAGGCAATGTACCTGCTGCGGCGGATTGGTGAATTCAATCAGCGGATGAACGAAGAAAACGACTTCAGCTGGTCACCAAGCATGGCCTCAAACGAAATCTACAACCTGACTGTTGGTTTGGTCGGTGTTGGCCACATTGGCGGTGCAACGGCTCAGATCTACAAGGCTTTGGGTGCTAAAGTTCTTGGTTACGATGTTGCCTATGATCCAGAAATGGAACCATTCCTGACCTACGCTGACTTAGATACGGTCCTGGAGAAGTCCGACATTGTTTCCCTGCACACGCCATTACTGAAGAGCACGGCAAACATCATCAATGCGGATGCCCTGAAGAAGATGAAGAAGACGGCCTACCTGATCAACGTGGCTCGTGGGGGCTTAGTTGACACCCAGGCATTGATCAGCGCTTTGAAGAACCACGAAATTGCTGGTGCCGGTCTGGACACGTTGGCTGACGAAACGACCTTCTTCGCCAAGAAGGTGGACGCCGCTGATGTTCCGGAAGACTACAAGGAACTGGCCGCAATGCCAAACGTTGTGGTTACGCCGCACGTGGCCTTCTTCACGTCAACCTCAGTTCGCAACATGGTCCAGATTGCATTGAATGACACGGCCACAATCGTTAACGGCGGTCATTCACGCAACGCTTTGATCTACTAATTAATCAATAAAAACTGAATAAACAAAATGCGCACAGGCGGTAAAACCGCTTGTGCGCATTTATATTTTGTAAGTCTTATTGAACCTCATACTTGCTCAGCCGCTGCAGGTCTTCTGGGCTCAGCTCGACCTTGAGCCGGGTCCCGTCGGTTTGGTAGTCGGTATCCAGAATGTTGGTATGTTCATTGAGGTAGGAAACCACCTGACCGTCCGCAAACGGTACCAGCAGGTCGGCTTGTACATAGTCGCTGAAGAGCTTGTTCTTGATGGTCTTGGCGAGGAAGTCGATGGACTCGGGATTCTTTGCGGAGATGATGACCCGTGAATCACCCTCCATCGTTGGGTAATCCGTCTCGTCAACCTTATCTGCCTTGTTGAAGACGTAGATCATCGGAATGTTCTCGATGCCGATTTCCGAAAGCGTCCGTTCAGTTGTCTTAATCATTTCGTCTCGGTGCGGGTCCGAGTAGTCGATGACCTGAACCAGCAGGTCGGCCTTGGCCGCTTCCTGCAGGGTGGACTTGAAGGCTTCAATCAGGTGCGTCGGCAGCTTAGAGACGAAACCAACCGTATCACTGAGCAGGAAGCGCTTCTGATCGGGAAGAGTCAATTGCCGCACACTGGTGTCCAGCGTAGCAAAGAGCATATCCTTGGTGAAGACCTGCTTGTCCTTGACCAAGCCAAAGCGGCTCAGCAGCTCGTTCATGATGGTGGACTTGCCGGCGTTGGTGTAACCGACTAAGGCCGCCGTCGGGATCGAACTCTTGTCACGCTGGCTCCGTTTAACCTGTTCCGAACGTTGTACATTCTTCAATTCTTGACGCAGGTGGGAGATTTGCCGCTGGATCACCCGGCGGTCCAATTCGATTTGAGTTTCACCAGAACCACGGTTGGCAAATCCCGCCCCGGCACCAGTTTGTTGGTCGAGGACCTGGTTCGATGCCGTGTGCAGCCGTGGCAGACGGTACTGCAACTGGGCAATCTGGACCTGGAGCTTGGCTTCCTTAGTCTTGGCCCGTTGAGCGAAGATTTCTAAAATCAAGGCGGTCCGGTCAATGATTCGCACGCCAATCTGGTCGGTGAGGTTCTTCAACTGGCTGGGCGACAATTCGTCGTTAGCGATTACTGTGGTGACACCGGTGGTCTGGACCAGGTCGTGCAGCTGCTTAACCTTGCCGCTCCCAAAATAGGTGGCAGCGTTGGGCTCGTCCAGCGGTTGGTCAATGCGGCCGACCACTTCCATGTTGTTGGCCTTGGCGAGCTTGCGCAGTTCGACCATCGAATAATCATAGTCGTCCTGACCGGTGTTCAAGCCAATTAGTAGTACTTTCTCATTATGAGGAACGGAATTATCCATATATTATGAAATTTCCCCCTTTAATTTAACAATTATTCAGGTAAAGACAGCTGGTCGTAGAAATCAAGGTGCGTACTGTCTTTAGTCAACGTAAATTTAGTGATTGAACCGTTCTGTGGGCCGACCAGAGAACTTTCCTGGTTGCCGTAACGGTGTGCCATGCAGTTAATGGCCATCCCGTGACAAACAACGACCACCGTCTTGCCATCGGGCAGGCGCCGCAAGCCATCCAGGCCGGCACCGAAACGTTTCCAGAAGGCTTCCGGACTTTCGGCTTCATGGTAAGGGTCAACGTCGTGCATCCGTTGCAGAATGTGATCCGTACCGGCTTTGCGAATTTCGTCGGCCAGGTCGTTGCGGAAGTTAGGTGCGCTGACCATCAGTGCCGTCTGCTGGGTGTCGACACCTTCGAAGTAGCCGAAGAAGACTTCCCGGAAGGCGGGATCCGGCATCGGTGCCTTTACCTTAGTTGATGGGTGGTGGGCTAACAGAATCTTGGCCGTGTCCACTGTGCGCTTCAGGTCGCTGCTGAAGAGGTAATCGAAGTCGACGTTCTTTAAGGCTTCACCAGCCCGTGCGGCATCCCTGCGCCCCTTATCAGTCAACGGGGCATCTGCCCAGCCTTGCATCCGATGAAAGAGATTTAAGTAGGTCTGGCCGTGCCGGACAAAATAAACTGTAATTGCCATATTATCCTCCTCATAGACACGCTAATATCAATACTATTCTAACATTGCGCGTCTTAAGTAAGCAATCAGCCACTTATTTCAGCATGTGGTTGCGCCGCATAATCCGCTGCTTGATGTAGTTGATGACCGCAATGCAGACGGCGGGAAGTAAAGAGACAAGGATGATTGCCAACAGAATCAAGGAGTAATGCTCTTTGACGAACTGAATTGTGCCAAAGAAGTAACCGATGAAGGCGGCCAGGCAGACCCACAGAGAAGTGCCGATGACGTTGCCTAAGAGGAAGTGGCTGAAACGAAAGCCGGCCGTGCCAGAGATTAGGGGTACAAAAGTCCGGATGAGCGGTACAAAGCGGCCGAAGATGATCGCCCAGATGCCGTGTTTATCAAAGAATTCGTGGGCCGAGTCAAGCTTGGGACCTTCGACCTTGCGCTTCAACCAGGGCCACTTGATCAGTTTCGTGCCGATCGTGTAGTTGACGATATCGCCAATGAAGGCGGCCAGGAAGAAGCCGGGCACCAGCACGTAGATACTGATCGAGTTGGTACTGATGGCGGCCAACGAGGCGGCGACAAAGATCAACGACTCACCAGGCAGCCAAGGGAAGATGACCAGCCCCGTCTCCATGAATGTAATCAAGAACAGGATGAGGTAGCCCCAGTTGCCCAATGAATTGAAAATGGGAACGATGATTTCCGGAATATGGGTTAATCCATAGATAATCTCACTCATGGCGACCTCCTGTAAAACATTTACCACTATTTTAAGCGATGAAAATAGCGGCGCCTAGTAAAACGAATTGACTTAAATAATTTTCAAGGAAGCCCTCTGACAGGCGTCGGCAACGGTAAAATGCTATAATAGTATTCCTATTTTGATGTAAAGGAGCGTTGCTAATTTGGCTGACCAGACACAAGCACATGAACAAGCACACTTGGATGAAGTGATCAAACAGATTCGTCGGGCGCAGAAGAAGGCGCAGAAGAATATTTCGACCGCCAAAAGCGATATTCACGGCCTGAGTAAGCAATTTGACACAATTCATATGAACACCACGACCTATTCCGGCATGATGGATACGGCCGTGTCAGTTCACGCCCAGCAGCAGATGTTGAATGAACGGGAAAACAGCTGGCAGCACGCCGCTGACCGTCTGTCCACGTTGAAGCGTCTGGAAGCCAAGCCTTACTTTGCCCGGATTGATTTCCAAGAGCAGGCGGGGCAGAAGCCGGAAACCATCTACATCGGTCTGGCTTCCTTCTCTGATCGGCCGGACCACTTCTTGATTTACGACTGGCGGGCGCCAATTTCTTCGATCTACTATGAGGGTGAACTGGGCCCTGTTTCCTACCAAACCCCTGATGGCAAGGAAACCGTCAACGTTAAGCTCAAGCGGCAGTTTCAGATTGAAGATGGGACGATTGTGACCATTTACGATACTGACCAAACCGTGACCGACCAGATGCTATTGTCGGCTTTGAGCAACCACTCCTCGACCAAGATGAAGAGCATTGTGTCAACGATTCAGAAGACGCAAAACGAGATCATCCGGGATACCGGCGACGACCTGCTCTTCGTCCAAGGGGCGGCCGGTTCCGGTAAAACGGCGGCGGTCCTGCAGCGGGTTGCCTGGCTGCTCTACCGTTACCGTGGCAATCTGAAGTCGTCACAAGTGATCCTGTTCAGTCCCAACCAATTGTTCAACGACTACATCGACCAAGTGCTGCCGGAATTGGGTGAGCACAACATGGTGCAGATGACCTACTTCCAGTACGTTGATCGTCGGGTGCCGCGGCTGACGGTTGCCAACGTGGCCCAACGCTTTGCGGCCAGTGATCAAGGTGTGAACGGCAAGCTGGTCCGTCTCTTGAGCAGTCTGGACTACTTCAAGGCCGTCACCAAGTATGCCAAGCGTTTGGGTAGGGATGGTCACCTGCATTTCCGCAGCCTGCACTTCCAGGACAAGGTCTTTGCGGACAAGGACACAATCAAAGAGATCTACTACTCCTTCAACCGTAACTACAAGCTGGGCAACCGGATGGACGGTACGGATGAAGCGTTAATTAAGCGGCTGAACCACCGGATCGGCGCCGAAATGCGGTCCAAATGGGTGGAAGATCAGATCCAGGATTTGAGCCAAGAACAGCTGAACATGCTCTACGCCCGTCATCCGCAGGCCTTCGTCAACGATAAGGAGGAATACCGCTTCTTAGCCCGGGCCATCGTCATTAACGCCCTGCAGCCGGTCAAGCGCGCCATCGACCACCACCGCTGGATCAACATCAACGCCCAATACGTTCACCTGTTGCGGGTGACCCCGAAGATCATCAACCTGGCCGACTTTGGCCTGACTCAAGCCGATTGGCAAACCTATGCCGATCAACAGGTCCAGGACTTGAAGAAGGGCCACATCAGTGCAAACGGGATTTCCGTCTACCTCTACCTCTACGACTTGCTGACCGGCAAGCGGGGACAGCGGGAGATGCGCTATGTCTTTGTTGACGAAGTGCAGGATTACGACGCCTTTCAGCTGGCCTACCTGAAGTTCTGCTTCCCGCGGGCCCGTTTCACCTTGTTGGGTGACCTGAACCAGGCGATCTTCACGCACGAAAACAGCCGGAGCCTGCTCAAAGAATTAAGCCAGATGTTTGACGCGGAGAAGACCAAGGTGGTCCAACTGACCAAGTCATACCGGTCAACGAAGCAGATCACCAACTTCACCAAGCAGATCTTGCAAAATGGTGAAAACATCGAGGCCTTTGACCGGCCGGGTGACCTGCCGCAGCTGGTAGTGGACCCCGACTTAGACCATGCGGTGGCCAGTGTCGGACGGATTCTGAAAGGCTACCAGGACAAGCACGACAAGGTGGCTATCATCGGCAAGACGCTTGAAGACAGTCACCAAATCTCGCAGCTGTTGAAGAAACAGGGCTTCGAAAACACGCTGATCCGGACCGAGAACCAACGCCTGGTACCGGGATTGATTGTGGTGCCGTCATACCTGGCCAAGGGGCTGGAATTCGACGCCGTCATCGTCTGGGATGCCAATGCCGACAAGTACCGCGGCGATGGTGAACGCCAGCTCCTGTACACGATCTGTTCTCGGGCCATGCATGCCTTGAGTATCGTTGCCATCGGCCAGCCGACGCATTTGCTGGACCAGGTTGATCCGGCACTATACGAAAAACGACCAGACTAGACATGCCTAGCTGGTCGCAGCTTGATTCAAATTCAATAATTAATCGTGTTTTTGCAAGAAATGGATGTGCCTGAGGTCGACTTGCATGATCACGTTGGCCAAGATCATGATCGCACCGCCGATGATTAAGCGATGGGTCAACGGGTCAAAGCCCAAGATCACGGACAGGACGCTGCCGAAGAATGATTCCAGCATCAAGATCAAGCCCGCCGCGGTTGGTGACGTGTAGTGCTGGGCGGTCAGCTGTAAACCTTGCGCCATGAAGGTCACGACGATCGCGATCGCAAACAGGGGTGGCAGGGCAGCAAACCAATCCACGTGGGCAAAGGTTGACCGTTCGCTGATGAGGGCGGTGATCCAGCCGCAAGTTCCTTGGGTGCAGCTGATGGTGAAAATCACGACCCAGGGACTGGACGCTTTGTAGCCGAGGCGGGCAAAGAAGATGATCTGCAGGGCCCAGAAGACCGCGGAAATCAGGGTGAGAAAGTCCCCGTATTGCAGGGTCAGGTGGCTAGGCGAGATGCCGGACAAAATGGCCATGCCGACCACGGCACAGACGATGGCCACCCCGTCCTTGCGTTGCAGGCGTTCATGCCAGACCAGCCACATGATGACCGGTGAGATAACCACGTACATGGTCGTCAGGAAGGCGTTTTTCGCTGGCGTTGTGTATTGCAGGGCCATCGTTTGCAGGTAATAACCGCAGAAGTTGATCAGACCTAGGGTGACCCCGATCTTCAAATCATTCTTCGTCATTTTGCGGATGGAATGGTTGAAGACGATCGCGGCAGCGCTGGCTCCCAATAGTCCCCGCATGCCGTTGATCAGGCCGGAGTGCATCCCTGAGTTCACCACTTCCTTAGCGAAGACGTAGGAACTGCCCCACAGGATCGCTACGGCCAGCAGCATCAAATTAGCGCGTCCCTTGGTGATTTTCATAATTACCTCCCAATAAGTAACTAGATTTTTAATAAATTCTAGCATAATCTGCGGATAAATCGCCTTATTTTGTTGCCTATAAAGGTAAACATTTCTCAAAAATGCGGTTTTAGCTGTTCTACTACTAATGCATTATTGTATGATGGTTGATGTTGAAAAAAGTTGATGGAGGAAAAACCATGAATACTGCGTTGCGAAAAGTTAGACGCGGCCTGAATACCAAGCTGGGCTTCTTTATTTTCTCGGTCCTGCTCTTTGCGATTAAAAGCTACTGGGCTTATAAGACAAAATTCAATCTCGGAGTAAGCGGGAGCGTTCAAGAGTTCCTGCTGGTTTTTAACACCTTACCTGGCGCAATCATCTTCTTAGGGATTGCGCTATACTTCCGCGGGCGCCTGTCATATTGGTTGATGAGCATTATCAATGCCTTGCTCTCAACGTGGCTCTTCGCCAACATCCTTTACTACCGTGAGTTCTCGGACTTCATTACGTTTAATGTGATCAAGGGGTCGGGCGCGGCTTCAAACAACCTGGGCAAGAGTCTGATGGGGATCATGCGGCCGAGCGACTTCTTCGTGTACGCCGATGTGATTCTGGTCATTATCGTGCTGCTCTGCCACTGGATCCGGGTGGACATGCGCTATTTCAAGATTCGCTATGCCCTGACCATCACGGCGATTGGTTTTGCCCTCTTTGGCGCCAACTTGGGGATGGCCGAAAGCAACCGGAGTCAACTGCTGACCCGGACCTTCGACAACAACTACATCGTCAAGTACCTGGGTCTGCAAGCCTACACCATTTATGATGGCATTAAGACCACTCACAACAGTGCGGTTAAATCGCAGGCCAGCGCCAAGGATATCACTCCGGTGCAACGCTTCATCAAGAAGAATTACGCTTCGCCAAACATCGAATACTATGGCAAGGCTAAGGGTAAGAACATCATCATCATCCACCTGGAAAGCTTCCAGCAATTCCTGATTGACTACAAGGTGGATGGCCAAGAAGTTACGCCAAACCTGAACAAGCTTTACCACGCACAGGATACCTTGTCATTTGATAATTTCTTCCACCAAGTCGGTCAAGGGAAGACGGCGGATGCCGAACTGATGCTGGAAAACTCACTGTTTGGTTTGCCGGAAGGATCGGCCATGGTTACCGATGGGACGACCAACACCTTCCAATCCGCACCGTCAATGCTTCATCAACGCGGTTACACCACAGCTTCATTCCACGGTGACGTGCCAAGCTTCTGGAACCGGGACAACGCCTACAAGTCATTCGGTTATGACTACTTCTTCTCCAAGGGCTACTTCCCGAAGACCAAGGATTATGACGTGGGTTACGGGATCAAGGATAAGATTTTCCTGAAGGATTCGGCCTACTACCTGCAACAGTTGCCACAGCCGTTCTATGCTAAGCTGATCACCGTTACCAACCACTATCCATACATCCTGGATAAGAAGAACAAGAGTATTGCCGGATTGAAGACCGGTGACGACACGGTTGACCCTTACGTCCAAACCGCTCACTATCTGGATCAATCCATTGGTGAACTGCTGGACTATCTGGATAAGACCGGGTTGCGGAAGAACACTGTCCTGGTCTTGTACGGTGACCACTACGGGATTTCAAACAACCACCGGCCAGCCATTGCCGACATCTTCCACAAGAAGTCGGTTGACAACTACGATCTGGCCATGTTCCAGAAGGTACCGTTCATGATCAACATGGAGGGCCTGAAGGGTGGCATCAACCAAACCTATGGTGGTGAAATCGATGTCCTGCCAACTCTGGAAGACCTGCTGGGAATCAGTTCCGACAAGTACATCCAGTTCGGGCAAGACCTCTTGTCACCAAAGCGGAACCAGATTGTGCCGTTCAGAAACGGTGACTGGGTAACGCCGAAGTACACGAAGTTCAATGGCGACTACTACTTGACCGGCTCCGGCAAGCGGATCAAGCACCTGTCAGCCAGCCAGAAGAAGGAAGTCGACAAGATCCAGAAGTACGTCACGACCGACCTTGGCTTGTCTGATAAGGTGGTCAACGGCGACCTACTCCGCTTCTACCACTTGCCAGGCTTTAAGAAGACCGATAAGAAGTCATATTCTTACAACCTGAATAAGGGCCTGAAGAAGTTGCAGAAGGCTCAGAAGCAGCACAAGACCAGCCTGAAGTCACAGAATGGCGGTCACAGTACGCTGGATCAATACAATACGGATGCTCCGGAATTGCAAAGTGACCCAACTTTGAACTTCCCGAAGATCAAGTAAGCAAGATAAAAACCCAAAATGGGACGGAGAATGCTCCGCCCCATTTTTGTTTTGCACGCCTCGTGATATAGGTAAGGGATAGCGCTCCCATTTCTGAACTGATCATGGTAAGATACACTTTGATACTGATTAAAAGAAAGGGCCCACAGGCATGAACGAATGGTTAAATTATGATCGCTTCGATCGGCAGATATGGCACAGCTTTTTCCCCAGCGACAAGGTCATGCTGACCCAGGAAAATCTGGATGACATCAAGTCGCTGAACGACCGCATCTCGATTTCCGATGTGCAGGAAATTTATCTGCCGCTGATGAAGCTATTGCAGTTACAATATCAGAACTATTTGCAGATGCAGCTGCAACGACAGACGTTTTTGAAGCAGCCGTCGCGCCGGATCCCATACATCATCGGAATTGCCGGCCCCGTTGCTGTGGGGAAGAGTACGACGGCCCGTTTGCTGCAGATCCTGTTGACTCGGTTGATGCCGGACATGCGGGTCGAGTTGATGACGACAGACGGCTTCCTGTACCCCAATGCCGAACTGAAGCGGCGGGGGATTATGGATCGCAAGGGCTTCCCTGAATCCTACGACATGGATAAGCTGGTGACCTTCTTGAACGATGTGAAGGCAGGCAAGGACGAGGTTGACGCGCCGACTTACTCTCACAGCGTGTATGACGTCATGCCCGAAAAGCCGCAGCGGATCATCAAGCCAGATATTCTGATTGTCGAAGGGATCAATGTCTTGCAACTGCCGACCGCCCAGCCAATCTACGTCAGCGACTTTTTTGACTGGTCAATTTATGTCGACGCCGACCCTGAATTGATCCAGCATTGGTACCTGGAGCGGTTCGGCATTCTCTTAGACACAGCCTTCCAAGACCCGAACAATTACTACTACCCATGGGCGCAGGGTGACCGGGATAAAGCCTTCGCCATGGCTAAGGACGTTTGGAAGAAAATCAACCTCGTTAACCTGAAACAGTACATTTTGCCAACCAGGACGCGGGCGGACGTGATCCTGCATAAGACCCACCATCATGTCATCGATCAAGTCTACTTACGTGAAGGTTAACCGGGCGTGTCCTAAAAATTGTTCCGAAATTACTTGTAAGCGCTAACAAAGTATGCTATATTATAGATGTAGCAAAGGTAATCATTTAAATGAGGTGATACCAATGATTAGGATGATACGAGCAGTAATTTAACTGTTGGTCGCTTGGTTTTTGAAATGGAGTGATTCCAATGGGCACATTATCTTAGTCGTGTTTTTGAAGGATCTCATTTTCGAAGTGATACCAATGGGCATTTAGCACATAGTTTGTTGCACTAAGCACATTGTTTATACGTACAGATACCATTAGAAGAGGCGCTAATCCGTCTCTTCTTTTTTGTTGGACGTAAACCAATCATTTGTTCCCCTAATATGTTAAATTAGTAGGGGAAAAGGAGGGATCGTTTTGGCAAGCGAACATACTTACATGGCCATTGACTTGAAATCGTTCTATGCGTCGGTCGAATGCGTTGCCCACAACCTCGATCCCTTGAATGCCAACTTGGTCGTGGCAGATGCCAGCCGCACGGATAAGACGATTTGTTTGGCGGTCTCACCGGCATTGAAGAAGTTTGGTGTTCCCGGGCGGCCACGCCTATTTGAAGTTGAACAAAAGGTGGCGGCCATCAACCGTGAACGCGCAAAGCATGCGAGCTTCCACCATCTGTCCAGCCATAAGTCCATCTACCGGGGCAAACTGTTGAAGTCACCGAATCTGCGCGTCGGATACAAAGTCGTGGTGCCGCGGATGAGCTTCTACATGGAGAAAAGCGCCCAAATTTATGAGATTTACCTGCGCTTCATCAAGCCTGAGCACATCCACGTTTATTCCATCGACGAGGTCCTGATGGATGTGACCGAATACCTGAACGACCACCACATCAGCGCACACGATCTTGCCAAGCAGATCATCACCGAAATCCAGGCTGAGACCGGCATCACAGCGACAGCGGGGATCGGCACCAACCTCTACCTGGCCAAGGTGGCGATGGACATCGTGGCTAAACGGATTCCGGCCGATCAAGATGGGGTCCGGATCGCCCAGATGAATGAACACCAGTACCGGCGCTATCTGTGGGCCCACCAACCCCTGACTGACTTTTGGCGTGTTGGACGGGGCATTTCCAAGCGGCTGGAAAAGCTGGGCCTGCACACGATGGGTGACATTGCCCGTTGCTCACTAGGCAGCTTGTCTGATCCCCAAAACGAAGAAATCCTGTACCGCGAGTTTGGCAAAAATGCCGAGCTGCTGATTGACCACGCCTGGGGCCACGAAACGGCCACCATCGCGGACATTAAGAACTACCATTCGGATGACCATGGCATCTATTCCAGCCAGGTATTGATGAAGCCGACGCCACCCAAGCAGGCTCGTTTAGCGGTGAACGGCATGATCGATGCGCTGGGACTAGACCTGGTCAAACGCCATGCGGTGACGGATCATGTTGGCCTGGTTTTGGATTACGATGTGCAGAGCCTGCGGAGTGCACCCAGTTATCAGGGCCCGATCACGACCGATTTCTATGGGCGGCGGGTGCCGAAACCAACCCATAACCATTTGAAATTGCGGGTGCCGACCTCGTCATCTGCCGAATTGCGGCCGATCTACCTGGCTTTGTTCGATCAGACGGTTAACTCCCAGTTGCTGATCCGGCGGGTAACCCTGACGGCCACGCACTTGGTTGATGAAGATGCCGCGGCCAAGGAGACCCAGTACTCGCAAACAAGTCTGTTCGAAGACCCGCACGAGGCAGAACAGCAGGATCAAGTGGCTGCCGAAAAACGCAAAAAGGACCGTCAGCTGCAAGAGACGATCCTGAAATTGCAAAAGAAGCTGGGCGATAAAAACATTGTGCTCCGCCTGTCCGACATTGAGCCGGGCGCTAATACCAAGGAGCGTAACAATCAGATTGGGGGTCACCGCGCTTAGTTATGGACGAAAAAGAAGTCATTGAACGCAAATTATTCAGCGATACCAGTCGTTACAACGACATCATTGACCGGCCTTATCAGCATTCGCGGGCGCATTTGCCGATGACCAACGAGGACCGGGCGATGCAGTTCTCACCGTTTGCGGCCTTGACCGGTTTCAATGGCCTGATTCGCGAACGGGCGGTCAATTACAAGCACAAACAATACTTGTCCGCAGCGCAGCAGGCAGCGATTCGCCAACAGCTGCAGGTCGGCCGTACCCTTGTTTTCGATTACTTTGATGGTCAATCCGGATATTACCAGGAGATTCGCGGCACCATCAAAAAGATTGTTCCCCAGCGCGGCCGCTTGTGGCTGACCGACGGTGACTCGCTGGTGATCGCCAGCATTCGCGCAGTGCGATTGGCTAATCACGAGTAACAATGAAAAAAACCAGGACTGCTAAAGAGCTAGTCCTGGTTTTCTTATGCTTTCAGAGTCACGATGAAACTGATCATGCCGTTGCTGTACTTGGCTTTGATCTTGCCATGGAAGTCGGCAACAATTCGCTGGGCCATGGAAAGACCAATGCCGAAGCCGGTCTGCCCCTTGACTTGGTGGGCGGTGTCGGCCCGGTAGAAGCGCTCGAAGAACTTACTGTAGTCGACGTCAGCACCCTTGGCATAGGAGTTAGTGACGCTCAGGGTGACGGCGCGCGACCGCTTGTTACGGTGGAGGTTGACGAAGATCTTGCCGTTCTCGTCACAGTACTTGTTGGCGTTGTCGAGCAGGATGTTGATCAACTCGGTGAAACGGTTCTCGTCGGCCTTGACGGTGAGCTTTTGTTGAATGTCGGTCTTGAAAGTGAAGCCGCTCTGTTGGATGACCGGCTTGAAGCTGTCGACGACCTGGTTAGTGATGGCACTGGCGTCCAGTTCGACGATGTGCAGGTCGGGCTGTTCACCGATCTTGGCCAGGGCAATCAGGTTGTTGATTAGGTGGGTGAGGCGCGCAACCTGTTGCTTGTTGCTCTTCGTCCATTCGTTCTCGCCGTCGAGCAGCTCCTGCATTTCGGTGTTGGCTGAGATGACGGTCAGTGGTGTCTTCAATTCGTGGCCGGCGTTGCTGATGAATTCACGCTGGCGGATTTCGCCTTCAACGACCGGCTTGATAGCCCGCCTTGAAAAGATCGCTAGAACGATGGTGTACATGACCATCACGATGATTCCCAGCCAGATGGCAATTTTGGCCAGGTCCTTGCTTCTTTGCTCCAGTAGGGATTCGTCGAGGAAAACGATGATGGTGGCTTTAGCTTTATGCTTCACCTGGTAGGCGTACATCGTCTTGTTGAAGTAAATCTGCCCCTTATCTTGGTGACGGGAGTATGCCCGCTGCGCGATACTAACGATGTCTTGCGGGCTTACCGTGAAGATGTGCTGGTTGTCGATCTGCTGAACCTTGCCCTTTTTTGACAACTGTGCCGAGAAGAAGCGGTATTGATAAATTCCTTCGCGCGATTGCTGAGGAGTTAAGAAGGGGCGGTCATGGTTGTTGTCGCTGAACGATGGCGAAATCTGACCGTCGTTTTCTACCAGCATGTTGAGGACGCTGTTGACCTCTTGGTGGGAGCGGTAGGCGGCCACGCCATAAATGCTGCCCACGATCGTCGCGAGGACGACCAGCAAGGAAAAGCCGGCAATCAGGATGAATTTGCGCTGTAGTCGCTTGATCATCGTCCATCACTCCTTTGCGGGTTTGGTGATTTTGAACGGACCGCCCTTTGCCCCACTGATGGTGACACTGGAATTGACGGCCGCCAGCTTTTGTCGCAGGTAGGAAATGTTGATCCAGAGGTCTTCTGCGTCGGCGTGTTCGTCATCGTCGTCCCAGGTCTGGTTCAACAACTGGTCCACGGAAAGCTCCTTGTTGGCGTTCAAAATCATGTACTGCAGCAGGCGGGTTTCCTTGTTGGTCAGGCTGATGGAATTGTGGCTTTCCAGCACCTGTTCGTGGTCGTTCAGGGTGAGGTCGCCGAATTCCAGCACATTGCTGTCCATCTCGTTGTTGCGGCGATCAAGCGACCGTAAACGGGCCAGCAATTCCTTCAAAGAGAAGGGCTTGGTCAGGTAATCGTCGGCTCCGGCGTCCAACCCGGTCACTTTGTCGTCAACTTCGGACAACGCCGTCAGCATCATGACGTAGGTTCGGTCACCGCTTTTCCGAATCTCTTTCAAAGCGTCGATCCCGTTTTTGACCGGCATCATGATGTCCAAAATCATCACGTCGTAGGGATTCTTCTTCGCGTAATCAACCGCTTCCTGGCCGTTTTCCACGGAATCAACCGTGTAGCCGCTCTTGGTCAAGGCCAAGCTGATGACATGATTCAATTGCTTTTCGTCTTCTGCTAATAGAATGCGCATATGAATCCTCCTAGTCGTTTTCGTGGATCAATTGCCGGATGGTTTGCATCTCAACGTCGCAAGAGGCCAGTTGTTCGGCACAGCGTTTCAATTCGCGGCCGATCCGTTCTGGGTCCTTCAAATGGTGCTTGTACTTCATTTCGTGTTCCAAACTGGCCCAAGAGTCCATAGCGATCGTCCGTAACTGGATTTCCACGAAGTAGTGGCCTGGCTTATTCCCGTCAACATCTTCGTAGGGTGTGGTCACGTCCAGAATCAGGTGGTAGCTCCGGTAGCCATTTGGTTTGGCATTTTTGATTTAGTCTTTTTCCTTCACCACGGAGCACCAATCCGCCTGCCGCAGTAACTGCAAGTCGCGGTCGATGTCGTCGATGAAGTTGCAAACGATGCGGATGCCAATCGCATCATGACACTTGCGCAGTGCCGACTCGGTCGATACAGAGTAGCCTTTGCGTTGGCATTTCTCGACCATGCTGTCGTTAGCTTTCACCCGGCCAATTAAATGTTCGTACAATTTGGGTTGACCGGCAGCGACCGTTTGCTGGTTTAAGCTGCGGATGTGATCTTCGACGTCGTTCATGATTGCGGTTAACGAAGCGGCATATTTTCCATAAATATCCATCAAACAGACTCCTTTTGTTGATTAACCTTATAATAGGTTCATTATTTCGGTAACTGTTTGCCTATTATTTTAACAAAAGTGAAGAATTATGAGCGCCTAAAAGGGTAATTGACCTGTCTCACGAACGACCGTACAATAGTCTTAGTTTAGCTGATTTTAGTTCACAATAAAGGAGTGGGAGAAGTGGCAAACGCGAATCTGGACCAATTCGATAAGATCATCGTCCTCGACTTTGGTAGTCAGTACAACCAATTGATTACCCGACGGATCCGGGACTTTGGTATCTATTCCGAATTGAAGTCTCATAAGCTTACCGCCGCCGAAATAAAGAAGATGCACCCGAAAGGCATCATCTTCTCTGGCGGCCCAAATTCCGTTTATGACAAGGGCGCTTTTACGGTTGACCAAGATATCTATAAATTGGGTATTCCGATTTTAGGGATCTGTTACGGGATGCAGCTGATGTCATATAACCTTGGTGGCAAGGTCGAAGGCGCGGATGATTCCGAATACGGACGTGCCGACATCGAAGTGACTGATGACAATGCCGCATTGTTCAAGGGATTGCCGAAGAAGCAGTATGTATGGATGAGTCACGGTGACCGGGTAACCAAGGCTCCGGATGGCTTTAAGGTTGTGGCTACCAGCAAGAACTGCCCAATTGCCGCTATTGCTGACGACCAGCGCAAGATTTACGGCCTGCAGTTCCATACTGAAGTCCGTAACACTGAGTACGGCCTGGACATCCTGAAGCGGTTTGCTTTTGACGTTTGTGGCGCCAAAGCTAACTGGTCAATGGACGACTTCATTGACATGCAGGTTGAGCATATCCGCAAAGAAGTCGGCGACAAGAAAGTCATCCTCGGCCTGTCCGGCGGTGTTGATTCCAGTGTTACGGCCGTCCTGCTGCACAAGGCCATTGGCGACCAGCTGACTTGTATCTTCGTTGACCACGGTCTGTTGCGGAAGAACGAAGCCGACCAGGTCATGAACGCTTTGAACCGCGACCTCGGTGTTAACATCATCAAAGTCGACGCTTCCAAGCGCTTCTTGGGCAAGCTGAAGGGCGTTACCGACCCAGAAAAAAAGCGGAAGATCATCGGTGCCGAATTCGTGAATGTCTTCCACGAAGAAGCCCAGAAGATCAAGGATGCTGAATTCTTGGCCCAAGGGACCCTGTACACGGACGTTATCGAATCCGGGACTGACACTGCCAAGACGATCAAGTCCCACCATAATGTTGGTGGCTTGCCGAAGAAGCTTGGCTTTAAGCTGATTGAACCGCTCCGTTCCCTGTTCAAGGATGAAACCCGTGAATTGGGTGAGAAACTGGGCATTCCGCACGAACTGGTTTGGCGGCAGCCATTCCCAGGTCCTGGTCTGGGGATCCGGGTTATTGGTGAAATCACTCCGGAAAAGCTGCAGATTGTGCGTGATTCCGACGCCATTCTCCGTGAAGAAATTGCCAAGGCCGGCTTGGACCAGAAGATTTGGCAGTACTTCACCGTTTTGCCGGGAATTCGATCCGTTGGTGTCATGGGCGATAACCGGACCTACGATTATGCCGTCTGCATTCGGGCCGTCACCTCAATCGATGGAATGACCGCCGACTTCGCCAAGATTCCGTGGGATGTTTTGCAAAAGATTTCCGTACGGATCGTCAACGAGGTCGATCACGTCAACCGAATCCTTTACGATGTCACGAGCAAACCGCCTTCGACTATTGAGTACGAATAATTTCGTACTTTAAAGTAAGGGACTAAGAGCATTTACTCCTAGTTCTTTGTTATAATACAGTCATCAAGAGTATTATGCCGGTGTGCAAAATGGTTTCAGTTCGTTACTTAAACCGAACCGGTTGTGGGCGCTTAAAAGGCGTCCTTTTTTGGCAAAAAAACAGCGCCCATCAATCGACAGGCGCTGAAACTATTACTTGAATAGTTTATGGATTAGTTTTTTTATGTGCTTACTAGGCACAACAATAATGAAAAGGAACCAATGTCCCATAGGAGTCACCTCCCATTGCACATGGTTTAAGTGGGAGCTGCCCACCCGATGTGCAACAATAATTTTAACATAGCTAATATGTGTTATAATAAGATTACAATAATGAAAAGGCCGGTGTGCAAAATGGTATTGAGGTAGCTCCTCAATATCGAACCGGTTGTGGGCGCTTAAAAGGCGTCCTTTTTTATTACGTAAAAAAGGCATTGACTTGAAGAAATCATTCTCAAGCCAATGCCTTTTCATGTAGGGCTTATAACAGCTGGTGCAGCCGCAGGAAGTATATTCTAGTTAAACGAAACTTTTCGTAATTAGCACTAGTGCCGTTAGCTAATTAGCTGGGCGAACTAGAAGTCACCGTTTGCAATCTTGGCAAAGTTGTTGGCAACGTCGGCGTTCTTGGTTGGTGTCCAATCTGCCGTCCCATTAGTGCTTTGGTCGACCAGTGCGACGGGTTGACCATCGTGGAATGCAAAAGCGTAAGTGATGTGAGTGGCAGCGTTGCCTGGACGATCGTAATTGTAAATCGCCACAACATTATATGAGTAAGGGCCCTTGCCGGATGGTGCCCAGCCGATGGAATCGTTGGTGCCGTTGACCGTGGTCTTGTTGAAATCGCTCGGGTATTCCATGCCTGACTTGGTGCGGATGTTCCCTTGGCCGCTGTACTTCTGGTATGACTGATGCATGCTTGGTGCCCAGTCGTTAATGAATTGTTCGAGTTTCTGATCTTTGCTGTCGTTCCATAAAGTTGTAGATTGTTTCTTGTTCACCGTTGACGATGATGATTGATTAACTGGCGCCGACGATTGTTCGCTGGAACTAGCAGTTTTACCGTGCTTGGTCGGTGAGCTGTTTGTGCAACCTGATAGGATCAGACCCGCTACTAATAACAGGCCCATTGAATGCAGTAAACGATTTGCTTTCATATTTTCCTCCCAAATTATAATAGACAACCATTTATGCAAATAGCCAAACCTCATTAAAGTATAAATATCGGCATTTATCAAATTTATTTTTAAATAATTTCATGTAATTGTCTACTAACTCGAGACAAAATGTAATATAAATTGCAGAAATGTTTAGAAAGGGAACAATTTCCCAGAGTTGTATCAACAATTCTGGACGACGAATGGAGGACTCTATTTGGAGCCCTCCATTTTTTGTACATTGAAAGAACAAAAGCCAGTCAGTTAGTCGTTTCATCAGCGAGATTCCGAACAAGCCACAGTCAACCCAGCCGTAGCCACTATTTGACCTGAGTCCGAAAGCGCCTACATGGCAGGCTTTTTGACCTTATCAATAGATAAATTGAAAAAATATTTATCCAAAATTTTACCGGATCAGGAAGCATTCAGGGATGATAATTCCTTTTACCAGGAGACGGAAAGGGCGATTTACTTGACTTTCTGTCTACTTTGGGAACTAGTCAATTGATAACTGTTTATTTAATATGACAAATAAATTCATTAAGTCGATTTGAAAAAACACTGGGATCCGGGTAATATTAATACTAATGTTCATACTTGGGTATAGTTCGGACAGGTACATATTTAATTATCAATGCAATATCAGATTATGGTCGGAAATTGCCGATTAGTTATTTTGAGGTAAATTTTGCGACCTAGTTATAGATATTCGAAAGTCGATTACCAACGGCTTTTTTATTTTGCTGACTTGTAGTTGACAAGCGTCGATCAATTGGCAGGCATTCCAGTCGCGCCAAGCTTGTTAACCACCGCCAAGTCAGCATAAATTGTTTTTGCAATCAATGTCTATATATAGACGCGCATAGGAGAGAATCACAAATGCCAGAAAATGAAGATACAAAAGATGAGGTGGCTAATCAGCAACCGCTGAATGAACAAGTTGTTCATCATCACCATCACCACCATCATCATCATCATCACCGTCATCATCGGCGGCGGATGCTGAAGAAGGTCTTTTGGTGGACGTTTGGCCTGTTACTTTTGTTGGCGATCTTTTTTGCAGCCAGTGCTTGGCGCAATCTCAAAGTGACCACCAACGACATGTACAACAGCGCCGGTATTGCCAAGCAACGCAATACTGATAAGCTTCTCGCCGAAAAGCGGCCTGTGTCAATTCTCTTGCTGGGGACTGATACCGGTGCGCTGGGCCGGAATTACAAGGGGCGAACCGATACCATGATGATCATGACCGTCAATCCGCAGAAGAAGACGACCACGATCGTCAGTCTGCCGCGGGACATGAAGGTGAACCTCCCTGGCTATGCGGACGAATCACCGGCCAAGATCAATGCTGCCTATACCTATGGCGGCGTCAAGGAAAGTGTCAAGGTCGTTCGCCAGCACTTCAATATTCCGATTGACTACTATGTCTTAGTCAACATGGGCGGTTTGGAGAAGGCGATCAACCAAATTGGCGGCGTGGATGTCAAGTCACCACTGACCTTCACCTACGATGGTGCTTCGTTTAAGAAGGGCCAGACCTACCACTTGAATGGCACCAACGCATTGAAGTTCAGCCGGATGCGTTACGACGACCCGCAAGGCGATTACGGACGGCAACAGCGGCAACGGTTAATTGTGACCGCGTTGTTGAAGAAGTCCATTTCCTACAAAGCCGTACTAAACCGGAAATTCTTGAAGTCCATTTCTGACAGTTCACAGACGGACTTGACCTTTAAGAACATGATTGCATTAGCCAAGAACTACTGGAAAGCCAATGCCAAGGTAATTCAGGACCACGCCCAAGGTAAGGGCCAAAAATATGACGGCCAGGACTTTGAAGTGGTCTCCAATACGGAGCAGGAACGGATCACCGACCTGCTGCAGAAGAGTTTGAAATAATAAGGAGTAGACAATGACGGATTCTCAAAAGGAAGTAACCAATACAATTGACCTTCACCGGTTATTGATGCTGATCCGCAGCAATGTCCGGTTGTTGATCTTGTGGACAGTCTTGATGGGGGTGCTGGGCTTTGCCGTTGCTAAGTTTGTCGTTACCCCAAAGTACACCGCCAATACCGAAATCCTGGTTAACCAAAAGCATAGCAGCAACAATAACGGCCAGGCTTACAACAATCAGCAGGCCGATGTGCAGATTATCAACACTTATAAGGACATCATCACAAACAGTGTGATCCTGAAGCAGACCAGCAGCCAGTTGAACAATAGCAGCAGCGTGGCCGAGAAGTATGGCCGCAACTACAACATGTCGGTTAGCCAGCTGAAGAAGGGTATCAAGATCAGCAACAAGCAAAACTCGCAGGTCTTCTCTGTGGCGGTCACCACCGATGATGCGAAGAAGTCCGCGGCGACGGCCAACACGATTGCGTCGGTCTTCAAGAAGCGGATCAAGAAGATGATGAGCGTGAACAACGTGACGATTGTTTCACAAGCCACCGAGCCGAATGCGCCTTCTTTCCCGAATGTTAAGCTGTTCACCCTGGCCGGAGCGGTCTTAGGTCTCTTAGCTTCCCTGATCTACCTGATCATCAAGGAACTGCTGAACACGACGATCAATTCCGATGACTTTATGACCGAAGAATTAGGATTGACTAACTTGGGTCACATTGATTACATCCACCTCGACCGGAGTTCAGCCAAGATTAACGAAAACCTGCGGACACACTCACGCAGCGAACGACGGGTTTAAGGAGGCAAGGAAATGTCAATATTATCAACATTATTATTTGACCGGAAAAAGAAAAACTCGACGGACACGATCGATAACGGGGTCAAATTAATTACCGCCGTCCACCCGAAGAGCATTATTTCTGAACAATTCCGGACAATCCGGACCAACATTGACTTCATGGCAATCGACAAGCAGATTCGGACGCTGGCCTTTACCTCCGCAAATGTCTCTGAAGGGAAGTCGACGGTGACCGATAACATCGTCGTTGTGTTTGCCCAAAATGGTCAGCACGTTTTGTTGGTTGACGCGGACTTGCGGCGGCCAACCTTGAGTAAGTCCTTCGGTGTCGATAACCGCCAAGGGCTGACTTCGATCCTGACGAGCCGGGTTCAGTCAATTGACTTGAGCCAGATCATTAAGCCTAGTGGTATCCAGAATCTGGATGTGCTGCCAAGCGGGCCGATTCCGCCGAACCCAGCTGAATTACTGGCTTCTCAGCGGATGCAGGCATTCCTGGACGCTGTGAAACAAAACTACGACATGGTGATCTTGGATGTACCGCCGATGCTAGAAGTCACTGATACGCAAGTGCTTTCGCATAGCTTGGACGCTGTGGTGATGGTCATTCGCCAAGGACGGACGCAAAAGATGGCTGCCCGGCGCTCGGTCGAATTACTGCACATGGCACACGCCAACCTGTTGGGCTACGTTATGAACGCCGCCGACAGTAAAGCGGATGCCGGATATGGCTACGGCTATGGGTATGGTTACGGCTACGGTTATGGATATGGCTACGGTGAAGGTGAGAAGTAATGGTGATGGTAGACCTACACTGCCACTTATTGCCAGGAGTTGATGATGGCTCCAAGAGCATGGAAATCTCGTTGCGCCTGGCCCGTGAAGCTACAGAAAATGGGATCACTCATGCTCTATTGACACCGCACCACATGAATGGCCGCTATGTCAATCACAAGCAAGATGTGATCCAGCTGACCAAGGAATTTCAAGAGCAGCTGAAATTGCATGGCATTGACTTGACCGTCTTTCCAGGTCAGGAAGTACGAATCAACGGTAATCTGTTGGCAGCCTTGGACAAGAACGACATTTTGTTTGCGGATGCTGGCGGCCGTTACCTGATGCTGGAATTTCCGGATGATGATGTGCCACATTACACCAGTCGGATGATCTTCGACTTGCAGCAGCGTGGGATCACACCGGTTATCGTTCACCCAGAGCGAAACACGATGATCATGAAAAAGCCCGATCTCCTGTACGGATTGCTGGAGAAAGGCTGCTTGTCACAGATTACGGCGAGTTCGTATGTAGGAACCTTTGGCAAGAAGGTTGAGAATTTCAGCCGGCAGTTGATCGCAGCGGGTCAAGGCTATGTCTTCGCTTCGGATGCTCATGATTTGCCGGGGCGGAAATATGAGATGCGACAGGCATTTGAAAGGCTGACTGAGGAATTCGGCCGTAATTTGGCAGATCGGTATGCCGCAAATGCCAAGTCAATTATTAATGGGGATGACGTACCGCTGAATCCGGTGCGTCCTGTGAAGAAACATAAAAGGTTTTGGTTGTTTTAGATAGGAGAGTTTAACGTGTCAAGGGTATTAATAACTGGGGGAGCTGGATTTATAGGATCCACTTTAGCGCATCGATTAGTAAAGAATAATGAAATCACAGTTGTTGATGATCTTTCGATGGGTAAGAAAGAAAACCTTGCGGACATCGATGTTAATTTTATCCAGCATGATGTTTGTGATCATGAATTCATGCATCAATTGCTAGATAATGGCAAGTTTGACTATATTTATTATTTAGCTGCAGTTTCTAGTGTGGCAGATTCTGTCAAACGTCCATTAAGAACACATAAGGTTAATCAAGAATCCGTTATTGATACGCTTGAATATATAAGGAAGCAGAAATTATCGTTGAAGAAGTTTCTTTTCACTTCTTCGGCGGCTGTATATGGCAACCTTCCTGATTTTCCTAAAAAAGAGAGTTCACATGTGCAGCCTTTGACTCCATATGCAGTTGATAAGTATGCATCCGAACGCTTTACGATCGATTATGGGAGACTGTATGGTTTACCCACAGTTGCAGTACGCTTTTTTAATGTCTATGGTCCGAGACAAAACCCTGATTCACCATATTCTGGCGTTCTATCAATTGTGACGAAGTGTTTAAAGCAAAAGAAACCATTTACTATCTACGGTGATGGTTCTCAAACCCGTGATTTTATATACGTTGAAGATGTGGTAAATGCAATGATAAAGATTGCCACAGAAACAAAATCACCGACCGTTTACAACATTGCAAATGGAAATGAGACACCATTAATTGACGTGATTCATACATATGAAAAGATTACTGGTATTAAGTTAAATATTATTCGCAAAAAAACTCGGCAAGGAGATATTGATAAGTCAAAAGCTGATGTCTCTAAACTTAGACAAATTGGGGTCAAGCCAAAATGGTCGCTCCAAGATGGTTTAACTAATTATTGGGAGTATTTGTCGAATAATTAATTGGGAGAATTGTTGTGCAGAATTCATTAAAGGACACTCATCAATCAGATCAAACTTATACATTTCTTGAACATATTGGTAAACCAGTTCCAAAATCAAAATTAATCGGTAAAAGAGTTTGTGATATCATTTTTGGCACAATTTTTGGTATCGTTAGTCTACCGATTATTCTTTTTTTCGGCATTGCAATAAAACTAACGTCTAAAGGGCCGGTGTTTTTTAAGCAGAAGCGTGTTGGCTATATGGGGTGTCCTATTATGATTACAAAGCTACGTTCAATGCGTAACGATGCGGAAAAGAAAACAGGAGCTGTTTGGGCAAAAAAGGATGATCCACGAGTTACTCCTGTTGGTCGATTTATGCGAAAAACACGTATTGATGAATTGCCCCAATTTTGGAACATTGTCAAAGGAGACATGAGTTTAGTCGGTCCTCGTCCAGAACGATTTATCCTTACTCAAGAGTTTTACGAGAAGTGGCCTGACTTTCCTCAACGCTTACGAATTATCCCCGGTTTAACCGGCTATGCACAAATTCATGGTGGGTATGATCTTAAACCAAATGAGAAGTGCAAGCTGGATATTTATTATATTGATCACTATTCGTTGAAGAATGATTTTAGTATTGCTTTAAAAACTATTCGGATTATCTTCACCGGTAATGGGGCACGATAAAAGTCTTTGCCCAAATTGAAACAAGTGACTTTCAATAGCAACAATTAAGAATAATATATGACTAAAGATTTTTTGTTAGTGATAGTTCTTAAGAGTAAGACCATTTAAGCTAGGTATTAATGATGAAAATGAAAGTAGGGACAATTAAATATGAAGAAGAAAGAGCTAGATAATTATCCTGACTTTTCTGTTTTGATGTCGGTTTATGAAAAAGAAAATTATCATTTTTTAGACCAAGCACTGGATAGCATTGAAAATCAAACTGTCGTACCAACTGAAATTGTCTTGGTTGAAGATGGACCAATTTCAAATGAATTAGAAAAAGTAGTCGATAATCATCGAACAAATTTTGCTAACACATTCAAAGTAGTTAAATCTATTCGCAATCAAGGATTAGGAGCATCTCTCCGTCTAGGAACTGAATTTGTTTCAACTAACTGGATTGCACGGATGGATAGCGATGATATTAGTGTTTCTAATCGTTTTGAACTTCAGTTAAAAGAAATTATTAAAAATCCTGGATTGGCAGTTATTGGTGGACAAATCCAAGAGTTTTCAAGGGACCCGTCAATTATAGTTGGCTATCGTAAAGTACCAACATCTGAACCTTCATTAAGGCGATTTATTAAATGGCGAAGTCCCTTTAATCATCCTTCGGTAATGTTAAATAAAGCCATTTTAAATAGAGTTGGCGGATATATTCCCTATGGTAATTTAGAGGATTATTATTTGTGGGCTCGAATAATAGTTAAGAATTATCCTGTTAAGAATATAGACAAAATCTTACTTAAGATGCGTGTAGATGAAGGAATGTACCAGCGAAGAGGAAAGAATTCCAACATAAGGTATTTTTATGCTTTACGCAAATTTTTATTTAATAACGGTATCATAAATTTACGTGAAAGAATTATTGGTGATTGGATTATGGCTGTGAATATTCTAATGCCTGGTTGGTTAAGAAAAAATATTTATCAGCACATTCTTCACAAGGGCAAATAATTAATTTTTGTGAGGATGATTCTGATTTAAAATTGGTCAATCGGTTGGTACAAGTTAACAAGGAGGCATTTCAAATGAGAATTGGGTTAGTCACTTTGTATAGGGGCTACAACTATGGAACAAGCTTGCAAGCATATGCTTTGAAAACTTATCTTGAAAACTTAGGTTATGAAACAGATATCATTTGGAAACGTGAAAGTGCCCACTCAGGTCGCGACATTAGACTTGAAAAAATATTTCGAATGTGTAAACGATCGATTTTTAGGCCTAAATTATTCAAAGAAACTGTTAAAGGTTACTTAGGAAACTTTCACAACGCACCTTCGAAGAAAATAAAGCAAAAATATTTAGATTTTACAGAACAAAAATTGAAAGTCCATGCTTTATCTAATAAACAGTTAAAAGAATTTGCTGCTTCTCCTAAGACTCTCGCTGTAGTATGTGGTAGTGACCAGATTTGGAAAGTAAACGCCGCAAATGTTGACCCAATGTTCTATTTACAATTTGTTCCAAAAGAAAAGCGTGTAGCATATGCACCAAGTTTTGGAGGTTCTTCTGTACCAAACTATAATAAAAAGATTATCTCTAAATATCTTAAATCAATACCTTATATATCTGTTAGAGAGAAGAGCGGGATTGATGTGGTATATCAGCTTACTGGTAGGAAAGTTGAATCAGTTATCGATCCAACACTATTGATGGACTGGCATGAACTGATTAAGCCTAGCAAAGAAGACTACATTCTCCTATATTTTTTGGATGAACCTTCAGACCTTGTCTTGAAAAAAATTGTTAAAGTAGCCCAAAAAAAGCACTTGAAAATATATGCTATTCCGCATCAATTTGATAAATATGACAAGTATCCAGAGATTCAGTTGAAATCAGTAGGGCCTATGGAGTTTCCTTCAATAATTGCCAATGCAAGTTGTGTATATACTGATTCATTTCATGGGACAGCATTTTCAGTCAATTTAAATAGTCCTTTTATGACGTTTCAACGTAACTATAAATCTTTTAAGAGTCAGTCATCGAGAATTACTAATTTCTTAGAACTATTAGACTTAAGTACTCAATATATTACGTTACAACAGCAAACAAGTTTTAATCCGGATTTTCCTCAATTAGATTTTGGTAAAGTTAATCGAGAAATTAAAAAGCAACGTGAGAAATCGTATAAGTACTTAACTGGTGCTCTCCGCGATATAAGGGTTCGTAGCTGACCTCAGCAGCACAATTTAATCATTTTAAAACTAATCTGTATTTTTATACGTAACACGATGATAAATCTAGTTAGCTAAATTATTGATTGGGTAATTAAAAAGTAATTTTAAGCAAATGGTGAAGTTAAACAATGGAAAAAGACTTAATTTCAGTAATAATTATTTCCTATAATATTGAAAAATATATTTCCAAATGTATAAAGAGTGTTGAGAAACAAGACTATACGAATCTAGAAATTATTGTTGTTGATGATGGCTCAACAGACGAGACACCTAAGATTATTCAAAGTATGGCTTCGGAAGATAGCAGGTTGCGTTTTTTTTGCAAAGAAAACGGTGGTCCGAGTTCTGCAAGGAATTATGGCTTAGATGTTTCAAAAGGTAAATATGTCTTATTTGTTGATGGTGATGATTACGTTGCAAAAGATTATGTCAGTTATCTATATAAACTGATAATAAATAACAACTCGGAGTTTGCATTTTCCAGAAATTTGTTTTCTAGTAAAAAGCAACAACAAATTACAGAAGATAAAATAAAAGTTTTAACGCCTGAACAAGCTACCGCTTTGTTAATGTCGACTACAGTAGTAGTTAGTAGCTATAATAAAATTTACAGTTCTTCCTTATTAAATAAACATAAAATAAGGTATAACGAAAAACTTTTTTATGGGGAAGGACTTTCCTTTATAACAACGGTTTCGCAATTAGCGAACAATGTTTGTGTTGGAGATAGAAGAGTGTATTTTTATAGGAAAAATAACTATGATTCTGCAACTACCGCCTTCAATATTCAAAAGATAATAAATGGCGAGAAATCGATTTTTATGATTAAAGATAATCTTATTTTAAGTAGTAAGATGATTGACGACATGATTACTTTACATTTGGCAGTATATTATCTTGGTGCATGTGTAAATCTTATAAATCATAATCAGAAATCTAAATATAAAGCTGAATATAAAAGATGGATGCATTATGTAAGAGTACATCTGCCGAGTTTACTTGCTAACTCAAATGTTTCGCTGTATAGAAAATGTATGTTAATTGGTGGTACATGTTTTCCTCTTTTGATTGCTAAGTTAGATATTATTCGAAGAAAACGAATAATTAATAATAGCTATAATTAATAATGAGGGCATAATGATAGATCATAAAATAAAAGTACTATTTCTCGTAGGAAATTTACGTCCCGCAAATGGCGTTACTAGCTTTGCCATGACTTATTTTCGTAATATAAATCATGACAAAATTAAGATAGATTTTGCTTTACTTAATGACGTAAAAACTCCTTACTATAAAGAAATACTGGACGCTGGTAGTAAAATTTTTATTCTTCCGTCAATAAAGCAAATAAATAAGCATTTAAAAAAATGCGAGCAAATTTTAGAAGAAAATAATTATGATATTATTCATGATAATCTTTTAATTTCGTCAATTCCAATGATGTTTACTGCTTATAAAGATAAGGTGCCTGTAAGAATTTTACAAAGTCATAACACAGAATTAAGTTCGGTTAAGTGGAAAGAAAAGCGAAATCGAATATTGCTACCCTTGCTTAAAGGATTAAGTAATGCTTATTTTGCATGTGGGAAAGATGCTGGTAAAGCAATGTTTGGCAAATCCCATTTTAAGGTTATTCCTAATGCGATTTCGTTTACTAACTCCTTTTTCGATAATCAAGTTAGAGAGCACATTAGAGAAAAATATAATTGTAAAGATAAAATAATTATTGGAACCGTTGGAAGACTTTCTTTACAAAAAAATCCTTTTTTTGCTATAAAAGTTATTAAACATTTAGTTGAAAAGAATTCAAACATTCAATATTGGTGGATTGGTAGTGGGGAACTAGATAAACAGGTGCAAGCATATATAGATGATAATCACCTTAATAAGTATATAAAGTTATTTGGTAGTCGCAATGATGTTTCCTCACTGTATCAAGCGATGGATGTTTTTTTCTTGCCATCATTATTTGAAGGATTACCTATTACGGCAATTGAAGCGCAAGCGTCTGGATTGCCTTGTGTTATTTCTGATTCGGTAACTAAAGAGCTAGTATATACAAATCTTGTTAAATTTCTCTCTTTAAAAGAGTCCACAACTGCTTGGGAAAATGGATTAATAAAACAGTCTAACCGTAAAATAAATAGAGAAAAGTATCAAAATTCTTTGATGAAGAGCCCTTTCTATTCGCCTAATGCCGCTACAAGACTCTCAAATTATTATCGTGAGTTAATTAAAGGTTTCTTTAGAGAAAGATAAATATCAATGTTTAAAGATCTTGTTTATTTTATATAAGTGCTTGTGACATGAAAAATTATGTTAAAGACTGGTAGGTGAGAGTGTGCAATGATATCTAAAAAGATTCATTATATTTGGTTTGGTGAGTCAAAGCCAAATAGCCTTATTAAGGCTATAAAAACTTGGGAAAGGCATGCGCCAAAGTATGAAATTATTGAATGGAATGAAGAAAATCTTCCAAAATATAAAAATAATTTTTATCAAAGAGCCTTGTCCAATAAGGATTATGCATTTGCATCTGATTATGCACGCTTAAAAATACTGCAACAATATGGTGGAGTCTATATGGATACTGACATGTATTTATTGAAAGATCCATCTAATATCTTAGCTAATAAGGAATTAGCTTTTAGCATACAAGATCCTAAAGTTATAATCTCAACTAGTTTTATTGCTGCTTGTCCAGGCCAAGATTTTATTAATAAAGCTATCGAATTATATGATAATCTCCCATATGAATTTGGTAAAAATAGGCCAAACACTGAAGTTCTTTCGCCTTTATTGTTTAAAATGTATAAGTTTAACCATTCAATAAAGACGCAACGAAGAGGGAAAGTTACAGCGTTTGAGCCAGACATATTTTTGCAACCATCTTTTAAGACAGTTGCACTGCATATTGGTGAAAAAGCTTGGGCACCTCATACAACTCATGATAAGTTAAGAATAATAGCTCGAGAACACATAACTAACCAAATATCAGCAGGTATTTTCCGTATAGCTAATGATTTCTTTCGTAAAATCATTTAACAATAAATACATATAAAAAGTGTTTACCAAAAGGAGTAGTGTGGTTTATTTGAAATACAATAAAGTCTTTTTAATTTGCAATTATTGTGCTGATTATGGTGGGAACTTCTTAGCTTCTTTTGATTATTTAGCTAACAAGTTACTTAGTAGGGGCGTTATCGTATATTTCGTCTTTCCTAAAGAATCTCAGAGTAAGAATTGGGAAATTGATCTCTCAAAATATAGGGTTATATACTGTAACTTCAATTATAAAAATATTGTCGACGTGGTTAGTCGTCATTTAAATAAGAATGATTCTGCTGTTATTCATCTCAATTTTGTTAGTTCGTTAATTTTAACAAAATTCAAAACGGCAATTAACAATCGCACCAGATATGTCTTTCATCAGCATATGGCTGTGAACTTTGGAGCAAAGCAGATTATTAAAGGTATAGTTTTACGGTTGTGTGCCCCTAAAGATGTCGCCTATATAGGAGTTAGCCCTAAAGTTTATAGAGATGTAAAAAAAGAGATGGGTGGCAACAAAAGTTATTTAGTATTAAATGCAATTGATACTGATCGTTTAACCACCAGTACTGAGAAAAAAAGTAATGATATTCTAATATTTGGAACTGACTTTATGCGTAAAGGTGTTGATCTTGCTATAGCAGCAATTAAAAATACTAAAATTTCAAGAGCATGCAATCTATTAGTAGTAACACATAATCAAAAGAGCGCACGTCAGTTAATAATTAATAAGTTTAATGAAATCCCAAATTTTGTGAAGATTTTGCCACCTAGCCAAAATGTCGAAAAGTTATATAAGCATGCTTTTCTTTTTTTGTCACCATCACGCTTAGAAGCGTTTGGCTATGCTGTTGTAGAAGCGGCATACTCAGGAGATCAAGTGATAATTTCTGATGTTTCTGGCCAAAATGTTCTTTCTAAGATACCTGGAGTAAAAATGATCCAATCGGAAAATATACAACAGTTACGGTCAACAATTATCAATGCCTATGAAAATAGAAAGGGTAACCGAAAAAAAGCTAATGCAGCAGCACACGAGTATATTGATAGCCACTATTCATTGGAACATTGGACCTGTAATATATTAAAAATATATGATGCATAATATATACCAGCAGTAAAGTTTTTTAATGGATTAGTAATTGTTGGTGCACGCATATAAAGGAATTACTCATAATGAATTCAAAAGTTTTCTTGAACTATTTATATAATTTATCCTATGAAGTTCTTTCTTTAGTTCTTCCAATCTTTTCAGTTCCATATGTGTCGAGGATATTAGGTGCTTATCAATTAGGAAAATATTACTATGTCACCGCTGTAGTAACTTATTTTGGCATTTTTGCGGTATTAGGCACTGTTGATTATGGGCAGCGTGAAATTGCAAAACGACAAGATGATATTTTAAAAAGAAGTAAGATATTTTGGGATGTCTTAGTTTTTCGCCTATTTTTTATTTTTATAGCTTTGCTTATATATATATCTGTGATTTTTTTCTCTCTTGAGAAATATCGCTTACTATACATTATTAATATTATTTCATTTGTATATTGGGCTTGTGATGTAAGCTGGTATTTTCAAGGAATGGAAAATTACAAAGTTACAGCCCTAAAGAACGGAATGGTAAAAATAGCAGCCACTATTTTAATCTTTGTTCTTATAAAAAATCGTAATGATGTTTGGCTGTATACTTTAATTTATGCTATCGCAGGATTAGTTGGCAATCTAACAATGTTGCCTTATTTAAAGGGAAGCATTATTTTTATACGGCCAAATTTTAAGCGCGCATTAGGCCAGTTTCCAAGTATCTTTGGTCTTTTTTTACCTGTAGTAGCAATTCAACTATA
This sequence comes from Limosilactobacillus secaliphilus, assembly GCF_001437055.1. Lineage (GTDB taxonomy): Bacteria > Bacillota > Bacilli > Lactobacillales > Lactobacillaceae > Limosilactobacillus > Limosilactobacillus secaliphilus. The sequence goes on along the minus strand of NZ_JQBW01000010.1, from coordinate 278,619 downwards.
TAATTCGCTTGATAAAATACTACTCGGTCAGTTTAGTACTTCAAGACAAGTCGGGTACTTTTCTCAAGTCCAAATAATAATTAACTTTTGTGTTATCTTTGTAGCTGCTTACGGTGGAGTGATGACCCCACATATTTCTTACCTATACCAAAATGGTAAGGAAAAGGCGATTGAGCGTTATATTCAATCTGCTATTCAGTATGTATATATGCTAGCAGTACCAATGGTAATTGGCTGTCTATGTATTGGGGATGTTTTTGTTCCAGTTTTCTTTGGATCAAAGTACAGGGCTGCAATACCAACATTGTACATTCTTGCTTGCTTAATTGTAGTCATGGGAATGGGACAACTACAGGGACAATTTCTGATTGCAATAGATCGTCAAAGGTATTTTTCAATTGCTACTGTTTCGGCTTTTATAATTAATTTTGTCATTGCAATGATACTTATTACAATTTTTCACTTTGGATCGGCTGGGGCGGCTTTCGCTACTGTTTTCTCTGAAATAGTGGCGACATGTATTGAAGCTTTCTATTTGAAAGATGTTTCTGGATTAAAAGCATATTTCAGTTTCTTTATTCGTTATTTAGCACTGGCAGCATTAATTATTTTTCCAATTTTTATAATACGTAAATTATTTCAAAACCATTTGCTAGTTATTATTTTATCACTCATCTTTGGCGCATTTTTTTATGGTACGGCATTGTTTATCAGTAATGACACAATGTTTTTATCTATCATTAAGCCCTTTATAAAGAAGTTAAAGAGGAAGTAAATCACATGAAAATTTGCATTATTGTACCGTACTTTGGTGAATTTCCCCCTTATATTAATACGTTTCTTTATTCTGCTTCTTTTAATAAGGAAATTGAATGGTTAATTTTCACTGATCAATCTGTTGAGGATGTGCCTAATATTGATAACGTAACTTTTATTAAAAGTACATTTAAAGAAGTTAGGGAAAGAATACAATCTGTAGTTGGCAAAAATATAGTCCTCGACACCCCATATAAGCTGTGCGATTATAAACCCTTATATGGGCTGGCTTTTAGCGATTATTTACGTGATTATGATTACTGGGGATATGGTGATATAGATATTGTATGCGGTAAGATAATGAAGTTTATTCAACCTGGATTAACCAAAAGATACGACAGAATTGGTGATCTTGGACATTTTTGTTTATACAAGAATAATCATGATGTGAATACTCGCTACTTATTGCCTGTTAAAGATCGTCATGGCAATGAAATTAGATTATTTGATCGAGTTTATAGTCATTCTAGAGGTTATGCATTTGATGAACTAGGAATCCGAGCAATCTATAAATATTACCATTTCGATACTTACAAAAATGAAGATTTAGTTAATGAAACAAAGACAGGTTGCTTGGACATTTATTCGATTGATCCAAGGTTTCATAACTATCAAGGTGCATTTATTTGGAATAAAGGAAAATGTCTTTATTACTATCTAGACCCCAAAAGCGAACAACTACGTTATCACGAATTTGGATATTTTCATTTAATTAAGAGACATCAGTTTACTCATTTTATTAACAAGCGTGTCGATTGCTTCGGAATAACAACGAATGGCTATCATCAGTTAGACAATTTAAATGATAGTAATGTAATCAATATCATGAATAAAAATCACTCCAGCTATAGTAAACGGTTAAAATATATGATCCATAGTTATTTTTTTAGTGGTGATATAACATTTAGAAACATTTTAGGAATTCATTTACCATTGTTTGAATTATTCAGAGAAATAAAAAATCATACATTGCGAGTCTAATTGGAGTTGGAATCATATATTTTCATGTTAAAAGGAGTGTTCTATGGATAAGGTAACTAACAAAAGATATAAGTTATTACTTACATTTACTATCTTTTATATGGGTATTTATAATGATACTCTTTGGAGGAGTATTTTAAGTCACCCAGTCTTTAACTATATGAGATATGTATTGTTGGGCTGTATGTTAACTATGTTTCTATATCATTTTGTCATTACTAATAATAGTAAAAATCAAATAATTATTTATATAAACCTGTTAGCTTTTTTAGCTTTTAATTTCATATTTCAAAATGGAATGGCTTTTGTTCCAATAGTAATATTTTGCTTATATGTAAGTTATTTAAATCAGCGCGAGGTTATTCAGGCTTATGCTAGAGGACAGCTGCTATGTGTTTTACTTGTAATCCCCTTTAGCTTATTAGGGGTGTTACCTAAATCAACCAGTAATAATCTTCTATCTTATGGCTTTAGCAACCCTAATGGTTTAGGTGGATTTTTATCTGTTATTTTTATGAGCTATCTTTATCTAAATTGGAAACAAAATAAAACTTGGTTTTTACTCTTGTATATAGGAGCTATATATTTTAATTATTTTGTTATGTTTGATAAAACCTCTGGTATTTGTATGACAATTTTTCTTTTATGCTACTTTATAAGACATTATATTCAGAACTCAAATATTACTGGATGGATAGCTACTTGTTTACCGATAACGCTTGCAATTATTAGTCTTATTTTTGCCTTTTTCTATGAAAAGTACAGCTGGATTTATAATATAGACCAGTGGCTTTCACACCGTATTTACACTTGGAACTACTATTTGAGCCTTTATGGCTTGCATTTTTTTCCTAGTAGGATAACCTTCATTCAAGCAAATCAGTATGAACTGGGTTTTTATGGGAAAAATATTAATGTGTTGCTTACTGGTGCTTTTGATGGAGGTTATATGTATTTCTGGTTGAGAATGGGCGTTATTAATATGTCTATTGTTTTGGCATTACTGACGGGTTATATAAACAAGTTAAGATCAGAAAACATTGTTGGATTAGAATTTTTATTACTAGTGTTTAGTCTTTTGACATTTACTGAAAATACTTATATAGCACCGTATGGATTTTTTGCAAGCTATTTATTAATTATTTGTTTTAGTAAATTTCCTGATAATAAACAGATAGTATAAAAATATTTTGTTAATTAATTATACATTACATGATGTCGTCAAAGGCGGTTTAGTAATTGGCAGATGTTAGTCGATATGACTTGCCTTTGATTTTAATCACATGTGAGTGGTAGATAAGGCGATCTAAAATTGATTTTACTACTGTTTGATTATGCAGGACTATACTCCGACTAGATAATGGGACATTGGTATTTATGAACGCTGATTTACGTTCGTAACGACCATTTATTAAATTTCCTTACCATTAGGGTGGCCTCTCCCAAAATCTCCTAACTGAATATGTTGTGTTTAGTATAGGAAAACTGGTTGGGAAGCATATATGGGCTGAAAGTATATTCGTGTCATTATTGGATGCTAACAATGCAATTAACACTATAAGTTTTTACGTTGATATACTCTCCTGACGTGTATAATGAGTTTTACAAATTAGCAGGGAATAGAAATCGATGATATTAAAGGCTTTGCTGATAAAGAAACAGCAAAGGTATATCATCAAAAACTTTCTAAAAAGTTACCTCAAACCATACAAAGAGTTGCTTTAGAAAAATTGATGATGGTTGATAATGCAGAAAACATTAATGATTTACGAGTCCCGCCAGCTAATCATTTAAAACAACAGGTTGGTGATCGTGAAGGACAATACAGTATAAAAAACTTATTCTCAATATCGCATTTGTTTTACTTTGCATGGACAGAACAACTTTTGTGATGTAGAAATCGTTGATTATCACTAGAAGGAGGAATGATGTATGAACGAGATACCAACACCAACAATTAGCGAAATTTTACGCGAAGAATTTATGGAACCATTAAATCTATCAGCGTACAAATTAGCTCAACTAATTAACGTTCCTACCTCTCGTATTCAAGATATTCTGCACAATCGTCGTAAAATTACTGTTGATACATCTGTTCGCTTAGGGATCTTGTTTGGAGTATCAGATTGATACTTTTTGAATTTACAAAATGATATTGATATGAGAAACACCATTCAAGAGAATAAGTCTGAGTATGACAAAATCAAGGTGCTTAGTTAATCTAGCCCTTGACATATTATTCTTTTTCAATAATTGTTGGCATTTGAATTTTCGTATTTAACTTGCTACATTGTAGATAACAAAAAACAGATGCGTTAGTGATGTTTGTTTTGTTGTTCTGAGAAGATTCCACATAGGGTTACTTATGCGTGGAATCTTTTTATTATATATGATACTTATCCTCGAATTACAAAAACCCTCAACAACCATCATGGCTGCTGAGGGCGTATCGTTGTTCGTAATCTTATTGGCTGAATCCGTTCATTAATGCACTCGCTTGGTTCTAAAAAGATGGTGGATCGATGTCATTAACGAGCAGCTCAATCGTAATAAGTCTACGAAGCAACTTATATATATGGTTTTGAAAACGATTACTTGCAACAAAAACAACTATTTCTGCAAACTAAATAGGAAAGCCTTGTCTTACTGCCCCGGACTCATTGAAATTAAAACAATGACATTAACGAGTAATGGCAAAGCAAAAAGTAACTAAATGGTCAGTATAAAGATCATACTGAGAATCCCTGTGCACAGGATTAGTTTACAGAGTGTCAGCAAAATCAATTTGCTAACGGCTTAATAATATCACGTGTATATATTAATTTAAATAAGTTCTTTAATTAATTTTATAAAGATTGAAGAGTGGTATCTTACGATAGTCTTTAAGAGTATCCTTAGTTATATCAGTGGGCTACCAATGTAATGAGATCATGTACTACCTTGAATTTAAGCGAATAAGCAAATAAAGGTTAGATTTATATAGCTAATTAGCAAGTCGAATAAATTGCAAAGGTATGATAAAATTGCTGTTATTTATATAACTTTAGATCAAATAACAGCGGCAATGTATGTTGGCTAAATATAAATCACAATTTGCTTTTCTTTGCGCCATTAATAAGTTGAGCTGTTGATTATTAAGGAGCAGTCAAAGTGACATTGACGCTTGGCAAAACATGATTTCCATGGTGAAATTGACAAACAATCTCAATTTCTTTCATACAGTTGATCCAAAAAGAGACGTTATCCAGTAAATGACTAAAAAATAAGATGATTATTAGCAATAAATGAATTAGAATAAACTGGATAGGTATTTTCTATGTACAGTAAATATAAAATGAATTATAATGCGCAAATCTAGTTGGAAGGATTGAATGATTATGACAGATCGACTAAAGGGCAAAGTTGCATTAATTACTGGGGCTGCCAGTGGTCAAGGCGCTTACGAATTAAAGATCTTCTTGCAAGAAGGTGCTAAGGTAATTGCTACCGACATCAACACGAAATTGTTGGACAAGCACGTTGCCGATCTGAAGAAGCAGTATGGCGACAATGTTTTGCCATTGAAACTGAACGTCACAGAAGAAGACGACTGGATTGAAGCCACCAAACAAGGGGTGGATCAGTTCGGTAAAATCGATGTCCTGGTTAACAATGCCGGGATCGGTGTGACGGATAAGACATCTGGCCTGGAAGCAACGGTTGCCGACTGGAAAAAATTTATGCAAACGAACGCAATGGCCCACTTCTTGGGGATGAAACACGTGGTTCCGTACATGAAGAAGAATGGTGGCGGCTCCATCGTCAACATTTCCTCACTGGCCAGTGTGCAAGGGATTGCCGGTGCTTCGCCTTACACCGCTTCGAAGGGTGCTTCTCGGGCCCTGACGAAGGGTGCGGCTCGTGACCTGGGTAAGTACAACATTCGGGTAAACGCCGTATTACCGGGCTGGATTGTGACGCCAATGATGCAGCAATTCTCCCTGAGCAAGCCGTTACTGGACTCACTGATTGATGGTATTCCGCTGGGCCACTTAGGCGATCCGGAAGACGTTGCATATCCGGTGCTCTTCTTGGCTAGCGACGAAGCTAAGTACGTCAATGGTGCCGAGATCGTGGTTGACGGTGGTCAATCTATCCGCGGCTAACAAATGATTCAATTGCGTCCCTATCAGTCATAGGGGCGCTTTTTTGTAGGGAGGGTTGTTTATGGTCAAAATTGCCTGTATCGGCGACAGCATTACTTTTGGCTACGGCATTGCACCACAAGATCGGCGGCGGTACTCTTACCCGGCCATCCTGCAGCGATTGCTCGGCAAAGACTATCAGGTTGCTAACTTCGGCCATAACGGTGCCACGGCAGTAACGGGATTTGATGCCTATGTTGATCAATTCGAATATCAACTCAGCCAGGAATTTGCGGCGGCAATTGACATTGTGATGCTGGGCACCAATGACGCTCAGAACATTTATTGGGACGCAAGCGCATTTCAATCTGCACTGACCAAATTGGTGAACAGCTATCAATCCTTGCCCACGACCAAGCAGGTATATTTGATGCAACCGCCAGCCTGTTATTCGCAGGACTTGCCGGGGATGGAGCCCAACATTAACCAGCAGGTGGTTTACCGCAGTGTCCAGGCAGTCGCAGCTCAACTGGGACTACCTGTGATTGACTTATTTGCGTTAACGCGCGGCCATCCCAAGTGGTTTACTGATGGCATCCACCCTAACCGCGCTGGCAACCAGAAAATTGCGCAGTTGATTTATTCGAAAATAAAATAGGAAATGACCGGTAATGTCCAGAAATGGATGTTACCGGTCTTTTGTTTCTAACCAACTAGAACAGGCAGATTTGTGGAAGACGTGACCGTAGTAATTACCGTGAAATTGATAAATAGGTGTAGTGAACAGATGTATTGGTCTGTGTCATAACTGTACAAACGTTCAAGTTATCACTAAAAAAATGAACATTAAATAAATGTGGCTGCCATTAAATGCCGGTAATAAAGCCTTGAAGGATTCGTAAATTGTGTGAACAAATTGTGAATTTCAATGTATTTTGTATGAAGATTGAGCACTTTAATAGCTTACTTATTTATACGCTGTTAAAATAAAAGTTGAAAAATGAAAAACTACGGACTCATTAGGCAACAAATCATCTGAAACAAATAATCAACTTGGGAGCTGGTGGAGTTAAGATGACAGAACAAAAGATGCATTATCGCTTGTATAAAGCAAAGAAGCGCTGGATCGTTGCTGCCGTAGTGACGGTGGCGTTATTTGGAATGAACATGCTTGATGCACACGCAAGTGATCAAGGTACTGGACAATCGACATTGCCGCAAACTGTTCAGCCAAATATTCAATCATCAAGTGATAATAGCCAAAACAATAACAGCAATACTAATGGCTCTACGGCGGCCCCAGTTGCTAGTGAAACTAGTGCAAGCCAGTCGCAAGCAAATAGCCCAGAAAGTAATCAAGCGAATAATGAAGCTCCAGGCGCTAGTCAGAGCAGTGAACCAGCTGTACCTGCCGCACCTGCTTCACCGTTCATCTCTATGTTTTATTCAGGTGGTGACGAGGATAACGGGTTTAAGCAACTGCCTGATGGTAGCTTCCTTCAATGGAAGACTATTACCCGGACGATTAACGTTTACAATCCAAATGGCAGAGTGGATACCATACGCCAAAAGGCCAAACTTACTCGGACCGGTGTGGACAGTCATATGATGGGTCCTGATGGTCACAATTTAATTGATTGGAGTAATACTTGGAACACTGCTGTCTGGGATGCCTTTGTGACACCACAGGTTACAGGTTATATTCCTAGAACTCCTAATCTGGGACAAGTTGTCGTTAATGAAACCTATAGCAACCAAATAATCAATATTTCATATGTACCTGACCCCAGTGAACAAGAAGTAACAGTCACTATCAAGTACGTCGATGATGATGACAGAGGGCACGTGATTGGTGAATGGAGTAAAAGTGACAAAATTAGTAATACTGAAACACAGGACACAGTTTCAGTTGTCACTCAATTTTTAAGAGATCATCAATATACCGCTAATGATGGATCTAAACATGCGCAGTACACTATTAATCCCGGTACTACTTGGGTGAACGGCTTCACCTTTGCCAACGGTAATCAAACCTTCACTGTGCATTTGATCCACCTGAAGGACACGGTTTTCGAGTTCAAGCAGCCAACACGGACCATTAACATTAAGCATCCAGATGGTCGGATTGAAACGATTGTCCAACGCGGAATGACTGACCGCAAAGGAATTATCGACTACGCAACCGGGAAGACCACGTGGACTTCTGAAGCAACTGACAGGTGGCTGGACTACCCATTGACGCCAATTGCTGGCTACACGATGGAGGTTAAGGTTGATGGGCAACCTTCTACGATTACGGAGATTCCGTTAGTTACCGTCAACAACAATACCAAAGACCAAACGATCGATGTCTCTTATTTGGGTGAAGAACGAAATATCAGTGTGGTCTATAAATATGGCAACACTGTTATTAAGACAGATCCGTTGAATGGTCGTGTTGGCGAAACTGTGGCGACAAACATCAGCGCACCGGCCAACTACCGGATCACCAACAATCCAGCTGCTAGCTACACATTCAAGGCCAAGAAAGCTGACAACCACGATATCATTGTTGAGTTGGCTCACGTTACCCACGAAACGAGTGACACAAAGACCATCACCCGGACGATCAACGTTACTGATCCATCCGGTCGCACTACCACCACGCGCCAAGTAGTCACATTGACGCGGACTGGTGAAGTGGACCAAGTCACCGGGGATATCAACTGGGGTGCTTGGAGTACTGGCAGTTGGCCTGAATTTACGACGCCAACAATTACCGGTTATGTGCCGACAATTGCTGTGGTTGGCCAACAGGCGGTTACCAGTACAACGGCTGACACGACTGTTAACATCAGTTACTTAGCCGCTGACCAATCCATCAACATCATTTACATGGATGGCAGCCAAGTGGTCCAGGTCGTTCCGTTGAGCGGTCAGACTGGTGAAACGGTGCCAACCAACATCGTCGCACCAGCTAACTACCACATTCTTAACGATCCGGCATCCAGTTACACCTTCCTGCCGAGTGGCAACCACGACATCATCGTCGAATTAGGCCATGACATCGAACACGGCCAGGAAACGAAGACGATCACGCGGACCATCAACGTGTACCTGCCGGATGGAAGAGTCGAGACGATTAAGCAGGTGGCAACCCTGCATCGTTCTAAGACCACCGACAAAGTAACGGGTGAGTCGACTTACGGCCCATGGTCAGAAGATCCAAACGCTTGGCAAGAATACGTGCCGGCCAACATTCCTGGCTACACGGTCGACCCCGCCGATGTACCGGCAGTGGTTGTGACGGCTGACCAGCAGGATGTCACGGTTAACATTCATTACTATGCTCAACCAAAGCCGAGTGTGCCAGACCATAACCACATCAACGACAACACGCATGCAGTGATCGTGCCGAATGGTGGCAATGGTGGCTCGGGCAGCGTCGATCAATCAGGCGCTGACCAGTTGAATGGCAACTCACAGACCAGTGCTGCCGGTCGCGGTCAGGATCAACGTCTACCGCAAACTGGTGCTAAGAAGACATCTCAGGTCGCAGTCTTTGGTCTCTTGACGGCTGCCTTGGCGGGCATGCTGACACTACCACTTAAGAAACGCTATTAAAAATTAAAGACAAAAAAATCAGCCCAGACGCAATCGTGCGTTTGGACTGATTTTTTATGCCTTGATGGTTATTTACCGCTAAACCATGAAATAACGGCGTAGATAAGGCCCGCAATGATTAAGATTTCAAATAGGTCTTCAATCAGGCCGCCGACAAAACTGAAGATGAAGGGCAGAAACCAAATCAACGCTCCGGTGCCAAACAAAACGCCGGCAACAATGAGAACCTTTGATACAGAAGAGTTCGGATTAGACATTCAGAAAGACCTCCTTAATAGGCAACGATGTGGTAGTAGTTGGTGTGTTTAGGCCGCCGAGCAATTTCGGTACGAATCTTTTCCATTTGGTTGATTTCCGACAAGCCGATGAAGGCGTTTTGGAAGATCTCCCGCCGCTGGTTAGCCGTTACTTGATCGAAGCCACGGTTCATATCGTTGTGCATCTGGTTGACACTTTGATTGAGCTGATCGACGTTTTCGTTTAAGTTGTCAATCCGCTGGTTAATGCCTTCCAGCGCCTCGTTTTGGTTCTTGATCAGGTCGTTCTGCTGCTTCTGTTGATTACTGATCTGGTCCAGCTTTTCTTGGTTGGCCTTGTACTGGAGCTGGTTCATGTACACGTTGGTGCAGTGCTCCCAAGTCGTTGCTTCACCATTGGCAACGAGGTCGTAAAAGGCTTCGATGGCGTAGTTAAAGCGGTACTTTGGCGGCAAGACCAGCATGTTGTTCTTCAACCGTTCGCAGCATTCACCAAACATTTGGTTAGCCTGCTCAGTCTGGGCAACGGCGGCATCCCACCGCTTCTTGTTAGCCGGCTCCTGGAGGAATTGTTGCCAGGATTCTTGAACGGCCTGGTCAACGTACTTCTTCTTGAGGCTAGCGTACTGGTCATTGACGTTATCGGCATCATATTCAGCCGAGCTCAACTCATTTTGATAGTTGTGGCCGCAGAGACTGATGATCAAGGAAACGTAATACAGGGCCAACGCGATGCCCGCGGCGTAATAGAACAGGCGGGTGAACGTGCTATAAGCTGCGCCGGCAAACTGGAAACTGTAATAAGCCAATGCCCCGGCCGCAATACAAATGAAGTAGTTGGTCCAGGTGAAGCCTTCGTTGCGATGCGGTGCCGCCAGTCTTTGCATGTGGTTCAAGCGCTGACCAGCCTGTTGAACGTTTTCAACCAGGTCTGGATGGTCTTGGTTCAGTTGCTGAATGGCTTTTTCAGTGGCTGCCTTTTTGCGGGATGCCTTGAACTCGTTTTGAATGTTCTTGAGGACTGATTCTTGAAAGTAGTCGGCCTTTAAGAGGATGTAGAGTGACTCAATACTGGCAATGTCATTGTGCATCGTGCCGAAGAATTGCCTAAGCTGCGGTGCATTCATCCGTTCCAGGCGACTGATGTTACCCATTTGATTCGAATTATCCATTAGTACCTACCCATTTATTATGATATTTATGACGGTGCAATGATACTACGCTGGGATAGCCTTTTCAATGTTGGAAGGGCTTTCCTAAGTAAAATTATCGCAGCGCGCTTGAATAAATTGCGGTCGTCATTTTTGGGTCGGGTCAACCAGTCACAGTCATGATTATTTTGAACGAGAAAAGTCTTATCATTTCCTTTTCTGACGGGAGAAACTTAAAATAATCGGTAAAGTGAATTAAACAATTTATTTGATTATGACTAACAAGAGAGTTGAGGGAGGAATCACGATGGCAAACACACTGGTGCTTTATTATTCGGCAACTGGCACGACGGAAAAGATGGCAAAACTCGTTGCTCAAAAGCTGGGCGCCGACATTCAAGCCATTCATCCTGTCCAGCCGTACACTAAGGACGACCTGAATTGGCGCGATAAGAGTTCACGGGCAACCACGGAACAGCACGAACACGATTCACGGGTTCCCGTTAAGGACGATTTTCCGGACCTGTCCGGTTACGACAACATCATCATTGCGCACCCGATTTGGTGGGGGATCCCGCCGCGGATGATCGTGGATGTGATCGACAAATTGGATCTGAACGGTAAAAACTTGGCTAGCTTTGCGACCTCTGGCGGTTCCGATTATGAACGCAGTCAAAGCTTAATCCAGCGGACCGTCGATGAAAATCATTACGATGTCCACGTTAACCAAGGAGCTGTCCTGAATTCAACGGCCGACGTTGACCCATGGCTGAAGAGCCTGAACTTCTAACAATAGGAGAATATGCATATGAAAAAATGGCGGTTTCCCGCTTTATTAGTGGCTTTAGCCCTGCTCTTGGTCGGCAGCTACGGCTTTAAGAGCCAAAAACGTTCCCACTGGGTTGACTCAACCACGCCGACGATCTTTGTTCACGGCTACGGCAGCAGCTACCATGCCGAAGAAAGCATGGTTAAGCGCGCCCGGAAGGATAAGGTGACATCGACCGTCGTACTCGCCCGCGTTGACGAAAACGGTAAGGTCAAACTGAGCGGCCCATCAATCAAAGGCAAGCGCAACCCGATTGTCGAGGTCAATTTGGCCGACAACAAGCAGACGGATATGAATAAGGGTGCCGCATACGTGAACAACGTTGTCCGGGCCCTGCAGAAGCGCGATGGGATCAAGGAATACAACTTTGTGGCCCACTCAATGGGGAACATGGATGTCTTCTCTTATCTATCCAAGTACGGCAGCCAACCCGGCGCGCCTGTGCTGAAGAAGCAGGTGGTCCTGGCTGGTGGCGGGATGACTGGCTGGTCGCATCGCCGGCCGATTTCAGGCACCATGCAGACCATTATGGGGCAGCTCAAGGATAACTATCCCCAGGGCAAGGTCCTGAACATCGCTGGCGACCGTGGCGACGAGACTGACGGCAAGGTGCCGAATGCGGCCTCGCGCTCGGTCAAGGATATGCTGGGTGACCGGCCTAAGAGCTACCAATTCGTCTTGTTCAAGGGCAAGCAGTACACCCACAGCAATTTGCATGAAAATCAGAAAGTCTCCAACAAGATCAACGAATTCTTGTGGGGCAAATAATTAAAACGTCCGCGACTAGCTTTTAGTTGCGGACGTTTTCTACTTGCGAAGGGCTGGCACGTGCGGTAATCTGTGTTGCAAATAGTCAGTAAATGGGGTGGATTGGATGAAAGTAAGCATTGAACATGTAACAGCAGCCGATTTAGACGCCGTGGTCCGGATTGAGCGCCTGGGTTTCACGCCGGAAGAAGCCGGTACGCCCGCCGCTTATCGTGACCGGATCAAGAAACTGGCGGATACCTTTTTGGTGGCCAAAGTTGACGGCCAGGTCGTTGGTTTTGTGGTTGGCCCGGCAGTTGATGAACAGTTTGTGACGGATGACATGTACGTACACACGCCGACTAACCTGCCGACCGGTGGCAATCAACTGGTTCTATCGATCGCTACAGATCCGGCTTACCGCGGCCACGGGATTGGCAGCCAGCTGCTGACCGCCTTGGCGAAGAGCGCCCGCGCCGCCCACCGGCACAGCATTTCCCTGGATTCGCTGGAAAAGAACTTGCCCTTTTACGAGCACAACGGTTATGAGAAGGTCCGGGTGTCCGATTCCAGCCACGCTAACGAGACCTGGTACAGCCTGGTGAAAAAGCTAGATTAAGCTCTGAACTAATGTTGACGGGTGGTCGGCTTGCTGACAGCGCGAGGCAAAAAGATTGCTGTAAGATCAACGTTTTCGGTATCCTATTAGAAAAAGGAGGATGACCATGCAAAAATACGATTACATTCTGATTGGTTCTGGCCCAGCTGCTTACAAGCTGTCCAACTTATTGGCAAAGAAAAAGCGGCGCGTCCTGGTCGTTGAAGGTGGTGCGTTTGGCGGAACCTGTCCTAATTTCGGTTGTGAACCCAAGATCTTCTTGGAGGGTGCCGTCCGCACAGTTTTGCAGTCCCAGCAACTGGTGGGCCGTGGGGTCAGTCAGCCGGCACAGCTTGACTGGGCCCAGTTGATGCAGACCAAGCTGCAGCGCTTCGATCCGTGGCCGGCAGAAACGAAGGCGATCATCGCCAAAAGCCACGACGTTGAGGCCGGCTACGCGAAGTTTGTCGACCAGCATACGATCACAGTGAATGGTCATCAATATACGGGTGACCGGATTGTGATCGCCACCGGTCAACACCCGCACCACTTAGCCGTTCCGGGCACCGAATTGACCCACACCAGCACGGATGTCTTGTCGCTGAAATCACTGCCGAAGCGGGTAGCGATCGTCGGCGCCGGCTATGTGGCGATGGAGATGGCAACCCTCTTAGGCGCGGCGGGTGCACAAGTGACGATGCTGGTTCGGTCCGACCGTGCTCTGCGGGGCTTCACGAAAGCGGATGCCGCAACGGTTGTGAAGGCAATGGAAGCACGCGGGATCGATTTCCGCTTCAACACGAATGTTCAGGCCATCCAGCAGGACGCGGATGCTTTCCTTGTAAAGACCGACAACGGCGACCTCGCAAGTGACTATGTGGTCGATGCTTCTGGTCGTGTACCGAACATCGAGCGCCTGCAACTGGATCAGGCTGGCATTGATTACGATCGACACGGAATCAAGGTTAATGATCACCTCCAAACCAGTCAGCCCGGCGTTTACGCGGTTGGTGACGTGGTCAGTCGGGTGGAACCCAAACTGACGCCGGTGGCCGAATTCGAGGCCGACTACCTGTTTAAGCAGTTGGAGGGTGGCTTGACCGCGGCCATTCAGTACCCAACGATTGCTACGGCGGCCTTCACTTTCCCTGAAGTTGCCTTGGCAGGGGTGGCCCCGGATGACGTCAAGGATGACCCGGCTTACCAAGTCAAACGGGTATCCCTGGCCGGCAGTAGCCTGTACGCGGGCAAGAACGACCAGTCTGCCAGCCTGACCCTGGTCTTTAAATCCGGTCAATTGGTCGGGGTGAGCGCAGTCGGCGATGACGCCGCAACCGAAGTCAACAGCCTGACGCCAATGATTGGCTTATCCATCAAGGGTGATGATTTCCGCCGGCACGTGATCAACGCTTACCCGGTCATCGGCGACATGATCGCCAGCCTCCTGTAAGAAAACGGGAGCAATTGCTTTTAATTGAGCGCAGTAGCGGTGGTATAATCACCGTATCATTGGTACTTGCAGGCGATACCGCATTAACATTGCCGTCGATGGAAAGGGAAAAATCATGAGAATCAATGTCTTGCAACACACGCCGAATGAGGGGCCAGGTTCCATCCAGCGCTGGTCACAACTGCACCATCATGAGATGTACATTTACCACCCCTATCGTTTCGGCAACTTACCAACGGCGGACGAGACCGACATGCTGGTCATCTTGGGCGGTCCAATGGGTCCCAACGATAACCTGCCGTGGCTTAAGGAAGAACGTCAGTTGATCAAGCAATTGCTGGCGGAACATAAGCCAATCTTTGGTGCCTGCCTGGGTGCGCAACAGATTGCCAAAACGCTGGGCTGTCGGATTGGCAAGGCACCACACAAGGAAGTGGGCTGGGCACCGGTCTACCTGCAGACTGACAAAATCCCTGGTTTGCCAAAGAAGATCACGGCTCTGCACTGGCACGAAGAGATGTTTGAAATTCCGGACGAGGCCGAATTGCTGTTTAGCAGCGACTTGGTCAAGAATCAAGGCTTCGTGCTGGGTCATCACGTGGTCGGTCTGCAGTTCCACTTTGAGCCGGAAGCCGATAATTTGCGCGAGATTGCGATCAACGACAACCATTACCCGGATGATCACAATGACCTGCACCAAACGGCGGCCGACATCATCAAGCATGGTGTGCCGGCTGAAAACCGGGAAGTCATGTACCATATTCTGGACTTCATTACAGCAAAATAAATCATTGAAAGAAGAGCAGCTGCTTCAATGCGGCTGCTTTTTTGATTGCGTGGATTATTCAAATCTTGCATGACAACTAATCGAAAATAGGCTTTTCACATTAATCGATTGGCTGACTAGAATAAACTTAAGAAAAAATGGGAGGTCTTAGGGATGTCAATTCAAGAAAGTGCACAAGCTATTCACCGCAATGAACTGGGCCAGACTGACCCGGAATTAGCTGCTATTGTTAACCATTTTGCCTTTGAAGAGGTGCAGGCGGATGTTGACCTGCCGAGCCGGACAAAGATGCTCTCCACCTTGGCTTACCTGTTGGGCATGCAGGGTGTGGACGAATTCAAATTAATGCTGCCGGTGGCCTTAGATAATAATGTGACGCCCGTTGAAGCCAAGGAAGTTGTTTACCAGGCCATCGATTACTTGGGCTTGGGCCGGGTCTTACCTTTCATCAAAGCCAGCAATGAAGTCTTGGCAGCCCGAGGTGTTCAACTGCCTTTGCCGAGCCAGAGCACCACGAATCAGTACAACCGCTTGAGCAAGGGTGAAGAAACGCAGATCCGCCTGTTTGGTCCGCAGATGAAGGACTTTGCCAAGAAGGGCACGATTAACAAGTGGCTGGTCGACAACTGTTTCGGCGACTATTACACACGCAAGGGCCTGGATGACAGAGACCGTGAAATGATTACCTTCTGCTACATTGCAGCGCAGGGCGGGTGTGAACCACAACTGCTGGCCCACGCACAGGCGAACATCAAGCTGGGCAATGATCAGGAATTCCTACTGAAGATTGTCCAACAGAACGTGCCGTTCATCGGCTATCCACGTTCCTTGAATGCAGTGCGGATCATCAACGAAGCCGCTAAGGCAGTTAAGGATAACGATTAAGATTAGAATTCAAACACGAAGGTGGCGGAAATTCCCGCCACCTTTTTGTTTTGCTAGAAAAGCCGAACAATAACAGTGGCCATAAACGAATATCAAAGAAATTTAAGGCCAAAAACCGCTCAACAGCAACGTTTAACGCCCCACGCCCAATAAATGACGAACTAATTTCAAATTGACCCTTTACAAATAAATGCGAATATCATAATATAGTTGCTGGTGTTTGTTCGTATTTAAAGGATGGAGTGATAAAAGAAAATGAATGCCATTAGTAAGTACTTCCAGCTTGATGAGCTGCATACAAACGTTCGGACTGAAGTGTTAGCGGGCTTTACCACTTTCATTTCAATGTCCTACATTCTCTTTGTAAACCCGAACGTTCTGGGTGCTGCCGGGATGAACAAGGGTGCGGTCTTCTCCGCTAGTGCCTTGGCAGCTGCCTTTGGTTGTCTGATGATGGGTATTTATGCTAAGTACCCGATTGCTGTTGCCCCTGACTTAGGGATCAACGCGTTCTTCGCTTATTCCGTGGTTATCGGGATGGGTGTGAAGTGGCAAACCGCCATTGCCGGCGTTTTTGTTGCTTCCATCATCTTTATCCTGATCACGATCTTTAAGCTGCGTGAGATGATCATCAACGCGATCCCAAGTGACCTGAAATACGCTATTTCTAGTGGGATTGGTTTCTTTATTGCTTTCTTGGGTCTGCACCAAGGTGGTTTGATTATCGCTAACAAGTCAACGGTGGTTGGTTTGGGTAGTTTCACTTCCCCAATGAACTGGTTGACGATTGTTGGTTTGGTTGCTACTTCGATTCTGTTGATTTTAAACGTTCCTGGCGCTATTTTTGTTGGGATGGTTATCAGTACAGTTGTTGGTCTGGTATTTGGCCTGATCCCAATGCCACACCACTTGATCTCCGCTGCTCCTAGCCTGGCACCAACGTTCGGCGTTGCTGTTAAGCACATTGGTGACATCAATACTTTGCAATTATGGGTTGTTGTCTTTACGTTCTTACTTGTCACCTTCTTCGATACTGCCGGTACGCTGGTTGGTCTGGCTCAACAAGCGGGCTTCATGAAGAATAACCGCATGCCACGGGTTGGCCGGGCATTGATGTCTGACTCCTCTGCCATGCTGGTTGGTTCCGTAATGGGGACTTCACCAATTGGTGCCTTCGTTGAATCTTCTGCCGGGATTGCCGTTGGTGGTCGTTCCGGTCTGACCGCGGTCGTTACTGGGATCATGTTCATTGTCGGCATGTTCTTCTCACCACTGTTGACTGTGATCACCGACCAAGTTACGGCTCCTGCCCTGATCATCGTTGGGGTTATGATGGCTCAAAACCTGAAGCACATTCACTGGGAACACATGGAAGTTGCTATTCCTTCATTCCTGGTTGTCCTGGGTATGCCACTGACCTACAGTATTTCTGACGGGATGGCTTTAGGCTTTATCCTGTACCCAATCACGATGATCGCTGCCAAGAAGGGTAAGGAAGTTAACTGGGTTATGTACCTGCTCTTCTTCGTCTTCATCGGCTTCCTGTGGATTTTGGAAGTTAAGTAACTAATAAGAAGTTAAACAAAAAGGATCTTGCAGCTCATGCAAGATCCTTTTTCGTATGTGGTGAGACGACTTACTTAACGGCGTGGATCGCTTCGTCGATGGCTTGTTGACCCGTGCGAATCATCAATACTTTGCAGATGGTGTTGTTCGCATCCAAGCAGGCGGCAAGGAAGTGGGCCACGTCAGGAATTGGAATGGTCGTATCCTGATTGGCGCCAACGCTGACCATGCCGGTCCCGGCTTCCTCAGTCAATGAGGCTGGTTGAACAATGGTATAATCCAGTTTAGTATTGTTGATGAGGTAGTTGTCCGCAAAGAACTTAGCGATGTTGTAGTCGGTGATGCCCGCGAGCGCTGGGATCTGGGACCACTTTTCGGGTTCCAGCGCATACATTGAACTCAACATGATGTAGCGTTGAATATTATTTGCTTCCGCCGCCCGCATCGTCTTGACGGCACCCATGGCATCGGTTTGCAAGACATCTTTGCCCCGTGAACCAGCGGTGAAGAAGACGGCATCGTAACCGTTGATTAGCTGGTTGATGTTGGCTTGGGAATCATGCAAGTCGAGTTGCACCGCCTGAACGTTCGGCAAAGAAACGATCTTTTCCGGATGACGGGCACCGGCAGTGACTTGGTGGCCGGCTTTTGCCAGACGTTTGATCAGTTCCGTGGCCACCCGACCGGAACCGCCGACAACAAAGACTTTACTCATATCTAATCCCTCCTTGTTGATCTTATTTAATTTTAATAACGACTGACCCAGGGGACAATTAATAAGTATTAAGGAGTTCACAATGGAAAAAGTAGTCGATATTATCAAGGTCGTTTTTTGGCTGGTCACGTTGATTGTGACCTTTATGGGGAAGATGATGCTGGCCATGTATTTGATGTCGGTTGGCATGTTCTTGGAGGCTTGCTATTGCTGGTATATGCACCGGTCTCATTAATCCATTCGATCTCAATTTGACCATACCCATTTCTGCTCCATGATGGTATAGTTATGTTAATTAAGTTAGGGAAGAGGGTTTGGATCATGAAAAAGTACGTGGTTGAATTAAGCGAAGATGATCTTCAAATGCTGAAGGATTGCCACTCCAAGAATCCTTCCATCATGAAGGCTCTGGAAGCAGCAAAAGAAGAAAAGTAATTCTGCATTTAATGCCGATTTGTAAAGCATCAGGTGATTGAACCTGGTGCTTTTTCTATGCAAAAAGTTGATTAATAACCATGCGTTATAAATATTTCAAATTAGTCCTGGAAACCTTTACAATTGAGACAGGATTGTTTAGGAGTAGAAAGGAGTAATTTCGATGAAAACTGCAGTCTTTGCAAAAGCCGGCCAGATGAAACTGGTCGACGTCGATAAACCAACCATTCAACAGCCGGATGACGCCATCTTACGGGTGGTCCGGACCTGTGTTTGCGGGTCTGACCTGTGGAACTACCGTGGAATCAACCCGGTTAAGCCCGGTCAGATCAATTCCGGTCATGAAGCCATTGCGGTGGTCGAAGAAGTTGGTGACGCAATTACCACTGTTAAACCCGGCGACTTTGTGATCGCTCCATTCACGCACGGTTGTGGCCACTGTGCCGCTTGCCTTGCCGGTTATGATGGCACGTGTCAGTCACACCAGGACAACTTCAGTGAGGGTGTCCAGGCTGAATATATCCGCTTCCAGCACGCTCAGTGGGCACTGGTCAAGATTCCGGGCAAGCCTAGCGATTACAGCGAAGGCATGCTGAAGTCATTACTGTCACTGGCTGACGTAATGGCAACTGGCTACCATGCTGCCCGCGTTGCCAATGTGCAGGCCGGTGATACGGTCGTCGTCATGGGCGATGGTGCTGTGGGTCTGTCCGCCATCATCTCCGCTAAATTGCGGGGTGCTAAGCAGATCATTTCCACCAGCCGTCACGCAGACCGGCAGCAGTTGGCCAAGGAATTTGGTGCAACGGATAACGTGGCAGCTAGAGGCGATGAGGCCGTCAAAGCCATCATGGACCTGACGCATGGTCAAGGTGCCGACGCCGTTCTGGAATGTGTTGGTACGGAACAGTCAACCGAAACCGCAATGGCAGTTGGGCGCCCAGGCTCAATCGTTGGCCGGGTTGGTCTGCCGCATGGCAAGAACATGGATCCGGCAGCGACCTTCTACGCCAACAAGGCAGTTGCTGGTGGCCCGGCTTCAGTCACGACTTATGACAAGGACCTGCTGTTGAAGGCGGTTCTGGATGGAAAGATCAACCCAGGCAAGATCTTCACGAAGACCTTCACTTTGGACCAGATTGACGAAGCCTACCAGGCCATGGACCAGCGGCAAGCCATCAAGTCATACGTCAAGGTTTCCGATTAAAATCATTAGTAATTAATTTCCATCAAAACAGGTGCACTGGGCTTTAGAAAGCGGGTGCGCCTGTTTATTTTTGCCAGCTTTTCAGAAAATTTCGCTGGAAAGCGGTCAAGGGCTGTTAAAATAGTCGGGTAACGAAAAGGAGTGTAATGACTAGTGAGTGAAGAGAAACACAGAATTTCCGGCCGGGTCTATGCAGGGATCTTTGCCGTTGCCTTATTGAGTTTCATGGGGATCATGACGGAGACGGCAACCAACGTGACCTATCCCGAACTGTCAAACCAGTTCCAGATCTCCTTGGACACCACCCAGTGGATCACGGCCGGCTACCTGTTGATGGTAACGATCGTGATGGGGACGACCGCCTACCTTCTGAAAAGGGTGGCCGCCAAGAAGCTGCAGGCCTTTGCTGTTTGTGCCTTCATCATCGGTGACGTGACCTGTGCCCTTGCCACCAGTTTTCCGGTTTTGATGGTTGGCCGGCTCGTGCAGGCGACCGCGACCGGTTTGGCCACCCCGACCATGTTCCACTTGATTTTCACCAAGATTCCCCGGGAAAAACTGGGTGAGATGACCGGGCTGGCGGCCATGGTGATTTCG
Source organism: Limosilactobacillus secaliphilus (assembly GCF_001437055.1). GTDB lineage: Bacteria > Bacillota > Bacilli > Lactobacillales > Lactobacillaceae > Limosilactobacillus > Limosilactobacillus secaliphilus. The sequence goes on along the minus strand of NZ_JQBW01000010.1, from coordinate 257,871 downwards.
TTAGCGCCGGCGTTGGGACCGACCTATGGAGGGCTGATTTCCACGAACATGTCCTGGCAGATGATCTTCTGGCTGATCTTGCCTTTTGCCTTCGTCTCCCTGTTGATGGGGCAGGTCTTCATCGACAGTGAACCGGTCCAAGGCAGTGCCGAACCGTTCAGCTACGGGAGCTTCATCAGCCTGGCCATCGCCATGTTCGTCTGGATCGAGGCCTTATCCTTGATCGGCAAGTACGGCTTTGTCTGGCGCTTTTGGTTGATGCTGATAGCGGCGCTCCTGCTCTTCGCCTTGTTCGTTTACTTAAACGTGCATGGCAAGTCGCAATTGGTGGACCTGTCCATCTTCCGCTTTCCGGCGGTCCGCTTCGATGCTTTAACCTATTTCAACCTGCAGTTCATGAATATCGGTATCAGCCTGGTGATCCCGGTCTATGCCCAATACGTGCTCAAAGCCAATGCCTTCGTAGCCGGTCTCATCCTGTTGCCAGGGACAATCGTCGGTGCCGTGGTTTCGCCGCTGGCCGGCCACATTGCTGATCGGCACGGTTTCCAACTGCCGGTCATGATCGGTAACACGTTACTGGTTGCCGGGGCGCTGCTCTTCTGGGCCTGCCAGGATTACCTGACGCCATTGCTGTTGATGTTGTTCTTCCTGGTCTTGCGGACGGGCTTCAACTTCACGTTCTCCAACACCATTTCCAATGCCTCCGTCCAAGTACCGATGGAGAATACGGCGGATGTGTCGTCGATCTTTAACATGACCCAACAGTTTGCCGGAGCGACCGGGGTAGTTTTCCTGGCTTCCTTGATGGCGATCTTCCAAAATCGGGGCATGGGTAGCATGGCAACTCGGACTTATAATGGTGGCCGGGTCGACTTCATCATCATGATTGTTCTGGCCCTCATTACCCTTACGATCAGCGTGATCAATTATCGACAACAGGCACGCAATAAATAACAACTAGCAAACGGGACAGCCGTGGCAAAATGGTCGCGGTCAGCCCCGTTTTTTCGTTCCTGAACCCGTGCAGTTATCATTTTAAAAATACCAGGTGCCAGTTTATAATGAGAAAGCAGAAAACGAACAAACATTCTGGTGAGGGAGGTGCAATCATGGATCGGATGCAGGTCTTGCGTTACGTCAAAGACCAATACGGCGTGGATGGCCAGTACAAGTGGCGCCGCTTCCCGGATGACTGTGTGCTGATCTGTCCGGTCACCGGCAAGTGGTTTGCCCTCCTCATCAGCCGCAATCCTGATGTGACCCACCTCACCGAAGATCGGCGGCAGAACTTCTTGGAGATCAATTACGGCGACGGGGCGACCAAGCTACGCCAGCAGGGGATCTTCAACGCCCCGACCCGGATGGCGACTGGTTCTTGGGTCAGCGTGAAGTTGGATGACCAGACCCCAGTTGACCAGGTCAAACAGGCGCTGGACCATGCCTTTGACCGGGCACGGAAGACGCAGGTGGTCGCAGAACAAGAACACCTGATCAAGGTAGCGCCGTTTGCCAAGGATGACGATGGCTACACTGACCGGCCCTTACCCAAGCCAACCCATCGGCAGCAGATCCAGCACCCAGAGATTCCGGCCGCAATCAAGAAGATGCGCAGCAAGTACGACTACACCTTGCCGCCATTGGAAGGGCGCAACCAGAACTTCTATGCGCAAGGGCAGCTCATGGCCGACTATACCGATGATTACGAATACCTTGGCGACTTTCGCCATTTCTACCCGACCTATCACGATATGAGCATCGGCCAGTTGCGTGGCTACTTCACCTGGCGGACGAAATTTCGTCAGGGCAAGATCGAGAAGGCGCCGACGTCCTTTGTTTACGTCTATTTGTATGAGCTCTTGAACCAGATTGGCGTGTCCTCGACTGAAGACGGCTACCAGAAGCTGGCGGCGTTTTCCCAGCAGTATGCCAACTATGCGGATGAGCAGATGCTGAAATACGTGGCTCAGTGGCGTAAGGACTACGTGGTCTATTACCAGATGGGCGAAGAGGAACGGCAGGCTGAATTCGGTGACGACATGAAGGTTGACCATGCCTACGAAGTTTTGCAGGCGCCCAGAGATGACAAAGACGATGTTGTATATCAGGCCTTGTCATCACTGGCTTCCTATCATTTGGAGAAGTGCCCGTTGATGAAGGACCGACCGGATGCCGTGTACCGGATTGTCCAGTTGACCTGGAACGACCTCCTAAAGCAGACCCAGGTGAACATCATTCAGAACCTGCTCGGCTGGCGCGGTGAAGTCCAGGTTCGTCTGTTTGGCAACGCCGTGTTCTATGACCGGCAGAAGGTACGGACCGACGAATATGCAATCGACCCCGTCCGCAAGTATGTTTGCCAGTGGGGACGCTGGCGGCGGCAGTCCTTCACCCCAGTCAAGGGGCGGCGGCAGAAGATCAACCACCTGCTCCACGAGATTGACCGCCTAATCCGGCAGGCAACGCACGCGGGTCGGCCGTTGAAGCCACAAGAAGTGCCAGACTATGAGTTGGCGGCGATCAAGCAGGCATTGAAGCAGTACCGCGAAGAACGAATCATTGCCCGGCGACCGAAGCTGGATCTCAGTCACGCCCACTTGCAAAAGATCCGTGACGATGCCAGCGAAACTAAAGAAAGCCTGTTGACCGAAGAGGAACGGGCCGCCGAAGCAGAGGAAACGGTTAACGCGGCCAGTCAATCAGCGGTGGAGCCAACGCCGGCTGCCAGTCAAGAACCGCTAGACGAAGAGCCAGTTAATGAAGAGTCGGTCGAACAGCCGTCAGTTGATCTGACACCATCGCTGGCGGATGACGATGAGGACAGTCAATTGAACTTGTCGGCGGATGAGCAGTACTTCTTGACGCACTTGTTGAAGGGCCAGCCCTGGCAGGACTATGTGCGCAGCCACCACTTGATGGCCAGCATTTTAGCCGACTCAATTAATGATAAGATGATGGATGAAATCGGCGATACGGTCATTGAATTCAATGATCAGGGTCAACCAGCGATCGTTGACGATTATCGCCCAGACTTAGAAGAAATCTTGAAAGCAGGTGAATCAAATGCCCAAAGCTAAACGGGTACCGAAACGAATTGCACAAACCGTGCTGAATTCCCTAAAAGGTGGCGTGGTGCCGCGGATCGGCCTCCCTTACATCACGGTTGGTCGTAAGGACGAGATCGCGGCCCTGCTTCACGATGTCGACATTATCAGCCAAGGTGGGGCGTCCTTCCGCTTCATCATGGGCCGCTACGGATCCGGGAAGAGTTTCCTTCTGCAGACCATCCGCAACTACGTGATGGACCGGGGCTTTGTTGTTGTTGACGGGGACCTGTCGCCAGAACGCCGGCTGCATGGTGGCGACGGCAAGGGCCTGGCCACCTACCGGGAACTGGTCCAGAATCTGTCGACCAAGACGCGTCCGGAAGGCGGGGCTTTGCCATTGGTCTTGGACCGCTGGATTAGTTCCGTCCAAAGCCAGGTAGCCACCAAGCAAAACCTCTCTCCAGACGACCCGGCCTTTGAAGGGGCAGTCGACAAGGAGATCTACAAGGTAATCACGTCCTTAAACGAACTGGTCCATGGTTTCGACTTTGCCAAGCTGCTCAACATGTACTACCACGCCTACGTGACCGGTGATGACGAGACCAAGGCCAAAGTCATCAAGTGGTTCCGGGGTGAGTACGACCGTAAGACGGATGCCAAGAAGGAACTTGGCGTGAACATCATCATTAACGATGACGACTGGTACGAGTACTTGAAGCTCTTCGCGGCCTTCTTCAGACAGGCGGGCTACCAAGGCATGATGATTATGATCGATGAATTGGTCAACATTTCCAAGATTCCGAACAGCATCAGCCGCCAGTACAACTACGAAAAGATTCTGACCATGTACAACGACACGCTGCAAGGCAAGGCCAAGTACTTGGGAATCATCATGTGCGGCACGCCGCAAGCCATTGAGGACCGGCGGCGTGGCGTCTATTCATACGAGGCTCTGCGTTCACGGTTGGCCCAAGGAAAGTTTGCCCAGGAAGGCGCCCAGGACATGTATGCGCCGGTGATCAAGCTGGAACCACTCACGGCCGAGGAAATGTTGGTCCTGACCGAAAAGCTGGCCAACATGCATGCCCAACTCTACGGCTACCAGCGCAAGATTACCGAGGACGACTTGGCCACCTTCATCAAGATTGAGTATGGCCGGATCGGAGCCAGTTCCAACATCACACCACGGGAGGTTATCCGGGACTTCATCGAATTGCTGGATATCCTGTGGCAACACCCAGACACCAAGGTTGAAAAACTGTTGAAGTCGGACCAATTCAACTACTCGCAGTCCGACGCGGTATCGAACAAGAGTGACGATCAATTCGCTGAATTTGAGATTTAGGAGGGGAGCACATGGATGTCTTCTCACGGTATGCGCCGTTTATCCAAGACTACATCTACTCACAAGGCTGGCAATCGCTGCGGGGCATCCAGCAGGCCGCTGGTGAAGCCATTTTCAATAGTGATGACAACGTCCTGCTTTCGGCACCCACTGCCTCTGGCAAGACGGAAGCTGCCTTTTTCCCGATCCTCACCTTGTTGGACGAGCACCCCGCGGATTCGGTCGGCTGCTTGTACATCGCACCTTTGAAGGCGTTGATTAACGATCAATACGGTCGGCTCTGTGAACTGTGTCGGGAGCCCCACATTCCGGTGACCCGCTGGCATGGTGACGTGGCCCAGTCGCAAAAACGCAAGCTGCTGCGTAAACCGCGTGGTGTCCTGCAGATCACGCCGGAATCACTGGAGTCCTTGATGATCAACAAGCACATGGACATTCCCAGCCTCTTTGGCGACCTCCGCTTCATTGTGATTGACGAAGTGCACTCGTTCTTACGGAGCGACCGGGGCGGGCAAACCTTCTGCCTGATCCAGCGTTTGGCCCGGGTGGCCGGTTGTCGTCCCCGGCGAATCGGCTTGTCTGCTACGATTGGCGATCCCACGGCGGCTGGTAAATTCCTGTCAGCCGGTAGCGGTCGTAAAACGCTGGTGCCCAAGGTCAAGGACACCCATGAGGTCTGGCGCCTGTCGATGGAGCACTTCTACAAGGACCCGGTGCAAGCGGGTGACAACGCCAACATCACGAAGACCGTGCAGCCGATGTTGGGGCCCAAGACGGACAAAGCGCCCCAGATGGCGGATCCCGGCTTGGCCTACATTTTTGAACACACGCGCGGCAAGAAGTGTTTGGTCTTTACCAATAGCCGGGAGGAGTGCGAGGCCGTCTGTCAGGCCCTGCGTTCCTACTGCGAGGCTAATCACGAACCCGACCGCTTCATGATCCACCACGGCAACCTGTCGACGGCCTTTCGTCAGACCGCCGAGGAAGCCATGAAGGACGAGGATTCGATGATGACGACCTGTGCCACGGCCACCCTGGAATTAGGGATCGACATTGGCCGCTTGGAACGGGCCTTTCAGATCGACGCGCCGTTTACCGTCACCGGCTTCTTGCAACGGCTGGGGCGGACCGGTCGTCGGGGCAACCCGCCGGAAATGTGGCTGGTCATGCGGGAAGAGCACCCCGAATCACGGGCCATGCTGCCGGAATTGATCCCCTGGCCGCTGATTCAGGGGATTGCCATCATTCAGCTGTATCTGGAAGACCGATTTGTGGAACCGCCGCGGACTGGCCGGCGTCCCTACAGCCTGCTCTACCACCAGACCATGAGCACGTTGGCCGCGGGTGGTGAAATGACTCCTGCTGAACTGGCCTCTAAGGTTCTGACCTTGTCCTACTTCCACAACATCACCGCGGATGACTACAAGGTTTTGCTCCGCCACCTTTTGAAGACTGACCAACTGGAACGGACCGAGAATGGCGGCCTGATCGTAGGATTGGCCGGTGAACGGGTTACCAACAACTTTAAGTTCTATGCGGTCTTTGCCGAAAACGAAGAATACAGTGTCCATTCCGGATCCGAAGAACTAGGGACCATCGTTAAACCGCCGCCGGTTGGGGACAAGATCGCCATTGCCGGCCGGGTCTGGGTCGTCGAAGATGTTGACCGCAAGCACCACCAGGTTTACGCCCACCAAGTTAAGGGGCGGGTGCCAGCCTACTTTGGTGATGTGCCCGGCGATATTCACCCGCGGATCCTGGAGCGGATGCGTAAGGTCTTAGTTGAAAGCCAAGACTACCCATACTTGATGAAGAACGCGACCGCCCGCCTGCGGGATGCCCGCGCAACGGCTCAAGCCAGCGGCATGTTGGAGAAGCCGCTGATCAACTTGGGCGGCAAGATGTGGTGCCTCTTCCCATGGACCGGGACTTATGCCTTCCTGGCTCTGGAACGCCTGTTACGGCTGAAGTGCGCCAAACGACTGGGCCTGCGCGGCTTCAATTCGGTGCGCCCATACTTCATGGAGTTCTCCATGGACGTTGGCGAAAAAGAGTTTTATCAGATCCTGGCCGAAGAGGCGGATAAGGACTTCGATCCGCTTGACTTGGTCTTTGATGGCGAAGTGCCAGATTTCGACAAATACGACAAGTACCTGCCGGACGAGTTGGTTCAGAAGGGCTTTGCTACCGGCGTTTTGGACATTCAGACCATGCGGCAATGTGTTCACAAGCTGGTTGAACTTGGTTTGCATCAATAAAATGAAACACCCATTGCACAGCGTTGTGCGATGGGTGTTTTGGCATCAAAAAAGGACCCGCCAGCTGGCAAGTCCCTAGTTAGAAATGAGATATGGAAACTCATCCGGACATGACTAAAGGTTGAGTTTCGTTGAGGTAAAGACAGGTAGCTTCTTGTGAGTAGCTCGCTATCTGGCTTTGGTTTCGTATTGTAGCACCATTATTAGAAAAAATCTCAGAAAATAAGCAAAAAATCTATTAATTTCATAAAAAAGATGGTAATACTTATTTTCATAGCCTTCAGAGGGTGCCGACTCTCATAATTGCGCACATCTTCCTCATTTTATTAAGTTGAAAATAGGCCAGGACCGCTTTTAATTGCTCAATTGAGGTCTATAATAAGCACATTATTGAGTGGAGGAAATAGGGAAGAAATGACACGGAAACAAAAACTAGTCTTAGGCATCATGATCTTGGGGACCTTCTTTGGGATCATGTGTTCCACCATGATGAACATTGCTCTGCCGACCTTTATGCAGGCATTCCACATTTCGTCATCACAGGTGCAGTGGGTCAGCAACGGTTACATGCTGGTCAACGCGCTGATGATCCCAGTCTCGGCCTACCTGATCAAGCGCTACTCCTACCGTTGGCTCTTCATTTCGTTTACGGCCATTTTCGGTTTAGGAACCATCATGGGTGCACTGGCCCCGACCTTTCACCTGATCGTTGCTGGACGGATGGTACAGGCGATCGGCTCCGGAATCATGATGCCGCTGGTCAACGTCATGGCGATGAAGTATGCCAGCGTTGGTCACCAAGGGCAGGTCATGGGGATTGTCGGCCTGGCTTTCAACTTTTCGCCCATCATTGGCCCGTCCGTTGCCGGTTTGATTCTGGACTTCTTCAGCTGGCGCTACCTCTTCCTCTTGGTCTTGCCGTTTATCTTGATCACCTTGCTGTTGTCCTTCTTCTTCATGCCGGGGCTGAAAGTCGGTGATTACCCGCAGTTCAACACGACCGGTTTGATCACTTCGTCTTTGGGGATGTGGTTCCTGTTGAACAGCTTCTCTAACTTAGGGACGGCCAAGTTCTTGTCCTGGGCCGTTGCCGGATCCATGCTGGTGGGTCTCTTCTTCCTGGTCATTTTCGGTGTTACCCAGTGGCACAGCGACCATCCTTTCATCAACTTGCGGATCTTCACCTACAAGCAGTTTACGATCGCCATCGTTGTCAACTGCTTGCTGGTCTCAACCATGTATGGAAACACGATCTTGCTGCCGCTCTTGATTCAAAACGTCATGGGCGAGAGCCCCTTCATTTCCGGCTTGGTCATCTTGCCGGGGGCCATCTCGACCGGGATCCTGTCGCCATGGAGCGGACGTCTGTTTGATAAGATTCCAATCCGGGCGATGGTCACTTTCGGTCTGTTGGTTGACATGTTTGGGACGGCAATGCAGGCGTTTGTCGGTGTCCACAGCGGGGCCGTTTTTGCGGCAACCTGGCAATGGGTGCGCCAAGTTGGCATTGTTTCCATGTTGATCCCGTTACAGACCGAAGCACTGGCAATCCTGCCGAAAGAAGAGCTGCCTGATGGCGTGGCCACCTTCTCCACTACCCGGCAGGTGGCCGCCAGCTTCGGGATGGCCTTTGTCGTGGCGGTCGTCAACCTGATTGACCACGAGCATCATCTGGGCACGTCGGAAATTGGGATTCAGTCCGGTTTCCTCACTTGTTTCGCCATCCTGTCAGTGGCATTGATCATCAGTCAATTCTTCCGGACCAACCGCGAAGAGTTCAAACACGAATAATAAAATGGGGTGCGGCTCTTGAAAGGCGCACCCCATTGTTGTTTATAAGCGTTGTGTCAGATTGGTTTTACTGAAGGCCCTTAAGACCAGCAGAATGATCAACGACTGGATGGGCCAGGAAATGACCTCCTTGGGCAGCCGCAACATCAACAGTGCATTGAAGGTCCGACTATTGCTGCCGGCGCTCAATGACATGATGTAGATCCATAAGGTCGTGAGCAGGACGTTGCTGACCAGGATCTGCACAAATTCGTAACAGAAGATCCGTTGCCAGCTGACGGTTTGACCATAAAGAAACATCCCGGCTAAGACGCCCGAAATGAAGGCGGAAAGAGTAAAACCAGGGAAAAACATGTTCCCGGTATTGAGGATGGTGTTGCTGATGATATCGTTGACGATCATCACGCCGCCACCGATCCACGGGCCTAAACAGTAGCCGATGAGGGCGGTCGCGATGAAGCCCAGGCCGACCTTTAACAACGAAGGGTCACCAATCGCCATTTTACCGAGAATTACTTGCAGACCGCAGAGCATTGCGGCCAGGGTAAGCCGCCTGGTGGTCAAGCGGGGCCCTGAAAACGTGAGTACAGACATAGTCCTTGCCTCCTAATAAGATAAACTTGTCGGGAGCTGCATGCTGAGTCTGCTGCGGTGAATGCGGGATGACAAAGCGGCCATCGCCTCCTTCCAACGTTCACATTCCGTTCCGTTGGACAATAACTCTGTCATTCCTGCCCCGACTGTCATGAGTAATATAAAACAAGGCGCTGTTTACTGCAAGCTATCTGACTGGACTAAACAACTGTGGATTAGATGATATAATCGACGGGTGTCAGTAAGGGAGGATTAGGTAAATGAAAAAATTGATAACGGTGGTTGCATCCTTGGCCTTGTTATTAACTTTGGGTGCCTGCGGACAGAAGCAGTCATCCTCTTCGGCCAAGAACAGCCAGTATTCGGCGAAGAACGCCAAAACGGTATCTGAGGACCAGGGCAAGGATTCATCCGCCAACAAGCAGGGTGAAATGCAGAAGGATACTGCCTTATGGAACGACAGGAAGGACGAAAAACTGGCCGATTTCATGCGAAGCTGGGCGCCAACCATGGGCCAAAGCTACAAGAAGTACGATGGCCACACGCCACTGCACTCGTCCGTTGGTTTGAACTACCCGGCTGATTTGAGCCGTGAAGTCGTTGAGGGCGGCGGCACGATTGGCTGGGCACCATCCGGTAAGGGTGATTATGACTACAATGTCGTTGCCATCTACAACTATGACGGGACCAAACCGCCGCTACCGAACCGGATCACCTACTTCTTTGCCTTCCACAATGGTCATCCGGTGGCCTTGGTGGATCAGAGCCGCGACGGTGAACCGCATTGCCATCCAACCGCTAATAAAGACGTTTCGAGCAACTTCACCCGGATCGCCGACCAACATTAATAAAAAAGGAGCGTGGCCGAAGTCATTGATGACTTTGGTGCGCTCCTTTTGTATCTAGCCGTTCTTTAGGCGAAGCGGTGCAGGACCAGGTCCAGGTGTTCAAGCGCCTGGTAGGCATCGGCCAAGCGGATGTTTTCGTTGGCCCCATGGACGTGGGCGCCGGCATAACCCAGGCCAATGCTCAGGACGGGCAGTTTCAGAAGGCGGCCAAACGCATACGCCGGGCCGGCACCATAGGAATTCAGCACGTATTCGTAGCCATCTTTTACGTAGACTTCCTGTGCCGTGTCGCAAACCAGCTTGACGAAGGGATGGTTGACGTCGCTGCGGAAGCCGGGTTGACCAACTAAGTATTCAACTTTGATGTCGGGAAAACCGTTGGCAGCCAACTGTTTTTGAACTAAGCCACGGACGCGGGTAGGGTCCTGGCTAGGGGCCAGACGGAAGTCGAGTTTGGCGGATGCATAACGTGGTGTGACCGTCTTGACACCTTCCTCTTGGTAGCCGGCGGTGATGCCTTCAATGTTGATGGTCGGTTCGTTGGCGAGGTCAACCAGGGGCTGCTGGCTCAAGAGGGGTCGGGTCAGGCCAGCGTTTTTGCTGATCAGCTGGGGATCAAAGGAGAGCTTAGCGACTAATTTCTGCTCTTCATCGGTCAACGGGGTCACGTCATCATAGATTCCCTCGACGCGGATGTGGTTATTACTATCTGAACGCAGGCTGTTCAATGCTTTGACCAGCCGCCATGGTGCGGATTCGGCGTAGGAGGCCAGGGATGAGTGGAGGTCGGCGTTGGCGGTGGCCACGGAAAGCTTCAGGCAGGCAATACCCCGCAGGCCGCCGGTGATGCTTAACTGACCGGCCGCATTTTTGGCGCCACCTTCCCAGATCACGGCGTCGGCGGCCAATTGATCGCGGTGGGCCTGGGTGTATTTAACCACGTGGCTGCTGCCGATTTCTTCTTCGCCTTCCACGTAGAACTTGGCGTTGACGGGGAGGCCGCCGTGTTCTTGATAGTATTTCAATAAGACGAGGCGGAAAAGCAATTCGCCCTTGTCGTCTTCAGCCCCGCGAACGAAGATTTTGCCGTCACGCACAGTCGGTTCGAAGGGATCGCTGTCCCACTGGTCAACAGGGTCGGCCGGTTGGGTGTCATAGTGGTTATAGAAGAGGACAGTTTGGTCGCTGTTGCCGGTGAATTCAGCGAAGACCACCGGGTTGCCGCCTTGGTCGGTCCAGAGTTCGACCTTTTTGGCGCCCAGCTGTTTGAATGTTTGTAGCAGCCAGTCACTGGTTTCCTTGATGCCCAAATGCTGAGCGGCAATGGTCTTAAAACGCCAGAGGTCGCTAAAGTCTTGCCAGTGTTCATCTGCATACTTCTTTAATGCGTTTGCTTCTTCAGTCATGTGATTACCTCCGATCAATAAAAAAATCCCGAGGATCGCTAGGATCCCCGGGACGTTAATTCGTGTTACCACCCGTTTTCGGTCTGGTTTCGCAGCCAAACCCTCAGTCACTGCTCAAAATGAATAGTGCTGTGCGGTAACGGGCACGACCGTAACTGGCTGAATATCGCCAGTTCCATCATGACGAGCCATCTTCAGCCGACGCTTACGGGCCGCTTCTCATCAACCGCGGTTCTCTGTGCCTGAAATCATCGGCTTACTCTCTCGTCAAGTTTTGCTTCATTGCTAACAATATATTATAAAACGATGAGAAAGTCAAATTGAATTTTAATTAATTATCTACATGAGGTAACGTTCATAGTTGACCGAGGCGCCGGCAACGGTGTCCGGGTCGGCGGTAAAGGTGAAGAAGAGACCCTTATCCGGCTGGTAGTCAACGGTTGTGGTGCGGCTGGAGAAGAACCAGTCGTCGGCAAAGTTGATGTGGTAATTGATGCCGTCCTGCTTGATCTCTAAAATGGGCCGGTCGGGTTCGTTATCTTTGGCATAGCCTTGCTTAGGACCATGCTTGACCGGAACTGTTTCATCCTTGGGGAAGAACTTAACCCCATCGCCGTCCTTGAGATCCAATTCTTTGATCAGCCACTGACTGGCAGCTTTGGTTACGACTAAGTGCATTGTGAATCGCCCTTCTATGCCTTTTGAGCATGATTAGTGATGTGAAATAAATATTTCTCATTAATTAATTTTCCTGCTACAATGCTAGCATAATTACAAACGTAAACACAGGGAGGATGCTTTATGAAACACAAACATTTATGGACTGGTGTTGCATTGGTCGCCGTTGGTTTGGCATTAGGCGGTGGTATTTGGCACGTTCATCAAGAGAAAGCAGCCGCCGCAAAATATGTTAACAATCAGACAACGACCTTCTTCTTCCATGGCTGGGGCAGCAGCTCGCATGCCGAAGAACACATGGCCAACGCTGCCAAGCGCGCTGGTGCAACCGATACGATCATCAAGGCCAATGTTGATAAGCACGGTAAGACGACCATTTCAGGTAAGATCACGAAGAAGTCCAAGAACCCGATCGTCGAGGTCAACTTTGCCGACAACAAGAACGGCGATTATGAGCAGGACGGCCGTTACGCCAAGTCAGCCATTCAGACGGTCAGCAAGAAGTTTGGCATCAAGAAGATGAACCTGGTTGGCCACTCCATGGGTAACCTGGCGATCGTCTTCTACCTGCTGCAAAACGCGGACAACCATTCACTGCCAACTTTGGAACACCACGTTGCCATTGCGGGCCACTTTGATGGTGGTCTCGGCTTCGGTTGGAACAAGAAGACCAAGTTGGCGCAAGACGGGAAGCCGTTCATTATGGAAAAGAACTACAAGAAGTTATTGCCGTTGCGGGACAGTTATCCGCAAAGCGCTCGGGTCCTGAACATCGCCGGTGACTTGGACGATGGCAGCCACTCGGATAGCGAGATTCCGGTTGATTCAGCCTTTTCACTGAAATACCTGATCAACAACCGGGCCAAGTCATACCGCCAAGTGGTCATTCACGGACGGCGTGCACAACACAGCAAGCTGCACAGCAACAAGCAGGTGGACAAGCTCCTGATTGACTTCTTGTGGGGTAAGGATAACCAGTAATCACCTTAAATTAACTTGATAACGACAATTCGTCAGCGTTTGGATAGCCGAATGCTGGCGATTTTTGTTTTTTCACTGGCAATTGTTGAGCATATCTTTTACACTGGTATGGCTGTAAAATTTTAGAAGAAAGGACACCAGGGTCGGAACAGGGGACCGGCCGGTGAGAGTGACGAAAATGACAAGATATCGTTTGCAATCAATCTTATTTGTCTTCGTGGCCTTCATGTTGGGCTGCAACGAGTACATGATTGTCGGGGTCCTGCCCGATATTGCGAGTGAATACCACAGCTCCTTAGCCTCTTTGGGTTATCTGGTCACGATGTTTGCGTTGATCTATGCCTTCTTCACCCCGGTTGTTACCTCCTTGGGGAACCGGTGGAAGCGGCACAAGGTCCTCTTGACGCTGATGGTGGTTTTCTTCATCGGCAACACCTGGACGGCAATGGCGACGAACTACACGTCATTACTGCTATCGCGGATGCTGACGGCGACGGTTGCTGGGGCAATCATCTCCATCGTCTTGGTCCTGGCCAACTTCATTGCGCCGCCGGAGAAACGGGCCAGCCTGGTATCATGGGTTTTCGCCGGCTTCAGTCTGGCTTCCGTTGTCGGTGTGCCACTAGGAACCATGATCAGTCAAAAGCTGACTTGGCATGACAGTTTCTGGATCATCACGGTCCTTACAATCGCCGTCTTTGCTGCGCTCCTATGGCTGGTACCCAAAGACACGCCACAAGTGCAGGGCCGGCTGAGCTCGCAATTCTCCCTGTTCAAAGACAAGCGGGTCCTGGCTGGGGCTATGTTTGTGGTGACCGTGTGTGCGGCCGACTACACCATGTACACCTACATTCGGCCGCTGATTTCCGATTTGATGGGCTTCAATGATACCTGGCTGAACTGGCTCCTGTTGATGATGGGGGTCTTCTTCCTGATTGGTAACAAGTTCGGGGGCTTCTTGGCGGACAATGGCGGTGTCCACCGTCTGCCATATATCTACATCCTGATGACGGTCTTGATGTTCTTGATGCGGCCGTCGTTCTCCTACAAGTGGGTGGCCATCAGCGTCGTTGCCATTCTGTGTGTGACCTTTGCCAGTTACGGTGCTTCCACCCAGCTGATGTTTTTGGAGATTGCGGAGAAGGAATACCCGCAGTCGCTGGATTTGGCGTCCTCGATCAACTCGATCTTCGCCAACATTGGGATTTCCTTGGGTTCGCTGGCGGCAGCGGAGACAGTTCGTTTCTCCAGCCTGAACAACGTTGGTAACGTCGGGGCCGTCTTTGGGATCATTGCGACCGTCTTGATCGTCGTGGTTTCCAAGAACTTTGAAGGCATGCGGCATTAATTTGATTTTTGAAGCAACGCGGACCGGCGCTGCTTTTTTGTATTCGTGAAGGAAAGGAGGGGATCCCTGATGGTTTGGTGGTGCTTACTTGCAATTGTTACGGCAGTCTTGCTGGGCGTCCTGTGTCGTTACGTGACGAGCCGACCGCTGGCTAACTGGGACCGCATCGATATTCAGCCCAATCAACGCTGGCAAGCCGGTTGGCGGCTACTGGCACGCGTGACCGATCCACTCCTGATGGCGGGCTATGACGTCTTACTGGCAGTTGGCCTGTGCTGGCAAGGGCGGTTTGCACAAGCCGTTTGGGTCGTGTTAACTCTGGCGGTGGCCGACAGCCTGGGGATCCTCCTCAAACATCTGGTAAGACGATCACGACCATCCGCGGGTAGGGCTCATTACAGCTTTCCCAGCGGCCATGTTTTGGGGGCAACCGTGATGGCGTTAATGTTGCTGACCATTTTCGCCAACCCTTGGCTAAGACTGTTGATCATCCTTCTTGGGCTGTTGATTGCGCTGAGTCGTTTGGTCTTAAACGTCCACTACCTGTCAGATCTTTTGGCGGCGATCTGCTTGGCAACCTGTGTCTTCTCCCTGTCGCAGGCCGTCATTTACCTAATGTCAGTTTAAATTCTCTTTGCAATCAACTATTGAACAGTGATTTGCTGTATCATGAGTGATGTTAGTTAATCCGCTAAGGGAGAAAGTTAAAAATGAAAAAAATTATGAGATTATGCCTGCATGTCGGCTTAGTCCTATTGGCAGTCGGGATGGCCTTTGGCAGCTGGTCGGCCATTGGGAATCAAGTCGCAGCCGATCAGGCGAAACACGTTAAGGCAAGGGCGGCCGTTACCATGGACGCCAAGACAGGAAAAATTCTATATCAGCAAAACGCCAAGAAACGTTACCCAGTCGCTTCCTGCGTGAAAATCTTGACTTTGGCAGTGATTGAACAAGATATTGCCAAGGGTAAGATGCATTGGGACCAGAAGATCAAGATCAGCAAGGCCGTCGCTAAAACGTCGACCGACTGGCACTTCAGCAACGTTGAGCTGAAGGCGGGCCACAAGTACACTGTCCGTGACCTGGTCAATTCGATGATGATCGTTTCCGCGGATGGGAGTGCCGAGGCGCTGGCCTTTGCTTCGGCAGGCAGCACCAAGGCTTTCAACAAGAAGATGTATGCGGTCGCCAAGAAGGCCGGTGTTCACGATGCCAAGATCTACAACATGATTGGGATCTCCAACGGCGAGATGCGCAGCCACCGTCTGAAGGGTGTCTCCAAGTCGGCGGAAAGTCAATTCTCCGCGATCGACATGGCTAAGATTGCCCGTTACACGGTTAACCATTACCCAGAGACACTGAACATCACCAAGCAGAAGACGGTTGAGTTCAAGATCGATGACAGCCATTCCTTCCTGATGCATAACCTGAACTACATGCTGCCAGGCAGCGGCAATGCACCAAAAGAGGGCGAAATCGATGGTTTGAAGACCGGGACAACCGATAAAGCCGGTAACTGCTTCGTGGGGACCGGGGTCTTCAATAAACGCCGCTTGATCACTGTTGTCCTAAATGTGCCAGGCAACTTCTCTGAGCAATTCCGGCAGACGAATGACATGTTGAGCATCGTCTTGGGCAAGGACATGCAGACGCCAGCACCGAAAAAGCCGGGTCAGCCCAACCAACCCAAATAAGTAATCAGATAAGCATTATTAAAATCGTCGACTTGCATGCGTGCAAGCCGGCGATTTTGTCTATTATGTCCCTTTAGGTTAGGTTCTTGCTCAGAAATTGAAATTATATCCACCCAAAACGCATATAAGGTGTATAATTATAACTAATTTATTTCAAAAGAGGTCACATTATGAGTGAAACAGTAAAGAAGATTGGGTTAGGCAGCCTAGTCTTGATGATTTTCTCATCAATTTTTGGATTCAGTAATTCACTGACTGCCTTCTACCAAATGGGCTATGCCAGTATCATTTGGTACATTGTCACGGCGGTATTGTTCTTCCTGCCGTCTGCATTGATGTTCGCCGAATATGGTGCATCATTTAAAGCCGCAAAAGGGGGCATCTTCTCCTGGCTGCGGGGGTCGATCGGTGAAAAGCCGGCCTTCATTGGTACCTTTATCTGGCTGCCTGGGTTGTGTGGCTGGTTTCATCCACGCAGTTCTTCCTGGTTTCCGTTTCCACGATGATTTCCGGTGAAGACAAGACCCAAACCTGGCACCTGTTCTCCTTATCGGCTAACCAGACTTTGGGGATCCTGGAAATTGTCTTCCTGATCGTGGTTACCGCCATTGCCTCCAAGGGGATCAACAAGATCGCGGAAATTTCCTCCGTTTGTGGTGTGTTCACCCTGGGGATTGCGGCCTTGTTCATCCTGGCCAGCTTAGTCCTGTGGGTAATGAACCATGGGGCCTTGGCCGAACCCGTTACGGCGATGAACCTGATCAAGTCACCAAACCATGACTTCCAGACGCCGATTGCGATTATTTCGTTCATTGTGTATGCATTGTTTGCTTACGGTGGTCTAGAAACGATGGCCGGGGTCATTGACTCAGTTGACAAGCCGGAAAAGACCTTCCCGAAGGCTTTGATCTGGGCCATGATCATCATGACTTTGCTCTACGTTTTGTCCATCTTCCTGTGTGGGGTCAGTGCTAACTGGTCCAGCATCCTGGGCAAGAAGAATGTTAACCTGGCCAACGTTGAATATGTATTGATCAACAACATGGGGTTGACGGTTGGTACCAAGTTCGGCATGAGCCACGCCGGCGCAGTCATGCTTGGTAAGGTCTTCTCCCAGATTACGGCGCTGAGTGACGTCTTTGGTGGTCTGGGTGCCGCCTTCGTTATGGTCTACTCACCAATCAAGTCCTTCATCGAGGGCTGTGACCCACGGCTCTTACCAAAGAAGCTGACGAAGATGAACAAGCACAATATGCCGGCCTTCGCTATGTGGATTCAAGCCGCCATTGTCAGCATCATTATCTTCTTCATTTCCTTTGGTGGTGACGCCGCTAACCAGTTCTACACCATCCTGACTGATATGATGAATGTTTCGTCATCCGCACCATACCTGTTCCTAGTCGGTGCCTTTCCTTACTTCAAGATGAAGAAGGACCTGGATCGGCCATTCGTCTTCTACAAGAGCATGACCTGGACCTGGATTGTCTCCATCGTCGTTTGGCTGGTGATCGCAATTGGTATCGTCTTCACCTGTGTTGAACCAATGCTGGAAGGACAATACTCAACTGCCTTCTGGACGGCTTTAGGCCCAGTTCTCTTCGGTGTCGTTGCCTGGATCTACTACACCGTTTCCGAAAAGCGGCATGTGTTAGACTAGGTTCAACAACTAGCGGGGTGATGGAATGAAGAAAAAGACTAAGTGGCAACGGTTTAAACGTGGATTGTACGTCAACTTCTTTGATGCGCTAAACATCTTTGCTCAAGAAGACAAGTTTATTCATAGCCGCCACAATCAGATTCATATGCATGTGCATGCGCCCCAGCAAAAAGAAAAGAACAAGTAAAAAACAAATCCCCTCAGTTGATGCTGAGGGGATTTGTTTGTCTTAAGCAAGAAGTTCGAGCAGCCGGGCCGGACTGGCGATCCGTGGGTTTTCATCCCACACCTGTTCGTCGAGGTGCGAATCGGCAACGTCCCAGTAAAAATCCAATAGTTTCTGTCCACTTTGCGACAAGAACACTTCACCGGTCTTGAAGCGACACAGCAACAGCTGGTGTTGCAGGAGGAAGTCCAATTCGGCCTGCAGGTGGTCGGCAGCAACCTGGCCGTCCAAGAAGAAGCAGTCGTCCTTGTTCAACAAGGGACTCGGGTTTTCTTGGGTCAGCTTTTCGACGAGGGTCAAGGCCGCAAAGTGGAAGTAGGTTAATTCACTGCCACCATGGTTGTTCTTCAAGAAGCGCTTGGTATCGCGGATGAGCAAGCGGTCATGCGGATACGCACGCAGGTTGAACGACTGCAACGTGGGATTGTGGTCGTCGTGATCATGGAAGGCATAGCGTAACTGATAGAGGCGTCCGCAAGCCAGCAGGTTGACGTACAGACTCTCACTGGAACGGGACTGGTGAAAATTAACAACAGCAAAATCAGGATCGGGTAAAGAACGGTCGATTACGAAACGAATAGCGTCATGCCAGTTTTGACTGGCGACTGGTTCTGACACGGCAAACCCTCCTTAAAGCGTAATTACATGTTGCTTAATGGCCACAAGCTACCTTGGGCCTTGGTTGGCTGGTTGAAGTAGATTCGATTGTTGTTTTGATCGGCGAAGTAACGCAGGGTGGCAACCTGGGCACCACCGTTGATGAAGATCTCGGCTAAGGAATGATCGATGAAGATTTGCAGCTCCAGATCGTGGCTGGCGGTTAGATCAATAGTCCGCGTCGTGCCATGATCGGTAGCAACTGGCTGGCCGACTTGACCACGGTCGATCGTCAACTGGCCCTTCTTGGTATCGAAGTTCAATTTCAGTGCGTGATGATTATCCTGGCTGCCCAAGAGATTGAGGCTGCCTTCTTGATCCTTTGCGATCGTGATGGATAACTCATATTGCTGAGTGTCGGGTTCCGGAATCATCGGCAGGGTGCCGGCAAAGTCGTAGCGCTTGGCGTCCACTCTCAAGGTTCTCATTGCACTGACTGGCTGCTGGTAGAGCTTGCCGTCCTTAACGTGGAGCTCCTTGACCTGGCTCAGGCAGTTGGCCCAGTTTTCATCATCGGTAGGGTAGGTAGTGTCAGGCAGGCCGACCCAGCTGATCGCATATGCGTGCCCATCAGGAGCGTTGAAGGCTTGGCTGGCGTAGACATCGAAGCCGCAGTCCAGGTTGAGCGGCTTGTCACTGCTGTTAACCAGTTCCGCGTGATCGAAGTTGAAGCCGTCACCAATCAGGTACATGTTCGGGTACACGTTTTGGTATGAACTGACCTGCTTGTTCAAGCCTTGCGGGCAGAAGATCATTACGGCGTAACCGTCCACAAAGACCAGGTTAGGGCATTCAATCATGTAGCCCATCTGGTATTGACTCATCTGGACCAGACCGACTTCATGCCAACCGCTCTCCAGTTGGTCGCTTGTCCATAGGTCGATGTGCCCAGCTTCACCTTCGGCCGTCTGGGCACCCAAGATGGCGTAATAGTGGCCGTCTTTTTCCATGATTTGCGGATCGCGGAAGTGCTCGGAAAACTTGGCCGGCTTTTCAATCAGCGGCTTGGCTAACTTTTCAACATGACCGTCCTTGTCCATCCAGGCACCAAGTTGGTAGGGGGTCCGCACCCAATCTTTGTCGCGGTGGTTACCGGTGTACATCAGGAAGAGCCGGTCGCCTTGGGCCAGTGCCGAACCGGAATAGGCGCCGTGGCTGTCATACTGGTTGTCCGGCGTTAAGACCATTCCCCGTTCCTGCCAGTGGACCAGATCATTGGAGGACATGTGCATCCAGGACTTTAAACCATGGGCAGCCCCGAACGGGAAGTTTTGGTAACTCACATGCCATTCGTGATTAAAGTAAGAAAAACCATTGGGATCGTTCAGCAGACCCGAAGCAGGGTGGATATGATAATGCAGCTGTGCCGGCGAACTGCCAGCCTGTCTTTGTAGTTTCAGCAGATCTAGGGCACTGTAATCCTTATAGGGACGATAGCGCATTTCACGAGTCCAATCCATGATTGACGTCTCCTTTTGTTTTGAATACTCAAGTTACCATCATTCTATTGGGCATTTTCATGGCTGTCAAAACTTTCTGCCTGAGATTGATTATCATTTCACAAGCCCCCAAAAATGACTACAATAAAGGAGACAACAATTTTTAAGGAGACGATCATATGACGGCAATTCCATCAACAATGAAGGCCTGGGAAGTCACCAAGCCAGCTCCGATTGACAGTGACCCCTGTCCTTTGCAACTGGTTGAGAAGCCGGTGCCAGAACCACAAGCAGGTGAAGTCCTGGTGCGGATTTTAGCTTGTGGGGTCTGTCACACCGACCTGCACGTGACTGAAGGCGACCTGCCCGTCCACAAGGAGCACGTCACTCCCGGCCACGAAATTATCGGTGAAGTCGTTAAGCAAGGGCCCAACACCCGGCGCTTTAAGGATGGCCAACGGATTGGGATTCCGTGGTTCCGTCACGCATGCGGGGTCTGCCGCTTCTGCCGGTCCGGTCG
This sequence comes from Limosilactobacillus secaliphilus, assembly GCF_001437055.1. Classification (GTDB taxonomy): domain Bacteria; phylum Bacillota; class Bacilli; order Lactobacillales; family Lactobacillaceae; genus Limosilactobacillus; species Limosilactobacillus secaliphilus. The sequence continues at coordinate 237,382 of NZ_JQBW01000010.1, read as the reverse complement.
TGAAAACTTGTGTCCATATTCCAAGTACACCGGTTGGGATCACGACGGCGGCTATGCCGAATACGTCACGGTTCCGGAGGGCTTTGCCTATGTGATCCCAGACCGCTTCGATTCGTTGGTTGCCGCTCCGTTATTGTGTGCCGGAATCATTGGCTACCGTTCATTCTTACGGGCCAACGTGCCAGCTGGTGGTCGTCTAGGCCTGTACGGCTTCGGTGGCTCAGCGCACCTGACGGCTATGTTGGCCATTAAAGAAGGGATCGAAGTCCACGTCTTCACCCGGGGCAAGGATGCACAGAAGTTTGCGCTCAAACTGGGCTGTGCCTCTGCCCAAGGCGCCTACGACAAGTCACCCGTACCGCTGGATTCAGGCATCATGTTTGCTCCAGCTGGTCAGATGGTACCCAACGCGTTGACCAACCTGGCTCCTGGAGGCACTTTGGCATTGGCCGGCATCCACTTGAGTGACGTCCCGAGCATGTCCTATTCCGACCACCTCTTCCACGAAAAGAACTTGACCAGTGTGGAATCCAATACCCGGCGTGACGGTGAAGAGTTCTTGACGCTGGCTGACCGGTTGAACATCCAGCCGACCATCACCGAATACCCATTTGCTAAGGCGGATGAGGCCTTGAAGCGGGTTAAGCAGGGTGATTTGGATGGCGCCTGCGTATTGAGAATCGCCCAGGATTAAAGCCTTCCATCCTCAGACAATAAAAGTTTAAAAATAATTGATAAACGCTTGACAATAATTTCCGGAGAGGTATGATATACAACGTAAAAAGCGCTTACATCGTTTATCAATTGAGGAGGAATCACAATGGATCACAAGAGGGTTGCCACCACTGTTATCAAAGCAGTTGGCAAAAATAATATTGTGGCTGCCGCTCACTGTGCCACGCGTTTGCGGCTGGTATTGAAAGACGAGAAGGCAGTTAACCAAAAACTTTTGGACCAAGATGACGATATAAAGGGGACGTTTAAGACAAATGGCCAATACCAAATCATCATCGGCCCCGGCGATGTTAACAATGTTTATGATGAGATGATTGCCCAAACCGGGTTGAAGCAGGTCTCAACGCAAGACTTGAAGCAGATTGCAGCTAAGAACCAGAAGACCAACCCAGTGATGGCCTTCATCAAGCTGCTGTCCGACATCTTCGTTCCGTTGATTCCAGCCCTGGTCGCTGGTGGTCTTTTAATGGCTTTGGACAACGTCTTAACGGCCCAAAACCTGTTCGGCCCAAAGTCAGTCATTCAGATGATGCCGGCTTTGAAGGGTATCGAGGGCATGGTTAACGTAATGTCCGCGGCCCCATATGTGTTCCTGCCAATTCTGGTCGGCATTTCGGCTGCTAAGCGGTTTGGTGCCAACCAATTCCTGGGTGCCGTTGTTGGGATGATGATGACTGCACCAGCCCTGGCAAAGGGTGGCTTCTGGAACATTTTCGGTTTACAGATTCACATCCAGTCCTACGTCAACCAAGTTATTCCTGCTTTGGCCGCGGTTTGGATCTTGTCCATCTTTGAAAAATGGTTCCACAAGCACTTGCCACAAGCAGTTGACTTCACCTTTACGCCACTGCTGTCAGTCCTGATTACCGGTTTCCTGACCTTCGTCATTGTGGGCCCGGTGATGAAGGAACTGTCTGACCTGCTGACGAACGGGATTGTTTGGTTGTACGATACGTTAGGCTTCATTGGTACTGGGATCTTCGGTGCGGTTTACTCACCAATCGTTTTGACCGGTCTGCACCAAAGCTTCCCAGCTATCGAAACCCAACTGGTAACTGCCTTCAAAGCCGGCAAGGGTGCTGGTGACTTTATCTTCGTTGTTGCTTCCATGGCTAACGTGGCGCAAGGTGCCGCAACGACGGCCGTTTACTTCCTGACGAAGAACAAGAAGATGAAGGCTTTGTCCAGCTCATCAGCCATCTCCGCACTGTTAGGAATCACTGAACCAGCCATCTTCGGGGTTAACCTGAAGCTGAAGTTCCCATTCTTCTGTGCGTTAGTTGGTTCCTGTGTGGCCTCAACATTGGCCGGACTGCTGCACGTGGTTGCGGCCTCAATGGGATCTGCCGGTTTCATCGGATTCATTTCTATTTATGCCAAGTGCATTCCGTTCTACCTGCTTTGTGAACTGGTTTCATTCGTGGTGGCCTTCCTGGTTACCTACTTCTATGGCAAGTCACACAATGATTTAGTCAACCCGGTTGCTGAATCCGCTGGCGCTGCGGATGCCGTTGCCCAGGCTAGCGAATCCGCAAAGTCCTTAGATCAGGCAAGCAAGCCGGAAAAGACGACGGCCAGTGAAACGGTTGTCAGCCCAGTTGCTGGTCAAGCTGAAGACCTGTCACAGGTTAAAGATGAAGTGTTCTCCCAGAAGATGATGGGGGACGGTGCCGCGGTTGTGCCAAGCGACGGTACGATTTACGCACCGGTTGATGGTGAAATCACCGTTGCCTATGCAACCAAGCACGCATACGGCTTAACCTCCAAAGATGGCGCTGAAGTGCTGATTCACATTGGTCTGGATACGGTCAACTTGAAGGGCCAGCACTTTGAAAGCTTTGTTGAACAAGGACAGAAAGTCAAGCGTGGCGACAAGCTGGGTACGATTGACCTGGATGCCGTAAAAAAGGCTGGTTACGATACCACGGTAATGGTCGTAATCACCAACACGAACAAGTACGCTGCCGTTAAGCGGGTAGCGGATGGCCAAGTCAACCATGGTGATTCACTGATTGCCTTGACGAGCAAGTAATAATAATTAAAGAGGGTCGCAAGTTGAGTCTTGAGGGATTCAATTAGGCGACCTTCTTTTTTATGCCGGTAAGTGCGCAAAATTAAGGTACAATATTCATGATGTGAATTAAGGAGGAAAACGTATGGCTGAAACAAATTATCCGCAGCTCGACCTTGAGCATCAGTCTGGTACCAAGGCAACAATCAAAACTAATATGGGGGACATTGAGATTCAATTGTTTGACGATATCGCCCCTAAAGCAGTTAAGAATTTTGTGGAATTAGCAAAGAAGGGCTACTACAACGGTGTGACCTTCCACCGGGTAATCCCTGACTTTATGATTCAAGGTGGCGACCCGACCGGAAGCGGTGCCGGTGGCGAAAGCATTTACGGCGGCCCGTTTGAGGATGAATTCAGTAACCGCCTCTTCAACTTCCGCGGCGCATTATCGATGGCCAATGCCGGTCCGAATACAAACGGAAGTCAGTTCTTCATCGTTACTAACCGGAATTTGACGACCAACCTGACCAGCCAGATGAAGGCCGCAAACTACCCGCAAGAAATCATTGATCATTATCAACAAGGTGGTACACCATGGCTGGATCACCACCACACCGTTTTTGGCCAGGTGATTGATGGGATGCAGACGGCGGTCGACATCAGCCGGGTACCGCGTAACATCGCTGACCGGCCCAAGAAGGACGTTGTGATCGAAGCAATTGACATTCATTAATAGTTGGTGGCGTTTGCACGGCAGATGAGACTACACAAATAGTGAAAAGCCCCTTATAATGTGTGGGTTAGTTAAAAAAGATTCCTGAAGTTTTCAGGGGTCTTTTTTCTTGACCAAAAAGCTTGAATTAATGATTAGGAGTGAAAAAGATGCAGCAAGATGAGCAGCCCACCACGGTCTACCATCAGCACATGAAAATCAACTGGCTGGACTTTGTGACCAGCGACAACATTACCCCGGCAACGGAAGCCAATCTGGTGGAACGGGCAGTCATTGTCGGTCGGATCGGCATTCTGATGCTGGCCTGCGGGACCGGTTCTTGGCGGGTGCGGCGGTCGATGAACATCGCCGCCCAAACCCTAGGAATGACCTGTTCCGCCGACATTGGCCTGGTTTCAATCGAATACACCTGCATGGACGAGAATGAAAGCTTTTCGCAGACATTATCCTTGCCCAGCACTGGGGTCAACACGTCTAAGCTGAGCGCCTTAGAAAAGTTCATGAATGACATGGCCATCGAAGGCGACAGCTGGACAGTCGGCGAAATTCATGAACAGCTGAACCAGATTGAACGCACCCGGGGCAATTACAAGCCGTGGATGGTGGGCCTGGCCGCTGGCTTGGCCTGCAGCGCCTTTGTTTTCCTGCTGGGCGGTGGCCTGGTGGAAATGCTCTGCTGCTTTGTGGGGGCCAGCTTGGGTAACTTTGTCCGCCGCAAGATGATCGACAACCGCCTGACTTTGTATGCTTGCATTGCGGTGGCGATCTCGGTGGCCTGCATATCATACTTGCTGTCCCTTGATTTGATGCGCTTGTTGTTCAACGTTAACTTCCGCCACGAGGCCGGCTATATTGGGGCCATGCTCTTCATCATTCCTGGTTTCCCATTCATCACCAGCGGCCTGGACTTGTCCAAACTGGATATGCGTTCTGGCCTGGAGCGGGCTGCCTATGCAATGATCATCATCACGGTGGCGACCTTGATGGGCTGGCTGGTGGCCATGCTGGTGCACCTGCGGCCAGAAAACTTCATTCCGTTACCGATTCCGCCGGTGACCTATGTAATCCTGCGTTTGCTGGCAAGTTTTTGCGGGGTCTTCGGCTTCTCAATTATGTTCAACAGCAAGCTCAAGATGGCGGCCACTGCCGGAATGATCGGTGCTGTGGCCAACACCTTGCGCCTTGAACTGGTTGACTTCAAAATCATGCCTGCCGGAGCGGCGGCCTTCATCGGTGCTTTAGTGGCCGGTTTGTTGGCTTCAATCGTTCGCCGGAAAGTTGGTTATCCGCGGATTTCTATTACCATTCCATCCATCGTGATTATGGTGCCAGGCTTGTATATGTACCGGGCAGTGTATAATATTGGTTTAACATCGATTAGCGTCGGCGCATTATGGCTGACGCGGGCAGCGTTGATCGTTGCCTTTCTGCCACTGGGGCTGATTGCGGCCCGTATTTTGACGGACCCAACTTGGCGCCGAAACAATCAATGAGGATCAATAAATGATAATTGAGTATCCAGAAAAGTTACTGACGCAGGTCAAACGGGCTACGAAGGACAACCGTTTAACCGGCTTTGTGCCCGGCATGGGTTCTCGTCATCCACGCCTTGTTCTGATCGGTGAAGCACCGGGGCGCGAAGAGATCAAGCAGGGGCGGCCGTTTGTGGGGAGCTCGGGCAAAGAATTGACCAAGATGGTTGAGTTGGCCGGCCTGACCCGCGATGAGCTTTACATCACCAGCGTCGTGCGCAGCCGTCCTTACAGCATTAAACACGTGAAGAACGCGCGTGGCGAGGTGGTGGAAAAGCATCCTAACCGCACGCCGACGAAGCGGGAAGTCAAAGCGTTTGGCCACCTGTTTGACTGGGAGATCAGTCAGCTGGATGCGACGGTCCTGGTGCCGCTAGGAAATACCAGCCTGCAACGCTTGATCGGCGGCCAGGCCAAGATCGGTGACCTGCACGCCCAAGTTTTGCACCAGCAGATCTTGCACCTGAACGCACAGGACCAATATGAGCTGGCTGGCCCGACCTATTGGATCATCCCGATGTATCACCCGGCTGCCTATCTTTATGCCCGGCGGCTAGAGGATACCGTTAAACATGATTGGCGACAGCTGGGGCAGTGGCTGCAGGAACAGGAAAACACTAACAGGAGGTAAATATGGTCGTAAGACATCGTCGTCTGATTACGTCAGCATTGTTACTTTCAAATATTATGGCCGGCATGGACGGGACGATTGTCAACACGGCTTTGCCTGCTATTACCAGTGACCTGCATGCTTTGCAGTATATGGGCTGGATCGTGGCCACCTTCCTCTTTGGGATGGCGGTCGCAACCCCGTTATGGAGCAAATTTGGTGAACACCGGGGCAACCGGCGGGCCTACGTCTGTGCCACCGGTCTCTTTGCCGTTGGGGCACTGTTTCAAGCGATGGCACCCAACATCATCTGGTTCATCATCGCCCGGACGGCTATGGGGATTGGTGCCGGTGGGATGAACACGATTCCTTTTATCGTTTTTGCCCAGATCTACTCGGATTTGAAGCAGCGGTCGATCGTTGTGGGCATTTCGAGTGCCTGTTTCGGGACGGCATCAATCATCGGCCCACTACTGGGTGGCTGGATTGTTGACGCGCTGAGCTGGCACTGGATCTTCTATGTCAACCTGCCCATTGCGGCGGTGGCGATCACGATTGTTGGTATCTTCTACCGCGAAAACAAGCTGCAGGCGGCCGGCAAGCAGGTCGATTTTGCCGGTGCCTCTCTGTTGGTGAGCGGCTTGGTCTGCATTCTGCTGGGCATTCAGTTGATTGGCCAAGCAGCAATGTGGTTGGTCATCCTGCTCTTTGTGTTGGGTGCGGTCTTGATTTGGGGCCTGTTCAAGGTCGACGCCAAGGCAGAAGACCCCATTGTGCCTGGTCGCCTGTTCAAAAACCATGAACTGGTGGTGGATTTCACGCTGTTTGTGGTCATCTGGAGCTCCTTCATCGCCTTCATTACTTACATTCCTATGTGGGCGCAAGGCATCTTGGGCTTGAGCGCGCTCTTAGGTGGGGCCACTCAGATCCCAGGATCGATCACGAACTTCATTGGTTCGGAATTGGTGCCTTACCTGCAGGAAAGAATGAACAAGTATGTCTTGGTCACGATTGGTGCCGGGACGATCTTCATCGCCTTTGTTGGCATTCTCTGGGCCGGCCAGGGTGCGCCATTCTGGTACTTGCTCTTCTTAGGCTGTTTTGAAGGCTTCGGCGTGGGCCTGGTCTTCAACGTTTTGCAGATCCATGTCCAGACCGATGCGGAATTGCAGGACGTCCCGATTGCCACCTCGCTGGCCTACCTGCTGCGGATCCTGAGTCAAACGATGATGTCGGCCGTTTACGGGGTCATCTTGAACCAGCAGCTGTTGGCTGGAGTACACCGTCATCCGCACATTACGCTGTACATGCTCAACGAATTAAGCAACGCCAAAACGGCTAACCGCCTGCCTGCGGACCTCTTGCCGACCATGCGGCGGATCCTCTACCTCGGTTATCGTGATATCATGGTAGCAGGACTAATTTTGATTACGTTATCGTTAGTGCTGGTCATTACGATGATGATTCGTCAGCGCACAGTAAAACGAGGTTAGATAATTAATGGAAAAAATGACGCAGACAGCAGCAAAAGAAATGGCGACCAACTTCAAGCGCGCCCTCAAGAATCAGTTTCAGTGCGGTCATTCGCGCTCACAGAAGGCCACGTTTGCGGAGATGGGGATCGAACTGTCCGGTTTTCGCCAGACTTTGGCCGATCCGCAGAAACTTGCCGCTGCCCTCGAACAGGCACGTTTCGATAATGAACAGCCCTTTGCCTTTCCGAAGGGGATGCGTTGGCACATCCACCACGAAATTGACGAGATCGATGGCTTGACCCTGGTCACGTTGACGCCGGAAAAGGCAGGCAAGCGAGTCATTGTCTACCTGTGCGGCGGGGCCTACTTTCAGCGCCCACAGAAGCGTCATTGGCAATTCCTAGAACGACTGGCGACTGCCACCCATGCTAAGGTGATCGCCCCGATTCTGCCGCTGGCACCGGAGCACAACGTCATTGACGCGCAAGAGGCGTTGACGACCTATTATGAGCGGCTGTACTCACAGCACCCGACCTCCAACGTGATCTTGATGGGTGACTCTTCCGGAGCCGGCTTGGCGACCGCCTTCTGCGAATCGCTAGGCAAGTATCGTCTGCCGCAGCCTGGTAGTTTGGTCTTGCTGTCACCATGGCTGGACATCGACTTGGCTAACCCATTGATTAAGAAGTATGAGCAACAGGATGTGACCCTGGATGCCAACGGCTTACGGACAATCGGCAAGCTGTGGGCGGGCCACGTTGACCATCACGACTTCCGGGTGAGCCCGCTATATGGTGACGTGGATGCCTTGCGCAACGTGCTGATCTTTGTCGGGACCGCCGAGATTATGAACCCGGATGCGATGGCCTTTACCGAAAAGCTGCGCAACAGTGGTGTTCAGGCCGAATGCAAGATCGGTCGGGGCATGTACCACACCTATCCCTTGTACCCAACCCCGGAGAGCGATGAGGCACTCAAACTGATTATCAGCCGTTGTTTTGCTGAATAAGCTATAATGGTCATGAGGTGATCAATTATGACAAAAGTGGCAGTAGTATTTGCCAATGGTTGCGAAGAAGTTGAAGGCTTGACCCAGATCGATGTCCTGCGGCGGATGCAGATCCCAGTTGACATGGTCGGCCTTGGTAGCAAGAACATCATGGGTGCACATAACATCCCGTTAACGTGTGACAAGGTTGTTGACCAAAGCCTACTGGATTACGATTGTGTCGTCTTTCCTGGCGGTATGGGCGGTGCGCACGCCTTACGTGACAACGACCAGCTGAAGGACTTGATGGTGCAGCGGCAACAGGCCGGCAAGTGGAATGCGGCCATGTGTGCGGCTCCAATCGCCTTTGCTCGTTACGGCTTGTTGGACGGCCATGACTACACCTGCTTCCCAGGCATCGATAAAGAAACGAAGGAAGTTGCCCCAACCGGCCACTTCAAGGAAGACATTACCGTAGTTGACGAAGCGGGCCACATCATTACCAGTCGGGGACCGGCTACCGCATTGGCCTTTGCCTTCCGGATTGCCGAGACACTCGGTTACGATACGAAAGAGATTCGTCACCAGATGCTCTACGACTTCCTCGCTAAGAACATCTAAATTCAAGCAACTAAGAAAAAAGCGCTCAGGAATTTCCTGAACGCTTTTTTCTGTCTTCAATATTAGGATTTCCACCAAGCTAACCACAGGTGACGCGGCCGCAACTGGTCAACCCGTTGATTAACAACGCTCACAACGGCAATCATTGTGGCAATCAAGGAGACCTTCTTGCGGTAGACAATGTAGCGCGAAACCCACTTGCTAGCGTACTTATCTTTGTAACGCCGGAGCCCTTGGAAGCCGTAGAGGTGGAAGCCATACTCATAGATGAAGTGGGCCACCTTTTCCTCGGTGAAGCTGAACGGTGATTCACCAACATTGGATAAAGGGGCCATCCCTAAATCGAAGTAGGTGTAGCCCTGTTCTTGCCCCCACAGGAAGAGGGAGACGAAGATCTTGTCCATGATCCCTGATGGTGCTTCGTGACTGTGGCGCATGAGGTCGATCGTCAAAATTTTGTTGGTTCCGGTCGGCATCAAGGTCGCAAAGGCAACCAGCTTACCGTCCTTATCCCGGACCAGTGCCACCGGTGCCGTGTTGATGTAGTCACGGGAGAAGAAACCGAGTGAGAAGCCCTTCTCGATTTCGTTGCCCAACCAATCATCGGAGACGGCCTTCATTTCCTTGAACAAGGCGTCATCAAATGGCGGGTCGACGATGCTGAATTCATATCCTTCACGGTTAAACTTGTGCATCAGGGCCCGCTGTGACCGCTGCCGCTTGCCGGCGAGGGTGAAGTCAGCGAGTTTGACCACGCCGTCTTCACCGGTCTTGATGAAGTCGAAGCCAAATTCGTGCAGAATCATCGTGATCCGGCTGCTGATTTCGTAGAAGACCAGCTGGTAACCATACTCATCGGCTTCGTGGATGAATTGCCGGATAGCTGGCCGGACGACTTCTTGGTTGCCGACGGGGTCACCCATGATGATCAGCTTGTCGTACTTGCGCCGGTACATGAAGAAGAGCTGGTCCTGGTTGTCTAAGCGGTAGTAATAGATGTTCTTGTCGTTCAAGAAGGCCAGGTGGCAGGTTTCGTTGCCGCCCCACTTATCGATGACGGCTTGGACCCGGTCATGATCAACGGATTGGATTGCGCTAAATGGATCCGGTGTGCTGGTGAAGTAACCCAAGATCAGGGCCATGATGGCAAAGCCGAGCACCAGGCCAATGAATCCGGACAGCCAAATCCGTTCTCCAGGGAAGAGGAGAAAGTCGGGAATGTGGTGGTTGGCGGCGTAGTGGGGCGTGTTGATGACCCCCACGATCACGTAGAGCGCTAAACTGCCGATGAAGATGAAACTGTCACCAAAGAACTTACCCATGGAATACTGCAGCTTCTTCCGATAAGGCACGTGCCGCATCAAGATCACCAGGCCTAACAGGATCAGGAGGTAGGCGGTGAGGTAGAAGGTGCCTAAGTTGATCACCGTGTTGGTCATGCCGATCACCAGGATAATCAACGTGGGCCAGTAAGCTTTCTTGACTTTGGACTGCATTCCCCGGGCACAGGCGAGCATCGCGATGGCAAAGAGGATGGTCGTCAACTGGTGCAGGAAGAAGAAAGTAAAGGGGAAGAAACGTTGCAGAATACGGTTGTTATAGGTCAAATCCGGTACGGAGGCCGCAAGGAGCATTAAAATGCCGGAGATGTACATGAAGCAGGTGACCAGCCAGTGTGCCAGCTGCCGGCAAGCGGTCCGCGGGATGTGATCGAAGAAGTCGTCGATCTGGATGAAGATGTGGTGAACGAAGAAGATCAGGCCCAATGCCAACGGGATGATGTAGTAGAAGACCCGGAAGAGGAGGAGCCAGACGACCGTGGTGGCTTTAGGCACGCCCAACAGGGTCAATTCAACCATCATCATGACGTCGAAGGAACCAATTGCCCCTGGCAGCATGGAGATGACCCCGAGAATCTGGGCAACCACATATAATGGGAAGACGATGACCAGGTTGGCCCGCACGCCCATCAAATAGCCGATGAGGACGAAGAAGAGCGCCACAAACAGCCACTCAAGGGTCGAGCTCAATGTGATGAAGGCCTCCAGCTTTAAGGTCAACCCCTTGAAGAGACGGGAATCATTTCGCCGGGTCAGGTAAAAGACCAACGGGAAGTAGAGGCCGCCACCAATCAGCCAGACGGAATCGCGGGCAACGTGGCCAGGATTCTTGATGGAGAAGATGGTGATTAGGGCCAGCCAGCATAAGATTGACAGGCCAGAAAGCAGGAAGACGGCAATTTTAGCAATGGCTAAGAGAATTTCGTTCCGGCTGGCCTTTTTACCATAGAAGTAGGCCCGCATGGTTGCCCCGAGCAGGCCGCCGAAACCGGCAACGTTGGTCAGTGTGTTGGTGATCCAGCCGCTGCGGATGAGGTAGCTAGGCTTGAAATTCCCCGGTAGCAGGTGGGTGATGGCAATATCGTAGCCCAGCATGGGAACGACGGCGACAATGCCCCCAACCGTCATGATGATGATGTTAACTAGGCTCTGGCCCCGTAAACCATCACCGACTTTAACCCAATCAACTTCCTTTAAAAAGTTGCTGAGGGCGATAATCACGAAAATAACGACTGAAGCCACAAAGAGCATCTTCAAAACCCGGGAATATTTATTCCACCAGTTTCGCAAGCTGCTGATTACTTTTGCCATAGTTGTCGACTCTCCCAATAAAAAAGTTCTATAGCTAATAATACGATGAAAGGCAAGTGATTGCTAGCTTGAGGACATAGTTTACAACGACTGAATAGTACAAATTTTATATTTACTATTGACGATTTGGTACGGTGGAAGGTATACTATGAATTGTTAAGAAATGGTCCATTGGTCTAGTTGGTTTAGGACGCATCCCTGTCACGGATGAGATCACGCGTTCGAGTCGCGTATGGACCGCTAATTGTTAGAAGTTGGGTTTTGACCCAGCTTTTTTTATTTTTCAGGAGGAATTATGGAAAACACCTGGGTGTATCAGGGAAAAGATCCCATCAAAATCAAACGCTACCTGCAGAGCTTAGGCATGGGTCATCGCTTGTTCAACGACATCAAGCGTGGCGAGGGCCGCTTCTTGGTTGACCACCGGCAAGTGCGGCCAACGACAATGATCCTGCCCCATCAGCCCTTAACCATCGAAGTGAACCCGGAAGCCCCGGATCCGAGTGTGAAGGAATCCCAGCAGCCGTTGAACATCGTCTTTGAGGATGATAATTGGCTGGTCGTCAATAAGCCGGCGGGGGTCGTGTCCATTCCGGGGCCGCATGAGGATAACGACACGGTCTTAAACCGGGTGGTTGGCCATTTGAAAGCCGAGGGTGATGACAACTTGCGGCCGCACCTGATTACCCGCTTGGACCAATACACGGCCGGTCTGATACTGATTGCCAAACATCGGGTGGCGTCCAGTATGATCAGCACCCAGGTTGAACAGCACCAGATGGTCAAGGAATACGAGGCAATCGTCAGTGGCCACTTGCCTAAGCAGCATGGTCAAATTGACAAGGCCATTAAACGGGTGCCTGATTCGCCCAAGCGGATTATTGCCGCGGATGGTCAGCATGCCCTTACCGAATACTGGGTTGAAAAGACGGATGACGCCCACTCACTGGTCCGTCTGCGGCTGCATACCGGCCGTACCCATCAGATTCGTGTTCACTTGGCATCATTGCATTGCCCAATTGTGGGTGACCACCTGTATGACGGTGATACGACAAAGTTTCAACACCAGCTCTTAGCCGCAACGAAGCTGGCCTTCACGGATCCATTCACCTTAAAGCAGCGTGAATTCACCATTGATCTGCCGGATCCAATGCGCAAAATTGCTGGGCAAATGAATTAAATAAAAAAAGAGACGAGATTTTCTCGTCTCTTTTTTTATTTCCCAGGAAATAGTTGAACCTTCTGACTAGCGACTGCCTGAATGAAATGCTGATCGTGTTCGGTGAACAGCAGTGGCGGCCGCATTTCTTTGATCAGTTGAATTAGTTGATCCTGATTATAGGTGTCCAGGTAATTCAGCGGCTCGTCCCAAATGTACAGTTGTGATGGGGTGGCCAATGAACGGGCAATTTCGACTTTCTTCTGTTGGCCCATGCTCATCTCTTCAATGGGGACGGTGAAAGTGCGCCGTTCCATTCCCAGTTTACGCAGGATGGTGAGCAGTGTTTCATAGGAAAGCTGGTTATCTTTGGCAAAGCTGGCTAGGCTGCCGTGATGCTGAAACTGTTGGTGAACGTAGCTGATCTTGATCCCATGGGCAATGTCGATTTGACCGTTTACTTGACCGTTAAAATGGCCGGCAATTGCGCGGAAGAGGCTAGATTTACCGGCACCGTTGGGACCAATTACTGCAACTTGCTCATGCGGGCCGACAGTGAGGCTGATCGGGTCAAACAACCGACGCTCATTGATCGTTAGTGATACGCGATCCAGGTTGACGAGGGTCGAATGATGGCTGGCAACCATGTTGATGGGCAGGGACTCAATCGTTTCGACTTCTTTGAGCAAGCCCTGGCGCTCATCGATGGCCTTGCTGAGACGGTTGCTCGTCGTGATGGTTTTCTTCATCATTTTGGCTGCTTTGGCCCCGATGAAGCCCTTATCGGCATGTGAGTTATGTTTCTTCTCACCCTCGGCTCGCTGCGCCCATTGCAAGCGCTGCTGACGACTACGGGCCAAGTCCTTGATTTCTGCTTTCAAATGGTGGTTGCTGGCGATTGCCTCCTGGTCGCGGCGCTGCTTCTGCGCGAAATAAGCTGAGTAGTTGCCGTGTGACAAAACGAGGTCGTGGCGTTCGATCACCAGAGTATGGTCAACCACTTGGTCCAAGAAATCACGGTCGTGGCTGGTGACGATCAGGCCCTGTTGTTTGTTGTTCAGGTAGTCAGCGACCTGCTGGCGTCCCTGCTGGTCGAGATGATTGGTTGGTTCATCGAGCAACATGAAGAAATCCGTTTGAGCAAAGAGTGTCGCCAGCTGAACCTTAGTCTGTTCGCCACCGCTCAACGTGCCGTATGGTTGCCAGAGCAAGGCGGGATCGACCTTCATGAGGTTCAATTCCCGTTCGATTTGCCACAGTTCCAGTTGACCAGGCACGGCGTCAACCAGGGCTTCGGCAGTCAACTGATTCACGTCGCCAATCGCTAAGGGAAAGTAGCAAAATGCCAGGCGGCTGTTGATCTTCCCAGTGTAGTCGAGCTCACCAAGCAGAATTTTCATCAGGGTGGTTTTGCCCCGCCCATTGCGGCCCAATAGTCCTAGTTGCCAACTGTCGTCAATGTTTAAGTTGCAGTTCTTGAACAATTCAGGTTGCCCAGGGTAGGCGAAGCTGAGATTTTGAATACTAATCGATTCCATTAAATAATCACGTTCCTTTCGTAAAGGACGCAAAAAGGCCTGCCCCGAGTAGGACAGACCTGAAAAAGCCGACAGTGTGCCGGTTATTTACGGTATCAGTCAATTGAAATCATAATTCTACCCCAGGCAGCCAATTCGCGCGTAAAAACGAATCAGCAGCGATACATTGTGGTGAATTAGAATTTCAATCGTTGATCCCTCCGTGTATTTGATAGAAATAGGATAGCAGGCTTGAACGATCATTGTCAATGATTATTTGAGCGCCTGCTTTAACATTTGCGCTTTAACCTTCATCAACTGGCTTTGCTTGCCATTCAAGCTAGAATCAGCAGCGGCCTTATTAGCCCCGGTCTTCTGCTTTGGCATGCGTTGAGCCAGCTGCTTCATCTGTTTAGTGGAAACTTTGACATAGTAACTTGGGTAGTAGAAGGTGTTGACGCGTTTGACCAGTTTGTTGTCCATCCCGGACCCGGCAAACAGCAGTCGTGACCAGCCGTTAGCGTATTGCCAACGAGTCTCTTTAGTCACCAAACGGACCTGGTCGCCGTTAACTCTACGCAGTTGGTTCTGCGTTTGCTCGCTAGCTTGAGTGTGGCTTGGCTGCTTTTGGTTAGGCTGTTGATTGTAGAGGTAGACGTCATCTTTGCCTGAAGTACCAACCGGCTGGTAGAGGATGACTGGCAGCGCCTGCTTGCTGGTGGCAGAATAGATGACTTTGCTGGAAGTCGTGGTGACCTTCTTCATCCCAAAGTGGTGGGAATAGTTGAGGGTCACGATGCCGACACTGAGCACAAAAACAATGCCGGCCAGGGTCAGCCAAACACTGCGCCAGCGATGACTAAACATGGAAGCCAGGAAGACGGCAATCGCACTGGCAAAAACAAGAACAATCATCATAATTCAGCGGCCTCCTTTTCCTCAGTTGGGGTAATCGTCCGGGAGTGGGCGTTGGTACTGTCATTCAATAGGAAGGCGGCCACGAAGCCGATCAACGAGAAGGCCACGGCAAACCAGAAGGAAGCGTGATAGCCCTTCAATGTGGCGTCAATCATTGCCGACTTGTACTGCAATGGGGCAGTCGTCAGCAAATGATGGCTTGGGGTGGCGTTCTTGGTCACGTTGGTTAAGACAGACATCAAAATGGCAGTCCCAACGGAGGTGGCCACTTGCCGCATGGTGTTGTTAACAGCAGTCCCGTGGGCAATCAGCTTGAATGGCAGGGCGTTCATTCCGGAAGTCGTTACGGGCATCATAACCATTGACATCCCAAACATCCGCACGGCGTACAAGATCACAATGTACAGGGTTGGCGTGTCACGGTTGACGAAGGCAAATGGGAAGGTGGCGACAACCAAAATAAACAGACCTGTGGTGGCCAAACGCCGGGCACCAAAGCGGTCGAAGAGGTTCCCCGTCACCGGACTCATCCAGCCCATTACCAAGGCACCCAGCAGCAGGGTCAGGCCAGCGTGGAATGCCGACATGCCATGCACAATCTGCAGGTACATTGGGATGATCAGTTCGACGCTGACCATGGCCATCATCGTGATGGATGAAAGGATGGTAGAGAGCGTAAAAGCAGGGGTTTCAAAAACCTTGAATTCCAAAAACGGTTCGTCCAGGTGATTCTGCCGTTGTACCAGGAAGGCGACGAGTACGAAGCCAACCACGATGGTGATCAGGACGGTACTGTTCAACCAGCCCTTGTCACCGACCGACGAGAAACCATACAGCATGCTGCCGAAGCCCAGAGTTGACAAAACGATGGATGGCAGGTCCAAGTGCGGGTGCCGGTTCTCGATCACGTTCTTGACCAGGAAGGGTGCCAGCAGGATGACGATGGCGACAATCGGAATGATCATGGCAAAGAGGATCCGCCAGGAATAGTGGTCAATAACCCAACCAGATAATGACGGGCCGATCGCTGGGGCCAGGCTGACAACCAAACCGTTGATCCCCATGGCGGCACCACGCTTTTCTGGTGGGTAGATGGTCAGCATGATCGTTTGCATTAGGGGCATGGTGATGCCGACACCGACCGCTTGGATCAACCGGGCCACAAACAAAGTGCCGAAGTTGGGTGCCAACCAGGCAGTGATTGTACCGACTTCGAAGATCACCATGGCGGTAGTATAGAGCCAACGGGTGTTGAACCGGTTGCTTAGGTAGGCGCTGATTGGAATCATAATCCCGTTGACCATCAAGAAACCAGTTGTCAGCCACTGAACGGTCGACGTGTTGACGTTGAAGGCGTTCATCAAGGCAGGGAAGGCCGTGGCTAAAATGGTCTGGTTAAGAAAGGTACAAAAGGTACCAACTAATAAAATGGCAACCATCAGTGACCGCTTATAAGGACGGCCATTGATGTCCACTGACGTATTTTCCAATATTGACCCTTCTTTCTACAAAAATCGACATTAACTAATCTAAGCTTATTTAATATCTTTGTCAAATAATTTGACAAAAAGAATAAATTGTTTGAGAATGATGGACGAAATGGAGGAGTTTGAATGGAAGAACTTGCAAAAGAGGGACGCGAAGCCTTTGCCAAAATGGATATCAAAATCTCCTTGAAGGAACTGAGCGCAACCACTGGTGTGTCGCCCAGTCAGATCCGCTACTGGGAGAAGAAAGGCTACATCAAGTCCATTCAGCAGCAGAAAAATCAGAGTCATGCCTATACCATCCACACGTTGATGATCGTTTTAGGTATCAATCACTTTTTGAAACAGGGTTACACACTGTCGGCCGCCTATGAGAAGCAGCACGCACAGCGGGGCGTTTATCGGGCCCTGCGCTCCTTGTATTCCCGGGTGGAAAAAGTGGAAAGAAAAGACGACGGGGAGGTTCTGGTTGACTTGGGTCGGTTGGCTGATCAACCGGCCAAACACGTCGTTGCCCAAATTAGTCCAGATTACCAAGTCCAATTAACCTTGAAAGATGAGAATTAGTTTCACAAAAGCGCTTTCAAAATGCTAAAATTCAGTTGATTAACAATTTTGAAGGGAAGGAATCATTGTGAGTGATAAATTAGTGGCTTACAAAGATTTGTCGGCGGATGCCAAGAAGCAGGCGCGGTTGGATTTCATGAACTTTTATATTCGTCAGTTGCGGTTGGACAATCTGGAAGTCGTCTCTGCTAATGCTAGTGATGAGGATATGGCCAACATCAACCACCTGTTGGAAGAAAACCAGTATTTGACGATTGATAAACTGGTCGAATTGGCTGAACGGATGGTGCCAAATCTTTTTGATGCCGTTGAAAGCAGCTTAGACATGCAATACCACACCGATGGTACGACTGCTGAGAGCTGGAATGAATGGATGCAGAAGATTCACCAAGGCCTGCCAGTTGAAGATTAATTCAGTTAGTTAAGACGGGAAGGACCAGCAATGGTGCCTGCCCGCCTTTTTTATTTTGAGAGGAGTGTTTGAATGGCCAGTAAATCTGTCTACAGCAAGGATGTCATTTTGGTCATGGCCGCATCGTTTTTCTTCATGTTCAGTACGATGTTTGTCAACCCGCTCATCAACGGATTTGCTAAATCACTGGGCGCCAGCGCCACTTTTGCCGGCTTTATCGTTGGTATTATGAGTGTGGCGGCCATGTTTTTGCGGCCGGTTGCCGGCAACTTGACGGACCAGATGACCAAATACAAGCTGTCATTTATCGGCGGTGTGCTGATTGTGTTAGGGATCGTCGGATACATCATTACGCCGAACAGCGGCATGCTGCTGTTGTTCCGGCTGATGAACGGGACAGGTTATGTTTTATGCACTGTCTGCATGACGACCTGGCTGGCTGAATTGGTTCCCCGGGAA
The DNA here is from genome assembly GCF_001437055.1 of Limosilactobacillus secaliphilus. Classification (GTDB taxonomy): domain Bacteria; phylum Bacillota; class Bacilli; order Lactobacillales; family Lactobacillaceae; genus Limosilactobacillus; species Limosilactobacillus secaliphilus. The sequence continues at coordinate 219,504 of NZ_JQBW01000010.1, read as the reverse complement.
CACGTTGGGGAAGCGATGGGCTTTTACGGCTTGATGAACGCATTGGCGATGTCGGTTGCCCCGGCCGTTTCCATTAACATTTACAAGACCTTTGGCTACCGGCAGTCGATCATTTTGTCGGCGAGCTCAGCGATTTTGATGGTCGTTGTCATTCAGTTCGTTGGCGACAAGGGTAAGCCAGAGGGCGTGGCCAATTCTAAAAAGCAGGCCCACCACTTCAAGATCATTCAAAAGGATTCCCTGCCCATTGCTGCCTTAACGACCTTGTTTGCCTTGCCTTACTTTGTGACCCAAGCGGACATCGTTACCTATGTCGAACAGCGGCACATGCACGTGGCCGTGGGTGCCTACTTTTTGATCTATGCCGTCGTTCTGCTGGTATTGCGGCTGCTCTTGCGGAACCTCTTCGACACCGTTTCTTTTGGGCCATGGTTATACCTCAGCACTGCAGCTACCGTCATCTACCTGATTCTATTGACCGTTATGGACAACAATTGGGAGATGGCCCTAGCAGCTGCCGGCATGGCGGTTGGTTACGGGATCATCTATTCAGTGATGCAATCAACGGCCTTGTTATTGGCACCCATCAGCGAGTCTGGATTGGCCAGTTCCACCTTCTACCTTGGTCTGGATATTGGGATGTCGGTCGGCCCGATGTTAGGTGGGTTGATCGATAGCCTCTTCTCGCCAGTCTACTTCTATCCCGTTTTCTTGCTGATCGTGCCGCCAATCCTCATTATCTATTTCTGCAACCGGCGCAAGCTCAATGCAGCGGTTCACAACCACTAGTCAAATCCTTTCTCCTATCCAAAGCTCGTTTCATGTGCTAGAATATTTTTAGTTTATTTGGACGGATAAAATAACTTCTTGGTTTCATAAAAACGTGTCAAAGATCATGCTGCTTTGACGAAATGTGTCCTGGAAATCCCCAGTGACCTTTTAACCCAATAGAATAAACGACTTAAACCTGTACCGGGCCTAAGCTCTTTTTGTGAACCATCCGAGTTATATAGCGATGAACATCAAAGGAAGGTATTATGCGCAAGTTAAAAATTAAGAATAACGAAGTCGCCTTTTTTGCTGTCGGCGGATTAGGCGAAATTGGTAAAAATATGTACTGTGTCGAATTTCAGGACGAGATTGTCATCATCGACTGTGGGGTCCTGTTCCCTGAAGACGAGCTGTTAGGGGTCGACTATGTCATTCAAAACTACGACTACCTGGTTGAAAATCGGGAAAAGATCAAGGGTATCTTCATCACCCACGGCCACGAAGACCACATCGGCGGTTTGCCGTTCTTCCTGCAGAAGGTCAATGTGCCAATTTACGCTGGTCCATTTGCCATGTCATTGATTCGGGGCAAGCTGGAAGAAAAGCACCTGCTGCGGAATGCGGAACTGCACGAAGTTAACGAATTCGATACGGTCCACTTCAAGAAATTATGGGTCAGCTTTTTCCGGACGACCCACTCCATCCCTGACACGTTAGGGGTTGCTGTGCACACGCCACAAGGAACGATTGTCCAAACCGGTGACTTCAAGTTCGACTTGACCCCGGTTGGCCACCTGCCAGCACCGAACTTCCAGCAAATGGCTAAGCTGGGTGACGATGGGGTCCTGCTTTTGACCTCCGACTCCACCAACGCGGAACGGCCACAGTTCACCAAGTCCGAACGCTGGGTTGACGTTCACATTCGCCGGATCTTTGAACGGATCAAGGGGCGGATTATCTTCGCTTCCTTCGCTTCCAACGTCTACCGTCTGCGGGAAGCCTGTGACGCCGCCTTGCATCAAGGCCGGAAGATTGCCGTCTTTGGTCGGAGCATGGAGAACGCCATCGAAGCCGGTCAGAAGCTGGGTTACCTGCATATTCCCGATGACGCACTGATCGACGGCAATGATATCAATCAACTGCCACCAGAAAAGGTACTGATCATGTGTACCGGGTCGCAGGGTGAACCAATGGCGGCCTTGAGCCGGATTGCCAATGGTACCCACCGGCAGATCAGTATCCAGCCGGGTGACACCGTTGTCTTCTCCAGTAACCCAATTCCGGGTAACACGACGAGCGTGAATGCCTTAATCAACAAGCTGGAAGAGGATGGTGCCACCGTTATTCATGGTTACGTCAACAACATCCACACTTCCGGCCACGGTGGTCAGATCGATGAAGAGTTAATGCTGCGCCTGATGAAACCGAAGTTCTTTGCACCGGTCCACGGTGAATACCGGATGCAGAAGATTCACGCTAAGTTGGCCCAGTTGACTGGCGTACCGAAGGATCACTGCTTCATCTTGCAAAATGGTGATGTGCTGGCCTTAACCAAGGATTCTTGCCGTGTGGCTGACCATATCGAATCGATGGGTGATGTATACATCGACGGCCGCGATGTCAGTGACTCAGTTGGTAACCCTGAAATTCGTGAACGGCGGATGCTGTCCGAAGAAGGGGTAGTCACCGCCATTGCCGTGGTTGACTTGAAGGACTACCAGATTGTGGCCGGACCAGACATCGTTTCCCGGGGCTTTGTTTACATGCACGAATCCCAGGAATTGATCAAGGAAGCCAACCACGAAGTCTTCTGGGCCATCCTGAACACGTTCAAGAACCACAAGAAGGTCGATCGGCGGGCCATCAACCGGACGATTGTCAGCCGCCTGCAGCGCTTGTTGTATGAACGGACCGGCCGGCGTCCAGTGATCATTCCAATGGTCACCATCCTGAATGCCGATAAGCCAGGCCGCAAGGAAGTCGGTGAAAGTCATCACCGGACCCACCGCAACAACAACCAGCATGGCAATCACAATGGCCACAACCACAATCGTCGCAACAATGAGCACAAAGGGCAAGCAAAGAAGCATCGCCAAGAAAGTGCCGCTCATCAAAACAAAAAAGAAGCCGTCACCGAATAATTCGCTGACGACAACTAAATAAAGGGATCAGTGTAATTTAACTGATCCCTTTATTTTTATCTGACATAAGTTTTAGAAGTAGGCCTGGTAGGCAAGCGTGCCGGCTAGAATGACGGCGAAAATGGCTACCACTGTTTTGACGAGGCGGTCAGGCAGGTGCCGGACAATTCCTGGGCCGATATAGCCGCCGATGATCGATCCGATGGCCATTGGGATGATCCATGACCAGACGATCTTGGTCTGGGTCATATAAACAACCAAGGAAGTAAGGTTAGCCAGTGGCATGGCAACGTTCTTTTCGGCATTGTAGATCTTGTAGGGTTCGCCGGTGATGATGTTGAAGAGTGCCAGCATGATGACCCCGCAGGCTGCACCGAAGTAGCCGGAATAGATACCGGTGAAGAAGATGGACGCCCACGACAGGAAAATGACGAAGAAAGAATGTTCCTGCTGCGTCTTTTCACCCTTTGGCAGCAACATCAGGAAAGCGGCCAAGAGGATGAAGAAGGGCACGATCTTCTTGAAAACGGATTGCGGAAAGGCAAACAGGAGCAGCGATCCCGTAATACAACCGCTTAGAAGCAGGGGCCACACTTTGAAAATGAAGCTCCAGCGGCCATGCAACTCTTTGCTTGAAGCAAACACGGAGCTTATACCCGAAAAGATGTTGGCAAAAGTGGTGGTAACGTTGGCAGTGACGGGCGGCATGCCTAGTGCCAACAGTGCTGGGTAGGAAGCCAGGGAGGCAATTCCCACAGCGCTACCGAGTAAGCCGCCAGCCATACCGACGAAGATCAGCGTGATAAATAATAGGACCGTCATAATTTAACCTTCTTCAGACAATAATAAAGTCATTATAAACGAAAAATTTGTTTTTTGAAGCTAACAGACTTTTTATATTGCCTTTGCTTTGTTATGATCAAGACTAAGATTAATTGATTAGGAGGGAAAAACGTGTCTGGAAGAGATTACCTCCACATTTGGTATTTAGCCCAATTGGCAGTCGTCAGCTTTTTGCTCCTGCTGATTTGCGGCTGGGAAGCCTACCATGGCATTGTCTTGGTCTACCGGATGATTCCGGTCACCTTGATCACGTTGCTGGGCCTAGGAGTCGCGGCTTGGGAAAAGTCACCGGCCTGGCTCAAGAAAGGCAACTGCTGGCTGCAGGCATTGCTGCAACCGGTCATCTTGAGTGTCGTCTGGGGATTCGTGACCCGGGCAATCATCGTGCGCCTGCAGCTGCCGGCTCGCGGCGTGGTGGCACTGACGATGCTCTACTACCTGATCATGTTTACGCCATTTGCTAGTGAAATCGGTGGCCAATTAGAATGGGTCACTGCCAGAGTCTTCTACCTGTTTTGGTGGTTCAACGTGGTGGCGTTTGGCATGGACATTGCTTTGCCACAGAAATTCATGGGGCCGCATGCCTTTGTGGTACTGATTAGTAGCGGGGCCGCTGGTGCCATTGCCTTCTTCCTGTTAGTCACCACGGTGATGCGGGCCTGGAAGCTGTCCTGGCCCGGTTTGAAGCCGCGTTTTAGCTGGGACGTCAGCTGGTGGGTGATTCTGGCTTTGATTGTTGTGGCCACTGCCTTGATCATCTGGAATGCCTATGGGACCGGTGATAAGTGGTACAACGTCCTGTTCTCCTACCACTTCACTTGGAAGACGCCAAGCAGGATGCTCACGGCACAGGCGTTTGAAGCGGCCGTTGGTGAGGAAAGCTTGGCCCGCTTCGGTTTCTTGGGTGTCTGCCTTTACGCGATGCGCGATTGGAAGGACCGGGTCTGCTGGGCAACCATCGTGAGTTCATTGATCTTTGGCCTGATCCACTACTTCAACATGTTTGACCAGCAATTCGATATGACCACGGTGCAAGCAATCAACGCTTTCTTGTTTGGCCTGTTCCTGTCCGTCGTGTACCTTTACACCGGCCAATTATGGTTGACCATGCTGATCCACTTCCTCTTTGATTGGACCGCCTTCACGGTTTCAGGCACGGCAACAATGGCCGGCCACACCAATTACCTGGACTGGTTGACTCTCTTGATCGAATTCATCGTTCTGGGTGGGATCACCGCTTGGATGATGTTTGGCAACCGCCGACACGTGATGGAACGGCACGCCAACAAACTGATTGGTCAAGACCAGCATTTTGGTTTCCGCTTGAATTTTAACTAAAAAAAACGAGGCATAGGGCAACTTAAGTGCTCCATGCCTCGTTATTTATTATGCCTAATATTTACAGAGCTGGGTGGGTCATTGTGACGTGTTCGCGTTCCGCCTCGAAGAATATATCACCATGGGCTTGAAAGCCAAAGTGTTCGTACAGGTCTTTGACGTACAGTTGTGCGTGGATCACAATTTCCTTGCCTGGTAGGTTCTGCTGGATGCCGTCTAAGAGATGTTGAATCAGTGCGGCGCCTAAGCCATGCCCACGGAAGAGCGGGTGGACGACGACCCGGCCAAGGGTGGCGTTGGCTCCGTCTTGAAAGTAACGTCCGTATGCCACTAGCTGGCCATTGTCCATTGCAAAGACGTGGTGAGCGTGTTTATCCATCAAGTCAGGATCGGGAGTGATACATTTCTGCTCACCGTTGAAGACGTTGGCCCGTAAGAGGTTGATGTTGAACAACTCGTCGACGGTCAACTCGTCAAAAGTCTTGTCATACCATTCCATTAGCATGCCCCCTTAGCAGCTACTACATTTCCATTCCCATCTTCTTGTAGGAGTCCATGCCACCTAACCAGAGATCGTCCATGGAAACTCCACGTTCTTCGGCGAAGGCCTTCATCAGCGTGTGGTGGTCCATCAGCTTGTACTGCTTGTTAGGATCGCTCGGGTCAACGACTTTGATCTGGGCCATCATGCCACCATCTTCGTGTTCGATGATGTGGCAGTGGTACATGAAGACGCCGGGTACAGGGAACCAAACCTTGATGACGACGTGTTCTTGTGGGTTAACAACGATGGTATCCTTCAGACCCAATTCGTTTGGATTTGGTTGATGGCCGTTACGTGAAACCACAGTGAAGTGGCAGCCGTGCATGTGGTAAGGGTGGATCATTCCAGGCTTATCGTTGGTGTTGAGAATGTCCCAAAGCTGAACCTGACCAATCTCCATCTGATAGTCGATCCGTTGCATCTGGAACTTCTTGCCGTTCATGGCGACTGATTCATCCATGCCATCCAGGGTGACGTGGTGGACAGGCAGGTCAGCGTCAACCTTTGGATCTGGCGTGTTGTACAAGGTCGTCGGAATCGTCGTGTGGTCCGGTGCAAATTCATGAATCCGGAAGTGGACCAGTGGGGTGTCGTCACTGTACAAGGTAACGACATCGCCTGGCTTGTACTGGCCAAAGTCAACCACGATTTCCTGCCGTTCAGCACAAGTGATCATCAGCTTGGTCATCTTGACTGGATGTGGTAAGAGGCTCAGGTCGCCCGCAATCTGGGTAAATGGCAGGTCATCGGAGAAATGCAGCCGCCATTCACGTCGGTTGGCACCATCCAAGAAACGCAGCCGAACTTTCTGGGTGGTAACGTCGAAGTAAGGATTAATCGTTCCGTTGATCATCGGAGTAGGGCCCATCACGCCGTCCGGATCATAGTCAGCGCGGTAGTCCCATTGATTATGTTCGTGGAAACGCCGGTCTTGTAAAATGATTGGAATATCGTCGACCCCATAGTTGCGTGGCAGCGGCATCTGGGCTTCATGCTCGTCTTGAATGATGGCGCCGCAAGCCAAACCGTGCCAAACTTGTTCAGCAGTTGACGGACACGGGTGGGCGTGGAGCCAAACGAATGCGGCTGGCTGGTTAATCTTGAAGCTGATGTCTTTTTCTTCACCTGGATAAACCGGTGCATGACAGCCACCATCTTCAATCGGACCAGGAATAACCAAGCCATGCCAGTGGAAGGTTGTGACTTCCGGCAGGTGGTTTACCAGGTGCACATGAATGGTTTTGCCCTTCTTGAACACTACCGTCTGACCTAAGAGGGGAGCATTGTAGCCCCAGGTCTTGGTCTTCTCACCCGGCATGAGCTGGACTTCACCGGTTTGTGCGGTGATCGTGTAGTACATGTCGGTGTCCGTTTCCTTGTCGGGCTTCAGAAGTGAAGGAACGTTCAGTTTTTGTTGGGGAACGTCCGGAATTTCCAGTGGGACATAACCGCCATCATGATAATCGTAGGCGGCTTCATCATAAAAATAATGATCAATCAGTTTTTCCACCATAATCAAACCTCCGTTAATTTGGTACGTCTTCATGATAACCCTTCCGTTGCCGGCTGCCAATGTCAGGACAGGATTATTAGTAAGTTAGCAGAAATTGTTTAGGTGAAGCTAAAAAATAATGTTTACAAAACATAATTTAGTAGTACCATAGGACATGGAATTGACCACCAACCGCATTGCCGGATTTGGTGCGTTGTCCACAACTATGGAGAGGGGAAAAATATGTTCGACATTAAACCAGCACATTATCACAAGATTTTGGTGGGGGTTGACGATGCTCCTGACGCCCGAGCAGCTTTCTCATATGCTGTTGACAAGGCAAAACGCGACAATTCTGAATTGGGGATTGTTTCCGTTTATGAGACGAACAAGGTGAATGTTTACCAAGTCTTGAACAAGGATTACGTTCACTCCAGTCGTGAAGAATTGAAGAAGCGGATCAATGAATATGTTCAAGCCGCTATCGATTACGGTGTTGATCCAAAGAAGATCACTGCAATCATTGACGAAGGCGATCGTCCTTCTGAACGGATCTGCAATCACGTCATTCCAGAATTCCAGCCCGACCTTTTGATTGTGGGTTCAATTGGTAAGCCAGGCAACCGCAAGGAAGTTGGTTCACAAGCTTCTTACATGGTTAAGCACTCTGGCACTTCTGTCTTTGTCATTCGGACTGAAGAAAATCGCCAAGCATAACAACTAAATCTGAATTCTGATGAACAAATTATCAAGAAACGTTGGCAGCATGCCAACGTTTTTTGATATTAGAATCATTTATAACGTTTCTAAACAATAACTGATCTGTTGTAAAATAATTTTACTTTTGCTTATTACTAGTTTATAATGATTCTAATTCACTGTACTAAGGGGAGTAAGAAAATGGCCAAGAAAATGTCATTGGCACAACGGATCAACGTGCTACGGGCAATCGTCATGGGTGCAAACGACGGCATCATTTCGGTTGCTGGGATCGTTATTGGGGTTGCCGCTGCTACCAGCAATAGTTATTCAATTTTGATTTCTGGTTTATCCGGCAGCCTTGCCGGTACCATTTCGATGTGCATGGGTGAATATGTCTCCGTCAGCACCCAGAAGGATTCACAGCAGATGGCGCTGATTGAAGAAAAGGAGCGTCTAGCTGAAGATCCGCAGGGCGAATTCAACTATGTGAAGCAGAAATACATGGATCAAGATATTTCCGAAGACTTGGCCCAGCAAGCGACGAAGGAACTGATGGACAAGGACGCCATGGGCACGGCGGTTCAGGAACGTTATGGTTTTAATCCAAACGAGTTCACGAGTCCGTACGCGGCCGCAATTGCTTCCTTTATTTCCTTCCCGCTGGGATCGATTTTGCCAATGGTGGCGGTGACGGCCTTTCCACCAGCCATCCGGATTGCAGCAACGGTCATTGCCGTGTTGATTGCCTTGGTCATCACCGGCTACATTGCCGCCGTCTTAGGCAACAACCCAGACAAGCTGAAGTCGGTTATCCGGAATACCATCTCTGGCTTACTTACGATGGCCGTGACCTTCCTGATTGGTCAATTACTGAAGCGTTAAGGACGGTGAACTTGCATGATCTTAAATAAAGAAAATAAACAAAAGCAGACCATGGAAGAAAAGCTGAACACGCTGCGTGCCGGTGTGTTGGGCTCGAACGACGGGATTTTAACCGTTGTTGGGGTTCTGGTTTCCGTGGCCGCTGCGACGACGGATCAGTTCACGATCTTTATCGCCGGTTTGTCCGACTTGTTGGCCTGTGCCTTTTCGATGGCCTGTGGTGAATATGCCTCTGTCAGCACCCAAAAGGATACCGAAAAGTCAGCCGTTGCCAAGGAACACAAGCTGTTGAAAGAGGATTTTGAAAGCGAACGAAAGGCGGTTCGTGATTATTACATCAACAAAGGGGTTTCGAAAAAGACCTCCATGGCCATTGCCGACGATTTGCTGAGCAAGAAGCCGCTACAAACCGTTGTCCGGGTTAAGTATGATATTGAACTGGGCCACTACTTGAACCCATGGGATGCGGCGTTTGCTTCCTTGTTTGCTGCCGCAGCCGGTGGTCTGTTGCCATTGATGGCGATGACCTTTGTTCCTGGCCATTACAAGTGGTCGGCAACCATCCTGGCCGTTGCCGCAACCAGTGCCTTGACTGGTTACATCAGTTCCAAGCTGGGCAACGGACTGGTCAAGATCGCCGTTATCCGGAACATTATCATTGGTTTGATCACGATCACCATCCACTACGGTGTCGGGAAACTGTTCTAAATCATTGATTACAAAAAGCAAGCGTGGTTAGCGATGAATGCGGCCACGCTTTTTTTGTGAATTTGTTTTAGCCCAACACTTAATGTATGATTTGGTTAATTACTGAAAGGAGGGCTGGTCGTGACCAAAATTTTCGTCGTTGAAGACAACCTTGCGATCATTCAAATGGTTCAAGACGCGCTGACCAAGTGGAAATACGAGGTCGTCACGGTTCACGACTGGGATCATGTTGATGATGAGGTCGTGGCCGCCGATCCCGACCTGATCCTGTTTGACATCACCCTGCCGACATTTGACGGTTTCTACTGGATCCATGCGGTTCGAAAGCACTGCCAGGCACCGATTATCGTCATTTCGGCAGCGGACATTGACAACAACATTATGCGGGCCATCGCGTTGGGTGCCGACGACTACATCATGAAGCCATTCTCCACGACCGTCCTCCTGGCTAAAATCCAGGCCTTGTTGCGCCGCCAAGAAAGCGATGAGCGGGAATTGAAGTGGGACGACAACCATTTCAATGCGCTGACTAACCAGCTCACAAATTCGGCTGGTACCGTGGCCCTGTCACCAACAGAGGGCGCCCTGCTTGCGATCTTAATCAACCACCTCAACCACACCGTTGAAAAGCAGTCTTTGCTCGAATGGCTCTGGCAGGGTGGCAAGTTCCTCAATGAAAACACGCTCAACGTCAACATTAGCCGTCTGCGGACCAAATTATCAACGGTCAACCTTGATGACCATTTGCGGACAGAACGCGGCGTTGGTTATCGGCTGGTGAACGATCATGAAAGCTAAAAGTTTTGTGGCCTACCAGCTGAAACACTGGCTACCAGGGACCTTTGCGTATTTTTTACTGCTCGGCTTGATTGAATTGCTGGTCACCTTTTACCGGGTGCCGCAAGCTTTCTTCTTCGATGTCGTCCGCTTTAGCTTGCCACTGATGATCATCTGGGCGCTGGTGGACGTTTTGCGTTCATGGCACAAGGTTCGAAAGGTCAGTCACGATCAGGATATCTTGGCAGCCGATCCGGTACAAGTTGCCCTAATCACACGGCAACGCCGCCAGAATAAGGACAGTCAAGCTTTGATCAAACAACTGCGCATCCGCCAACAGAGCCAACTGGACCAAATGGAGCTCTACTCGCACGAAATCAAGAATTCGTTGACCAGTCTGCAGGCGGCGGCCGAAAATCACCCGCATGTAGCCAGCCAGGCGGTGCTATCTGCAGTCCATTCGGCTAACTACCACCTGAATATGATGCTAGGTGATGAGCGCTTATCCATGGATGACAACGACTTTGACTTTGAGTGGGTGGATTTGTCGGCACTGGTGACCGGCATTCTCAAGGATAATTCCGCAATTTTCATCAACCTGCAGCTCCAGCCCCAATTGACAAGTTTAGATGGGGTGCACGTCTTGACCGATCGCAAGTGGCTGCGCTTTTGCTTGGTTCAATTGTTATCCAATGCGATCAAATACTCAGCTCCTGGATCAACCATTGAACTCAAGTGGTCAGGTCATCAGCTGCAGATCATCGACCATGGCTGCGGGATTACCGCCAGCGACTTGCCCCGAATCTACGACAACGGCTTTTCCGGCCACAACGGTCACCAAACGACTAAGTCCACCGGAATGGGCCTCTACCTGGTCAAAAAGGTTACCCAGCAACTGAATTTCTCAGTGTCGGTTGCGTCAACCATCGGCCAGGGGACAACGGCCAGCTTGAATTTCTTGCCCACTAATGTTCGGCAGAGTTGAAACTAAACAAACATTACAGAACTGTAAGGTTCTCCGCGCTACTGTAAGTAGGAATCAACGGGGAGCCTTTTTATAATGGAATTAAGAAATCAGGAAGGGGAGGAAAATTATGAACCTCTTACACATCAGCCACTTACAAAAGACTTACAACGCTAATTCCACCCACCCGGTGAAAGCTTTGAAGGAAATCAGTTTCGACGTCAATCCCGGCGAATACATTGCCATCATGGGCGAATCGGGTGCCGGCAAGAGTACCCTCTTGAACATCATTGCCACCTTGGAAAAGGCCAGTGCCGGTGAGATCCTGTTGAACGGGCAGGACTTGAGCAGCTTGACTGCCGATCAGGCGGCCAAGTACCGGCGGGAGCACCTGGGATTCATTTTCCAGCACTTCAACCTGTTGAACAGCCTGTCCAACCGTGACAACATTTACCTGCCGTTGGTACTGGCTAAAGTCCCGGTTGCCGAAATGGAGAAGCGGATCCAGCCACTGGCCGCTTCGTTAGGGATTGAACAGATCATTGACCGTTACCCAACCGAAGTCTCCGGTGGTCAGCAACAACGGATTGCGATTGCCCGGGCCCTGATCACCCAGCCAGACTTGTTGCTAGCCGACGAACCCACCGGCGCCTTGGACTCCAACACCAGTAACGAAATCTTGGACCTGTTCGACCGCGTCAACGCTAACGGCCAGACAATCATCATGGTGACCCACAGTGCCGCCGCGGCCAGTTATGCCAAACGGACGCTTTTCATCAAGGACGGACGCATTTACCACGAACTATTCCGCGGCGACGATTCCTTGAAGCAGTACCAAGAAGAAATCAGCAAAACGATGATGACCCTGACGAATGGTGGTGAATAAGCATGCTGTTTACAAAACTTGTCAACTCCAGCTTTAAACGGAACCTGCGTGTTTACGGTCCCTACCTGGTGGCGACTACCATGTTGGTTGCCATCAACTACATCTTTTTGGCTGTGCGCGCCAATGAAAGCCTGAAGAAACTGAACACGGGTGCGGCAACAAGCGCCCTGTTAAGCTTGGGCTTTCGTTTCATCTTCTTGGTCACCATTGCCTTCCTCATTTATGTCAACCGCTTCCTATGGCAGGAACGGCGGCAGGAGATGGGGCTCTACTCAATGCTGGGCATGACTAGCCGCAATCTGCAGTGGCTAACCGTGATCGAAAAGGCCTACTTGCTGGTCTGCAGCTTAGTGGGCGGCCTCATCATCGGAGTCATCTTTGAAAAACTGGCCTTTCTGGGATTGGGTTACCTGTTAAAGATTGACCACGTGTCCCAGTCATGGCTGGTACCGTCAGCACTCGGCGAGACCGTCCTCCTGATGAGTCTCCTGTTTTGCCTGATCATGGTCATCGACTTGGTCAAGCTCCATCGGATGACGCCGAGTCAACTCTGGCGGCCACAGACGGTGAAAGTCAAGCGGCACGGCAAGCTTTACAGTTTCGCCGGATTGGTTGGCTTGGGCCTGTTGATTTGGGCCTACTACATCACCGTTACGATCAAGCCGCGGATTTCGGCGATCGCACACTTCTTCTCGGCGGTCCTGTTATTGACGGTAGGGACTTACCTCCTCTTCATCATCGGCAGCATTGTTTTCCTGCAATTCTTGCAAAAGCAGAAGCATTACTACTACCAGCCACGCCACTTCATCGCCATTTCCGGCATGCGGCAGCGGATGGAACAAAACGGTGCCAGCCTGGCGACCATCTGCCTGCTGTGCAGCTCGATTCTGGTGATCCTCTTCACCTCCGTTACGCTGTACGCCGGCATCGGCAGCACGGTCAAATCGTATGCGCCCCAGAACGTGGTCATTAACAGTCAGCGTCCATTAACTGCGCAGCAGAAGGCGTTGGTCAACGATACTGCCAAGCGCCACCACGCCACATTGACGCACCAGTTGACCTATACCATGGCCGCCCCGCGTTACGGCTACTGGAAGGACGACCGCTTCATCAACCAGGGTGACATTCTCCACATGGACAAGCAGACGAGCAGTTCAGTGATCCTGTTGACGACAAAGGAATATAACCGGATCACCAAACAGCACGTTAAATTGGCCGACAACCAGGCCCTGGCCTATGCCAACAACAAGGGCCACTACGGCAAAGTGACGATTAATGGTCACACCTACCAGGCCAAGCGACTGAACCACTACTCGCTGTACTTCAACCCAGACCATAGTATCTACACTCCGAGTTTCTATGTGATCAACCAACTGCCAAAGGGCACGCCGACGACCACAGTCACCAGCTTTGACTACCGGATGAAGGGGACGCAGAAGCAGCGCATCAAGTTTGAAGGCGAACTGCAAGCGGAACTGAACATGAAGAACGGCCAGTTCACCGCAAAAGAAACGATCAGCTCGTTGATCAATGGTCTTTACGGCGGCCTCGTCTTCATTGGTATCCTCATCAGCCTGGTATTAGCCATTACGACAACCATTGTGATCTATTTCAAGCAGATTTCGGAAGGCATGGCGGATGCGGAACGCTTTGCAACGATGCAGCAGGTGGGCTTGAGCGAGAAAGAGACGGTCAAGAGCATTCACAGCCAAGTGTTGATGGTCTTCCTCTTGCCATTGGTCGGCGCCGTGATCAACCTGGGCTTTGCCTTCCCGGCCATTCGCCAGATCATGATCCAATTGAGTCTTTACAACCTGCCGCTGATGATCACAGTCGGAGTCATTGTTTCGATCAGCCTGCTGATCCTTTACCTGGTCATCTATGGCTTAACCACCCGTGTTTACCGTCACATTGTTGAACAATGACAAAAAATCTCCCCGGACCGGCATGACCGGTGACGGGGAGATTATTGTTTATAATGTCTAACTTTAGTTGCAGATGTTTTGCTGATCTTCTTTGGTGTTGAACAGCTTTTCGTCATCACCACGGTTGTATTCGGCTTGAATAGTCACGTGGGCGATGCCATATTTTTCCTGCAGGACTTTGGAGATCTGATCGTAAATCACACCCATCTGACTCAACTGCAGGTTGTCGCAATTGATGTGGGCGGAGAAGATGATGCGGTGTTCGTCAATCTGCCAGGCATGGACGTGGTGGACACCATTGACGCCCTTGATTTGCATCAGATCGTGATCGATACTCTTGAAGTCTAATTCAGGTGCCGATTGCATCAGGATTCCGACCGTCTGCTTAATGATCGGCCAGGCTTCACTGGCAATGTAGAGTGAAACGGCAATGGTCAACAGGGGGTCGAGCCAAGGCAAGTCGACGAAGATCAGGATGAAACCGCCGATGATGACCGCCAATGATGACAAAGCATCGCTCAATACGTGCAGGTAGGTGGCCTTCACGTTTAAGCTGTCGCGACTGCCGCCTTGCAACAGGAAGGCGCTGGCAAAGTTGGCTACTAAGCCGACGATGGCGACGACCATCATGATTTCCCCATTTACGGGTTCTGGGTGGGCAATCCGCTTGGCTGCTTCCACGATCAGAAAGATGGAAATGACAATCAAAAAGATGGCGTTCAGCAGTGCCGACAGGATTTCTGCCCGCCGGTAACCGAACGTCCGGTGTTGACTTTCGGGACGGTGAGCAATCAGTTGTGCCACGTAGCCAAGCACAATGGAGAATGAATCGCCAAGGTTATGAAAAGCGTCGGATAAAAGGGCTAATGAACCTGACAACAATCCCCCGATGATCTCGACTATGGTGATAAACAGATTGAGCACCGTGACAATCAGAAAATTCTGGCCGCGTAAACGGTGTGAGTGCATCTAATCGCTCCCTATCATATGTAGTAATAAAAATTAAGTTAGGTAATCCAAACTGTTAACATTATGGTATGCTATAATCATTCTGTATTCAACGGTTATTTACGAAAGAAGGCTGGTGGCGACTAATGACGCCAATGAAGGAAGATTATTTGAAGATTATCTTTGAATTGGGTGGAGGCAAAAAGAAAGTTTCCAACAAAGAGATTTCCCTTGGTCTAGGCATTGCCGCTGGTTCAGTGACCGAAATGATTACCAAGCTGACCGAAGAGGGGCTGGTGGCCCACGAACCATATGCTGGCATTTCGTTGACGAAGAAGGGCTGCAATTACGCGGCCGAATTAGTGCGTAAACACCGTCTGTGGGAAGACTTTTTGGTGGAAAAACTCCACTATCAGGTAGCCGACGTGCACCCGGAAGCCGAAGTTTTGGAGCATGAAACCAGTGACCGGCTGGCAACGGCCCTGGACGACTTCTTGGGTCACCCCAAGACCTGTCCGCACGGCGGGGTGATTCCGGATGCTTCGGGCCACTTCTCCCAGGTTAACCACCGCCTCTTGGCAGCTGGCCAGGATGGTGAAACGGTTGTTGTGGAACGCTTCTTGGACAATCACGAGTTGCTGACTTACCTGAGTGATTTGGGGATCGAATTAAACGACCAGCTCACGATCGTCAAGCATGAACCTTTCGAGGGCCCGATCGTGGTGACAAAGAAGGGGCAAGCCGATCCAATTAATATTTCCTACAAGGCTGCTCATAATATTTTTATTAACGAAAAGTAGAATCAAGCGTCCAAATACTGTTACTGACGGTATTTGGGCGTTAATTTCGTAATTGGACAATCTAGTGAAAAAGTTTGACAATTATGTGTGGATTTCCGGACGAACTCTGTTAAACTGTTGCTTGATGAATTGAAAGAGGGTGGACAAAGTGATCGACAATGAGCGACTGGTCTTAGCTTTAAATTGCAGTTTGCTGGCAGGTAAATTATTGATCGAAAACGGTTCAAACATGGAGCGGGTCAATGATACGATGTACCGAATTGCGCAAAACGCGGGGCTGCACTACTTCCAGGCCTTTACCACCGTTACCGGTATCGTGGTATCGGCGGAACGGCTGCCTAATGCAGAGGCGACGGACATTCGTAGCCGGGCCGATAATTTGGCTAAGGTCGTGGCCGTCAACGAACTGTCACGTGAATTTGCGACCGGCAAACTGAGCCTGGATGACCTGTACGATAAACTGCAGGATGTCGATCACAGTAAGATGCAGCTGTCCCTCTTTTCCCAGTGCATGGCGGCGGCCGTCTTAAGCCTCACCCTGATGATTGTCTTTACCAATGACGTCAAGGATAGCTGGGCCGGCTTCATCGTCGGTGGGGTGTCGTACTGGTTCTACCTGTGGCTCTTGAAAAAATTCCGGGTCAAGTACATGGGCGAATTTGTGTCGTCCCTCTTGATTGCCTTGATGTCAGTGGCTTCTTACCGGCTGGGTTGGACCCAAAACGTGAATGCCATCATCATTGGGGCGGTGATGCCGCTAGTTCCTGGGGTTGCTTTAACCAACGCGGCCCGGGACTTGGTATCAGGGCACCTTATCAGTGGCCCAGCCCGGGCACTTGAAGCAGTGATTACGTCAATTGCGATCGGTTGTGCGATTGTGATCGTCTTGCGGTACTTCTAGGAGGTAAAACATGGTCTGGTATTTCTTACGTCAATTCCTACTCGCCGGCATTGCCTCCATTTGCTTTGGCACTCTGCGGAGCACGCCATGGTCAGCCGCGATTCCGATTGCCTTGATTGGTGGGATCGACTGGATTTTTTACGTGGTGATCTACTACAAGTTGCATCTTGGTCTGGCCATGTGTAACCTGTTGGCCGCTTTAGGAATTTCGGTGGCTAGCTTTTATGCGGCACGTCATTACCGGTTGCCGATGATTGTCTTTAACGTCCCGGCGCTGGCAGCCTTGGTGCCTGGGGGTCAAGCTTATAAGGCGGTCCGCTATTTTGTGATGGGCAATTACGATCTGACCCTGCTATACCTTTACCAAGTGGTCGTCATTTGTGGTGCCATCACGATTGGTTACGGGTTGGGCGACGTGGTCAACCGTATCCTCTTCTACCGCCATCGCAAGTTCAGACAGAACCGTTAGCCTACGCGGGCATTGATTTTGTGGTATACTCAACAAGATTAATTCACAGGAGATAGACAATGCTAATTGAAAAAGATTCTGGACGTTGGAAGCGCCTGATCGTGGGCGTAGTCCTTTTTATGGTCGTTACCGCAATGGTTTATAAGAACTCCATGCTGATCGGGGCAATCGACTCGGTTTTGCAGGCGTTAATCGGGGAAACCAACCATAGCGGCTCAATGACCCAGCACTTGATGACGTTGATCAGCTTTTTGGGCAGTCCCAAGATGGATATTTTGTGGACATTAGTGATCGCGTTCTTCCTTTGGGGCTTCAAATTTAAGATCCCGGCTTTGTGGGCACTGTGCACGGTCTTTGGTGGCGACGTGCTGGGCTTCCTGGTCAAGCACATCGTTAAGCGTGGCCGGCCAGCCCAACACATGGCTAAGGACCACGGCTTTAGTTACCCAAGTGGCCACGTGTTAGGCTTCTTCCTCGTGGCGGCAGTACTCTTCTTAGTGGTCATTCCGCTGATCAAGAGCAACTCGAAGCGGGTTATCTGCCAATTACTGGTAGTTCTGTTCATCATTCTGCTGGCAGTATCTCGGGTCTACTTGAATGCCCACTACCCATCAGATACGATCGGGGCAATGCTGCTGGGCTATGCCTGGCTGCAGATCGCCGAAGCCCTCTACCGCAGTTTTGCGCCGCAGATGACCCATTGGCGATTGGTACACCATACTTATTATTAATAAAAAGCTCCCGGAAAATTCCGAGAGCTTTTTCGTTAATCGATAGTTTGCAGCCATTCGCAAGCCAGGTCAACCCAATGAGCGACGTGAGGTTGATCGCCGTCAGGATGGTGGGCCACCAAAGCATTGGCAATGTCCATCCCATGCGGACCGTGGGCGAACAGGTGAACCTCCTGTTGGATGTCATGTTGTTTCAATGTCAAAGAGTAGTTGATGCTGTTTTGAACCGGCACAAAGGGATCATCCATTGTTGCCCAGATAAAGGTGGGCCGGTTGTTTGCATTAACGTGCTGGCTGGCGTTGTAGCGTTTTGGATCATCGGTCCAGCGCTTTAAGGTTTGTGCCTCTTTGGGGAAGCCGGCGTTTAAGTCGATAACCGGATAACCCAAGACGATCGCCGTTGGCTGTAAGATTTTTGACGCAACGCCGGTCTGGTCATTTAACCAAGAACTGGACCAGTAGTCGTTGAATAAGGCGCTGATATGACCGCCCGCAGACAGACCCAGTAAAAAGGTCTGGTCGGATAAATGCCAGGCGCTCTGGTGATTTTTGACCGCCGCCATGGCCAGTGCCAGGTCAAAGAGCGGGTAAGGGTAGAGCGGCTCGTGCTCGTCGACAAAGGAATAGCGCAGGATCATTGTCTGAAAGCCCCGGCTAGCGAAGGCGATGGCCGTTTTCTCACTTTCTTCTGTGGTGATGTGGGTCATGGAACCGCCAGGCAGAATGATCAACGCAGGGAACTCCTGGATAGGGCTGCGTGGTGTCGGCGTCTGCAGGTAGACGGTCAGGCTGGCATGTGTTTTGTAGTTAGCTCTGCTTAGCGGAAAATGAATGATTTGCATACTAAACTCCTAATAGTTGTTTGGAGGTAATTATAGTGGTTAATGCCGACACGATCAAAGTGCGTCTGCTCCAAAGTAGCGACCTGCCCGCATTGGAGCGGTTATACCAAGACGATCAGTTAGTGGAACAGGCGGGACTGGTGCTCGATGCCAATCCGGAATTTAAACGGATGGTTTTTGCCAGCTGGGTCGACCATCAATTCTTATGGGGGATTTTTTCTCATCAATTACTCATCGGCACCATCAACCTGTTTCCCCAAGAGCAGGGCGTTGAAATTGGCTACCTATTGCGTCCGGCCTATCAACATCAGGGGATTATGACGAAAGCGGTTGGCCAGGTGCTGAAAAAGACGACGGTGCGGCCGATTTTTGCCAAAGTGCGGGTCGAAAATACGGCTTCCAAGCGTGTTCTGCAAAAAAATGAATTTAAATTAGAAGCAACAGAGCAAGGATGGTTCCGCTTTCTTAAAAATTAATGATTAAAAAAAGCTTGTCGTCAGTATTATTTTATGTATAATTAAAAAGTAATTAAAAATTGAAGAGGTTGCATTGCTCATCAGTAGCTGTCTGGAGGCTGGCAAAAGCCGGAACGATGGTGAAAGGGTGTGATGCCGAAATGCGGGGATGTTTGCCCATCTTCGACATTGGGACGTATACCGAAAGGGTGCGGACTGTCGCGTTTTTACGCGGGGAGCTTCAAGAATGACGATTAACTATAAGTCTTCTGATGGCCGCCCGTCAGAAGGCTTTTTTAGTAGGAGGGATTCTCATGGCAGAGAATAATAGCAAGGGCGAACAAGGATCAGTAAAGCGGGGGCTGAAGAGCCGTCACTTATCAATGATCGCTTTAGGTGGATCTATTGGTACCGGGCTGTTCATCGCTTCCGGTTCCGCAATTACGACGGCCGGTCCTGGTGGTGCTTTGGTTGGTTATATCATCATTGGGATTATGGTTTACTTCCTGATGACCAGTTTGGCGGAAATGGCGACTTACCTGCCGCTGACCGGTTCATTTGCAGCTTATGCTGATAAGTACCTGAGTCCAGCAATGGGCTTCGCATTCGGTTGGAATTATTGGTTGAACGGTGCGTTGACCGTGCCGGTGGAAATTACCACGGTTGGTTTGATCATGAACTTCTGGCTGCCACATGTTCCCGCGTGGGTGTTCAGTGGTGTTGCCTTTATCCTGATTTTCCTGATCAACTACTTGACGGTCCGGTCTTACGGTGAAACCGAATTCTGGCTGGCCTTAGTCAAGGTGGTTACGGTTGTTATCTTCCTGATCGTTGGTGTCTTGGTTATCTTAGGCATCATGGGTGGTCAAGGACCAATTGGTTTAAGCAACTTCACTTACAAGCAAGCACCATTTGTTCATGGTGTGCCTGGTGTGATCAGCGTGCTTTTGGTTGCCGGCTTCTCATTCCAAGGTACTGAAATGATCGGTATTGCCGCTGGTGAAACCGAAAACCCAGAAAAGTCCGTTCCTGAAGCTATTAAGTCAACCTTCTGGCGGATCCTGTTATTCTACATCTTCACGATTTTCATCATTGCATGTGTATTGCCTTACACCAACAAGAACCTGTTGAGTTCCAGCGTTTCTGATATCGTTACGAGTCCATTTACGCTGATCTTCAAGCGTGCTGGTTTGGCCGCTGCTGCTAGTGTTATGAACGCTGTTATTCTGGTCGCTGTTTTGTCATCAGCTAACTCTTGGATGTACGCATCAACGCGGATGCTCTTCTCACAAGCTCGTGAAGGTTACGCATGGCGTTGGTTAGGCTACGTTAACAAGCGTGGTGTTCCGATTTACGGTCTGTTAGTTACGACGGTTATTGGGATCCTGGTTTGGTTAACTCAATTCATCGGTCCTGACGCTTACAACTACTTGATTGGTGCTTCTGGCCTGTGTGGTGTTATTGCATGGGTTGGAATTGCCGCTGCTCACTACCGTTTCCGGAAGGCCTTCCTGGCTCAAGGTCACGATGTGAGTGAATTGAAGTACCATGCCGGTCTGTATCCATTCGGCCCAATCTTCTCATTCATTCTTTGTATCGTAATCATCGTCTTCCAAAACATGGATGCCTTCATCCAACTCGACTGGAAGAACATTGCCATCACTTACCTGTCAGTACCGATCTTCTTGATCTACTACCTGTACTACAAGTTCAAGTACGGCAGCAAGATGATTCCATTAGACCAAGTCGACTTCTCACACAATTCTCGTGGTGAACAGTACCACCCAGAAGGAGAAGACGACAGTCAGAACTAATCTAAATTTGCGTATCGTTTAACAGTCTAAGATGTTACAATACTACTTGTGACTTTTTTAAGTAGGGAGAAAACATCATGATTGTATTAGCAGGAACGATCGGGGCTGGGAAGACCAGCTTAACTAAGCGCTTGGCCAATCATTTGGGCACAAAAGCCTTTTATGAATCAGTGGACGACAATCCAATTCTGCCGCTCTTTTATAAAGATCCGCAAAAGTATGGCTTTTTGCTGCAGATCTATTTCCTTAATCGCCGTCTTCAGGAAATTAAGGATTCATTCAGCAACGACCTGAATGTGTTGGACCGGTCGATCTTCGAAGATTCCTTGCTTTTCAAGTTGAACGCCGATATGGGGCGGGCAACCGAAACGGAATCCGACATTTACGATTCGCTCTTGCATAATATGATGGAAGAACTGCCTGATCAGCGCCATCAAAAGGCTCCTAACTTGATGATCCATATTCAGATCTCATTTGATACGATGCTGAAGCGGATCAAGAAGCGGGGCCGTCCGTATGAACAATTGGATGCCGATCCAAGTCTGTATGACTACTACAAGCAATTAAATGAACGCTACCAAAAGTGGTATGAGGACTACGATGAGAGTCCAAAGATGTCAATCAATGGGGATCGATATGACTTCGTTGAGGACCCGCAGGCGAGTCGGGAAGTTCTCGCCCAAATCGATCGGAAACTCGAATCACTTGGTTTAAAATAGATTGACAGCAACTACAAATTCCTTTATGATTTTAAAGGTTAAGTTGCTGCTGGAGAATTAGCTCAGTTGGGAGAGCGTCTGCCTTACAAGCAGAGGGTCACAGGTTCGAGCCCTGTATTCTCCATTTATTGCATGCGGATATGGCGGAATTGGCAGACGCGCAAGATTTAGGTTCTTGTGTCTTTTGACGTGGAGGTTCGAATCCTCTTATCCGCATTACTAAATTTCTTTCAAAAAAACATTGACGTAATAGAAGTTATTTAGTATCATTTATAAATGTTGATAGCAATATCACATGCGGAAGTAGTTCAGTGGTAGAACATCACCTTGCCATGGTGGGGGTCGCGGGTTCGAATCCCGTCTTCCGCTTTTTTATTTATC
>NZ_JQBW01000010.1:0-197461 GCF_001437055.1 Limosilactobacillus secaliphilus | reverse complement strand
ATAGAGTGTCTGACTACGAATCAGAAGGTTGTAGGTTCGACTCCTACTGGGTGCATCTTTAAGGAGGAGCGTGGCAGTTATCTTTAATGATGGTTGTGGCGCTCTTTTTTAAAATTTTCGGAAATTAGCTCAGTTTGGTAGAGCGCTGCGTTCGGGACGCAGAGGTCGCACGTTCAAATCGTGTATTTCCGATTATGGTTGAAGCCTAATGTTAGCAATCTTTGCTGGCATTAGGCTTTTTTACTTGAATCAACAGTTTGAAATTGGGCACTGGTTTTAGTAATATATTAAATGAAAAGAGAGCAGTGAGGTGCGAGCTCACTACTCTCAATCGTGAATTTGGATGATTTTAGGGTTTTGAAAAGAGGCTAGCCGCGATGGTTAGTCTCTTTTACTATTTGGTAGGCCTTTGCAAATAGCAATGTCGCGCGGGCCAGCAACCAAATACCCACAGCCATTTGGACCGTTTCTGTTCCTCCAATCATTCCTAGCTTTCGGCATGATTACTCACCTCCGTGAAAATGGATTGTTGAGGGGTGACATATCATCCGATTATATTCACTCGGACAAACTTACTGAATAGCTAGTTCAGTGTGAACGTCCTGCAAAAATTATAACATGATGAACCGAATGACGGCTTATCCAAAATCGTCAGCTAATCAAGCAATAACGTAATTAATATATCAAAGGAGGGCTTCAGTCAGATGGATACTTTATATGAAAAGTTGCGGACTGACAACGACTTATCGAAAAGTGCACTATTGGCCATGGACAAATGGTTGAACGACTCGGGTGATTGGCAACCAAAACTGCGGCAGATCGTAGGTCAGCTCAGAATGTTGCCGGGCAATGCCGCTCAATATGGTGTCAATCAGACGCGGACTGTCCCGTCACCGTTGAAGGATAAGCGGATTGCCTTTTTGGGGAGCTCTGTTACCTGGGGCTTTGGCGCTTTAGGCGAATCATTTGTGGACTATTTGGCAAAGAAGGATGGGGTCGTACCCATCAAAGAGGCTGTGTCAGGGACCACTTTAGTCGACAAGAATGTCTTTTCCCCGCACGATTCCTATGTTGCCCGCTTGCAAACAATTGACCCAACAACCAAATTAGACGCCTTTGTGCTGCAGCTTTCCACCAACGACGCTAAGGGGCAGGCCGGTCCACTGGGTCAGATTAGTCAGACCGATGATTACGATGTGCGTACGATCACGGGAGCCATTGAATTCATCTTGCATTACGTGCAGGAAACCTGGTCTGTGCCAACCTTTGTCTATACTAATCCATATTACGATAACCAATTGTATAAACAGATGGTTGGCCGCTTATTGGCCTTGCAGCCGAAGTGGGGCTTTAAGATCATTGACTTGTACCATGATTCAACTTTGCCCCATGGCGGACCATCACTATACATGGCCGACGAAATTCATCCGACCCGAGCCGGCTATCAGCAGAAGTGGCTGCCCATCTTTGAACAAAAGTTGCAGGAGATATAAGTCGTCAGTTTTTAATAATGAAAGCGCTAACCTGCAGTGCCTATGTTAAAATTAGTCTGTATGATGCACATTTAAGGAGGCACATTATGAAGGCAATTCTGACTGTAGTAGGGCAAGAGAAACCAGGCATTGTTGCTCATGTCAGCACTTTCCTTGCCGACCGCAATATCAACATTTTAGACATTTCGCAGACGATTATGGACGACACGTTCACAATGATGATGCAGGTTCAGTTGAACGAAAACGATGATTTACAGGACCTGATTACCCAGCTGCGTGCATTGGGTAAGAAAATTGGTGTCGATATCAATCTGCGTAACGAAGAATTGTACCGGGCGATGCAGCAGCTGTAAGGAGGGTAATTATGGAGATTGAGCAAATTGAACAAACTCTCCGGATGCTGGATACTGAAAAGCTCGACTTACGGACGATCACGATGGGAATCAGCCTGTTTGACTGTATCGACAGCGATAGCGACCGCGCTTGTCAGAAGATTTACGACAAGATCACGACAAAGGCACGTGACCTGGTAAAAGTTGGCCAAGAGTTGGAATCCGAATACGGGATCACGATTGCCAACAAGCGGGTTGAAGTCACGCCAATTGCCATGATTGCGGCCGCTTCCGGCGATCGCGATTACGTTAAATACGCCAAAACTTTGGATCGGGCTGCTCACGAGATCGGTGTTGACTTTGTCGGCGGCTTTTCCGCACTGGTGCAGAAGGGCTATGCCAAGGGCGACCATGTGTTGATCCAGTCCTTGCCGCAAGCATTGGCTGAAACCGATCTGGTATGTGCTTCCGTTAACGTTGGTTCGACCAAGGCCGGGCTCAACATGGATGCCATCAAGGAAATGGGGCAGATTGTCGTCGACGCCAGCAAGAAAGACTACATGACCAACGCTAAACTGGTCACCTTCTGTAACGCCGTCGATGACAACCCGTTCATGGCCGGTGGTTTCTTAGGTGTTGGTGAACCTGACACGGTGATCAACTGTGGTGTTTCCGGTCCTGGAGTAGTGAAGGCCGCACTGGACAGGGTTGCTGGCCAGTCCATGGACGTGGTTGCGGAAACGATCAAGAAGACGACCTTTAAGATCACGCGTTTGGGACAACTGATCGGGTCAGAAGCGGCACGGCGGTTGAATACGCGCTTTGGGATTGTCGATCTGTCTTTGGCCCCAACGGCAGCGGCCGGTGATTCCGTAGCTGAAGTGCTGGAAGCAATCGGTTTATCCAACGTTGGTGTTCACGGAACCACCGCAGCTTTGGCCATGTTGAACGATGCCGTGAAGAAGGGCGGCATTATGGCCTGCAGCCATGTTGGTGGCTTGTCGGGCGCATTCATCCCTGTTTCTGAAGATGCCGAAATGATCAACAGCGTCGAGAACGGCTCCCTCCACTTTGACAAGTTGGAAGCCATGACGTCGGTATGTTCGGTGGGCCTGGACATGATTGCCATTCCTGGTGACACCGATCCAGCGGTTATTTCTGGTATGATGGCTGATGAAGCGGCAATCGGCATGATCAACAATAAGACCACGGCAGTACGGGTGATCCCCGTTCCTGGCAAGAAGGTCGGCGATACCGTTGAATTCGGTGGTCTTCTGGGTCATGCCCCGATCATGGATGTTGGCAAGGGATCAGCCAAGGCAATGGTTAACCGTGGCGGCACGATTCCGGCACCAATCCATTCATTCAAGAATTAACCTTACTTAATATGAAAGAACTCGTCCCAACTATGGAGGTTAGGGCGAGTTTTTATTTACGATATCGACATTTGTTACTCACGGGAAACAAGCAGTGGTAAGGCTTCATATATTAACCAAAAAGAAGGCCAAACTTTATTTGATAAAAAATGATTGCTCTTTAGCTAAAAAGTGTTAAGATACGTTTCTGGAATTGAAGTTTTTGAATCTTTTGCGACGGCGCTAAAAAGGTTAGATATTTTCTTATTAATGGGGTTTAAATCTCATCAACTTATTACTTGATATCTGGCCGAAATTGCAGTCATAATAAGGATGAAAGCCATTACAAATCAGGAGAAAGTCGAGAAAGGATTATGAGTGAAAAAGATCTACAATCAATGAGTTTTCGTGACCGTGCTTTATATGAATTACATGAAGAAGAAAAGGACAAGTATAGTCTGGTTAAGCCCCGCAAGAAGGACAAGAAAAAGAAAACTTATTGGGCACTAGTTCAATTTTCTGACGAATCCACGAAATGGTATCAGCTGCCGAAGAAATTGCAGCGTGGCTTGAAGGAATACCGTAAAATCCATCCAGAAGACTGGGATGAATTGCTGAAGGGTGATATTATCGACGTCCCTGTACGGGTTAATGGCCAAACTGAAACCCAGCCAGTTCGGATTTTGCGGATCAAGCGCAGCAAGCGTCAAGCGGATGCCAGCAATCGGATTACTCGTGACCAATTCCTGAAGCCAGAATATACGCGTTTTGGCATTGCTAAGTACGACCAAATGACCGATTACTTACGGCAAGGCAGTGAAAACTGCAGCCAGGCAACGATGGAGAAGCGCCTGCACAAGCTGGTTCCACCAGTTAAGAACAAGGCATATGACTTCATGCGTTGGTTGGTTATCGGTTAATTCATTAATCAAAGTAAAGCTCCTGTCATTCAGATGGATGGCGGGGGCTTTTACTTACTAATAGTTAGTGACACGATGAGCAAGTTTGTAAGGAACATTTATTGATCTTTGTTCACGATCAACGTCAATTTAATTAGGATTATTCTACGTTGCACAGCTCATAATCCCCGCCGTTAAAGGAACCAACGGGAATGTGACAAACTTGTTAAAAAATTCACATCACCTCTTGCATTTTCCAAAAACACTGCTATGATAATTTGTGTAAAGAGTAACAAAGATCTTGTTTTTAAAGGAGATTATCGCTTATGAAAGCTGCTGTTATTAATGATCCAGTAGACGGTTACGTTACTGTTAAGGATGTTAAGCTGCGTGATCTGAAGCCGGGTGAAGCTTTAGTTGACATGGAATACTGTGGTCTGTGTCACACCGACCTTCACTGTGCTGCCGGTGACTTCGGTAAGAAGCCAGGCCGGATTATTGGTCACGAAGGTGTCGGCCGTGTATCCAAGGTTGCCCCTGGTGTTACTAGTCTGAAGGTTGGCGACCGTGTATCTATCGCTTGGTTCTACAAGGGCTGTGGCCACTGTGAATACTGCCTGACTGGCCGTGAAACTCTTTGCCGCCACGTTCTGAACGCCGGCTACACTGTTGATGG
This sequence comes from Limosilactobacillus secaliphilus, assembly GCF_001437055.1. Classification (GTDB taxonomy): domain Bacteria; phylum Bacillota; class Bacilli; order Lactobacillales; family Lactobacillaceae; genus Limosilactobacillus; species Limosilactobacillus secaliphilus. The sequence goes on along the minus strand of NZ_JQBW01000010.1, from coordinate 192,706 downwards.
TGCTATGGCTGAACAATGTATCGTTCCTGCCGACTACGCTGTTAAGGTTCCTGATGGCTTGGACCCAGTTGAAGCTACTTCCTTAACCTGTGCCGGTGTTACGATGTACAAGGCTTTGAAGGTTGCTGACATCAAGCCAGGTCAATGGGTATCCATCGTTGGTGCTGGTGGTCTGGGTAACTTAGGTATCCAATTCGCTCACAACGTATTTGGTGCTCACGTTGTTGCCGTTGATGGTAACCCTGACAAGCTGAAAGCTGCCAAGGAAAACGGTGCTGAAGTCTGCATCAACCGTCACGATAACAACGTTGACGAACAGATCCAAGAAAAGGTTGGCGGTGTTCACGCCGCAGTTGTTACTGCTGTTACTACTGCAGCCTTTGACCAAGCCGTTAACTCACTTCGTCCAGATGGCCGCTTAGTTGCCGTTGCTCTGCCACAAGGTGACATGAAGCTGAACATTGCTAAGACGGTTCTGGATGGTATCATCGTTGCTGGTTCTCTGGTTGGTACCCGTCAAGACTTGGCTGAATGCTTCCAGTTCGGTGCTGAAGGCAAGGTTCACCCAATCGTTCACACTCGCAAGCTGAGTGAAATCAACGACATGATCCAAGAACTGAAGGACAACAAGGTTGTTGGCCGGAACGTTGTTGACTTTGTTCACAACAAGTAATCTTAGTCATTAATAACGAATCTAATTCTTTCTAAACTCATATATTTAATTGCAAGCCCTGCATTGAAAAGGAGTCTCCAATATATTTGGAGGCTCCTTTTTATTTCTTAATAATCAGTAGCGAAAGCCCTTTTACTACTAGCCGTTAAGCAAAATATGGTATCATAATGGTCAGTATTAGTCAGATGATGGGAGATGATGTAAGTGGATCGTAAAAGCATTTCCGATGTGATCGAAAACTACTTAAAGTCAATTTTAGGCAATGATGAGCAGATCGAGATCAGGCGGTCTGAAATTGCCAATCATTTTGACGTGGTCCCATCACAAATTAACTACGTGATCAAAACCCGCTTTACCCTGCAAAATGGTTATCTTGTTCAAAGCAAGCGTGGTGGAGGCGGTTATATCCGCATTGAACGAGTCAAATTGCTGGATGACGTCGACGTCTTGGACATGCTGATCGATGCGATCGGGAGTTCAATTAGTGAGAACGACGCTTTCGACGTCATCAAGACTCTTTATCGCGAAAAGGTGATCAGTCGGCGCGAAGGTGACTTAATGCTGGTCGCGTTGTCCAAACATACCTTAGACATGAATGATCACAATGCCGAAAATAAACTGCGGGCACGACTGCTCGTTGCGTTCTTAAATCGCTTGCGCTACGAAAGCTAAGCGACGAATTAATACAAGGAGGAACTTATGCCAGATTTTCTGTACACACCAAATGCACAAGCCGCATTAAAAATTGCTCAAGAGCAAGCACGTTTGTTCAAACATCAAGCTGTCGGCACCGAGCATCTTCTGCTGGCATTGAGTTTGGAGAAAACTGGTGTGGCGGCCACTGCGCTGCATTTAATGAACATTAGCAGTGATGACTTAAAGGAAGAGATTGAACGGTTCACGGGCTACGGCACGATGCAGGGGTTGAATTCGCACAGCTACCTGCCGAACTCACCAAAACTGAATGAGATCTTGAACACGGCTGCACAGACGGCCCGCCAGCTGGGTGCAGAGCGGATCGGTACCGAGCACCTGCTTTTAGCCTTGTTAAGCGACGAACGCATCTTCTCATCACGGATCTTAATGAGCCTGGATGTGGATGTTGCCCAGGCGCGGCGGAATTTGCTGCGGCGGTTGGGTGTCGACCTTAACCAGCAAAGGCTCCGTAATCGTCGTCCGAACCGGAAGGGCACCCCAACCTTGGATAAACTGGCCCGTGACCTGACCAAAGTGGCCGCTGAGGAGTCACCAGATCCGGTAATTGGCCGTGATAAGGAAATCAAGCGGGTCATCCAAATTTTGAGCCGGCGGACAAAGAACAACCCGGTCCTGATTGGTGAACCCGGTGTTGGTAAGACAGCGATTGTTGAGGGCCTAGCTCAGTTAATTGCGGCTCACAAAGTCCCAGCTGAGTTGGATCATCACCGCTTAATGATGCTGGATATGGGTTCCTTAGTTGCGGGAACCAAATACCGTGGTGAATTTGAAGACCGCTTGAAGAAGGTCATTGAGGAAATCTACCAGGATGGCCACATTATCCTCTTCATCGATGAATTGCACACCCTGGTTGGTGCTGGTGGTGCTGAGGGTGCTATCGACGCTTCCAACATTTTGAAACCGGCTCTCGCACGTGGTGAGCTCCAGATGATTGGGGCAACGACCTTGGATGAGTATCAGAAGCACATTGAATCTGATGCTGCCTTGGAGCGTCGTTTCGCGACCGTGATGGTTGAAGAACCAAGCAAGGAACAGTCACTTTCCATCTTGAAGGGGATCCGGCCTAAGTACGAAAAGCACCACCATGTCGAGATTGAAGACGAGGCACTTAAGGCGGCTATCAACCTTTCCAGTCGTTACATCACGGATCGCTTCCTGCCTGACAAGGCGATTGACCTGATGGACGAAGCCTGCGCTATGGTTCATATCAACCAGGAAGGCCAAGACAGTCCGCATGCTAAGCAAGAACGGCAGCTGGCGGACTTGCGAAAGCAGAAGGAAGCAGCCATCCAGCAGCAAGACTTCGATACCGCAGCGCGCTTGCGGCATGAGGAATTGAAACTCAAGAAGAAGTTGGATCAAGCTGCTGCCCGGCGGCGTGAAAATGAATCAAAGGACGAATACTCCGCCCACGTCGATGCGGATGATATTGCTCAGATCGTATCGGAATGGACCGGGGTACCGCTGACCCAGTTGAAGCGTAAGGAAAGCGATCGTCTGATTCACCTGGAACGCGGCCTGCATGAACGGGTCGTTGGCCAAGACGAGGCGGTGTCAGCATTGGCACGTGCCATTCGGCGGGCCCGCAGCGGCTTGAAGGATCCTTCGCGGCCGATCGGTTCCTTCATGTTCTTAGGGCCAACCGGTGTTGGTAAGACTGAACTGGCCAAGGCGCTGGCGGCTGAAATGTTTGGCTCCGAAGACAATATGATCCGGATTGACATGTCTGAATACCAGGAACGTTACAGCGCCAGTCGTTTGGTTGGTGCGGCACCGGGTTACGTTGGTTATGAAGAAGGTGGCCAGTTGACCGAGAAAGTTCGGCAGCACCCTTATTCAGTGGTCCTGCTGGACGAAGTGGAAAAGGCCAATGTTGACATCTTCAACCTGTTGTTGCAGGTCTTGGATGACGGCTTCCTGACCGATTCCAAGGGTCGCCGAGTTGACTTCAGAAACACGATTCTGATCATGACCTCCAACTTGGGTGCTACCCAGCTCCGTGACCAGAAGACGGTGGGCTTCGGTGCCAAGGGCGTTCAACACGACTACCAAGCAATGAAGTCAGCCATTCAGGCTCAGTTGAAGCAACACTTCCGTCCCGAATTCTTGAACCGGATTGATGAGACCATCATCTTCCACTCGTTAACCAAAGATGACCTGCACCAGATCGTCAAATTGCTGACCAAGAAACTAATTGAACGCGTTAAGCAGCAGGGTATTCAACTACGCTTTACAAGCAGCGCTATTGATCACATTGCCGCTGACGGTTATAACCCTGAATATGGTGCCCGGCCATTGCGGCGTTCCATTCAGAACCTGGTGGAAGATCCGTTGAGCATGGCGATTTTAGATGGCGACATTCAGTCGGGTGACCGGGTGACGGTTGGTTCCCGACGCCATAAATTGACTTTCAGCAAAGAGAATTCGCAGCATGAAAAGCAATTAATCACGACGAAATAAGTCAAATAATTGATCAGGCACTCTTCATTAAATTCCTGGAAATATAGTTCACAATTGACTATAATATTTGGCGGGAAGATTCAAAAATTTATTGGGAGATAAATCATGAAGAGAACAGAACAGCTAGCAAAAACCAGAACCGCGATCATGGAGACCGCTACTAAACTATTTCTGAAAAAGGGCTATGCATTAACCTCAACTCGTGACATTGCAAAGGAAATCGGCATTACCCAGCCGGCTTTATATCATCATTTTAGTGATAAAGAGGTTTTATACCTGGATGTCTTGTCCGCACATTGCAGCAAGGTCCGGCAACAAATTAACCAGGTGATGCGCCGCGATAATTTGTCAGCGAAAGACCGGCTGTGGGAGATCACACAGGTCTTCACCAAAAATCACCCGAACAATGTTTACGACAGCTGGCGATCAACGGCTTCTCTGCTGAGCCCAAGTGGCCGGCGGAAGCTTGAGATCATCTTTATGATGGACTACATTGAACCAGTTTCAGAATTTTTCAAGCTGCCAGAAGCAAAATTGCGGCCAGACATTTTGCCGAAGGAAGCTGCTGAATTGTTCATTGCCGACTTGACTCCGCTGTTTGGTTCCCTGCAGCAGCTGGGTGGCAAGTCCATCAGTAATGAGCAACGGGGCAAGATTATCCTGGATGTCTTCTTAAACGGTGTGATGAAGCACTAAAAGCAAATAATCACCAGCAATCGTATTTCGACATGCTGGTGATTTTTTATTGCGTAAATTTTTTCGAAAAAAGTCAATGTAAGGGCTTTGCAAAGGTGCTTTGCGATTGACTTTGCCTGCATTTTGCCCTATATTATTAACGTATGTAGTTTGTGAGTCCAGTGAGGTCGGTGATCTCTTGTCCACCGGCTTCTTTATAGAAAACCAAAGGCAGTTGCCAGCTGCTTTTGGATTTTTTTTGCTCAAAAGTTGCAATTTTGACGAATTGTAATCAAATTGTAACATTTGAGTTTGGACTCACCCAACAAATTAGAGAGGTGAATACTTTGGCTGGACATTTAGTTAAATATGGTAAACACCGTACTCGCCGCAGCTACTCCCGGATTAAGGAAGTTCTCGACCTGCCAAACCTGATTGAAATTCAAACCAACTCTTACAATTGGTTCATGGATAAGGGCCTGCGTGAGATGTTCAACGACATCATGCCGATTGATGACTTCCAAGGCAAGCTGTCACTGGAGTTCGTTGATTACCAGCTCCTGGAACCCAAGTATACGGAAGACGAAGCACGTGAACACGATGCAAACTACTCTGCACCATTGCACGTTACCCTGCGTTTGACCAACCACGAAACTGGTGAAATCAAGTCACAGGATGTCTTCTTTGGTGACTTCCCACTGATGACTGATCAGGGGACTTTCATTATCAACGGGGCCGAACGGGTAATTGTTTCACAATTGGTTCGTTCCCCAGGTATTTACTATGACAAGGAAACCGACAAGAATGGCCGGACCAACTTCAGCGCCAACTTCATTCCTAACCGTGGTGCATGGCTGGAATACGAAACTGACGCTAAGGGCATTTCATATGTACGGATTGACCGGACCCGTAAGCTGCCAATGACCGAATTAGTGCGGGCATTAGGTTTTGGCTCCGATGATGAAATCATTGATATGCTGGGTGGTAATTCAGAATCATTGGCTGCAACCTTGGATAAGGATGTCCACAAGAACGCTGAAGACTCACGGGTTGAAGAATCCTTGAAGGACATTTACGAACGTCTGCGTCCAGGTGAACCAAAGACTGCTGATTCTGCCCGGAGCCTTTTGACGGCACGTTTCTTCGATCCACGTCGTTACGACATGGCTCCAGTTGGCCGTTACAAGACTAACAAGAAGCTGATGATGAAGTACCGTCTGCTTGGCCAAACCTTAGCTGAAACTTTGGCTGACCCTGACACTGGTGAAATCCTCGCCAACAAGGGTGATGTGGTTACCAAGGAAGTACTGAAGAAGCTGGAACCAGCACTGGCACGGGATGACTTCAAGATGATTACCTACACTCCATCTGACGAAGCCGTTGTTACGAAGCCAGTTAAGCTGCAAAAGATCCTGGTTTACTCCAAGAATGATCCTGACCGCGTTGTGCCAATCGTTGCCAATGGTCACATTCCGTTGGAACTGAAGCACATTCAGCCAGCCGACATCATTGCTTCAGTTAACTACTTCTTCAACTTGCAAGAAGGCATCGGTACGACCGACGATATTGACCACTTAGGCAACCGTCGTATTCGTTCCGTTGGTGAACTGCTGCAAAACCAGTTCCGGATTGGTTTAGCCCGGATGGAACGGGTTGTTCGTGAACGGATGTCCATTCAGGATATCAACACGGTTACGCCACAACAGCTGATTAACATTCGGCCAGTGGTTGCTTCCATTAAGGAATTCTTCGGTTCTTCACAACTGTCACAATTCATGGACCAAACTAACCCGCTGGGTGAATTAACCCACAAGCGGCGTCTGTCTGCCTTAGGTCCTGGTGGTTTGACTCGTGACCGTGCCGGTTATGAAGTTCGTGACGTGCACTACACCCACTATGGTCGTATGTGCCCAATTGAAACTCCTGAAGGTCCTAACATTGGTCTGATTAACTCGCTGGCTTCCTACGCCCGGGTTAACAAGTACGGCTTCATCGAAACCCCTTACCGTCGTGTTTCCTGGAAGACGCACAAGGTTACCGATAAGATCGACTACCTGACTGCCGACGAAGAAGATAACTACATCATTGCCCAAGCCAACACGCCGCTGAACGATGATGGCTCCTTCGCTGAAGATGAAATCATGTGTCGTGATAAGGATGACTACATTGAAACCTCTGCCGACAACGTTGATTACATGGACGTTTCGCCAAAGCAAGTAGTTTCCGTCGCTTCCGCATGTATTCCATTCTTGGAAAACGATGACTCCAACCGTGCGCTGATGGGTGCCAACATGCAACGGCAAGCCGTTCCGTTGATCAACCCACACGCTCCACTGATTGGTACCGGGATTGAATACAAGGCTGCCCACGACTCTGGGGTTGCTTTGATTGCCAAGAAGGCTGGGACCGTTGAATACGTCGATGCCCGTGAAATCCGGGTTCGTGAAGAAGATGACACCTTAGACACCTACAAGCTGATGAAGTTCCGTCGTAGTAACGGTGGTAAGAACTACAACCAGCGTCCAATCGTTAAAGTTGGTGAACATGTTGATGCCGATGATGTTCTGGCTGACGGTCCATCCATGGAAAAGGGTGAATTAGCTCTGGGGCAAAACCCACTGATTGCCTTCATGACTTGGCAGGGTTACAACTTCGAAGATGCCATCGCTATTTCTGAACGGCTGGTTAAGGACGACGTTTACACTTCCATTCATATCGAATCATATGAATCCGAAGCTCGTGAAACTAAGTTAGGCCCTGAAGAAATGACCCGTGAAATTCCAAACGTTGGTGCCGATGCACTGAAGAACTTGGATGAAGACGGTGTTGTTCGGGTTGGTGCTGAAGTTCACGATGGCGACATCTTAGTTGGTAAGGTTACTCCAAAGGGTGTGACTGAACTGTCTGCTGAAGAGCGGCTGCTGCACGCTATCTTCGGTGAAAAGTCACGTGAAGTTCGTGATACCTCACTGCGTGTTCCTCACGGTGGTGGCGGTATTATCCAGGACGTTAAGGTCTTCACTCGTGAAAACGGTGACGAATTATCACCTGGTGTCAACAAGATGGTCCGGGTCTACATCGCTCAAAAGCGTAAGATCCAAGTTGGTGACAAGATGTCTGGTCGTCACGGTAACAAAGGTACGGTTTCCATTGTTATCCCTGAAGAAGATATGCCATACATGCCAGATGGTACGCCAATCGACATCATGCTGAGTCCAATGGGTGTGCCAAGTCGTATGAACATTGGGCAAGTTATCGAACTGCACTTAGGGATGGCTGCTCGTGAATTAGGTATTCACATCGCAACGCCTGTCTTTGATGGTGCTACTGATAAGGATGTTTGGGACGCCGTTAAGGAAGCTGGCCTGCCGTCTGATGGTAAGACCATTCTGTATGATGGTCGGACCGGTGAACCATTCGAACAGCGGATTGCCGTTGGTGTCATGCACTACCTGAAGCTGGCCCACATGGTTGACGACAAGATCCACGCTCGTTCAATTGGACCATACTCACTGGTTACCCAACAGCCACTTGGTGGTAAGGCACAATTCGGTGGCCAACGTTTCGGTGAAATGGAAGTTTGGGCACTGGAAGCATACGGTGCCGCATACACCCTGCAAGAAATCTTGACCTACAAGTCAGACGATGTTGTCGGCCGGGTTAACACTTACGATGCCATCATTAATGGTGACCGGATTCCAAAGCCAGGTGTACCAGAATCATTCCGTGTTCTGGTTAAGGAATTGCAGTCATTAGGTCTGGACATGAAGGTTCTGGACAATGACCATCACGAAGTTCAGTTAAAGAACATGGACGAAGATGTGATTAACGTTCGCCGTTCTGCTCAACACGGCCGTGAAGAACAGGCTCAAAAAGATGAAGAGCAGAAGACGACGGAAGCAAAACCGGATGAAGCTAAGCAAGACTAAAGATTAAGGAGGACAATCCTTTGATTGACGTCAATAATTTTGAAAGTATGCAGATTGGTCTGGCTTCGCCCAACAAGATCCGCAGTTGGTCGTATGGTGAGGTAAAGAAGCCAGAAACCATCAACTACCGGACCTTAAAGCCAGAAAAAGAAGGTCTGTTTGACGAACGGATTTTCGGGCCAACTAAGGATTACGAATGTGCTTGTGGTAAGTACAAGCGGGTTCGTTTCAAGGGCCTGGTTTGTGACCGTTGTGGTGTCGAGGTTACTAGTTCAAAGGTTCGTCGTGAACGGATGGGCCACATTGAATTAGCTGCTCCGGTTTCTCACATCTGGTACTTCAAGGGCATTCCTTCTCGGATGGGCTTGGTTCTGGACATGAGCCCACGTGCCCTGGAAGAAATCATCTACTTCGCAGCTTACGTTGTGCTGGATCCTGGTGATACGCCGCTGGAAAAGAAGCAACTGCTGACCGAAGCTGAATACCGTGACAAGAAGGCTGAATACGGCGATCGTTTCGTTGCTGAAATGGGTGCCGAAGCCGTCCAAAAGCTCCTGAAGGATGTTGACCTGGAGAAGGAAGCCGCTGAACTGAAGGCTACTTTGAAGGAAGCTACGGGTCAGAAGCGGACGCGTGCCGTTCGTCGTTTGGACATTCTGGAAGCCTTTATCAAGTCTGGTAACAAGCCGGAATGGATGGTCATGACCGTTATCCCGGTTATGCCGCCTGACTTACGGCCAATGGTTCAACTGGAAGGTGGCCGTTTTGCGACCTCTGATTTGAACGACTTGTACCGGCGGGTTATCAACCGTAACAACCGTCTGAAGCGGCTGCTGGCTTTGAACGCCCCTGGGATCATCGTTCAAAACGAAAAGCGGATGCTGCAAGAAGCCGTTGATGCTTTGATTGATAACGGTCGTCGTGGTCGTCCAGTTGCCGGCCCAGGTAACCGTCCGCTGAAGTCACTGTCTCACCTGTTGAAAGGTAAGCAGGGTCGTTTCCGTCAAAACCTGTTAGGGAAGCGTGTTGACTACTCTGGCCGTTCCGTTATCGATGTTGGTCCATCCCTGAAGATGAACCAAATGGGGCTGCCAATCCCGATGGCTCTGGAACTGTTCAAGCCATTCATCATGCACGAATTAACTAAGCGGAAGCTGGTTAACAACGTGAAGGCTGCCAAGCGGATGATCGACAAGCGTGATAATAAAGTCTTCGATGTTTTGGAAGACGTTATTAAGGAACACCCAGTCCTTCTGAACCGGGCACCTACGCTTCACCGTCTGGGTATTCAAGCCTTCGAACCAATCTTGGTTTCTGGTAAGTCCATGCGTCTGCACCCACTGGTATGTACCGCCTACAACGCCGACTTCGATGGTGACCAAATGGCTATCCACGTGCCACTGTCAGATGAAGCCCAAGCCGAAGCACGATTGCTGATGCTGGCTGCCCACCATATTCTTTCACCACGTGACGGGGAACCAATTGTTGCTCCTTCACAAGATATGGTTATTGGTAACTACTACATGACCACTGAAGACAAGGGTCGTGAAGGCGAAGGCATGATCTTCAAGGATGCCAATGAAGCAATCATGGCATACAAGAATGGTTATGTTGCTCTGCAGACTCGTGTTGGTGTTCAGGTTGCTGCTTACCCTGACAAGCCATTTACTGACGAACAACGGGGCAAGATCATGATGACCTCTGTTGGTAAGTTGATCTTCAACACCATCATGCCTGATGACTACGCCTACATTAACGAACCAACCAAAGACAACCTGCTGAACGGTGTGCCTGACAAGTACTTCCTGGATAAGGGTGAAAATGTTCACGATTACCTGGAAAATGCTCCACTGGTACCGCCATTCAAGAAGGGCTTCTTGTCCGACATCATTGCCGAGATCTACAAGAAGTACAAGGTTACTAAGACTTCACAGTTCCTGGACCGCATGAAGGACCTTGGTTACTACGAATCAACCATTTCTGGTCTGACCGTTGGTATTTCCGATATCACCGACTTGAAGGAAAAGCCAGAAATTATTGCTAAGGCTCGTAAGCAAGTTGCCCTGGTTACTAAGCAGTTCCGTCGTGGTCTGATTACTGACAACGAACGGTACGAACGGGTTATTGGTATCTGGAACGATGCCAAGGATGAAGTTCAAAACAAGCTGATCGAGCACATGGATATCCACAACCCAATCAACATGATGTCCGACTCCGGTGCCCGTGGTAACATTTCTAACTTTACGCAACTGGCCGGGATGCGTGGTCTGATGGCTTCTCCATCTGGTAAGATCATGGAACTGCCTATCCTGTCCAACTTCCGTGAAGGTCTGTCAGTTCTGGAAATGTTCATTTCTTCTCACGGTGCTCGTAAGGGTATGACTGATACCGCCTTGAAGACTGCCAACTCAGGTTACTTGACCCGTCGTCTGGTTGATGTTGCTCAAGACGTGATCGTTCGTGAAAAAGATTGTGGTACCGACCGTGGTTTGGAAGTTTCCGCAATTACGAACGGTAACGAAATGATTGAACCACTGTACGACCGGATCCTTGGTCGTTACACCATGAAGTCCGTCTTTGATCCAAAGACCGGCAAGAAGATCGTTGGCAAGAACGTCCTGCTTGACGAAGACATGGCTCAAAAGATCGTTGATGCCGGTGTCAAGAAGGTTACGATTCGTTCCGCCTTCACTTGCAACACTGAACACGGTGTTTGTGAACGCTGCTACGGTCGTAACGCCGCTACCGGTGACAAGGTTGAAGCCGGTGAAGCAATTGGTACGGTTGCCGCTCAATCCATTGGTGAACCTGGTACTCAACTGACGCTGCGTAACTTCCACACTGGTGGTGTTGCCGGCAACGAAGATATCACCCAAGGTCTTCCTCGTGTTCAAGAAATTGTTGAAGCACGGAACCCTAAAGGTAAAGCAACGATTTCCGAAGTTACTGGGACGGTTGAATCTATTGAAGAAGATCCAGCTGAACAGACGAAGGACGTTACTGTTAAGGGTGAAAACGACACCCGGACTTACACCCTGCCAATCACGGCACGGATGCGGGTTGCTGAAGGTGACTTCATTCACCGTGGTGCTGCCCTGAACGAAGGGTCAATTGATCCAAAGGAATTGATTCGGGTTCGCGACGTTCTGTCTACGGAAACCTACCTGTTGGCCGAAGTTCAAAAGGTTTACCGGATGCAAGGTATCGACCTGCTGGATAAGCACGTTGAAATCATGATTCGGCAAATGATGCGGAAGGTACGTATCATGGATCCTGGTGACACGGATGTTCTGCCAGGTCAACTGATGGACATTGGTCAATTCCGTGACGCTAACTACAAGACGTTGATTTCCGGTGGTATTCCGGCAACTGCACGTCCAGTTATCTTAGGGATCACGAAGGCTGCCCTGGAGACCAACAGTTTCCTGTCAGCCGCATCATTCCAGGAAACGACGCGGGTACTTACCGATGCTGCAATTCGTGGCAAGGAAGACCCACTGGTTGGTTTGAAGGAAAACGTCATCATCGGGAAGATCATTCCAGCTGGTACTGGGATGTCCACTTACCGTCACATCAAGCCGAAGGAAGCTTCAGTTGGTGCGACTGCCGATGGCGCTGTGACCTCACTGCCTAACTCGTCAATTCGCGAAATGGAAGAACAAATGAAGGATCAGGATAAGCACTAATCTTTCATTAATTAGATAAACAACGGCTGTTAACCGATACTGGTTAATGGCCGTTTTATTTTGCCACCAGTTGTTGAATTTGTTTCAGGCCAAGACTTGTTATTTGGGTGACAGAAGTGCTAGTCTAATGAAGTTTAAAGAGGAAGTGATTTGATGAAAAAGTATCGTTTGGAAGTGCCAGCAGATGCGGCCAAAAAATTAGGACTCGACAAGACCGACTATTCGATGTGGATCAGCCACCGTCAAGTCGTGGTCCGGCCCAGCAATGTATCCGACATGGTGCCCCAGATTAAATTCTGGTGGTATGGCGTCTTGGCCATCATTTCCGCAATCGTCTTCCTCTTTGCGGTTAGTGAGCGGCGGATGCGCCTAGTACCTTTTAGCGGTAATTATTCCATTTCCTTTGCCTCTATTATTTTGGCGGCGGTTTCTGGAACGATTACCTTTGCCATTACTTTCATTCACCAGAAACGGAAGGGTACCGGCCCAGCCAAGAACTTCTCTTGGCGGAGTCTGATCCCGTTAGTGGTGGCCTGTGGCATGATCATCACTTTTACCACAATGGCCATCTTCTGGATGATCAGCCAACTGTTCAAGGGCCTGATCCTTGACCCTTACACGGCCTCCGTCTTGGTCATGTTGGCGGTTGCCTTGACCAACTATCTGATGATTAACTTGGCGATGACGCTGTCGTCCGGGGTGGTTACCAACCTGATGACCGTTATGATTGTCGGTGGGGTCGGTTTCTCCATGCTGACGAATTCGTCGAAGAATTGGTGGCAGCACAACTTCAGCTTCTTGGGGACCGCCCAGAACAATAGTAATTGGCAATTCAACATCACCCTGATCTTCTCGGGTTTATTGATGATGATGCTGATCGATTACCTCTTTGTTAACCTGGGTCAGCGTTACTCGGGCTGGGAGATTCAAATTCTGCGCTGGCTGTTGTATGGGTTGGCGGCCTGCGTGGCAGCAATTGGGATCTTCCCCAACGACTCGCGTTATCATGTGCTCCACGACCGGATCTCGATGTGGCTGATTTACTTCATGCTGATTATGATCATCGTGGTTCGATGGTGCTTGCCGGATGTTACCCACCAGTTTCTTGTGGTGTCGTATACGATTGGCGGTATTTTGACTGCCGATTACCTGATTTTTAAAGTCTTTACCTACTTATCGTTAACGGCTTTCGAACTGATCGCATTTGTGCTGGCCTTTGCCTGGATCTTGCTGCTTTTCCAATATATAGGTAACTTGGTGTCCAACAACGTCATCATTTTCCCCGTTGAAATCAAGTCGGTGCCAACTGAATCCACAGAGGAAGCAGTGTCAACAGAGCCAAAAGCTGAAAGCGGGGAAGGCCAAGTAGCAGAGAAAGGCCAGGCTTAAAAAAGGAATAAAGGGGACTGGCTGGTGTTGGTACAAGGGTGGATCGGCTAAGGCTAAAAGGCAGGCGGCTAGGATAATCAGACTGCTTTGAAAACTACCCAGCACAATGGTTAACATGATCATGGCGTCCAGATCACCATGGCCGATCCGTGAACAGTAATAGCCACAAGTTAATAGGCCTACCTGACACATGTCGATTAAGAGATGGCGTGGCCAGTGGGCAAAAATCAGGATTAATGGCCAAAGGAGGAGCCAGATGGGTTGAAAACGGTGGTCGAAATGATCCTGTGTGCTGATGATTAGGCAAGCGGAACTGACCGCGCCGCAGATGACTAGCTCGGGCAGGGGTCGAGTAAAAGCTAATCCCCATAAAATGCCCATTAGTAGTTCGCACAGGGGCCACCAGTAGTCAATTTGCGTGTGACAATACTTGCAGTGACCGTGTAAAAGCAAGAAGCTCCATACCGGAATCAATTGCCACCAAGTCAGGCGTCTGCCACAATGATCGCAACATGACCAGCGCCGGTGAGGGTAGTGCTTGTGGTCGAGCAGGTAGCGCCAGGTCATTGTGCAGCAAAAAGACGCCCAGCAGCTGCCGAGCACCATCAGTAAAAGCAGTTTGGTCATAATATCATGTCCTTCATTATCTATGGACGTAAAAAAGCTGGGAATATATTAATTACGTTGACTTTTTTGAAGCTGCGTGTTAGATTTGTAAAGGTGCTTTTTCGAGCAACGATAGTGTCTGTCGTTGGGCAGACGATGCGTCAGCGATAGCACGAAATTTAACATCCAGCTTTTTTTATGGTTTAAAAAGAACCACCTGGATGTGTGGACTTACATTTCAGAAAGGGGATCAATTATGCCTACTATTAACCAACTGGTCAAGAACGGCCGGAAGAGCCACAAGGGCAAGTCAAAGTCACCAGCATTAGGCTTTGTCTACAACAGTTTTAAGAAGGAAGAAGTTAAGACTCCGTCACCACAAAAGCGTGGGGTTGCTACCCGTGTTGGTACTATGACGCCAAAGAAGCCAAACTCAGCTTTGCGTAAGTACGCCCGTGTTCGTCTCTCAAACCTGATGGAAGTTACTGCTTACATCCCAGGTATCGGTCACAACCTGCAGGAACACTCAGTTGTTCTGATTCGTGGGGGCCGTGTTAAGGACTTACCAGGGGTTCGTTACCACATCATTCGTGGTACTCTTGATACCGCTGGTGTTGAAGGCCGTATGCAGAGCCGTTCCAAGTACGGTGCTAAGCGTCCTAAGAAGAAGTAATTATCAGGAAGGGAGATTAAGACATGCCGCGTAAAGGACATATTGTAAAGCCTGAAGTTTTACCAGACCCAATTTATAACTCAAAGCTGGTTACCAGCATGATCAACCACTTGATGCTTGATGGTAAGCGGGGCACTGCTTCCAAGATCTTGTACCAAGCATTTAACGAAATCAAAGATCAGACTGGCAATGACCCAGTTGAAGTATTCCAGCAAGCTATTGAAAACGTACAACCTGCTCTGGAAGTTAAGGCTCGCCGTATCGGTGGTTCTAACTACCAAGTACCAATCGAAGTTCGTCCAGACCGTCAACGGACGCTGGCTCTTCGTTGGTTGACCCAATACGCTCGTCTTCGTGGTGAACACACGATGGTTCAGCGTTTGGCTGCTGAAATCATTGACGCATCCAACAACACTGGTGCATCAATCAAGAAAAAGGAAGACACGCTGCGGATGGCCGAAGCTAACCGGGCATTTGCACACTACCGTTGGTAATATCTTAAAATCAGTATTTGACTGGTTTTTAAAGGGGCGACGCAGTTTAGTTTAACCGTCACCCCTTTTTCTAAAAAAGCAGATTAAAGTTTATCTGAAGGGAGATATACATAAAGATGGCTAACAAACGTGAATATCCACTTGCTAAGACCCGTAACATCGGTATTGTTGCTCACATCGATGCTGGTAAGACTACCGCTACTGAACGGGTTCTCTACTACACTGGTAAGATTCACAAGATTGGTGAAACCCACGATGGGGATTCACAAATGGACTGGATGGACGAAGAAAAGGAACGTGGTATCACTATCACGTCCGCTGCCACCACTGCCGTTTGGAAGGATCACCGAATCAACATTATCGATACCCCAGGACACGTTGACTTCACTGTCGAAGTTGAACGTGCACTGCGTGTCCTTGATGGTGCGATCGTTATCCTGGATGCCCAAGCTGGTGTTGAACCACAAACCGAAACTGTTTGGCGTCAATCTGACGACTTCAACGTTCCACGGATTATCTTTGCTAACAAGATGGACAAGATGGGTGCCAACTTTGACTACTCTGTCCAGACTATCAAGGACCGTCTGAACGTTACCCCACTGCCAATTCAGCTGCCAATCGGTGCTGAAGACAACTTCCAGGGTGTCGTTGACCTGGTTAAGATGTGCGCATACGTTTACGACGAAGATAAGTTAGGTACTCACTGGGACACCACTGATATTCCAGCCGACTTGAAGGACAAGGCTGACAAGATGCACGATGAGATGCTGGAAACTCTGGCTGACATCGATGACGGCATCATGGAAAAGTACCTGGATGGTGACGAAATTTCCGTTGACGAAATCAAGGCTGCCATTCGTAAGGGTACTCTGAACGAAGACCTCTACCCAGTATTGGCTGGTTCTGCTTACAAGGATAAGGGTATCCAAATGCTGTTGGATGCTGTTATCGACTACCTGCCATCTCCACTGGACGTTAAGCCATTTATTGCCCACGATGCTGATGGCAAGGAAGTTGAACTGACTGCCGGTGACGACAAGCCATTCGCTGCCTTGGCATTTAAGATTGCTACTGACCCATTCGTTGGTCGTCTGACTTTCTTACGTGTCTACACTGGTTCATTACAGTCCGGTTCTTACGTTCTGAACGCAACCAAGGACAAGCGTGAACGTATTGGTCGTCTGCTGCAAATGCACTCTAACCAACAACACGAAATTCCAGAAGTCTTCTCTGGTGATATCGCCGCTGCTATTGGTCTGAAGAACACCACTACTGGTGACTCCCTGACTGACCCAGATCACCCACTGCAACTGGAATCCATGGACTTCCCAGACCCTGTTATTCAGGTTTCTGTTGAACCAAAGTCTAAGGCTGACCAAGACAAGATGGACAAGGGTCTGCAGAAGCTGGCTGAAGAAGACCCAACTTTCAAGGCTGAAACCAACCCTGAAACTGGTGAAACGCTGATTGCCGGGATGGGTGAGCTGCACCTGGACATCATTGTTGAACGTCTGCGTCGTGAATTCCACGCCGAAGTTACTGTTGGTAAGCCACAAGTTTCCTACCGTGAAGCATTCACTAAGCAAGCTTCCGCACAAGGTAAGTTTGTTCGTCAAACCGGTGGTAAAGGTCAATATGGTGATGTTTGGATCGAATTCACTCCACTTGAAGAAGGCAAGGGCTTCGAATTTGAAGATGCCATTGTCGGTGGTGTTGTTCCTCGTGAATACATCCCAGCCGTTGAACAAGGTTTGAAGGAAGCTATGGCAAACGGTGTGCTGGCCGGCTACCCATTAGTTGACATGCACGCAAAGCTCTACGATGGTAGTTACCACGAAGTCGACTCCTCTGAAGCCGCATTTAAGGTTGCTGCATCACTGGCCCTGAAGAATGCCGCTAAGAAGGCTGATCCAGTTATTCTGGAACCAGTTATGAAGGTTGACATCGTATGTCCTCAGGATAACCTGGGTGACGTTATGGGTCACGTTACTGCTCGTCGTGGTAACATCGAAGGGATGGAAGAACGTGGCAGTTCTCAACTGGTTCACGCCTTCGTTCCGCTGTCTGAAATGTTTGGTTACGCTACGACCCTGCGGAGTGCTACCCAAGGTCGTGGTACCTTCACGATGACCTTTGACCACTACGCTAAGGTTCCAAAGAGCATCCAAGAAGACATCATCAAGAAGAACGGTGGCAACGCCGAAGACTAATTGGTGATCATATAAATAAATCCGTCCAAGAAGATTCTTGGGCGGATTTTTTTGTGGTCTGTTGAAACAAAAAAGCTGTTAGTGTCCAGACAAACTGGACATTAACAGCTTTAATTAATTTGTTGTTAATTCTTAACGGTAACGCCTTCGTGGACACCCCGAACTGCAATCGCTGCAATGAGCAGTGAGATGCCTGCGATCAGCATCATCATTGGTTGGCTGTGACCGACTAATGGGAAGATGATAAAGCTCATCAGTGAGGCCACAATCTGTGGCAGACAGATACCAATGTTGAAGAGACCGATATAGGCGCCTTCATTTTGGCCATTTAAAGAAGAAGTTAGCAGGGTAAATGGCAATGTGTGGATCGTGAAGTAGCAGATCCCAAAGAGGATGAATGCTACGACGGTGAGCCATTTGTCATGAATCATCGATACCATGATCAAGCCAATGCCACCCATGATCAAACCAGCAGCATACCATTTCTTCCGCGTGGTGGTCTTAGCATGGGAGTATAGGAAGCCCCAGCAAATCCCGGCGATACTTAAAATGGCAGTCAGGACACCGTACCAGTTACCAGCGGCTTGGAAACCAGCACTGGTCGGATTAGTGGTGTGCCAAACGTTCTTAGCTAACGTCCCGGTGGTGTAGGTCCACACGTACATGATGCCGACCCAGCTAAAGAATTGAACCAGGCACAGTTCCCAGAATGCACGTGGGGCAACCTTAATTAAGTGGAACAAGCTGACCGACTTCTTGTTGGCTTTAGGATCAATGCCATGATACCGAGCATAAGTTTCTGGATCGTATTCCTTGACGTTGAAGACTGTCCACATGCTGGTTACCAACAGTACAACGGCAGCAACAACGTAGGCATAGATGACCGTATTTGGAACCACCCCCTTTTTGGCCGTGTTTTGCATGCCGCAGGCGGTGAAGATGAATGGCAATAGTGATGCAAGGATCCCACCACCATTGAAGAAGATTTGCTGCAAAGACCAAGCAAAGTTCTTCTGCTTGTTGTTGACCATATCACCGACGATCATCCGGAATGGCTGCATACATATGTTGTTGAACAGGTCCATAAAGCAGACGGCAAAGGCAGCAAAAATCATGGCCGCCATCGAGCCATAGCCAAAGCCCAGAGAACCGGAGAATGGCAGCATCAAAAGGACCAATGCGGCAATTGGGGCCCCAAAGAGCAGGTAGGGCATCCGCCGGCCAAATCGGTTCCAGGTCCGGTCGGAATATTTACCAACTAACGGCTGGACGATCATCCCCATTAGGCCAGGGAAGATGAAGAAGAAGCCCAGACTGTTCGGGTTGGCACCGATGGACTGAAAGATCCGGCTCATTTGGGAACTTTGCAAGGAAAAGCCCATGTTGATGCCTAAGAAACCAAAGGTGATGGAGAAGATCACCCATTTGGATAAGTCGGGCAAGTTGGCGTCGAGGTTAACTTGTTTACTGTTTTTCTCACTCATAAATACGACCTCCCACTTAGTCCTTTTCAGCAGGGGTGGTGAAGTCTAACAAGCTTTTGAGTGGGTGACTTGCACGGGTGAAGAGTGGGATCGTGTCAATTGGGCAAGGAACAGTCACGGTTTGACCACCATGGTAGGTCTTCTTGTCGTTGACGTTGATCCAGTCCGCACCACTTGGCAAGTAGACATCGCGCTGACTTTGACCGGCATGAAGAATTGGTGAAACTAAGACATCTGGGCCAAACATGTATTCATCGGAAATGTCCCATGCATGATCGTCGTTGTGGAAGTCGTAGAAGAGTGGCCGCATGACTGGCGTACCGTCTTCGTGAGCCTTCTTCATCTGCTCCATGACGTAAGGACGGATGGCTTCACGCATGAACAGGTACTTGCGCAGAATCTGGTAAGTGGCTTTCGGGTACTTGTAAATTTCGTTGAAGGCACCGCTGCCGAATGGCTTGTTAAACATCCGGTCGGCGTGTTCAATTGTCTGTTCAGCTGGTTCACGGAAGCCGTGCAAACGCATGATTGGGCAGAAGGTACCAAACTGGAACCACCGCGTCAGCAATTCATGGAACTTTGGGTCGTGAACGTTACCGCCAGTGAAGCCACCGATATCAGTCGTCCACCAAGAAATCCCGGACAGGCCGGCATTCAGACCGGCACATACTTGTTTCTGCAGTGATTCGAAGGTGGAGTGGACATCACCGGACCACAGAACGACACCGTACTTTTGACTACCGGACCAAACACAGCGAACCAGGTTGACAATTTCTTTCTGACCGGCTGCCTTTTGTCCTTCATAAAAGGCCTTGGCATAGTCCAGTGGGTAGATGTTGCTGAGCTTCAGAGCAGGACCTTGGAAGTAACGGAAGTGGTCGAAGTCGTACATGAAGCCGTATTCTGGTTCTGCTTCGTCGAGCCAGAACATGCGTACACCGTTGTCGTAATAGTGCTGCTTGACCTTGTCCCAGATGAACTTCCGGGCACCAGGATTGGTTGCGTCGAAGAAGGTTTCATTACCCATGAAGTGGTAGGAATCTTGGTACATTCTTTCGGCTCTGACCAGGTAGCCCTTGTCGTTCATTTCGTCATAATTTTCGCTGTTAACGTCGACGGTTGGCCAGATGGAAACCATCAGTTTGATGCCCATCTTCTTCAATTCGTCAACCATGCCCTTTGGATCTGGCCAATACTTAGGGTCAAACTTCCATTCACCTTGTTTTGGCCAGTGGAAGAAGTCGATTACGATGACATTGATCGGCAGGCCCTTGTCCTTGTATTCATGAGCAACCTTGAGCAGTTCGTCCTGGGTCTTGTAACGCAATTTGCACTGCCAGAAACCACTAGCAAACTGTGGCAGCATTGGAACCTTACCCGTTGCGTTAGTGTAGTTTTCAACGATCTCGGATGGTGTATCGGCTGCGGTGACCCAGAAGTCCAGCTGATCGGTATCCTTAGCTTCCCATTTTGTTTCATTGTTGGCAAAGGTAACTTGACCAATAGCAGGGTTATTCCATAAGAAGCCGTAACCACGGTTAGAAAGAACGAATGGTACGGTTGCTTGGGTGTTACGCTGAGCTAATTCAAGAATGCAGCCCTTGTAGTTCAATTGCTTTTCTTGACGTTGGCCCATACCATAAATCTTTTCGCCATCGAAGGCTTCAAAACGCATGGTTGCTGAATAATCGCCGCCGATGATTGGCTTCAATTCCCGGCCTGGAATTCCCAGCGGACTGGTCTTCTTACCACCAGGCTTAACCTGCCAGCGTTCTTCCAACAGTACTTTGCCGCTGGCGTTCGTGATGGTCAGCCAACCAAATTCATTGATTTTAGCAGTAATATTGCCATTCTTGATCTGGCATTGATTCTGATCTTGATCAATGTTGATCTCGTTGGGTTGACCAGCCTGATCCTTGGAATACGCCAATGCCCAGTCTTGGTTAGGCGTGAAGTCATTCTTCTTCGTTACTCTGACACGCAGAGAATCCTTACCCCATGATTGGATCAGCAATTGCTCACCAGCGTGCTCCCAATATAATCCATTATTCCTTTTTTCCATTACAGCCATGAGAAACATCTCCTCTAAGATTTTTATGAACTGTTATAATGAAGTTAATTGCAATGACCAACTAACACTTATTGTTATATGACTTTGCTAGGCTGGCTGTAACCGCTTTAATGGCTAAAAAGGTGTGTATTTTTTGACACTTTATGCCTTGGTAAATGATTTATTCATAGAATGTAAAAATAGGTGAACGAATTGTGAGGTGACCCATCATGGAAGTGGACAAAAGTAACCATCGAGTTTTCTTGTTTAATAGTGACTGTCCCTTCCACCACTATGCCTCTGGCAAGAAAATCGTCAGGGAGAGCCAAAACTACGTCAATAACGAACCGGTGAAGGCGTACGAACTGTTCATTTGTTCTCGTGGCCAATGCCAATTGGTGGTTGATCAACGGGTGCGGCGGATGAAAAAGGGCACTTGTATTGTGATTGGCCCGCACCAAGAACTGCAGGTGGTCAGTCAGACGAATCAAGCTGATTTTTACTGGTTCCAGTTTCTGCCGAAAGATGATCGCTCATTGGTTGACGTCAAGCAGGTGAAAACCGATCTGGCTAACCGCAAAAAGCTGAGTCAATTGGTGAACAATGTGATTATCCCTGAGCAGTACCAGTTGCGTGATTTCAGTGGGATTAACACCGATTGCCTGAATGCTTTGCTAGTAATCAAGGGAAATTACTACTCGGATGCTCTTCCTTCCTATGTCATCACGAGTTTGATGCTGAAAATCACCAACGACTTTATTGCCAGCCTGCATAATCTGACCAGGTCGAATCCGAGAGCCTTAGAAATTATTGATTGGCTAAATCAAAATTTGGATGAAAAGACGACGGTCAAGTCACTGGCCGACCATTTTCAAATGAATTACCGCTACATCAGCCGCTTAATCAAAGCGGAAACGGGCATGACGGCCTCTAACTTGATTGTGCATAAGAAACTGGAGATCGCCTGTGGCCTTTTGCTGCAATCCAACTTGCCGCTGAAGGTGATTGCCGACCGGTCCTACTTTAATGACGAGAAATACTTCCTGCGGGTGTTCAAGAAGCACATTGGGCAGACACCGACCCAATACCGACAGCAATACATGCGTGACTTTTTGCTGAATGATACGAAAACGCGGGAAAGTCAGAATCATCAATAGACAAAAATGTACCCCAAGACGCTTGGCCTTGGGGTATATTTTTTCTGCAGTAATCATTATTTATTGGAACTTGACTAATTTATACCAACAAATTAAACTTAGTGGTGTAAACGGTTTCTAGAAAGTGTAATTAACAAAGTGAGGTCAAGATAATGTTTGAAGCAAAAATGCCAAAAGGCTTTCTGTGGGGCGGTGCCGTTGCTGCTCACCAAGTTGAAGGTGCTTGGAATGTTGATGGCAAGGGTCCATCAGTTGCGGATGTGATGACGGCCGGTGCCAACGGGGTGCCACGTAAAATCACTGATGGTGTCTTAAAGGGTGAAAACTACCCGAACCATGAGGCCATTGATTTCTATCATCACTACAAAGAAGATATTAAGTTGATGGCCGAGATGGGCTTCAAGTGCTTCCGGACATCCATCGCTTGGACGCGGATCTTCCCGAACGGCGATGATGCAGAACCAAATGAAGCAGGATTAAAGTTTTACGATGACCTATTTGATGAATGCCATAAGTATGGGATTGAACCAGTGATCACTCTGCACCACTTTGAAATGCCATGGCACTTGGTCAAGAAGTATGGCGGCTGGCAGTCGCGGAAGACAATCGATTTCTTCACCCGCTATGCTCGCGTCGTCTTCAAACGTTACCAGCACAAGGTTAAGTACTGGATGACGTTTAACGAAATTGACAACCAATCAGCATTTAATAATGCCTTCTTGATGGCCACCAATTCCGGAATCCTCTTCAAGAAGGGGCAGAATCGTGAAGCAGCGATGTACCAGGCTGCCCACTATGAACTGGTGGCTTCAGCACTGGCCGTTAAGATTGCTCACCAAATCAACCCGAAGATGAAGATCGGTTGCATGGTCAACTTTGCTTCCGTTTATCCGGCAACCTGTGATCCAGACGACACCTTGTTGGCTCAGCGGGTTGCCCAGCGGCGTTACTGGTTCAGCGATGTGCACGTCAATGGTGTTTATCCAAAGGAGGTTGAAGCCTACCTTAAGCAAAAGGGCTACCGGCCAGACATTACCGCAGAGGACCGGCAGATTTTGCGTGAGGGCACCGTTGACTATGTCGGCTTCTCTTACTATGAATCAATGACGGTTTCGGCAAAGAAGGTCGACGCCGACCACTTGACCGACCTCGATGCAGCGGTGGTTGATAACAAGTATCTGCCGAAGACCCAGTGGGACTGGTCAATTGACCCTGAAGGCTTGCGTTATGCCTTAAACTGGCTGACCGACCGTTATCACAAGCCGTTATTCATCGTTGAAAACGGGATGGGTGCTCGCGACAAGGTTGAAGCTGACGGTAGCATCCATGACGACTATCGGATCAAGTACCTGCAGAGCCACATTTCTGAAATGGAAAAGGCGGTTGCTTTAGATGGGGTTGACTTGATGGGCTACACTCCATGGGGCTGCATCGACCTTGTTTCTGCCGGGACTGGCCAGATGTCCAAGCGGTACGGCTTTATCTACGTTGACAAGGATGACCAGGGTAATGGGACTTTGAAGCGTTCACGCAAAGACTCATTCTACTGGTACAAGAACGTCATCAAAAGCAACGGTGCTGATCTGCAAAGCAAGTAAAGGGGATGGCAGCAATGCACGTTAGTCAAAGAGAAAAGGAATGGCAAAAAAAGGACATCTACTACAACCGTTATCTGGCCATTCGCTATATCACTGCGGTCTTCTTCTTTGCCAACTTTTGGTGGTTGATCACCTTAAGTATGGGCAAGAGCCTGGTGGCAGTAGTGCCATTGCTTTTGCTGATCTTGAGCGGCCCGGCCATCTGGGAGCAGAAGGAGAAGTTTCATAACAGTCAGAATACAATCCGCAAAACTGAGCTCTATTACCTAATCCAAACTCTGGCTAACGTAGCTTTCTCGTTTTGCTATTTCACCCCGCTATTCAGACAACTCTACCCATTTCTGAACCAAAATGGGGACGAGTATCTACTGACGATTTTATTGGTTGGCATTCTGTTAGCTGGCTTTGCCTTGCAGCGGGCGGTCAAGATTGCCAAGGATGAGGACCGTTATTATCTCACTATCATGCGTTATCAGAAGAAAACAACAAGTCATTAACCTGTCGAACTAGGGTTGATATTTAAGTACTAAAACAAAAAATCGGTGAGCTTTCAATTTGAAAACTCACCGAATTTTTTTGTGGTGATCTTAATGGCTGATTAATGTGTCGAGATGGTAGTAGAAAGTTAAATTTTCGTCGAAGTAATTGATACTCGAGCAGTTAAATGGACGGTTGTTCTTCAAATAATTAATTTCGCGGATGTTAATGGCCGGTGCTCCAGCTTCTTTGTCCACTAATTTGGCGTCCTCTTTGCTAATGGTGACCAGCTTAATGAAGTCATCAGCGGATTCCGTTTCAATGTTGTACTGCTTCTTGATGAAGTCAAAAATGGATTTTTTACAAATGTCTTCATTTAAGAACGGCACGAATTCTTTCAAATAGTAGGCCTTTTCCAGACAAAGGAGGTTGCCATTCAAAAACCGTACCCGTTCACAGTAGTAAATCGGCGTGCTTTCGTCACACTCCAGCATTGCGGCCACTTCACCCTTGGCAGTGGTGTCATCAAGGTGGACCACCTTGGAGTTGACGCGACTGTTTGAATTGATGTCGTTTTTTAGGGAGTCTTTGCGGAACTTCTCCGGCTTAATCCCGTTTTTGGCTCCCATCATGAGCAAATCAGTGGAGCGCAGGATGTGTTGATTGATGTAGTAGCCGCTACCTTGAACCCGCCGGATGAGTCCTTGACTGGCTAAAACGTTGATTGCGTTGCGGATGGTATTCCGGCTGACCTCATACTGCTCGATCAATTCATTTTCACTTGGTAGTTGTTTGACAAATTCTTTTTGCAAAATTTGATTAGTAATTTGCTGTGCAACTTGCATATATTTTGGCATAAATGTTGATTTCTCCGCATTTCTTGAACCGATGAATTATATTCAATGGTACTTGCAAAATTGGTACCAATGAGTTACAGTAAGAATGTAGTTGAAAGCGATTACATCAATTTCAAGAATTTTTACACTATTTCATTATAACTGATGGAATTCATGGGGGCGTTAATATGGCTGAAAAAACTATGATGTTATGTTGTGCAGCGGGAATGAGTACCAGTATGCTCGTTGCACGGATGCAGGATGCAGCGAAGAAGGATGGGGTTGAAGTTAACATCTTTGCCTGCCCAGTAGCTGAAGCGGATGACAAGTTGGCAGAAAATGATGTGTCAGTAATTCTGCTTGGTCCACAAGTTCGTTACATGCTCGATTCTTTCAAGAAGAAGGTTGCAGATAAGCAAATTCCAGTCGCCGTAATCGACATGCAGGCTTATGGAATGATGGATGGTGAAAAGGTCTTACAGCAAGGACTCAAACTTGCTAAGTAACTTTTGACCACAATAAAGGAGACTTGATGATGGATAAGGATCCAAAAGTAAATGCAAGCAAAACTGCTGACATTGTGAACAACGCAGCGCAGCAAACTAAAAAGACCAATGAGTTGTCCATGCAGCAAACGATGTCGTTGATTATGAATGCTGGTAATGCCCGGGCATTTGCTAAAGAAGGAATTGAAGCGGCTAAGAAGGGCGACTTCGATACTGCACATAAGAAGATCAAAGCAGCTAATGAGGCTTTGGTTGAAGCACACAATACACAGACAGGAATGCTGACACAAGAGGCACGCGGTAACCATGTGCAATTAACGTTATTAGTTGTGCATGCCCAAGATCATTTGATGACTGCCATTACGTATATTGATCTAGCTGAAGAAATTATTAATGTTTATGAAAAGTTCACTAATCAAGATTAATTAGCTCGTAATAGGGAGATTGTAAATTATGGGGAATAAATTTGATAATTGGCTCAATGAGCACTTGCTCGGCCCAATGGGAAAGATGGCCAATTTCCGCTTTGTTCGTGCGATCATGGCGGCTGGGTTAGCATCAATTCCGTTTACGATTGTCGGGTCGATGATGTTAGTCCTGAATGTTATTCCAATGGCATTTCCGGCTACTGCTAGTTTCTGGAACGCAACCTTTGTTAAGATTACGCCACTGTACATGAGCGTTAACTATGCAACGATGGGTGCGCTGGCTTTGTACTTCAACATTGTATTGGGGTATGAATACACACGGATTATTTCGACCGAAGACAAGGTCAACATGTCACCAATCAACGGTGCGCTGCTGTCCGTCTTCGCCTTCTTCATGACCCTCATCCAGATTGTGACCAAGCATGGTAAGATGGTCGCTTTGAACACTAAGCTGACGGATGGGACCCACGTTATGCGCGGCTTCCACATCACCGACTCAGGCCTGGATCGGCTAGGTACTGGCGGGATCTTCGTTGGGATCATCATGGCGGTCATTGCCGTCAAGATCTACGAATTAGCCGTCAAGAAGAATTGGGTCATCAAGATGCCTAAGGAAGTGCCAGCTGGGGTTGCAGCCGCCTTTACGGCTTTGATTCCAGGCTTCTTAATTGGCTTTGTGGTCATGATTTTGGAAGGCGTCCTGATTGCCTGTGGCACGGATGTCTTTGATGTCATCTCCTTACCATTCTCATTTGTCGGCAACTTGACCGATACTTGGCTAGGGATCCTGGTCATCGAATTTACCATCCACGGCCTCTGGTTCATGGGAATTCATGGTGCCAACATCGTTTCAGCCTTCATCAACCCAATCCTGATGAACAATTTCGCTGAAAACTTCAAAGGTGCACACCACATCTTTGCCGGTGAATTCAACAACATGTTCGTTATCATCGGTGGTTCTGGTGCAACGCTAGGGATTGTCATTTGGATGACTTTACGGGCTCGTTCTTCACAACTAAAGGTTCTGTCTCGGACCGCACTTGTTCCAGCATTCTTCAACATCAACGAACCAATCATCTTTGGTGCGCCAATTGTTTATAACCCGTATCTGTTGATTCCATTTATCTTTGCACCAATGGTCACGGCTTCGACGACTTACTTCGCCATCAAATTTGATATTGTTCATAAAATCATTGCCCAAATGCCATGGCCATCACCAGTTGGTGCCGGTGCCTTCATTGGTACTGGTGGTGACTGGAAGGCCGCAATCCTGGCTGTCATCAACGTTGTCTTGGCCTTTGTGATCTGGTATCCATTTATGAAGGCTTACGACAACAAGCTTTACAACGATGAACATGCTAAGAAGGTGGCCGCTGAGCAAAAGTAATTGCAAAATAATTTCAAAATAATAGCAAGTAATTGATCCAAGAAATCAAACTAGGTACCAGCAGAAGCAGTGAGCTGCTGGTACTTTTTTGTTTTCGTTGTGGTTAGCTTTTACTAGTTATTTGCCGATTTCTTCATTAAAATAGTGGCGGATCTAGCAAATAAAAAGAAATTACCAAAGTTTTTGCTGAATAAAAAAATGCAATTATTTTTTGTAATCAAAATGTAAGCGATACATTGAAATAAATCCCATAAAACCCTTGAAGCGAAGGCAATTCTTATGTATGATAGTTAAGTGCTTGAATTTTGACAGGGGATAAGTATGCCCCTATCATCTGACTTGGGCATGAGGCGTTGAAGTGGAAGGTTGCGACACACCCGGCCGCTTTGCCACAGGATGTGGCGGTAATTTCCATGGAGCTAGTCAAATTTTAAATTCGACGAAGGAGGGAATACAATGGCAAAACAAAAGATTCGTATTCGTTTAAAGGCTTACGAACACCGCGTTTTGGACGAATCAGCAGACAAGATTGTTGAAACTGCAAAGCGTACCGGTGCTCAGATTTCAGGCCCAATCCCGTTACCAACTGAACGTACTTTGTACACGGTTATCCGTTCACCACACAAGTTCAAGAAGTCACGGGAACAATTCGAAATGCGCACTCACAAGCGTTTGATCGATATTGTTGATCCTACGCCAAAGACGGTTGACTCATTAATCAAGCTTGACCTGCCATCTGGTGTTGACATTGAAATTAAGCTTTAATCTACTATAAAAAATCAAATTAAATTGGAGGTGTACTCATGACCAAAGGAATCTTAGGTAAAAAAGTCGGTATGACTCAAGTCTTCACTGACAACGGCGAACTGGTTCCAGTTACTGTAATCGATGTAACCCCAAACGTGGTTATGCAGATTAAGACCGTTGAAAACGATGGTTACAATGCCGTTCAGCTTGGCTACGAAGACAAGCGCGAATTCTTGAGCAACAAGCCTGAACAAGGTCATGCAGCAAAAGCAAAGACGGCTCCTAAGCGCTTCATCGGTGAAATCCGCGATGCTGAATTAGGAGACGACATTAAAGTTGGAGACGAAGTTAAAGCGGATATCTTCACTGAAGGTGAAACAGTTGATGTAACTGGTATCACCAAAGGTCATGGTTTCCAAGGTAACATCCACAAGGACAACCAATCTCGTGGTCCTATGGCACACGGTTCTCGTTATCACCGTCGTCCAGGTTCTCTGGGTGCCATCATTAACCACGTCTTCAAGGGCAAGCCACTTCCAGGACGTATGGGTGGCAACACTCGTACCATGCAGCACCTGCAAGTTGTACGGGTAGACACTGACAACAACGTTCTGTTGATCAAGGGTAATGTACCTGGTGCAAACAAGTCCTTTGTTAAGATCAAGAATTCTGTTAAGGCTAACACCAAGAAGAGTCTTAGCAAACAACACAACAAATAAAGAAAGGAGGAAGTAAAACATGACAAGCGTCGCATTATTTAAACAAGATGGCAGCCAAAACGGCACTATCGATCTGAACGATGCTATCTTCGGTGTTGAAGCCAACGAAAACGCTGAATACGAAGCCATTATTCGTCAACGTGCTTCACTTCGCCAAGGTACTCACGCAGTTAAGAACCGTTCCGCTGTTTCCGGCGGTGGCAAGAAGCCATGGCGTCAAAAGGGTACTGGCCGTGCTCGTCAAGGTTCTATCCGTGCTCCACAATTCCGTGGTGGTGGGATCGTCTTCGGACCAAATCCACGTTCCTACAATTACCGTCTGCCACGCAAGGTTCGTCAATTAGCTATTAAGTCAGCTCTTTCACAAAAGGTTGCTGACAAGAGCTTCGTGGTTGTTGACAACATCAGTTTTGATGCTCCAAAGACCAAGGAATTTGCTGGTGTTTTGAACAACTTGAAGGTCAACGAAAAAGTGTTGATCGTGGTAACTGACGATGACAAGAATGCTGCATTGTCTGCTCGCAACTTAGCAAACACGACTGTAGTTACTCCAAACGGTGTCAACATCTTAAACGTCGTTGATGCACAGAAGATCGTCATTACCAAGTCAGCTCTTTCTCAAGTAGAGGAGGTGCTCGGATAATGGAAGCACGCGACATCATTTTACGTCCTGTCATCACTGAGGCATCTACTGCAG
The DNA here is from genome assembly GCF_001437055.1 of Limosilactobacillus secaliphilus. GTDB lineage: Bacteria > Bacillota > Bacilli > Lactobacillales > Lactobacillaceae > Limosilactobacillus > Limosilactobacillus secaliphilus. The sequence goes on along the minus strand of NZ_JQBW01000010.1, from coordinate 163,108 downwards.
CGATGGACAGCAAGCGTTACACGTTCGATGTTGATTTACGCGCAACCAAGACCCAAGTTAAGAACGCCGTTGAAGAAATCTTCGGTGTTAAGGTGGTCAAGGTTAACATCATGAACATTAAGGGTAAGCAAAAGCGTCAAGGTCGTTACGTTGGTTACACTAAGCGCCGTCGTAAGGCTATTGTCCAGCTTTCTGCTGACTCCGACGAAATCAAGTTGTTCAGTGATGACAACAACAAATAAACTTTAAAGTTAGGAGGAAACAAAAGTGGGAATTCGCAAATACAAAGGTACCACTAATGGACGCCGTAACATGAACGGCTACGACTTCGAAGCTATCACGAAGACGAAGCCGGAAAAGTCCTTACTGGCTCCATTGAAGCACACCGCTGGCCGTAACAGCCAAGGTAAAATGACTGTTCGTCACCGTGGTGGTGGTACTAAGCGTCAATACCGGATTATCGACTTCAAGCGGAACAAGGACAATGTTCCAGCAACTGTTAAGGCTATCGAATACGATCCTAACCGTACTGCTAACATTGCTTTACTGGTTTACGCTGACGGTGTTAAGTCATACATCCTTGCACCTAAGGGCTTAAAGGTTGGTATGACCGTTCAATCTGGCCCAGACGCAGATATCAAAGTTGGTAATGCTCTGCCACTGAAGAACATTCCAGTTGGTACTGTTATTCACAACATTGAATTGAAGCCAGGCAAGGGTGGTCAATTGACCCGTTCTGCTGGTACTTCAGCTCAACTGTTAGGTAAGGAAGAAAAGTACGTCCTGGTTCGCCTGTCATCTGGTGAAGTTCGGATGGTGCTTGCAACCTGTCGGGCAACTGTTGGTTCTATCGGTAACGAAGAACGTGCCCTGTTAGTTAAGGGTAAGGCTGGTCGTACCCGTTACGCTGGTCAACGTCCACACGTTCGTGGTTCTGTTATGAACCCTAACGACCACCCTCATGGTGGTGGTGAAGGTAAGCAACCTGTTGGTCTTCCATCACCATTATCTCCATGGGGCAAGAAGACTGTTGGTAAGAAGACTCGTTCACACAAGGCTCGTTCCAACAAGTTCATTGTGCGTGATCACAAGCGTGGTCCTCACACTCGTTAATTAAAAAAATCAATAGTTATACCCGAGAGGAGGTACATTAATGGCTCGTAGTTTGAAAAAGGGACCTTTTGCAGACGCTTCATTACTGAAGAAGGTTAAGGCCCAAGAAGGTAACGACAAGAAGACCGTTATCAAGACCTGGTCACGTCGTTCCACTATCTTCCCAAGTTTCATTGGTTACACTTTCGCCGTTTATGATGGTCGGAAGCACGTACCAGTTTACATCCAAGAAGATATGGTAGGTCACAAGCTTGGTGAATTCGTGCCAACTCGGACTTTCCATGGTCACGCTAAGGATGACAAGGCAACTAAGGCTAAATAATTAAGGAGGGAATTGAATAATGGCTGAAAACGTTACTTCAGCTAAGGCAACTGCCAAGATGGTCCGTGTATCATCCCGGAAGGTTCGCTTAGTGCTGGACACTATCCGGAACAAGAGCGTTGCTGAAGCATTTGCTATTCTGAAGTTCACTCCTAATGGTGCAGCTTCAGATGTCGAAAAAGTTTTAAAATCTGCTGTCGCAAACGCTGAGAACAACTTTGATTTGGATCGTGCTTCATTGGTTGTTTCAGAATGCTTTGCTAACGAAGGCCCAACCCTGAAGCGGTTCCGTCCTCGTGCTAAGGGTTCGAGTTCTCCAATCAACAAGCGGACCAGTCACATCACAGTGGTTGTTACAGAAAAATAGGAGGAATGAATAGTGGGTCAAAAGATTAATCCTAATGGATTCCGTGTTGGTGTCATTCGTCCATGGAGTGCTAAGTGGTACGCCGACAAGGCACACTATGCCGAATACCTGAACGAAGACCTTCGGATCCGTGCTTACATCGAAAAGCGACTTGCTGATGCCTCTGTTTCAACCATCGAAATTGAACGTGCCGCAAATCGTGTCAACGTTTCAATCCATACCGCTCGTCCTGGGATGGTAATCGGTAAAGGTGGTTCAGAAGTTGAAGCACTTCGTCTTGAATTGAACAAATTAACTGGCAAGCGTGTCCACATTAACGTTGTGGAAATCAAGAAGCCTGACTTAGATGCACACCTGGTTGGTGAAAATGTTGCACAACAACTGGAAAACCGGATTGCATTCCGTCGTGCTATGCGTGGTGCTATGCAGCGTGTTATGCGTGCAGGTGCCAAGGGTGTTAAGATCCAGGTTGCCGGGCGTCTGAATGGTGCAGACATGTCTCGTGTTGAATCATACTCTGATGGTACTGTTCCGTTGCATACTCTGCGTGCGGACATCGACTACTCATGGGATGAAGCACGGACTACTTACGGTGCTTTAGGTATTAAGACCTGGATCTACCGTGGTGAAATTCTGCCAACAAAGAAGGGCGAAAGCCAGAACAATACTAAAGGAGGGAAGTAAAACATGCTAGTACCAAAGCGAGTAAAACACCGTAAGGTTCAACGTGGTCACTTACGTGGTGAAGCTAAGGGTGGCAAGACCGTCACTTTTGGTGACTACGGACTGCAAGCACTTGATTCTCACTGGATCACCAACCGGCAAATTGAAGCTGGTCGTATTGCGATCACTCGTCACATGCGGCGTGGTGGTAAAGTATGGATCAAGATCTTCCCGCACCTGTCTTACACTAGCAAAGGTGTTGGTGTTCGTATGGGTAATGGTAAGGGTGCTCCTGAAGGTTGGGTTGCACCTGTAAAGCGCGGTAAGGTTCTGTTTGAAGTTGCAGGTGTTCCTGAAGAAGTTGCACATGAAGCTCTTCGCCTTGCCGGTACCAAGATGCCAGTTCGCACCAAGATTATCAAACGTGAGGAAGTAGGTGGACAATCTCATGAAGAGTAAAGATTACGTACAAGAACTGAATGGGTTAACCACTGATCAATTGCTTAGCCGTGAGAAGGAATTGAAGGAACAATTGTTTAACTTACGTTTCCAATTAGCAACCGGCCAGTTGGAAAACACTGCAAGCCTTAAAGACGTTCGCAAGAACATTGCACGGGTTAAGACAGTTCTTCGCCAACAAGAATTAAACAAGTAAAGAATACGAAAAGGAGGATTAGCGCATGAGTGACGAACGTAATTCACGCAAGGTTTACCGTGGCAACGTGGTTTCCGACAAGATGGACAAGACGATCGTTGTATCTGTTGACACTTACAAACCTGCACCGATTTACGGTAAGCGGGTAAAGTACTCGAAGAAGTTCTATGTTCATGACGAAAACAACGAAGCGCACACTGGCGACACTGTTCAGATTATGGAAACGCGGCCGCTTTCTGCAAAGAAGCGTTTCCGTTTAGTTAAGATCGTCAAGAAGGCTGTTAAGCTGTAAGCCGATTAGATCATGAAATTCGTATTCTAACTTATTTAATAGCGGAAGGAGGACACTAACCGTGATTCAACAAGAAAGTCGGTTGAAGGTCGCTGATAACTCAGGCGCCCGTGAACTCTTGGTAATCAAGATTTTAGGCGGTTCCCGAGTAAAGACCGGTAATATTGGTGACATTATTGTTGCTACTGTAAAACAAGCAACACCAGGTGGCGTTGTCAAAAAGGGTGACGTTGTAAAGGCCGTTGTCGTACGGACTAAGCATGGTCTGCACCGTAAGGATGGTTCTTACATCAAGTTTGACGAAAACGCCGCAGTTCTGATCAACAATGATAAGAGCCCAAAGGGTACCCGTATTTTTGGCCCAATCGCTCGTGAGTTACGTGGAGACGACTTCATGAAGATCGTTTCTCTGGCCCCAGAAGTTCTGTAAGGATACCGAAAATAAGGAGGTGCACACGCACATGTTTTTAAAGACAGGTGACAAGGTTCGCGTCATTACCGGTAAGGACAAGGGTAAAGAAGGAACTATCAAGAAGACCTTTGCCAAGCAAAACCGTGTAATCGTTGAAGGAATCAACAAGATTAAGAAACACCAGAAGCCTAACAATGCTAACCCTAATGGCGGTATCGTTGATGCTGAAGCACCAATTCAGGCTTCTAACGTTATGCTGATCGACCCATCAACCAATGAACCAACCAAGGTTAGCTTCAAGGTTGTTGATGGCAAGAAGGTTCGGGTTGCTAAGAAATCCGGCAAGCAAATTGACTAATCACTGTGGAAAGGAGGAAAACATTACTCATGGAAAACCGTTTAAAGGCTAAATACGAAAAAGAAGTTCGCCCATCCTTGATTGAAAAGTTCAACTACTCTTCAGTAATGGCTGCACCTAAGATCGACAAGATCGTTCTAAACATGGGTGTTGGTGATGCTACTACCAATTCAAAGAACCTCGACGAAGCCGTTGAAGAACTTGGTTTGATTTCTGGTCAAAAGCCATTGGTTACTAAGGCCAAGAAGTCAATCGCCGGCTTCCGTCTTCGTGAAGGTATGAAGATTGGTGCTAAGGTTACCCTGCGTGGTACTCGGATGTACGAATTCTTAGACAAGTTGATTAATGTTTCACTGCCACGTGTTCGTGACTTCCACGGTGTCTCAAACAAGTCATTTGATGGCCGTGGTAACTACACTTTAGGTGTACGTGAACAATTAATCTTCCCTGAAATTGATTATGACCTGGTTAAGCGTGTTCGTGGCTTGGACATTGTGATTGTCACCACTGCTCAAAGTGACGAAGAAGCTCACGAACTGTTGGCTCAATTAGGAATGCCATTCGCAAAGTAATATAGGAGGTTACAAAATTGGCTAAAAAATCATTAATCGCTAAGAGCAAGCGTCCAGCCAAGTTCTCAACCCAAGCTTACACGCGTTGTGAACGTTGTGGCCGTCCGCACTCTGTTTACCGTAAATTCCACCTGTGCCGTCTTTGCTTACGGCAACTTGCTCATGAAGGTAAGATTCCTGGCATGAAGAAGGCTAGTTGGTAAACAAAAACGACAAAAGGAGGAAAACATCGATGTCTATGAGTGATCCAATTGCAGATTTCTTAACTCGGATCCGGAATGCCAACATGGCACACCACGATTCAGTTGAAGCACCTGCATCAAAGATGAAGAAAGACATTGCTGAAATCTTGAAGCAAGAAGGTTTCATTCGCGATGTTGAATACGTAGATGACAACAAGCAGGGCATCATTCGTGTGTTCTTGAAGTACGGACAGAACGGCGAACGGGTTATTTCCGGATTGAAGCGGATTTCCAAGCCAGGTCTTCGTTCATACGTCAAGGCTGATGCTGTGCCAAAGGTCCTGAATGGTTTGGGTATTGCCATTATCTCCACCTCCAATGGTGTGGTTACTGACAAGGTTGCTCGTGCCAAGAAGGTCGGCGGCGAAGTTATCGCTTACGTTTGGTAATAAGAATAATCGATAGGAGGTGTAAGAATGAGTCGTATTGGTTACAAGGAAATCGATTTGCCTAAGGGCGTTGAAGTATCCCAGAAGGGTAACGTTGTAACTGTTAAGGGTCCTAAGGGTACTCTGAGTCGTGAAATCTCTCCATTGATTTCCATGACTGTTAAGGACAACGTTGTTAAGTTTGACCGTGACGGCAATGACAACCGTCTGCGTTCACTTCACGGTACTACCCGTGCTAACGTTAACAACATGGTTAACGGTGTTGTAAATGGTTACTCCAAGACCTTGAAGCTGGTCGGTGTTGGTTACCGTGCACAACTCAAGGGTAAGACCTTAGTCCTGACTGTCGGTTACTCCAACCCTGTTGAAGTTCCGGTTCCGGAAGATATTGAAGTAAAGGTTCCTAACAACACTACCATTGAACTGAGTAGTATTAACAAGGAAAACCTGGGTAACTACGCAGCGGACATCCGTTCCGTTCGTGCCCCAGAACCTTACAAGGGTAAGGGTATTCGTTACGAAAACGAACACATTATCCGTAAGGAAGGTAAGACTGGTAAGTAATGCTAAATTAATAGCATGAATAACAATAATATATAGAGGTGACAGTTGTGATTTCAAAACCAGACAAGAATAAAATCCGCCTGCGTCGTCATCGTCGCGTGCGCGGTAAGATCTCTGGTACTGCAGAGCGCCCACGTTTAAGTGTTTACCGTTCAAACAAAAACATTTACGCTCAAGTAATTGATGACGTAAAGGGTGTGACGCTCGCAAGTGCCTCAACTTTAGACAGTGAAGTTAGTGGCAAGACGAAGACCGAAAAGGCTGCTAGCGTTGGTGCTTTGGTTGCAAAGCGTGCTAACGACAAGGGCATTTCTGCTGTAGTCTTCGACCGTGGTGGTTACCTGTACCATGGCCGTGTACAAGCCCTGGCTGAAGCTGCTCGTGAAAACGGACTGGAATTCTAATAGAAGGAGGAATAACCCGTAATGGCATCATCAACTTACATTGACCCAGCTAAACTGGATCTGGACGACCAAGTTGTATCAATCAACCGGATTACCAAGGTTGTTAAGGGTGGTCGTCGTATGCGTTTTGCCGCATTAGTTGTTGCCGGTGATCACAAAGGTCATGTGGGCTTCGGAACTGGTAAGGCTCAAGAAGTTCCCGAAGCTATTCGTAAGGCTTCAGCTGCTGCCAAGAAGAACTTGATCAAGGTTCCTATCGTTGGCACGACGATCCCTCATGAAGTAATCGGCGTTTACGGCGGTGGTAAGATTATGCTCAAGCCAGCCGTTGAAGGTTCTGGGGTTACTGCCGGTGGTGCGGTACGTAACGTCATGGAATTAGCTGGTATCGCCGACATTACTTCTAAGCGTCTGGGCTCCAACACCCCAATCAATGTGATCCGGGCAACGTTCGAAGGCCTGAAGCAATTGAAGGACGCTGAAACGGTTTCTAAGCTGCGTGGCGTTTCTGTTGACCACCTGGCTGAATAATAGGAGGACTCATCATGGCTAAAGTTAAAGTTACTTTAATCCACAGTGTTGCCCACCGTGAACCAACTCAGCGTCGCACGGTTAAGGCACTGGGACTTGGCAAGCTGCACAGCTCCAACATTCTCCCAGACAACGCTGCTACTCGGGGAGCAATCTTCAAGGTTGCCCACTTAGTTTCTGTTGAAGAAGTTAAGTAATCATATTTATAAGGAGGTGCGAAAGAATGAAGTTAAATGAATTGAAGCCTTCTGCAGGTTCACGCTTTAAGCGCCTGCGTCGTGGTCGTGGCCTTTCTTCTGGTCATGGTTTTACCTCTGGTCGTGGTACCAAGGGTCAAAAGGCTCGTGGTAAGACCCGTCTTGGCTTCGAAGGTGGCCAAATGCCTCTGTACCGGCAAAAGCCAAAGCGTGGTTTCACCAGCATGAACCACAAGGACTTTGCATTAGTTAACCTGGCTGCTCTGAACCGTTTTGACGATGGTGCAGAAGTTACCCCTGATGCAATGGTTGAAGCAGGCATGATCAAGAACACCAAGAACGGTGTTAAGGTCTTAGGCAGTGGCAAGCTTACTAAGAAGCTGACTGTTAAGGCTAACAAGTTCTCTGCATCTGCTGCTAAGGCAATCGAAGCTGCTGGCGGCAAGACTGAGGTGATTTAATGTTCACAACCGTCAAAGATGCATTCAAAGAGAAGAATATCAGAAGTAAGATTCTCTTCACTTTGTTTGTGTTGATTGTTTATCGGTTCGGTGCTTCAATTACGGTTCCTGGTGTTAACGCAGCGGCGTTGGCACAGATATCGTCGACTGGTTTAGCGTCCATCTTGAATACATTCAGTGGTGGCGGACTAGAAAACTATTCTCTTTTCGCGATGGGTGTTTCGCCCTACATCACCGCACAAATTGTTGTGCAGTTGTTACAAATGGATATTGTGCCTAAGTTTGTCGAATGGAGCAAACAAGGGGAAGTTGGTCGGCGTAAGCTTAACCAAGCAACGCGCTGGTTAACGATTGTCCTGGGCTTCATTCAATCCATCGGTATTACGGCTGGATTCAATGCACTTAGCACTATTAAATTGGTGAACAATCCGGGTGTGAAAACTTATCTGACAATTGGTTTGATCCTGACGGCCGGGACGATGTTTGCAACCTGGCTTGGTGACATGATCACTGAGCGTGGGGTTGGTAACGGTGTCTCGATGCTGATTTTTGCCGGGATCATTGCTCAGATTCCACAAGGACTGAAGCAACTGTATCAGGACCAAATTGTTGGTGAATCTGGTACCGGTTTGTATGCCGGCATCGGATTTATTGCGATCGTGGTGGTCGCATTACTAATTATTGTTAAGTTCGTTACGTGGGTTCAACAAGCGGAACGTCGCTTGCCGATCCAGTACACGCGGCGGACTACCACCAGTCCAAAGAGTAGTTATCTACCTCTGAAGATTAACGTTTCCGGTGTTATTCCTGTTATTTTCGCCGGTTCGTTCATTTCAACGCCACAGACCATCTTAATGGCCTTCCAGCAAAATCATGGTGGCGATACCTGGTACCAAGTACTGACTAACATTTTCAACATGCAATCAGGTCCTGGTATCACTTTGTATATCTTCTTAATTGTTGTCTTCACGTTCTTCTATGCTTTTGTTCAGGTTAACCCCGAAAAGTTGGCGGAAAACTTGCAGAAGCAGGGCTCTTACATTTCTGGTGTTTGGCCAGGTAAGGGAACGCAGGACTTCGTTTCCAGTTTGCTAATGCGTCTGTCAACGGTCGGTTCACTCTTCTTGGGTGTGATTTCACTGATTCCGTTGTTAGCAAGTAATATTTGGAATTTAAGCCAATCCATTGGTTTAGGTGGTACGAGCCTGCTGATCATCGTTCAAATTGCCCTGGATGTTAACCGGCAATTGAAGGGTATGACCATGCGGCGTGAATACATTGGATTTATCCATGAATAATAGGAGGACATTAACGATGAGTATGAACCTTGTATTAATGGGTCTTCCTGGTGCCGGTAAAGGTACTCAGGCCCAAAAGATCGATCAGGACTTTGACATTCCGCACATTTCAACCGGTGATATTTTCCGGGCTGCTATGAAGAACGGTACACCGATGGGCAAGGAAGCCAAGAAGTACATCGATGCTGGTAACCTGGTACCGGACGAAGTTACGAATGGGATTGTGAAGGAACGCTTGGCCAAGGATGACACCAAGAATGGTTTCATGCTTGACGGTTTTCCTCGCAACCTCAACCAGGCCAAGGCCTTAAACGAAATGTTAGGTGAAAGTGGTCGTAAGGTCGACGCAGTGATCAATATCCATGTTGATCCTGATGTGTTGGTTGATCGTTTGTCCGGTCGTTTCATTTGTAAGAAGTGTGGGGCTACTTACCACAAGCTTTATAACCGTCCAAAGGTTGAAGGTACTTGTGATGTTTGTGGCGGCCACGAATTCTTCCAAAGAGAAGACGACAAGCCAGCTACGGTTAAGAACCGTCTCGATGTCAACATCAAACTCAACACGCCATTGATTGACTTCTATAAAAAGCAAGGTGTTCTTCATCAGATTAATGGTGAACAGGACATTGATGATGTTTATAAGGAAGTCAAGAAAGTTCTGGATAGTTTGAACTAATTTTAGGGATTGACTATCAGAGAATCTTGCACTAATAAACGAGCTATGGTAAACTATGCAAGGTTTATCTAGCTCGTAGTGGGTGGCGTAGTGCGCTTCCCACCTTTTTAAGTAAATTGAGTCTAGCAAGGAGGAACCATTCAGTGGCAAAAGCCGATGTGATCGAAGTTGAAGGTAAAGTTAGTGAAACTTTGCCGAATGCAATGTTCAAAGTGGAATTAAAGAACGGGGTAGAAATTCTCGCTCATGTTTCAGGTAAGATCCGGATGCATTACATCAAGATTCTGCCTGGGGACCGCGTAAAGGTGGAAATGTCACCTTATGATCTGACTAAGGGTCGGATCACATACCGTTTCAAGTAGTTTTGAAGTAGGAGGTCTAACGATGAAAGTACGTCCATCTGTAAAAAAGATGTGTGACAATTGCAAAATTGTAAGACGTCGTGGCCGGGTTATGGTTATCTGCTCTAACCCAAAGCACAAGCAGCGCCAAGGCAAGTAATCATTAAAGGATAGGAGGTGTAATAATGGCTCGTATTGCAGGTGTCGATTTACCTCGTGACAAGCGAATCGTAATCGGCTTAACTTACATTTATGGTATTGGTCAGTCTCTGTCTGCAAAGATCCTGAAGGCTGCCGGTGTTTCTGAAGACATCCGTGTTCGTGATCTGACTCCTGAACAAGAAGAAAAGATCCGTGGTCAAGTTGACAACTTAAAGGTTGAAGGTGACCTTCGCCGTGAAGTTTCAATGAACATCAAGCGTCTGCAAGAAATCGGTAGTTACCGTGGTATGCGTCACCGTCGTGGTCTGCCAGTTCGTGGTCAGCACACGAAGAACAACGCACGTACTCGTAAGGGTAAGGCAGTTGCTATCGCTGGTAAGAAGATCAGCAACTCACCAAAGTAATATTATTGAAAAGGAGGTTAGTAAATTATGCCAGCTAAGAAAACTCGTAAGCGTCGTAATCGTACGAAAGTTGAAACTGGGGTTGCCCACATTCACTCAACTTTTAACAACACTCTGATTATGATCACTGATGTTCAAGGTAACGCTGTTGCTTGGTCATCTGCCGGTGTTCTGGGCTTCAAGGGTTCACGTAAGTCTACTCCATTTGCTGCCCAAATGGCTTCTGAAGCAGCTGCTAAGCAAGCTATGGAACACGGTATGAAGACCGTTGAAGTTGAAGTTAAGGGTCCTGGTTCCGGTCGTGAATCTGCTATCCGTGCACTTCAGGCTACTGGTCTGGAAGTTACTGCTATTCGCGATGTGACCCCAGTTCCGCACAACGGTTCTCGTCCTCCAAAGCGTCGTCGTGTTTAATATGCATCCACGGCGATGTTTCAGTCAGCCAGATGCCTTTTTAGTAAATACGATCCACGTTTGAAAGGGGTACTAGAGTAGAATGATCGAATTTGAAAAACCTAACATCAACAAAGTTGAAGAGACCGACAACTACGGTAAGTTTGTCGTTGAACCACTGGAACGTGGCTATGGGACGACACTTGGTAACTCTTTGCGGCGGGTCATGTTGGCTTCTTTGCCTGGTGCAGCCATCACGAGTATTAATATCGATGGTGTCCTTCACGAATTCAGTACTGTTGAAGGGGTTACTGAAGATGTTACTCAGATCATTTTGAATCTGAAGAAGGTTGCATTACGGATTGATTCTGACGATGCAAAGAACCTTGAATTGGATGTCAAGGGTCCTGCAGAAGTCACTGCAGGTGATATTAAGGGTGATGGCGATGTCACCATCCTGAACCCTGACTTGTACATTGCAACGGTTGCTGATGGCGCGGAATTGCACATGCAGTTAACTGCTGACAAGGGCCGTGGCTATGTTGCCGCTGAAGACAACAAAAAGCGGATGGATTTGGCCATTGGTGTATTGCCAATTGACTCCATCTACACCCCAATCGAACGTGTTAACTACACGGTTGAAAATACTCGTGTTGGTCAAAACAACGATTATGATAAGCTGACACTTGACGTTTGGACTAACGGTTCATTGACGCCAACTGAAGCAGTCAGCTTAGCTGCTAAGGTCTTGACGGCCCACCTGTCCATGTTTGTCAACCTGACTGAAGAAGCACAAAACGCTCAAGTTATGGTTGAACGTGAAGAGACCCATCAAGAAAAGGTACTTGACAAGACAATCGAAGAACTTGATTTATCTGTTCGTTCATACAACTGCCTGAAGCGCGCTGATATTCAGACCGTTAAGGACTTGACTGAACGGACCGAAGCCGACATGATGAAGGTTCGTAACCTTGGTCAGAAGTCACTCGAAGAAATCAAGGAAAAGTTAGCTGATCTTGGCGTAGGTTTTCGTCAAGAAGACTAATTACTAGATAAAAAGGAGGGAAATTCCATGAGTTACCGCAAATTAGGACGGACTAGTTCACAACGGAAAGCTTTATTACGCGATTTAACCACTGATTTGATCGTTAATGGTTCAATCACCACTACCGAAGCTCGTGCTAAGGAAGTACGTAAGATGATGGACAAGATGGTTACCCTGGCTAAGAAGGGCGACCTTGCATCCCGGCGTCAGGCTGCTGCCTACATCCGGAATGTTGTTGCTGACGTTAAGGAAAACGGCGATGACATCAAAGTTCAGTCAGCTCTGCAAAACTTGTTCGATGAAATTGCACCTAAGTACAAGGACCGCAACGGTGGTTACACTCGGATGCTGAAGACCATGCCACGCCGCGGCGATGGTGCTCCGATGGTTCTGTTGCAGTTAGTATAATTTCGTCACAGTTAAATACGTAATAAAGAATCACTACGACTGATGGTATAGAGCGTCACGATGGTGGGGAAATCCCCTAGTCTAGCTCGAATGTGAGTAATCACGCACCGCAGTTGTAAGTGATTTTTTTGTTTATCGTCGATTAGTGTTTCAGGGCAGTATTTGTTAGAATACTACATTGGAATGACGAAAGGGGCAGGATCATTGGCAATCGTAAGCGTAAAAGACCTAACATTCACATACCCAGGCAACTCGGAACCTACACTGGCACATATTTCACTGGACCTGCCGGCTGGCGAATGGATTACCATTATTGGCCCTAACGGCAGTGGTAAAAGTACATTGGCCCGCCTCATCGATGGTTTGCTGCCCATCAATTCTGGTGAAATTTACGTCGACAATATTCCGGTGAAAGAGGAGAACCTGCATGCCATCCACCAACGGATCGGCTTTGTCTTTCAAAATCCGGATAATCAATTTGTGGGGACAACGGTTGCTGACGATGTTGCCTTTGGCCTGGAAAATCACCAGGTGTCGCACGAGGACATGCCTTTCCGAATCAAACAGGCATTGAATGACGTGGACATGGTGCCATATGCCAAAAAGGAACCGGCCTATCTTTCTGGTGGACAGAAACAGCGGGTGGCGATTGCTGGTGCCCTCAGCCTGCGTCCCAAAGTCCTGATCTTTGATGAAGCAACGTCAATGTTAGATCCGGAGGGGCGGCAGAAGGTTCTGAAGCTGTTAGCCCACTTGAAGGTCAAAAAAGGCTTTACCATCCTTGCCATCAGCCACGATCCTAGTGAAGCTGTTTTAGGCGACAAAGTAATATTGCTTGACCATTCTCACCTGGTGGCATACGGACCAACAAATCAGATCATGGGTGATTCGGAACTGCTGATGAAACACCGTTTAGGGTTGCCGTTCACCACCCAGTTGAAGGAACAGCTGCAGGAGAATGGCATTACGGTCCCGAAAGAATATCAAAGTGAGGAGCAGATGATGACATGGCTCAACCAGCAGTTGTCTTCAAAAAAGTAGCATATACCTATAACGCCCAGACCGCTTTTAGCTTCAAGGCGCTGCAAGACATCTCTGCCGAAATCGAAAAGGGCAGTTTGACAGCAATCATCGGCCATACCGGGAGTGGCAAGTCGACATTAACGAAACTGGTTGATGGCCTATTATTACCGGATCATGGTTCCATTCAGGTCGGCAACTTCAACTTAACCCACGAAAGCGGTCATGATGAGCTGTTGAAATTACACCGTGAAGTCGGCTATGTCTTTCAATTCCCAGAAAAGCAGCTGTTTAGTGATACGGTCCTTCAAGATGTTGAGTTTGGTCCGTTGAACCTGGGTAAGTCGGCTAAGGAAGCTAAACAGATGGCCTTGGTAGCATTGGACACGATTCATCTGCCGGCCGATTTATACGATCATTCGCCATTTGAGCTGTCTGGCGGTCAGATGCGGCGAGTAGCCATTGCCGGCGTGTTGGCGATGCAGCCGCAGATTTTGATCATGGACGAACCAACGGCGGGACTTGATCCGCAAGGGCAGACGGAAATCCTTGAATTAGCCCATTCTCTGCATGAACAGGGAACAACGGTGATTTTGGTCAGCCACCAGATGGACCAAGTGGCACGTTACGCTGATACGGTGCTTGTTTTGAATCATGGGCAGTTGGTATTTACCGGCACGCCGCGGAACTTATTCAGCCAGCTCCAACTATTGAAACAGGCCGAATTGGAACCACCGTTAGCCACCGCCTTCGCCCAGTCGATGGCGGATCAAGGCTGGCATTTTGACCACTTGCCGCTAACGGTGACCGATTTAGGCAACGAACTGGTCAAGCAATTGCAGAAGGAGGGACAGCATGAATAGCAAAGTCTTTTTTGGCCTCTATGTCCCGACTAATTCAATTCTGCACCGGTTGGACCCGCGGATGAAGATCATCGCCTGCTTCTGGTATGTGGTGATCGTCTTTCTGGCCAATAACGTGTTGACCAACGTCCTATTAGGCTTGTTCCTGCTGTTTCTGATCTGGCTGAGCAAAGTGTCGTTGAAGATGTACTGGCAGGGAATCAAGCCCTTGATGTGGGTGATCCTGCTGACGGCGGCCGTTCAGCTGTTCTTCTCGACTGGTGGCCAGCCAATCTGGCAGTGGCATTTTCTGAACATTACATCATTAGGCATCATTCAGTCGATTTACCTGATTTTCCGCTTTGCCTTTATCATCACGATTTCGACGGTTTTGACGGTGACAACCACCACCCTGCAGCTTGCGGCGGGGATTGAGAGCCTCTTGAAACCATTGAGCTATTTAAAGGTGCCAGTGAGTCAGCTGGCAATGATGCTGTCAATCGCACTGCGCTTTATTCCGACGATCATGGACGAGATTCAGACAATTATGGACGCCCAACGTGCCCGCGGGATGGACTTTTCGGCAGGTAACCTCTTTCAACGGGCTAAGCGCCTCGTCCCAGTCATGATTCCCTTGTTTGTTTCGTCGTTTAAGCGGGCGGATGACTTGGCACTGGCTATGGAAGCACGTGGCTATCAACCTGGCGCACCACGGACTGCCTATCGACAACTGCGCTGGCATATGAATGACAACTGGGCATTCTTAACTTATGTCGTGCTGACGGTCGCCTTGATCGTTTTGCGGCAGATTTAACAGAGGAGGCAAACTGTGCCGCGTTATAAGATTACTTTTGCATATGATGGGACCAAATTTGCTGGTTTTCAGATCCAACCCCACCAACGCACAATTGAACAGACATTGAAAACGGTGGTCAACCGGATGGCGAAGGATCCCGACCCGGCCATTCCGGTGATTGGCTCGGGACGGACTGATGCCGGTGTTCACGCTTTAAACCAGGTGGCACACTTTGACTTCCCGTTTGACATTCCCGAGCGGTCAATGGTGCGGGCGTTAAACAGCCAATTACCATTAGACATCGTGGTCAAAAAGGCGGAAATTGTGCCCAAGACCTTCCATGCTCGTTACAATGCGCATAAGAAGCGTTACCGCTATCGGGTGAAGCAGGGAGAGTTTGTTGATCCATTTCGGCGCAACTACACCGCCCACTATAAGTACCCAGTAGATATTGCCAAAATGCAGCAGGCAGCTCAAGATTTGGTGGGAACGCATGATTTCACCAGTTTTGTGGCCTCGGGTTCGCAGGCAAAAAGCAATGTGCGCACGATCTATGAAGCCAAAGTCTACCACGATGAAGCATTGGACGAGATTGTCTTCGAATTCGTCGGAAATGGCTTCTTATATAACCAGGTGCGCATCATGGTGGCCTTGTTGTTAGAGATTGGTAACGGGCAACGGCCACTGAATGATGTTAAGCGTGTAATAGCAGCGAAGGATCGGCAGCAGGCACGGATGACGGCCCCAGCCAGCGGCCTTTATTTGGTTGATGTCAGCTATGATGAATGAGGATAAAGTCATTGACTGACGCGGGCTGATCGAGTACACTAGTAGCTGGTATTTCTTTTCCATAAATTACTCGGTACACAATTTATTGTAAAAGAAAGACAAAATTGGAGGAACTAATCGTGAGAACGACATACATGGCAAAACCTGGTGAAGTTGACCGTAAATGGTACATCGTGGATGCCAAGGGTATCGCTTTAGGACGCCTTGCATCTACTGTTGCTTCGATCTTACGTGGTAAGAACAAGCCAACCTTCACTCCACACGTTGACACCGGTGACTTTGTAATCGTTGTTAACGCAGCAGATGTTAAGTTAACTGGTAAGAAAGCTGATCGCAAGATTTACTACCGTCACTCAAATCACCCAGGTGGTTTAAAGTCACGGACTGCAGGCGATTTCCTTGCTAAGGAACCAGCTAAGATGGTTGAACAAACCATTAAGGGCATGCTTCCACATACCCCACTGGGCCGCAAGATGGGCATGAAGCTTCATGTTTACGCTGGTGAAGACCACAAGCACGAAGCACAAAAGCCTGAAAAGCTTGATATCACGAACTTAATCTAAGGAGGGAACGGAATTGGCTCAACAAGTACAATACAGTGGTACTGGTCGTCGCAAGGATTCTACTGCGCGCGTTCGCTTAGTACCAGGTTCTGGTAAGATTACGATGAACGGCAAGGCAATCGAAGACTATATTCCGTTTGCTAACTTACGTGCCATCGTCAACCAGCCATTTGATGTTACTAAGACTGATGGTCAATACGATGTCTTAGTTAACGTTAACGGCGGTGGCTTCTCTGGCCAAGCCGGTGCAACCCGTCATGGGATTGCCCGTGCTTTGCTTGCAGTTGATCCTGACTTCCGTGATGCTTTGAAGAAAGCTGGTCTGTTAACTCGGGACCCACGGATGAAGGAACGTCGCAAGCCTGGTCTGAAGAAGGCTCGTAAGGCTGCTCAATTCAGTAAGCGTTAATTTCGATTATCGCTTCCAAATCAAAAAGTGCTGTGTCTTCAAGGCACAGCACTTTTTTTGTTGTAAAATGTGCACATCAACTGTTGTAAAGAGAGGAATTGTTATAACAAGTTCTAAGGATAGCTTTGCCCGGAAATATAATACTGAAGAATTTTGGCAAACAGTTAAGCAAAATGAGCTGAGCAACTTGAGTTCGGGCTCGCAGGATTCTTACACTTCTAGTGGTTTACAAGTGTTAGTGAACATGTAGGACGATTATAGTGACACGGGCAGCTTTTTTGACCAATTTGGCCCCGGCATGTTTTGCAATCCCAAAGCATATGAAGCTCTGATTCAAATGCGCAAAGAATTGAAAGCAAAGGGCCAATGGAAAAAGTGGTGTGAAGATCCCAAATATATGGCCAAAAACAAGCAGAATGGCAAAAACACTAAAAATGGGGTTCCCAATACGATATTAGATGGGGTTTTGAAGCTTTATTATTACTGGAAAAAATACACCGACTTGCTTGAGGCTGTTTCAAAGTCAGCAAATACACAGGCTTCCAAGTCCTTGAACGCTGAACTCACTGGTCAAGAACGTTTCCAAATTTGGTTTGGGGCGCCGGGGACTGGCAAGTCATATCAGCTGAATCAGATCATTGCGTAAAAGTCAGTACCGGTCGTGCGGACCACTTTATACCCAGACTACACATATCAAGATTTTGTGGGCAGCATCATGCCGGAACTGAAGGATGGCAAAGTTCATTATCAATTTGAACCTGGCGTTTTTACCAAAGCGTTGATGCTGGCTGCCAATTCGCAGAGTGATGTTGTGCTCGTCGTTGAAGAAATGAACCGGGCTAAGATCGCGAGCGTATTTGGGGACATCTTCCAATTGCTGGACTTAAACGAGGCGGGCGAATCGCAGTACCCAATCAGCAACCCTCAATTGAGCCAATACCTGCAAGAGAAGGGCTGTGAAAGTGTGTTGAGGGGCGATGGTCAGCAGATTGTCATTCCTAAGAACCTGTATATTTGGGGCACGATGAACACGTCCGACCAAAACGTCTATGTCATGGATACGGCCTTTAAACGGCGCTTTGCCTTCAAATACGTGTCAACTCAGCAAAGTCAGCCAAACAATGACAATGAGTCACAATCATTCGAGAACCAATTTGGCCTGCCATGGGGCGAATTTTATCAATTGCTCGATCAATACATCGTCAGTGATTTGCGCTTGAGTGAAGATAAGCAACTGGGTTACTACTTCTTGAATTTTGAGCATGTAAAGGGCGATCGAGAAGCCGCGGCAAAAGAACATGATCGTTCCCAAATCTGCGACAAATTATTATTGTACTTGTGGCAAGATGTGGACAGACCAGCCTCACGAATGAATGGTAACCGTTTGTTCAAGGCACAAAGCTTCAGTGGCTTGATGAAGGATTATCAAGATAATCAGCTGGACGAAAAAAAGATCTTCGCTGATGATTTCAGAACGCAGCTCAAAAAGCACTTGGATCAGGAAGTAAATCAACCAGCTGAGGACAAGCCAGTTGAAAACGAAGCGCCTGACGCCGAGGAGGATCAATAATGACTGAGATCATTGTTGGCTACGATGGTCAACCAGTTCCCAGCGGCTTTGATATCCATGAATTGTCATCATCGAAAGCTGGCAATCATGAGCAACTAAAAATCTTCAAACATGGCAAGTTGAGTTTTGTCGGTTTGGTGTTGAGTCAGGCTAAGGATCAGATCCTGTTGTCATTGCCGAAGACATTCGAGCCAGATTCAAAACAGGCACATGATGGCCAAGTCAAGAAATCGTCAAAGGACTGGCTGCAGGAAGCCAAACTGCTGTTGCAAGTGATCCTGCAATTCTTTAGTGAAGGCAATGAGAATGTGGAAGCGGCGGAACTGAATATTGACCAGGAGATGGGCAGTTACCTGTCTTATCCCTTGCTGAGCTTCTGGCAAGTGTACGAGTACTATCTGAAATATGGTTGGTTTCATCAACAGGAGCAGGAGAGCAGTCTGGCTGATCATGGCCGTATCGATTGGCACCGCACGATTCAGCGGGCACCCAAGGTCTTCGACGATGCGGGGATCTTTTTTGGCGGTTACTACCGGCGGCTCTGGTCCAATCAGGCGGATTTTGTCACTTTATGTATGCAGTATGTGATTTTCCATACGATTAAAAGATTTGGCCCTTTGTTGGACATCAAGTATCCGGAAAAGATGCCCAGTACACTGCCTGATCAAATGGATGCAGATACTGCTGTCGCCCAATTAAGTGAATTGTTAGCGGCCACCTTTCTCGATCGTGATCGTGAATTGCTGACTAGTTTGATTGATTTCTTTCAGGGAAACAACGTTAATCAAGAGTATACATATATGGTGGTCCCACAATTCCAGTCGGTTTGGGAACAAATGGTTAAGGGCTATCTGAATCGACACTTGGATTGGGAGAAGGTTAACGCGGATAACGAGGGCTGTCCGTGTTTTTCGCCAGCCAATGTGGATCAGCCAGCCAAATTCAGCAAAAAAAACAATGAACGTTAACACGCTGGAAAAAGGGGACCGGCAAAAACGGACGGGTGAAATGGAGCCCGATTACGTTTATCATAGTGAATCGACCTTATTTATTTATGACGCGAAATACTACGCCAGCAATCATCCTGATCTGTACAAGCAGCTGGCTTATACCTTGTTACTGGCCGCTAATAGTCATCATCTAAAACTAACCTGTCTTTCCGTTGCGCTATTGTTGCCCGTGAAAGGTGGTCAAGAGCCTCAGTCGGCACCGGTCTTCTCTTTAGACGACAATTATAATCCGCAAGAGTTGCCCATTAAGATCTATGAAACCTATTTAGATGTCCATACCGTGATGGAGGATTATGTTAAAAACAACGATCACCAATCGCCGGTGGGGCGGCTGCAGAGTTTAACTAAGTAATTATGAGAAAGTCTCTTAGTTTATCACGAGAGGCTTTCTTTTTTTGCTTCAATTAGGGGCGAAAGTTAAGATAAGCAAAAATAAAACGCTTACATCTTGCTTATTCATCTTTGAAGGTAATTTATCTTAACAAGTATGCTAAAATGTACTTTAATATAATTAAAATTTGATGTGAAAGACAAGTACGAAAGAGGTTGAAGCTTATGCGAATCGGGATTGCTGCGGATGCAAATTTGGAACCAACTAGCATTATCAATTTAAAACTAGC
Organism: Limosilactobacillus secaliphilus; assembly: GCF_001437055.1. Taxonomy (GTDB): domain Bacteria; phylum Bacillota; class Bacilli; order Lactobacillales; family Lactobacillaceae; genus Limosilactobacillus; species Limosilactobacillus secaliphilus. The sequence goes on along the minus strand of NZ_JQBW01000010.1, from coordinate 143,220 downwards.
CCATTTTGCACCAAAACCGTTCATTGACGTAATGGTCAAGCATGATGTGCTGCCAGTGATCATTCCGATCCTGCCAGCCAAACTGGCCAGCGAAAGTGTTGCCGGCTTAGATGGTTTGATCATGCCAGGGGGCCACGACATTGCGGCCGATTATCTGGGCGAAGAACCACAGCCAGGCTTAGGCGGCACCTATCGACCACGTGACGAATCCGAATTTGCTTTGATCAAGGCAGCTTTGGATCAGCACATCCCGATGCTGGGTGTTTGCCGGGGAATTCAAGTAATCAACGTTGCCTTAGGTGGCAGCGTCTATCAGGATCTCCCAAGTCAATATCCTGGCAAGAATTTATTGCAGCATGCGCAAAAGACCTTGGGTGACTTGCCAACTCACCACGTTGCAATTGATCCCAATAGTGCGCTGGGCAAGACGTTAGGCAAAGAAAGTTTTGTCAATTCTCGTCACCACCAGGCAGTGCGCGAGGTTGCACCAAGTTTAAAGGTGGTGGCTAAGGCTCCAGATGGTGTTGTTGAAGCGGTTGAAAATGAAGATGCTTCTATCCAGGCCGTGCAATGGCACCCGGAGAACCTATGGCAAAACGATGAAAGCCAAGAACGAATCTTCACCGATTTCTTCAAACGTGTTCAGGCAAGGAGGCAATAGCTTATGCAAGAAGTTAAAACAAGTTCAACCATTGATATTCAAAAGCAAAAGCTGGGATTTGGTTCCATTGTGCTGATGGGAATCAACGGGATCATCGGTACCGGTATCTTTCTGTTACCTAGTTCAGGGATGAAACTGTTTGGTCCTGCCAGCATCCTGTCACTGCTCCTCGATGGGGCGCTGATCTTTTGTATCGGTTTATGCTTCGCCGAATGTTCCAGTCTCTTTAGGAAAAACGGTGGTCCTTACCTGTACGCTCGGAGCGCCTTTGGTAACTTTGTTGGTTACGAAGTTGGTTTCATGACCTGGGTTGTGCGGATGATCGCTGAAGCAACGTTATACGTTGGGTTTGCCACCGCACTTGCAGGGATGTTCCCGAGTTTGAACAACCCGTTGGCTAAGAACGTCTTGGTTACGATCCTGGGTTTAGTATTGATGTCCTTGAACTTAGCTGGTGCACGGTTAACGGCCTTCTTGAACAACGTGGTCACCGTTGGTAAGTTGATTCCAATGATCTTAGTTGGTTTGTTAGGCCTCTTCTTCCTGCACCCAGCCAACTTCACGCCATTCTTCGTACCCGGCAAGGCAACGATGTCCAGCTTCGGTCAGACGACGATGACACTGTTCTACGTCTTCACCGGTTTTGAAGGTCTGGTGGTTGCCGCCGGTGAAATGAAGAACCCAAAGAAGAACCTGCCAAAAGCTTTGATTATGGCCATGGGTGCGGTTGTTACCATCTACCTTCTGATCATGATCGCATGTATCGGGGTATTGGGCAGCGGCTTAGTTAACTCCACTGTGCCGTTGCAAGATGCAATGAGTAAGATGGTTGGCTCCTGGGGTGGTGCCCTGGTTGCCGCTGGGACATTGCTCTCAATCGGTGGGATTTGTGTTTCCTCATCATTCATCACCCCACGTTCTGGCCAAGCCTTAGCTGAACATAAGATGATGCCAGCCGTATTGGCCAAGAAGAACCGTTTTGGTGCTCCATACGTTGCCATCATCATTTCAACGCTGGTTGGCTTACTGCTCGCTTACTCTGGTACTTTTGCTAAGCTGGCTATGATTTCCGCTATTTCACGGTTTGTCCAATACATTCCAACTTGCTTAGCCGTCTTAGTATTCCGTCGCACGATGAAGGACAAGGAACGGACATTCAAGGTTCCATTTGGCCCAGTCATTCCGGTGATCGCCATTGTGGTTTCCTTATGGCTCTTGTCTAACACGCCAAGCGCTAACCTGCTGTGGGGCTTCGGTGCATTGCTGATTGCCATTCCGTTCTACTTCATCACTGGCCGGCATGCGGACAATGATTTCGGTGAATAATAAAGCTTATAGATGATTAACAAGGGATTGCAGTAACATCGCTGCAGTCCCTTGTTTTTTCTTTTTCTCAATGCGCAAATGCGGTAGAATTATTTTGTTAAGTTCATCAAGGGAGGAACGAGTTTGGCAGCAAGAAAACGCAAGCGGACCCGTAAACCGCGACGTAAAAGAAAATCAGCTACTAGTAAATGGTTAATTGCCTTACTAGCAGTCTTAGTAGTTTTCATGGGTGTCTATGTTGGCCACCATCTTTATGAGCGTCATGTTCAACAGGAAATTTTGGAAAGGCAGCGCAATTCCAAGCAGGCCTTCATTAAGGCGATTGCTCCTGAAGCACAGGCGATGCAACGTCAATATAAGGTTAAGGCTTCCATTACGATGGCACAGGCAATCCTGGAATCCAATTGGGGCACTAGCGGCCTCGCAACTCAGTACCATAATTTGTTCGGCATCAAGGGTGATGGCCCCGATTCAAAGGTGTTGACGACGAAGGAATACAGTAATGGTAAATGGGTTGAAATCCGTGGCCGCTTCAAGGTCTACGACAGCTGGTCCGATTCGATCAAAGACCACACCCAGTTGATGATGAACGGGACTCAGTACAAGAAAGACAACTACCAAAACGTTGTTAATGCAAAGACCTACGAGGAAGCTGCCAAGGCGTTGCAAAAGGACAATTATGCCACTGATCCTGACTACGCCGACAAACTGATCAACGTGATCAAGACCTACAGCTTAGACAAGTATGACGACTAAGAAGGAGCAATCTGATGCAAGAATTAAAAGATAAGATTAAGCAATATGGCACGGTGCTACCGGGCAACGTGTTGAAAGTGGATGCCTTTTTGAACCACCAGGTCGACCCGGAACTGATGTACCATGTGGGGCAAGAATTCGCCAAGCATTTTGCCGGTCGTGGCATCACCAAGATCTGGACCGTGGAATCATCGGGAATCGCCCCGGCGGTCATGACCGGCTTGGCGATGCACCTGCCGGTTATTTTTGCCCGGAAGCACAAGAGCTTGACCTTAAATTCTGACATGTACACGGCGGATGTTTATTCTTACACGAAGAAGACGACCAACCGGATTTCGATCTCGAAGAAATATGTGGATCAAAACGATAAGGTCTTATTGATTGATGACTTCTTAGCGAACGGCCAGGCGGTAGAAGGCATGATGGAGATCGCTGACCAGGCCGGAATTGAAGTGGCTGGTGCCGGAATTGTGATCACCAAGACATTCCAACCAGGTGCCAATGAGTTACGTGACAAGGGTGTCGAGGTCTACTCATTAGCCAAGGTTAAGTCATTAGATAATGGCCAGGTCACTTTTGATACGGATGATTAAAACGAAAGGGGTAAAGTGATGAGTACGAATGCATTGTATTTAGGCAAAACCCTGGGCATTATGGGCATTGACCGTAATGGACAACGGTTGATCATGAACGCTAAGGATGCCGGTTTGAACGTGGGGGTCTACTTGGACCATCCAGAGCCTGAAACGACCAAGTTGGCCGACTTCACCATTATCGGTAATTACCGGGACAAGGATAAGCTGACCGAATTTGGGCAGAATTGTGACGTGGTATTGTATGAAACACCTGCCATTGATTCCATTGTCTTGCGTTATCTGAGCAAGTTCTGCACGATTTCACAAGGAATTGATCCGCTGGAAATTATGCAAGACCGCTTGATGGAACGGGCCTTTCTGGACCAGGTCAACGTTAACGTGGCCCCTTACGTCACGGTGATCAGCCTGGATGACATTTACCAGTCCATTGATTCAATCGGCTACCCAGCCATTTTGCGGCCGATTCAACGGGGACTCGGTGAACAGTCGTTGATGATTAAGAAGCAGTCGGATATCGCCCGGGCAGCCGACTTCATCCAGGGTGGCACCTACCTGCTGGAATCTTGGATTGAACACGCGGCCGAATACTCGATTATCATCGCGGTTGATAATAATGGGGTTTCCCAGTACCCATTGATCGAGCAGGAATTCGATGGCAACTGTCAATTAGTTGCGGCCAAAGCACCAGCCACGGTTCCTGATGACATGTATCAAGAAATGAAGCGGATTGCGGATTCCATTGGTGAGCACCTTGGCTACCATGGAATCTTGGCGGTTGATTTCTACGTAACTTCGACGGACAATCTTTACATCAAGGACATCCATCCTGGTTTGACGACCGCCGGCAATGTATTTGCAATGGCCACGAATGTTTCACAAGAAGAGCAGGAAATTCGGATTGCCTCTGGTCAGCCAATTCACTTCATCAAGACGATGCAACCGATCATCTTCCTGATTGGCCGGCAGAAGCAGCAGGCAGCTTTGGAACGGCAGGAGTTGATTCGGAACAACTGGAAGATCAGCTTCTTTGAATCGCAGAAGAACGATCCGGATGCAGTCTGTGCCTATGTGTGGGCTAGTTCACCGGATGATAACTTGGATGAATTACAGGACCAGATCGATGACACTGAGGTTTGGTTACCAATGAACGCGGAAGAAGAAAGCACTGACTCTGCGGCTGATGATGAACAGCTTGGGGCTGAACCACAGTTTGAAGATAAACCGCAGCCAAGTGCCGCCCCAATCCAGCCAGACCTGGAGATCTTCCCGGATAAAGATCCTGACCAAGACGAAGATAATGATAATGACGACGCTGACAAATAAACGGCTGAAGCAATGAATACAAAGGGTTCCAACACTTATGCAATTGAGTGTTGGAACCCATTTTGTTGCTTATTCAATCTGTTCGGAGTCGCAATGAAAGTTTGTTATAATGGTAGCCGATTGATTTTAGAGAGGAGCAAACGGCGTGACAGCACAATCACCACTTGTAGGAATGAATGATCAGCAGCAGAAGGCGGTTTTGACCACCGAGGGGCCGGTTCTGGTAATGGCAGGGGCTGGTTCCGGGAAGACCCGGGTTTTAACGCACCGGGTGGCTTACCTGATTGAACAAAAGGGTGTCCTGCCTTGGCACATCCTCGCCATCACCTTCACCAATAAGGCCGCTCGGGAAATGAAGGAGCGGATTGGCAAGTTACTGGGTGAAAGCGCGGATGACGTATGGGTATCGACTTTCCATGCGCTCTGTGTCCGTATTTTGCGGCGTAACATTGACCAATTAGGCTTCAACCGGGCCTTTACGATAGCGGATCCGAGCGAGCAGCGGACCCTGGTTAAGCAAGTGTGCGGTCAATTGAACATTGATATTAAGAAGTTTGACCCCCGTCAGTTGTTGTCAACCATCTCTAACGCCAAGAATGCGATGCTGACGCCGGATCAGTATGCTGAACAAGCCGGCCATGATCCTTACCGGCAGATGGTGGCAAAGGTTTACCGCCTTTATCAGCAGCAACTGGAAGAAAACCAGACTCTGGACTTTGATGATTTAATCATGAAGACTATCCAGCTCTTCAAGAAGGAACCAGATACTTTGGCCTTCTATCAGGATAAGTTTCATTACATCCATGTTGACGAATACCAAGATACCAATGATGCCCAGTACGAACTGGTCCACTTGCTTGCGGATAAGTACCATAACCTGTGTGTCGTTGGTGATGCCGACCAAAGTATTTACGGCTGGCGTGGGGCCAACATGAACAACATCCTGAACTTTGAGAAGGATTATCCTGACGCCCACACCATCATGCTGGAGCAGAACTACCGGTCGACCCAGACCATTCTGGATGCGGCTAACGAAGTGATTGCCAATAACGAGAACCGCAAAGACAAGAACCTCTGGACGCAGAACGGCAAGGGCGACAAGATCAGTTATTACCGGGCCCAGAGTGAGCACGATGAAGCTTACTATGTGGTGAAGAAGATCCAGGAAGAATGCAAAGAGCACGGCTACCATTACGACGACTTTGCAGTTTTGTACCGGACGAACGCACAGTCCCGGGTGATCGAAGAGACCTTCCTCAAGAGCTCAGTGCCCTACACGATGGTGGGCGGCCACAAGTTCTACGACCGGAAGGAAATTCGTGACATTTTGGCCTACCTGACCTTGCTGGCTAACCCGGACGACTCAATGAGTTTTGAACGGGTGGTGAATACGCCTAAGCGTGGGATTGGCCCGACGAGTGTGGAAAAGCTGCACCAGTTTGCGGCTTTGAACGGCATGTCGTTAATGACGGCTGCTCAAAACATTGAGATGGCCAATGATATTTCCAGTGCGGTCAAGAATAAGCTGGATGGCTTCGGTCAACTGATGAAGTCCATTCAAGAACAGGCGGATGGTAAAACCGTCACGGAGTTAACCGACCTGATTCTGGATAAGACTGGCTACTTGAAGGCACTGAAGGACGTCGCTGATCGTGATTTGCAGGCACAGTCCCGGATCGACAACTTGAACGAATTCAAGTCAGTTACCCAGGAATTCGATCACTCTGCCGAGGGTGATGTTGCCAATACACAAGAAAAGCTGACTAATTTCTTAACCAACCTGGCTTTAGTCTCGCCACAAGATGATATTGAGGACCAGGCCAACACGGTAACCTTGATGACGCTGCACGCCGCAAAGGGCCTGGAGTTCCCGGTGGTCTTCATGATCGGGATGGAACAAAGCATCTTTCCACTGGCTCGTTCGTTGCAGCACAGTGACCAGGAGGAAGAGGAACGGCGGTTGGCATACGTGGGGATCACCCGTGCCAAGAAGAAGTTGTACCTGACCAACGCGATGTCCCGGGTTCTTTACGGCCGGATTCAACGTAATCCTGAATCAGAGTTTATCGACGAAATTGACGATAAGTTGCTCGACTACGACAACGTGGCTAGCGAACGGATCCCATTTGCAAAGGACCAAGCCGGATATGCTCAACGTGCGGCAGCAGCAACCACTTACCACCCGACTAAGCATCGTTATGCCTCAGCCGGCAAACGGATAGCGCCGAAGACCAATGAAGGCACGGGCGCTGACAAGCAAGCCTGGTCGGCCGGTGACAAGGTTCGTCACAAGAAGTGGGGGATCGGTACAGTGGTCTCAGTCAATGGCTCTGGCAAGGATATGGAATTGGACATTGCCTTCCCAAACGAAGGTGTGCGCCGCTTGTTAGCAACCTTTGCACCAATTGAAAAGGTGGATGATTAAAGATGGATAGTCAAAAAGCAGTTGATCAGCTGACTTTAGACGAAGCCAAGGCGGAAGTCGGCCCTTTGCGTGACCGCCTGACACAGTGGGGACGCGAGTATTATGAACAGGACAATCCTTCTGTCGAGGACTATGTTTATGACCGTCAATACCAACGGCTCGTGGAAATCGAGAGTCGCTTCCCGCAGTTGGTAACGCCTGATTCACCGACGCAGCGTGTGGGTGGTCAAGCCGAAACACAGTTGAAGAAGGTACGTCACGAGATCCCAATGCTCTCAATGGGTGATGTTTTTTCAGTAGACGAATTGCATGACTTTAACCAGCGCCAACAAGCACTGTTGCCTGACCGTAAACGGTGGGAGTATAACCTGGAGCTCAAAATCGATGGTCTCTCGCTGTCATTGGTCTATGAAAACGGCAAGCTGGTTCAAGGGTCCACGCGTGGCAACGGAACGATCGGTGAAGATGTGACGGCTAACGTCATGACCATTAAGGACGTGCCACACCAGCTTAAGGAGCCGTTGTCAATTGAGTTCCGTGGCGAGTGCTACATGCCTAAAGAAGCGTTTGTGAAGCTGAATCAACAACGTGAAGCAAATGGTAAGCCGGTATTTGCCAACCCTCGGAATGCGGCTGCGGGATCATTGCGTCAGCTTGACCCTTCTGTCACTAAGCATCGTGAATTAGCAACCTTCATGTATTACATCCCGGAGTACCAGAAGCTGGGCCTGAAGACGCAGGCACAAGCTTTGGACAAGATGCGGGAATTAGGCTTCAATGTCAACCCATCCAACCGGGTTGTTGATAGCAAGGAAGGCTTGGCCGACTACATCGAAGAATACACCGCCAAGCGTGATCAGTTGTCCTATGGCATTGATGGCATCGTTGAGAAGGTTAATGACCTAGACACTCAGATCAAGTTAGGCAATACCGTTAAAGTACCTCGTTGGGAAATTGCCTATAAGTTCCCACCAGAGGAACAGGCAACTGTGGTTCATGATATTGAATGGACAGTTGGCCGGACGGGGAATGTGACCCCAACAGCGGTGATGGATCCGGTTCAATTAGCCGGGACGACCGTTAGCCGGGCATCGCTCCACAACCCAGATTACCTGCAGGATAAGGATATCCGCCTGGGCGACACCGTGCTCTTACACAAAGCCGGTGACATTATTCCGGAAATTTCCCGGGTAATAATTGCTAAACGACCTGCAGATAGTCAACCTTATGAAATTCCAACCCGGTGCCCGGTCTGTGGTTCAAAGCTGGTGCACCTGGATGGGGAGGTAGCCTTGCGCTGCGTCAACCCAATGTGCCCGGCTCAGATTAAGGAAGGACTGGCTCACTTTGCCTCTCGGAATGCAATGGACATTGGCGGCTTGGGGCCTAAGATTATCCAGCAACTCTGGAACAAGAAGTTTGTTCACGATTTTGCCGATCTATACCGTCTGAATGAAGACCAATTATTAACATTAGATAAATTTGGCCCCAAATCGGCGGCTAACCTATTGACAGCCATCGACAATAGTCGTCATAATTCAGTCGAACGTTTACTTTTCGGCTTAGGCATTCGTCACGTCGGAGCCAAAGTTGCTCGATTGATTGCAGAGCACTTTGGCAGCCTAGATGCAATTATGGCGGCTGATGAAGATGAGGTGGCGGCAGTTGACACAGTTGGCCCAACGATTGGTCAATCAGTTGCCACCTACTTTGCCAACACCCAAGTTCAACGCCTGATCGATGAACTGAAAGCGGTCGGCGTCAACATGGACTACCTGGGTGCGACTAATAACACGGCCAACGAAAACAGTGAATGGGCCGGTCGCCGGGTTGTTCTAACCGGTAAGTTATCATCCATGACTCGGGGTCAAGCCCAAGAATGGCTGGAAGATCATGGTGCTACAGTGACAGGCAGTGTTTCGAAACGGACGAACCTGTTGATTGCCGGAGAAAAAGCCGGAAGTAAATTGCAAAAGGCACAAACGCTGGGGATCCCTGTCTGGGACGAAGAGCGTTTTAGCCGTGCAATGAAGGAGGAACAATAAAGTCGTGAAACTGAAAAAAGTGACCACGCTGGCAGCTTTGATGATGGCGGTAATGGCTCTTTCGGCTTGTGGTCGGAACTCAAAGAGCAATTATTCCACCACGGGGACCTCTGCAGGAAACTATCAAGGGGTAATCAAAAAAGGACATTACCGGACTAGTAAAGCGCGGGGTGTCAACGTTAGCCAGAACAACAATCAATATAATTTGAAGAGCTTTGAAAGCGGCTTGACGACCGTTTCTAAGCGGGTGTTCTCCACCAAAAATTACATCTTCCAGGAAGGTCAATACCTGGATACGGATACCGTCACTAACTGGCTTGGCAGAAAGACGAAGAAAAATCCAGAAGGCTTGAACCCAGCACAGGGTAAGAAGTCCAACCCTAATCCGGAATACATCCAGCAACTGGAAGAACAGGACTACATGACCGAGAGCGGCAGCAAGCTGAAGCTCAAAGGGATGACGATTGGGATCGGGATCAATTCCGAATACAACTACAAGAAGAAGGATGACGGTCCGAGTTACACCAAGAAGATCTCCAATGCTGAAGTTGAACGGCAAGGTAAGATTGCGGCTGAGAAGGTCTTGAAACGGCTGCGTGCTCGGAAGGACCTGCAGAACATTCCGATTGTGATTGCTTTGTACAAGCAGGCACCCGATGACAGCCTGGTTGGTGGCACCTTCTTTGCTTACAGTAACAACAAGGGTGATTCCATTTCCAGCTGGCACACGCTGCACTACCGGAATGAGGTCTTGCCAAAGGCCGGTGGAACGACGAGTGAAAACCAAGATGACTCCTCGAACTCATCCAGCTTCTCCAACTTCAAGAGTCAAGTTCAGAGCTTCTTCCCGAACCTGTCTGGGGTCACGGCACAGGCTCAGTACAACGGCTCATCCATGACGGGGATGCACATCACCATCACGACGCAGTTCTACAGTCAGAGCGAAATCACGAGCTTCACGCAGTACATTACTCGTGCTGCACGCCGTTACCTGCCTAGTGGTATCCCGATTGATATCAAGATTCAATCCGATTCCAATGTGCAGGCGGTCGTCTTCCGGAACTCTGGCTCGGACAAGTTCCAGTCGCACGTCTTTGATTCGTACTAAAATTGAATAAAAAGCATCGCTAAGGAGTAATTCCTAGCGATGCTTTTTTCGTACGTGTTATTTCTGTGTTATTTTTAGGACTCGCTTAAGCCTTTTGGTGAAACGAGTTTTTGTACGCCTTCAAGGACCAGGTCGGAAACGATTGCCATCAAGGCAGTTGGCAATGCACCAGCCAAGATGATGGCACCACCATTTGTGGCGTTGGTACCGCGGATGATGATATCACCCAGGCCACCAGCACCAATGAAGGCTCCGATGGCGGTGACCCCGATTGCTACCACGAGGGCATTACGGATACCAGCCATGATGACAGATACGGAGAGGGGAATTTCCACCATCCATAACTGCTGCCACTTAGTCATCCCCATACCCTTACTGGCGTCTAAAACAGCAGGACTAGTGTTGCGTAGGCCCGTGTAGGTGTTTTGGATGATCGGCAGAAGGGAATAAAGGAAAATGGTGGTGATAACGGTTTGGTCACCAAGCCCCAGACCCAACATCAGGATGGATAACATGGCCAGTGAGGGGATGGTTTGAATCAAGTTGGCCAGTTGAATGACGGGGTTGCTAAGACGGCGATAGTGGGCAATCAGCGCCCCAATAGGGATACCAACCAAAGCGGCTAACAGGACTCCTTCAATCGAAATCAGAAAGTGTTGATTGAACTTGCCCAGAATGTACATGCCATTGTGCTGGAAGTAGTAGAAGAATTGTTGCCAAAGGCCGAGATCTTTCATATCTGTCACCTCCGATCGAAGTAGTGGTGTGCTTTCAAGAAGTTGTGGGCAACCGTTGCTGGCTCAAGCAGCTGGTCGTCAACTTCGTAGTTCAAAGTCTGCATGGTCTTCAAGTCAATCTGGCCGTCAAGCTTGTGGATCGTTGGGGCCAATTTCGGGTACTTCTTCAGAATCGATTGGTTGGCCACTGCCGCTGCTTCATATGGCGGGAAGAAGTGGCGGTTATCCTGCAGGACCTTCAAGTGGTAACTCTTGATCCGGCCGTCTGTTGAGTAACCCAGAATGGCCTGCATTTTACCTTGCTGAGCGGCGTCATAAACCAAACCAATCTGCATCGGGTAGACCCGCTTAAAGTCGAAGCCATATGCCTCTTTGAAGTTCTTGTAGCCGTCGCCTTTACGGTTCATCCAGGAACTGTCGACACCGGCGTTCCAATTCTTCGCGTATGGTGCCAGGTCGCTGACGGTGTTCAGATTGTATTTCTTGGCCTGTTCTTGGGTCACCAGGAAGGCATAGGTGTCAGCAAAACCATAAGTCGGGAAGCGGACCTCGTTGTAACGTTTCAACAAGAGCCGATCAACTTTCTTGGTGGCCTTCTTCGGGTCCTTTTCTGGTTTCTCACCCAGTGTCCCGGTCAAATCGGTACCCGTGTAACTGGTTGCCATGATGTCCGCGTTGTTGCGTTGCAGGGCTTTGTGACAAACGGTGGAAGAACCCAGGTTGCCGATGATCTTCGTCTTTAAGCCGGTATCGTGTTCGATTAACTGGGCGAGGATGTTGGCCATGATCTGTGATTCGGTTGAACTCACGCTGGCGATCCGGACCGTGCCCGTTTCCTTGCCATGACTGCTTCTTTTGCCACAGGCACTCAAGGAACAAACGGCTAGTAAGGTCATTAAGATCGTCAAAAAGCGATGTTTCTTTATCATTCGTCTTCACCTCCGTCTCTTAAGTTTACGGGGGTTAATTTTTGTTCCAGCCGGCCGAGTAAAAAGTCGGTTAACAGGGCGAGTAAGCTGACTGGAATGGTACCGCCGATGATTAATTCTGGCTGGTAGAGGTTGAGCCCGTTGAAGATGAAGTCACCCAAACCGCCGGCACCAATGTAGGAAGCCAGCGTTGCCCAGGCAATCAGGTAAACGGCGGACAAGCGGATGCCGGCCATGATCACGGGAAGCGCCTGGGGCAGGGAAACTTGCAGCATTACCTGCCAGCGGGTCATGCCCATTCCTTTGGCACTGTCAATCAAGCTGGGGTCAACACCTTCCATGCCGATACAGGTGTTACGCAGGATCGGCAGGAGGGAGTAGATGAAAAGGGCGACGATCGCTGGAAACTTGCCGATCCCGAAGATGGGAATCATCAGGGCCAACAAGGCCAGTGAAGGGACCGTTTGCAGCATGCTGCTGATACTGATCATCACTTTTGCCGTCCGTGGAAAACGGTTCAGGGTGATGCCTAAAGGAACGGCGACGATGATGCCGAGACTCAAGGCGATCAGTGAGATATACAGCTGTTCCCAGGTTTTCAACAACAGGTCAGAGCCATATTCATTCAAAAAACTCATCATGAGTCTCACTTCCCTTCGTCAGCGTTATCTTCAGGATCTGCTTTCCCCCAAACGTGTTCGCATAGCAGGGTGGCCAATGAGGACCGGGTGATGATACCCACAACCCGGTGATCATGGTCAACCACCGGCATGTATTTCAGGTGCCGGTTAATGATGGTCTGGTAAATACTGCTGAGCAGGTCGTCTTCAAACACGGACCGTGGTGATGCCAGCATGTAGTTTTTAACTTTTAACTTCAGGTTTCGGTGTGCCATCACCTGACCGATGTCGAGTTCACCGATTAAGCGGTGTTCATCGTCAACTACGATCAAGGAGTCAATGTGGTGATTGTTCATCTTAACCAGGGCTTCACCAAGCGTGACATCACCGGTTGTCGAAACTGGGTTGTTCAACATGATCGAACTGGCGGTGGCCAGCATCACTTTGGCTTCGTTCATCCGGTCAGGTCCGATCAGCTCTTCCACGAAGTCGTTGGCAGGGTGCTTCAGGATTTCGGCAGGGGATGCGGACTGGATGATCCGGCCATCGTCAAAGATCACGATCCGGGTGGCTAATCTTAAGGCTTCATCCATGTCGTGGGTGACCATAATAATCGTCTTGCCCAGGTCATGTTGTAGGTAATGCACCAGATCTTGCAGTTTTTCCCGAGTCAACGGGTCCAAAGCACCAAACGGCTCGTCCATGAGCATTACTTTTTGGTCGGCTGCCAATGCCCGAATAACCCCAATCCGTTGCTGTTGACCACCAGAGATTTCGTGAGGATAACGGGACAAAAAGTCTTCCGGCATTTCAACCAGCTTGATCAGTTCTCGGGCCCGTGCTTCCCGCTTTTCTTTTGGCCACTTCAACAGTTTGGGCACCAGACAAATGTTGTCTTCTAGTGTCATGTGCGGAATCAGACCAATATTTTGAATCACATAGCCGATATGGCGGCGCAATTCGATAGGGTCCAGATCAGCGACTTTTTTGCCGTCAAACTTAACTTCACCACTAGTGGGGTCCAACATGCGGTTGATCATCCGCATTGCCGTGGTTTTCCCACCACCGGAAGTCCCAATGAAACAGACAAAGTCACCGGGCATTACTTTTAAATTGAAGTCGACAAGGGCCTGCTTGCCGTTCGGGTAGGTCTTGCCAACATGATCGAATTCAACGATCGGTTTTGCTTGAGCCATAGTTACCAACCTCCCTTAGATATGAGTACTCCTATCTTTATGATAGAAAAGGCAAAATCTTTTTACTAGATCAGAGCGTTGTATTTGTATAAATTTTATACATTTACTGACTAATAGACATTACTAAGAATATGATACTTCATTTTTTATATATTAATTAAAAATTGTTGATCATTATACTAAACGTTTACAATGAACAACCGCATATTAGCAAGCAGGTAAGCGTTTTAGCTGTTGACAATGACACAATAATGTGATCGTGAACATTAAAATGGCCATTATTTGGCTGAAAACGGTCTTTGCTGCAAAAAAGTGCAATAAATAAGTTGATGACAAAAATGGTCGCTAAAAGCCTATATAACTGGTTTTACAAACAATAAGCGGGAATTTAGTTCAATAGAATTTCCTGTAAACGGTTACAATTTCAAGCAACTTGGTATATAATCAAAAATGTTAACGATCACATTTTGCTTAGTGGCGTTGGCAATGCAATTTTTTGGTGTATTTCTGGTTTTTACCAGTTGGTTTGCAATTATTGGAGGATTTTACATATGGCTGAATCTAGTAATCCAGCACCAGCACGAAAGCAGAGAAAGATTACCATTTGGACCAAGCTTGGCTATGGTTTTGGTAACTTTATCGGCGGTGGGGCCCTCTCCATTTCGTCTGCGTGGCTGTTGTTCTTCTACACTACCTTCTGTGACCTGCCAGTTTGGGAAGGTACATTGATTTTCACGATCGGTACTTATTTGGATGTTATTGAAAACCCACTGATGGGCTTCATCACTGATAACTTCAACAACACCCGCTTAGGTCGTAAGTTCGGTCGGCGTCGTTTCTGGATCCTGTTAACGGTTCCGTTGATGTTCTGGTACCCATTGCTTTGGCAAACGGGTAAGCCATTCGCCTACTACCTGGTAACCTACCTGGTTTATGAATGGTTCTACACAATGTTCAACGTTCCTTACAAGACTTTGCCTCTGGAAATGACCAAGGACTACACGGAACGTTCACAACTTTCCGGATTCATGTCTGTCTTTGGTAAGATCGCTGGTTTTGTAACCTCTGCATTGCCTGGCCTGTTCTTCATGGCCTTTGGTAAAAACAACCCTCGTTCTTACCAATTAGCTGTTCTGGCATGGGCTGCCTGCATGGCTCTGTCTGCATTCTTTGTTTACATTGCTACCTGGGAAATGCCTGCTGATGAAGTTGAATCAGAACACGTTAATGGCTTCTGGGAAGGCTTCAAGAAGATGTTTGTCGACATCATCTCAACGATGCGTAACCGTTCATTCCGTTGGCACATTGGTATGTATGCCTTTGGTTTCGGTGGTGAATGGCTCTGGGCTGCGACGAACACCTACTTCTTCATCTTCGTTCTGGCACAAAGCAACGTCTTTGTTTCCGGGATCAACTCTTTGAACAACATTCTGCAATTGATCTCCACCTTCTTCATGATGTGGGTCTTTGCCAAGTATGGGAAAGCTTCCAAGCCTTACATGTGGGCTCTTGGCTGCGTTATCTTCTCAATGCTGGCATGGTGTGCCATCTGGTTCTTTGGTATGACGTCTGCTACCGGCCTGATCTTTGCAATTAGTATCGTATATGGCCTTGGTACTGGTGCTGTTTACTACATTCCATGGGCTAACTACGCATACATGGCCGATGTCGACGAAGCAATCACCAACCGTCGTCGTGAAGGTATCTACTCTGGTGCCATGACGATGATGGGTAAGATTATGCGTGCTACCATCATGCTGGTATTAGGTTGGGTTCTTTCCGCAACCGGCTTTGTTAAGGGTCGTCCAACTCAGCCACTGTCAGCTCAATGGGGGATCGTATTAATCCTGATCATTGGTGTCTGTGGGCTGGAACTCTTAGGTATTTGGAGTTCACACCACATGCACGTTGACCGTGTCACCCTGAAGATCTTAAACGATGAAACTAAGCGTCGTCACAATGGTGGTAAGCCAGAAGACGTTGATCCTAAGACCAAGGCCGTTGTTGAAGACTTAACTGGGTTCGACTACGAACACTGTTACGGTAACAACAATGTTGGGTTCAAGGAAGAAAAGTAATTTAATAAGATCAATCAAACGGGTCTGCAGCTGGTGCTTGCAGACCCGTTTTTGTCGTTTAACATTGATTTTAAAGAAATGAATTAAGTGAGGAATAACATTATGCAAAGAATCGAAGTTACACCCTATGAAGATGTGCAAGCCGTTTTAGATGACAAGGAAGAGATGCTTAATAGTGAGGAAGTCACCCAGATTGTCTTCACGCGGGGCCATTACTACCAGCGTATTCACATTGCTGGGCAGCATCTGCAGATTAAGTCGATGGGTCCAGTGGTGATTGATTATGCCCTGGGTGCGGATGCTTTGGGCCACAATCAGACTTTCAATACTGCGACCGTCTTAGTTGAAGGCGTGGACATCAACTTTAACAATCTGACATTTCAAAACAGTGCCGGCTTAGGCTCAAAGGTGGGACAGGCAGTGGCCGTTTATGCCAATGGCGACCACATCAACTTTACTAACTGCAGTTTCTTGGGCTTCCAGGATACGGTTTGCTTTGGACCGATTATTCACATGAACCGCGATAACACGGTCCCTGACACTCCGGTTGCCCACCGTGAGTTGAAGGATGCCCGTTACCAGCTGGACAGTTGCTACATTGAAGGCAATATCGACTACATCTTCGGTGGCGGCAGCGTCTGGATCAAGAACAGCGTAATCCAGTCATTGTTAAGCAAGACAACGCCGGAAGAGGGCTACGTTTGTGCACCATGCACCGACCAGGATCGCAAATTCGGCTTCATCTTTGATCACTGTCGGATTATGACCGCACCGGGCGTGAATAACCACTTCTTAGGACGGCCGTGGCGCCCATATGCCAAAGCCTATTACGTCGACTGCACTCTGGGTCAAGGAATCAACCCACTGGGATGGCACTTATGGGGTGACGATCCGCACAGCGCTGACTTGGCCGACTTTCGTGAATATGATTGCCAGCCTGGTGGCAAGCGGCCATCTTGGGCCAAAGTCTATGGCAAGGCGGATGCCAAGTTGATGCAGGCAGTGGACGAATATTTTAACGGCAAGCGCCATCAATGATTTTTGAATCGCTTACAGTAAAGGTCGATACTCGTTTAGGACGCGCCCTTGTGATAAAATAAAATGGTATATCAAAAACATGGAAAGAGGTTTAAAGAATGGCTGAAAAGATTGATCGTCAAGAAGTTCAGCACGTGGCCAACTTGGCTAAACTGTCATTTGATGACCAGGCGCTTTCTAAGATCACTCCTCAATTGGAGGAAATCATCGGCTTGTTTACGGACCTACAAAAGGTTGATACGGATGGGGTCGAACCGATGTACTCCCCAACCACTGAAGTAAACGTGATGCGCGAAGATAAGGGGATCCGCAGCAATCAACGTGAAGCTTTGCTGAAGAACGCTCCTGACACTCAGGACGGCCTGATCAAGGTTCCTGCCATTATTGATGAAAGCGAGGACGGAGATAAATGAGTTTTTACAACACCAGTATTTCAGAACTGCACCAGCAGCTGGTAAACGGTGATGTTTCTGCTACCGACCTCGTTAAGCGCGCCTTTGACCGCATTGAAGAGACGGATGACAAGCTACAGGCCTTCCTGGCATTGAACAAGGAAGCTGCTCTGAAGCGGGCCGCTGAAATCGACAAGGCCGGAGTTGCCGATGACCAATTGCTTGCTGGGATTCCATTAGCAGTTAAGGACAACATCCTGACCAAGGGCTTAACGACGACGGCTGCTTCCAAGATTTTGGAAAACTTCAACCCCGTTTATGACGCTACGGTAGTTGAAAAGATCAAGCAGGCGGGTGCCATTAACGTTGGTAAGACGAACCTGGACGAATTTGCGATGGGTTCATCCACCGAAAACTCAGCCTTCAAGACTACTCACAACCCATGGAACCTGACCCGTGTTCCTGGTGGTTCATCTGGTGGTTCTGCTGCCGCTGTGGCCGCCGGTGATGTTTTGGGTGCATTTGGTACCGATACCGGTGGTTCAATTCGGATGCCAGCCTCATTCAACGGGATTGTCGGCATGAAGCCAACTTATGGCCGGGTTTCTCGTTGGGGTGTCATCGCCTTTGGTTCCAGCTTTGACCAAGTTGGCTGGTTAACTAAGAGCGTTAAGGATAACGCCATCCTGATGCAGGCAATCAGTGGCTTGGATAAGCATGATATGACTTCTGCCAACAAGGAAGTGCCGAACTGGGCCGCCTCCTTGGACAACGCTTCCGTCAAGGGTCTGCGGATTGCCGTTCCAGAAGAATATGTCAGCGACAAGCTGGATCCTGATGTTCGTGAAGTCGTTGAAGCAGCTCTGAAGCACTATGAATCTTTGGGTGCAACCATTGATACCGTTAAGATGCCGCACACGAAGTATGGTGTGCCAGCTTACTACATCCTGGCATCCTCTGAAGCATCGTCTAACTTGCAACGTTATGATGGGATTCGTTATGGTTTCCGTGCCAAGGATGTTAAGAACCTGGACGACGTTTACGTTCGCAGCCGGACGGAAGGCTTCGGTGAAGAAGTTAAGCGGCGGATCATGCTGGGGACCTTCTCCTTATCCGCTGGTTTCTACGATGCTTACTTCAACAAGGCCGCTAAGGTACGTCGCCTGATGGCTAACGACTTCTTCAACGTTTTGAAGGACCACGATGTCATCATGGGGGCTACGGGTGCCACTACTGCCTTTGAAATTGGCAGTGAAGTTGACGACCCAACCAAGATGTACTTCAACGATACCCTGACGGTGCCGGTTAACATGGCCGGTCTGCCAGCAATGTCCATTCCAGCTGGCTTTTCCAAGAAGGATGGGATGCCAGTTGGTCTGCAAATCATCGGTAAGCAGTTCGATGAACAAACGCTGTACAACACCGCTTATGTCTTTGAACAGACGACGGATGTTCATAAGCGCAACCCAAAGTTAGGAGGCCAAGACTAAGATGAACTTTCAAACAACAATTGGTCTTGAAGTCCACGTGGAGCTGAAAACCAAGTCCAAGATTTACAGTCCGTCACCGGTTGAATATGGTGATGAACCAAACCTGAACACCAACGTCATTGACTGGGGTTATCCCGGTACTTTGCCAACCTTGAACAAGGGCGTTGTCCGTGACGGGATCATGGCTGGCTTGGCTCTGCACGCCAACATTACCCACAAGATGCACTTCGACCGGAAGAACTACTTCTATCCTGACAACCCGAAGGCATACCAAATTACCCAATCCGACACGCCAATTGCAACGGATGGTTGGGTTGAAATTGAAGTTAAGGGTAAAAAGAAGAAGATCGGGATTGCCGAGATGCACATTGAAGAGGATGCCGGTAAGAACACTCACACCGGCAAGTACTCTTACGTTGACTTAAACCGTCAAGGCACGCCACTGATCGAAATTGTTTCCAAGCCCGACATTTCTTCTGCTGATGAAGCGGTGGCTTACCTGGAAGCCCTTCGTCAACGGATCCAGTTTACCGGAATCTCCGACGTTAAGATGGAAGAAGGATCGATGCGTGTCGACACCAACATCTCCATTCACCCATTCGGGACCGACAAGCTGGGTACCCGGACGGAAATGAAGAACATCAACTCCTTCAACTTTGTTAAGAATGCCCTGGAATACGAAGAGAAGCGGCAACAGCAGGTTATCCTGTCCGGCCACAGTGTCACTCAGGAAACCCGTCGTTACGATGAACCAACCAAGACCACCAAGGAAATGCGGTCTAAGGAAGGCAGTGACGACTACCGTTACTTCCCAGAACCAGATATTCCGCCGTTGGATGTTTCTGACGACTGGATCAACGAAATTAAGGCCGACATGCCGGAAATGCCAAATAGTCGGCGTGAACGTTACGTCAACGACCTTGGCTTGTCCAAGTACGACGCCGAAGTTCTGACCCAAACTAAGGAAATGTCCGACTTCTTCGATGCTGCCGTTAAGGAAGGCGGCGATCCAAAGCGGGTTGCCAACTACCTGATGAACGACGTCAACAGTTACCTGAACGATCAACAAGTTGACCTGCAGGATACCAAGCTGACTCCTGCTCACCTGGCAGGGATGGTTAAGTTGATCACCGATGGTACGATTTCTTCCAAGATGGCCAAGAAGGTCTTCAAGGGAATCATTGCCGGTGAAGATCCTGCTGAATACGCTAAGAGTCATAATTTGGTTCAACTGTCCGACCCAGCTCAGTTGCAGCCAATCATTGATGACGTGCTGGCCAATAACCAACAATCAATCGAAGACTTCAAGAATGGTAAGGACCGGGCTGTTGGCTACCTGGTCGGCCAGATCATGAAGCAGACGCGTGGTAAAGCCAACCCACAAGTGGTCAACAAATTATTGATGAAGTCACTGAATGCAAAATAGTAAGGAGGTCAGCCAGCAATGCGTAAGCGCGCACGGATAATTTACAACCCAGTTGCCGGACGTGAAGTCATGCACAACGATCTGGCTGATATTCTGGCGGTCTACGAACAAGCGGGCTATGAAACCAGCGCTTTTGCGACCACGCCGGCACCAAATTCTGCTCGTGACGAAGCGAATCGCTGTGCTAAAGAGGGCTTTGACCTGATCGTGGCGGCCGGTGGCGATGGTACCGTCAACCAAGTTATCAATGGCATTGCCGGTCTGAAAAAGCGGCCTCGTTTCGCCTTGATCCCAGCGGGGACGACCAACGACTATGCACGGGCACTGCGCATTCCACGGGAAGACCCGGTTGCAGCCGCTAAGGTGATTTTGAAGCCGGAGAACCACTTGCTGGTTGACATTGGTAAAGCCGGCAAGCATTACTTTATCAATATTGCCGCCGGTGGGACGTTGACCGAGTTGACTTACGATGTGTCTTCGCAGATCAAATCTTTATTTGGCTACCTGGCTTACTTTGCTAAAGGTGCTGAAATGTTACCACGGGTTAAGCCTGTTGAGATGGACATTCAATATGATGGCCATGAATTTCGCGGCAAGGCATCGACCATCTTCTTAGCTTTGACCAATTCTGTTGGTGGCTTTGAACAGATCGTGCCGGATGCAGCCTTGGACGACGGAATGTTTTCTCTTCTGATCGTCAAGGACTCCAGTATGGTTGGCTTGATGCAGCTGATGGCGAAAGCTTTGAAGGGTAACCACTTGAATGATCCGCGGGTGATTTATGCCAAAGCCAAGGACGTCAAAGTGACGCCATTGAGCAAGACCGATCGCTTGATGATCAACCTGGACGGGGAATACGGTGGCGATGCACCAATGGAATTTCATGCTTTGCATCAGCACCTGGACATTGTCGCCAACGTGGCTGCCATTCCTGATAAAGCAATCAGTGATATTTCACCTGACCTGCAAAAGGCCGAAGATGACTTTGTTCGTGGTGTTGGTCAAATTAAAGATGAGTAATAATCTATCTAGAAGTGCGGATGCTTTACTTTAAGCATGTCACCTGTTAAATAGAGATCGTAATACGAAAAGACCAGGTCTCCGGAGATCCCGGAGGCCTGGTTTTATTTAGCTATTCTTTAGCGAATTGTTTGATGTGTGATCGATTCCTTAAGCTTTGTCTTTGACCGTCCCTAAAATCAGGGAGACCACCAAAACTAAGACTACGGAGCCGATGATTGATGGGACTAATGCCATTCCGGCTAACTGAGGTCCCCAGGATCCCAGGATGCCTTCACCTAACACTGACCCTAACAGACCAGCGATGATGTTAGCGATCCAACCCATGGAACCGCCGCGACGGGTAATTGCACCCGCGATCAAACCGATAATCCCACCAACAATTAATACCCAAATCCAATGCATAAAATCATCACTTCCCTTTCTTTATTTTTCAGTCGATACAGTTTTGCTAACTGCCTAAGGCTCTCGGAAAGCCCCGTATTTGAACCTGTTAACGTTGCTAGTCATGATAATCAGTCCTTTCTTTGGCTGAATGGCTAGTAGCTTTTCGATGATTTAATATTACTATGCTTAACTCCCGATAACCACATTTTGACGATTGACTTAATATATTCCTAACCGCCCTTAAAGATTTCTAAATTCGGGCCCAAACTATATACAAAAGCGCCTGCATATGAATGAAAGCAGGCGCAAACTGTTTTACAATATAATTATTAAATGCGATGGAGGCAATTATGAAGGTTAAACTGCCGGTTAATAAGAATGAAAAGAAGACGGGTAAGGTGATTGACCTGACTTATCAGGGCAATGGGGTGATCAAAATCGACCATTACCCAATCTTCATTCCCAACGCTTTGCCGGGTGAAAAGATCACGTTTGTTGTCACCAAGGTCACTCGCCACTTCGCGTGGGGCCGCGTTTTGTCGTGGCAGAAGAAGAGCTCAGACCGGGTGGAACTGAAGGATCAGCGTTATCTGCAAACAGGAATTACGCCACTAGGTAACCTGAATTACGAAGCCCAATTGCGTTTTAAGCAGCACCAAATTAAGGAATTGCTGGACAAGGCTCACCTGGATGACATTAAAGTTTTGCCAACGATGGGGATGGCCAAACCATATCGTTACCGTAATAAGGCTCAGGTGCCGGTGAAGTTGATCAGGGGACAATTGGAAACGGGCTTTTACCGTCGTGGTAGTCATGACCTCGTCCCAATTGAGGATTATCTGATTCAGGATCCAGTCATTGATGCCACTATTTTGGCGGTGCGGAACCAGTTGCGTAAGTACCATATTCAACCATACGACGAACGGACTGGCCGCGGCTGCATTCGCACGGTGATGGTTCGGCGCGGTTACTACAGTCATGAAGTCATGGTGGTCTTGGTCACCAATACGAAGAAGTTGCCACATGCTGCGGACATTACGGCTGCTTTGGTAGAACAAGTGCCGGACTTGAAGACGGTGGTTCAGAATATTAATGATCAAAAGACGAATCGTCTGTTAGGGACCACCAACCACACACTGTTTGGGCCGGGGACGATTCAAGATCGCTTGTTAGGCATTAAATTCACCATTTCGCCATTATCCTTCTATCAAGTTAACCCGCAACAGACGGAACGACTTTACCAAACCGCAATCGCTAATGCCGGCCTGGATGGTAGCCAAACCGTGATCGATGCTTATTGTGGGATTGGGACCATCTCGTTAGCCGTTGCCCAGCATGCTAAGAAGGTTTACGGTGTCGAGATCGTGCCGGAAGCGATAGCGGATGCTAAGGAAAACGCTAAAAACAACCATATCGACAACACCGAATTTGTGGTGGGCAAAGCTGAAGAGCAGATGGCTAAGTGGCAAAAGGCAGGTCTGAAACCGGATGTGTTGATTGTTGACCCGCCACGCAAGGGCCTTGGTGAAGAACTGATCGAAGCTGCTGGTCAGATGGCGGTGCCAAAAATCATTTATGTGAGCTGCAATCCGGCCACGTTGGTCCGCGATATTCAGCGCTTCATGGATCAGGGTTACCATGTAACGAAGCCGATCCAGCCGGTTGACCAGTTTCCACAGACGACGCATGTTGAGTCTGTTACAGTCCTTGAACGTACAGAAAAATAGCCTATAAGCCGCGCTCTGACGGCATTTATAGGTGATTGAAAGTGTACTTTTTCCTTTCTGAACGATTGGAATTAGTACACTTTTTCTATTTGAAGCTGGCGGGTCGAGTGTTCTATGTCCTATTTCGATAGTCGAGTGTGCGAATGTCCAGTTTGGCAGGTTGTGTTGATTATGGTAGTGAAAGTAGAAGTGAGCCTTGATATGGTAGCGTTTGTGGTATGTACGAATCGGTCAGTTTGGTACCAAGGAGTGAGTTAACGAAAATAATATTGAATTTATGCTAATTCGGTTAAAATATCGAAAATTCGCAGGAGAGTTGTATACTCGACGTGTATGACAAAAATTATTCTTTTTTAAGGATAAATCAGCTATGCAAGAAATAAATGTTAATCATCATTTATCACAAATTTCAACTGAATATACAATCCATGAATTGAAGGTTGATACTATGGTCAGTCAAGCCGATTTAAAGTTGGAATAATCAGCAAAAATAAGTAAACGTTTTCAATAGTCTGCTACAATAGAGTATACTCAGTTGACCGACGTTGAAGTTATTCAACGCTTACTGGCTTTCAATGATGATCTTAAACAAGCTTATCGTTATTATCAGGACCTTATTCTCGCGATCAATCATCGTAGTAAGGATGAACTCAATCATTTACTCGCGATTAAATGGACCCAGCTTCCCCAATCACTTCAAAAAGTTCAACGGACTCTCCGGAGGCATCATAAAGAGATTATCACCAGCTTTAAATATGGTGACTACACGAATGGTCCAGTCGAAGGAACTAACAATAAGATCAAAGTTATTAAACGAACTGCTTATGGCTTTCGTAACTTCTTTAATTTTCGGGCTCGAATCCTGCTTGCCCTTCCTAACTCATACTTTGCCATCAACTGGAAGAATAAAAGAACAGCTCATGTCCAATCTCAGACACGAGCTGTTTGAAAAGTTATTCAAATTTTTCTATCAGTACTTCTTGACGAAGAGCCATAAAAAAGAACTGCTCCATCAAAAGCAGTTCTTCATAATATTAGACAAATTATTGTGGAACAACATTAGTCGCTTTAGGTCCTCGATCTTCTTGTTCAACATCGTAACTAACTTTTTGCCCTTCCTCAAGACTCTTAAAACCGTTAGTTTTAATTGATGAAAAGTGTACGAATACATCTTTACCATCTGAACCAGAGATAAACCCAAAGCCCTTATCAGCATTAAACCATTTTACAGTACCATTTTGCATATATATATCCTCCTAGGAATCAAACCAAAGTAACCAAATTGAATTAACATCTAAGAAAATAATAGATAGCAAAAATGAATGATACTTATAACTTCCTGATGTGTTAATCTGAATAATTTTAACACTTTAATTCGCTGTATGCAACCCTAAATAATTCAAGCGTACAGTTTTTCATATGACTATAATGATGTTCAATCGGAGTTGCTCAGTGTGATAAATAATTGGGTAAGTTCCTCAAAAGAGTTACAGTTACTGGTGGATGACTATTTGTTAACGGTTAACTACAGGTCGGTAATTGAAAATGATCTTGTCAATTATACACAAGGCATTGAGTCGTATTTTAGAAATGAACGTCTTACTTTGAGGGATAAAATAAACAAATTTATTGAGGAATTGCCTGAATCCTATAGAGAACTATTATCTGAACACGTTGGAAATACAGATGATTGGATTGGAAAGCTTGTAAGCACAAGGGTATTCCTTACACACGGAGATAGAGAAAATATGGCGGTATCTAATCCTTATAAGTTAGTGCAGATGACAAAAATATTCGGCTTTATGGTTAGAATCTTTATTTTACAAAAATTAGGGATAACCATTGATAAACCAAAGATACTTAATAAATTTAAGAATGTTTTAACTACTCATTACTATTAAGTAACACGAACTTACTGTAAATTAGGTTTAATAAAGATCAGAATGTTTAAAATAACACCCAATCCAAATAAGTGAGTGCCGAATACCCTAAATTTCATTTATTAATTCTAATAACCTCACCATCTTTGAACGTGAACTCCATGTAGCGTTTGAAGATGGTGATTTTTTCTACTAAGCGGCGAACCAGTTGTTCATCAAAATCTACCAATCCATATTTGTGTAATTCGACCAGTTTGTTGATTTCATCGATACTATGAAGTGTTGTTTGCTTGTCAGTTTCACGACTCTGTACTTTTTCTTTTTGTTTGCGAAGGTCCATAATTTGTTGGGTTAGCGCATCACAATCCTGGTGTTGGTTGGCAGCTTGAATCAATTTCATCTGCACTTTTTCCAGCTGGTGGTCGATTTGATCAAGTGTTGGTCCTTTGGAGTTCTCGATGACCTTCATGACGTTGGCCTTGATTTGTTTGTTGGCTAACTCATGCCCTTCAATGAGCTGGTTAAAAGCCTCAATAGTAGCTTCTTTTAGAAGGGGTTCTTTAACGTTTCGAATCATACACCGCCGGCCAGTTTTGCTTCTCTTTATTCGACTGGCGCAGCGCCAGACTGCTACCTTTTCTGGTCGATACCACATGTTCCGTTGGAGAATATCACCGCATTTACCACAAAATAATTTTTGAGAGAAGCAATATTTGCCGTTAAGTCGCCGATGTTTCCCGTTTTTAGTGGTGATCCCGTTACGCCGCTGTTTGATAATCTGCTGAACTTGCATGAACACCGATTTGGGAATAATCGCCGGATGATCATTTTCCACATAATACTGGGGCATAATGCCGTTATTCTTGACGCGTTTCTTGCTCAGAAAATCAACAGTGTAAGTCTTTTGCAATAGAGCATCACCCATGTATTTCTCATTCTTTAGAATTTTTGAAACACCGCTGGATTGCCAGTTCTTTGTTTTACCACCAGTTAAAATACCATCAGCTTTGAGTGAGTCCGCGATTTGCTTCATACTCATCCCGTTTAGATAACTATAGAAGATCCGTTTGATGACTTTAGCTTCTTCCGGTTCAATTACCAGATTACCCTGAGCATCCTTGGTATAGCCGAGAAAATGATTATGGTTGACGAAGACCTTACCTTGTTGGTAGCGGTACTGGATTCCCATTTTAACGTTTTGCGATAGGGACTCACTTTCTTGCTGGGCAAGAGAAGCCATGATGGTAATCAGCACCTCACCTTTGGCATCCATGGTGTTGATGTTCTCTTTTTCAAAGAAGATGGCCACATTGATGGCTTTTAAGTCTCGGATATACTTCAAACAATCAATGGTATTTCGAGCAAACCGGCTAATTGATTTAGTGACGATCAGGTCAATTTTACCGGCTTTGCAGGCTGCAATCATCTGGTTAAATTGTTCCCGCTTCTTAGTGTTAGTCCCTGAGATTCCATCATCGGCGTAGATACCTGCAAACTCCCAGGTTGGTTCTTTTTGAATTAATTCTTTATAGTGAGCCACCTGAGTTTCATATGAACTGGCTTGTTCATCATAATCAGTCGAAACCCGGCAGTAGGCCGCCACTCGGAGCTGTTCAAATGGTAGTCTATTTTTTTGCGGTTGAACGCTATTGCCTTTTTGCTGATGAGCGGGGATAATCCTCACTTTACCCAATTAAATCACCTTCACTCTCGATAATACTGTACAAATATTCTGCTTGTTTGATTGGATCGTTGTAACGTTGTTTGATGATGTCACGGTAAAAGTGTTTCTCAATAGTAGCGGCTTTATTCAGCTTTTCGGGTAGTGACAGTCCGCACTTCAAGTTAAAAGTTGCTTCGTTTGAACTGTTTACCACCACCTGTCGGACAAATTCCTGAAATAGGGTGCCGTCAAATTCTGTTAGCATTTGGCCTTGCTGGCACCAACGCAACAAGGCACGAACATCCTCAAAGTTATTTGCTGAATCAGTATTTTGACCATTAAGCTGTTTAATCTTCTCCCGACATTGATAGGTATCTTGTTCGAGCTTCGCAGTTTGGTTGACGTAGATCGCTTTATCTAGTAAGCTGGCATGCATCAATTCGGTGAGCGTTTCAGCTTTGTGGTCATTTGTTTTGATTTGCTTAGTTAAAGAAATCAGTTGACCATCGCTATTGGCATTAGCTTCTTCTTTCAGGCCTTCTAACAATGGCCGCAGTAAGAACTTCTCACTGTAAACTAGCTTATTTATTATATTGCAGAAGGCAGCTTCCAAACTTTTTTCACTGACTGCTTTAACTGGACACTGTTGAGCTGACTTCAAATGTTGCTGGCAGGCCCAGCAGATTTTATGCGGCCTCGTTTGTCGCTTGAAAACTGTACCGCAATAGCCGCAGGTGATCTTTCCAGAAAAAAGATAATGTTGTTGATACTTATGGCTACCAACTTCAATGTGGTGCTTTTGTGCTGCTTCCTTAATCAATACTTGAGCCCGATGGTAAGATCTATGATTAATCAGACTTGGGTGATGATCCTCAATTAGGTATTGGGTTATTTCGCCTTGATTAAAGTGACGGTGATATTGATCGTCACGGTAGGTTTTCTGGCAAAGCATGTCACCGGTGTAATTGATATTTCGTAAAATATTGATCACAGTGATGCTGCGCCATTGTCCGCCACGCTTTGTCGGCACCTGCTTTTGATTTAATTTTTTAGCTATTTGGCTGGCTGATATGCCACTTAAAAAGCGTTGAAAGACTTGTCGTACAGTCTTGGCTTCAGTATGGTTGATGACTAAGTTGCCATCTTTAATTGAATAGCCATAGGGTGCTGAAGATACGTGGAACTTACCACTAGCAAATCGTTGCCTGATCGCCCAACGCAAATTACCTGCCGTCGAGTGGGATTCGTCTTGGGCAAGGCTGCTGAAGATGGACAAGAATAATTCACTGGCCATCTCTCCGGTATTAATGTGTTCCTTCTCAAAGATGATTGGGATATTTAATTGCTGCAGTTCTCGAACGATTTCCAGACAGTCAGTTGTGTTCCGCGATAAACGGCTGATTGACTTGGTAACTACAAGATCAATCCGGTGATTACGACAATCTGTCAGCAGTTCTTTTAGGGCATTGCGCTTGGTTAATTTAGTTCCAGAGATGCCTTCATCATAGTAGATCTTAGCCAGCTCCCAATTGGGGTGGTTGTTAATGTACTTTTGATAATGGGAACGCTGATTTTCAAGACTTTCAAGTTGTTCGATATTATCAGTGGAAACTCGACAATAGGCCGCCACACGGAGTTGTTTGACATCACGTTGGTAACCTTGAATTTTGGTAATGGTTGACATGACATTCCTCCTTTCATCAGTGTGGTATGTTAGCTCTAGAACCTTGATGTATCAACATTTCCAGGGCCTAATAGTGGTGAAAATGATTGCTTGTTTAAGGTATCGATTTGGTTGAATTCATCAGGCGTGATTAAGCCCTTTTTAAGTAGCTCCTGAATAATTTGCCGCGATTGCTGATAGTGCAAGTCGTTCATGAGTTGTTCAGAGTTAATTTTGTTGCTAGCTTGTTGCAGTGGTTGATGAGTCACTGATTGTACTTTTTTTGCCATGTTTAATTACCTCCACTGATAAGCCAGGAAAAGTGGAAAAGTAAACCATGGTAAAATAAAAAAGCTGGCAGAAAACCAGCTAAAAGTTGAAAAATCAAGATAGATTAGATATGATTGTAAATGAAAAGAGAGCAACGAGTTGCCCCTCGTTACCCTCAAACGCAGTTCAGGTGACTGAAGGATGGCTAACCATTATGGTTAGCTTTTTTTATTATCGCGTAGGCTTTAGCACAGTCAATGACTAGCTGGCCAATTGCCACTCCTCCAGTCTTTTCCTAAATAACATGACTTTCACCTCCGCAGTTCAGATTATTTGAGGGGTGTGTAGCCACGTTAACTGCTAAGCCTTCCATAATGGGAGCGACCCATCAATTCCAGCCTAATGATAGTTTATCACAGGAACCACAAAAAGCCTGTATGTCGTAGTCCATGGGTATAAATTAGAATGGTGGTTGATTAACAAGTTTTTGAGTTTGAATTGAAATCATAATCAGCTTGTTTCAGACAGGTAATTTTTCCTTTCCATAGTCCCAGGATCCTCGGATAACTTCTCGATTAATTTGGTCGCCTGACTCACGATTTTAACTTTTTTCTGAGTCACTGGTTAGTTGTAACCGGTAGACGTTAAAAACCTGATTATTTTTCGCCATATGTTGAGAATGAATCCGGTAAATTAAGTGATGAAAGTTCAAAAGTAGTTATCTGATTCTGCCTGATTATCTTGATCATTTAGTGAATTTTTCTGTTGTGTCGTTACTATAGTCGAATTTTGAAACTAACCTTAACGTTTTTAATTAAATGGCTACAGCGCAATTAAGCCTTGTCACGTTAAAACGATGGCTTTTATGATTCGGGATGGTTTAAAATGGCTTGAGATTGTTAGATGAAAAATATGAAATGTTAGGTTAAGACAGGAGTTATTGAATTGATTTCTGAAGTACCACATTCAAAGGCAGTTGTTATTTTGGTTCACGGAATGCAGGAGTATAGTGACCGTTATGCTGACTTCTGCAAATATTTAAATGACCACGGCTACACTAGTATTCGCTATGACCTGTTAGGACACGGAAAAAAGCTGGACGCTCAACAACGCGGCTACTTTGGCAAGCATGGCTGGCGTAACCTGTTAGAGCAGCTTCATCAGTATGTTCAACAGGCTCATGCGCAATTTCCCGGACAGCACATTATTTTGTTCGGCCATTCCATGGGATCCATTCTTATTCGCAGTTATCTGCAACGTTACCAGGATTTTGACGGCATGATTTTATCGGGTGTACCTTATTACAATCCATTATGGCGGGTAGGCAAACTGCTCAGTAATACGATCATTCATTTTAGAGGTGGTCACCGGACAAGCAGGTTGTTGGCAAAACTAACAACAGGTGGCTTCAACAAGAAGGTCAGTCATCCTTTAACAAAGTTTGACTGGTTATCCCATGATCGATCGAATGTGCAATCTTATATTCATGACGCAGCGTGTGGCTTTCCGTTCACCAATCAAGGCTATAGCGATTTATATGATGGTATGGGCGAACTAGGCAGGTTACGTCATTTCACGAGCAAGCATCCGGTGCCGGTCTTGTTTCTCAAAGGCGCGGATGATCCCTGTGCAGGCAATCGGTCAGAAGTTAAAAGCTCCATTGATATGCTGAAAAACGCCGGGTATCGCGATTTGACGCTTAAAATCTATCAAAAAATGCGTCACGAGATCCTCTTTGAGAAGAACGCACACGTCGTTAAGAAAGACATTGTCAATTGGCTCGACCAGCGATTTTCATAGGCCATAATGTTACGTTACCTTTTTTCGAGGGTGTAGTTTTCGAGACCTGGCAATATATTGAGATTATTTAGCAGCTAAGCTCATCAACTTTATGTTGGTGACTGGCTGCTTTTTTATTATCCTAATTTGGGTATGTCAAACGTCATCAAAGCCATAATTTTAAATGCTAAATACTCACGTCAACGTCTTAGCTTTTTGTAAGCAATTTAATTGCAAGATCGATGGTAACTTTATAGACTAAATTCGTTAACAATAGGTGAGAGGAACTACGAGTAGTACTTGGAAACCATTAGTATAATGATCTTGACTACACGTTATCGAATAGCTACTCTGAATACGTTTACAAATCAATCTATTTTGTATAAGAATGGAGAGTGAACTATGGATATACGAAAACTTACTACACAAAGGCGTATCCAAGCCGGCCTAATAGAATTACTGAATGAAAAGAGTTTTGCAATGTGCACAGTTTCTGACATTCTTTCAGTTGCTCAAGTCAGCAAGAAGACTTTTTATATTTACTACTCTGACAAATTTGCATTGGTAAAGGAGATCGAAGACAACTTAATTCATGGCTTAAGAAAGTCGCTTAAAGAAGATCGCCAAGAACTATCGCACCTTAAAAAATATCCACTTGCAAAACTTGATGAACTGGCTGATGATTCTTTTGATCACACGATTGCCTTTTGTGATCAGAACAAAACCTGGTTTTCGAATCTATTATCATCAAATGGAGATATCAGATTCCTTAATCGAATTTATAAGCTAGGTAGTGAAGAAGTTACAAAACGATTGCCATATTATTTTGGGGCATCATATGACGAAATAAAGGCAAACGATTCAAATGTTTTTTCTGCAGTGAAAATTCTCTATTCTCATTTAATCATCGATCTAACTTGTTTCTGGATGGCCAATAGTCAGATAATGAGCATTGTTGAAGTAAAATCACTGATTAATATTATTCAAACGCAACCATTCGTTAAACTAATGGCATATTGCAGGCAAACACTCCCTTGCTCTTAATACTTAAAGTGATAATTAGATGAAATTATTATTTTTATACATATAATATTTGATAGCACCTTACATAAGTCATTTGATTGACTGAGTAAGGTGCTTTTGTTGTGTACATAATACACATTGAGTATCTTATCTTCCCTTTGAGTGATTTTTTATTCAACCACTTTATGAATTTTAATACACTGATGAAGATTAGTGAGGTGAAGATTTGATGCTTACAAGAGTACCTTTTCATGACAAGAGAATTGAGATTCACAAATTAGCCGATATGTATAAAACATCAGTTGATGAAATAAGGTTTCGCTACAGACATGGTTGTCGAAATGATAATTTGGTGGTTAAACATATCAATAAAGAATCACCTTATAGTTTTATAACGTTTAACAATAAAGAAATGACAAGAAAAGAATTTATGACAGAGTATCCACATTTAGATATTTCCAAAATTAATAAAAAGCACGAAAAGTAAAATTACGTTCATATATAATTTCTGCTTTGAAATGTTCCATCCTGGTTAGATTTCAATCTAGCAGGGTGGGGCTTTTTTGTATATAAAGTGGATGGTTTTAACCCTGTTTACTCAAAATCTGAACTTGCTTTATATCACCAAGGAAAAACTCTTGATCCACTGGTTGAACGATACCTTAAAGCTTTGCAAACTGCCGACACAGTAATTTTTATTACCCCGATTTGGTGGAATTCAATACCGGGAATGTTGAAGGGCTTTATCGACAAAGTAATGAAAGAGGGACCAGGACGCTCGCATGTTGTCACCAGAACTGGAGTGAAAGGTCTTTTGTCGAATGTAAAGCATTGTTATGTCCTGACTACTTCAACTTCGCCAACTTGGTACTTGCGTTTCTTTTGTGGCAATGCAATTCAAAAGATTTTTATTAATAAAACATTGCATCAACTTGGATTCCACCGATGCAAATGGCTGAATTTTGGTGGGATTTCTAGTTCATCTGAACTTAAGCGCAAACGTTACCTCACAAAGTTAAAGGAATATTCATTCAACTAGGTTCTTGTGCTTTTTCGTCTATATTTGAAATCGGCAATATTAAGAAAAAAGCACCTTCTCACTGACAATTCGCCAAATGAAAAGGTGCTTCGCTTGTATCTAAAGAGTTTATTTAATTAATTTATCCACTTCGTCCTCATTTAAATGGTATTGCTCGATAACTTTCTGTTTTATGGTAGAGGAATCAATGCCTAGTTCCTGCAGAGAATTAATTAGAGCTTTAATACCTTGTTCTCGGCCTTCATTAAGTCCTTCTTCGCGAGCCCTTCGCTTTGCATCCATCATGTTCACTTCATACTTCATAAAACCATTCCTCCTTTCTGGATCTTGCTTTACTTTATTAATTTCATTTTGAATCTGGGTAATAAATTCACTTTTATTGTCAACCTGATTACGCATTAAAGCAAGAAAATCTCTAATGGGTTGATCATTCTTGTCAAAAGTGTTTGCCAGAGCATTGAACACAATGATATGCCGTTTATCTCCAAACTTTAAGTTGCGATCTTTAGTGCATGTCAGATTGAATTCATAACGTGCCCAACCGCGATTAAAATAGTCAAAATTACAGAACATAATGACGTAGGTGGGATACTGATTGAGCACTGAATAGTCGTTTCCGGGACGCAGCACTTCATGGTCAATTTGTTCTTGATAGTAACGCAAACGTGCGGGCAAATTATTTTGGTCATTCATCTGCATTTCAATCACGAAAATATTGTTTTTATCGTCACGGACATACACATCAAAGCGTACCCGGTGAGCACTAACAAGATTGATATCCTTCTGAGTGTCTATTTGGATAATTCTCTTTGCATTGAGGTGGGGTAAAGCGCGATTAATCAGTTCTAGACAGATTTCTTTGTTTTGCATCACCATTCCAAACATAGGATCACTGGTAATGGTCATTTTCTGCCATTTTTCGTAAAGCAAGGCGATTTCTTCATCACGTGTTAGTTTATTTTTCATTTTAAATAACCTCGATCTTTTGTATCTCTACATACTAATTACGTAAATGATCGAGGATGACACTTTTTTACGACAAAAAGACAAGGTAGCACTTGATGATGACTGCCTTGTCTTTTGTTTTATTGGATTGCCTTCCTTAAGACTGCTTGCAGTTCTGGGTCGACAGCATAGATATACAGGCCATGAACACCGCGGGTCATCAACACGTTGAATTCATTTTGAATGAGCTTTTCGCCGAATTGTTGCTTAGATCCATCGTGCATCAATCGGTATTGGTAAACTTTTTTGTCTCGACTAGCGGAAGGATCAAAAACAATTTTGCCATCCCGATACTTAATTGATGGACCGATGACGACTCCTGCAAAATTGAGATCAGAACCTTGAACAGTGTATGTTGAGCCGATTTCTTTCACGGTGTGTGGTTGTTCGGCCCAAGACAAATCAGAATATTTCACCCCGGAGATTGAATGTTTATCAGCTTTATCGGGACGCAGCTGTAGATTCCAAGGCATTTGCCAATTGCCTTGTGAGACTTGCCATAATCCCTTCGAATCATTTTTGTTTTTGCTGGCGCTTGAATATGGCCAGTCAAAGGTAGCTAGCATTCGACTGATACCGTTTTTGCCATCTTCATTGGCTTTTTTATCAATGGCTGCTTGCATTTTAGCCGGATCATCAAACACTCTTAAATCGTATTTTTTGTCATGTGGTGCCTTGCTAATAACCTGGTCATCAACTAGGTTTCTTAGCCAATTAACCATTGCAGCTGACGCATCAATCCGCATCTGATGATGGAGCGGCACGATGTAGGGTTTATATTTCAGCAGCTCTTTCTTGTCGTCCTTTTCGATAATCTGGTTATTGCTGAGAACTTGGTGTTCATCGTAAACGGCGATTGTGATTTTCGCCCGTTTAACGATATCCAGCAGTTCGTTATTCCCGTGGCCATAATATGCTTGACTGCGCTTAGTCAGTAGCAAATGAGCTTCATCAACGAATGCAATATCAGCGGTCTGCTCAGGTGTATGCTTATTAATGAACGTAACCACCTTTTGCACTTTGGCATTAGGAATATCCAACTTGTCAACGATTTGCCGATAGACCTTTTCCTGTTGCGGATGGTTAACCATCATCGTAACGGATAATTGGTAATTGTTCTGTTTTGCGAGGTCGAAGAAGATATTACTCATCAACACAGTTTTACCCGCGCCAGCTTCACCTTCAACCAGAATCAGCTGATTGGTCTTGTTAGTCTTTAATGCCTGACCAACCGTCTCTAAAATCTGATTCTTCGCTCGCAATTGTTCGGCAGTTAATTTGAAGAATGGCGAGGCTTTGAACAGAGCGGATTCCTCAACGATCCTTTGAAGAGGGAATAGATCCGGCTTGCGCTTATGGAGTTGCCGCCAAATCTTGTCGAAAATGGGTTTCATTTCTTCAGAGGCATAGTAATCTCTCTGCGCATTGTCACGGCGGTTATTTAAATGACTGACAGTGCTGACACCCGACAGATAGTGCATCATACGATTTTCAATATCCAGGGTCAACGATTTATTAAAATGCTGGTGACCGATGACAAACATCGTCGCGTCAGGAGTTGCCTTTAGTTGCCGCCAGTCTTCTCTGGAGATTGGATCGGCATCCAAATGCTGCAGAGTACGGCGCTGAATATCATTAGTCTCACCGACATAGA
This sequence comes from Limosilactobacillus secaliphilus, assembly GCF_001437055.1. Taxonomy (GTDB): domain Bacteria; phylum Bacillota; class Bacilli; order Lactobacillales; family Lactobacillaceae; genus Limosilactobacillus; species Limosilactobacillus secaliphilus. The sequence continues at coordinate 107,964 of NZ_JQBW01000010.1, read as the reverse complement.
CCGTATACTTAGCTTTTGCCTGATTACCTTCATTAATAATGTAAACAGTTGGATAGTTAATCAGGTAGTTTTGCTTGTCTGCTTGAATGTCCTTTTCAATATCTTTGTTGAGATTAGAGGCATTCTTTTGGTTGTATTTTGTTTCGTAAATAATTGGTTGGGGGATGTTTTTTGGCATTTTTAAATCCTTATCTTCCTTTTATCATCTTTAACTTTACTCTGTTTTTATTAACGTGGGTAATAATCTTTTTCTTGATTTGGCGTAATCCTTGTTATAAAACAGTTGCACACGTGAACATTAGTGATTATTATAATAGATGTGTAGGAGAGCTTGTGAAATAGAAAGGATGTTTACTAATGGCTAAGAAAAAGGATAAGAAATTAGAGATTGACCCAGATAAGTTTGCACGTGCCGTCGTTAGTGGATCTCAATTAACAGATGAAAGTGATATTAAGGCCAGCAAGAAAGCCTTGATGCGTTATCTGAGTGCTTACTACTTGGTTCAAAAGTTCAATGCTTTGGAAGCTGATCAATTTAGTTTGAAGAAGAATCCTGACTTCCAAAAGATGATGAAGTCACTCGGTGATCTTTCCGGCATTGCGGCTGACGATGATGACGTCCCAGCTGGTTGGAACTAAAATCCACTCAATTTAAAGAATTAGCATCTCATAAACACTGTTAGTTTGGTGTTCATGGGATGCTTTTTTCAATTAAAAGCGAAGGCTAAGTTAAAATTTTTACATCTGAGTTGTTGCACTATAATGAAACCCTCTTATGTATTTGCAGGCGGTCCCTAAAACAATATTTGCCGTTGATGGAAAGGAAACATATGAATATTTGTTTTATCCAGCACGAGCCATATGTAGCGCCTGGTTATTACCTTACGTGGGCTCAGCTTCACCATTATATGGTGCAGATAGTTGACTGTCATCAAACCAAGCCAACGCAGACATGCTTGTGATTTTGGGAGGGCCACAGAACCCTCATACAACTTTGGATGAGTGTCCTTATTTTGATGCGAAAGCAGAACGTGAAACTATCAAAGACTTTATTGATCATCAGCGGATGGTGGAGGTGGGCAGCTCATTGGCGAAGCATTAGGGATTCCATATGAACATAGTCCACACAAGGAAGATGGAGCTACTCCGGCCTGGTTAACAAGAAAGGGGAAGCAAGATCCGCTTTTCGAAAATTTTCAGGATGGCACGCAACTTGGTGAATGGCATAACGACATGATGGGTATCAATGATGATACTCTAGTGTTGGCTTATAGTGAGGGATGCCCAAGACAGACCGTCCGTTACGGTGACTTAGTTTATGGGTTGCAATGTTACATGGAACTGACTCCAAAAGATTACTGTATTTTAATTGATCAAATGGGGACTGATGTTACTAATTATCAACAATACCCGTTCGTTCAGCCAGCGGAAGCGATTCGTCAGATTGATTGTCATCCAATGAATCAAAATTTAGCAGAGTTTTTGGATCAACTGGTTTTACGTTACCAAAGGCAGGTTAGCCACTGTTTGAATTGCTGCTTGTAAAAAGTAAGTGATATGCTACAATGTTAGAAAATCACAGGAGGATACAGCAAAATGGATCTTGGTTTAAAAGGCAAAACAGCACTGATTACCGGTTCTACCAAAGGAATCGGCAAAGCAATCGCAATTGAAATGGCAAAGGAAGGGGCCAATGTCATTATTAATGGTCGCAAGCAACCGGTAGTCAATACCACGGTTGACGAGATCAAGCAGCACTTTCCCGATACTAACCCTCAAGGCGCGGCTTTCGACATTGCGGACGTGGCTCAACGAGAAAAACTGTTTGCTCAGGTGACGAATGTCGATATTTTGGTAAATAACATGGGAATTTTCAAACCGATGGATTACTTTGACATCAACGAAGCGACTTGGCAACACTTCATTGACGTAAACTTCCATAGTGGCAATGCGTTAGCGAAGTTCTACTTGCCTAAGATGCTGAATCGTGACTTTGGGCGGATTATTTTTATCGCTAGTGAAGAGGCGATTATGCCATCTGGCGAGATGCCACAGTATTCTTTGACGAAGACGATGAACTTGTCATTGGCTAAGAGTCTGTCGAAGTTGACGAAGGGGACACACGTGACGGTTAACACGATTATGCCAGGCTCGACGCTGACTGAAGGTGTTCAGCAGATGCTAGTCGACATGTACAAAGACAGCGGCTTGCCAGAAAGTGAGTGGGAGAGTGACTTTATGAAGCATCACCGCCCGCTTTCACAGATTCAGCGCTTAATTCGTCCGGAAGAAGTAGGGCGCTTCACCGCATTCGTGGCTAGTCCTTACTCCTCTTCCTTCTCTGGCGAGGCCTTACGCCTAGATGGCGGTTTGGTGCCAACGATTTTCTAGTCGATCAAGATTAACAACACAGTTTCACCATCCTTACGCAGAACGCGGGGATGGTGTTTTTTGTAAAATGACTATGTTTTAATTTGCCTGTGCTATATTCTAAATATTAACCATTATTGACAAGGAGAATTCGTATGTACAAGAAAGACTACACCGTTGGCTTGGATATTGGATCGACGTCCGTTGGCTTTGCGGCAATTGACGATGACTACCAGCCGATTCGCCTCAAGGGTAAGAGGGTAATCGGGGTTCGTCTTTTTGAAGAAGGAAAGACGGCGGCAGAACGGCGTAACTTTAGAACGACTCGTCGCAGGCTCAATCGCAGAAAGTGGCGCTTATCACTGCTCGAGGAAATTTTTGATCCGTACATGGCAAAGGTCGATCCAACTTTCTTTGCCCGCTTGAAGCAATCAAATCTTTTCCCTAAAGATAAGAACAAAAAGTTTACGGGCTCCTTGCTTTTCCCGAAAACAACGGATAGTAAATTCTACGATGAATATCCGACGATCTATCATCTGCGCTACCATTTGATGAATGATTCGCGAAAGTTTGACCTGCGAGAGATTTTCCTTGCCATTCACCACATCGTTAAATACCGCGGTAACTTCTTGAACAGCGCGCCAATTGCTTCATTTAGCACTGATAAGATAAATCTTGTTGACGATTTTGAGACGGTCAACGCTGCTTATTTGCAAATCAATTCCAGCAACCCAGTACAGTTAGATACTGATCAGGCTGATCAAGTTTCGCGAATTCTTCTTGATAACAAGTTAAGTAATCTGGATAAACAGAAGCAGGCCGCTAAAGCGCTAGCGCAAAAGAGTGGTGACAAGAAACAAGATAAGATCAACAACACGACCATCAAGCAAATTTGTAAAGCACTGCTTGGCTACAAGTTTGATCTAGCTGTTGTTCTGAACATCGACAGTGATGACCATAATAAGTGGAAACTCCAGCTAAGTGATGAGAATATCGATAGTCGGTTAGCTGAATTGACTGGAGAACTGAATGAAGCACAACTCGATATTTTAAATGTTTTGTCTAGGCTGTATTCACAAATTACGTTAAATGACATCGTTCCAAGCGGGATGACGTTGAGTGAAGCGATGATTGAAAAATACAAAGCCCACAAAAAGCACTTAAAAATGCTGAAAGATTTTGCCCGGTCGCTTTCCAAAAAAGACTACGGACAGGTGATGGAAGCTTACGCTGAGTATATCGGCAATATCCCCGAATCAGCATCTTCCAAAGCCCAAAAGAAGATTTCACAAGATGACTTCTATAAAAAGATTAAACGGTATTTAGATGATTCCAAACTCGGTCAAAAGATTGCGGAATTAATTGCTAAGAATGAATTCATGCCAAAGCAGCGGACAAACCAAAACGGCGTCATTCCTTATCAATTACACCTGAAAGAACTTAATCAGATTATTGAAAATCAGAGCAAGTATTATCCGTGGCTAGCCGAACTAAATCCGAATGAAAAACGGCGGGGCAAAGCAAAGTATAAGCTTAGCGAACTGGTCGCATTTAGAATTCCATATTACGTGGGTCCGCTGATCACGCAGGAAGAGCAGCAGAAGACTTCCAACGCTAATTTTGCGTGGATGATTCGTAAATCAGAAGGGCGCATTACGCCATGGAACTTCGACGAAAAAGTTGACCGGATTGCCACGGCCAATCGTTTCATCAAGCGGATGACCACGAAGGATACCTACCTGATCGGCGAAGATGTTCTGCCAGCACACAGCTTGTTGTATGAACGTTTCAAGGTGTTGAACGAGTTGAATATGATCCGGGTCAACAATCATCGCTTGAGTGTGGGACAGAAGCAAGATGTTTTCGAGAAACTGTTCCAAAAACATAAAACCGTCAAGACTCGCGAACTCATCAAGCAATTAATGGCCAGTGGCCTGCCGACGCAACCAAGAATTACGGGCTTGTCTGACCCCGCTAAATTCAACACTTCCTTAGGCACCTATAATAATTTTGCCAAAATTCTTGGTGATGAAATTAATCAACCTGACCGACAGGAAGATTTTGAAAAGATTATTGAATGGATCACAATTTTTGATGACAAAGACATTTTAAAAACTAAGCTGAGTGAGCTATCTTGGCTTGATGAAAAGCAGATCAATGCCTTAATCAACAAGAATTACAGTGGTTGGGGCAGATTGTCACGAAAGCTGCTCACAGAATTGACTAATAAAAAGGGCCAATCGATTATTGACCGTATGTGGAATACACAAAAGAGTTTCATTGAGATCATTAACGAACCAGTTTTCGCAGAGCAGATAAAGGATGCCAATCAGGACCAACTGGATGAAGATGATTATGAAACGGTTCTGCATGACGCTTACACTTCCCCGCAGAATAAGAAGGCGATTCGCCAGGTCATTAAAGTAGTTGACGACATTGTCCGGGCAGCAGGGCGAGCACCTAAATTTATCTCGCTGGAATTTGCTCGTGAAGACCAAGAGTCACGGAGAACACAATCACGTCTATCAAGAATCAAGAAGATCTATGAAACGACGACTAAGGAATTGGTTGCCAATGACCAAATCCGCGAAGAACTTGGGAATGTCAAGGACTTAAACGATCGGCTTTTCCTTTACTTCACTCAATTGGGCCGTGATGCTTACACGGGAGAGCGGATTAATATTGATGATATCTCCACTAAATATGATATTGATCATATTTTCCCAAGAGCGTTTATCAAAGATGATTCGCTTGATAATAAGGTGTTAGTCAAGCGTGCCGTAAATAACGGTAAGTCAAACAATGTTCCGTTGAAGCTGTTTGGCGCCAAAATGAAACCTATCTGGAAGATGTGGAAAGACCATCAGTTGATTAGCAAGCGCAAGTATGAACATTTGATGACGAATCCAGATGCGATTGATAAATACAAAGCAAATGGTTTCATTAACCGTCAACTGATTGAAACTCGTCAAATCATCAAGTTGGCCGCAAACATTTTGGCTAACCGTTATTCAACTGAAGATACCAAAATTATCGAAGTGAAGGCCAATCTGAATCACCAACTACGGCAATCACTGCACTTATACAAGAACCGGCAAGTCAATGATTATCACCACGCAGTTGACGGTTATCTGAGTGCCTTTGTCGGGCAGTACCTGTATCATCGGTACCCGAGTTTGCAGTCGTACTTTGTATATGGCCAATATCAACGGTTCTTTGACAAACAAGTCCAAGAGAATATGAAGTTTAATCGCTTCAATTTCTTGTACGATTTGACTGACAGAGATAATGACCAGATTGTGGTGAAGAGTACTGGTGAAATTGTGGGCGAAAAGTCCAAGTTGATTGAACAAATCAAATGGGTATACCGATATAAATTTATGCTGGTATCCCAGGAAGTATTTACTAAGACCGGCCCGTTATTTGATCAGACAATTTATCCTGCAGGTTCCAATAAGAGCAGATTAATCCCAATCAAGAAAGACCGGCCGACGGATATTTATGGTGGCTATAGCAGCAGTACTGATGCCTACATGTCGCTAATTCGGGTTCCTGATAAGAAGGAAGATAAGTACAAAGTCGTTGGTGTACCATCGCGATCATTGGCAAGTTTGAACCGTGCGGAGAAGCGTGGCCATGATGCCTATCTGGATCAGTTACGACAGGTGATTGCAAAAAGTCAGAAGAAAGAATTTCAGATTATTATCCCGAAATTACGTTATCGTCAGCTGATTATTGACGGCGGATTGAAATATACGTTGGGCAGTTCAGCATATCAATACAATGCCCGTCAACTAGTGCTTTCCGAAAAGTCGATGGAAGTCTTAGTAACCGATTTTAGTAAAGTAACGACTGATTTGGATAAACAAAATCAGAAATTGATTGCTGTCTATGACGATATCTTGGACAAGGTTAACCGTTGCCTGCCGCTCTATGACAAAAATCAGTTCAGGAAGGCTTTAAATGGTGCAAGAGATAAATTTGTACAATTGCCGATTCTTCCAAAGTTCAACGGCAATAAGAAGGAAGAAGCAGGCAAAGTTGAGATCCTCAACGAGATTCTCTTAGGACTGCACGATGATGCAAGTACAGGGAATTTGAAGCCACTGGGGATTAAGACACCATTTGGGATGCTACAAACGCAGTCAGGGATCACAATGTCGAGTAATGCAGTCATCGTTAACCAGTCACCAACAGGTTTATTTGAACACCGAATTTATTTGAAAGCCTTACTAAATAAGCTGAATAAATAAAGAAAAGGAGGAATCGTTCAACTGAACGGTTCCTCCTTTTTGGTCAGATAACTGACTCATAAGTGGAAACTATGTACTCAAAATGTACTGTTTGATTTTAACTCTGTACTTCAGATCAATGATGTTTAAAAGTTGGTAGCTAACCAACAAATATATTTTATCAATTCAGAATTATGATGACAAGCTCAGATGACAGCTGGTTGACTTGGATCAAGGACTCTACAGTGATTCAAGTAATTCAAGAGTCAATTCTTATGGCTGATTTACCACTAACTTTAAATTATGACGGTGACTTGAAACGATTACTGACATATTGTTGGTTACACTTCATAAATGAATCTACAATTGAACCATATGATATAATTAATCACGATCTTAAGGTGCATTTAGAATGTGACTTGGATAGTGTTGTTTGTTTTTGTAATTTATCTAATTACTTAGATAGACAAGAATTTAGTGACATTATTTCGGACGTTACCGAAATCAATATTCCTGTTTTATTAGGTTTTAGATGTACTTCAGATCAATGATGTTTAAATCCAGAACGCGCATGGCGTGATACTCATACTAGTTTTAGATGTACTTCAGATCAATGATGTTTAAATTTTGCTATATGACGTTTGCCATAATATACTGTTTCTGTTGTACATTTGATCCATGTCATTTAAAAACTCGAAAAAGTGTTTAAATGAAGTAGGTGGTTTTAGATGTACTTCAAATCAATGATGTTTAATTGAATAGCCTTTGAAAAGTAATTAGTTCGTTCTCTGGTCTGTCAAGTCGACATTTTGACCACAATGCATATTCTTTTTAAGGCAATTTAAGAGGTGGAGATCCAGTATCTCGCCTCTTTTTTTCAAGGCTATTTCTATACTTCGCTTATGTGCAAGCAAGTTTTACAATAGTCTAAGTTGCAGCAACAAAATTTGATAACAATTATGAATTAGCTTAGATCATTATGAAATTCATTAATCATTCAAAAATCTATAACTCAGTCATGGCACTCTTAGCAGTTATTTCTGTCGTATTAATGACACTCGATTACGCTGATAAAATTGACATTGACACAGGATATTGGGCGTTAATTGACAATGTCATATTAGTTATTTTTACAATAGATTACTTTACTCGTTTACTTTTATCAAAGAGCAAAAAGCAGTTCTTCAAGAATAATTTATTTGACTTACTTTCTATCATTCCTGTTAATGGTATTTTTGCATTTTGTCGTATTAACAGAATTGGGCGACTTTTCCGGTTATTAAAGTTTACCCGATTATTACGAATGACTAGATTGATTGGCTTGCTTGGCCGCCTAGAAAAGTTTTTAAAGATGAATGGGTTAGTTTATTACTGTTATCTAGCGATTGCCGTACTTGTGGTTACATCGTCACTCTATTCGATTGCGGAAAAAGTTAATTTTAGTACGGCTTTATGGTGGTCAATTACAACCGCAACGACAGTAGGTTATGGTGATATTTCTCCTCATACTGCCCTGGGTAAGTTTGCAGCGATAGTCGACATGTTAATTGGGATAGGATTAATTGGAATGTTGACCAGTAACTTAACGAATTTCTTCAGTCAACAAGATGACAGTGATATGAAGCAAGAGATTCGTCAGCTACATCAAGAAAATCATGAATTGCTGGCTGAGTTAAATCAAATTGAACAACGACTTAATAAAACTCAAGTCAAAACCAAGTAAACTTGATTATCATTGGGTAATGAACGTAGTAGGTTATTATTAGAATCAAAGATAGTTTAAGGTGTTTAGATAACTATAGTAGCTTACAAAAACGGCCGTGAACCGGTAATAGTTCATGACCGCTTTTTAGTAGATGCTTATGCTTTGCGCATGTCTTTCAGTGCTTCCGTGATTACTTTGGAAACGTTGATTTGATGGACCATGCATTTAAGGATTCAAACATGGCTGCGATTAGTCTTCAGTAAATATATCATTATCACTCTTAATCCCATTCAAATTCAGGGTGATCTTTGTCAACGAAACCAGACTCAACATTCGCATGGAAAATTTTCTTCAGTTCTTTGACTAAATCATCGCGAGATGCATCCACAGAGTCTTTATTAACGTCGGTGAAGCCATCGATATAAAAAAATCGAATGTTGGCGTTGCCGGTCGCAGCTCTAATAAGTGAACAATCTCAGAAGTATAAAACGAAAAATGCAAAGTATAAAATGAATTATTAATAAATTCTAAAGCTAACGTTTGAGTCATAGTAAAACAAATTCGTCGTTACAGTATCTGAAAATCAGAAATAAGGGCCCGGCATGCTGTGATGGCGAGATTTTTTATACAAAATGTTCACGTGAAAAAAGTTTGACCAAACGCTTCCTTCACGACTGTTAAACGCTTACAATGAGGGTGTCTTATTTAGGGTGAGCGCCAGTCAATGATATGCGGTTGGGCGCTTATGAAAATTGATGATAACGTTTGGAAAAAGATGATGACTCATGTTTAAAATAATTCATCGTTACATGGATTTTTTGCCGGCTACCATGGCGGTTTTATTTCTGTTTGGTCAAACTGTTTGTGACCTGTATTTGCCAACAATCACAGCCAATCTGGTCAACAAGGGGATTCTGCAACACGATTTTCCTTATATCATCGCGATTGGCTGCCGAATGCTGATTGTTGCCGGACTAGGTTTGATAGCGGCCACGGTGAACGTTTTTCTGGCATCGCGACAGTCAATGAAGATCGGTGCCATGCTGCGGAGCAAGTTATATTCCAAAGTACTGAACTTCGCCGGTCAGGAAATGAACCATTTTGGCACGTCAACGTTGATTACCCGGACGACGAATGATGTGGTCCAAGTGCAGACGGTCATGTTTCAAGTCTTGCGGCAAATGTTGCGGTCGCCAATGATTTTAGTTACGGCCTGTGTGTTGGCCTATATCAAAGCCCCGCGCTTGACGGTTATTTATCTAATCACTTTACCGATCTTGACTGTCCTTTGCCTGTTAGTGCTGCACTATGCGACCCCGTTATTTCACAGCATTCAAGGCAAAACGGACCATATTAACCAAATCTTCCGTGAAGGATTGACTGGGGTGCGGGTGATTCGTGCCTTTAATCATGAAGACCACGAGCAGGAACGCTTCGACCAGGTCAACCGTGACTACACGCAAACTGGGGTAAAGGCTTATTCGCTAGTGGCTTGCCTTTTCCCAGCGATGACGTTGGTTCTATCTCTGACGGATGTTGGGATCATCATGTATGGTGGTCACATGATTGCCTTCAAAACGTTGAATGTTGGCGACCTGATTGCGTTCATTACCTATACGACGCAGATTTTGACGAGTTTCATGCGGCTGTCACGGATGTTCGTCAGTCTGCCACGGGCTTCTGCTTCTGCCAAGCGGATCAACGAAGTCCTGGAGACACCACATTCTGTTCGTTATGAGCCGACAACCACTGACGCCAGTCAACAGACCACGTCAAGCAATCCAGAAACAGGCCAATCGTCGGTCCCAGCAATCGAATTCCGTCACGTGAGTTTCCGTTATCCAGGTGCTGAACGGTTAGCTCTGGATGATGTGTCCTTTAAGGTGCCTCGGGATAGCACGATTGCCGTGATTGGCGGTACCGGTGCGGGCAAGTCGACCTTGATCGATTTGCTGGCGCACCTGTATGAACCTGCATCCGGTCAAGTGCTGGTGCAGGGGCGGCCGGTCAATAGCATTCCGGCTAACCAGCTCCACCATTACTTAACGGTGGCTCAGCAGAAGACGGTCCTCTTTTCTGGTACGGTCCGGACCAATTTATTGAAAGCCAATCCGCACGCAACGACCGACGAAATATGGCATGCTCTTGATATCGCCCAAGCCAGTGACTTTGTGAAAAATGCAGGCGGCTTGGATGCAGCGGTTCAACAGGGCGGTCACAACTTTTCTGGCGGTCAGCGGCAACGGTTAGCCATCGCCCGGACTTTAGTTGCTAACGCCGACATTTACGTCTTTGATGACACCTTCTCGGCTTTGGACTTCCAGACAGATGCTAACTTGCGGATGGCTCTGGCCACTGATCCACAGATGAAAGGCAAAGTGATTTGTATCGTTGCTCAACGAGTTGCCACCGTGCTGAACGCAGACCAGATTATTGTTTTGGACAATGGCAAGCTGGTTGGCTGCGGCACTCACGAAGAGTTGGCACGCACGAACCAGACTTACCAGCAGATCATGGCATCACAGTTGAAGCAGGGAGGTGGACAGCATGCATAACGGATTTGCACCTCATTTGCGGCAACGAAGCAAAGCGGAACAGGCACAGAACTTCTGGGGCACGACCTGGCGGCTTTTGCGTTACCTGAAGCCATGGCACTGGCTCCTTTTCTTGTCGATCATTTTTGCCATTGCGGCGGTGATCTTCTCCGTATCCGCCCCGAAGATTCTGGGGCAAGCAACGACGACCATTTATGCGGGGGTCAAGCGTGGCCGGGCAATGGGCGCTTCGGTGAGCCAGTGGCCGATCGACTTCCACAAGGTTGGCCACTACGCAGTCCAAGTACTGATCCTGTATGGCTGCTCGGCAATCTTCAGTTTGTTGCAACAATTGTTGACGACCCAGCTGGCTCAGCGAGTGGTTTATACCCTTCGTCGTGATTTAAAACGCAAAATGCGGCGCCTGCCGGTTTCCTTCTACGATACGCATGACCACGGTGATATCATGAGCCGGATGGTCAACGACATGGACAACGTTGCCGCCACTCTGCAACAAGGACTAATACAGATTGTTACGAGTGCCTTCACCTTCATTGGCGTGCTGGTCTTGATGCTGACCATCAGTTTGCGGCTGACACTGGTGGCATTAATCACGATTCCGATTGGGATGGTCATCGTTGGCGTGATTTCACCGAAAGCGCAGCGGCTGTTTGGCAAGCAACAGGCCACGTTGGGCACGATCAACAACCAGGTCGAAGAAACCTATACGGGCCAGCAAGTGGTCAAGTTGTTTGGTGACGAAAAACGTGAGCAGGAGCGCTTTGAAAAGGGCAACAAGCAGTACTTCAATGCTGCCTGGAAGGCGCAGTTCTTCTCCATCCTGGTCTTCCCGGCCATGAACTTTGTCCGGAACCTGGGCTTCCTGATGGTGGCTGTTGTTGGTTCCTTCCTGGTTGCGCAAGGTCAGCTGGCCATTGGTGCCGTCCAGGCCATTCTGCAGTACCAGGAGCAGTTTAGCCGGCCGATCACCCAATTAGCTAACTTAGCCAACGTTTTCCAACAGACGATCGCCTCATCGGAACGGATCTTTGCCATTTTGGACGAGCCAGAAATGAAGTCCGATACGGTTAAGAAAGCACAACCGGCACAAACCAGTGGGCCGGTGATTACCTTCAAAGATGTGAAGTTCAGTTATCGTCCTGACCAGCCTTTGATTGATCACTTCAACCTGGATGTGGCACCGCGGCAGACGATCGCTATCGTGGGGCCGACCGGAGCGGGTAAGTCCACGTTGATTAACCTGCTGGAGCGCTTTTATGACGTCAATGCGGGGAAGATTCTTTTACATGGGGTCAACACCCAGGACATGACGCGGGCGGACTTGCGGCGGCATTTTGCCATTGTTCCACAAGAGACCTGGCTTTTTCACGGCACGATTATGGACAACATTTCATTCGGCCACCCCGGCGCCAGCGCGGAAGATGTTTACCAAGCTGCGGGGCTGGCACGTGCCGACCACTTTATCCGCACCTTGCCGGATGGCTACCAAACCGTTCTGGGCGAAGGGTCCACGGAGATTTCGACTGGCCAGCAGCAACTGTTGACGATCGCACGGGCCTTTGCCGCCAACCCGGAAATCTTGATTCTGGATGAGGCCACCAGCTCCGTTGATACCCGGACCGAGTCGCTGATTCAAGCGGCGATGGATAACCTGCGGGCCAACCGGACGACCTTCATTGTGGCCCACCGTTTGTCGACGGTTCAGAATGCCGATCAGATTATTGTGTTGAACCACGGTCATATTGTCGAAACGGGCAACCATGAGTCATTGCTGGCCAAGGGCGGCTTCTATGCGCGCTTATACAACAGTCAATTCCGGCACGCCTTGCGTTAAGACACTGGCTTTGTGTCGTTGACCGGTCTAGGATGGATAAAGACATGATTAAAAGAGGAATAGCAGATGAGTAAGTATCAACAACTATGGGAGAAAATTGCAGCCAGTGGTCAGGACCAGTTAACTTTGTCGTTTGATCAGGTTAAAGAGTGGGGTGGTGTGCCGCTTGACCACTCCTTCCTGAATTACAAGAAGGAACTGCTGGATTATGGCTATGAGGTTGCCCACATATATCTGAAGAAACGGTCAATCTTGATCAAAAAAGTTAATGTTGCAGACAAGTAGGCGACTGGCCTGGTGATAAGGAATTAGCAAACATTTTGTATTTTTCACAAGTGGTAATTGCTAATCCATGTTGACAGGCCAAAACTGACGGTATAATAATATTTTTCGTGAACAAGAAGTTGGGAGGAATCACAGGTAGTGTCTGTGGTATAGGAGAATGAAGTGGTATCAATCACACAAGCTGACCATTTTGATCATCTTGTTTTTGCTATTAATGAATGTTAACCAGCCGATTTTGGCGAAAGCAGCGATAACCAAAAAAGAGGAGCACCAGATCCAAACCGTGCTCAACAAGTCCAACGCCAACGTGATGGTGCTGGTTGATGGGGAACACCGCCGTCAACCCGTTCGGATCCAGCACAGCACAGTGCCTAAGGATTCGCCACAGTACATCACGGAGAAGAAACTCTTCCCGATTGGCTCGACCCAGAAGTTACTGACGGGGATGTTGGTTCTGCGCGCGGTGAAGGATCACAAGCTATCCTTTAACACCAAGCTGAGTAAGTACTTCCCGCAAGTCCCGAACAGCAAGCAGATTACCGTGCGGGAGCTGTTAACTCACACCAGTGGTTTGGCAGACAAGAGTCGTTTTTCTGACCAACCGCTGCCCGACCAGAACGCGCAGCTGGGTTACTCACTGAGCCACTTATCGTCGAGTGGTGGTCATGGTTGGATTTATGCCAGCGTTAACTATGCCTTGTTGAGCGGGATTTTGTCGAAGATCTACCACGAATCCTACGCTGACATGGTGAAGGACTATTACATCAAACCTAACCACCTGAAGCAGACCAAGTTCTACTACCAGGTCAAGGATCCGCAGACAGTGCTGGGAACCGGCATGTTGGCTGGTAATCAACAGAGTCATTGGCACCATATTAAGCGGCAGTTATCCACCTACTTGGGTGCGGGCGACATGCTGATCAGTCCCGCCGACTACTGGGTAATTCTGACGCAGGCGTTTAACAGTCACCGGCCGTTATTTAAGGAGATCATGCATGCCAAAGTGGCACCGGACAGTCATTACTTTGCCGGTGGCTACGTGCGTGACGGGATCTTGCATTCAAACGGGACCGTTGAAGGCTACACTTGCAACGTGTTCACGAATGGAAAAAAGACGATGATCCTGTTCTCCAACTCCATGTCGTCAAAGGACACGGATAATCTATCGAACCAGGTGGCCAAGGTCTATTTCAAGTAGTGACGAGATGAAAGGTGAAAGTGAAAATGGCTTACGATTTCAAGAAGGAGAACCGCGCGCTTTATCGGCCAACGACCAAACCAGCATTGATTGACGTTCCAGAAATGCAGTTCATTACGGTGACTGGCGACGGAGATCCCAACCAGACTGGCGGCCAGTATGCCAAGGCATTGCAGCAATTGTACACGGTGGCCTACACCATCAAGATGAGCAAGATGGGTGATCATCATATTCAGGACTACTTTGATTTCGTGGTTCCGCCGCTGGAAGGCTTCTGGTGGCAGCCAGGCGTGAAGGGCGTTGATTACCAGCATAAGGAAACATTCCACTTTATTTCGGCGATCCGCATGCCTGGTTTTGTCAACCCGGACGTCTTAAAGTGGGCGATCACTGAAGCTGCCAACAAGAAAAAGGTCGACGCATCAAAGGTGCAGTTGACGACCATCACGGAAGGCAAGTGTGCTCAGATCATGCACATCGGCCCTTACGATGACGAACCTGCAACGGTCGCTAAGCTGCATGAGTTCGTTGCCAGTCAGGGCTTGCAGCTCGATTATTCTGATCGCCGCCATCATCATGAAATCTACTTGTCTGACCCGCGGCGCGTTAAACCAGAGCGCATGAAAACCGTTATTCGTATTCCAGTTAAATAGTATTAAAGCATCCGCCAACTACGGATGCTTTTTTGTTTTGAATTCACTTTGTGCAACATGCCACAACTTTGTGAAATTAACAAAATTTTCTGACTTATGCACACGTTAACATCGTACCATTAACGCCATGTGAACAAAGATACATTCTTGTGAAATTGAGCAAATAAGCGTAATCTGTAGAAAATGATTTTTATTATGCAATTAAATGAGGTGTTGAGATGAAAAAGATGACTGGTGCAGACGTTGTGATCGATAGTCTGCGTAAACATGGTGTCGATATGGTGTTTGGGATTCCCGGTGCCAAGATCGACCGCCTGTTTGAAGCCTTGGACGGTCAGGACAGCAAGGATTCACCGAAACTGATTGTGACCCGTCACGAACAGAATGCTGTCTTTATGGCCCAAGCTTACGGCCGTTTAACCGGAAAGACCGGGGTTGCTATTTCTACTTCTGGCCCCGGCGTCGGCAACCTAACCACCGGTATTATGACGGCCAACGCGGAAGGCGACCCGGTCCTCGCAATTGGTGGCCAAGTGCAGCGAAAAGACCTGCATCGAGCAACTCACCAAAGTACGCCATCAACTGAAATCATGGCACCAATTACCCAATACAGTGCAGAAATTCAGGATCCCGACAACATCTCTGAAATCATGGCGAATGCGTTTGAAGCCAGTCAGAATGGCCACAAGGGAACGGCCTTTGTCAGTCTGCCGCAAGACGTGGACGACGCAACGGTGACGGAACCGGCATTGCCGATCTATCAGACACCGCGGATGGGACCGGCTGATCCGCAAGATTTACGGAAACTGGTGGACTTAATTAAGAGTGCTAAGTTACCCGTCATCTTGGTTGGTCAACGGGGTGCCGACGAGGAAATTACAGCTGCTCTGCGGCGCTTGATGACCGATTACCACTTCCCAGTCGTCGAAACTTATCAGGCTGCGGGTGTGGTTTCCCGTGATCTGGAAGCTCAATCCTACTTTGGTCGGGTCGGCTTATTCCGTAACCAGGTTGGTGACCAATTATTGGCAGCCAGTGACCTGGTACTGGCGGTTGGTTACGATGCCATTGAGTATGAACCGCGTAACTGGAACGCCAACGATGACCTGCGCATCGTTAACTTGGATACCCTGCCGGCACAGATTGACAACCACTACACGCCAATCATGCAGCTGATCGGTAATATCGCTACGAGTCTGCAGGAACTTGACAGTTTACTGAGTGGCTACAGCTATCCGCAGGCGGCGAAGGGCACTTTGGCTAAGTTTAAGCAACAATTGGATGCCGACAAGCAATTGCAGGTGCCAAAAGAACATGGGGCAAACCACCCGTTGGCCATTGTGCAGGCAATCCAAGAAAATGTGACGGATGATATGACGGTGGCCGTGGATGTTGGTTCCCACTACATCTGGATGGCCCGTCACTTCCGTTGTTACGAACCGCGCCACCTGTTGATCAGTAACGGTATGCAAACGCTGGGTGTTGGTCTGCCATGGGCAATGGTAGCCGCTATGCTTCATCCCGAACATCAAGCGGTCGCCGTCGTCGGGGATGGGGGTTTCCTCTTCTCCGGTGCCGAGTTAGCCACCGCCGTTCAGCATCACTTGAACGTGGTTGTGATTGTCTGGAACGATGGCGGTCACTATGACATGGTTAAATTCCAAGAAGAGATGAAGTACCCACAAGCCGCTGGGGTCACATTTGGTGCAGTTGACATTGTTAAGTACGCCGAAAGCTGTGGCGCCACCGGATTACGGGTGAACAAGCCGACGGAATTGAAGGACACACTGCAAAAGGCCTTCAAGACTGATGGCCCGGTAGTCGTTGACGTTCCAGTTGACTACTCACGCAACCGTGACCTGGCTGCTAAGTTGATTAGTTCTCAACTGGGCTAAGGAGGCAGATACATGAGCAAACTTTATGAACACGGTACGTTGGCTGCGTTGATGGCCGGCAACATGGCCGGAACGATCGCAGTCGGTGATTTGTTGAAGCACGGTAATACAGGGATCGGCACCTTTGATGGCTTAAACGGCGAAGTCATCATCTTGAATGGCGAGGTTTACCAAGCGGTGAGCGATGGCCATGTCAATCATGTGACTGAGCGCGATGCTAAGATGCCGTTTGCGTCCGTTCACTTTCCGGATAAGCCAACGCCAGTCACATTGCAACAAGTCAACTTTGATTTGTTGAACGGGCAATTTGTAGACGATCATCAACTGGCAAACGTTTTTGCTTTTCTAAAGTTAAGCGGGCATTTTGAGAAGGTCCACACGCGGATCGCACCGAAGCAGGAACGGCCATATCCGAGCCTCTTGGAAGTTGCCAAGGGTCAGCCTGAATTCCATCGTCAGGATATTGACGGAACGATCCTGGGTTACTATGCACCGGATGTCTTCGGTAGCATTACCGCTGCCGGTTGGCACCTGCACTTCATTAGCGATGATCGTCAATTTGCCGGCCACCTGCTCGGCTTTAGTGCTGACCAGCTTAAGGGTGATTTTGAAATCTTCGACACGCTGGAACAACACCTGCCAGTTGAAGATCAGGATTATCGGCAGAGTAAGGTAGACCTGCAGAGTTTGCGGGCAGGAATCGCCGCTGCAGAAGGTAGCAAGTAATAACAGACAAAATCTGGACACACAGAAAAAGGATTCAGATGCCATTTTTGGTAACTGGATCCTTTTTTGCAAGTTATTGTTTGGGATGGGGCAAGCCCTTGATTTCATGTTTGACGTGGTTGAGCATGTCGTTAATCATCTCGACCACATGCGGGTCATCGACGACATAGAAGACCTGTTTGCCTTCGCGATGAAAACGGACGAGCTGGTATTGACGGAGAATCGCTAACTGCCGTGAAACCACCGGCTGTGACAAGCCCAGTTCATGGACGATTTCGTTCACGGGCACATCATTTTCCTGATAGTAGAGGAAATACAAGATTTTGATCCGGATGCTGTTGCTCAAGACGCCATAAATTTTAGCTGCTTCTTCAATTTGTTCACTTGGAATTTCCATTTGTTGCTAATCCTTTCAAAGGAGGGTCATTAAATGGCTGATCAGGCCACTGTCAAAAAATACGTAAAGACCGACACCCACGTAGATGACTTTTGTGATGCGATCGCCGTATTGTTTCATCATACGGTCCACAGCAGGCAAATCGCCGACTATTTTCAATAAGCATACCAATAAAACGGTCAAAATGGTAAGCAATAGTAAGACTTGAATGAATTGAAAAAGTGAAACTGTTGTCAGGACGGGTAAAAAGATTGAAAGATTGCAACCTGTGCAGACCGACAAATAGGTAAGCATCACTTCCAGCCAGCCATGTAAGTGGTGTTTGTCGCTTGGTGCTTCCTCGTCGTCATCATGAAATGCCAACCAAATTGGTAAGATGCCCAGTGTGCCCAACAACCACTCCGGCAAGAAAGTTGCTAACATTTTGCCAGCAACAAAGCTAGCCGATACGAGAATTAGAATGCCAACCAGATAGCCAACAATAACAGACTGTAAGGTGTATTTGCGCATTAAACAAATCAGGATAAAGAAAAAGTCGAGATTAACTGCAATAAAGGTGAGGCAAATAGTTAACCAACTCATACGATAGTTCCTCCGGATAATATCATTCTCATATAATATATACGGAATATGATATATATTCAAGAGATATTTTTTAAAGTCGTTAAGCAAAGTGGTTGCCGAATTGTTAAATCACTTATAAAATGTAAGTAAATTAAAAGGGAGATGTTAGCAATGAAGATCACGATTTTTGGTAAAGGCAACATGGGCCAGGCTATTGGCCACAATTTCGAAGAAGCTGGCAATACCGTTGAATACTATGGTTCACATGACCACGCCACTGATTTAGGACAGATCGTGATTATGGCCGTTCCGTACCCAGCTCTGAAGTCCTTGGCAACCCAATACGCAAATGAGTTGGTTGGCAAAATCGTTGTCGACATTACCAACCCGCTGAACTTCGATACTTGGGACGAACTGGTTGTACCTGCGGATGGCTCAGCAGCACAGCAACTGCAGGAACAACTGGGTCAAAGTACCGTTTTAAAAGCCTTCAACACGAATTTTGCTGCAACGTTGAAGAGTGGCAAAAATGGTGATCAGACAACGACCGTTTTGGTAGCTGGCAATGATCAGGCAGCGAAGGACACCTTCAGCGATGCACTTAAGGGCAGTCCACTAACGGTTGTTGATGCTGGTGCTTTGAAGCGGGCCCGGGAAATGGAAGCGATGGGCTTTCTGCAGATGACTTTAGCCGCTAACAAGAAGATTAGTTGGAATGGCGGCTGGAACTTAATTCATGGTTAATTGACTGATAGGATGCGTTAATCCAGAGGAAGAATCATGACTGACCCCTTTAAACAGATTTTTCAAGCCATTGCGTCCGATCCCGAAAACCGGGCTTTCACCCAAAAAGGGATCAAGCCCTTGTACTATGCGGGGCCGAATGCACGAATCCTGTTGATTGCCCAAGCACCAGGACAAAAGGCACAGGAGCAGGGAATGTTTTGGAATGACCGTAGCGGAGTTCGTCTGCGCGACTGGCTGGGACTTAGTTGGGACCAGTTCTATCATTCCAGCAAGGTTGCAATCATGCCGATGGATTTTTATTTCCCAGGAAATGGTCCGCATGGTGATCTGCCACCACGTCCCGATTTTGCGGCCAAATGGCACCCACAGCTGCTGAAGTTGATGCCCGATATTCAACTAACGATATTGATCGGTGCTTATGCTTGCCGTTCTTACCTGCATTTGGCTAAGAGTACGCCGATCACCCAGGTGGTCAAGAATTATCAGCAATACCTGCCGCAGTTCTTTCCGATCATTCACCCGTCACCGCGAAATCGGGTATGGATGAGCCGGAATCCGTGGTTTAGTGCGACAGTTCTCCCAGATTTGAAGAGCCAGGTCCAAGCAATTATGCAAGACCGGCCAGAGTAGCAGAAGAAGGGGATAATTGTGACAAAAGTGGCGATCTCCAGTGACAATCACCTGGATGTGAATCGAGTTGATTTAGAAGCAACCTTGACAGCGCAAGCTCAATATTTACGGTCAATTGCGGCTGACTATTACTTCCACATTGGTGACCTGTTTAACGACTTTGCCCAGACCCAGGACTACATGCAGCAGTTGCAGCAACGCTTGGCTGGGCAGACCCGCGTCTATTATTTAGCTGGCAACCATGACATGATGAACCACGCCAGTTTTGATCAACTCGAATCACTGCCGGATGCCCATTACCTGCACAATCGCTTTATTGATTTGCCAGGCAGCCAGTGGCGGGTGATCGGCAATAACGGCTGGTACGACTATGGTTTCTCACAATATGCCGACCAACCGGAGCGAGTTGCTAGCTGGAAACGGGTTTACTGGTTGGATAGCACCGCCGAACAGCCGATGAGCGATCCAGAACGGATGCAAAGAGTTTTGCAGCAAGTACGTGGACGTTTGCTGCAGGCGCAAGCGGATGGCCGCCGGGTGTTGTTTTTAACCCATTTTGCCCCGCGCCATGAATTGCTGGCCCCGCGTCCAGCGAGAGTCAATACGCCGCGACACGAAAAAGTCTTTGAGATGATCCAAGCAATGCTCGGCAGTGATCGGCTAGGGGAACTGCTAGAGTCGTTTCCCAATGTCAGTTATGTTGCCTATGGTCACCTGCATAACCGCCATCCAGCTTTGTCGCGAGGTCATGTCACTTACTTACACCAGGCAGTAGGTGTGCGCAATCGCCGTGTTAACGAATGGCAACGAGCCACTTTTATCGAGCAATGGCAGGCCACGCTACGGGTTCTCAATTTATCGTCAAAAAACGACCACTAGCTCGATTTGGTAATATAATTGACCGTAATTTTAGGGGGGTGCCTGGATGGAATTTCGAAAAGCGCAAACAGCTGATATACCTGAATTACGGTCTTTCTATCAAGAGGTCTGTGATCATCAGAAAGTGGATCAATACAGTCCCGAATGGCAGTGGGGTGTTCATCCAACCGAAGAGATGCTGAGAGACGCAATCGATGATCCACAGAAAATGCTACTGATTGCGGTTGATAGTCAACGGATTGCCGCTGCTGGCGCTCTTTATACGGGTGATGATCAGATCTACGGCCAGGGTCATTGGCAACGGAATTTTCCACAATCACAGGTGCGTGTTTTACATCTTTTTGCAACACGGCCACAGTACCGAGGGCATGGCCTTTCGCGGCGGTTCTTGCTTTATATTTTGAATCAGGCAAAACAAAATGGTGGCCAAGCTGTCCACGTAGACATTGTTGCCGATAACCTGCCAGCACAGCGTTCCTACGAGCGAGTGGGTTTTCAAGTGAGTGCCAGCCTGATTTTGAATTACTCTGACACCGGTCCGACGCCGGCCAAGTTGATGGAACGCGACTTAACTAATTGATACAAATAAATGGCTGCTAGCCTTGTCACAAGGGTTAGCAGCCATTTTACGTAGTTATTTTGATGCTTCATAATTAGCTTTTAAGAATTCTGCCATGTCCTGTGGAGCATCACCAGTCAAACGATGAAAATCATCGCTTGTTTCGCTGAGTAAACCTAATGCAGCGCCGGCATACATCGAAGCTAACTCTTTGCCATCACCTTCTGCGGCGTAAATGTTAGCAAACTCTTGAATGGCAACAGGTTGATAGCCAATGTGTCTGCCGGTTACATGTGACATGATGTGACTTAACTCGACCATGTTGTAGTTGTGAGACATTGACAGGAGATAACTTTGACCATGATCGCGTAAAACTGGCTGAACCGCTAAGCTGGCGATTGCCTTAGCACTATCATCGCGGCTGATAAACGACATCGCTTGTGATCCTACCGGGTAGATAACATTACCGCGTTGAATTAATTCCGGTAGGTAAGGCACCAATGGATCAGCGTATAAACTGTTGCGGACATAAGCGTAAGCAATATCGCTGCCAGCTAGCCGTCGAGGGACGTAGGCATAGAATGGCGACATTTGGAATGGGTTGTTCACTTGATCCGCGAAGAAACTGACGAAAATAAATGATTTGATGTGATTACGTTTTGCACCTGCCAAGACGTTTTCAAATTCGCTGATGCGATCGGTCAGATTGTAGGTGATGCTCGGAATGTAAACCAGGACATCAATGTCTTTGAATGCTTGATCAATACTAGCGACATCGTGGTAGTCTAAGTGGCTAATCTCACCACCGAAGTTTGTAAACAGGGATCGTTTTTTAAGATTGTGAATACCAAGACGGATATTTTCTTCCATTGTCATTTGAGCCAAATGAGTTGCTACTTTTCGTCCTAAGTGACCGCTTGCGCCGGTAATCAAGTAATTCATATTAGTCATCCTTTCCGCTTTTGTAATTTGTAATGATTTCGTCAATGATGTCTTGGAGAGTAATTCGTTCGAGGCGTCCCAGTGCTGCAGACTGCACCTCGTGATAGTGTTGGGTCAGGATTCCCTGAATTTGACTACCAACGATGCATTGCGGATTAGTCTTGTGGTCAACAGTGAACAGGGGTTTATCATTTTCCACCGCTAGATAAATGTCCAATAAGGTGATATTGGCGGCATCCTTAGCCAAAACGGGATTGGGCGAGCCGTGAGTGGTTTTGATCAATGCCGCCTTTTGCAGGGCACTCATTATTCGCCGCACGACAACAGGTGAAGTCATTACACTCTTAGCGATGTTTTCACTGGATAACTTCGTGTTTTGATAGATGTAGATAAAAGCCATGATATGAATGGCGTCACTATAACGAGTAGAAATTGCCATATTTAAATCTCCCTTTGTCAGACATTGTATCAAAGTAATTGTAACTAAGCAAGTTACAAGATATTCGTATAATTTGACAGGTTAATCAGCAATATACTATTATGCGTGTAACTTGTATAGTTACGAGAAAGGACACAACGAAATGATCGAATATGAGCACATTGCCAAGAGCTTTGTTGGTAAAACAGTTCTACAAGACGTGTCATTCACCGTCAACAAGGGTGAATTGTTTGTACTGGTGGGCCCGAGTGGTAGCGGTAAAACCACACTTTTGAAGATGTTTAACCGCCTCGTCGTCCCGGACGATGGCAATGTTTACTTCAATCATAAAAAGATCAAAGATTATGACCTGCAAGATTTGCGTCTGCATACCGGTTACGTGCTGCAGGATAGCAGTCTGTTTCCCAATCTGAATATTGAGGACAACATTGGTATTCAATTGGAGCAGCAAGGCATGGACCGTAAACAGCGCCACGAAATTGCCCGTCAATTGTTGACTAAGGTGGATCTGGACGAAAGTTACGCCAAGCGGATGCCGAATGAGTTGTCTGGCGGTGAGCAGCAACGGGTCGGCATTGTCCGTGCGTTGGCGGCTCAGCCCGGCGTCATCTTGATGGATGAATCATTCAGCGCGCTTGACCCAGTGGTGCGTAAACAGCTGCAGGATCTGGTGTTAAAAATTCACCATGCGACGGCGACAACAATCCTGTTTGTAACGCACGACATGCGCGAGGCCCTCAGGATGGGTGACAAGATCGCGGTGCTCAAAGATGGCGTTCTGCAACAGGTTGGCGCGCCCAACGACATCATCCTTCATCCGGCCAATGCCTTCGTGAAGAATTTCTTCAAGGGCCATGGCATACAACCGGACTTCGATCGCTTAGTTTGCGACGTGCTGGGGCAGCGGATCACAAATGCCGACGCAGGTAGTGCAGTGGCAATGACCAGCTTGACTCAATTGTTGGCCTACTTTCGCGATCATGATACTGACGCCGTGGTTTGCCGGTTGGGTAGCGGCGACTTTCGCATTCAGCGAGATAACGTTTGGAATTACCTGATCAGAAAGGAGCACGAGAATGCTTAGTACATTGCAAAGTCAACAAGTTGCAATCATCAAAGCGCTTGAGCAACACATCGGCATTTCGCTGCTCTCCTTGCTGATTGCGATGGTCATTGCGATTCCGTTAGCCATTTTGCTGAAGGACCACCGGCGGATTGCTGAAGCCTGCTTGCAGGTGGCCGGTATCATTCAAACCATCCCAAGCCTAGCCGTTTTAGGGCTCTTGATTCCCATTGTCGGGATTGGGACGGTGCCGGCCGTAATTGCATTAGTCCTGTATGCGATTATGCCAATCTTTCAAAACACCTATGCTGGATTGACCGACATCGCACCCAACCTCGAAGAAGCGGCAACGGCATTTGGTCTGACTAAGTGGAAGAAATTAGAACGCTTGGAGCTGCCAATGGCAATGCCGATGATCCTTTCAGGCATTCGGATTTCGTTGGTCATGATCATTGGGACCGCGACGTTGGCAGCCTTAATCGGCGGTGGCGGCCTTGGTACTTTTATCCTGACTGGTATTCAATCCAACAACAACGATTATGTGATTATTGGTGCCGTGCTGTCCGCTGTACTGGCCTTCTTCTTTAGCTGGCTGTTGAAGTTTATTAGCAAAAACACCAAGCGGATGCGGGTTGGACTAATTGGAATTGCGCTTATCTTGATCGGCTTTGGCGGCTTTAAAACTTATCAAGCAGTCTGGCCGGCACCAACCAAGATTGTGATCGCCGGCAAGATGGGGAGCGAACCGGATATTCTGATTCACATGTACAAGGACCTGATCAAAGATGCTGATCCAAAAGCGGATGTGACCTTGAAGCCAAACTTTGGCGGAACCAACTTTCTTTTTAAGGCCTTGCAGAGCAACCAGATTGACATCTATCCGGAATTTACGGGCACGGTGAACCAGCAGATTATCAAGCTCAAGGGTAAGACCAGTTCGGATCCGGAAAAGACATATCAAACGGCGCGGCGTGAGTTGGCTAGTCGTTACCAGATGCGTTACCTAAAGCCAATGAAATATCAAAATGGTTACGCACTCGTTGCCAGTCCCCAATTTGCACAGGAACATCAGTTGACCAAGATGAGTCAGTTGTCGGCCTTGAATGACCAGGTCGAGGCCGGTTTTGATCCTGACTTCTACCAGCTGCATGATGGTTATCCTGGCCTGAAGGGGCCTTATGGCTATAACTTCAAGACGGTCAAAACGATGGAACCGTCAATTCGTTACAAGGCGATTGCGAACGGCCGGGTCAATGTGGTTGACGGTTACACGACCGATCCGCAGATTCCGCAATATCATCTGAAAATGCTGCAAGACGACAAGCATTTCTTCCCGCCGTACCAAGGTGCACCGTTGATGAAGGAGTCGTTTGCCAAGAAGAATCCTAAAGTGGTTAAGGCGCTAAATAAGCTGTCTGGCAAAATTACTACTGAGGAAATGCAGCAGATGAACTATGACGTGACCGTTAAGAAGCAGAGTGCCGCGCATGTTGCCCGCCGCTATCTTTTACAGCATCATTTGATCAAAAAATAATCAACAAATTACTACGTGACCAACTCTTAAAAAGATGAGCTGGTCACGTTTTTTAGTTAATCGCTTGAATCGACGTTTTTTGCGATTTGTTTAAGATTACGACATTTGTTGATTAAAAATTCGAAAATGTCAGCCATTTTACCCCCAAATAGACTAAAATAGAGGTAGTTGAAAACGCTTACAAGATACTCAGAGGAGGTAATCGAATGACTGATCGAAATGACGCCAATGTATTATGGTTTGACGAATTGCACCGTTCCGATGTTAACTTGGTCGGCGGGAAGTCTTCATCTTTGGGTGAAATGACTTCGGAAATGAACGTTCCGGTTCCTTACGGCTTTGCTACCACGGCACATGCTTATCGTTACTTTATGAGTGCCACAGACCTGAATACTCAAGTTAAATACATTCTGAACAGTATTCAGGACTACGAAAACAGCGATGAATTACACGCTGCCTGCAACAAGATTCGTCGGTTGATCACGGCCGCTAAGATGCCTGAAGATTTGGCTAAGGATATTCGTCAGGCTTACCAGATGCTGTCACAGAAGGTTGGTCAGCCGGATCCATTCGTGGCCATTCGTTCCTCCGCAACTGCCGAAGACTTGCCAAACGCATCCTTCGCCGGCCAGCAAGAATCATACTTGAACATTAAAGGCGCCGACGATGTTGTTCAGCGGGTTCAGGAATGTTATGCTTCACTGTTTACTGACCGGGCTACTTACTACCGGCACAAGCAGAACTTCCCATATGACAAGGTAGCCTTATCCGCTGCCGTTCAAATGATGGTCTTCTCCAAGGCTTCTGGGATCATGTTCTCAGTCAATGTTGCCAACGGGGATGAATCACAGATCGTGATCGACCCAATTTATGGTCTGGGTGAATACGTTGTTTTAGGTAAGGTAACCCCTGACCACTTCATTATTGACAAGAAGACGATGAAGATCGTTGACAAGACCATCACCGCTCAAACCGTTCAGTTAACCCGTCTGCCAGGCGGTGGTACGAAGGAAGAACCAGTGCCAGAAGAACTGCAGAACAAGCAGGTATTGACTGATGAGCAAGTACTGGAACTGGCCGGTTATGCTAAGGAAATCGAAAACCACTATGGCTGCCTGATGGACATGGAATTTGCCCTCGACTCCAACACCAACAAACTGTGGATCGTTCAGGCACGGCCAGAAACGGTTTGGTCACAGCGGAAGAAGCAGGAAGCTGCTAACCCGGTTACCAAGGAAAACGGCGAGCTGAAATTACAAGCAGCCAAGACGAAGGTTGCCGTTCGTGGTTTGCCAGCTAGTCCAGGCCTGGCCAGCGGTATTGTCCACGTCATTGACGACCCGAAGGACATTGATCAATTCAAGAAGGGTGAAGTGCTGGTTACCTTGATGACTTCACCAGACTGGGTTCCAGCAATGAAGAAGGCTGCCGCCATTATCACCAACAACGGTGGGATGACCTGCCACGCCGCTATCGTTTCGCGTGAAATGCAGATTCCATGTATCGTTGGGACCAAGAGTAAGGGTAAAGCAGCCACTGATGTCTTCAAGGACGGCGATGTTGTGACCGTCGATGCCAAGAACGGGGTTGTTTACCAAGGTAAAGTGGAAGAAATGCTGGAGAAGCCAAAGCAGGCTACCCAGCAGGTTGCCGCTGCTGCCGAATACTTCCCACCGACAGCTACTGGCGTCATGATGAACTTAGGTGACCCAGACCTGGTTGACCGTTATGCCGGCCTGCCAGCTGATGGGATCGGTCTGATGCGGGAAGAATTCCTGTGGACGACTTACATTCATGAACACCCACTTTACTTGATTGAAAAGGGTCATCCTGAAACCGTGGTTAACAAGTTAGCTAACGGGGTTGCTCAAGTTGCCCGGGCAATGTCACCACGGCCAGTGATCCTGCGTCTGTCCGACTTCAAGTCCAGTGAATACCGGAAGCTGAAGGGCGGCGAAAAGTATGAACCACACGAACCATCCGACCTGCTTGGCTGGCGTGGTGCCTCTCGTTACTACGACCCGAAGTACATCGAAGCCTTCAAGCTTGAACTGGATGCCGTAAAGAAGGTTCGTGACGAGTATGGTCTGAAGAACCTGAATGTTATGATTCCATTCGTTCGGACAGTGGCAGAAGCACAACGGATCACCGAGATCATGGAAGGTGAAGGCCTGGTTCGGAGCCACGACTTCAAGGTTTACATGATGGCGGAAATCCCGTCCAACATCATCTGTGCCGACAAGTTTAACCACTATGTCGACGGCTACTCCATCGGGTCCAACGACTTGGCTATGTTGCTCTTAGGCTGTGACCGGAACAACGGCATGGTTGCTCACCTGTTTGATGAACGTAACTTAACCGTTAAACGGGCAATCGTTCACCTGATCAAGACGGCTCACAAGGACGGCAAGACCGTTTCCATTTGTGGTCAGGCACCATCTGAATACCCAGAATTCACTAACTTCCTGATCCAGCACGGTATCGACTACGTTTCCGTCAACCCAGACATGGTTAAGACGACGAAGCGTAACGTTGCTCACTACGAACAGCGGATCATGCTCGACCACGCTACTGGAATGGGACTTAAGGATCCTGAAGAGTACGATTGGTAAAATGGTCGTTTGAAATTGACGTTGATCGTGTTATGATCAAGTTAAATTAATACAGTTTCCACCGGGAAATAAATTACTAAAGATAGCTGATACTTTCGTTAGGTCTTTGAAGAAAGTATCGACTATCTTTTTTGTTTTTTAAGGGGAGATAGATCTTATGAAATGGGCAATGTTAGGTTTTGGCACTGTTGGACAAGCAGTTTGGCACCAGGCGCAACGGCAGCGGAAGTCCTTTAGTCTCGGGCACGTCTTGGTCCGTCATCCAGACCACTATCGTCAATTTAAGCAGGTCGACTTAGTAACCGATCCCCAGTTGATCATTGAGAACCCAGACGTTGAGACCGTGGTTGAGGTGATGGGTGGCCTGCACCCGGCGGCCGAATACATAAGTGCTTGTTTGCAGCGGGGCAAGAATGTCGTGACGGCCAACAAAGCCTTGCTGGCCCGGCAATTGCCGCAATTACAACGACTTGCCCAGACCTACCATTGCCATTTGTGCTTTGAAGCCAGTGTGGGTGGAGGTATCCCCATCATTCATACCCTGCGTGATTTGGTCCGCCGTGATCGGGTGTTGGCAATTGATGGCATCTTAAATGGAACCAGCAATTACGTCTTAACGGCGATGCAGCAGGGAGGTTTATCGCTTCAGCAGGCACTTTCAGAGGCCCAGCAGAAAGGGTACGCCGAGCGGGGCAGTGATTTAGATCTAACGGGTTGGGACGCCGCCAACAAACTAGTGATTCTAGCTAACTTAGCCTTTCATCGGTTTTACCCGGTGGAAAAGGTGGCTCGCACGGAGATCACTGACGACCTGGATATTGGACAAGCGGCCGAACACAATCAAGTCCTCAAACAGGTAGGCCACATCGCCATTGCTCAGGGAAAGCTGAAGATTCGGGTTACCCTGGACCAATTGCCAGCTAGTCATTTGCCAGCCCACGTTGATGGGGTCACCAACTGGATTCAGTTGACTACCGAACATTTAGGAAAGTTGAGCCTGATGGGGCCAGGAGCCGGTGGCGATGCAACTGCCAATAGCATTTGGCAAGACCTGCTCTGGCTTTCAGACTCACAAAAATGACAAAAACAGGCCGCAAAGCTTGTACGATCCTGCTTGCGGCCTAAATGAATTATTTTGCGGTCAACCACTGTTCGTGCACTCAGGCAGTGGTTGGCAGTTAAACGCAAAAGGACCAGCGGAAACAAAGCGCTGATCCTTTTTCTTATAGCTTATTTTAAACTGATTTCGCCGGCGACATCGGTCTGAAAGAATTGTTTGACCTGTTCGACATTCATGCCTTGGCCCAGAGCCCACATTAATTTGGTGATGGCACTTTCGCTGGTCATATCACGTGCGGAAATGGCACCAGCGAGGAGGGCTTGGCGACCCACTTCGTAACGGGTGAAGTCGCTCTTCTCGTATAAGACCTGACTGGAAGCGATGACGGGGATTCCGGCACGGCTGAGATTGGCGATCGCTGCGGCAACGTTACGCCGGATATAGGTCATGCCCCCAATTCCGTAGGCTTCGATCACGATGCCACGAGTACCGTTGTCGGCCATCGCTTGAATGATGTGCGGATCAAAGCCAGGAAAAAGCTTGATCAAGGCGACGTTGGTATCGATTTTAGTGTTCAAAATGCAGTCACCGTCAACAGGTTTGGGTTGCTCATTCATGACCAGACCGTCAGAAGTGATCTCGGCAACTGGTGGAACATTGACACTCTCAAAGGCGTTGAAGGCGGTCGTCCGCACTTTGACGCTGCGGCAACCGCGGATGATTTTACGATCAAAAGCGACATAGATTCCTGGCGCACATTGGGCAGCGGCAGCGAAGGCAGCTTTCAAGTTGTCAGGGGCGTCACTTAATGGTTGAGTGATGGGCATTTGACTCCCGGTAAGCACAACGGGCAGGTTGATGTGCTGAAGCATGAAGGTCAGCATTGAAGCCGTATAGGCCATCGTATCGGTCCCGTGGGAGATGACGATGCCGTCGTAATCGTTGCGGTACTGGTAAACCTTTTTAGCGATCAGTTGCCATTCTTCTGGTTGGATATTTGAAGAATCCAGATTTAAGATGTCCTTAACGGTGATTTGATAAGGGATATTGCCAACGAGTGACAAGAGGTCTTGGCCGCTTTCACCAGGGGCCAGGCCCTCCTTGGTATTGACTGAGGCAATCGTGCCCCCAGTTGACAACATCAGCAGACTTTTTTCCGCCATCACTTCCACCACCTTTACAGATTAATTATATTCTAATTTTGCTCATGCCGAAAAACAAGGAGGGATCATATGGAGCAGCCAGTAAAGGGTCAAGACCAGTATTTGCGTACTCACGCTCCGTGGCCGATCCCCAAATGTGCCAGCTTTACCATGGCGAAGAAGGCTGGCGGCTACTGGCAGGCCAAATACCGCTGGCAAGCAGCTGGTTGGTCATACGAAGCACGCTGGCACGAACGCACCCCAGCGGCTCGTTTGGTGACCTGGCCGAGTTGGCGCTTAGACCGGGTGAAGGCAGGGAAAGGTTTTGGTCCGGATGCCCATGCCAGGTGTGAACAAAGCTTGGTTGGTGACCAGTGGGAGTCGACTCGACGCCTGCGTTACTGTGCCCGCCGGTTTGAAGACGGCCAGGCCAGCGATCAGGATGTGCAATGGCTGCTGAATGCCCACTATCGTTCTGTATAGGCAAACCGCTATCCGCTTAACCGATCTGAGTTGACGAGTAACTCACAGGGTCGACCGGCGTTTCATATTTGCCTGCATAAATAGGTAAAAGTCCTTGAAAACGCATTAAAAAACATCGCTCTTTAGACGGTGGTTTGTGTTATGGTTAATTTGTAATTATTTTAGAAAAGGATTAATGATTCATATGAAGAAACTTGCGCTGTTCGTAGCCAGTTTGTGTTTAGCAATTTTGACTGTGACCGGTATTTCGGCTCGGGCCAACAGTGATCCCGGGGCGACGACCGTTTTTGTGCATGGCCTGCAAGGGACCCATGGATCGACTGACACCATGATTCGGGACCTGAGCCGTCGCAATCCTGGTACCAAGAAGGTGATGACGATCAACGTGACCTCCTCGGGCCGGTTGATTGTTCATGGCCACATGCAAAAGGTTGCACACCCGCTTGTCCAGGTTAACTTCCTGAATAATTCGGCGCCGACAACGAAGAACGCACATTGGCTGATCAAAGCTCTGAATTATCTCAAGACCAAGTCAGGTGTCGACCAAGTCAATCTGGTCGCACATTCTGCCGGCAACGTGGCCGTTTACCAGGCGTTGGCCTACCAGCCATCCCGGATTCCGACGGTCAAGAAATTTGTGATTTTGGCGGGGCCATTTGACGGTGTCCTGTCATTGAACGACCAGCCGAACAAGAACAAAGTGAGTGCTAAGAACCACTACAATCCGTCGATCAAGTACCCGGCTAACCAGTATTACCCGAGTTATGAACGGCTGATGCAGTTGAGCAGCACCTTTCCACGGTCGGTGAAGGTCTTGAACATCTATGGCAACATCGGTGACGGCAGCAATTCCGACACACTAGTGACCAATGCTTCTTCCTTGTCGGTTAACTATTTGTTGCGTCACCAAAAGACCAAGGTCGTTAACAAGTGCTGGAAGAGCAGCAAGGCCACGCATTCCGGCCTGCACAAGAGCAAGCAGGTGGACAACTGGATCGCGGACTTCCTGTGGTAAGCAGGGATTGACGATTTTTCGCAGACGAATATAATGATTTCGTTAAGATATTAAGAAAGATAAAAGAAATACGTGAGATGAAGGTGAAAAAATGGACAAGCAAGAGCTCCGGACAGCTTTAAAGCAGGATCCAGCAATGAGCCAACGTTTATTCAATAGCTCATTCGGTTTACGGATGCAAGCATTGCGGGTATTAACGACCGGTAGAGCTAGCCAGCACGATTATCCGAAAGGCTTAGGCAACCGCACGACGAACCCATATTTGACCAGCGGCTACTCCGATAACACGATGGAATTCAATGGCATCATCGTTAAGGGCGCCAAGTCAGCGGTGCGGCAAATGGCGGTGTTGCAGCAAATCGTTGATAGTCATCTGAGCAGTGAGGAACGGCTCTGGCCACTGTCATTAGCACCGACTGCCGTTTATCTGCACGACTTGGATTTCTTGAAGGACAACTGTACACGGCCAGACTTCAAGGACTTTAGTCACCGACTCACTGCCAAGTATGGCGAGATTCCAGCTCTGATGGCCGGTGTCCACGTTGGCTACAGTGTCGACCACCAACTGATCGAATGGATTTACGACCGCTTTGGCAAGGACGAATACAAGGATGAAGTCAACTTCCGCAACGAATTGTACTTCAAGCTGGGCCAACACTATGTTCTCTGGCAGTGGCTCTTCACCTACCTGTTTGGGGCCAGTCCAGTACCGCCGATGGCTCAGGATGTGCTGGCACCGAAACTGGATCACCAGATTCGCAGCCTGCGCAACAGTTCGTTGGGTTATGGCAACCTGACCAATGAAGAGGTTAACTACGGTTCCTTTGATCAATACGAACAGAGCTTGAATCAATTCCTGCATGATGGCACCTACCAGAACATGCAAGAATTCCAAGGACCGGTTTGCTTGCACAACGAATCCGGCGACCTTCATCAAGGTGGCGCAACCTACCTTTCACTGCGGATGTTTGACCTGGACCCATTTGCAACGACGGGCATGAGTGAAGATACCCTGAACTTTGTTGAACTGGTGATGGTCCACTCGCTGTTGAGTGATTCCAAGACTTACAGCCAGGATGACTTGCAGAAGGCCATTGCCCGGAACCAGGAAGTGGCTATGCAGGATCCGTTGGAACAACCTGAATGGCTCAAGGAAGCAGCCACGAAGCTGACGGATGAACTGGAGAAGTTCTGTGATGAATACGATGCACCACGTCAGTACCGGCTGGCTTTGAAGTTTGTTCAACGGCGGATTGAAGATCCATCTTTGACCATCGCAGGGCAGATGGTAGCCAACACCGAATCCGGTAACTTCATGTCCTTTGGTTTGAAACTGGCCAACGACCGTTTCTCCATCCAGGTTCAGTCCGGACAACCACTGGAAGTTATGGGCAAGGTTTGTTCCAAGTCCATCCAAAATATGATTAAGGCAGCCATCGTTTCTGGTGTTGAAGTGGAATACCAGAATCACCAGGTTTGGTTCAGCTACAAGGATCAGCGAAAGGCCATCGAACCAACGCTGGAGATCGAAATGCCTCATGGACCGCTGGGTGAATTACAGCGGATGTTCCCCCAGTTGGCTCAAGATTAATTGAATTAATTAAAGCGTGACCAACGCCAGTAGGGCATTCAGTCACGCTTTTTGAATACGGTTAAGGAGTTTCATATGCGTGCAATTACAATCATTGGCTTAGGCCAGGTGGGTAGTAACCTGGCAGCACAGTTGTTGGCCAGCGATTCAGTTGACCAGTTGGACCTGCTCGATCAATCTGACGAACGGGCAGTCGGCGTGGCAACGGATCTCGGCGATGCCTATCCGGATGCGGCGATCACAAGTCAGGACTGGTCCAGTGTCAGCAGGGCAGACATCGTGGTGGTCGCCTTAGGAAAGCGGGATCTCATAGCGGCGGATCGCTTTGGTGAACTGGCTTTTAACGCCCAGGCCATCCATGATCTGGGACAGCAGATGGCGGACGCAGACATTCCCGGCGTGGTTCTCAATTTAGCCAACCCGAACGAAGCCAGCACCGCCTTCATTCAACAGGAATGGCGCTTGCAGCCCAAGCAGACAGTTGGTATCGGGACAATTGTCGACACGGCCCGTTTACGGCGGACGATGGCCGATCAACTGGGGCTGTCTTACAATGCGGTGACCGGCTTCGTTGACGGTCAGCACGACGGTAATCTGGTCATGCCGTGGTCCACTTGGCGGGTCAACGGTCAGCTCTTGGACCGGCCCGTAATGGGAAAGACGATTGACCAGCAGCAGGCAGCGATTGAGGCGCGGATGAAGGGCTTCACTGCGATCAAGGGTCTCACCAGTGACTGGACGGCGCTGGTTGCCTGGACGCTAAGAGTAATCAAAAGCATTTTTGCTGATAGCGGCGATACCTATCCGTTAGCCGTCAATCAACCACAGTTTGGCGGCTACATCAGCTTTCCAGTGCAGATCGGCCGCAAAGGTGTTGGCAACTACCTGCTCTTGCCATTAGATGAATTGGAAACGGGACAATTAAAAGTGGCCGCTAACGCGATTGCTCAACAGTTAGCGGCCATGCAGGCAAGTAATTAATTATGATAAACGCGGTGATGAGGAGCGTGATAGCTGTTCATGAACTGCAATAAATCATCGATATTGTCGCTGAAGTGAACGGCGGCCTTGAATTGCTCCTCTAAGAAGCCTTGGTTGTGCATCTCATCGAGCAAGTTGATCAGGGGATCATAAAAGCCTTTGTAGTTGTAAATCACTACTGGTTTCTTGTTGTTGCCCAATGTAATCCAGGAAGCGGCCTCACTGACTTCTTCCAGCGTTCCCAAACCGCCAGGGAAGGCGACAATGCCGTCAGCCAGTTCCATCATCCGGCGCTTGCGCGTATCCATGTCAGGGACGACTTCCAGCCGGTGTAGTGACGTTAAGGTTGCCCCCCGTTCATCAAGCTGGTCGGTAATGACCCCATAGACTTTGCCGCCATTATCGGCCACGGCGTTTGCAACCTCACCCATGAGGCCAAATTGACCGCCTCCATAAACGAGGTCGATACCGCGTTTCACCATATCGGCACCAAATGACTGGGCCATGTTCATGAAATCAGGATCATTGCCGGGCTTGGCACCGCAAAAAACTGCCAGTCGCTTGATCATTTGCTTCATCTCCAAAAAACAATATTGCATCCATTTTAACACAGTGACAGAAAAGAACGACCCGGCGTCTGCTTGCACAAACGCTGGGCCGTTGCTCGTAGTTGTTTATTTAACTGCTTGGATCTTGTATGACCGGTCGTCCGCCTCATCAAACAGGCTGACCGGTTGTTGATCATCGGCTTTGATGGTGATGTGGTAACCGAACTTGTCTAAGTAAACCAGTTCGCCGCTGTTGACCCGTTCAACCGTCGCCGGGATTTCTTGGTGATCAATCTTGAGCTTCAAGTCAGGATCGATGGTCACTGTGTGGGTGCGGCTGCGTTCCTCATCGAAGTACTTCCAGGTACCAGTATAGAACAAGGGGAGGGAAGGACTTTCTTGATGTTTTTGATGCTTACGGGAGTGGCTGAAACCCAGTGAACTTGAAATTCCAGCCAACAGTCCCGCACCAAATAGCAACATTCCTTTTCTCCGCATTTAAATCTCCCCCAATAAGTTAGTAATCTTTTTATCGTTTGATAGTGATATGTTTAAATTAATTATACACAGCTCATCCTCTTATTAAAATTTCATTTCTGTTAAAAAGCTGCAATAATTGGTAAAATAAGACATAAAGCAAAGGAGAGTCAAGCATGCTCAAACTAGGGATTATCGGTAGCCATACGATTACTAAACAAATGTTGGCGGCTGCACATGCCAGTGGTCACTATCGACTGACCAGCGTTTACTCACGGCACATCGAACGGGCAAAAGAATTCGGTCAGCCATATGGGGCCAAGTATTTTTATGATGATCTAGAAACCTTTTTTGACCAGGGCGATTTTGATGTGGTGTACATTGCTTCACCCAACAGCTGTCACTTTGCCCAGGCTAAATTGGCGATTGAACATGATAAACAGGTGATTGTTGAGAAGCCGGCCTTCGTTAATCCCCACCAGTTTGATGCCATTTTGCAACTGTTACAAGCTCACCCACAGGCACACTTGTTTGAAGCGGCGCGCCACATGTACACACCTCTGTACCAACTGGCTAAGCAAAAAGTTCAGTCAATGGGGACCATTCAGGGCGCGACCATCACGGCGATGAAGTATTCATCCCGTTATGACAAGGTTTTGGATGAGTCAGCACCGACCCCCAATATCTTCAACCCAGACTTTGCGGGCGGCGCGCTGATGGACCTCGGTGTGTATGCAGTCTACGTTGCCGTTGATTTGTTTGGCACGCCTCAGCAGGTCCAGTATTTCCCAACAATGACTACTAGTGGGGTTGATGGAAAAGGAGTTGCCATTCTCAGGTACGACGGCTTTACGGTCACGCTGAACGTTGGTAAAACCGCCAATTCCTACCTGCCGACCGAAGTTTACGGGTTAAAGGACGCTGTTGTGTTTGATAACGCCTTTGATACTCGCAAGATCAGTTACTTTGATGCTGAAAAACATGAGCATGAGCTGATTCCTGATCACCTGTATGGCAACGGAATGTTGGATGAAATGCTGAGCTTCGCGGACAGTTTCGAACACCCAACTGATCCGGAACGTCAGCGGCAATATCAAGAGCGTCTGCAGTTGGCCAAAAAAGTCAACACTGTGATGTTTGAGCTTCGGCAGTCGGCTCACTTGCATTTTCCCGCTGACAATTGATAAACAGTCGATAACAAAATAAAGGATGATTAGCTTGATTGAAGCATTTGAAAAACATTTTAAAGAGAAGGGTTATCAGCAACCAACGACGATCCAAACGGCGGTGGCCGAACCATTAGCTGCTGGTAAAACGGTCATGGGCATTGCACCGACCGGATCAGGCAAGACGCTGGCCTTTACCTGGCCGCTTTTACCCCGGCTCACGGCTGGTGCGGGCATTCAAGTATTAGTTTTGGAACCCTCACAAGAACTAGCGCTGCAAACCACGCGGGTCATGCGCGAATGGGCCGGTTTGCTGGGATTAAAGGTCCAGTCCCTAACTGGTGGTGCGAACCTGCGCCGGCAACGCGAGCGCCTGCGGAAGTCCCGTCCCGATGTCGTGGTGGGGACGCCCGGTCGTGTGCTGCACCTGTTAGACAACCGTTACCTCAAACTGAATGATTTGAAGACGCTGGTGATCGACGAAGCGGATGACTTGCTGGCCGATGATACGGAAGCGGTCGTTGAGGACATTGAACGGCAAACGCCACTGGACACACAACTGGCCTTCTTCTCTGCCACAATGTCGTCACAATTGGGCCAGGCCGAAGTGATTTTTGGCCGGGATGTGGTTAAGTGCGACGTTCGTAAGCAGGATCACAGCCGCGGCCCCGTTCAGCACGGCTGCCTTTACGCACGGACGATGGCGCAAAAGGCCCAAGTCTTGGAACAGTTGAGTTACACCAAGAACTTTCGTGCGCTGGTCTTCTTCTCCAGTATTAAAACCCTGCACTACACTGCCAGCCGTCTGCGGCATGACGGGATCAGTGCAGCTTCTCTAGGCGGCCGCCAGCGCCAGGTTGAGCGGGAAAAGGTGATGCGCCAGTTCCGTAAGCACCAGGTTAAGCTGCTCTTGACGACTGACGTGGCGGCTCGAGGGTTAGACATTCCGAAGCTGCCAGCGGTTGTGAACTTTGAGTTGCCAACGTCGGTTAATGAATACATTCACCGGACGGGGCGGACTGGTCGACAAGGTGAACCCGGTGTGGTAATCAACCTGGGTGATGATCATGACTTCCGTGATTTGAAGCATCTTTTGGCTGACACGGAATACAAGCTCGAAACAATGTCGATCCATGCTCACCGGCTGACGAACGGTAAAAGTGGCAAGGATAAGGACGCTGAACCGGTCCGCAATGAGAATAATCGTGAACTGCGAAAGGGGCAGCATCGCCGTGCCGACAGCATTCAGAAGACGGTGCACCGGACGCTGGATCGCTTTAGCAAACCCCACAAGCGGCGCCACAAGAAGCAACGCAAGAACAAGGGGATTCGTCTGCGCCACCGTCGGGAACACGAGAAGCAGCAGTAATTTTGACACGTTTCAGTAAGCATGGGATAATTTTCTTGTGCTGGTTCTATAGTATAACTGGATAGTACGCCCGCCTCCTAAGCGGCTGATCCCGGTTCGAGTCCGGGTAGAACCATATAAATAAGGCCTGGAAGTTCATGCTTGCCAGGCCTTTCTGTTTCTTTTTCAACTGAGTTCACAAAGAAATCAAATACCAGCACTAAAAGTGAGTTACAATAAATTAAGCAAATTTTAAGGTGGTGAGAAAATGGCACAGCTGCGAACGATGATTTTATTTGGTACCCGGGCGGAAGTGATCAAAATGGCGCCGGTGATTCAGTTGATGCAGGCTGATCCGGATAACTTCAAGCCAATCGTCGTCCTAGCTTCCCGACAATACCAGCAGCTGCACCAGGCCATCAGCTACTTCAACATTGCCTCTGACTTTGACTTGAATGTCAGCTCGGCAAGAGAGATTGGATCGATCGAGCACCTGTCTCAGCTGTTGCACAACTTCCAAACGGTGATCAGTGCAGCCCAGCCAGATCTTTTGCTGGTCGTGGGGGACACGATGACCACCTTAGCTGCTAGTTTGTCGGCATTTTACAATCATTTGCCGGTGGCCCACATCGAAGCGGGCTTACGGACCGACAACAAATACCGGCCGTTCCCGGATGAACTGCAGCGGCGGCTCACCGATGAACTGTCCAATATCTACTTTGCCCCGACCAACAGTGCAAGGGACAATCTGTTGAAGGAGAACGTCAAAGCTGATCGCATCTTCGTCACCGGCAACCCGATCGTGGACACGGTTAAGGCAAACTACCGGGCCGATTATCAAAGCGAGCTCTTGTCGTCGATTCCAGCAAATCACCAGTTTATTCTGGCAACGATGGGGCGGGTTGAATACACCGGCCTGCCAATGGAGCGGGTCTTCCGCACGCTGCGTGATGTTATCGAGACCAACCCCGATCTTGAACTCATTTGTCCGGTAGCCACTGATTCGGAGGCCTTTACCATTGCCACCCGGATTTTGGCTAACCGCGACCGGATCCACGTCATGCCATTGATGAATCTGGGCGACTTCTTGAACACGGCGGCCCGCAGTCTGTTTATTCTGACCGACTCGGCCGGGACAGTTGAAGAAGCTACAGTTTTCCACAAACCGGTCCTGCTCTTACGTGACATTACTGAACGGCAAGAAGCGGTCAAAGCCGGGACTGCCAAGGTTGTGGGGACTGATCCTACTAGCATTCAGCAGGCGGTCTTTGAATTGTTGAACGACCACCATCTCTACAAGAAGATGACATCAGCCGGCAACCTGTTTGGTGACGGTCACGCGGCCGAACGGATTGTAAAATTACTAAAAGAACATTACTAAATGAAAAAAGGCCTTGTGACATAATCCCTTTTACATACATCGAAAGTTGACAGGCGGTACAACAATGGCCCCAACGTTCTGGCTAAGCCGAACGTTGGAGCCTATTGTTGCTCGCGGGGGCGTGACTACGAAGCCATTAGTAGCTTCTGTCACGCTCCCATTTGTTTTACTTATCGATTATTTTTTCATTCGTCTTGAAAATCAACCACTTAGAGAAGATGTAGTTGGCGATGATGACCACCACGTTATCCAAAGTCTTGACGATGAATTGCTGCAGTGGCGATCGCAGTCCCAAGATGCTCACGCCGACCCACATGAAAGCCATGTCGATCAGAAGGGTCAAGGCTCGGTAGAAGAAGAACTGACATATCTCAATCACGAAGGCCTTAACCGTTGTGTAGTGGGAGCCAAAGACCCAGACTTTATTGGTGAAGTAAGCAACTAGAACCGCCAAGAACCAGGCAATTACCGTTGATACTTCGTAGTTCCAGTGCCAGACCGGACTCATGATTTGATAGGAAGCGATGTTAACAATGGTTGTTACCACACCCCAGAAGAGGTAGGCGATAATCGACTTGTACTTATTCCAACATTTCCGAATTAACTCTGCCATGATTCACCTATTTTGCCTTTGCCAGTAAATCATTCACGAATTGGTCCAGCTTTTTGACGTCATCTTCATCAGGAGTCAGGTTGATGTGGACGTTTTCGGCACCCTTAGTTGCACCGGTTTGGTCAAAGGCCTTGCCAAACTTGTCAACAGCCATGCAGTAGTATTCAGCATAGTAGGTGTCACCAGAACCAGCGACCCCATAAACTTTACCCTTCAAATTGGTTTCTTTCAGGTCATCGTAGAAGTCTAATCCTTCATCGGGCAGGGCACCTTCATCATAGGTGTAAGGACAGACGATACAGATGTCCGCATTTTCAAAGTCAGCCACGTCGGCAGTGGAGATTTCACTCTCTTCCACTTCCACATTGTGTTCTTCAAGCGCATCGGTAATGATATCGGCAACGTCTTCGTTATTACCGGTAATGGTGGCATATACGACTACTGCTTTCATGGCAATTTCACTCCTCAGTTTTTTAATA
Organism: Limosilactobacillus secaliphilus; assembly: GCF_001437055.1. GTDB lineage: Bacteria > Bacillota > Bacilli > Lactobacillales > Lactobacillaceae > Limosilactobacillus > Limosilactobacillus secaliphilus. Next base: position 67,861 of record NZ_JQBW01000010.1, on the reverse strand, counting down.
GCACTTGACAGTATAGCACAAAAGGGGCTGAGTGCTATACTAGTAGTCGAGACTGAAAAACAAGGAGTAATTAGACATGATTAGTTTAAAGTCGCCACGTGAAATTCGCGCGATGGAAGTGGCTGGTGCTGGTTTGGCCGGCATGCACCTGGGTTTACGTCACATTATCAAGCCAGGTATTTCCAGCTGGAAAATTGAAGAGTTCGCCCGCAAGTATTTCAAGGCGATCCATGCTAAGGCTGAACAGATTGGCTTCGAAGGCTACAAATATGCAACCTGTGTCAGCGTGAACGATGAAATTTGTCACGGCTTCCCACGCAAGAAGCTGATTTTAAAGAACGGCGACCTGGCAAAAGTCGACACTGTCATCTCCATTGACGGTTTCTTCTCCGACTCCTGCTGGTCATACGCAGTTGGTGAGGTTAAGCCTGAAATCAAGAAGCTGATGGATGTTACCCACAAGGCTTTGTACATGGGCATTGACCAATGTGTTCCGGGTAATCGGATTGGTGACATTGGTGCCGTGATCCAGCACTACACTGAAGACGAAAATGGCTACGGTGACGTGCGTGAATTCGTTGGACACGGGATTCAGCCAACGATGCACGAAGACCCAATGGTACCGCACTATGGCGAACATGGTCAGGGATTGCGTTTACGTAACGGAATGACCATCACGGTTGAACCAATGATTAACACCGGCACTTGGGAAGCTGATACTAGCGATCCAAGCGGCTGGCTGGCTAAGACGGCTGATGGTGGCTGGTCATGTCAATATGAACACACCTTGGTCATCACCAACGATGGTCCAAAGATCTTGACTTCACAGGATCCAGAAGCTGATGCCAAGTACATGTACGATGATAATTACGCCAAGGAACTGGCACACTACGGCGAGATCGCTGCTAAAGTGGCTAAGGACTTTGAATAAGGCTCATTAAACTGAATAACAAAGGAGCGTTAAATTATGTAACGCTCCTTTTTTGTCGCTGACGAAGGTCACATGTTAAAATAAGGCCACTAATACTCCGGACGAAATGAACGAGGGACGGCATGGAAGAACCAGATAGTAAAATTAAACAATGTGTGCGTTTGTTCATGCATCACTTTCACATGGCCCAGGTTTCCTCATCGGCGGCAACGTTGGCTTACTACACTTTGTTGTCGATTTTTCCAGGAATCCTGATCGTTGGTAACCTGTTGCCGATGGTGGGCCTGGGTGCGAAGGAAGTGTCCGCATACCTTGAATCGGCCATGCCGGAATCAGTCTTTTCCTTCATTCAACCTATTGTTTATGACTTCCTCCAGCACGGAAGCGGGGGCATGCTGACAACGGGTGCCATTGTGGCATTATGGTCGACCAGCCAAGGAATTGCTGCATTTCAGCGTAGCGTTAACCGGGCCTATGGAGTGGCAGAGAACCAGAACGCGATTATGAACCGGGTCTTATCATTTATATGGATGCTGGTCGTTATCTTGATCCTGTTTGTTTTGGCCATTACATATGGTATTGGTGAAACGATCCTGCAGCACTTGCAACCGATCTTCCATTACAACATGGCTTACGTGAAGACATTTATCCAATTGCGTTGGCCGGTCACTTTCATGGGTCTGTTCATCGCGTTGACGCTGTTGTATTACTTTGTGCCGAATGCCCACGTTCACCTGCGTTTCGTACTGGTGGGTTCATTGGTGGTCACCCTTTGCTGGATGGGCCTGTCGCGGATCTTCTCGCTGTATGCATACCTGATGAATTCGCGAATCACGTCTTATAAGACAATTGGTGCCTTCATGGCAATGATGATTTGGCTGGACTTTTCCGGAATGCTGGTCATGGTGGGTGCGACGATCAATGCCACCTTGCAGGAGATGCACGAAGGTGAGATTGCCGAACGCCGGCAGTTACGCCAATGGCTGGATGGCTTTCCACGGCGGCACAAAGCAGACAATCATGATCAATTTTGATTTTCATTGACAAAAAAGAGGTCTCTAGTGCTGCTGTGCACCGAGACCTCTTAGTGTAGTTAGCGACCAATCAACATGACCACTAACAATTTACATGACTAATTACTTCTGCAGGGGTTTAATTACTTGGCTTCTGATTTGCCTTTCCGATCATCGAAAATGGTCTTTTCGGTGGTCGTAATGTACTTAGCACAAACCGGGACAACGAACAAGTCCTCGTTATCCTTCTTAAAAACGTTGGCCGTCGCTAAGTCGGTCATTGCTTGGCGGACTTCCTTAGCATCCAAGCCATCCTTGGCGTACTTTAAACGCAGCGTGTGTGTTTTGCCCAGAGAACCCTTATAAATTAAGCTTAAAGTCTTCATATTCAATTACCTCCTGATTACTTGAGCGTGATTTGTTGAGACGTTGCTAGACTAATGTTTTGCACATGATCAGCGGTTAAGACTTGTAGCATATCAACGACGGCCGTTACCTGACCAGATGTTGGTGCTTGGCACACGTTGTTGAACAAACGATGGAAAGCACGCGGGGCAGCAGGGTTGGTAACCTTCAGTTGTAACTTGTTTGACTTAAATTCTGTATCCATAATAATTTACTCCAATCATTTTTTATTTTGGTAAGTGGTGATCACTGCTTACACCTTTAATAACGTTTCAGCTCTTGATATGTAAACGGGGAATTTATTAAATGACTAAAAAGATTAGTAAAATTGAAGCTCAGAAGCGGAAGGGACGCTATAATGTCTACCTAGACGGGAAGTATGCCTTTCCGGTAGCGGAGAGCGTCCTCATTAAGTACCGTCTGATGCGCGGCATGGAAATTGATGATCAATTAGCTGCCAAAATCAGCGACGATGATCAGATCGCACAGGCTTATTCCAAAATGCTGGATTTCTTAGCCCACCAATTGCGGACGGAAAAGGAAGTTCGGCAAAAAATGGTGGTGGCCAACGTCCCACCGGAATTTGTGGAACCGGTCATGCGCAAGCTGCGAGCACAAGGCTATCTTGATGATCTGAATTATGCACAAAGCTATGTGCGGACAATCATGAATACGGAACTCAAGGGGCCCCGCGTGATCCGGCAGAAGTTGCGGCAAAAAGGTGTTGGTGAAATCGACATCGACCATGCTCTTGAACAATTTGATCATGGCAGCCAAGTTGAACGGGCAGCTGAATTAGCTAAGAAACTCTATCGGCGTTATCAAAAACAACCGTTGCGGCGTCAAACCGAAAAAGTGCGACAAGGATTGATGACCCACGGCTTTGATGGTAACTTGTTTGACGAGATTAAAGACAGAGTTAGTCCGTCACAGGACGAGGAACAACAAGAAGCAATTCTTGATCAGGCGGCCAGCAAGGCTTGGTACCATTACCGTAATCAAGAAGGCTATGCGCGCAAAATGAAGGTTAAAGCAGCCTTGTTCCGCAAAGGATTTGATCTAGATGATGTGGAACGGTGGCTGGAAATGCATGTGGAAGACGATTAGGGCTTTCCACAGTACTCAGATACTGGTATCATTAGGAAGATACAGTCAATGATGACTGCGATTGATAGAATAAGAAATAAGGTTGAATTATGACGAATCGTCAAATCAAAAAACAATCTTTGTGGTACCTTTTTTGGAAACGATTGACAGATATTGTGTTGTCAATCCTGGCATTGATTGTCTTTAGTCCAATCTTTTTGTTTGTCCGGATTGCTGACTATATGGGTGACAATAAAGGACCACTTTTTTATAAACAAACGCGGATTGGCAAGAATGGCCGGCCGTTTAAAATGTATAAATTCCGTTCGATGGTTGAAAATGCGGATGAAATTCTGCATGCCGATAAGAAGTTGTATCAAGAATACGTCGAGAACAATTACAAACTGGAACCGGAAGACGATCCTCGGATCACCAAGTTAGGTCATTGGCTGCGTAAGACTTCAATTGATGAAATTCCACAATTTATCAACATCGTAAAGGGTGAAATGAGTATTGTGGGTCCACGCCCAATTGTCAAAGAAGAACTGGCCGAATATGGCGATCGTGTCGATAAGTTCTTGTCAGTAAAGCCTGGTGCCATGGGGCTCTGGCAGGCTACCGGCCGCAGTAATATTCCTTATCCTGACCGGTGTGATGTGGAATTATCATATGTTGATAATGCATCATACTGGTATGACGTAAGAATTATGTTTAAAAACGTGATCAGTATCTTCAAGAGTACTGGTGCTTATTGAGGTGAACAACGATGAATATCAAAGTTTTAGTTGCAACCCATAAGAATTACAAAATGCCGACAGATCCGATGTATCTGCCGGTTTTTGTTGGTAAAGATCTGCATCCAGATGTGAACCATACTTTTCAAGGCGACAACATTGGCGACAATATTTCGAAAAAGAATGCCCACTACAATGAACTGACTGCTCTGTATTGGGGATGGAAAAATCTCGATTATGATGCCTTAGGGCTGGTTCATTATCGGCGTTACCTGAGTTTGAACCATGAAAAGGATTTGTCGGCCATCCTCTCAACGGATCAAACGGAAGAAATACTGAAGATTGCCGACATCATTTTGCCGCAAAAGCGTCGTTACTATATCGAAACGAACGAATCACATTACCTGCATTCACACGAACACGCCCCATTTGAAACGCTTCGGCAAATTATCAATGACGAATACCCTGAATATTCCGCGTCCTTTGAACGGGTGATGAAGCGGACTTGGGCGCACATGTTCAACATGTTCATTATGAAGAAACAACCACTGAATGAATATGTGTCATGGCTCTTTGAAGTTTTGGGCAAGGTGGAAGCTAAGACCGATGTTTCCAGCTACACACCTTATGAACAACGGGTGTACGGCTTCTTGAGCGAAGTACTATTAGACGTTTGGCTCGACAAGCATCAAGAGTACAAGACTCAAGAAGTGGATTACGTGTTCATGGAACATACCAACTGGTTGGTAAAAGGTGGCAACTTCCTCAAACGTAAGATCATTGGTCACCCTTAATGCTTCGTCAGCATGTGAATATGGTAAAATATCAATTGTGTTTAATTAGTTTGAAATGATCGAGGAGGTCATTATGAAGGGTATTATCTTAGCAGGTGGTTCTGGCACACGTCTGTACCCAATCACCCGTAGCATCTCAAAACAGTTGATTCCGGTTTATGACAAGCCAATGGTTTACTACCCATTATCAACGTTGATGTTGGCAGGTATTCGGGACGTATTGATTATTGCCACTCCAGAATACATGCCTTTGTTCCAGGATCTGTTAGGTGATGGTTCTAATATCGGTATGAACTTCTCCTACAAGGTCCAAGAAAAGCCAAATGGACTGGCCGAAGCCTTTATTCTGGGTGAAGAATTTATCGGAAACGACAGTGTCTGCCTGATCTTAGGCGATAATATCTACTATGGTTCTGGCTTATCCAAGCTGTTGCAGTCTGCTGCTAAGAAGACAGAAGGAGCTACGGTCTTTGGTTACCATGTCAACGACCCTGAACGTTTTGGTGTGGTTGAATTTGATGACCAGATGCACGCTCTGTCAATTGAAGAAAAGCCAAAGCATCCGAAGAGTAATTACGCAATCACCGGTTTGTACTTCTATGACAATAATGTTGTGGATATTGCTAAGGGCATTAAGCCTTCAGCACGTGGTGAACTGGAAATCACGGATGTTAACAGTGAATACCTGCGTGAAGGCAAGCTCGATGTTAAGCTGATGGGTCGTGGCTACGCATGGCTGGACACTGGGACGCACGACTCCATGCTGGAAGCATCTAACTTCATTGCAACCATCGAACGGCGGCAAAACCTTAAAGTGGCTTGCTTAGAGGAAATTGCCTACAGGATGGGTTACATCAGTGCCGATAAGCTGGTGGAATTAGCACAGCCACTGAAGAAGAATGACTATGGTCAATACATGTTGCGCTTAGCAAAGCAAGGAAAATAAAGGAGAACGTCAGAATGTCATTAAAGGTTATTGATACAAAATTACCAGGTGCCAAGATTGTGGAAACCGATGTCTTTGGTGATCACCGTGGTTTCTTCACTGAAACTTACACCAAGAACAAGTTTGAAAAAGCCGGCATCAATGTTGAATTTACTCAGGATAACCAATCATTATCCGTTGAACCAGGTGTTCTGCGGGGAATGCACTACCAATTAGCTCCATACTCACAGACTAAGTTGCTGCGGGCTGTTACCGGTGCAATTTACGATGTCATTGTGGACATTCGTAAGGGTTCACCTGCATTTGGCAAGTGGCAAGGCTTTATCTTAAGCGAATGGAACCACCGTCAACTGTTGGTACCAAAGGGTTTTGCTCATGGCTTTGTAACGTTGACACCAAACGTTAATGTTGCTTACAAGGTTGATGGCTACTACGCTCCAGAAGCTGATCGGGGTATTGCTTATGATGACCCTGACTTGGCAATTGACTGGCCAATGCCAACTGACCACTTGATCTTATCCGAAAAAGATCAGCATCACCCATCATTCAAGGATGCTGAAATGAACTTTACTTGGGAGGAAAAGTAGAATGAACATTTTAGTAACTGGTGGTGCCGGTTTTATCGGCAGTAACTTTATTCACTATATGTTAAAGGCTCATCCAGATGACAATCTGGTAAACCTGGACTTGCTTACCTATGCTGGTAACATCCACAACTTGGATGACATCAAGGACAATCCTCACTACCACTTTGTGAAGGGCAATATTGTGAACCGTGAACTGGTTACCCACTTGGTTCACGAGTTTAACATTGACCACATTGTTAACTTTGCGGCCGAATCTCACGTTGACCGGTCAATTTTACATCCTGAAATTTTTATCGAAACCAACGTGCAGGGGACTTTGGCATTGCTGGACGTTGCTAAGCGTGAAGGCGTGGAAAAGTTCTTGCAAGTATCAACCGATGAAGTTTACGGTACTTTGGGCAAGGATGGTTTCTTCAAGGAAACGACTCCAATTGCACCAAACTCACCGTATTCAGCATCTAAGGCCAGTGCTGACTTGGTCGTACGTGCTTACCACAACACTTACGGGATGAACGTTAACATTACCCGTTGTTCTAATAATTACGGTCCTTACCAATTCCCAGAAAAGCTGATTCCTTTGATGGTTTCCAACGCCATGGAAGGTAAGAAGCTGCCAATTTATGGTGACGGTAAGAACATCCGTGATTGGCTCTATGTTACTGATCACTGCCGGGCAATTGACCTGGTTATGCGGAAGGGTAAGTCTGGTAAAGTTTACAACATCGGTGGCCACAACGAACGTAACAACAACGAAATTGTGCAGTTGATTGTTAAGCACTTAGGCGCCTCAGAAGACTTGATTGAACACGTTAAAGACCGTCTGGGTCATGATAAGCGTTACGGTATCGACCCAACCAAGATCGAGACTGAATTAGGTTGGAAGCCAGAATACACTTTTGATACCGGAATCATCAAGACGATTGATTGGTACACTAGTCATGAAGATTGGTGGCGTCCATTGAAGGCTAAAGCCAAGTTGAAGTAAAGAATTAAGGGGAGGGAGATTCACTCCCTCTTTTTTTGGAGGTTTAATAATGGCTGATTATTTAATTACTGGTGCTAACGGCCAATTAGGTACTGAACTGCGCAAACTCTTGGATAGTAAGGGTATTTCTTACACTGCCCATGATGCCGATACGATGGACATCACGGATGCTGATAAGACGATGAGTGTCATTAAGGCTGAACAGCCCAAGGTTATCTTTCATTGTGCGGCTTTCACTGCCGTCGATGCGGCTGAAGACAAAAAGAAGGATTTGAATTGGCACGTTAATGTTGATGGTACCCAAAATGTGGCTAACGCTGCGAAGGCAGTGGGTGCAACGATGGTTTATATCAGTACTGACTACATTTTCGATGGGACTAACCAAGGAGAATATGTAGAAGATGATGAAGCAAACCCGAAGAATGAATATGGTCGGGCTAAATTTGCCGGTGAACAAGCAGTGCGTAACACCTTAAATGACTACTACATTGTTCGGACTTCATGGGTCTTTGGTAAATATGGTCATAACTTTGTCTACACCATGTTGCGTCTGGCAGAAAGTCATGATAAATTAACGGTTGTGAATGATCAGGTAGGGCGGCCAACCTGGACTAATACGTTGGCTAACTTCATGCTGTACCTGATTCAAAATCAATGTGAATTTGGCACCTATCAGTTATCCAATGAAGATAGCTGTTCCTGGTACGAATTTGCAAAAGTAATTTTGAAGGATAAGTCAGTTGACGTAGAGCCCGTTACTTCAGAACAGTATCCGCAAAAGGCTTACCGTCCGCGTCACTCAATCATGAGTCTCAAGAAGGCGGAAGCAACTGGTTTTACTATTCCAACCTGGGAAGAAGCACTGGCAAAATTCCTGGATGAAATTGACTGATATTAAGTGAGGAATCATTGTGGCTTCAAAGATAAAGAACAAATGGCAAGCAATAATGAATGCAGAGATTACAGGGGAAGACCTGTACTTATTTGCATTTGGTGTAGTGCTGTTCGTTTCTTTTATTATTAATACCACCTTTATGTCATATTTAGTGGTTAAGTACCTAAATTACATCACTTATTTGATGGTGGGTATTCTGCTTATAAAGATGGTGACGTTTGATCATTACCGCTGGTGGCAGTTATTAATATTGTTTGCAATTTTTGGGTTGTCAGTTATCTCATGGCGACACAGTAAAATTACATCTCTAATGATTATGACTGCGTTTGTTATCGCTGCGCGTGGAGTGGATTTTCATAAAGTTATCAATAGCTATTTATGGATCAATGGATGCTTATTAGTCACCATCTTCATTTATTCTTTATTTGGCATCATAGTAAATTTAACCTATTATCGAAATCACATTCCTCGTTTTGCCTTAGGGATTGATTATCCAACAGACTTAGCTGCCTATGCTTTTTATTTTTTACTAGCATGGGTATATAAAAATTACCAGTCTCTACATAAGCAAGAGTATTTCTTGATCATTTTAATGGATGCAGCATTATTCATAATCACAAATGCTCGCTTAGATGTTTTGCTAATTCTTTTAACGCTAATTTGTGTCTATATTTCAAAGCTTGCTTATAATCAACATCCATTGGCTTCTAATGTAGTGAAGGCCTATTGGGGCTTAGACATGATTTTACCTTATGCTTATTTTTTAGTTAGTTGGTTTTACTCAAAAGAAAATCACCTTTTGCGACACCTTAATGATGCTTTGTCAGGAAGATTATCATTAGGAAAACAAGGCTTGGATGAGTATGGCTGTACATTGCTTGGTCAACATATTAAAGAGCGCGGTTGGGGTGGCGTTAATGGAGCAAAGATGTTCCATAGAAACCCTTGGAAGTACTTTTTTATTGACTCTTCCTATTTGCGCTTGTTATTGATCTTTGGAGTCATAATTGGGTTACTGGTAATATTGTGTATTGTAGTTATCTCTTTACGTTCAACTTTACAAGGTCAGTATTTGATGCCAACAATACTTTTGCTGGTAACGATTAGTAGTATGATTGATCAACATTTGGTGGAAATTACTTTTAATCCATTTCTAATTGCTCTTCTTGCTAGGAATGTGGATACTCGCATTGGAGGAAAAATTGATGAAGAATGAATACAGTCTAGGCAGATTTTTTAAATTAATTGTAAAAAACATAATTATTATTGTTGTATGTATGGTTTTAGGCGGGGGCCTTGCAGGTTTATATGCAAAGCATAAACAGTCAACAACATATTCTGCTCGAACTAACATCGTTGTTGGTCATAATCTAGATAAGGTTCATTATCGGAACTCAACGGTAATGTCAGATTTAAACATGATGGACACTTATGAAGATCAAATTAAAGATCCACAAGTTATGAATCGAGCTCATTCGCTATTGCCCAAAAATTTGCGCAAAAAATATTCAGCTAAGGAGATTGAAAGTGATGTTCATGTAAGTAGTGAAGACCATTCTTTAGTAATGGAAATCAAAGCAACTACGAGCAGCAAAAAGAATTCACCTAAGATTGCCAATGCTGTGGCTAAAGCCTTTAAAGATGAGTTCAAACAAATGAATCCTTCCTCTGCTGAAGTCAAATTGCTTGCACCCGCCAAGGAAAAGGATGTTACTAGCAAGACTAGCCCATCTGCTAAAAAATATGCTGTTTTAGGAGCAGCGCTTGGTATCTTGATGGGAATGTTGATTGCATTTGGATGGACTAGTTATCGTAAAATTCACTAAGAGTGGGAGAAATATCTATGAAGTATGATTATTTAGTGGTTGGTGCCGGTTTGTTTGGCGCTACTTTTGCTTACGAAGCAGCTAAGCGTGGTAAACGTGTCAAAGTAATTGAAAAACGTGATCACATCGCTGGTAATATTTACACCAAAGAAGTTGATGGTATTCAGGTTCACGAATATGGTGCTCATATTTTTCACACTTCTAACAAGAAGATTTGGCAATATGTAAACCAGTTTGCGGAGTTTAATCGTTACACTAATTCTCCAGTGGCAAACTATAAAGGCCAGATGTTCAACCTGCCGTTTAACATGAACACCTTTAATGAAATGTGGGGGACTAGTACTCCTAAAGAAGCGCTGGCAAAAATCAATGAGCAGCGGCAAGAGATGGCTGGCAAGAAGCCGCAAAATCTGGAAGAACAAGCTATCTCTTTGATTGGTCGGGACATCTATGAGAAGTTAATCAAAGGATACACCGAAAAGCAGTGGGGCCGGAAAGCAACGGAATTGCCAGCATTCATCATTCGGCGGTTGCCTGTGCGTCTGACTTACGACAACAACTACTTTAATGATGATTATCAAGGCATTCCAATTGGCGGTTATACTCAGATCGTAGAAAAGATGCTTGCTAGTGATCTGATTGACGTAGAGTTGAATACTGATTTCTTTGACTATCAAGAAGAATATGTCAGTGAATTTCCAAAGATCGTCTTTACTGGAATGATTGATCAATACTTCAATTACAAACTTGGGGAATTACAGTACCGGAGTTTGCACTTTGAGACGGAAGAATTGAATGAGGACAATCACCAAGGTAATGCAGTTGTCAACTATACGGATGCTGACACACCATTCACCCGAATCATCGAACACAAGCACTTTGAGTTTGGTAAGGGTGACAAGGGCAAGACAATTATCACTCGTGAATACCCAGCTGATTGGCATCGTGGTGATGAACCATATTACCCAATCAACAACACTGAAAACAACTCACTCTATAAAGAATATGCTAAATTAGCACAAAAAGAGGCCCCTAATGTAATATTTGGTGGTAGACTTGGTCAGTATCGGTATTACAATATGGATCAAGTACTTAATGCTGCACTTATTGCAGTGAATAAGGAGTTTGAAGATTAGTTATGAAGGTCATCAAGAACTATTTGTATAATGTGGTTTATCAGGTACTTCTGTTGCTGGTACCACTGATTACAGTTCCATACATTGCGCGGGTGTTAGGGCCCGACCTTGTTGGGATTAACTCTTATACAAACAGTTGGATGACCTTTTTTATGCTCTTTGGGCAAATGGGGATTGCACTCTATGGAAACCGTGAAGTTGCCTACCATAGGGACGACAAAGAAGATCGTTCCCGTATCTTTTGGGGTATTGAAGTACTACAAGCGTTGACTATCTCTGCTGCTTTAATAGCTTACTTGGTAGCAGTTTTTCTGTTTAGTTCTACGTTCAAACGGTACTTCTTACTTCAATCACTTTGGATTATTGGTGCGGGTATTGATGTTTCTTGGTATTTTATGGGTATGGAGGATTTTCAAAAGACTGTCCTTCGTAATATGATTGTTAAACTGATCTCTGTTGCACTAATTTTTACTATAGTTAAAGGGCATAATGATTTAGGTAAATACATTGTTTTACTAGGTGCTTCAAGTTTGATTGGAAACTTATCACTTTGGCCATATTTACGTAAAGAGATATTATGGGTTCCAATTCGGAGATGGCATCCTTTTAAGCATTTCTATCCTGCTTTCTTACTCTTTATACCTACGATTACGACTCAGATTTATTTAGTTGTTAATCGTCTAATGCTAGGGAAAATGTCAACTCAAAATCAGTTGGGGCAGTTTGAGAATGCTGATAAATTAGTTAAAGTTGTATTGGCTGTTGTAACTGCCTCTGGTCAAGTGATGTTGCCACATATTGCTAATAAATTTTCCAAAGGTGATATAAAAGGAATTCGTCATAGTTTATACAATTCCTTTGATTTCATAACTGCAACTGCAACACCTATGATGTTTGGCTTAATGGCTATATCAATGGTGCTTGCTCCTTGGTTTTTAGGTCATGACTTTGCCCCGGCTGGGGAACTTATGATGTTTGAATCTCCGACAATATTATTTATTGCCTGGAGTAATGTAACAGGTTCCCAATACTTGATGCCAGTTAATAGAACAAATGAATTTACGATATCAGTCACAGCTGGAGCTGTAGTAAACATAATTTGTAATTTATTTTTTATATCAGCATGGGGAGCAAAGGGAGCAGTACTTGCTACTAATATTTCCGAATTAGCAGTTACTGCATTACAGCTTAACTGCATTAGAAATACAATAAGTCGCCGGAGATTATTTCACGGTAGCTGGAAATACTTTATTAGTGGGGCACTGATGTGTATTGTTATTCACAGACTATCGCTAACAATCAGAATGAATGTTGCAAATTTGATTGTAGAAGTTGTAGCAGGTGCGTTTATCTATATTTTAATGCTTGTTTTGTTGCATGCACCTATTCTAGACCAAGTAATGGTTTATGTTACTGCATGGTCTGAGCGTCATAAAAGAAGAAAATAATGCGAGGTTTTCAAATGGGTAAGCAGTTTATTGTTACATCAATTGATCGTGACAAAAAAAGTGGTGGAAGCAAGGCTAAGAAAGATATCGTTCACTTTTTAAAAAAGAATCTAAACTTTGAAAACTATAATTTATCCGTCGAAAATAGCAACAAACTTTACATCCATTGGTTTATGAATGTTAATTTTAGACATTTTGTAAAGCAACAAAAACCGAGTTTGCTTTTGTTTCAGTATCCGAACCTATCTTTTTATGTGATGAACAAGATGGTAACTATCTATAGACATTACTGTCCACATGGGAAAATAGTATTCTTAGTTCATGATATTATGGGCATTCAATTTCAATATTTACCAGATATACTAAGTCAGGAGATCGAGCTTTTTAATCGTACAGATGGTCTTATCGTTCATAATGAAAAAATGAATAACTATCTGACTAGTAAGGGTGTTAGAGTTCCAATGAGCAATCTCGGCTTATTTGATTATGATAGTAATACACCATTATCTACACCTAGTGATTCCATTTCAGATGTTTCTATTTGCTTTACGGGGAATCTTGGAAAATCAGAATTTTTGCGAGATTTAAATATAAACACTCCAATTCACCTATATGGAACCAATCCTGCTTCTTCTTATCCTAACAATATGGTATATAAGGGTTACTACTCCGCTGATAAAATCGGAGATAAATTAACTGAACAATATGGACTAGTGTGGGATGGTAATGATATTCATACATGTGCTGGCTCATTAGGAAAATATCTAAAATTAAATGATCCACATAAAGCCTCACTTTACTTAAGTTCTGGTATTCCGATCATTATTTGGTCAGAAGCTGCATTAGCAGATATAGTGTTGCATTATAATGCGGGTATTGTTGTCGATGATTTAACTCAAATTGATGAACGGTTAAGAAAAATATCTTATGAACAATATAAGCAAATGAGAAACAACGCAAAAGAACTAGGTAAACAAATAAGGCAAGGCTTCTATGTTACTCACTCTGTCAAAGAGTTAATAAAGAAAATACAATAAATAGGATTTAACTTATGACGGTTTATGTAATAACACACAAAAACTTTACATATTCATATTTACCCCAAAAGGACTATCGTGTATTGCTGGTTGGTGCTGAGGGTAAGGACAATAATCACAATTATCTAGCTGATAATACTGGTGACAATATATCCTCTAAGAATGCCACATTTTGTGAATTAACTGGATTATACTGGATCTGGAAACATTCCAAAGCTACAAAGGTCGGGTTAGTGCATTATCGCCGTTACTTTACGAATAATAGCAGTCAGACCGGAGTTTTATTGAATCAAATTGCTGGTCGTCCAAGAAAGCCACTAACAGATACACAATTGGAAAGATTATTAGGAAAGAAAAAATGGATAGTGGCAGCTCCTCAAAAATTAAACCCCGGCGAAACTATTTGGACACAGTTTGCAGCTGCGCATCATATAAAGGATCTAAAAAAAACTAAAGAAATAATAAGTGAGATGTATGATGAAAAGTATATAAAGGCATTTGATGATGTAATGCAGCAAAACTATCTAAGCCCTTACAACATGTTTTACACAAGAAGAGAAGAGCTTAATAAGTACTGCGAGTGGCTTTTCCCTATATTATTTAAGCTTGAAAAGCAGGTTGACATTAGTAACTACGACAAATATCAACAAAGATTGTTTGGCTTTGTATCTGAACGTTTATTCAACGTTTATATTAGAGCAACTGCCAAAAATGATTGTCAGTATGTTGGGGTAGTAAATATTCAAGAAAACAATAAGTCTGATGCATTTAACCAGGTCGCAACACGTTTAAGACTAAGATTATCTTTCTTCAAACATAAATTGAAGAATCTTATTAAATAAGGCATTAATCGATTTCAAGATGATCTGTGAGGAAAAATAAGTGATGACACTAACAAACAACTTCTTTTCGATTATTACAATAGTAAATAAAGAAGACATTTATAAGGACTTTAAACGTGATCTGATGGCCCAAAGGGGAGTTAAGTACGAGCTGATAAAGGTTAATAACGACCATAATCAGTTTGACTCAGCTCGTCAGGCTTATAACCATGCATTGAAAAAAGCACATGGTGATTTTGTGATCTTCTTACATCCTGATATTCGTTTTCTTGACGACATGGCACTGCATGACGTTTTACAACCTATTGTGAATATTTCCAATCTAGGTGTTGCCGGTATAGCTGGTTGTCCTTTTAAGCTACATCATCACAAATCCTTAATTCTTACGACGATAGTGCAAGATGATCCCCCATATCATTTTGGACAATCTATCTCCAAAGCTACCGAAGTGCAGACGCTTGATGAAAATTTTTTTGTTATGGACCGTGAATTTGCTAATAAATATCCTTTTTCTGATATTAAGGGTTGGCATATGTATGCAGTTGAGCAATGCCTAATTGCTTTAATAAACGGAAAAAAGAATTATGTGGTCCCAGCAAGGATATGGCATATGTCTCCAGGTAGCTCAGAGAATTGGCAATATGTACAAACTGGTCGAGAGATAGTGCACAGATATGGGAAATATTTTTCTTCGATCAACACAACGATGACAACCTGGAATACAACGAGTCGTATAAATTTAGCGCTTATACCGCCTCTTAAATACATCAAACACAAGTTATGGAGGAAACTTCATCTGAATAGAAAATGATGTAGTGTCTAACTCAATCTTCCTTATTCTGATGAACCAATAATTATGAAACAAAAAATTGCCATCTTACTTTCAACTTATAATGGTTACGATTATTTAGAAGAACAAGTTCAATCGATTTTAAACCAGACAAATCATGATTGGCATTTGTATATTAGAGACGATGGGTCCAATGATGGCACAATTTCTTTAATTAGGGAATTTGCCAAGAATCCACTGATTAGTTTTGTTAATGATAATCAACCTAAGAGTCTTGGTGCCTCGCAGTCTTTTTTGCAACTATTGTCGGAAGTAGATGCAGATTATTACATGTTCTCTGATCAAGATGATTATTGGCTTCCTGATAAAATTGAAGTTTCTCTAGCTAGGATGAAATCACTTGAAGAAACTGGGCGCAAAGCTCCTATTTGTGTTCATACTAATTTAAAAGTAACTGATGATAACTTGACCCCATATCGCCTGTATAATACAGGATCGCTTTGGCATGATTTTGATCGTCTTTTATTTAATAATTGTGTTACTGGTTGCACAATGATGATAAATAGAAGGTTGCGAGATACTGTGAAGTTTGACAAAGTAAAATCAAGTAACATTTATATGCATGATTGGTGGTTAGCATTAATCGCGGCGGCTTTCGGGGTTGTCTCATACATTAATTCTCCAACTATTCTTTATCGCCAACATTCCTCCAACGTACTTGGAAGTTTAGATAGTAAAAATATAAAGGGTACTCTTAATTCGATTAGACGTGTTTTAAAACCATCATATGATTATGAAGAGTTTTTGAAGTGTCTTAACATGATCACTAATTTTAATGAAGAATATGGTGATCAAATTGACGGTATTTCAAAACGATATTTAGAGGAATATTCGGATTTAACAAATCGAAGCAGTGTTTCTCATAATCTGCAATTAATTTTGTCATTACCCCCAAAAGAAACTTCCAAACAAAAGCAACTATTGTATGACAGTATTCTTATTCGTTATGCTTCCAAATTAAAAACATCAAACTGATGAGTAAGGACTAACTTAAACCAGCTCGAAGGGAATTCACACCATGATGGAGAGTAATTTATTTTCTTTAATTACAATTGTTAACAAGGAAAATGTATACGAAGACTTTAAAAATAATTTGCGAACTCAAAAGGGCGTTAATTATGAACTTATTAAGGTTAATAACGATCATAACCAGTTCTCTTCAGCACGTGAAGCTTATAATCATGCATTCAAGAAAAGTCATGGGAATTACGTAGTTTTTCTACATCCCGACATGCGTTTCTTGGATAAGTATGCTTTAAGAGATGTTCTTGACCAAGTAACTAAGTTGCCGAACCTTGGTGTTGCTGGAATCTCCGGTTGCTTGTTTAAGCTTCATCACCACAAGTCAACGGTTGTTTCAACGATTGTTCATGGTGATCCTGCCCATCGATTTGGGCAAGCTATTAAGCAACCCACCAAGGTTCAGACAGTGGACGAGTGTTTATTTGTTATGGATCGTGATTTTTGCCAACAACATCCGTTTTCTGATATTGATGGCTGGCATATGTATGCTGTGGAACAATGTTTAGTGGCATTGCTGAATGGAAAAGTTAATTACGTGGTTCCTTGTAGGATGTGGCACCGTTCAACAGGATTTTCGGAAAACTGGCAGTACATTCAAACAGGTAAGGAAATTGTACGTCGATATGGCAAACATTTTTCTTCCATCAACACGACTGTTACAACTTGGAATACTCGGAGTAAATTGAGTCTTTTATTAATTGCACCTCTAAAATTGGTGAAGCACACATTGTGGCGTAAATTGCATTTGGCATAATTAATTTTCTTGTAAGCTTGAGGAGACATAGGAATGGGTAAGCGTGTAGTTGCGGTTGTAGTTACTTATAATAGAAAATCTTTGCTCAAAGAATGTATAAATTCATTACTAAACCAAACCTATAAGTTGCTAGATATTTTAATTATCGATAATGCTAGTACTGACGGAACTTCATCTTTTGTAAATTCGATTAAAGATAAAAGAGTATTGTATGTAAATACTGGAAAGAATCTGGGTGGAGCAGGTGGATTCCAGTTTGGTGTTCGTGAAGCTGCGCAAAGAGGATACGACTACCTTTGGCTAATGGATGATGATTCCATCCCAACGCCTGATGCCTTAAATGTTCTAATGAAAGAAGCTTCTCAAAAAGGATCTTTCGGGTTCATGTGCAGCAAGGTGTTGTGGAAAGATCACTCTATTTGTAAGATGAATATTCCCAAAATTTCACTTAACCGAAAGTTGGATGACTTTGATGGTAGTCCTAAGAGAGTGATCATGGGTACCTTTGTATCTTTCTTAGTTCCATTAAAGATAGTTAATGAGGTTGGATTGCCAATTAAGGAGTTCTTCATCTGGGCTGATGATTTCGAGTATTCAAGAAGGATATCACGTAAATATTCGTGTTATTTTGTCCCTTCAAGCATTGTTATTCATAAGTCTCCTTCAAATGTGGGGAGTAGTATCGTAGATGATTCTCCAGACAGGTTTAATCGCTATAAATGTGCATACCGTAATGAGGTTTACGTATATAGAAGAGAAGGATTAGCAGGCTGGAATCATCTGATATTAAAGACAATCTTGCATACCTGCAAAGTTCTTTTGAAATCTAAAGATCATAAGAAGGAACGACTTCACATTATATTTAGTGCGACGAGGAGGGGCTTTAGTTTTCATCCTCAGATAGAATACTTACATAAGAACAATTGATAAAAATGGAAGGCCAATGCCTTCCATTTTTATATTGCATTAATATTACAGCTGTGTTGCGAACTATATCAATCCCCTAACAATAGGGCCGATTTTGCTTTTCTAAGGATATATTGTGTTAGTTTAATAATCGTAAATTAATAACAAACACGTTTTAAAAAACAAGATTTTTAGAAAGGCATGAATCAATAACCTATGGATACTAAGAAACACTACAAGATGTACAAGAACGGCAAACAATGGTGCTATGCAGCAATTGCAACTGTTTCCGTCGCTGTAGGTATTTTTACTGGAAGCACAGCTGCTCAAGCTGACACGACTCCTGCACAACCAGCAGTGGCTACGCAACAAACCAATAATGCTAGTTCATCAGCAATGAGTTCTTCAGTTGCCAGCACTTCTGCTCAGCTGTCTTCTGTAAAGACATGGCAACCTGCTGATGCACAAATGCAAAAGGCTACTGCCAATGCCGATAATGGCAATCATGCATATTTAGATAATGTAGATGTTTCAAACGGTAGTTTACATCTTTCTGGTTGGAATGCATCTAACCAAGATCAAGGTAAGAATTACCACTACGTCATTGTTTATGATCAAACTCAGCACCGTGAATTAGCTCGCCAAGCAGTTCAGAACACTGAACGTGACGATGTGCAAAACGCCTACCAAGGTGTTTACAACGCAAAGTATTCCGGCTTTTCGGCTGATTTTAATATCGATAGTTCGGCTTACTTGAATGACACTTTGCAAATTGTTAGTCGTTATTCTGCCTCAGAAAGTGGTAACAGTAACTACGTTGATTACTGGTTTAATCCAATTAATTTAAACAAACGTGGCTACTACATTGACTCACTGAAGCAAACCGAAGCTGGCTTAAAAGTATCTGGCTGGATGATTGATAGCCAGTCATACTCTAAGCACAATGCTTACGTCTTCTTGATGCGTGATGGCAAAGAAGTTGCTCGTCAGCACGTCATCTTAATGCCACGTCACGATGTTGCTCGTGCATACAAGGATGTATACAACAGTGCTAACAGTGGTTTCAACGTTACCTTTAATGTTGATCCTTACCAGTTAACTGGTAATCTGCAAATTATGATGCGCTTCACTGACGATGTGAATGGTAATGGCAATTTCAGTGATCAATACAGTAAGGTTTACACGACTAATGCCGGTTACACCGATAACTTCACTGTTCAAGGTAATCACATTCATTTAAGTGGTTGGCATGCAGCTACTAATGCTCAAGGTATGGATCACCAATTCATCATCGTTTTGGATATGAACAATCATGAACTTTACCGGACTGAATTAACTGCCGGTCAAAAGAATCTTTCTCGTAATGATGTTGCTAAAGCGTACCCATGGATGAGCAATGCCAATGTTTCTGGCTACAGTGTTGACATTCCACTGCTGGACAGTATGCAGCACAAAGGCTTGAAGATTGTTCATCGTTACAGTACTTCTGCTGATGGCAATTCAAACTATGTTGATTTCTGGGATAATAGTCATTCAGTTAACTCTGGTTGGCAGGGTGACCACTATTACGATCCAACTACTGGGCGGATGGCTACTGGTCAAACCAACATCAATGGTCAAACTTACTACTTTGATAACAATGGTAAGTTAATGTCTCGTCAACAAGAAGCTGTTAACCGTGCCTTATCTGTTCGTGGTACGCGTTACGTTTGGGGTGGTAACACACCGGCTGGTTTTGACTGCTCTGGCTTAGTTCAATGGGCATACGGCCTTGATGGTGGTCATCGAACCACTTACACTCAGGAAACGTTAGGTGCACACCACTACGATGTATACAACGCTCCGGTTGGTGCATTGGTATTCTTTGGCTCAGGTACTGCTCCTTACCACGTTGGTATTTCACTTGGTAATGGTACTTATGTTCATGCACCAGAACCTGGTGATGTGGTTAAGGTAACCGAAATGAGATACTACCAACCAACTTTCTACGTGGTTATGTAATAAACAATGAACGCAGTACTTTTCAGTACCGCGTTTTGTTTTAAATTAGCCTGATAAATGAACAGGGTTTATTTATCAATCGTGCTACAATGAAAATGTTGTTACAAAATTAATTTTCGGGAAGGCTTCTTTATGAATGAAAATGGAAATAATGGATTTAAAAAGCCTGCTTTAACGCTTTGGTCCACGATCTTTACTTTTAGTGCATCACTACTGCTTCTGCAAGGGGCAGCACATGCCGCAACCCAGAATGACGTAGCTGCTAACAATCACAAGGCTGTCGTCTCCGGAAATAATAAGGATAATAATGCGAACAATAACCAATCAGGTAACATTGTTTTAAATCAGAATAGTAGTGCGGCGGTTAACAATGAAAGTAGTGCTACAAACAGTGCTTCGGCTGCTCAAAATACCCAAACTGTCGTTAAAGTACCAACGAACACTGTCAACGACTCTGCTTCAAGTGCACAGTCTTCTGCTGCATCGAGTTCTGCCAATGTTGTTAATTCAACAGCAACTACTACGACTTTAAACGTTGCTAAAATGCAACCATCATTTGCTGCTGTAAATATGAGAGTTAACTTAGCAACTTCTGCTAGCAGCAGTGACGATGGTTTGCGCAACCTTGATGCCAGTCAACGAGCATTCTTGGATAGCATCAAGAGTGGTGCAATGGATGGCTGGCGTAAATATGGTGTCCTGCCATCACTGACTGCTGCCCAAGCTATCTTGGAATCTGCATGGGGTCGGTCTGCTCTTTCGACTGAAGGCCATAACCTTTTTGGTATCAAGGGTTCTTACAATGGTCAATCCATCTACATGATGACCCGTGAGGTATATGGTGGTAGTTCGGTTTATGTCAACGCAGCTTTCCGGCGTTATGCAAACAACAGTGAAAGTGTTGCTGACCATGGGTACTTCCTTGCTTCTAATTCTCGTTATCACAACTTATTATGGAAGACCAATTATCGGGACGTTACCTACTTGATCCGGGCTGACGGCTATGCTACCGATCCAGGTTACACTGTTGCTCTAAACAACCTAATCGAGCGCTATAACTTAAACGCTTGGGATGGTGAAGCAATGAACACCAATATCGGTAATCTGGATGCTATGTATGCTGGAACCGATGGACAGATTCATATTTCTGGTTGGCATGCTTCTAACAAGTATGACAGCAAGATGCATCACTTTATTATCATTCTTGATAAGACAACGGGCCATGAAATTTACCGTCAAGAAGTTGCTGGTGTCTACCGTCAAGATGTGCAAAATGCGTACCCAACTAGCAAAATCTCTGGTTGGGGTGGCTACAGCTTAGCAATGCCATATAATGCTTCTATTGCTGGTCACTCACTGCAGGTAGTTTCCCGGTATACTTACAATAATAATGGTGAGCCCAATGGTGGTGATGATTACTACTTTGACCCAGTAGCAATGAATGCTAACTATGCTTACCTTGATAACTTTAAAGTAAATGGATCAAAGATTGACGTTTCAGGGTGGAATGCCAATGATATGACAATCAAAGATGGTCACCACTACATCATTCTGTTTGACCACACTACTAATAAAGAGGTTGCTCGTCATGAAGTAACTAATGGTAATAGTGCAGATGTGGCTAACGTACATAGTGATGTGTATGGAGCTGATCATTCTCGTTTCAGTACTAGTTTTGACTATACACCTGCCATTGCCGGTCACGACTTACAGATTATTAGTCGGTACACTGCTTCCAGTGATGGTAATAGTGATTACTCTGACTATTGGTTTGATCCGGTTTCCTTTAACGCTAATGATGCCTACTTGGATAACTTTAAAGTGGATACGGCTGATGGTAAGCTTTACGTTTCCGGATGGAATGCAAATGATATGAGCGTTAAGTATCAACGCCATTTCATTATCCTTTACGATGAAACAACCGGTCGAGAGATTGCTCGTAAAGAGGTTCAGAATGGTGATAGTGAAGACGTTGCTAACGCCGGATTTGGTGATGACTATGGTTCAAACCATTGTCGTTTCAGTGCTGAATTTACATATGATCCATCGGTAGCGGGTCATAAATTAGCAGTTATTAGTCGTTACACTAGTTCTAATGATGGTAATAGTAACTATTCTGATTATTGGTTTAGTCCAAAGACAATTACTTTTGCTAATGATGCATGGTTGGACAACTTCAAATTAAGTAATGGTAAGATTATTGCTAGCGGTTGGAATGCTAATGATCTCAGTTCCCAGTATAAGAAGCACTATGTAATCTTATATGATGCTACTACCCATAAGGAAGTTAGCCGGCAGGTAGTGAACAATCAGTCTAGTGTAGATGTATATAATAACGGCTACAGTAATGTTTATGGTGCTAAGGATTGTCGTTTCCAAGCCAGCTTTGATTACGATCCATCATTAGCCGGTCACGATCTTCAAATCGTTAGTCGTTATACTAGCTCTGATGATGGCAACAGTAATTACTCTGATTACTGGTTTAGTCCACAGGAGTTTAATTTTGTGAATGCTGGCTACTTGGACGAATTTAGTGAAAATGACGATGGCGAGATTGATGTAACTGGTTGGAATGCAAATGACTTTAGTTCCAGCTATAACAAGCACTACGTAATCTTGTTTGACGCGACGACGGGTAAAGAAGTCGCACGGAAGTTAGTTCCAACCTTTGGTAGCAATGACGTTTACAATGCAGGTTACCAAAATGTTTACAACTCTAATAAATGTCGTTTCACCACTAACTTTTCTATTCCAGCTAAATTAAAGGGTCACAGTTTACGGATTATTAGTCGTTACACTTCTTCAAACGACGGTAACAGTAATTACAGTGATCTCTGGTTTGCTCCTAAGGTTTTTAGATAAAGAAAGGATATATTTCAATGAAGATTAAACAACTGTTGATGACCGGTGTTGCAGGGATGATGATTGTGTCACTGGCAGCATGTGGCAGTAAGTCGGCTACCGAAACACATCATGATGAAGCCACCAGCAGTCAGACGTCTAAAAAGAGTCATCATCGTTCATCCAAGAAGTCTGACAAGATGAAGGAAGACGATGTATCTTCAAGCAGCAATGCTAGTTCCACTAAGACCACCATTAATGGTGTTAAGAACAGCCAAACTGCTAAGTCGGTTAATAATCGGCAAAGTGCTGTGATGAATGAAACCGATGCAAGAAACCTGGTTAAGGAGCATTTGGGCAATTCAATGGCAACTGCTAGGGAAAACGGTAAGACAATTACCCAACCAAGCATTGATGCTGTGGATGGCTTTAGTGCCACGCAGAATGGTACGAATGATTGGACCATTTCTGGATCATACAATGGGCATACTTACACTTACCATGTAACGCCTACTGCCATTACAGGTAACTAATGAATAAATAGTGTATAATAGGTCGGTACGTTTGTATCGGCTTTTTTTATTAGTAATTATTGAAGAAAATGGGGTATTAGCATGACGAAACTTTCAATAGTTGTGCCTTGTTATAACGAAGAAGAATCAATTCCACTGTTTTTTCCTGCAGTGCAAAAGGTTGTAAATAATATAAAAAACCTAAATATTGAGTATTGGTTTGTAAATGATGGATCATCAGATAATACTCTAGGTGAAATGCGAAAGTTGCATAGAGAGCATGATCAATTGGTTCATTACGTTTCTTTCTCACGTAACTTTGGCAAGGAAGCGGCTCTTTATGCTGGACTACAAGCTGCTACTGGCGATTATGTGGTGGTAATGGATGTTGACTTACAGGACCCGCCTGAATTTTTACCTAAGATGTACAGCTTAATTACCAGTGGTGACTATGACTGTATTGGAACACGCCGGGTTGATCGAACGGGAGAGGCACGCTTTAAGTCTTTTCTTAGTAGTCAGTTTTACCATGTCATTAATCGTATTTCGCAAACCAATATTGTACCAGGAGCACGTGACTATCGGATGATGACACGACAGATGGTAAATGCTGTTCTGTCATTAACCGAATATGACCGCTTTTCAAAAGGGATCTTTTCGTGGGTTGGCTTCAAGACTAAATATCTTGATTACCATAATGTTGAACGGGTTGCGGGAACTACCGACTGGAATACCTGGAAACTATTTAAATATGCAATGAATGGGATTGCAGACTTCTCTCAAGCACCATTGTCACTAGCAGTCTGGTTGGGAACAACGTCATTCATTCTATCCATCATTGGAATTCTGTTTGTTATCATTAGACGTCTTGTAGATCCAAGCAGTTCAGTTTTTGGCTGGGCATCGATGATCAGTGTCATTCTATTGCTTGGTGGGTTGCAATTACTGTGTATTGGTGTTCTCGGCAAATACATTGGACGAATTTACATGCAAGTTAAGCATCGTCCGATTTACATCATTAAGGAAAAGAAATAATGTCAAATAAACGTAATATTCTGTATTGGTCGGTAGAACTATTGGTGTTGGCACTGCTAGTGTATGTTTGCACCAAGATTGATTTTGTCTTTCGTCCGTTCCTCATTTTTATATCAGTGGTTTTTGTGCCACTTATTATCTCGTTGTTCTTGTATTACATGCTAGTGCCGCTTTTTCATTTATTACTCAAGGTAAAAGTGGGCAGTCATGCTATGCCACGCGGATTAGCAAGTTTGATTATCGTCATGGGCTTGATTTTGATCGTTCTCGGCACAATTGCGGCATTAACTCCGCCAATGATTAACGAACTGACGCAATTGATCAAATGGTTGCCAGATGCCGCTAAGGACACTCAGAAATACCTAACTCAACTTTCACAGCATCCATGGCTGCGTAATATTGATTTGAACACTTATTACAAGCAAGCTAACCAGCAAATTGTTAAGTATGCACAGACAGCTTTGGGACAGTTGACCAGCAAAGCAAGCACAGTTATTGGAGCGGTGACAAGTACGGTCATTGTGGCGATTACCGTCCCAGTTATGCTGTTCTATATGTTCAAAGATGGCAACAAGTTGATTCCTAGCATTCAGCGTTTCTTCTCTAAGAATAATGCTAAGCAAGTGGAAATTTTGTTACGTAAGATGAACAAGACTTTGTCATCTTACATTTCAGGTCAAGCTTTGGAATGTATCTTTGTCGCTGTAGCAACCAGCATCGGTTATTTGATCATTAAACAACCTTTAGCCATCGGTTTAGGTTTAGTAGCTGGGTTAACGAACATGATCCCATATGTGGGGCCATATATTGGGATTGCACCGGCTTTGATGGTCTCATTAGCAATGTCACCGAAGAAAATCATCTGGGTCATTGTGGTTGTCATTGTCGTTCAGCAAATTGATGGGAATATCATCTATCCAAATATCATTGGTCGGACTTTGCAGATTCATCCACTAACGATCATTGTTCTGTTGTTAGCGGCAGGGAATATTGCAGGGATTCCAGGAATGATTTTGTGTATACCATTCTATGCTGTTTTGAAAACTGTCTTTAACTACTTATGGTCGATTTATAGACTGAGGAAGAATGAGAATGAATAAGAAATAAGGGAGGTCATTTAATGACCTCCCTTATTTCTTGTTTAATATGTTGATCTTGTGCTTCTTCTATAGCCATACGTTATAGAACGGTTGGATGAATTAGAAGAAGTGCTTGTACCATGGCCGGAACCAGGCACGTTGTATTCAGCATGGCCAGGTAATACGAAGTTAGTATTATTGTAGCCGTTGTAAGACTTTTGCATCTTGTACATCTTGGTTTCGTTGTTAGTTACCGTGATTGGCTTCAAACCAAGTTGAATGCGAATCAACTTAGAAATACGATTGATTTCCTTTGGGGTAGCAATCTGAAATGACGTACCTTCAATAGTGGCGTCTTTACCATGGAAGTGGTAAGTCTTAACGTTGTTCATTGCCCGACGGTAGTTACCATACAAAACAGACACGCTGTCAATTGGCAAGTTGGTGTGGACACCATCCTTGACAGCTGCAAGAATCTTGTTGGCAGCACCAATCGAACCTGAATGTTTGAAGTTGTGAATTACGCTTGTCATGATCTGTTGCTGCCGCTTTTGACGGCCATAATCATTGTTTGGATCATCATAACGCATCCGTGAGTACTTCAAAGCTAATTCACCATTTAGGTGTTGCTTGCCTTTCGGGAAATGGTGGCCTTCATAAGTGAAGGCAAATGGGTTGTCAACGTCGACACCGCCGACGGCATTAACCACTTTTTGCAGCACACCCATGTTAATGACTACATAGTAGTCAATTGGGATGCCTAGCAATTCTTTAACTTGTTTAACGGTCTGTTTAGGGCCGCCCAGTGAATAAGCCGCGTTAATCTTGACGTAATCAGCGCCTTCATCAGTATCCACTTTAACCAACGTGTCACGTGGCACACTGGTTAAAGTAATGGTTTCCTTTTTAGGGTTAATCGTTACGACTTCTAGGGTGTCAGTGTTACCACCTTTATTTCCACGGTTTAAAGCACCAACATCAGTACCCATTGCTAAAACGGAAACCGGTTTTCCTTCAGCTAATTTTTTATCAACCTTGCCATCACCAGTGGAGAAGACCCCTTGTGCGGTGTTATGGATTTTATGGTATTCATAGCCACCAGCAATACAAAGAATCAGGACAAACAAGGTGATGAAACGTTTGATCCACCTGTAGCCACCGCCATTAGTGTGGTGATGGTACGGGGGATGTGGGATTGCACCGTTGGAATTTTCATTATGAGCTTTTTCTTCGATGCTTTCCTCAAGGTGACGGCGGTATTCCGCCCGCGTTTCATGTTCGTGATCCATGTTGTAGTTACCTCGAAAATTCCGACTTGATTTTATTAAAGTATTAACTCTCTCACTCTAGCAAAACCAGGACGTCTAGTCAATTTTGGAAGGGTAATTTAAAGAAGATGTAAAAGAAAACTTAACAATATTTGCTGATAATGCCGAAATCAAGGCCTTTCTTATGATAAGATATTATGGATAATGCTTGAAAGGACGATTAATTAGCATGACTTCAAAACAGTTGGCAGATGCAGTAAATAAGCGGCGTACATTTGCGATTATTTCACACCCAGACGCTGGTAAGACGACGATCACTGAACAAATGCTCTTGTTTGGTGGCATTGTTCGTGAAGCCGGAACCGTTAAGGGACGCGGAAGCAGCAATTTTGCCAAATCAGACTGGATGGAAATTGAAAAGAAGCGTGGAATTTCCGTTACTTCATCTGTTATGCAATTTGATTTTGAAGGTAAACGGATTAATATCCTGGATACTCCAGGACA
Organism: Limosilactobacillus secaliphilus; assembly: GCF_001437055.1. Taxonomy (GTDB): domain Bacteria; phylum Bacillota; class Bacilli; order Lactobacillales; family Lactobacillaceae; genus Limosilactobacillus; species Limosilactobacillus secaliphilus. The sequence goes on along the minus strand of NZ_JQBW01000010.1, from coordinate 40,423 downwards.
CGAAGACTTTTCCGAAGATACGTATCGGACACTGATGGCCGTTGATTCTGCAGTGATGGTTATCGATGGCGCAAAGGGGATTGAACCGCAAACCCGGAAGCTTTTCAAGATTTGTAAGATGCGGGGTATTCCAATCTTTACCTTTATTAATAAGTTTGACCGTGACGCTCGTGATCCCTTGGATTTGATGAACGAAATTGAGGAAACACTGGGAATCGAAACCTACCCAATGGATTGGCCAATCGGAATGGGACGACAATTTATGGGTGTGTATGATCGCTACAATCACCGTGTTGCTTTAACTCACCCAAAGGATAAAGACAATCCATACTTGCCTCTGGATGATGACGGCAAGGTAAAGGATGAAAATCCATTGGCCGATGAAGGTGAATGGAAAGATGCCATGGATGGGATGGAACTCATCGAAATGGCTGGTAACCAATTCAGTGAAGACAAAGTTTTGAAAGGTGATCAAACACCGGTCTTCTTTGGCTCTGCATTAACTAATTTTGGGGTCCGTACATTTTTAACTACCTATTTAAAGTTTGCACCGGCTCCTAGTTCACACAAACTGGAAAACGGAGACGAAGTGGAGCCACTGGATCCAGAGTTCTCTGGCTTTGTGTTTAAAATTCAAGCAAACATGAATCCGCGTCACCGTGACCGGATTGCTTTTGTACGGGTTTGTTCCGGTGAGTTCGATAAGGGTATGGATGTAACTCTTGAACGGACTGGAAAGCCACTGCGTTTATCAAACGTCACCGAATTCATGGCCAATACTCGTGAAAATGTTAATAAGGCTGTTGCTGGCGACATCATTGGTTTATACGACACTGGAAACTTTCAAATCGGTGATTCAATTTATACTGGCAAGAAGGACATCAAGTTCGAGAAACTGCCACAATTTACGCCAGAACTATTTGTCCGTGTTACAGCCAAGAATGTGATGAAGCAGAAGTCCTTCCACAAAGGAATCAATCAATTGGTTCAAGAAGGGGCTGTTCAACTGTTCCATGGTTACAACAGCAACGATTACATTCTGGGTGCTGTTGGTCAGTTGCAATTTGAAGTGTTCAAATTCCGGATGGAAAACGAATATAACTCACAAGTTGAAATGGAACCGATGGGTAGTAAGCAAGCTCGTTGGATTGATCCTGATCAACTGGATCCAAAAATGGCCTCATCTCGCAATATTTTGGTAAAAGATATTCATGGTGACCCACTGTTCCTGTTTGAAAATGAGTTTGCCTTGAATTGGTTTAAGCAAAAATACCCAGATGTTAAGTTAACGGCGAAACTTTAGTTCTTAGGGAGAAATAGAATGATAAAGGCTAATTTAAAGAGAATAAGTTTATTATTCTTGGTTTCAGTGATAATGATTCTACCTTTTTTAATGGTAGGTCAATTGGGTGTTCACTCTGATTGGAGCTTTCATGCTGCTAGAGTTCAACAACTCTATTTGAACATACAAAGAGGACATTGGTTTACTTACATTGGAACTGAGACTTTCAGTAAGGTTGGTAATGCAAACTTTATCTTTTACCCAGTGGTGTTCCTTTATCCATGGGCTTTGCTGAAGTTTATTTTTAGCCCAATTACTGCATACTTACTTCACGTATGGTTACTGTTTTTTGCTACTTTATTAATTGCGTTCTTCTGCATGCAATCATTTATGCTATTGTTCCATATCATCTTTACCTTACGCTTTCTAATTATGTATTAGGCGAGGCACAAGCATATACATTCATTCCGCTTGTAATGTTGGGAATGTATAATGTCCTTTACAATAAAAAGTGGATAATGTTAGCAGTGGGAATGTCGTTTATGGCATATTGTCATTATGTAAGCCTATTTATTTCCATAGAATTATGCGCTGCCATTTTAGTGATTTATTGGATTCAAGAACGCAAGATCACCTTATTGCCAATCATTAATATTTTAAAAGCTATTGGTTTATTCTTGGTATTGTCATTATGGCAATTTATTCCACTAATGACAGATTATTTCCACAAAGGCCTTGTTCGTCCAACATCAGGATTTACGCTGATTGAATCAGCTGGGGATTTTGTTGTTAGTGCGATTAATAATGATGCCCTAAATCGTGGTGGTATAGGTTTGCTATTATTAATTTCCATTATGGTTGGATGGAAACAAATTAACAGAAATTCTGTATATATGTGGATCTATACTTTGGGAGTGCTGTTGACATGGATGATCACAACAGCATTTCCATGGAAATATCTTGTCAAAACACCGTTGTCGATCATCCAATTTCCATACAGATATACCAGTTTTGCAGCATTTTTCTTGGCAATAGTATTATCAAAACTATTATTCAATGTACATTTTGATAAAATACCGCTTTTTACAAAATCAGTGCTTATTGGAATTATTTTGTTAACTCTCTATGGCGGATCTATTTATAACGATTACTTTAGAAATAAGGGTGATCTGCCAGATATTTCAAGATTGACACATGCACAGCGCGGCTCTTATAGAACCTTACGAGACGCTAAAGATACTCCACTATTAATCGATAATAGACATTATAATGATCAATTTTCATATGGAGCTCTATATGGCGAAACTGATTACATGCCTATGAATGCTTTTAACAAATCTAAATCTGTCTTAAACAGAGTTGTACTGGTTGATAATAAGAGAAGTTCTTCCAAGGTAAATATGAAAACCTCTCCTAATTCGATTACTTATCGTATCTATTTAAATAAAGGATCCATGGTTGATCTTCCTGTGCTTGCCTATAAGCATACTTTGGTCAGGATCAATCATCATACAATAAAAACACGTGTATCAGATAGAGGAACGGTATGCAGTCATTTAAATGCTGGTCAAAATACTATTTCAGTAACCTATAAAACTAGTCACATATTAGTTATTGCGAGAATTGTTAGTTTGTTGAGTTGGATAAGTTTAATCTTTTTGAAACTCAGAAAGATGAGATGAAACATTTTAATGAACTTACGTTTTGTTGAATTATAAACATAATAAAATTTAGTTTACAAAATATACGATAGTCATAAGTAATAACTGCCATAAAATTATATTAAAACAGCTATAATTTATTTTATTGAGAGAATCGATTATTTATTAATCTTACATTTTATGTTCGAATTTTAGGAATGAATTAATTAGGATACTTTTCCCAAACTTGTAGTTAAGTGATAACTGATATCTATAGAGAGTTTTTCTTTTAAGCAATGGATTTATGTCAAAATAAGGTGTACTTTTTCATGTTTCTACAGTTAGGATATGTATTTTTATTAAGCTTGAGGGATTTTACTATGAACAATTTCTCCTTTTAACAATCATTTTGAAGCATTCGAAGGCATAAGTGATAATCAAAGAAAGGCATTACATATTAAGAGAGATGGATTATAAATCATTTTTATACAAATGCTTAGTTTTTCTTTTTTTCATATGTATGGCATTAATTTGTGTAATAATTCCATGGCATACAGGATATATTTTTTCAGGAAGTGATCTTAGATTTCATGTAAGTAGAATTATGGAAATTGTTAAATCTAATTACCATTATCCTCTTCTAAATTTTTTTACATTTAGTCATGTAGGATACAATGTAAATTCTTTCTATCCACTTTTAACACTTTATCCAATTGCTTTTCTTTTTAAAATTATTAGCAACCCAATAGATGCTTTTTACTGTACGCAGTTTTTATTATTAACGGCTACGGAGATATGCTCTTACTATTCTGCAAGATTATTAAAAATACAGAAAAGTAGTTCAATAATGTTTTCGATGGTTTATACATTCTCTGGATATATAGCGTTTGTTTATTGGTTTGCGTTTGAGTTAGGGGAAATGCTTTCGTTTGTTGTTTTACCCTTGTTAATTCCTCTTACTTTATCTTTTATTAGACCTTCATATGTTAATGATTCATTATGTCAATATAGAGAACCTCTTTTAGTAATTGTTTTAACATGGATCACATTTTCGCATTTATTAACGACACTGATATGTCTTGCATTTTTAAGTATTTGCTTCTTATGTGACCTTATCATTAAGCCAAGCTTCAAAAAATTACTTTATGACATTCGAATAGTATTAATATATTTGCTAGCAACGTCCTTTTATTGGATTAACTTTTTCAAAGCTTATCTTGGCCAAAATATTACAGGACCTGAAAAATATCTTAACATTATTAATACTATTCAATTAATAGAAAACAGCTTAAATAATAGTATTTCGACGGGTAATTTTGATCCGATTAAGGTTGTTAGCATTGGAATAATTCCATTTGTATTTCTAATCTATATTATGGCGAACTATTCTAAGCTAAATAACCTGGAGAAATGTTTTTTATGGCTTGCATTAGGATTTTTAATATTGTCAACTAATTTGTTTTGCTGGGCTTACTTAAAGGAACATTTTTTGAATGTAACCATTATTCAATTTACTTTTAGATTTCTGATTTTCGTTGTTTTATTTATCACTATAGACATGTCCTTATTGGCTAAGCCACGGATATTTGAAGTATTGCTTTTGGCATTTGTAATTGGAGCGTTTAATATAAATCAGATGAGCAGTTTTAGAGCCGAGGGGATGAGGCAACAAGCCATAACAAAGAAGCCGTCTAATCATCACCAGCCGGATTATGCCAACTTTAAAGTTAACAAGGTTAATTTTCCTAACATATATAGTGGTGTTTATAACTCCAAAGGAGGCCCTAAAGATTACCTTACAAGTAATCAGAGTGAACATTTCGATTCCATTGCTGACAATGTAATTTATACAACCAATCATCAACGGATAAAATATAAGATGACACCTAAAAGCAACCAGGTTAACTACGAGTTTATTAAAAAGGAAAATGGCTATGTAGATCTACCTGTTTTGATGTCAGCTTCTAAGTACAAGGTGTATGATAATGGACATATAGTAAATAATATAAAATAAAGCAAGAGAGGTACTTTGTTATTAACAAATATCAAAGGCCATCAAAAGCACAAGCTGCAAATAAAAGTACAACCCTCAAAAACATGCTTGATATCTATCTTCACAACAGTGATTGGACTTGTATTTGTTTTAATAATGTTAATAAAACCAGTTTAGCTATGAAAGCTTAATTAGTTTGTTAAAAATTGTATACTGACTCAACTATAATTAGACTATTAGAATGACTATAAAGTCCTCTGAGTATAAGAATGAACTATCTTGTACCTGGAGGGCTTTTGTATTGACGAAGGTCTTAAACAAAACCGAAAGAATACCAGTATTTAAGCGTTGAGCGTTATTAAGCATTTTGTATTATCATGACCATAAATCGAAATTATATAATATAATATGTTCAATGAAATATATTAGCTTTTATAAGTTATAATTAGTGTAATAAATATTATGCTTGTAGCACGTAAATGGGACAGTAGATATTCCTATTGACTCACCTAGGAAACATATTGAGAGGATTGTTATGAATAAACAACATTATAAATTATATAAATCAGGCAAGCTGTGGATTAGTGCATTGATTGTGGGCGCATCACTAGGTGTGGGCGTATTGACACAAACTACGGCACACGCGGATGCTAACAACAATCAAGTGGTTGGACAGACAAATCTGCAAAAAACAAAGGCAGCAAGTCTTCAAACAAGCGACAATGTAGCTCCACAGTCAACTGTGAATAATAAAGTCCCGACTGACATGACCACATTCAATAACGATGTCAATGCGAATCAGGGACATCTGGATTCATATTCACTGAGTCAAAATGAAAAAGGACAGACCGTTTTACATGCCAGTGGTTGGCAGGCAAGCGGTCAGAGTAATAATCAGTCTTACCGCTACGTGATTGTTTATGACCACACTGACCATCGCGAAATCAAGCGGCAGAAGATAGCTCCTCAGCAACGGTCAGATGTGCAACGTGCATATCCACATATCGACAACAGCCAGTGGTCGGGATTCGATTTCGATATTGCCCTGCCAAATACTGAGGCGACGCATTCATTAAGTATCGTGGCTCGTTATAGCAACGATGCTGTCCATGGTGAGGGAAATCACACTGATTACTGGTTTGGACCCCTCTACCTTGATCAGCATAATCGGGCTCACTTGGACCATATCGAGGTTAAAGACGGTAAGATCAATGTGTCCGGTTGGCATGTCAGTAATGCAGCCGCAAACAAGCACTACCATTACATCATTGTCTACGATCAGACCCAGCATCGTGAAATTGCTCGCCAAGAAGTAACAGCAATCACTCGTCCGGACGTTGCGAAAGTCTATCCGACGATTGCGAATGCCATTAATTCTGGTTTTAATGTCAGTTTTAACTTTTCACCGGTTTACGCCAGTGATGACATTCAGTTTGTCTCTCGTTGGACCAACGACCCGCACGGCAATGGTTCTGCGGTCGATTATTGGTTTGGCGCAATCAACCGGGATAACGAAGGCTACCTTGATCGGGCTGATTTGAGTAGTGGCAATTTGCAGGTGAGTGGCTGGCACGCAAATGACACGTCAATCTATGCGCCTCACCACTATCTGATTGTCTTTGATCAAACGGCAAATCGCCAAGTGGTCTCTGCAGAAGTTGCAGTGAAGAAATCAGCCGACGTTGCTAAGGCATTCCCTGCTGTAAAAACTGCCAAACAGGCACGCTTTAGCTATGATTTCGGTCAACTGACTTTATTGCCTGGACACCATTATTCTCTGGTGAGTCGGTACTCGACCTCCGCAAATGGTAATGGTGGCAGTGGTGTGCATGTTGGCTATTGGTTCAACATGTTCACTTTGAACAACAGCGATCACTTTGTCGATGGCTGGGATGCGAACCAGGACCATTTGAGCGTGCATGGCTGGATGGCCAGCGATGAAGCACTGACGAATCCTTATGCGTATGCCATTCTGCTGAACGGCAATGGTCATGAATTACAACGACAGCGGCTGACTTTAACGGCTCGTCCAGATGTTGCGAAGGTCTATCCGCACCTTTATAACTCCGGGAAGAGTGGATTCTCCGCTAGCTTTACGATTCCGGCAAATGAATTAACGAATGACTTGCAATTGGTATTGCGCTTTACCAATGATCCGAATGGCAACGGTGCTCATACCACTGATTTTTGGTCGGACAAACTCGCTACCAACGCTGGTAGTTGGGACAAGGTCCAAGTTAACGGCAATTCGATTGACCTGGCTGGTTGGCATGCGGCCACGAGTGTTACCGACAAGCCTTATCAGTACATCATTGCTTTGGATAGTCTCAATGGCAATCGTGAACTGAGACGGTGGCGCATTGACCAACATGGCAACTGGCAGGCATCCGCAGCGCGTGGTGATGTTCAGCATGCCTTTCCGTGGATTTGGAACAGCGGTCAGTCAGGCTTTAGTGGCACGGTCGACCTCAGCAATTTGAATCATCGCTTAGTCACTTTCCTGCATCGTTACACGGACGACAAGAATGGTAATGGCAATTATGTCGACTTTTATTCCAGCCCTGTCGATGCCCACTTCTTAAGCGACCGGCTGCAGCAGGCCTGGTCCAATATCATTAACAACTCTGGGCGGCGTGTATCCATTGCCGTTCAATCACAGCAAACTGGCTTGGTATACTCATACACCAACGTGCCGGGTTACCGTTTTGACATGGCTAGCACGGTGAAGGTGTCGGTCTTAAGTCAGTTGCTCCACATCACAGGTGGCAACCTTGATGGCACTGAGCAGGCGTTGGCATCCAATATGATTCGCAACAGTGATAATGATTCAACTTCGACGCTGTTCGATTACTATATCGGAGGTACCGGTGGCATTGGTCAACTATACAGTGCGCTTGGCATGAATGAATCTTCAACAAATGATGCTTGGGGATTAACGGCCACGACTGCTGCTGACCAATTGAAGCTCTTAAATGAAATCTACTTGAATCCGCGGACAAATTACTTAAACGATCAATCGCGTAATTACATCCGCAGCCTGATGGGTTCCATTAATCCGAGTCAACGCTGGGGAATTTCTGCTGGATCTGGCAACTTCTATGTCAAGAACGGTTGGTTACCTTACGATGGCAGCTGGCACGTCAACAGCATTGGCTTTATTCCTGGTAACGGTAATAGCTACACGATCGCCGTCTACACGGATGGTAACGGCACGATGCAGGATGGGATCAATCTTATCCAGCAATTGGCGATCGCTACTAAGCAGATCATGCAGTGATGATGATATTAATTAAATAAGAGGCAGAGTGGCGACTTTGCCTCTTTTTGTTATAATTGCGGGGTAAGTATGTTAGGAAGCGAGTGAAGATGAACGTGAAACGTCATTACAAGTTATACAAGAGCGGCAAGTTGTGGTGCGTGGCGGCCATCAGCACACTGTTATTAACCGGTGCGTTGGCCACGACCGCCCATGCTGATAGTCAAACGGGTGTTGATCAATCCGTGGCACAGACCAGCCAGACAACGCCAACTAATCAAGTCCCGGTTGACCATCAGACACAAGGCAATCATGTCAACGTTAATCAGGGGCATTTAGATGGTTATAGCGTCACGATGGGCCAAAATAACGAGGCACAGCTGCACGTCTCCGGCTGGCAAGCAACCGGCAACAGCAACATGCAACGCAATCGCTATGTGTTGGTCTATGACAACAGTCGGCACACCGAACTGACCCGGAGCCAGTCACCGGTGGTTCAGCGGCCAGATGTGCAGCAGGCCTATCCGCATGTGGCTAACAGCCTGAATGCGGGCTTTAACCTGTCACTGAACATTCCGGCTAACGCATTGTCAGATTCTTTAAGCGTGGTAGCAAGATACAGTGACGATAGTGAGAACGGTGAGGGCCAGCACACTGATTACTGGTTTGGCCCCTTATACCTTGACCAGACCAACCGGGCTAACTTGGATAGTTTGACGAGCGAAGATGGTCAGCTAACGGTTAGTGGCTGGCACGCCAGCAACGCAGCGGCAGACAAGAAGTACCACTACATCATCGCCTTTGACCAGACGATGGGACACGAGATTGCCCGGCAATTAGTCGCCGATGGGCAGGCCCGTCCCGATGTTGCCCAAGCATTCCCAACCATCGCCAATGCTGGTCAGGCCGGTTTTCAGGTGCAATTCAAACTGACGCCGGCTTATGCTAAGGACAACATTCAGTTCATTTCACGGTGGACGAATGATCCGGCTGGTAACGGTAGCGCCGTTGTTGATTACTGGTTCAGCCCAATTCAAAAAGTCAACCGAGGTAATTTAGACTCCTGGAATGTCAGTGATGGTCATGTGACGGTGAGCGGATGGCATGCCAACGACGCCAGCGTTTATGAACCATACCATTTCCTGATCTTATTCGATCAAACGGCCAACCGTCAGCTGGCTTCAGCGCTTGTGCCAACGGAAGATTCAGCTGACGTGGCAAAAGTGTTTGGTGCTGACACTAAGACGGCCGGTCATTCACGTTTCAATTATGATTTTGACCAGGCAAACTTGATCGCTGGCCACCAATACGCCTTAGTCAGCCGTTATTCCGCCATTCAAAGTGGGAACGGTGACGACGGCCACGGTGATTTCACCGATTACTGGTACCCATCCTTTGCCATTGACCCGCAGCAACAAGCTTACTGGCTGGACTCGCTGAAGGCTGAAAATGGTCATTTAAACATCAGCGGCTGGTTCTTTAACAACGCACGCAACGGCCGTCCGTACGTATACGCAATTTTACTGGCTGACGGTAGAGAAGTGTCCCGGCAGGCTTTGACACTGACTGCACGGCCAGATGTTGGCAAAGTTTATCCGCACGGCTTAGGCAGCAGTGAAAGTGGCTTCCAGGCGCAATTGCCGCTGTCAAATGCCGCAGCCAATGATTACCAACTGGTTCTGCGTTTCACCGATGACCCGGCCGGCAATGGCAACGCGGCAGACATTTGGACTGACAAATACAGCACGAATGCCGGCAGCTTTGACAGCGTTCAGGAAGTTAATGGCCAGCTGCAAATCACCGGTTGGCACGCTTTGAATGGTGCGTCATCTCGGCCATATCAATACATCATTGCTTTGGATGCAACTAATGGTCATGAACTGGGCCGCTGGCAGGTAAAATCGCAAAACTTGTCCCGTCCAGACGTTGCCCAAGCTTATCCGTGGATTGATGATAGCGGCCAATCCGGATTCCAAGTGTCAATTCCGCAAACGCACTTCAATAGTCAACTAGTCGAATTCATTCACCGTTACACAGATGATCCAGCCGGCAACGGCAATTACAAGGATGCATATTCGCGCTGGTGCTATTTTGACCCACAAAGTCACGCATTGGTTCGGAATCGTTTCCTGTCTCTGCCAAGTCAGGACCGTTCTGTCTACTTTGGCGACAATGGTTTGATGTCAGTCGGCGATGTTAACATCAATGGCCAGACCTATCATTTTGACCGGTCCACGGGTAAGTTCTACAGCTTCTCCCAGCGTGTGATCGATTGGTTCCGGTCCCGTGAAGGACGACTGACTTATTCACAATGGGGTTCGCGGAATGGCAGTGATGGTACCGCCCACTGTTCTGGCGCCATTACCCAGGCCATCCGTGATGCCGGTGGTTATGATTACGGCCACATCTACCACGATAATTACGACACGAAACACCAGGACTTCTATAACTACATCGTGAACAATGGCTATCACCAGGTTTATCAAGGCGGTGGGCAATACACTCCTCAATATGGTGACATTGTAGTTTGGGATCCATATGGTTCTGAAGGTCATGCCATGGTCATCTCCAGCTTTGGCAATAATCCAAACGTCATCTCCGTGTGCGGTTATACTAACGAGCAACCAGGCACGGCCGTCCAAGAATTTAATTACAACTGGTACTGGAACTATGCCGGTCGGCCGAATCAAGTCGTCTTCCGGCCAAATAATTTAGGACGGGCTTAACAGTTGACCTCATCAACTTGTTAACGTTATCAGAAAATCTGCTGGTTAAAAAACTTTGAAAAAGGCGTTGACAAATTAGAACTTTCTCATTAATATCTTAGACAACAATTAATTGAACAGGAAATGCAATGAGAGGAACAGTAAAGTTCTGTTGAGCATTCAGAGAGCCCCCGTTTAGGTGAGAGGGGGAAGCAATGCAGAGCTTGAAGATCATCCTTGAGCATTGTAGCTTGAACCGATAGTAAAGCTACCAGGAATGCACCCTTTATCGTGCCAGCGTATGAATACGTACGCCAGAGGTTTAGCTAGCGATAGCTAAATAAAATTAGGTGGTAACACGGTAATGGATCGTCCTAAGCAGCATCAAAAAGATGTTGCTTAGGACTTTTTTTGTTCAATTAAAACAATTTCTTAAGTGAGGTGAAGAAGATGGAATCTGACATTGTTGACATTAGTGGCATTAGTAACATTAAAAACAAATTAGAAAACAATCTTATTATCAGCCTTACGGGAGGAATTGCTTATGAATCTGAAAATGAACAAAAAAGTCGTTACTTTAGCAACTGTCGCTTTAGCCGCCATGTCCTTAGCCGCTTGTGGCAATAGTGGGAAGAACAAAGCCAGCGGGGACTTGAACGTTACCTTAAAAGCCAATCCAGTTACCCTGGACCCATCGAAGACCATCGAAACTCCAAGTTCTTCAATGCAGGTACAATCATTCGAAGGTCTGCTGAAGTTTGACAAGAATAACAAAGTTGTCTTAGGTGAAGCGGCCAGCGAACCAAAAGTCACCAACGATGGCAAGACTTGGACCTTCACCTTAAAGAAGGGCCTCAAGTGGAGCAACGGTGATCCGGTTACCGCTCAAGACTACGTTGCATCCATGCGGCACTGGGCAGATCCAAAGACCAAGTCACAAGCCGCTGACAAGGTTTCCAACCTGCAAAACTATGATGCCGTTTCTAAGGGCCAGGCACCAACGTCTGAATTAGGGGTCAAGGCATTAGGCAAGAACAAAGTGGAATTCGACTTTGCTAAGAAACAGCCAACTGCCAACGTCCGCAACAACTTCGCTGCTAACCTGAAGCCAGTTGATCACAAGGTACTGGCTAAGGAAGGCAACAAGTATGGTTCTAGTTCTAATAAGGCGGTCTACAACGGACCATACAAGGTTGTCAACTGGACCGGTGGTAGCGACGACAACTGGAGCTACGTTAAGAATGACAACTACTGGAACAAGAAGGGCGTTCACATGAACAAGGTTAACGTCCAGGTTACTAAGGACAACAACACCGCCCAAAACCTCTTCAAGTCCGGCAAGGTTCAGGAAACTTCAGTCACTGCCGATTATGTAAAGGGCAACAAGAACAACAAAGAGCTGCACACCGCTCTGATGGCCACTCAATACTACCTGTACTTCAACGGCAAGAACGAACTGACCAAGAACGAAAACTTCCGGCAGGCCGTTAACTACGCCTTTGACAACGATCAGTTAGCCAAGAAGGTTCTGCAAGATGGTTCCGTTGGCGCAACTGGCTGGGTACCAAAGGGTGACATGAAGGATCCAAAGACGGGCAAGGACTTCGCCACGGATGCTGGCCACCTGCAGAAGCAAAACAAGCAGAAGGCTCAGCAATACTGGAAGGCAGCTCAGAAGGACCTGGGCAAGAAGCAGATGACACTGAATCTGTTAGCTGACAACACCGATGATCAAAAGGCCGTTGCCGAATACCTGCAATCAACTCTGCAGAAGCAATTCAAGGGTCTGAAGGTTGAAGTTACAACTTTGCCACACGCTCAACACGTTAGCCGCGACTTTGCCGGCAAATTCGAACTGAACTTAACCGACTGGAACTCCAGTGTTCCGGATGCTTCCGACTTCCTGTCACTGTTGAAGACCGGCAACAAGGTTAACTTCACGAACAACACCGACCAGAAGCTCGATGACCTGCTGAACAAGGCTAATGATGGCTCACAATTTGCTAGTGAACGCTACGATCTCTTACAACAAGCTAACAAGCAGGTTCACGCAAATGCCGACGGGGTTCCGCTTTACACTGCTGCACAAGCACACTTGGTTTCCAAGCACGTTACTGGTTTAAACTACGGTCCATTTAACATCACCGCACAATACCAATACGCTCAATGGAAGAAGTAAAAGCAACATTGAAGCAATGATAAAGAAGGTCTGAACATCAATTCGACCTTCTTTATTTATAAGAACAGGAGGATTTTATGAAAAAGTATATTCTCAAACGTTTGCTCATGATGGTTTTGACGCTGTTCATTGTTGCCACCTTGACCTTCTTCCTGATGAAGATGATTCCGGGTTCACCACTGGGCAACACAATGAAGCTGACTAAGGCACAACAGCTGGCGGTTGAAAAACAATATGGGTTGAATAAGCCGGTTTGGCAACAATACTTAGCCTACATGGGCGGCGTTTTACATGGCAACTTCGGGATGTCCTACCAATACAACAGTACGAGCGTAGCGTCATTGATTGGCCACCGGGTTGGACCATCCGTATTGATCAGTTTCCAAGCACTGGTCTTAGGTGTGGTCGTCGGTATCGTCCTTGGTTGTGTGGGAGCATTGAATAAGGGAACCTGGGCTGATGCAGCCAGCAGTACGTTGGCGGTCATCGGGATCTCCTTCCCAAGCTTCATTCTGGCGATCCTTCTGCAGTACTACCTGGGCTTTAAGTTAGGTTGGTTCCCGGTTGCCAATTGGAACGGCTTCCCTTCAACCATCCTGCCGACCGTTGCCTTATCAGCGGTCCCGATGGCGCAAGTTTCGCGCTTTGTCCGGACAGAAATGGTTGAAGTCTTGAATTCTGATTACATCCTGCTGGCGAAGGCAAAAGGTTTGTCAGTAGCTCAAGTGGTTTTCCACCACGCATTGAAGAATAGCATCATTCCAGCATTAACGCTGATCGGGCCCCTGGCCGTGACTTTAATCACCGGGTCGATGGTGGTCGAAAATATCTTCTCCGTACCTGGAATCGGTGAATTGTTCATCAACTCAGTCCTGTCTAACGATTACCCAGTCATCATGGGATTGACCATGTTCTACTGCCTGTTGCTCTGTGGCATTTTGCTGCTGACCGACGTGGTTTACGGCCTGGTTGATCCGAGAATTCTTTCCAAGGAAAAGGGGGAACACTAAGATGACAAAGCAAAACACAAATCAGGCCACCGCGGATCAATTCCAGTTTGCCGACCCAAGCAAGCTGAATTCGCAACACGATGGGGTGGCACAAAAATCATTATCCTTCCACGAAAAGGCCTGGCATCAACTGAAACACGACCATGCGGCAATGGTTTCGCTGGTATTCCTCCTCTTGGTTGCTTTATTCTCAGTCGTTTCACTGTTCTGGATGCCGCACAATCCCAACGCACAAAACGTTGATTTGTCCAATTTGAAGCCATTCACTAACGGCAGTTACATCTTAGGCACGGATGGGCTTGGTCGTGACATGCTTTCACGCCTGCTTTACGGAACACGGATTTCCCTAATGATCGCCCTCTTTGCAACCTTGGTTGACATCCTGATTGGGGTGCCATACGGACTGGTCTCCGGCTGGTGCGGTGGCCGGGTCGACAACGTGATGCAACGGATCATCGAAATCATCAGCTCAGTGCCTGAACTGGTATTGATCATGTTGTTGCTGATCGTGTTGAAGCCAGGGATGGTTTCCATCATCATCGCCATTGCCTTGAGTTCATGGGTTCTGATGGCACGGCTTGTCCGGGCTTCGGCCATGCAGATCAAGAGTGCCGACTTTGTTCTAGCGGCGCAGGCCATGGGTGAAAGTCCTTTCCAAATTGCCTTGCACCATATCCTGCCGAACACGATGGGTGTGGTCATTACGCGGACGATGTTCACCATTCCAGCGGCTATTTTCCTGGAAGCCCTGCTGTCCTTCATCGGAATTGGGGTTAAGGCACCCAACGCTTCGTTAGGTACGCTGCTGAACGCCGGTGAGAAAGGTTTCCAATTCTATCAATATCAATTGTGGGAACCCGTTCTGGTTTTGTCCCTGATGATGATTGCCTTCAACCTGCTGGGCGACGGTTTACGTGATGCATTTGATCCAAATACGAGGGGGTAGTTCTAGATGACAGAAGACGTACTGACAATTAAACATCTTTCAGTCGATTTCCAGACTCTGGAAGGCACGGTCCATGCAGTGCGGGACGTGACTTTGAAACTGCACCCTGGTGAAGTGCTGGCTCTGGTTGGCGAATCTGGTTCCGGAAAATCAGTCACGACGAAAACGGTGATGCAGCTCCTGCCGAAAAACGCCAAAGTGGTGAGCGGCAGCGTTGAATACGATGGACGTGATTTGCTGAAGTTGCCGGAAAAAGAGTTGCAAAATTTACGGGGCAACGAGTTAGCCGAAATTTTTCAAGATCCAATGACTGCGCTGGATCCGACCATGCGGGTTGGCAAGCAGATCATGGAACCCCTCCTTCAACACCAAGACCTGACCAAAGATGAGGCGCGGCAAAAGGCCCTGGCCATCATGGAAAAGGTCGGAATTGTGAATGCGAAGGAACGGTTCCGGAACTTTCCTTACCAATTCTCCGGTGGGATGCGGCAACGAATTGTGATTGCGATGGCTCTGATCTGTCACCCGAAAGTCCTGATTGCCGACGAACCAACGACGGCTTTGGATGTAACGATTCAGTCCCAAATTCTGGCGCTGATCAAGCAACTGAAGGATGAACTGGGAACGGCCGTTATCTTCATCACCCAC
This sequence comes from Limosilactobacillus secaliphilus, assembly GCF_001437055.1. GTDB lineage: Bacteria > Bacillota > Bacilli > Lactobacillales > Lactobacillaceae > Limosilactobacillus > Limosilactobacillus secaliphilus. The sequence continues at coordinate 24,764 of NZ_JQBW01000010.1, read as the reverse complement.
GATTTAGGCGTGGTTGCTGGGATTGCTGACCGGGTTGCCGTTATGTATGCGGGACGGATTCTGGAATTCGGCACGGTCAATGATATCTTCTATCACCCGCAGCATCCGTACACAGTGGGCCTCTTGAAGTCGACCCCAACCATGGATATGAACGAAGGAGACCTGGAATCTATTCCGGGTACCACTCCGAACCTGATCGATCCACCAGTTGGCGACCCGTTTGCCAATCGTAATCGACACGCATTGAACATCGATTTTGAGAAGATGCCGCCGTTCTTCAAAGTCAGCGACACCCATTATGCGGCAACCTGGCTGTTGGACAAGCAGGCACCAAAAGTTCATTTAACCGATAAGCTGGAGCAACGCCGCGAGCATTACGCAAAACTGGCCGAAAGGGAGGCACAGGCAGATGACTGATAATTTAGTAGAAGTTCACCATTTAAAGAAATACTTCCACCAAGGGCGATCAGATGAAGTCCACGCTGTCGATGATGTCTCCTTTGAGATTCATCGGGGTGAGGTCTTTGGCCTGGTTGGTGAATCCGGTTCTGGCAAGACCACCACGGGCCGTTGCCTTTTGGACCTGTACTCACCGACTTCCGGTGACGTCATTTACGATGGGGAAGATGTGACCAAGCTGAAGAAGCGTCACGAGTTAAAGAATTTTCACCAAAAGACCGCGATGATCTTCCAAGACCCATATTCATCACTGGATCCGCGGATGTCAGTGCGTGACATCATTGCTGAAGGCTTGCGGATTCACCAAAAAGTCGCCAACCGAAGCGACTTGGATGACAAGGTCGCCGAAACGATGAAGCTGGTGGGTTTATCCCCTGATTTCATGAACCGTTATCCTTACGAATTCTCTGGCGGCCAGCGGCAACGGATTGGGATTGCTAGAGCATTAGCGGTGGAACCCGAATTTGTCGTGGCTGACGAACCACTGTCAGCACTGGATGTTTCGGTGCAGGCGCAAATCGTTAAACTGATGGAACATCTGAAGGCGGCCCGTAACCTGACTTACATGTTCATCGCCCATGACATTTCGATGGTCAAATACATTTCCGACCGGATTGGGGTCATGTTCCACGGCAAGTTACTTGAATTGGGGACGGCCGATGAGATCGTGAACCATCCGCTCCACCCGTACACGCAAAGCTTATTGTCGGCGGTGCCGGTACCGGATCCGACTTACGAACGGGTGCGTAAACAATTTACTTATGAAAAAGAACCGGCAAATCTACCATTACGTGAAGTTCGACCAGGTCATTTTGTAGCCCTGGCGGAATAAAAATACTAAGGGAGGCTTAATTATGGCAGTTCAATATCAAAACGCCCAAGTCTTTAACGGCGAACAATTTGTTAAGATCGATTTCACCGTTGAGGACGGGCACTTTAAAAATGTGGGCAGCAAGCAAGCAGCGGAAAAGACTGTGGATTTAGCAGGAAAGTTTGTGACGCCCGGCCTGATTAATGCCCATACCCATATGACAATTTCGGCCGATCCGTTCTACTGGAACTTTCATCCGAAGAACACCGTCAGCAAAACCGTTCTGGCAATGCAAAACCTGAAAGAGGCGTTATCCGTTGGGGTGACCTACGTTCGTGACGTTGGATCAACCGATGATGTTGACTTAACCCTGATGAAATATGACCTGCCAACATTACCCGGCATTGTCGGTAGTGGTCGGGCCCTTTCAATGACTGGTGGTCACGGCTCCAATAAGAATGGTGAACCGGATGAAGGAACCTTGGAAGTTAACGGGGTCGAAGGTGTCCGGCAGGGGGCGCGCTTAGTCTTAAAGCATGGTGCTCATAACGTTAAGCTGATGGCAACTGGTGGGGTGGCAACTCCTGGCGAAACCCCATTCGATGTGCAGCTATCCGAAGCCGAAATGCATGCGGCCGTAGTTGAGGCTCACCACCGTGGTTATCCAACTGCCGCCCACGCCCAAGGAACGGAAGGCATCAAGAACGCTGTCCGCGCCGGTATTGATTCGGTCGAACACGCTATTTATATGGATGACGAAGCCGTTGAGCTGATGAAGCAGCACGGGACCTTCGTCGTACCAACCCTGGTGGCACCACGGGCAATTTATGAAAATCCTGATCAACTGCCGGCCTTCATGGTGAAGAAGGCGCGGCAGGTTGCCAAAGCGCACTTGAACAGCATTCGTAAACTGGTAGCCGCCGGCGTTCCCGTTGCAATGGGGACGGACGCTGGTACACCGTACAACACGTTTGGCCACTGGGTGGTTAATGAATTGAAGATGTACCTGGACGCCGGAATGACGCCGGTGCAAGTCCTGAATTCCGCAACCAAGGTGGCCGCAAAGCTCTTACGGGTTGATCAGACGGTGGGCCAAGTTGCGGACGGCTTTGAAGCCAATTTTGTGGTTCTGGAGAAGAACCCGCTGGATGACTTTGCCGCGTTCGAACAGGCAACGGCGGTCTATCGCAAAGGACGTTGTTTAGTCAATCGCTTAACGAAGGAGGCCTAGCCAATGGATGGATTAACAGTTAATGATCTGTATAACTTAACCAATACGGGCAATGTGCGCGCCCAAAACGGTGTCCGGGCATGGGTTAGCGCCCAAGCCAATGCCCACCAGCCCGACACTTATAGCTGGCGAGTATGGGCCCAGCCGGATGGTCAGGCAGCCTTCGTTGTAAGTAACACGGCTCAGCAGCCTGGACTGGCCCTGGCTGAAGATGATCAGTTGGTCTATTCCACGGTCGATAAGGACAAGAAGCAGACCCGCCTCTACTCTTATGACCTGCAGGCACATGCACTGCAATCCACCGTCAACTTAGCTGGTCACCAGCTGCGAGTGGTTGAATACCTGGGCGAAAACCGTTTTCTCTTGAGCGGCCGCACGCCTCGTAAAGAAGCGCTGGATGCTGAGCCATGGCATGAGGTCAATGAAGTCCCTTATTGGTCTAACGATGAAGGAGTTGTCAACGCTACCCGCCGTCACCTCTGGCTGTTTGATGGCGATCATCAGCAGTTGACTGACCTCTTGCCAGCCGACTTCGATTGCATGAATTATTGGTGGCAGGATGGTCACTTGCTGGTCAATGGGGCCAGTTACCAGGATGTTCGGCCCTTCAAGGATGGTCTTTACGAGTATGATTTTGACCAGCAAAAATTGGTGGAACTGGTTGCACCGGGCAAATACCGGGTGGATACCGTTGCCTGGTTGAAAGGACAACTGTACGTGGTGGCCAGCAACTGCAAGGTCTTCGGGATGGGCGAAAACCCTAACTTTTACCGCTATAGCGGGCAGACACTCCACTTGGTTGCCAAATGGGACCATAACGTTGGCAACATCCTGGTTAATGACATGACCGTGGTTGGCGGCCGGACAGCTCTGGTCGGCGATGACCAGCTCTACTTCTGCTCAACGGTGGTGGACCATACCGAAGTCCACTGCTTCGATGGGCAGCATCTGACCCTGGCCTTTAGCTGGGCCGGTGGGGTCAACTCATTAGCCTTTCAAGATCATCAGCTTTTGTTTGCCGCAACGACGGCGACCGAACCGCAACAGCTTTATTCTTTTCATGCAGGCGACTTTAAGCAGTTGACGGCTGAGAATCAATTCTTGAAGCAACGTAAGGTGGCCAAAATGCATGAGGTCAGCTATAACGATTCGACGGGTCGTGAGTGTCATGGCTGGGTCCTGTACCCTGTGAACTATGAAAAGGGTCAACAGTATCCGGGCGTACTAGAGGTTCATGGCGGTCCACGGGCAGCATATGGGACCAGTTTCTTCCATGAAATGCAGGTTTTGGCTAATGCCGGCTACTTCGTTTTCTTGACCAATCTGCATGGATCAGAAGGCCAAGGCGATGAATACGCAGATCTGCGTGGTCGCTATGGCCAGGTTGATTACGATGACTTGATGACCTTCGTGGATGCAGTTCTGCAACAATACCCTGATGTGGACCCAGAAAGATTAGGGGTGACTGGCGGCAGTTACGGTGGCTTCATGACTAACTGGGTGGTCGGCCACACTCACCGTTTTAAGGCCGCAGTTAGTGAACGGAGCATTGCTACTTGGTCGTCAATGATGATTTCAGATATCGGTCCGGAATTTGTGACTGACCAAATGGCGACTAGTCTGACTCAAGCTGATGGGATGAAGGCTTTCTGGCAGCATTCACCACTGGCTTACGTGAACAATATGCAGACACCGACCTTGTTCCTCCACTCGGATCATGATTTTCGGTGCCCAATTCCGGAAGGTTACCAGATGTTTCAGGCATTGAAATTAAAGGGTGTGCCGACCCGGATGGTGGTTTTCCACGGGTCTAATCACGACCTGTCACGTGACGGCCGCCCGGACCAGCGTGCAAAACGTCTCAACGAAGTCTTAGCTTGGTTTAATCATTATTTGAAGTAGGGAGGTTCAAATATGAGTACGACATTATTTAATCATTGCAATTTGTTTACTGGCACTAAGGATACGGTCACACCAGATGCGTGGTTTACCGTCGATGAAGATAGTGGGCGCCTGAGCGAAGTCGGCAGCGGCGAGTTTAACGGGCAAGCCGATCGCACTGTGGATTTACAGGGGCAATACGTCATGCCCGGTTTGGTCGATGCCCACACCCACATGATGATGAACGCGTTAACGAACAAGCTCTACTACTTAACCGAAACCGAAGTCACTCTGCAAGCGCTGGAGAATTTACGGTCAGCACTGAAGGCAGGTGTGACCTACGTTCGGGACTGTGGGGCCGCCTTTAATGTCGACATTAAGCTCAACAAGTACCGCAAAGAGCATCCGTTTGTCGGCCCGGAAATCCTCCCATCCGGTCGGCCAATGTCAATGACTGGTGGTCACGGTGACTTCACTGAAGGTGAGCATGGTGAAACCACCTGGGGCTACCTAGTGGATTCCCCGGAAGAGATGCGTCATGCTGTGCGTCTGGCCTTCAAGGAGGGGGCCAAGAACATCAAAGTGATGTCGACTGGCGGCATCATGTCTGCCACCGACCAGGTTGATGACACCGAATTGAGCCTGGAAGAATTACAGATGGCGGTCAAAGAGGCGCACTCCAAGCATATGACCGTTGCTGCCCATGCAGAAGGTGCCCGCGGAATTCACAACGCCATCGTGGCAGGGGTCGACTCGGTTGAACACGGCTGCTACTTGCGGCCAGAAGATGTTGACCTGATGAAGGAAAAGGGGACCTTCCTGACACCAACCTTGATTGCCGGCTACACAATTCCGAAGTTTGGCCAGGGTAAGCTCCCACAATACATGTTGGACAAAGCCGAGGCCTTTCTGGATGACTTCTTTGAAAACGTGGGTCGTGCCCTACAAGCCAACGTAAAGCTGGCCTTTGGGACCGACTCGGGAACGCCGTTTAACGAATTCAAGGACGCCCCAATGGAACTCAGTTTGATGGTCAAGGCGGGCGCCAGCAATTATCAGGCCCTGCGTGCAGCTGGGATGGGCTCTGCCGAATTGCTCCGGGTTGACAAAGATTATGGGAGCTTAGAAGCTGGCAAGTTTGCGGACTTCCTGGTATTGAAGGACAACCCGTTGGCCGATGTGAGTGCAGTGGAACAGGCAGACAAGGTCGTTTACCAGCACGGTCAACAGAAATTCTAATGGAGGTGGCTTAGATGGAACTAGACCGCAATGAAGTCGAACAATATGCCCTGGATCATTGGGCGGATTTTCAGGATTATTTGAAACACCCGAGCATTTCTGCGCAAAACAAGGGAATTCAAGAAACCAGCGATTGGTTAGTTGCCACCTTCAAGGAACTGGGTGCGGCCAAGTCGACCAAGTGGGAGGACCAGGGCGGCAATCCGGTGGTCTTTGCCGAATTCAAAGGCAACAGTGACTACACAGTTCTCTTTTACAACCACTATGATGTGCAACCACCGGAACCCTTAGACGAATGGCATTCCGATCCGTTTGAACCCACCGAAAAGAACGGCAAACTGGTTGCCCGTGGGGTATGTGATGATAAGGGTGAATTAATGGCCCGTTTGGGAGTCGTTAAGTACTTCAATGAACACGGCGGCTTACCCGTTAACCTGAAATTCTTCGTTGAAGGCGAGGAAGAGACCGGTAGCCGGCACGTGGGCCTATATGTGAATGCCCACCAGGAAGAACTACAAGCGGATGCCTGCATTTGGGAAGGCGGGGGCAAGAACTCGGCCGACCATTTTGAAGTCGTTGCCGGAGTGCGGGGCATCGTTAGTTTTGATGTCCACGATAAGACCGCGGATGCTGACATTCACTCATCTTTGGCCAGCTACGTTCCCAACGCTGCCTGGCGCCTGATGGATGGCCTGGAATCACTGCGCGATCCCCATACCGGCCGGATTACGGTCAAAGGCTTTTATGATGACATCGAATCCTTGACGCCAAACGAGAAAGCGGCGGTTGACGAGATGGACTTTGACGAGGAAAGCGTTAAGGAAACATATGGGCTGAAGCAGCCACTGGTCACCGATCATCCTCGTGAGGAACTGGTTAACGGGACGACGCTGACGGTGAATGGTTTATCATCCGGCTATGAAGGTGAGGGTGTCAAGACGATTGTGCCAAAGGAAGCCAGTGCTAAGCTTGACTGCCGGCTGGCCCCGAACCAGGATCCGCAGAAAGTTATGAAATTGTTGCAGCAACAGTTAGCCGCTAATGGTTTTAGTGACTTTGACGTTCACCTGAACGTGGCCGAAGATGCATGGCGGACTCCGATGGAAGATCCTTTCGTTCAACAGGCATTGGCAACGGCCAAAAACGTCTATGGACCGATGACCAAGTTCGTGCCCAACACTGCCGGTGGCGGTCCAGTACGGCCGTTTGGTGAAACCCTGCACCTGCCAGTGGTGATGGTCGGCATTCACTACGCCAAGAGTGGTCCCCACGCTCCTAATGAACACATTCGTTTAAACGATTATGCTCAAGGCAGTTACTACTTAGCCGACTTTTTGCAACAGTTAGGTACAAATAAGTAAAATCAAAAAGCAGTCCAAGCTGAGAGATCAGCTTGGACTGTTTTGGTATTAATAAGGACTTCTTTGATCTGATATAATGAAACTAATTGTGTGTTTTATTAACGGATGGAGGAAGAAACGTGGAAGCAAAGAAGCATTATAAGTTGTACAAGAGCGGTAAGTTATGGTGTGTGGCGGCGATCACCGTTGTCTTATTAACCATGACGGGTGTTGACGCTCACGCAGATAGCAACCAGAATGGTGCGCCGTTGACCACTCCCCAAGTTGGCCAGCCAACGGCACTCAAGCAGGGCCGGCAGAATGCTGCGGTGCAGGCAACCACGGCTCAGCCAGCCCAGCAAGTTATTGATTACGATACGATCAATACTGCCGTCAATGATCAGGGACAAGTGCAGGCTTATACCCAATCTGGCCAGATGCACGACCTGCAAGACCAAGGGACCGACCAAAATGTCAATCGGCATTCGCAAACAAACAATGCTTTAGCCAACATCAACATTAGTGGTGATTTGACGGGCTTCAATCACGGTACGTGGTCAAAAGTCCAGGTTCACATCAATTGGGACAATAATCAACAGTTGGATGCCTGGGCAAACGTGAAGGCGCAGGGTGACAGCAGTACTGGCTGGCCAGCTAAGAACTACCGGCTGAAGTTGTTTAAGGATGAGGCTTGCACGGATAAGCTGAAGTTGAAATTGCCGGGTGCTGATTTCAAGACCAATTCCTTCAACCTCAAATCAAACTTTACGGATGCCAGTGGCTCCTTAAACATTGTCAACGCAGAGATTGCTAAAGAGATTTATGCAAGCAACAGTGCTGATAGTTTGGTTGCCACGATGCCTAATTACGGCCAGATTGCTGGTCTGCCACTCGAGATGATTGTCAACGGCCTAGACCAGGGCTTGTACACCATCAGTACTTATCACCAAGACAAGCTGTTCGGACTCGATGATAAGCAGCCAAACCAGATTGCCATTTCCGGTACCAACAATGATCAAAGTCGTTTCTTACAGCCGATGACCCTAGATGACCTCAAGAATGGCCGGGGCTTTGAGGCTGAATCACCGGCCAAGGTTAGTCAGGCCAATGTTGATCAGATCAATGAATTATACGAATTGGCTCATGCGCAAGGTGCTGACTATGACCGTCTGGAAAGCCAATACCTTGACGTCAATTCCGCCATCAACTTCCTTCTGTTCTCATTTGTCGTCAACAACAACGACGGCCTACATAAGAATGTCTTCTACGTTGCTAAGGACGGCAGCAAGTGGTCGATCGTTCCTTACGACTTTGATTTGACCTGGAATTACACTTGGGGAAGCGGTACCGGAAATTGGTTAGTGCCCGCTGATTATAATTTTGCCGATCGTTTGCAACAGGCTAATAACGTCTTGATGCTCAACATCTACCAGCATCACCGGCAGGACATCATTGATCTTTATCAACAGTTACGGACTAATGTCTTATCGACCGGCAACCTGCTTAAGCTCTTTAATAATTGGTACAACCAGGTTGGCTTGGCAACTTACCGGCACAATGACCAGTTGTGGACCCAGTTCTCTAATCCGACGGCCTTTCCTCATTATCCGTTCGCGGGTGCGGAAAGCTTCTTCCAATTTGTGAACGCCCGCTTGCAGTACCTGGATCGGACTTGGGGTATTCAATCCAGTAACGAATTAGTGGATGTGCCGCAGACAGCCAAAGTCAGTCGGACCATCATTTTGAGCCAGCCGGATGGCACTGAACAGCGAGTGGAACAATTAGCTTCCTTTACTCGGCAGGCACAGTTTGACACCGCGGCGAACCGGCTAGTCAATGTTGGTGATTGGCAAACGGATAACAGTCAACTGGCTCAGTACGACATCCCGCAATTCACGGGCTATGTTTCCTTAGTCGACGGCGCTCCAACCACACAGTTGGCTAGTGTTAAGGTCTTGCCCAACCAGGATAGCCAAACGGTTGTCGTTAAGTATGTTAAGGCAGCCAGCCAGAACTTCGATCAGACGGACAATGGCAACTATGCCAACTTAGACGATGCTCGCTTGCACGACTCCTCCCTGCACGTGGCCGGCTGGCATGCCAGCAACCAAACTCAGGGTAAGCAGTACCACTACATCATTCTCTGGGATGTTCAGGGACAACATGAAATTGCTCGGCAACGCATTGACCAGGTTGAACGTGATGACGTTGAGCGGGTATTCCCTGTCTACAATGCCGCTGAATCCGGATTTGACACCGATATTCAGATTCCATGGCAGGATCTGGCGCAGCTGGCAAACCATCAATTACAGGTGATCAGCCGCTGGACCGATGATCCGGCTGGCAACGGCAATTCTTGCGACTACTGGTTTAACCCGATCAGTTTCGATCGCTCTAACAATGGTTGGCTCGATAAGTGTCAGGCCGAAAACAACCAACTGCACATTGCTGGTTGGAACGCCACCAACTATTCGCTGGGTCGTCTGTACCACTACATCATCGTTTTGAACGCCAACACCGGCCGTGAAATTGCGCGGCAGTTAGTGCAGAATGGTCAACGCCGGGATGATGTTGCCGCTGCTTACCCGCAGATTGCCACCGCCCACGCAGCTGGCTTTGACATCAATTTTAACTTGAGTGACGAACTGATGGACGCGCCGTTGCGGATTTTGAGCCGTTACACGAGCGATCCATGGGGCAATAGCGACTATGTTGATTATTACTACAACACCGTTCCGGCACAGAATGGGGAATATGCCCACTTGGATAACTTGCAGCTGCAAAATGGTCACATCATCACCAGCGGCTGGAATGCGACTAACCGGTCAGTCGGGCGTCCTTACCACTGGATCATCGTGCTGGCGAATGGCCAAGAAATTGGTCGGCAACGCGTTCAAGACGGCATTGATCGTCAGGATGTGGCCGATGTCTACCAGCGGGTGAACGACGCCGCTACGTCCGGCTTTAGCAATGATTTCGACTTTAGCAATGTTGATTGGTCAAAGGTCAACAGCTTGCAGATTGTCAGTCGTTACTCTGACAATGCCGATAGTGGCGAGGGCAGCAACGTTGACTATTGGTTCGATCCTATTCAGATTAGTCAGGTCAACGATGGCTATCTGGACCGGGCCGACCGGGTCAACAACCAGCTGACGGTCAGTGGCTGGAGTTGTAGCAATCAGGCAGCCGGTCTCCCGTACCGCTGGGTGATCCTCTTCGATCGGACTCAGAATAAGGAAGTGAGCCGCTTGATGGCCAGCGACATTCAGCGTCCTGACGTGGCCGCCGTTTATCCGTTAGTTTCAAACGCCATTAATTCCGGCTTTACAGCCCAATTCACCCTGCCTGACGATTGTTTGAACGACAATTTGGCGGTCGTTGCTCGTTATAGCGACGATGCCGACCATGGCGAAGGTCACTTTGTCGATCACTGGTTCAACATTTAATCATTGATGGTTTGTGACATAAGTTCTTTATATAGTCGATAATGCTTGAACGCAGTATACCAAGGGACTCCAGTATTCGGAAGATCCGGACGCTGGAGCCCTCTTTGTATTTTCCAGAAGATGGCGGAACATTTTCACTAAAATAGCTGAGATGGTGAATAGGCGGACCTGGTATAATAAAAAATGACTAATTATTGGGAGGATTAATTGTGCTTAAAAAGATTCACTACAAGATGTATAAGAGCGGCAAACTGTGGTGTACCGCTCTGCTTGCCGGCATGGCCCTTGCTTTGGGGGCGGGCATGAACGTAACGACTGCGCACGCGGCTGAGCAGCCAGCCACTGCACCGACGACGGTTTTGGCGGCCCAAACAGCTGCTGATAATGGTCAGGCACAGTCAGCAAGTAACAGTACGGCCAGCCAGGCACCAGCAACGGCCGTTCAAAGCAACACTCACTATTATGACCAAAACGATCATGGCAATTATGCTAACCTCGATAGCTGGTCATTGAGTGACGGGCACCTGCAATTAGCGGGTTGGCAGGCCACCAATCAGACGAAGACGATGCCATATCATTACGTGATCGTCTATGATGCCAGCCAGAACCGTGAATTGATGCGGCAGGCGGTGGAACCTGTTGACCGGCCTGACGTGCAAAAAGTTCATAATGTATACGCAGCCAACCAGTCAGGCTTCAATACCGACTTCAAGCTGGATAACAGTCAGCTGCAAGCCGTTGCCAATGATCAACTGCGGATCATTTCCCGTTACAGTAGTCAAGCACAGGGCGGCGAAGGTCAGCGATTGGACTACTGGTTCGACCCAATCAACATGGACCATGGCAACTATGGCTACCTAGACAAGCTGCAGGTCAAGGATGGCCAAGTGACGGTGTCCGGTTGGCAGGCTACGAACCAAGCAGTCGGTCGCGGCTACCACTGGGTAATCTTGTTAGCCAATGGGCATGAAATTGGCCGGCAACTGGTCACTGACCAACTTGATCGGACCGACGTTGCTCGGGCATATCCAACCGTGAACAACGCTCTGCATTCCGGCTTCTCCGTCAGTTTTCCATTGACCAGTTTGGCTGGAATCCAGAATCTGCAAGTGGTCAGCCGTTGGTCTAATGACGGTAAGAACGGTGAAGGTGCTCGCGTTGATTACTGGTACAATCCAGTCAACGTTGATCAAGGCAACTATGCTTCCTTGGACAACATGGAAGGCAAAGATGGCAAGCTGCTGGTCTCCGGTTGGCAGGCGACTAACCAGGTCAGTGCCACGGACAGTCACTGGCTGATTCTCTTTGATGCCAGTCGGAAGCAGGAAATCAGTCGGCAGAAGGTCACTGCAACTGCTCGTCCGGATGTTGCTGAAGCTTACCCAACCATCGAAAATGCTGGCAAGTCGGGCTTTAGCGGCGAATTTGTCGTTCCGGCTGCCTTTGCCGGTGACAGCCTGCAGATTATCTCGCGTTACAGCAACGATGCGAAGAATGGGGAAGGCCAGCACGTTGACTTCTGGTTCCCAGCCTCCTCAACACAAAATGCGGGTTACTTGGATGACTTTAATTTGAGCGAGGGACAGTTGACCGTCTCTGGTTGGCACGCCACGGATGCTTCATTGGCCCAGCAGAATCGTTTCTTGATCCTGTATGACAATACAGCTAAGCGCCAAGTTGCCGTTACCAAGTCCGCAATTGTTAGTCGTCCGGATGTTGCTAAATCATTTGGCAACATTGCCACGGCGGCCAACAGCGGGTTCACCGGCACGTTTGCGGATGCTCAATTAGTTCCGGGTCATTCTTACTCAGTGGTTTCCCGTTATTCAACCAGCGCTAAGGGCAATGGCGGCAATGCTGGAGCAAGCTTCACGGACTACTGGTCCAATGCCTTTACCTTAAACCAGCGTGCCTACTACATCGACAATTTCCAGGCGGTTTGCAAGCACTATCAAGTCTCCGGCTGGGTAGCCGATGATAACGCACTGGCACAGCCGAATGCGGTAGTCATCCTGTTGAACCACAACAACGGTCAGACCCGTGAACTGGCCCGGACCAAGATCACTGACTGGGCTGATCGTGATGACGTTGCGGCCGCATTCCCATCCCTCTACCGGTCCGGCAAGAGTGGCTTCAGCGTCAACTTCGATGTTGATCCAGCAACGGTAACCGGCGATTTGCAACTGGTATTGCGTTTCTACAATGATGACCAAAACGCCGACAGCGACAGCAGCCAATGGAGTCAGTCTTACCCAACCAATGCTGGTTTCTTTGACCAAGTGAAGGTTAACGGCGACCACGTAACGGTTTCCGGTTGGCACGTCAACAGTCAGTCAAGCCGGATGCCATATTCATGGTTGATCGTGATCCAGCAAGGCAAGGGTGAAATCTTCCGGATGAACCTGGGCAATGGGCAGGCAAATATCAGCCGGCCAGACTTGCTGAAGTACTATGGCTACGTTCCTGGTGCTGATCACGCCGGCTTTAACGCCAGCTTCAACCTCGGTGGGGCCAATAAGATGAACTTCTATGTCATCCACCGTTACTCCGCATCCACCGATGGCAACAGCGATTATGCAGACGTCAACTCTGCGATGGTCTATGGTGATGTGATGCGGCACCCAATTCAGTGGTGGATGTCTTCCGAAACGGTACCGTACCCAGACCTGTCGCAATTGCATGACTTCTGGATTCACGTACGGATCGGCCAAAACCGGGTTTACCTGATGGATGGCAATAATGTGGTTTACACCATGTACTGCACGGCTGGTCGTTATGTCAATGGTGTATCCTTGACGCCAACCGGCACTTACTATATTCAACAAGAGCGGGGCGACGAGTTCGACTACGCCTTCCACTGGACTTCCTGGAAGGATCACGGTGTCTACCTGTTCCACTCCGTTATCTTTGATGGTCCTTGGACAGGCCGCATTGACCCAGCCGAAGCAGCCAAGCTCGGTGTTGAGCCTGGTTCACATGGTTGTATCCGTCTGGCTATGCCGGATGCTGATTGGATCCAGCACCATGTTCCAGCTGGTACCAAAGTGGTCATTGATAATTAAATACAGTAGAGCTAAAAAAGAGCAGTTCATTGCGAACTGCTCTTTTTTTGTTATTTAAAATTTATATTTGCTTCAATGCGTCAATGAAGCCTTGCAAGTCATCGTCGTCAAACACCCGGTAATTCGGGTAGTGGTGGTAGTGGTCAGCAACATTGGCAAAGGCCAGAAATGGGGTCTGATGTTGAGCAAACTGTTTCAACACATGGTGTTCCTTAACTGGACAATCAACATCGAGGTAGGCATCACAGTGTTTGACTAACTCTTCAATCTGTCGTCCAACAATGTGTTCATAGACGTGAATGTTAGGATATTGGAGCAGTTTGTGAATTTTGGGCCCAACTGGTACCCAAGTTGCAACATTGAACTCATATTGCGGGCAGGCCTTGGCGAGGTCGACCAAGCGGCCAGTCTCTTCAGTCATTAAAAAGGTGAAGAAGCGTTTATACAGGTTGGGCTGAGTTAATGGTAGCGGCCGGTTGTAAACAGCGTCTTCCCAGCTTAGGCCATAGTATTGCCACCACAATTCCCTGAGCCGGCCGCTAGAGAAGTCTTTCCAGGGCTTGTGGATGGTCAAGAAATGGGTGATCACGGGTTGGGTGACTGAATCCAATTTTGGCAATAGGTAGGGCTTTATTTTTGAGTGATAGTAGGCAATTGAGTCCATCCCAATTTGATAATTGTCGGCAAGCGGCAAAGCAAGGTAATCGTCCTTGAAGAAGTGGTTGAAAACATCTTGATCGGCATTCTTTAAGGAACGATCCTGTCCCAGTTTTAGTGCTTGACTCACGAAGTTCGGGATGCGGCGTAAGTGGTCGAGATCTAACAAGAGGACCCCGCTGTTAAAATGCCCGTTGTGCTCATCGTAGTCTTCGACGGCTGCCAGCGGATGCCCCTGCAGATCCTGGTAGAACAGCTGGGTCAGCGAATTGTTGACGATGACATCACTATCAAGGTAGAGGACGCGCGAATCGGACAACAAACGCGGCAATAGGAATTTGGCGTAGGCAACCACACTAACTTGGTCTAGAAAGGCAAATTCCTTGGCCAATGTCTTGGGCAGGATCTTTTTGTCAATGATTTTACAGTGAATGATGGCCAGCCGTTGATTGGCCAAGAAAAACCATTCCTGGGGGATATCGGGATTGATCACGTAAATCTTACAGTCGTGATTATGGTAAATGATCGATTTGATCGTGGTCTCGATCTGCTTGATATAGCCATAATCACCAACTAATGCGATTACTAATGGCTTGTACATATACTAATCCTCTGCATTGTTGAGCCGGACATAGGAACCATTGATGAAGCCTAAGTCCTTGTCCTGGTACCAGGTCACGCCATTGTTGTCATTCAGCCGACCGACCAGGGTCAATTGATGACCATTCTCGACCGTGCCATTGGCCTCGCCATAGGGCCGTTTGTAAGTGAACAGGTGGCCGCCAGCAGTGTAGTCAACTGTGGCGGGAACGTTATTCAGCGGCAAGATGGTCAACTGTGAGGCGGGGCCGTTTTGTGCGGGTTCCACTTTTGCGTAGGGGTCGTCGTGGGAAATCTTCATGGTGTTGACGTCAAACTTGATCCAGCGGTCGGCGTTGACGTTATACCAAAATTCGCCCTTCATCGTGGCAACCCGTTCGAAGGATTTGACATAAAAGTCGCCTGGCAATGGTTCATCAACGGGCAGGCCGTTAACGGCATCGTACTGCTGCACCGGCTTGGCCAGGTGAATGTACAATTCGATTCGTTCGATTTCGCCCCAGGCCTTTTTGCGGTAGAAGAGGTGAATACTGCGCTGTTGCATGTCAAAGGTGCCTTTCAGGTCGCCCTCGGTTTTCACCAGCTTATACTTAGGAAATTTAGGCGGGGTGACCGTAAACTGTTCACCCTCCTGACCTTGGAGCAACTTCGGCATCTGGACGTTTTCACCAGAATCAATGTCTTCGTAGTAAATCCAGATCGGGTTGCCCTGTTTAATAATATGAACCATGATTTTCACTCCATATGAACGTTTTCATTTAGTATACCGCTTTTCACCGCCGCTTTGGTGGGTTGCATTCAGATGCAAACAAAAAAGCCGCCAACATTCGCGATTGGGCGAACATTGACGGCTTGGGCTACCCAGGAAAGGCAGTCCTTAATTATTCTGCATCGTTATTATCAGTGTTTGAAGTACTATTTTCTTCATTATTTAGTGTTTCTTCCGTGGAGGACTGGCTGTTGTCGGCTGCAGTCTCATCATTAGCAGCTACGACCTTGATATTGTCACCATCCATTTCGGCAGCCAGGTTGCGAGCATCATTGTGATCCAGAACGAAGTCGGCAATCCGGTCTTCGATTTGTTCCTGGATGACTCGCCGTAATGGACGTGCACCCATCTTCGGGTTGTAACCGAGTTCAACCAACTTCTCGCGAACGGCGTCGTTGATTGTGATATGGAGATGCCGATCCTTCAGCTGGTCGTTAACGTCAGCGATCATCAGGTCAACAATCTTCTTCAAGTCATCCTTCGTCAGTGGATTGAATTCAACAATGTCATCAAACCGGTTCAGGAATTCAGGCTTGAAGTAGTTGGTCAGCTTATCTAAGACGGAGTGCATGTCACCACTGGCTTCAGCGCCAAATCCCACACTGGAAACCGCGTCCCCAGTTCCGGCGTTAGAAGTCATGATGATAATGGTATCTTTGAAGGAAACGGTCCGGCCTTGTGAATCGGTGAGGCGGCCGTCATCCAGGATCTGCAGGAACATGTGCATTACGTCTGGGTGAGCCTTTTCAACTTCATCCAAGAGAATCAGGCTGTAAGGGTGACGCCGAACCTGTTCAGTCAGCTGACCGGCTTCTTCGTAACCAACGTAACCAGGTGCTGAACCGATCAGTTTGGAAGTCGACATCTTGTCCATGTATTCGGACATGTCGAACCGGATCATGGCGTCCTTGGAACCGAAGAGCAGCTTAGCCAATTGCTTAGCGGTTTCAGTCTTACCAACACCGGTCGGGCCAACAAACAGGAAGCTGCCGATTGGACGGCCAGACTTGTTCAGACCAATCCGGTTCCGCCGAATAGCCCGGGCAATCTTATCAACCGCCGTCTTCTGGCCGATGATGTGTTTGTCGAGTTCCTTGTCTAAGTCCTTCAGCTGGTTTTCTTCTTGTTTCTGCAACTTGCCAACAGGGATATTGGTCTTCTCTTCGACGATCTTTTCCATATCCTTAACGGTGACGGTTGCTTCGTCTTGAACCTTGTTTTCTTCGGCTTCCTTCTTGGCCTTGGTCAAACGAGTAACTTGGTCACGGTAGAAGGCCGCCTTTTCGTAGTCCTGATTGTCAACCGCTTGTTGCTTGTGTGCTTCAGCGGTGTGAATCTCGTTTTCAATGGCGTTCGGATCGACATTCTTCAAGGTCAGGTTCTTGCGTGAGCCGGCTTCATCGAGCAGGTCAATGGCCTTGTCAGGCAGGAAACGATCCTGGATGTAACGATCAGATAACTTGGCAGCTGCCTTGATGGCATCGTCCGTGTATTTGACGTGGTGGTAGTCCTGGTAACGACCCTTGATTCCGTTCAGAATCTGGATGGTTTCGGCCACACTTGGTTCGTTAACCTCAACTGGTTGGAACCGCCGTGCTAAGGCGCCATCCTTTTCGATCTTCCGGTATTCATTCAAGGTCGTGGCACCAATCAATTGGAAGTCGCCCCGAGCCAAAGCCGGCTTCAAAACGTTACCTGCGTCCATGCCACCTTCAGCGTTACCGGCACCCATGATTTCGTGGATTTCGTCGATGAACAGAATGATGTTCGGGTTCTTGGAAACTTCATTAATCAATTGTTGCATCCGCTTTTCAAATTGACCACGAATGCCAGTGCCTTGAACCAGGGAAACAACATCAAGACGGATGATTTCCTTGTTCTGTAGCTTTTCTGGAACGTCGCCAGAAACAATGGCCGTAGCCAAACCTTCAACGACGGCCGTCTTACCAACCCCGGCTTCACCAATTAAAACAGGGTTGTTCTTGGTCCGCCGGTTGAGAATTTCGACGACCCGCTTGATTTCCTTTTCCCGGCCAATCACTGGGTCGATCTTTCCTTGCCGTGCCAGTTCGGTCATGTTGATCCCGTACTGACCCAGCATGCCTTTACCGTTGCGGCCGCCGCCACCACGTTGATTCTGAGTATTACCCATGTTGGCGTTCTGCTGCATGTTGTTCATGGCGTTCATGAAGTCTTGCATGTTGTTGAAGCCAAAGACATTATCCATACCATTGCCCCCATTCATTGCGTTCATTTGCATGTTTTGTAATTTTTCGTAACAGTTTTGACAGAGGTCGACCTGCATCTTTTGCCCATTGACCATCATTTGTAGATGGATGGTTGCAGGATTTTTATGACAGTTTTGACAAAGCATTCTGTGCTACCTCCTTAAAGTTGCCAGAAAGGTATCAAAAGTTTGACCTTTCTTGACTATTGGTTCTCATTATACTTACTTTTTCCAAGAAAGCAAGCAAGCTGACTTAGAAGTTGAAAGTCGTTTAAATGCCGATTTAACGGGCTTGAAGGCCAATCTCATAATTAACCCTTCCATAAAATTTTAGCACTCTTTGTCATTGAATGCTAAAATACGGGTGGAAACTGATGATTGGAGGTGGCTCAATGGCAGAGAAGGACTATGAAACATTGTTAAAGCAATTGCATGACGGCCAGATCGACGAATTAGTTGTGCGTCCGCCAGAATTCATGGATTTTCAAAAGATCTTCCAGGCATCCCCATATCGTTCACAGATTGAAGGCAATGCTAAACATGGTGGTGAAATTCACTATCACCTTATTAAGGAAGAAGCAAAATAGTGAATGCAGAAGGCACATGTCTCTTCTTGTATTTACCGCTTACAATTGATATAATTTAGGCATGTTTAGGTAGGGTACACCCTGCTAACCAAATTGTCTTAAGGAGACTGATTATAATGGAAAAACGCGATTTTACTGTAACTGCTGAAACTGGTATTCACGCACGTCCGGCTACCATTCTGGTCCAGACTGCTTCCAAGTTCACTTCAGACATCACTCTTTCCTACAACGGCAAGAGTGTTAACCTGAAGTCCATCATGGGTGTTATGTCCTTAGGTGTTGGCCAAAACGCTGATGTTACGATCAGTGCTGAAGGTGACGACGAAAAGGACGCCATTGCAGCTATTGAAGAAACGATGAAGAAGGAAGGCTTATCTGACTAATATGTCCCAGGTACTACATGGCATTGCGGCCGGCGGTGGGATTACGATCGCACCGGTTTTTGTACTGGGCTCAGTCAGTTTGTCTGCTCTACATCAGAAGACAAATAATATGGATCATGAAGTTAAGCGGCTTCATGATTCTTTTTCTTTATCTAAGCAGGAACTGGTTCAATTGGATCAGCAGGCCGCACAGAAGATGGGCCACCGGCTGCAGACGATTTCTACTCAGCTGGCGATTTTAAAGGACAATGTCTTCAGCCAATTAGCTAACCAGTTGATCAATGAAGACCACGATAATGCCGAATGGGCCGTTCAAGAAGCCGGTAAACAATTGCTGCATTTGTCCACTGTGGCCATCAGTAGTCCATTTTGGGCCAACACGGTTCGTGACCTGACCCAGCGCCTATTAAGTCACTTGTTGCACCAGCCGCTGCCGGACATCACCCAGATCGATCACCGGGCCATCATCGTCGCTAATAGTATTAGTCCCACGCAAGTTGTCGAAATGAATCGAAACTTGGTTGCCGGCCTGGTTACCGAAACCGGTGGTGCAACGTCGCATTTTTCCTTATTATCTGAAGAATTGGCACTGCCAGTGGTTGTCGGTATTCCGCAACTGTTGCAGCATGTGCATGATGACATGGTGATGATTGTGGATGGTATCCACGGTACGGTGGTTCTATCACCATCACCCAAAGAAATCGATCACTATCAAGAAATTGCCCAAAAGTACGAGGAGAGTCAAAAAGCCGTTGGCAGCCTCCGCAACCATCAAACGATTAGCAAGGATGGCAACCACTACACAATTGGGGCAAACCTCTCCTTATTAAATGAACTGCCAGCGATCCAGAAGAGCGGGGCAGAAGGAATCGGCATCTTCCGTACCGAATTTTTGTTCATGGACCGAACGGAATTGCCGACCGAAGAAGAACAGTATCGCGCTTACCGCAAAGTGGTCAGTGCAATGCATGGTCAACGGGTAGTTATCCGGACCTTAGATATTGGCAATGATAAATTGTTAACCAGCCTGAAGCTTCCCGATGAAGTTAATCCAGCTCTAGGAATGCGCGGAATCCGGATCAGTCTAGCTCATCCCGAACTCTTGCGTCCCCAATTACGGGCCATTCTGCGGGCATCGACGGCCGGTCGCGTTGCCATCATGTTCCCAATGATCTCTGAAGTTGAGGAGTTCAACCGAGCACGGGCACTCGTTGATGAAGAAGCACAGAAATTAGAGGCAGAAGGGATTAAGATTGCTGACAATATCGAAGTCGGCATGATGGTGGAAACCCCCGCTGCGGTCATGATGGCCGACCAGTTAGCCAAGTACGCCGACTTTTTCAGTATTGGGTCCAACGACTTGATCCAGTATCTGTTTGCTGCCGACCGGAACAACGAAAAGGTGGCCTATCTGTATCAGGCCCTGCATCCGGCAATGCTTCGAACCATTCGCCGGGTCATCGACTGCGGGCATGCAGAAGGCAAGTGGGTCAGCATGTGTGGCGAGATGGCCGCACTGCCCGCCGCCCAGCCGTTGCTGATGGCGATGGGCTTGGATGCTTTCTCCGTTCCTGGTAAACGGGTCCTGCCACTGCGGCAGCTGGTCCACGGTCTGTCAGCGCGTAAACTGCAGCCGTTAGTTCACCAGGCGCTGGACGCCGCCAACGCCAATGCTGTGCATAAGCTGGTTCAGGCGCAACTACCACAGTTGTACGAGAATTAAAGTGACTCGTATTTTAAGATTGTGTTGTTTAGTTGAAAGTTAAACATTTTGTAACAAGGGCTTAGGAAGCGTACCTGACGTGACCTAAGCCCTGTTTTTAAAAAGAAAACAATAATGAAGGAGCTTACATTTGGCCTTGTCAAGGTGGGGTGCTTGCCAGCGATTTTATTTGAGTTTAAAATGGTTGGGATTACGTCGACAATCAATGTTGCATACCAAAGGAGAATCTGATTTGAAAATCGGCTTATTCACAGATACATATTTTCCTCAGGTAAGTGGTGTGGCCACCTCGATCAAGACCCTGCGTGACCAGCTGGTAGCACAGGGTAACCAGGTCTATATCTTTACCACGACCGATCCCCACGCAAAAGATGTCGATGAAGAACAGGGCATCTATCGTTTTCATAGTGTGCCATTCGTCTCATTCTCCGACCGGCGGATTGCCTTTGCCGGTTGGCTTAAAGTGTTACGGTTAGCCAAAAAATTGGATTTGGACATTGTACACAACCAAACCGAGTTCTCATTGGGTGTGATGGGGAAGATGGTTGCCCGTGAATTGGACATTCCTTGCCTACACACTTATCACACAATGTATCAGGACTACTTGCACTACATTGCCAATGGTCATGTGCTGAAGCCCAAAGATGTGGCGCGGTTGGCCCACCTTTACCTGAAAAACATGGACGGGATCATTGCACCTAGCGAACGGGTTTATACGACTTTGAAAAGCTACGGGGTGACCTCGCCAATGCGGATCATTCCGACCGGCGTCAACCTGGATGTCTATGGTCATGAAGACAGTCCGGAGCAAACGCATGCTTTGCGGCAGCGTTTTGGTTATGATGAAGATACGCCGGTGCTCTTGTCATTGAGTCGGCTGGCCTTTGAGAAGAACATTCACGCGTTGATTGAAGCCATGCCGGATATTCTGGCTAAAGATAGCCGGGCACAACTGCTGATCGTCGGTGATGGCCCCGCCAAGGAAAGCCTGGAGCGACAGGTTAAAGAAATGCAGCTGGGTGATCATATCCAGTTTGCTGGTGAAGTACCGAACAATCAGGTTTATCACTACTATCAGATGGCCAATGTGTTTGTGTCTGCGTCTGATTCGGAGTCACAGGGCTTGACCTATGACGAGGCATTGGCATCAGACCTACCGATTGTGGTGATGCAGAGTCCATACACGGATGAGTTGATTGACGACCCAGCCATCGGAATTTCGTTCCAGCGGCGGGCAGAGTTGGTTCAGGGCGTTTTGCGCTACATCGAGAATCCACCGTCGCCTGAGGATAGTGCCAAGCGGCAAGCAAAATTACATGATATTTCAGCGGAGGTCTTTGGCCATCGGGTTGTCGACTTTTACGAGGATTGTCAGGCAAGACATGAGCGTCAGTCGACTGGTCACCGGCGGCTGTTTCACCGAAAGAAGGCTTAGCGATGTTAAAGATCACAATGTATTCTTCGGCAGATAAAGTAAAGGGGCAAGGCGTTGGCTCCGCCTATGTGGAATTGGTGCGGATGCTCAGGGCCCGCTTTCAAGGCGAGTTTGACATCGCCATCAATCAGTATCGGGAAAGTGACATCAGCCACTACCACACGATCGATCCTAAATTTTACTTATCGACTTTCTCTAAGAAACGTGGGCGCAAAATTGGTTACGTCCATTTTTTGCCTGAGACCTTGGATGAAAGCTTGACGATCCCGCAGCCATTCCGGAGCATCTTTTATCATTACGTGATTGTGTTCTATAAGCGGATGGACCATTTGGTGGTGGTTAACCCGTCTTTCATTCCTAAACTGGAAGCGTATGGAATCCCAGGCAGTAAGATCACCTATATCCCTAATTTCGTTGACAGCGATCGCTTCTATGAGATGAGCAGCCAGGAACGCATCAACCTGCGCCAGAAGTTTCATTTGAAGCGTGATGACTTTGTTGTTTTGGGCAGCGGTCAGATTCAGGAACGCAAAGGGGTGCCGGACTTCATTAAACTGGCGCGGCAGAACCCGGACATCCAGTTCATCTGGGCCGGTGGCTTTTCTTTTGGCCGGATGACGGATGGCTATAAGCAATTGAAACGAGTCGTTGATAATCCACCGGCGAACCTGTTGTTTACGGGAATTGTCAGTCGTGATGAAATTGCTCAACTGAATAATGTTGCAGACCTGTTTCTCCTGCCTTCGTATAATGAACTTTTCCCGATGTCCGTGCTGGAGGCATTCTCTTGTGGTACACCGGTGATGTTGCGTGATCTGGATCTTTACCATTCAATCATCGATGGTTATTACCAACCGGCTAAGGACGTGGATGCCATGCAGCGCGAATTAGTGCGGCTGCGTCACGACCCAGAACGGCTGTTGATGTTGAAAAAGCTGGCCCACGAAGCAGCTCATCGTTACTCGAAAGATCACTTGGCTCAAATTTGGCATCGTTTTTATCTTGAACAGGCAAAGGAGCGGTAACAATGTCCAGGAAAAATTGGCTGGTTTTAATCCTGATGTTATTGGCCGGCGGTGGCATTTTTGCTTACTCCTTGCGCGGCACGGATATTCATCAACTGGGACGCGATCTGGCAGCGATGAACTGGGGCTGGTTCTTAGTGGCCGTTATCTGTATCTGCATCTACCTGGGTCTAGAAGGTGTGGTTGTCAAAATTTTTATGGGCAACCGCTTTAAGAACTTCACCTGGAAAGATGCTTTGCGCCTGCCTTTGATTGAACAGCTGTTTAACGGGATCACCCCATTTTCGACTGGTGGTCAACCGGCCCAATTACTGGCCATGCTGCAGTCAGGTGTCGATGGCGGAATCGCTAGCTCGGTCTTGCTGATGAAGTTCGTGGTCTTTCAGTCAATGATCGTGATCAACTTTCTGATTAGTATTTTGATTGGGTTCCACTACATTGCCAGTAAGCTGCACGCCCTGTCACTCTTTGTGATTTTTGGATTCTTAATCCACCTGAGCGTGATCGTGGCTCTCTTGATGGTCATGTACTGGTATAAGTTCACCAAGAAGATGACCAATATCTGTATCAAACCCGCTGCTTGGTTCATGGAGCCGCAGCACTATGCGGATATGAAAGTCCGTCTGAACGAGAAGATCGACTCTTTTTATTCTGAAAGTTTGCGGATGAAGTCACAATACAAGAAGATGGCGAAAGTCGCCTTAGTGACGATCATTCAACTGCAGGCTTACTATGTTATCCCGTACTTCATCCTCTTGGCATTGGGTGTGCACGGCGTTAACTTAATCATGGTAACGAGCCTGCACGTGCTGATTTTTATGATCATCTCACTTTTCCCAATTCCTGGTGGTACCGGTGGAGCAGAGTACAGTTTTTCCGTTCTTTTTAGTTCCTTTATCCATTCCAATAGTAAGATGGTGCTCGCTATGCTCCTGTGGCGGGTCCTGACTTACTACTTTGGTATCTTCACCGGCATCTTTGCCTTATTCATTCGTCCGGATAAGGCATCAAAGTCATAATCGACCATTAGCAGCTGTGATTCGTTCTTAAATAATGGTGCGCTGACGGGCCCTTGCAGCAGATCTAGACTTTTTATGTGACTGGGCCCTAGTGATTGTGTATTAATGAATATCTATTGACGATTAAACAATGGAGGAGACCATGCAGCACTCACATCTATATGACATATTGAGACGATTGAACGCAATGATGCATGATGACAGTGGGGATCCACAAGCACGTGAGTTCATGCAGTTTGGAGTGCCGGTTTGCAAAGTCACCTTTAATCGTGAGCAGGACCAGTTTATTGTCGAACGCTATGAACCCGACCGGCGGATGATTTTTGACGATCTCGACCTAGTGGCCATTGAAGTCTATGATTGTCTCTACGATTTCCGTCATTCTTTCTAGTAGTACTATTAAATAAACAACTACGCAGCCTGAGCCGTTGATGAGCTTGGCTGCTTTTTTATTGGTTAGTCATGAGTAACGGTTGAATGATATCTTGTTAATTCACGTTTGCTTTTCTTATTAATCCAGGTTCAGCACGTCTTAATTTATGACGAATATATCATCACTAATAGTCCTTATCGTCCAGTAAAAATCGAACATAAAGTAGTTGCAATATAAGATTGTCCTGTTTTAAGAAAAAGGCGAAAAAGTTCCGATAATCTTGTTGACAAAGGCTCTGGTTCACTGGTATATTTTATAACGTTGTTGCGGCGGAACAGTTCGTTTCACCCTTCAACTTCCTTCCTAATTAAGATTAACTATTGACATCTACTTGTCAGTTAATTATAATTAGTAATTGCCAATAGGCAGTGCCTATTGACGGGGTAGACCTTTGAAAACTGAACAAAGTTTCGACGAATCAAATGTGTAGGGTCCTT
>NZ_JQBW01000009.1:1208-265650 GCF_001437055.1 Limosilactobacillus secaliphilus | reverse complement strand
GCAACCACCATCAACTTCATGCGTGAATATGGTCTGGACAAGGACTTCAAGCTGAACTTGGAAGGCAACCACGCTAACTTGGCTATGCACACCTACCAGCACGAAATTCGGGTGGCTCGTGAAGCCGGCCTGTTAGGTTCCCTGGACGCTAACCAAGGTGACAAGCTGATCGGCTGGGATATCGATGAATACCCATCCAACCTCTACGAAACCACAGCTGCTATGTGGGAAGTTGTTCAGAACGGTTCCATCGGTCCTCGCGGTGGTCTGAACTTCGATGCTAAGCCACGGCGGACTTCCTTCAAGCCAGTTGACCTGTTCTATGGCCACATCGTGGGCATGGATAGCTTCGCTGCCGGCCTGCGGGTAGCCGCTGCCATGAAGGAAGACGGCTTCTTAGACGACTTGGTAAAGCAACGTTACGCAAGTTGGGACGAAGGCTTCGGCAAGTCCATCGAAGAAGGCAAGGAGAACTTCAAGACCATCGAACCAAAGGTCTTGGATATGCCACAATCAGAACTGCGGGCATCCACGCAGTCTGACCACCTTGAAGAAGTTAAGGACACCATTAACCACTTCATCATTGAAACTTTAGCAAAGTAAGCCAAATACTAACGCACTAAGCAAACAAAAAGAGGATTCGCATCACCGCATTTCGGGTGCGGGTCCTTTTTAATTTAAGGAGGATCATTATGAACGAATACGTACTGGGGGTTGACCTAGGGACTAGTGCCGTCAAGGTCTCCGCAATGGACCGTGAAGGGACGATCAAGGCCCAACAGAGTTATGAATACCCACTGAGTCAGCCAGAACCAGGTTACTCCGAGCAGAACCCGCAGGATTGGCTGTATGGGACCACGATTGCAATTGACCGCTTGATTTTGCGGGATGGTATCAAGGCAGAAGAGATCAAGGGTATTTCTTACTCCGGACAAATGCATGGCCTTGTTTTACTGGACGAAAATAATAAGGTACTACGGCCCGCAATCTTGTGGAACGATACCCGGACCACTAAACAGTGTCAGGAAATCATGGACAAGTTGGGTGACAAGTTCATTGACATTACCGGCAACCGGGCACTGGAAGGATTTACGCTGCCTAAGCTGTTGTGGGTAAAGGAAAACGAACCGGATATTTGGGCTAAGGCTAAGCACTTTGTCCTCCCGAAAGACTATGTACGCCTTTGCATGACGGGCAAAATCGGGATGGATTACTCCGATGCAACCGGGACCGTTCTCTTAGACATCAAGGAGCTGAAGTGGAGCAGTCTGTTGTGCAAGACCTTTGATATTCCAGAAAGCATGTGTCCACCGTTGATGGAATCAATTGACTGCGTTGGCACGATTTCTGATTCTTACTCCATGTTCTCCGGTCTGTCGACTGACACCAAAGTCTTTGCCGGGGGTGGCGATAATGCCTGTGGTGCGGTTGGTGCCGGAATTCTCCAGCCGAACATGGTCATGTCATCAATTGGGACTTCAGGAGTGGTGCTTAAATATGAAGAGAACGCCCAGGTTAATTACCATGGCCAGATCCAATACGAATGTCACGCCATTCCAAATACCTACTACTCAATGGGCGTGACCCTGGCGGCCGGACACTCATTGAACTGGTTCAAGCATAAGTTTGTGAGTGACATGAGCTTCTCAGATATGGTGGAAGAGGCTTCTAAACGACCAATCGGCGCTCATGGCCTACTATTTACGCCATATGTGGTCGGCGAACGGACACCATACGCGGACGCTGACATTCGGGGCAGCTTCATCGGGATTGACTCTATCCAAGACCGCTTCGACTTTGCACGGGCCATTATGGAAGGGATCACCTTCAGCTTCAGAGACATCTTGAAGATCTATGAAGAAAACGGCCAGGACTTTGATACGGTCGTTGCCATCGGTGGCGGTGCCAAGAGTGCTTTCTGGTTGCAGATGCAGGCTGATATCTTCAACAAGCCGGTTATTTCGTTGACCAACGAACAAGGCCCTGGTCTGGGTGCCGCCATGCTCGCCGCAGTTGGTTTAGGCTGGTTCAAGGACTTACAAGAATGTGCTAAGCAGTTTGTCCACTTTGGCAAGAAATACCTGCCAAATGAGAAGAATGTTCAGTGCTATAATCAGCTTGATGAACTTTATCGGCAAGTGTACGGCCAAACGAAGGACTTGTCGCACAAGCTCTTAGAGTTCCGTCGTCAACAGGCAAACATGTAAACGAATTGAGGAGGATTATCCATGTTAAAAATGGGATTTCGCTGGTTCGGGGCTGATGATGACCCGATTACTCTGCAGCAGATTCGCCAGATCCCAGGGACCAAGCAAGTCGTTTCTGCTCTGTATGATATTCCAGCAGGTGAAGTTTGGCCGCTTGAAAGAATTCAGGCACTGAAGAAGCAGATTGAAGATGCTGGCTTGAAGTTCGAAGTCGTGGAAAGTGTTAATATCCACGATGACATCAAGGCAGGTCGGCCAAAGCGTGACGAATACATTGCCAACTACCAAGAAACGATCAAGAATTTGTCCAAGTGCGGCATTAAGGTGATTTGCTACAACTTCATGCCGATCTTTGACTGGATCCGGACCAACCTGGCATACCCGCTGCACGATGGTTCCAATGCTATGGAGTTCGAATTTGAACAATTGAGTGACGATCCACATGAGTTGCTTGAATCCATGAAGAAGGGGTCCAATTCCTACTCACTTCCTGGCTGGGAACCAGAACGGATGGCTCAACTGGCCAAGCTCTTTGATGAATATGCCGGCATGACTGGTGATCAACTGCGGGCCAACCTGAAGTACTTCTTGGATGCAATTATTCCGACTTGTGAGAAGTATGGCGTCAAGATGGCGATGCACCCTGATGACCCACCGTTCAACTTGTTCCACCTGCCACGGATTTACAAGAACCGGGAAGACATGGAAAAGATTATGTTACTGCATGACAGTCCTTACAATGGCTTTACGATTTGTACTGGTAGTCTGGGAGAAAACCCAGCTAACGACCTGCCGTCAATCATCCGTGAATTTGTGAAGAAAGACCGGGTACCATTCATGCACACTCGGAACATCAAGTTCACTAACGAGCGGGGCGACTTCCACGAATCCGCTCACTTATCCACTGAAGGCTCCTTGGATATGTTCGAAATCATGAAGGCCTTGCACGATTGCCACTATGATGGCTACATCCGTCCTGACCACGGCCGCAATATCTGGGGCGAAAAGGGTCGTCCTGGTTATGGCCTGTATGATCGTGCTTTAGGGATTACTTACCTTGAAGGCCTTTGGGAGGCACTGGAAAAGGATTACTAATATATAGCAAAATAAGCTATAAATCTTTAATTAGTTAAAATATTTAATTAACTAACGTCTGTTCACTAGAGCGCTAAAGCTACTAGTGGCAGGCGTTTTTGTGTATTAGAGACTATGTGAATAAAAGATAAATGACAGAAAAGTCTTGTAAGCGCTTCGACTAGTGCTATAATAAGCATTGGATAGTTAGTTTAGTGAACCAATTATCTAAAACTGAAATTATTTTCAGATAAGGTTTTAGATGTTATTAACTCGTTTGAACTAGGTGGTGTATTAATTGGGTAAAGCATGGTTAAACAATCGTCTTATTCATAAGGCGATGGCAAATGATTCGTTTGCCTTTTCACCGGCAACGGTTGCTGGTGGCGATGCGGTTCGGTTACAACTCGAAAGCGACATCGTCAACTGGTTGAAGCTGCCGTTGGAACTGGATCCGGAAAAGGCAACGGTTGTTTTGCAAAAACAGGCCGGCAAGTTTGATAGCGATGAAGCCTTCCAGCTCAGCCAGAAGGGTAGTCAAGTCGTTATTACGGCTAACACAACTAACGGTTTAATGTATGGCTTCTATGAACTGTTACGGGAAAAGGTAATGGGGACAAAGCTGAACACTGATCTGCAGTCGCCAAGTCAGCCGTTACGGATGATTGACCACTGGGACCAAACCGATGGCAGCATTGAACGTGGTTACGCCGGTGCTTCGATCTTCTTTGGCAAGCCAGACAAGCTGGACAACCCTGATGTTGGTAACTTTGACGTCAAGCACATCGATGGTGACATTTTCCGTCACGATCGTACCCGGATGATCACTTATGCCCGGATGTTAGCTTCAGTTGGTATCAACGCGGTTTCTTTGAACAACGTCAACGTTCGTGAACAAGGGATCGAATTGATCACGCCGAAGTACCTGGATGGCGTTGATGAAATTGCAACGATCTTCCGTGGTTTCGGGATTAAGACTTACTTGGCAATCAACTGGGCAGCACCAAAGCTGATCGGTGGTCTGGATACCTCCGACCCCGTTGATCCAAAGGTCCAAGAATTCTGGGCAAAGGTCTGCAAGAACATCTACTCAGTAATTCCTGACTTTGGTGGCTTCCTGGTCAAGGCCGACAGTGAAGGCGAACCTGGTCCTTACCAATATGGTCGTGACCACGCGCAAGGTGCCAACATGCTGGGTCAAGCCATCAAGCCTTATGGTGGTCTGGTTATCTGGCGGGCATTCGTTTACAACGCTCACCAAGACTGGCGTGACCGTAAGACTGACCGGGCAAAGGCAGCTTACAACAACTTTGCTCCACTGGATGGTCACTTCGCCGACAACGTTATTTTGCAAATGAAGTTCGGCCCAATTGACTTCCAGACGGCTGAACCACTGCAACCATTGTTTGGTAAGTTGCGGAACACCAACCAGATGATGGAATTCGAAATTTCAGCTGAATACCTGGGTCACCAGATTGACGTCAACTACGCGGTTAAGCAATGGTACAAGATGTTGAACTACGACACCAAGTATGACGACTTGAAGGATCCACACGCTGGAGCAGTGCTTAAAGAAACTGCTGTTAACCCGGCTCACACCGGGATGGCCGCCGTTGGTAACGTTGGTATGAGCGAACACTGGACCAACAACCCGCTGGCTCAAGCTAACCTCTATGGTTACGGCCGCCTTTGCTGGAACAACCAGGAAACGCCAGAAGACATCCTGCATGAATGGGTTGCCTTGACCTTTACCGAAAGCGACAACAAGACACAGTCAACCATTTACAAGATCGTTGATACGTCCAACGAAACTTACCGTGATTACTGTGCACCACTGGGTGTCGGCTTCATGGTGGTTCCTCACTACCACTACGGTCCATCAGTCAACGGCTATGAATATGACCGTTGGGGCACTTATCACTTTGCTGACCGCAATGGGGTTGGGGTTGACCGGACGATGGCTACTGGCTCTGGCTTCATCGGCATGTATTCCGACAAGCTGTCCAGCGAATACGAAAACCTGGACACGACGCCTGAATCAGTGGTTCTCTTCTTGCACCACGTCCCATATGACCACGTCTTCGCTAATGGCAAGACCTTGATTCAAACCATCTACGACTTGCACTTCCAAGGCTACGCCAACGTTGAACAGTACGTTAAGGATTGGGCAACGGTTTCCGGCAAGATTGATGATCGGGTCTTTGAATCTGTTAGTGATTGCTTGAAGCAACAACTGGCTGATGCCCTTGAATGGCGTGATCAAGTCAACACTTACTTCTATCGGATGTCTGGTGTTCCGG
Organism: Limosilactobacillus secaliphilus; assembly: GCF_001437055.1. Lineage (GTDB taxonomy): Bacteria > Bacillota > Bacilli > Lactobacillales > Lactobacillaceae > Limosilactobacillus > Limosilactobacillus secaliphilus. The sequence continues at coordinate 260,069 of NZ_JQBW01000009.1, read as the reverse complement.
ACGATCAAGGACGCCTGATTTATGAATAAACTGCCCGCTTTCGTTTACTAAAGGAGGCGAATTATGAGCAATTCGATTAAGCTATCACCGTTATTTTCTGACGGTGTTGTCCTTCAGCGCGAAGTAGCAGTCAAACTGTGGGGTAAGGTTAACCCCGGCGATAGTGTTCATGCAGAGATCGATAATAACGAAGTTGAATCGTTCGCCAATGACCAAGGCAAATTCAGTCTGCTTCTGCCGAAACACTCGGCTGGCGGCCCATTCACTTTGACCGTTAAAAGCGACGACAGCCAAGTCACCATCCATGATGTTTACTATGGTGATGTTTGGCTCTTGGCCGGTCAATCAAATATGCAACTGCCAATCACCCGTTTAGCCCAGCGCTATCCGGATGAAATGAAGAAGGCTAAGGATAAGCTGATTCATTACTTCAAGATTCCTGAACAGTATCAGTTTACTGGTCCAGCAGATGAACTTGATGGTGGTAATTGGGATGTCGCAACTGGTAAGAATATCGCGCCAATGTCGGGTGTCGGCTACTTCTTTGCCCAGTTAATGCGGCAGGATGAGCAGGTGCCGATTGGTTTGGTTCAGAGCGCAGTTGGTGGAACGCCAGTGCGCTGCTGGCTCAGTGAAGATGACCTGCGTCAGTTAAAAGAACTGCCAGTTGACTTTGATGCCTTAAAAGATGATGACCTGGTTAAACAATTCACCGATGAGAGTGCTCACTATCAGGAACAATACGATGCCGATCGTGACCACATCGATTTGGGATTGAAGAATGACTGGGTGCACGCAAAAGTTGATGATTCTTGGCGGCCTGTCAAGATTGGTCAACCAATTGCCAAGCACCTGTTGACCAGCGGCATCGTTTGGTTCAAAGGTAAGATTGACGTTCCTGCTAAATTGGTTGGCAAAGCTGGCATGATGCGGTTAGGAACCGTGATTGACGGTGACGAAACCTACGTCAATGGCGAAAAGGTGGGCGAAATTGGTTATCAATACCCGCCGCGCAACTATGAATTGAAGAAGCTGCCGGCCAAGCTGGAAATCACTGTCCGCTTAAAGATCGACCAAAAAGTCGGTGGTTGGCGCAAAGACAAGGCTCACGTGATTGAAGTTGGCAATGACGTCATCAATCTGGATGATGGCCAATGGTTTATGAAGCGGGGCTGCTCAATGCCAAGCCGGAAGCAATGGTTCTTCCCACAGTACCTGCCAGTTGGCTTATACAATGGTGAGATTCATCCGATCCGCAACTACCACTTCAAAGGAATTCTTTGGTATCAAGGTGAAAGTGATAGCCATGATCCAATCAATTATGGTCGTGTCTTTGTCCAACTGATTCAGAGTTGGCGGCGCTTGTTCAACCGGCCGAAGATGCCATTCCTCTTTGTTCAATTGCCAAATTGTGGCATTGAACCAAACCATGATTGGGCGGCTGTTCGTGGGCAACAGGTCCAAGGCATGATGTTAGACCACACGGCAATGGTCGTCGCACTGGGTGCCGGTGAAGACAATGACCTCCACCCATTGAACAAGAAGGCAATTGCTAAACAGCTGATGAAGCTGACCAAGCGGATGCAAAAGTATCCTGACGGTTGTGCTTCTGGCCCGATTGCCTTACGCGCGGCCAATGATAATGGACAAATCGTAGTTGACTTCCAAACCTTCGATCGCGGCTTAAAGGCTGAACCGGGGCACAGTTTTGAACTGGAAACTGATGGTCAACGTTACATCTTAAATGATTATCAAGTATTAGACGATACAATTGTGATCAACTTGCCAAGGCGGGCGCGCGTCGGACCTGAATCACAAATTTCATATGCGTGGTCCAACACACCGACAGTCTTTGTGACCGACAAGGATGGCAGTGCTGCAGTGCCGTTCAAGTTGGCCGTTCGTCCCTGGTACCATGTTTCTAGCGCATTTACGCACGTATTTTCTAAAATGTAGCCTTTAATTAAGCAACACCATCTTGATGATGGGCTGCATTAGCAATTATTTGTTGTTATATTTTTTGTCATTTTGGTTATTTTATCTAGTTAGGAGATTTTTAAAATGAATCAATCTGCAAAACCTGCGACTAACACAGACCAGCGCAAAGTTGGTATGTGGACGTCCATCGCCTTTGGTTGTACCGACATGATGGGCGGTGGGTACGGTGCCTTAGTTGGTGCTTACCTGATGTTCTTCTTCACGACATTCTGTAATCTGTCTGCTTTGGAAGCCGGTTCCATTATTGGTCTGGCAAAGGTTGTCGACTCAGTTACTTCCATTGTTATGGGTCGTCTGTCAGATACTTTCTGGCGTACTAGTTTAGGCCGTCGTTTCGGTCGTCGTCACTTCTTTATCCTGATCGGTTCGCCACTGATCTTGATTGTTTACAGTCTGCTGTGGATCCCAGGTATCAGTTACGCATACTACCTGGTTGTCTACTGCCTGGTTGAAATTGTTGTTACGATGGTTCTGATTCCTTATGAAACATTACCATCTGAAATGACGACTGACTTCAACTCTCGTTCTAAGATGTCTACCACGCGGATGTTCTTCTCTGGTGCGATTACTTCCGTTGTTACCCTGGTTGGTGGTTTGTACATCAAGGCTATGGGTCAACACAACGCTTATGCTTACACTGCTACCGGTGTGACCTTCGCTATCATCTTCGCTTTAGCTTGCTTGGTTACTTGGAAGTTCACTTGGGAACGTCCAGTCTCCGAAATCGAAGCTACTGCTGATCCTAACGAAGCTCACCAAAGCATTGGTCAATTCTTATGGACTGCTCTGAAGTCATACGTTGCTACCTTGAAGGTTAAGGCCTTCCGTCAACACATGTACCTCTACCTGTTAGGGGTTACTGCCCAAGACCTGTTCTCAGGTGCCTTCGTTTACTTCATCGTCTTTGGTTACGGCCTGTCTACTTCAACCGCTTCCTTCCTGCTGTCCTTAGGTATCATTGGTTTGCCACTGACTCCAGTCAACTACTGGCTGTTCACTCGTCTGGGTGCTAAGAAGTGCTATGTCCTGTACTTTGCATTAGTTATTGCCGGCTTGGCTGCTTACTACATTATGTACATGATGAACTTAACTCGGGCAACTCTGATCCCAGCACTGATTGTTGTTACTGCTATTTACCTGTTCTTCAAGGGTGGTGCTTACTCCATTCCTTGGAACGTCTTCCCATTCATCCCTGACGTTGACGAAATGATTACTTCCAAGCGTCGTGAAGGTGAATTCGCTGCTATGATGTCCTTCATTCGTAAGCTGACTTCTGGTTTAGCTTCCGTCTTCTTGGGCTGGGTATTGACTGCTAATGGTTTCAAGACTGGTGCTACTGTTCAATCTGCACAAGCTACGCACGCCGTTGTCTATGTTCTGATCTTCGGTACTGGTGTTCTGACCTTACTGGCTATGGTCATTGCCGTAACCTTCAACCTGGATGCTAAGACGCACAAGGTTCTGGTTGGTGAAATCAACCGTCTGAAGGCTGGTGGCAGCAAGGCTGACGTAAAGCCAGATGTTAAGAAGGTTGTTGAATCATTGACTGGTGTTAAGTACGAAAACTGCTGGCCAGCAGCTGACATGACACAAAAGGCTGCTCCTGCTACGAACAACAGCAGTGAGAATGATTCTTCGAGCAAATAGCTCAAGTTGTTAATGAAAAGAAGGTAATTTGATGAAGATTAAAAATCCTGTTCTTCCTGGTTTCAATCCGGATCCTAGCATGATTAGGGTGGGTGATACTTACTACATCGCCAACTCCACTTTTGAATGGTTCCCCGGAGTCCGTTTGCACGAATCAACCGACATGGTGCACTGGCGCTTATTGCCGTCACCATTGTCCACGACCAAGCTGCTGAACCTGCATGGTGACTTGTCATCAGGCGGTGTTTGGGCCCCAGACCTTTCTTATCATGATGGTAAGTTCTGGTTGGTCTTTACCGATGTGAAGACGATGGAAGGACCATTTAAGGACTGTATCAACTATTTGACTACGGCCGATAAGATCACTGGTCCATGGTCGGATCCAATTGAATTGGACGGGACTGGATTTGATGCTTCATTGTTCCACGATGATGATGGCAAAAAGTATCTGGTTCAAGAAACTTGGGACCATCGTGAGTGGAAACCAACTTTCCATGGCATTACGTTAACGGAATATGATCCAAAGGCCAAGAAGCTGTTGCCAGAAACGCGGCGGGTCATCTATGACGGTACCGATGTTGCCTTGGTTGAAGGACCCCACCTGTACAAGATCAACGGTTACTACTACTTGTTTGCAGCACAAGGTGGAACGGTCTGGACACACCAAGAAGTCGTTTCACGGTCGAAGACATTGGACGCCCACTCATTTGAAACTGAACCGGGTGATATTTTCCTGACCAACTTCGACACGCCAAGACTGCCGATCCAAAAGCAGGGTCACGGTGCATTAGTCAACACTCCTGCTGGTGAATGGTACTACGCTTCACTGTGCGGGCGGCCGTGGCACCACGAAAACGAATCAGTCTTTGATCCGCGCGGTTGGTGCTCACTGGGTCGGGAAACCTCGATTCAGAAGGTCACCTTTGATGATGATGGTTGGCCACGTGTTGTCGGCGGCCATGGCGGTATGGTTGAAGTTCCGGCACCAAAAGATGCAAAGCCAATGAAGGATGTTTCAGATAACCATTCATTTGAAGATCAGTTTGATCAACCAAAATTGAATCTTGAATGGCAGACGCTGCGGGACCCATTCGATTCACGGATGGGCAAGCAGGGTGATGGCAAGCTGGTCCTGCGTGGTCAGCAGTCGTTATCATCAATCTTCAATGTTTCGATGATTGCCAGTCGTTGGCAGGCTTTCCACTTTACGGCAGAAACTAAGGTTAGCTTTGATCCTAATTCCTACCAGCAGATGGCCGGCTTGGTCAACTTCTATAATGACCGTCATTACTCATGGATCTTTGTCACCTATGATGAAGACCGTGATGCCAAGGTCATTGAAGTGGCTGAAAATGATAACAACCATTACCGTTCCTTCTTAAAGGATCATGCAATTGTTATTCCGGATAACGTCAATGCAGTTTACTTCCGGACCGTTGTTGATAAACAGTCTTATCACTATGCATACTCATTTGATGGGCAGAAGTGGGAAGACATTGATGTGACCCTCGATGCAGCCGTGTTGTCGGATGACTATGTTCTGCAAAACTACGGCGGCTTCTTTACGGGTGCGATGGTTGGCCTGGCTTGTGTTGACTACTCAGGCTTCTATCAACCAGCTAGTTTTGACTACTTCAAATATCAAGAAAAATGATTCGGAAATCGGGCGGATGAATAACCGTCAATGATTAAACGTCCGATACGCAAAATGCCTCCTAATGTTCGCTTTCCGAACTTAGGGGGCATTTGTGTAACTGATGAATTCAGACAGGAGGATATTAATGAATACACACTTTAACAATAAAGCCTTTGAATGTGTTGGCTCCGGGCGCCTCGGCCTGGCACTCCACCACGAATATCTTAAGGAATTGGCACTGGTCCAAAGAGAACTGGGCTTCAAACGCATTCGCTTCCACGGCCTTTTTCATGATGATATTGGTATCTACCAACAGCACGAAGATGAGGATGGCAACGTTCATGTTGAATACAACTTCACTTACCTCGACCGCATTTTCGACAGTTTCCAGCGCCTGCACATCAATCCATGCCTGGAAACCGGCTTCATGCCAGAAAAGTTAGCCAGCGGTCCTGAAACCTTCTCTTACTGGAAGGGTCACATCACACCGCCAAATAATGAGCAGCGCTGGCTGGACCTGGTCACGACGACCTTAAAGCACCTTGTTGACCGTTATGGCGACACCGTCTACACTTGGCCGATCGAAATTTGGAACGAACCAAACATTGACCAGTTCTGGGCCGGCAATGAAGAAGATTACCTGCACTTATTTAAGATCACCTTCAAGGCCATTAAGCAACTCGACTCACGTTTCATCGTTGGTGGTCCGGCCATTTGCGGGGTTCAAGACGAGAAATGGATCAAAGACTTCATCGATTTCTGTGAACAGGAAAAACTGAAGCCTGACTTCATCACGCGGCACTTCTACACTGTCAGCGTCGTTCCAACGGCCGGTCACTATCGGTATCCAGAATTGCGGGACTTAAAGGAAAGCCTGCATGAACTGGAGACGTCGCGTAAACTCATTGATCAGTCCAGTCTGAAGGGGTTGCCAATGTACATCACCGAATTTTCGACTTCCTATTCCCCTGACGCACCATTACATGATACAGTTAAAAATGCGGCTTACGTGGCCGACATGTTAGCCAAGATGGGTGATACCTGTGAACTGTATTCTTACTGGACATTTGGTGACGTCTTTGAAGAGAAGGGGATTCCATACCAGCTCTTCCATGGTGGCTTCGGTCTGTTAGCAGATCACCAGATTAAGAAGCCAACCTTCTGGACTTACTACTTCTATAAACAATTGTTGGATCAGTGCATTTTCAAGGACGATCATGCAGTTGTTACCAAGGATGACCAGGGTAATCAAGCTGGGGTAGTTTGGAATTACTATCGTGACCAGGAAGTGGCCCCATATTCCTATGAAATCAAGCAAAACCAGTTTGACAGTGCTGTGTTGACCCTGCAGCTGGTAGACGACAATCATGGGAACCCGCTGAAGACCTGGCATGACTTGGGTGAGCCTGCCAATCCGCAGGCCGCCGATGTCAAACTGCTGCGGCAGGCTGCTAATCCAAAGCTGAAAACCGTGATCCTTGATCGTGGCGAAAGTTATTCATTGGCAGTGTCAGCCGATTCAGTGGTAGGATTCACCCTGAAACCACGTTCAACCAGTTCTGACAATGGTTTCGATTACGAAAAATTGACTAAATAAGCTGGAGAAGAGGGAGAATTTTTGATGAATGGATTTGTTGGCGAATTCTTAGGCACCTTTGTCTTGATGGCGACAGGCACAGCGATTGGTGCGGGAATTCATTTGAACAAGACGAATAACAGTCACCATGACGATTGGTATCTGATCGCGTTCGGCTGGGGTGTGGCCGTGACCATGGGTGTCCACGTTGCTGGCGCTTACGGTTCATTAGGCCACCTGAACCCGGCAATCACGTTACCATACGCTATTTGTGGCTTGTTTCCTTGGCACCAGGTTTTGCCATATCTTTGTGGCCAAATGCTGGGCGCCTTTCTCGGAGCGGTCGTTAACATGATCTTTTTCTGGCCGCAATTCGCCCGCACGAGTGCAAAAGAGGGGAATACAATCGGTATCTTCTCCACTGTGCCTACCATTCGTTCACCATTCTTCAACTTCTTCTCGGAATTCTTTGCGACCTTTATGATGGTGTTGATCATGCTGAACTTGGGGAACTTCACTCAAGGACTTAAGCCATTTGTCGTTGGCCTGGTCATCTTCCTCATTGGTGCCGGTTTGGGGACCACTACTGGTTTTGCCTTGAACCCGGCGCGTGACTGGGGACCGCGGATTGCTTATACCATCGTCCCGCTGCCGCACAAGGGGAGTGCCGATTGGGCCTATTCTTGGGTTCCCATGCTGGGTCCACTGGCAGGGGGCTTAGCCGCATCACTGCTCCAAGTTATGATTCACTAATCATTAATCAGTTTAGACAGAAAAACGGGCACCTGAGCTGGTGGTTAACCAGTTTCGGTGTCCGTTTTGTGTTATCAGACGTGATTACTTAGATGATTGCTAATGATTGCTTGCGCTTAGGTTTCGGGAATGCCTGCGTTAATGCAGCCAATTCGTCCTCACTGAAAGTGATCTCACCGGCTTTGACATTGTCTAGAGCGTGCTGGACTTGGCCGGCCTTCGGAATGGTTAAGACGTTACCATTGCGGATGGTCCAAGCCAGCATAACTTGGTAGACACTGGCATGATGATTGCTGGCCAATTCCTTTAATAGTTTATTATGGCTCAACTGACCCGAAATGGTGTCGGCCTCGGCTAAGGGAGAGTAGGCAATCAGCGGCAGTTGGTGATGTGCTTGCCAAGGAATCAAATCGAATTCGATTCCGCGTTCGTCTAAATTGTACAGATCCTCATTGGCAGCACAATGATCGCCTGCAGGCAGTTGCCAGAGTTCTTCCAGATCACTAGTGTCAAAATTAGAGACACCCCAGGATTTTATCTTGCCCTTGGCCTGCATGCGTTCGAGTTCGTCAACCGTTTCCGCCAACGGAATAGTGCCGCTGCGCCAGTGGAGAAGGTAAAGATCAAAATAATCGGTACCAACTAAATTGAGGCTGCGGTCCAGACTCTGTTCGAGACGGGCATGACTGGCATTGCTAGGAAGCACCTTATCGATCAAGAATAGCTGTTGACGGTCGAATGGGTGAATTGCTTCACCCACTAAGCGTTCAGAACGACCATTGCCGTACATTTCAGCGGTATCAATGGCGACTGCTCCAGCATTGATGGCGGCCTGAATAGCGGCAACCTCGTCTTTATGACTGGCGGCTGAATCGCCCATGTGCCAGGTCCCAATACCAACTGCCGGCATTGTTTGCTGATTAATCGTGACTGTCTTCATCATAAACCGCCTCCATTAAATCTATTAGCGATTAGTGCTGTTTAACTAATCATCATCGCGGTAATGCAAGTCTTCGAATTTGTGGTTGCCGTATTGCTGAGCCAGGTCTGGTGACTGGTAGTAAATCGTGTCAACCCATTGTTCAGCACCGCCGCCTTGAACCAGAATTTTAACTGAATGGCCATCGATATTTTCATAGTGAACGGCGAAGGAGGCACCATCACCGGCACTCTGGGTCCATCCTCGAATGTTTAACCAGTGCATACCGTAATCGTCAAAGAAAGATGTGCGGAACCAATCCTTAGTGGCGTCGATAATTGACTTACTGGTGTAGTTGTCATTATTCTCACCAAATTCTTTGGACTGTCTGAACAGATAACCCTTTTCGCCATCGATGGTAACGCTATTCTTCCCAAAAGTAACCTTGCCATCTTTGCTGTACCAGGTACCTTGCATGTCTGCAGGAACGTTTACGGCTCCTTCGTTACCATACTTGCCGGTCTTAGTGGTTGACGAACTGCTAGAAGAACTGCCGCCATTACGCTTGTCGTTAACCTGAGCATTCTTAGCCAATTGCTTAGCGTAAGAACTTTGACCCTTGTTGTTCAGGTAGTTGACCATTGTTTTGCGGCTGACGGTTCCTAACTTTTTAGCAGCGTGATTCTTGGATGCGTTGCTAAAAATGGTGACGTTGTTGTCGTTAACGGTGTAAACCAACTTGGATGATTGTTGGTCGGCACGGACGTTGTAGGCCACCCCTTGACCCTTGTCGCTTAAATCGTAACGGTCGGCGTTGTAGAGGTCGACTTGCAGACTAGACTTGTGGGCAGCTTTAGCCGTGGAAGCCCAATCCTTGCCGTATTTGTTGCCGGCGTAAGTGGTAACGACGCTGACCATTTCTTGTGGGGTCAGGTTGTCAGCACTGATCTTTTCGCTGGACTTGCTGGCGAGCAGGCTGGACGAATTGCCGCTGTTCGTAGGTGAGCTTTGACTGGCACAACCTGCCAAGGCAAGGCAGAGACCAGCAACGGTTAACATTGCAACGTGTTTCTTATTCATAATTTCGACTTCCTCTTCAAATAGTTACTCTCTCACTCTATAACAACATTTTTGGAAAAACAACAAGAGATCAGGAGCGTGATCGTACTTTTATCTGATAAAATGATGCAGAGGTGATTCGAATGGAAATTGACATCAAACGTGACAATTTGAAATTACATGGTTTGCTGGAGGGCACGTCAACCGTTGAAAACGACACGGTCGCCATCTTAATGCACGGTTTTAAGGGGGACTTGGGCTACAACGATAGTAAGATTCTGTATGCTTTGTCGCATAACCTCAATGATCGCGGCCTGGCAACCATCCGCTTTGACTTTGACGGTTGTGGCAAGAGTGACGGGAACTTCACCGACATGACCGTCTTCTCCGAGATTCAAGACGGAATTGCAATCATTAATTATGTACGAAACGTCATGCACGCCAAGCATATTTACCTGGTTGGCCATTCGCAGGGCGGAGTAGTTGCGTCAATGCTCGCCGGTTACTACCGCGATGTGTTAGAAAAGTTAGTGCTGATGGCACCAGCCGCAACTTTGAAGACGGATGCTTTGCAGGGGATTTGCCAGGGTAGTCAATATGACCCGAACCATATCCCAGATGTCGTCAACGTTCATGGCTTTGCAGTGGGTGGCGCATATTTCCGGACGGCTCAGTTAATGCCTATCTATGAAACGGCTCAACATTTTGACCATCCAGCTCTGCTCATCCATGGTTTGGCTGACCAAGTTGTTTCACCAGATGCCACACGAAAGTACAACGTGATCATGCCACAAACCGAAATGCACTTGGTTGAAGGCGAAGGCCACTTGTTTGACGGTCCCAAGCGGCCAGAAATCATTAAATTAGTGGGCGATTTCTTATTAAAGTAAGCAAATTTAAGCAAAAAAGCAGCTGTGTCAATTGTTGACACAGCTGCTTTCTTTTTTAATCAGCGATTGCTTGTGGCTTTGCTTTGATCAAGCAGCCGGCAATGATGCTGAAGATGGTGACTAAGAATGGGAAGAAGGCCCATGGAATGAACTTCAATGGATCAATCTGCAGAGCACCTGAGATGAAGACCCCTGAAACGGACCATGGGACGATGGCGTTGACCGCCGCCCCGGCATCATTTAAGACCCGGGTCATGAATTTACGTGGCAGTTTCAAACGGTCAAATGAGTGAACAAAGGATTGACCAGGCAGGATGATTGCAAGGTAGTGTTCACCAACGACCAGGTTGACCCCGATACAAGTCAAGGCAGTGGCAAAGGTTAAACGACCAGAACTCTTAGTAATGCCAGACAGGTGGTTGATAATGGCACCGATGATGTTAAAGCGGATCAAGAGACCACCTAACGCCAAGGCAAAGACGATCAGTGCCAGAGATGTCAGCATGCTGGCGATACCACCCTTGGACAAGAGGGCATCGATGGTCTTATTGCCGGTGTGAGAAACAAAACCGTTTAAAATCGTCTTGGTGATACTACTGATGCTGGTGGATGGTGCATGGAACCAGCCTAAGCCAGCGGCAAAAAGGGAACCCAGACCCAATGATGGGATTGCGGGAACTTGTAAGACGGCCAACACAATCAGCAGAACTACTGGCAACATCGCCCAGCCGGAGATCCAGAAACCTTTTTGCAGACCATCCATCATGCGGTGAACGGCATCCAGGCTGACAGACTTTGAATTCAGGCCCAAGAAGGTGTAGACGACCATGCAGACGGCCCAGGCAGGGATATCGGTAACCAAGAGGGAACGGATGTGTTCGTAAATGCTGATCTCCCCAACGCTAGCAGCCAGGTTGGTCGTTCCGGACAGGGGCGAGATGTTGGAACCACAGAAGGCACCGGAAACGATGACGCCGGCGGTTAAGCCAGGGTTGATCTTCAGGGTTGCCCCAATCCCGATGAAGGCGATCCCCATCGTTGACACGGTCGTGAAGGAACTCCCGCAGGCAACCCCAACCAAAGTACAAACCAGGAAGACGGTTGGAAGGAAGAACTTCACGGAGATAATCTTAAAACCAAAGAACATGATGGTTGGAATCGTGCCCGAGAAGATCCAGGTGGCAATCAAGACCCCGATTGAAAGGAAGATGATCAAGGGGTCGACACCAGCTTTCAAACCGCTGCGCATTCCGTTCATGACGGTGTCCCAGCTAAAGCCCCGGACCTTGCCGTAGATGGCCAGAAAAGTAAACGCGATGAACAGAGGAGCTTGTGGAGCTTGGTGCTTGATGATAATTAAGAAGCCTAAGATACATAAGATAACAATTAAGACGATCAAGCTTTCACCAAAGCTCAGATCGGGTTCTTCTTGCTTTTGATTTGCTGATTTTTTGAAAATACTCATTTTAACCAATCCTTTTTAAAATACAAAAATGCCAACTAGACTCAGACATTGCTCAATCTAGTTGGCGTATTTAACGGACTCATTCAAATGATTGGCCATACTAGATTGAAAACACCTAGCAAAGCCATGCTCAAATACAACTCTGCTTAGGCGCGAACGTCTGTCGGTCCGCACCTAAGTGGTACAGGCCTACGCTGAATAAGCATAGCCGTAATAATACGAGTTGTGTGTTGAGCTAAATAATCGCATTTGACAACGTCCTTTCGTTAATTGATTGTTTTTATTAAAGCATTTTAATATTTATCTGTCAATCCTAATTTTAAATTAATTTGACTGACAATTGTCCGGAATCTGCCAAGTTAGGGTTGAGAAGCCGCTCAAAGCTTGCAAAGAGTGGTCAAATAGCCGAAAATATACTATGTATGTATTTATACTGAAAAGAATGAGGAGATCAAACAAATGTCGACTGGAGATCCAGTAAAAACACATATTAACGACAAGCGGATTCATGTGGTGCATAACCATGAAGACGCGCAGATGTCCATTCAAGAAATTTTTGATGCGCAATCATATCCCCAAATGATCGGGGTCACCGGCCAAATCAGTGCCGATTTCATCAATCAATACTTAAGCGGCTTTGTCCAAGTTGAATTAGCCTTGGGCAACCTGCCGACTCATCAACATTTACGCAACCTCGAAAACGTGACGAAGGGCGCTTTGGCGGATGCACTGTTGAATACGGCCAATAAGGAGGCTATCAAGCTCTTTCAAGGCTTGAGTTCGCAGCTGCAACTGACTGCGCTGGCAGGGGTGCTGAAGCTCGAAATTGCACCGACCCAGCTCTTGCACTCGCGCTTCTATCTTTTAGCCAACCTGGTTACTGGCAATACACGGGTTATTTTGGGTTCGATTAATCTGACGAAGGAATCCTTTGATGCGGCAGCCAACCGGTTCGAGGAAGTGTTGATTTTCGATAACGATCCACTGTATGGCAACCTGCTCCACCACTTCAAAGAGGATATCCGGCCAGTTGTCCAGCCTTACTTCACCAACGAATTGCTAACCGTTGCGGAGAAGCAATTGAAGGCCAACCGGGCGGCCAATGGCAACAACGATAGTGTCATCATCTTATCCAATGAGGAGACGGATCAGATTGTGCAACGGGAAATGACCAACCTGATTGTTGATGACGTTCAGCGGCAACTGGATAAGCAGCTACTTGATCCGCAGGCCACGTTGGCAATGCGGAATGTCACCGCTAACCGGACGCATGATGCCGAAATGGAAGAGCGGGCAATTAAGCAGCGAGACACTGTTTTGATGTTGGAAAAGGAATCCGTTTCCCCGCGTGCCGCTCATCCAAAGATTAAGGATCGTGAGCAGATTAGCAAGCGGGTGCAACATGCCCTGCAATCCTCTGTTTCACCGCAAGACTTGGCAGTGGAGAAGAAGTACACCACCTTCCTTTATGACCGGCCCCTTGAACGGAATATTGCCCATAATCAGACTGGTCTGTACACGCCAAATGACGCTGGTACCTATCCGATTCCGTTCGGTAAGTTAGCCACCGTTTCGCAAATCAAGGAAGGCCTGCAGCAAATTGAGGCCGTCATCCGCGGTTACCAGCAGTTCGTCGTTGATTTCACTGCTGATTATGGCAAACGTTATTACGAAGCCATCATGTATGCCTTTACAGCGCCATTCTTGTGGGAAATCCGGCAAAAGGCCAGTTTGAACCCAGAAGATGGGAACGATATTCCAAACTTCCTAATCCTGGGCTCCAGTGCCGGTTCTGGCAAGTCAACCTTGCTACGGATCATCAACCAGTTGACCTGGAATACGTCCAAATCAATGATTGACTTTGGGACGATCTACCCAGTTGACGCTCCCCAGCGTAAGGCCAAGACCATGCAGGCACTGCAAAGCTACATGATGCAGGGGAGTACTTACCCAGTCTTAGTCGATGAAATTGAACCGTACTTCTTCCAGCAGCCGCAATACAGTCGGCGCTTGATCGTTGATACGACTAACGAACTGGTTAACAGCCCTAAGCCCGTTGCTCCATTGATTGGGACGACCAACTACAATTCGGGCTTCACTATGCGACGGGAAACCGCACGGCGGACTTACTATCTGCAACTGGATAAGGTTATCGACAGTGCCAAGAAGGGTGAGGCGGCCAAGTATATCTACGGTGTCCGTGAGAAACTGGACAACACACTCTTCAAGGACTTTGTTGTGCGGATGGCCAACTACCTGGAAGATGACAGCACGCCTTGGCGGATGTTCGACAAGAATACCGGCCAGCTGGACTTCTTGGCGATGACCCGGCGAATTTTCCGTTATTACTACCAGTTAGCCGACATGCCGATTCCGGATTACTTTTCCGACAGCTTGTGCGATGACTTTGGTGAAAACGCGCGGAATAAGTGGGCTAAGCTCTACCTGACGCAGAAGAAGGACTTCCTCTTCAGAAAGGATAAGAACAGCCTGCTCTTTGACATCACTAAGTTAACGACTTTCAACGGCTTTTCCAGCGATTCGGTTGAGGAATATCGGAATGCGCTGCCAGTGGAACTCTGTGTTGACGGGATCAACGGGAAGAACGGTAAATTTGTTGAGATCAAGGCCCCAGCTTTCTATAACTGGATCGGCATTGAGAACCCACAGTTGGAGCCCGTTGCTGACGCCGATAATGACCAAACAAATGACGAAGACGATAAAGCAGCTGAAAAAGAAGAAAAGGCCGCCGAAACACCGAAACCAAAGAAGAAACGTGGCTTCTGGGCACGACTGTTTGGCTAATTTAACATGCGCAGAGGGGGTGTGCGGATGAAAATTAAATGGGGGCATCACCTCTTAAGAATTTTGATCGTCATTGTCCTGATATTATTGGCCCTGCAGCTTTACCTGTTAAAGGGCGCCCAGTCCCACACCATTCCGGCTAAGCGCACCAACGTCAACTATTCTGCCACACCGACTCTGTTGATCCCGGGTTGGGGCGGCAATAGCTGGACCTATCAGCGGCTGATTCACCGGGCACAGAAGGGTGATGTGGCGCAAAAAGCAATGACCATCTGGGTGGCACCAAATGGCCGAGTGATTGTCAAAGGGAGCCTGAACCACCACAATCCAATCATCCAGCTCTTATATATCTGGAACTACACTAGCGGTTATGAGAAACAGACCCAGCAACTGCGCCGGGTGATGTTTATGCTGCACGACGATTACCACATCAACAAGATGAACGTGGTTGCCCATTCCTATGGCGGCACCGAGTTTTTCCATGCCTATCTGCGCTCGCCCAAGTTGCAAAAAGACGTGAAAGTTCTGCATTTGATCTTACTAGGGGTGCCAGTTGATGAGAGTTTTGGCCGCAAGACACGCTACACACCGCTTTTGGTCCATCGTTCTCAAGATCAAAACTTCACCCAGCTCGAGGACGCAATCGATCGGCACTCGTTGACCAGTATTAAGCAAATCGACAACTGGATGGGCCAAACGAAAAAGGGGACGGATGGCGCCGTTCCCCATGTCCAATCGCAAATGCTGAAAACCCTCTTGTTAGGGCAGAAGGTTGATTATCATGAACACATTTTTAAACATACCGATCATTCACAGCTTCATCAGCGGAAAGAGATTTTGAGCCGGCTGATGAAGGTCTTGTGGAACAAGCAGTAAGGAGGTCATTGGATTGAAAAAAGAACACGGACAAGTTACGGGCCTAATCTGGCGCGGGGTTGAAGACGTGGCATTGTATAAACGCCTAGAGAAGTACGCCAAGAATCATGAATTGACGGTTGCTGAAGCCGCTAAACAGTTGATCCGGCAAGGTTTGAACCAAAAGAAGTAGCCAGGTGATTGTATGCTGAAGATTTCTCAACAATTAAAGATTCACTGGCCTGAAAAGCCCATCGAACACGCGAGCCAGAAGAAGGCCAAAAGCAGTTCGACCTTACTTAATTGGTACGTTAAGCCGGCCCAGTTAAAGGACATGGACATGGTCTTGTTTGTCAACGAGGCCACCTTGACGCCCATTGTGGTGCCGGGAATTGACTTCTTGCGGGTGGATGTCCGGATGGTCTTCCAGGAAGTACTATTGCAGAAACTGGCTTTAGGCCGGGTCAACCGCGAGAAGGCGCGTACCTACATCGATGCCTGCTTGAGTGGAGAAAAGTTTGAACCCAATCTGACCACGAACTTTATGGTTGAAAAAGCCTACCAAGAGTACCGATCACTTCTAGCTGAACAGACGATTGACTTAGTTCACGATCAGGAAGAGGGGCGCTTGATGCAGGATTTGGTCAACTTGGGGCATCAATTGACAACGAAAGCAACCTGCCTGCCTAACCAACAACCTAGCGAATTGCTTGCTGAAAAAGTCAATGAGGAGATCACTGTGGCCGCCGAAAGAGGGGACCACGCTAGTAAGTTACGCGCTGCTTACGATCAGTGGGCTGAGCAACGTTCTCTGACCCCCAAACAACCAGGGTTTAAACAAGCTTGTCAGCAGATTCGCGAGTTGAATGCGCATTTTATGGCGGGATTCAAGGACTGGTTGAGTCAATCGATCGACAAGGAGACTTTAGCAGATGTGCTGAAGGTCGTTGATGATTTCCAAAACCATTATCTGTTAAGCAAGCACCCGCTGACGATTTGTGACGATTTGACGGCGGCTTGCTCCTACCTAATGGCTAACATGCCGCAGAATGATCAGCAGGCGGCAGTCACTTATCTTCGTGCATTTGACTTGATGGGCCAGTACATCATGGGCATTAAGCTTTGGACCGATGATGACTTCAAGGTCTACCATGATTCCGTAATCGACGGCAGTCAGGGATTGGTTGAATCTGATGCCACGGTGGATGATAACAAAGCCGCCTATCAGAAGATGACAATCAACCTGATCAGAGACTTGGTCACCAATCAGACCGATATTTTGAAGGTCGCTTTGGAGAAGTTGTCGCAGGCACATCGGGATAAATTGGCAAAATTATTAGCAAGTGTCAACGCAGAAAAGAAGAGGAAATAACATGTTGAGTAAAAACTTTAAGTACCCTGATACCAAGGCCTTCAATTTCGTTGTCGATACTCTGCATGACCGTGGTGTCCACTTGCACGACCTGGCCCAGATGGCATATAATCTGCAGTCACAGTTTCTGCCTAACTTGACCGTCGATGAGTGTTATGAGAACTTGATCCAAGTCCTGCATAAACGTGAATTGCTCAATAATGCGATGGTGGCCTTGGAGTTGGACCGCTTGTGCCAAGAAGGCAAGATTAAGGAGCCGCTGGAATCGATCATAAAAAACGATGCCGGAGTCTTTGGTGTCGATGAGGCACTCGCTATCCAGATTGCCGAGATCTATGGCACGATCGGGGTGACCAACTTTGGTTACATGGACCGGGTTAAAAATGGTATCATCCGACAGTATGACCGTGATACCAAACATGTCAATACCTTCATTGATGACCTTTTAGGCGCGATTGTCGCAGCTTTGTGTGGTAAGTTAGCCCATAAATATGCTTAAACGATTTGAGGAGGTTTCGTAAGTGTCAAAACAGTTGAAGGGGATTCTGTTCGCTGCTGGCGGTGCCTCGCTTTGGGGCGGATCTGGTGCAGCAGCCCAATATCTCTTTTCCAATACCACGATCAATACCGCTTGGTTAGTGTCTTTGAGACTGTTAACGGCGGGAATTTTACTCACTCTTTGGAGCTTATGGAAGTCGCCTGATCAAATTCATGAATTGATCCATTCCAAAAGCAATTTGAAGATGCTGGTTGCATTCTCGATATTTGGGATGCTGAATTCGCAGTTAACCTATTTTCTGGCGGTTAAGTACAGTAATGCCCCCACGGCGACGGTCATTCAATATTTGCAGCCGGTGATCATCATCGTGTGGATCTCACTCGCTAGCCATAAATGGCCGCGGCGGATCGACTGCTTGTCCATCTTGGTGGCGTTAGTGGGGACCTTCTATCTGGTGACTGGCGGCCACTTTGGCACACTAACATTGACGCCGACCGCGATCTTTTGGGGTGTCTGGTGTGCCTTTGCCGCCGCTTTTTACACCATGCTGCCGGCACCACTACTGAAGAAGTTTGACGCTTTGGCCGTTTGCGGCTTGGCGATGCTGGTAAGCGGAATCATCATGCTGCCAGTGTTGATCAAGAATGGTTGGCCAAGCCTGACAACTGGTCAATGGTGGCTAATCGTTTACATTATCGTTTTTGGTACTATGTTCTCCTACACGTTGTTCCTGCAGAGCATCCGCTACGTTGCACCTTCCGTGACGGGCATTTTGAGTGCCTTTGAGCCCTTGGTCGCAACCATCTTGGCCGTGACACTTTTGGGGACGCGCTTGACGGTAGCCGCTATCTTTGGCTCGCTACTGATCCTATTAACGACCGTTATGCAGTCGATCCCAATGAATAAAATCTTGGGCCTCCGTCATTTCCACTGGCGTCACCTCTGGCACCATGAGTAAAAAATACGCCGTCAGCACGGGTAATTCCGCAACTGACGGCATTTTTTTGCGTCGAATTTGAACTATGCGCGGCGAGCACGCAACCCCCACAGGATACAAACGGTGTCGACGACTTCTTGTAATAAGGCACCAATAATCGTGGGTACAAAACCGGTGCTGCAGATCAGCATTAAGCCAATGCAGACAAAGATTCCAATGAGCACGGCTTGTTTAGCGATCCGCAGAGTTCTTTCGGCAATCCCTACCGCATCAGCGACTTTCTCTAGGTTGTCGGTCAAAATGACCACATCCGCGGATTCGCTGGCCGCAGTCGAGCCGTGCGCACCCATCGCAATTCCGACATCAGCAGCTTTCAGCACCGGAGCATCGTTGACCCCGTCACCAACCATGATACTTGGACGGGCATCTTCGGGCAGCTGCTGAAAGTGGGTGATTTTATCGCCAGGCAAGAGGTCGGCGAAAACCTTAGTGATTCCAACTTGCTGCGCAATTCGTTGAGCAATCGAAAGTTGATCCCCGGTAATCATGATGATTTCTCGGACACCATAATGTTTCAGTCGTTGAATCGTTTGGGCGGCTTCCGGACGAACCTCGTCTTCCAGTTCAATGTGGCCCCAGTACTGGCCGTCGACGCTCACGTACGAGGCGGTTTTGGCCACTGCTGAAACTTGATTGGACTCAGTCACAAACTGCAGTTTACCGATTTTGACTTCATGGCCATCGATCGTCGCAATAACCCCTTTAGCCGTCACTTCTTGCATGTCACTCGGGTCCAGGAGCGGCAAATTATCGGCTTTTGCCTTATCAACAATCGACCGTGCCAGGATATGTCCCGAGCTTTGTTCCGCACTGGCGGCGTATTGCAGCAGTGTTTGCGGGCTAATGCCTTCTTCGGTGACGACCTTGCTGACGGTTAACGAACCTTTAGTCAACGTCCCCGTTTTGTCGAATGCAGCTGATTGAGCGTCGGCCAGTTTTTCGATAATGTCACCGGTCTTGATGACCACACCATCAGCTGAACTGCGGCTCATACCTGATACGAAGGCAATGGGCGCCGCTAAAATCAACGGACAAGGGGAGGCCACCACCAGCACCTGGGCGAAACGGACTGGATCCTTTGACAGCCACCAGGCAATGCCGGCAATGATGTACGAGATAATTGTAAACGGCAGGGCATAACGGTCAGCTAAACGAACAAAGTGGGCCGGTTTTTCTTCGGCCTGTTGGATGAGGTTAACCAGCTGCTGGTATTGACTATCAGCCGCTGTACGGTCAACAGTGAGCGTTAACCGACCGTCCCCGTTGACTGATCCAGATAATACTTGATCACCCTTTCGTTTGGTAAGCGGAACCGATTCACCGGTTAAGGCAGCTTCGTCCACTGTACTTTCACCAGTGAGCACCGTCCCGTCGACAGGAATCAGTTCACCAGGGCGGACAATTACCTGATCAGCAACCTTTAATTGATCGACGGGTACATCTTGCACACCGTTATCTACGGTCAGATGTGCCTTTTGTGGAGCCTTGTCCAGTAATGATTGCAGGTCGCTGTGGGCCTTATGGTTGGCATAATCTTCCAGTGAGTCACCACCGACCAGCATCAGTAAAATCACCATTGCTGCCCAGTATTCTTGAACGGCCAAGGTTGCGACGATGGCGGTAATCGCTAACAGGTCCACACCATAATCGCCGTTGCGCAGCTTCTTGATCATGTCCACCAGCATGGCGAGGGCAATCAAGCTTCCGGCAACTGTGTTGATCACCTGCGCCCATAACGGTTGTCCCAACAGCCACTGGCAGATGGCAGCGACACAGGCAACCGCAATTAGTACCATTAATTTGGCCCGATTGGTTTTCATAAATAATCTCCTTTGTAATAGTTTATATCCATTATGAAGTATTTAAGATAATAAAACAATTATTATCGTGACAAATAAGTTGGGATTGATCAGTGGCGAAAACTAAATGGATGTAATAAAAAAACGTGCCATATAAGTGTGGCACTTATATGGCACGTTTATTTTGATTGTTTAACTTTCGATTAAGCAGGCCGCGCCCATTCCGCCACCAATGCAGAGGGTTGCCAAGCCCTTGTGCCAATGATTTTGGTTCATTTCATGCAAGAGGGTGACGATAATCCGGGCGCCAGAAGCTCCCAGCGGATGGCCAAGTGCAAGGGCACCGCCACGAGGGTTGACTTTTCGCTCATCAACGCCTAACTGCTGGATCACAACTAGTGTCGGTGCCGAAAAGGCTTCATTTAGCTCGACACAATCGATTTGCTCCATTGTCAATTGTTCCTCTTTAAGCAGTTTCTGCGATGCGGGCAGGGGACCAATTCCCATGATCTGTGGGTCCACCCCGACAATGCTGCTGGCACTCAAATAGCCCAGGATTGGCAGGTGTTGCTCCTCAGCAAAATCTTCACTGGTTATGACAACCGCAGCTGCGCCATCGTTCAAACTGGACGAATTGCCGGCAGTCACTTGACCATCTGGCTTGAACACTGGCTTTAAGCGACTTAACTGCTCCATGTCGGTGTTTCGGACATTTTCATCCCGATCAATAACGGTTGTTTTGCCATGGCGATCCTTAACGGTGACTGGGACCATTTCATCATGGAAAGCACCTGCTTGCTGGGCTTGACCAGCTAGTTGGTGACTGCGCAAAGCAAAGCGGTCGAGTGCTTCACGGCTCAATGGGTACTTGGCCAACAAGTTCTCCGCCGTTTGGCCCATTGGGTAATGATAAAATGCGTCCTCCAATCCGTCATGATACAGCGAATCAATCAAGGTGTCATTGCCGAAACGGTAACCAAATCGCGCCTTGGGCAGGAGGTAAGGAGCGTTGGACATACTCTCCATTCCGCCAGCGACAACGACTTGATTTTGCCCCGTCATAATTGACCAGGCCGCTAATCGGATGGCCTGCATGCCGGAACCACAGACGTCATTGATGGTCGTAGCCGGAACAGCGAACGGCAAGCCGGCATGAATTGCTGCTTGGCGGGCTGGGTTTTGACCGTTACCAGCCTGCAAAACGTTGCCAAAGAACACTTCCTCAACTTGTTTCCCAGTTAATTGAGCTTCCTGCAGAGCTGCTTTGATGGCGATAGCACCCAAGTCAACCGCCGACAAGGATGCCAAGCTGCCACCAAGCTTACCAATCGGGGTTCGCTTTGCAGCCACAAATACAACTTTCTTCATGTTGGCACCTACTTTTCCAGGTATTGCAGCATATCTGGCAGCATTTTTTCGGCTTGAGCCTGGCCTTGATGGTAAAGCTCTTCCAGTTTTTTGGTATCGGATTCCAACCGACCCACCTTCACCAGATTATCCGGAGCAAAGGTGAACCACTCGCCATTTTTCGTCTTGCGATTAACCACGTTGACTTGGTGGTTGTAAGTGCGTGGTCGATTAATACCGGTTTTGGCAAAGGATGGGTAGCCCTTGAAACTATGGTGGTACATCCGCTTAACCAACCGGCCACTTAAGTGTTTGTGGTAATCGTGTGGACGGGTCCGCACAACGACCAATTTCT
Source organism: Limosilactobacillus secaliphilus (assembly GCF_001437055.1). Taxonomy (GTDB): domain Bacteria; phylum Bacillota; class Bacilli; order Lactobacillales; family Lactobacillaceae; genus Limosilactobacillus; species Limosilactobacillus secaliphilus. Next base: position 238,097 of record NZ_JQBW01000009.1, on the reverse strand, counting down.
GGTAACCTTGTGCTTTGGCAACATTATAAGGAATTGAATCCGCAACCCCGCCATCCATGCATGGGCCGGCGGAGGTTTCCTGTGGTTCCATTAGGAAGGGCATTGAACACGATGCTTTCAGGTCATTGACCAAGTCCTGACCGGTTGGGTTCGTGAAGATAACGGCATTTCCCGTGTTCAACCGGGTCGCAACGATACTGAAATTAGACCGGGAACGACGGTAGGCTGCTTCGTCATAGTTGTTCCAATCCCAACCGTGATCTTGGAATAGGAAGTCTAAGTTCAAAATGTCCTGATTCTTCATGAAGAGGTTCCACATCGAAATGTAATCGCGATCCTTGCGATAGTGGGTGTTGACATGCAACATCCGCCCATATTGTTTGGCAACGAATTGGGCACCACACAGAGCTCCTGCAGAAACACCAATGACACTCTTAAATTCAATATGGTGGGCTAAAAACGTATCGGTAATTCCAGTGGAATAATTGCCCCGCATTGCGCCACCCTCAAGCACAAGCGCTGCATCATATAACATTTTCATCACTCCAAGAACGTAATAGCATTTATTTTAATGAAAGCGCGGCGATTCAGCAAGTAATTCGTTAGTTAACGGTAATAAAATTATGTTAAATAGTCTTTTAAACTGACATCATTAATTTTATTATTGGTCTGATATATGATCATAGGTGAAAGAACTAAGGAGGTCGCAAAAATGAAGATGTACCATGTTGATGCCTTTACGAGTGAGTTATTCAAAGGCAACCCGGCCGATGTTTGTTTCGTGGATCACTTTCCCACTGACTCAATGATGCAGGCCATCGCTACCGAAAATCGTCTGTCCGAAACCGCATTTGCCGTTCAGAAGAGTGCCGACGAATACGACTTGCGCTGGTTTACGCCGGGTGGTGAGATTAACCTGTGTGGTCATGCGACCCTAGCGACAGGCTTTCTGGTTTTCAAATTCCGCAATCCGGGCACTAAAATCGTCAAATTTGCGACTAAAAGCGGTGAATTGACGGTTGAAGAAGTTAATGGCCGCTATCAGATGAACTTCCCGAGTTATCAACTAAAAGCGGTGCCAGTGACGGATGAAATGACACAGGTCTTCGGTGTTAAGCCAATCGCTGCCTATCAAGACCGTGACCTGCTTTGTGTTTTGCCAACGGCCGCGGATGTGCAAAATTGTCAGCCGAGTCAAAAGGCGTTGGCTAAATTACCAGGATTGTTGCAAAACATCACGGCAAAGAGCGATGACCCGCAATATGATTGTGTTTCAAGATCGTTTGCTCCTAAATTAGCCGTTCCTGAAGATCCTGTTTGTGGAAGTGCCCATTGCCAAATTGTCCCTTACTGGGCGCAAAAGCTGGGCAAGACTAAGATCACTGCCTTTCAAGCTTCCCAGCGGACAGGAGTTCTTTACTGTGAAGATCTTGGAGAACGAGTTTCAATGGCTGGTGACGCCGTTCTGTACTCAACGGGTGAGTTAAACGTTGATTGATAATCCAACCTGTTAAACATAAGGAAGAAGGGGACTGATTTTTTCGATTAGTCCTCTTCTTTAATATGTAAGCGTGGTCAAAACTAGTTTATAATAAAATTATCAATAAATGTGTCAGACTGGTCGATGGAAAATTTCATGTGCTGGGCCGGTGAATGGCAAAAGAGGTGGTCTGATGGCTGACGAAAAGAAAATGACGGTATTCCAATTAACAATTATTACTACAGTTAACATGATTGGATCCGGCGTTATCATGCTGCCATCCAAACTAGCCGAAGTGGGGACCATGTCGGTGCTTTCCTGGTTGGTAACTTTAACGGGTGCCCTTTGCCTGGCCTACGTATTTGCGCGGTGTGGCATGTTAACTGACAATACCCAAAACGGCATGGGTGGTTATGCCGAGTACGCGTTTGGCCGCAGTGGCAATATGATGGCGAATTTCACCTATGCCATCTCGCTCCTCCTAGCCAATACTGCCATGGCCGTTTCGATCGTCGGCTATGGAGAAATGGCGCTGGGCATTAATCTGTCACCGCAACGGGTCGCCATTGCCGCTATGGCAGTCTTAGCGATCAGTATGGTGGCCAACTTCTTTGGGTCACACAATACTGGGATCATCAGTTCCATTACTGTGTGGGGCGTCATTATTCCCGTACTGCTCCTATGCACCATTGGCTGGTTCTTTTTCAATTCGCACACCTATATTCAATCATGGAACCCGCACCATTTCGGCCTCTTTAAAGGTGTCAGCGCCTCAATTCCGATTACTCTGTGGGCCTTTTTAGGTTTGGAATCTGCTGTCGCCAATTCAGACTCAGTCAACGATCCCAAGAAAAACGTGCCGATTGCCATCATTGGCGGCACGATTGCGGCCGGTGCGATCTACATTGCTTCAACCAATTTGATCCAGGGAATTGTGGACAACAGTAGTCTAGTCAAATCCACTGCACCATTTGGAACGGCCTTCAGTTATATGTTTAATCCAACCATCGGCGTGATTGTGATGATCATGCTGACCTTTTCCTGCTGGGGTTCGTTGTTGACCTGGCAGTTCACGCTGGCCGAGGTCTTTCGGTCATCCGCCAAAGCTGGTTACTTCCCCAAGATTTTTCGGAAACGCAATCGCTTTGGGGCGCCAGTGTGGGGAATGCTGATCATCTTAATGGGCCAGCTTTTATTGTCTTTGATGACGATTAGTCCGAACTTAAATGCCCAATTTAATGACCTGGTTGATTTAGCGGTTGTCACAAACCTGGTTCCTTATATTTTATCAATGGGTGCCGCACGACAGCTGCAGTTGCAGGCCGGTTTGACGACCAACAACGTGCATTTTAAAATCACCAACTTCCTCGCCTTGTTAGCTGGGATCTACAGTATCTATTCCATGTATTCTTGTGGTTTATTGTCACTCGACTTAGGGGCAGGCGTAGTCTTTGTTGGTTGGCTCCTGTATGGTCTGATGCCACATGAAGATGATTGACCACTAAAAAAACAAAAATAGCTGGTTTTAGTAAGGACTTGAAGCCATTACTGAAGCCAGCTATTTAATTTTGCTTTAAATCAGGAATCATTTCGTCAATTCGATGAAGCGTTGGATGATTTCCGGATCGATCCCCATCATTACCAATGAACGAATGGGCATGTTCAAAAAGATGGCGCTGCCGTCACTCTTAGCAAGCGGCTGTAATACTTTTTGCAAACCGGATTTTTTAAGCGCTGTTTGTACTTTGTCGTCTGGACTATTGAGGACGTCACCAACATAAGATTCAGTGTTGATGGCCTCGGTTGGCTCCTCGCCAATGGTTAACTTGAAGTGCTTGGTTAAGCGGATGTCGCGTGATGATGAGCCAATCGCAATTTCGTAAGTTCCGTTATCACTTTCCCACTGCTGTTTTTCTGGATTGTACCAGCTGAAGGCGCGACGATTCAGATGGAATTCGATTGTTTGTGATTCTCCGGGTGCTAATTCAACTTTGACAAAGTCACGCAGCTCTTGTGCAGGCATGACCACGCGACTAGTCTGGTTGCGGACGTACAGCTGTGGCACCTCTTTACCGCTTAACTTGCCAGTATTGGTCAGTTTAAAGCGCACAGTAACATCGTTTTTGCTTTCTGTGACGGATAAATCACGATAGTCAAAACTGGTGTAACTAAGGCCGTGGCCAAACGGGAAGCGCACAGGGTAGTGGTGCAGGTCGTAGTAGCGGTAACCGACCATTAAACCTTCAGAGTAGTTTTCATTATGTAAGTCGCGACCAAACGTGCCATAAGTTGGGTTGTCAACTAAGCGTAATGGGAAGGACTCGGCCAGCTTACCTGATGGGTTTACCTTGCCAGTCAAGACGTCCCAAGTGGCTTCACCGACTGCCTCACCAGCCAGGTAAGTCTCAACAATGGCCGGCACTTGGTCTGCCCATGGCATTTCAACGGCTGAACCATTTTGCAGAACAACGGTGACATTGTCATTGGCCATGGAAACGCGTTCCAATAGTTCAGTTTGGTTTTCTGGCAAACTGATCGTCGACTTATCAAAGCCTTCCGTTTCCATTTCTTCTGGGAAACCGGCAAAAAAGATAACCTGGTCGGATTGCTGTGCCAGTTTAACGGCCGCTGCCATGTCTTGCTCGCGATCATTTCCGTCTAGTGAGTAGCCCTTAGCATAATGTGTGTTCTTTGGGGCGGCGGCGAGCGGGGTAACTACATGGTGAGCGTTAACATGTGAGCTACCGCCACCTTGATACCGTGGTTTGGCAGCCAGTTCACCAATGATTGCAACTGAATTATGATTGTCCAGCGGCAACTGGCCTTCGTTCTTCAGTAAGACAATGCTGTTATCGGCTACATGGCGGGCGAAGTCGTGTTGTTGTTCCTTATTGTAGGTTGCTGCTGGTGATTTCGGATGAGCAAACTTGGCGACCAGTTTTAATACGCGCAGGACAGAGCGGTTAAGGGTCGCTTCGTCCAGTCGACCGTCACGGACCGCATCAACAATCTCATCAATCGAATATTTACCTTTGCCAGGCATCTCCAGGTCCAAGCCGGCCTTAAGCGCAGCCACGTGATCTGCGACCGCACCCCAGTCAGACATTACTAGGCCTTGGAATCCCCATTGATTACGCAAAATATTTGTCAACAGACGTTCGTTTTGCGAATTGAGGGTTCCATTAATCTTGTTGTATGAGCACATGATGGTTGCCGGATGGGCCAACTTAACGATCCGCTCAAAGGCAGCCAGGTAAATTTCGCGCAGCGTGCGTTCATCAATGTTGGAAGATGAAGTAAAGAGCTGGTTTTCACGGTTGTTCGCTGCAAAGTGCTTAACAGAAACGCCGACACCTTGTGATTGAACGCCCTTTACATAGGCAGTCCCCATTTTGCCAGCTAATAATGGATCTTCGGAGAAATATTCAAAGTTACGGCCGGCTAGGGGACTCCGCTTGATGTTGATGCCTGGTCCCAACAAAACAGCAATCTTTTCGGCCCTTGCAGCAATGCCCAATTGTTGCCCGAGATGATATAAAAGGTCGTCATCGAAAGAACAGGCAGTTAAGGATGAAGCGGGGAAGCAGACCGCATCAACTGATTGGTTAACACCTAAGGCATCCGCTTGATTAGCTTGTTTTCTCAATCCAGATGGTCCATCGGAAACTTGAACAGCTGGATATTGGTCACCCTTAGCAGTAAACCAAAAGTCTTTGCCGGATACTAGTGCGGCGCGTTCTTTTAGCGGCAGATGTTCGACGAATTCAAGATTAAACTGAGCCAAATTGGTTCCTCCTTTGCTTACGCAACAAACAACTTATTGTTACAGGCCAAATACATTAAGCTGATCTAGAGCCTCACAAGGGTTTGTTTGCAAACCGCTTTTTTATTTGGTGTGACACTACTTTTATCATTATCAACCATTAAAGACGAGCTTGCAATTTATCACCAACTCTTTATAGCCTTCCACTTGCTTATATGAGTCTTAATTGTAGTGATATTCTCTTTACAAACTGGTTATTGTATATGAATGGTATTGCTAAATATTTTGGAATTAGTGTTCAAACCTCAGAGGTAAGGAAGAAAGTAAGCGTCCACTTTTACAAGATAAAACTTGTGCAGCATTTGTGGTTTGTTTGCAAAAATAAAAGAGCCAGTAACCGTTGATACAAGGCGATTATTGGCTCTTTCTTTGTCTATCTCTGATTGTTCAAAATTTTGTCAGAATGGACTATGCGAGATTCGAACTCGCGACCTCCTGCATGCGAAGCAGACATTCTCCCAACTGAACTAATAGCCCCTTACATTTACTATTTTAACAGATTTAGCAGGAAAATGCTGCTGAGATAGACATTTTAAAAATTTTCGTCAACTAAGCCTTTTGTTGAATCTTGATGATGTTTTTTCAGTGCCGCCTGATGTTCAGATAAGAAATAACCGTCCCATTTCATTTTTCCTCGATCATGATAGTAAAACCGAAAGAATTCATCAGCAACTTGCTCCGCTTGATTAGTATCATAAAAGGTCATATTAATAAACTCCTTTCCCCATTACTCCAAACTATTGCCGCCATTGTGACCACCAACTAAACCACTTCGAGCAATAAAAGTGCCACCACGCTGTAAACTGCTGGCTCGTAAAATGGAGGTTTTACCGAAACGCCGGCGGATGATATCCATCGTTTCTTCTAAGTGAAAAGGATTGTAGTTGCTATCATTAAAAATACTGAGTTGTTCACCGAAACGATCCACTAACCGCGTGCAAGAAACACCAATTTCGCGGACGGTGGCATGACCATCCCAGTATTTTTCAAAGAGATAAATTAACTGTTGGTTAATGGCCTGAGTTTCAGCCGTAGCATCTGACAATTTCAATGAGTGTGCAAAGCCAGTATTGCCATCAGCGTCGGTCACTCCGATCGAATAACCGATTGACAGGTAGATGCCGGCTGCTTGCTTTCCTTGAGCACGCAAACGTGAGGCTACTTGAGCGCCAATTTCTTTAATAACGAGCTCAATTTCATTGATATCATTGTAATCACGGGGTAGCACCTGCGAATTGCCGACACCACGACTACGCCGCAGAATAGTGCTATGCAGATCCGTCCGATCGATGCCCCAAGCTGTAGCGTATAACTGATCACCAATTACGCCCAAGGCTGCGTGAAGTTCAAAAGGATCGCAGTGCGCAAGTTGATACATAGAATAAATCCCCAAATGATTAAGACGCGCCTGCATTCGTTGATTGATTCCCCAAACATCCGTTAAATTTTTAATCGGCCAAATCTTTTGTTCAACAGTATGATTGGTAATTACGCCAACAAATTCACGATTATGCTTAGCGTAAATATCCAGTGCCAATTTAGCCTGCAAGGGGTTATTACCAACGCCGACAGTGGTTATTAATGCCAATTTAGACTTTACCTCATGCTGAATTTGACGAATAACATCTAAAATATTGTTACTAAATAGGTGCCAAGTGTTAGTGATATTTAAAATGGATTCGTCAATGGAGTAGGGTAGCAGATCCTTTGGGCCAACATATTCAGCGAAGATTTGATTAACCGCCAGATTTTTGTTGATATACAAATTCATTCGCGGTGGCACAACGATAATGCGACCATCTCGTGGCAAGTTCCGTTGCCGAAAAACGTTACGAACGTGAAAATCGCGCTTAGCAGTCGGTGAGGCCGCCATCACCAAGCCACCACCAGTATTAGCTGCTTCTGACATCACAACTAAAGGGGTAGTCATGGGGTCTAAACCGCGCATTGTGCATTCTACTGTGGCATAAAAGGATTTGTTATCAATTAACAGAAAAACACCAGTAGGTTCGTGGTTATAGTTCATAATCATCACCATCTTAACGTCAATATCGAACACATGTTTGCATTAATAGAATAACACAAGAATCGTTTAATGAGAACACATGTTCTAAAACATTAAAATTAGTTAGAAAAAATCTCCCAAACACCGGCTAATATAAAGAAAAGTCCTTAGTATTCCGACATGCGGATGCTAGGGACTTTACGAATTATAGAGAAGCAAACTAATGCTGTTCTGGAAAGTGAATATATTTACTTGGTAATTCATCGACCAGCCAAACCTGGTTATTACCAAAATAGAAATGAATTCCGTCTGCAACTGCTTGTTTGGTATTGATGGTCAAAATGACTGGATGGCTATCATGACGACTGCCGACCTGCTTTGCTGTCGCTACATCGGTTGACAAGTGCACGTACTGTCTTTGCATCGGTAGGAGGCCCAATTTCTTGATGCTAGGGATGAATCGGCGAGCAGTGCCATGATACAAAATAGCCGGCGGGATGGCAGCCGGATGCTTAATAATACCGGGAATGGAGTGGCCATATAAGGCACAAATCTGACCGTTTTTGATTTTGAAACGTTCCTTATCAGCGTGGGCCATAATACTTTCAATTCGTTCTTTGGTTAAAGCCGGTTCGGTTAAAGCCGGTTCGAAATGGTGGACCCGATTCATTGCTTTCAAGAATTGATTGAGGTCAGTATAACCGTATTCGTCCAGCTTCAGTCCATACTTACCCGGGTTATGACGCAAAGCATATGACATCTTTTTGCTGATAAACTTATCTGAACGATGACTTGTTTGCTGCAATGTAATCCCTTCTTCAGAAAAAATAACTTCCACAATTGATTCTATCACGCTAATGGTAGGGCTTTCTATTAGGACCTTTGTAGTGCATAATAAGTGATGTAGTAATTCAAGAAGGGGAGCTCAATCATGAAAATCGGTTTTATCGGTACGGGTGTTATGGGGACTGGAATTGTTAATAATCTACTGAAACATGGTGAACAAGTGACTGTATACAATCGGACCAAAGCACATGCACAAAGCGTATTAGACCAAGGTGCACAGTGGGCCGATTCTCCGGCAGCATTGACCCAAAATAATGATGTGATCATGACAATGGTCGGTTTTCCTAAAGATGTTGAAGAGGTTTACTTTGGTGATGAAGGGATCTTTAAAACTGCACATTCCGGCCAGTATTTAATTGACATGACCACTAGCAGTCCTGATCTCGATCAAAAAATCGCTCAGGCGGCAGATAAATTAGGTGCTCATGCCCTTGATACTCCCGTTTCCGGTGGTGACATTGGGGCAAAAAACGGTCAGCTAACCGTCATGGTTGGTGGTGAGAAAGCCGATTTGACCAGCTTGAAGTCACTGTTTGCCGAATTTAGCAAAGAAGTTCATTATTTCGGCCCGGCTGGTGCTGGTCAAAACGCTAAAATGGCTAATCAAATCATGATTGCTGGCACAATGACGGGAATGACGGAAGCACTGGTATACGCTAAAGCTGCAGGGCTAGACCTCAAACAAGTGATGGAAACTTTGCAAGGTGGTGCTGCAGAAAACTTTAGTATGGGCAGTTACGGTCCACGGATCTTGAAGGGTGACTACACACCCGGCTTTTTTGCCAAGCATTTTCTCAAAGATCTCCGGATTGCATTACGAACCGCTGAAGCATTGCAATTAGATTTACCAGCAACCAAGCAGGCCAAGGCATTATATGAAACCCTGGTTGATCAACGTGGTTTAGGTGATGAAGGAACACAAGCGTTGATCAAGCTCTGGTGGACTAAGCAAGATTAGCTTTACATAATTTAATTACGGTAAACACGAGGATAAAATGCTAGGAGGATGTGTTCATGAAGAGCTCAAAATGGCCCATGTTAGTGTTAGCGTGCAGCTTAACTATTAATATGACATGTACACATCCGATCCATGCTGAGACGCAAACAATTAGTCAAAGTCAACAGCAGCAACTAAAGAGGGCGCTCAAGAAGGCGCATGCAAATGCCATCATTTTAGTCAATGGCAAAAGCAAGAATCACCCAATTGTAATCAGCAATCGTATTTCACAAAACGGTAAAAAAACAAAAGCAGTCAGTCCGAATCGCTTATTTCCAATCGCGTCATTTCAGAAATCGATGACCGGTGTGGCAATTGAACAGTTGCTGTATGACAAGAAGTTGTCGTTGAGTACTCCTTTGGCAAAATATTGCCCACAGGTTCGCAGTGCGTCATCTATCAGCGTTCAACAAATGATAACCCATACCAGTGGCTTGGCCGATAGCAATGACATGGCCCGTAAAGCTTGGCGGCGTCAGTCACGCTTAATGTACTATACGGAAACCAACTATGATTTGACTGGCAAACCTAATCAATGGCATTATGCCAACGTTAATTATGGTTTTTTAGCAATCATAATTGGCAAAGTGAGCCATGAAAGCTACTATACCTACATGAAAAAGCATGTGTTGAAGCCATACCACTTAAAGCAGGCAACGTTCTATTCACAGATCAAGAACAAGCACAAGCAGATCACGCCGTCAATCAACATTTCCTACCAAAAAGATCCCCATGAAAAGGGCCATCCCTGGCACTATCTGGGACGGGAAGTAGCAACAGAATATGGTGCTGGTGACTTGATGTGTTCACCAAACGATTATTGGCGCTTCGTTAATGAAGCATTACTAGCTAAGCCTAACCGTCTCATCAGATACGAACACTATGCTAGTGGCAATGAGACTCCTTACTACGCTGGACTTTATATCCACCCACAAGAGATTCATACCAATGCTTCTTACGATGGCTATTCGGCAACCATGTACTCAGACTGGGTACACAACAAAACAATCATGGTGTTTAGCAACAATCTATCCCATAAACAAATGCGAGCTTTAGCACCGATAGTCTACCGAATTTACTATGGGACGAATCATAAGGGTGGCTTTGCTTATTAACAAACAGGGACGAGATTAAAGAAGAGGGGATATTTACCCTCTTTTTGTTTATATTATTGCCTAATTAATGTACAATGTTTATTAGACAAATAGAGTATTTTTATATGCATTGCTTATTAAAAATTAAAAAATCAGGTGAAAGCGATGGCTGATTTACGAATTAAAAGAACGAAAAGAGCTGCTCATATGGCATTAGAACAGCTCTTATTAAATGAAGAATATCATGAACTCAAAATCAAAGACTTGGTGAAAGTGGCATTGATCAATCGTAATACTTTCTACCTGCATTACCGTGGCTTAAATGACGTCTTGAATGAAGTTATTGTAAATGTTTTACAACGTCAACAAGATCAAATCAGTACGCATAAGTTTATCCACCAGCCATTTACATTATTTTATGACTTATGGACCTATCTAACGCCAACTGAACACCAAATACTAAAACGTCAGCAATCTGATCCACAGTTCAAAGAATTGGTTATCCGGGATATCATGCAGCAGATTCTGATTATGTACCCAGATAACCAAGACGTTTGGTTTAGTTTTGGCAAAGTAACTGCAATCATTGCATGGCAAGCCGCTCATAATCATAATTGGCAGATTGGAACTGACGCTGAGCAGCTGCAAACGATGTACGATCAACAAAAGCTGATTTAAATTGCAGCTGAGAATCAAATTAAGACGAAAAAACTACCTAGCGAATCACTAGGTAGTTAATTTTTTATTGTAAAGGCTTAGCCATCAGCCAATCGGTTTGCGGATCATTACCAACGGGGAAACTGTGGCTACCAACTTTCTTGAAGCCATAATGCTGATAAAAGCCTTTTGCGTTTTCATTGTGTTCCCAGCAGCCAAGCCAAATCTGCTTCTTATTGGCTTTTTTAGCTTCATCTAACGCAAAACGCATCAATTTACCGCCAACATGCTGCTTCTGGTAAGCCGGTAAAACATAGATACGCTGAATTTCCATTGCATCATCAAAATTTGGTTCGGTTTGTGCTGAACCAACATTCAACTTGATATAAGCAACTGCTTGGCCATCAATCATGTAAAAATAGGTTTTGCTATCAGGATCACGCAATTCCTTTAACAATGTCGGCAATGCATAATCGGTTTCAACAAAGCGCTGAATGTCTTCATCAGGTGTATATGGACCAAAAGTGTCAGCAAAACACTCGCTAGCAACTTTGGATAACGTTACTAAATCATCATGATCTGTAGTGACTTGACGAAAACCATTCTGTACTTGTTGATTTGTCATAATATCAAAACCTCCAACTGATTAATGTTAATACTGGTAAATATAACAAAGCACTAACGACTCCGTCAAATCTCACTATCTACTTTACATAATATATATTAAACAAAGTAACTATATTATAAAAAGGGAAGCCAGCTTGACCTCCTCTATTTGTGATTAGAACTTGATTCGTTGTTTCAGGCTCCGTACTACCAGCATGGCAACTACGGCACCCACAATTCCTTGCAGCAAGTTCGTGCCAATACCTAACAAACCAGCAGCAATTTTGTACATGATCGTGTCAGCAACAAAGTAAGCAGCCACCATAACCACAGTTCCCAAAGCTAATGCTAACCAATGGCCAGCTTTGCTACTTGTTTTGCGATAAAGCCAACCGCTGATGATTCCTTCAAGACCATGAGCAATCAATGAGAACGGCGCATACTGGGTAAATCCTGAGATCAGGTCCAATAACAGACCACCAAAACCACCGACAATGCCGCCATATGCTGGGCCCAACAACATTGCAGCAATAAAGATACCGGCATCACACAAGTTAACGTTACCGTGGGTCCATGGAATTGGGATGATAAAGATCCGCCCGAAAACGACGGTAATTGCCAGTAATAAGGCCGCAAAGATAAACGAACGCAGGCCTTTTTGTTGATTGTTCACGGAATACAACCTTCCTTCAACTTCTTTTCTCAAACAATGTATTTAGTGTTTATTTTCACGAATTATTGAACAAACGTCAAGGCCTTGTCTTTAGCTTTTGCTGATCGATGCTAATAACTTTCCTAGTTTCAAACCATAACGACGTCTTTCAGCAGGATAAGAACTAGTTTCTTGAATGGCAATCTCCAGCTGTTCACAACTATTTTGCACTGCTGAATACAGGTCATGGCCAGTCAGCAAATTAGCCATCAGCAACGCCGCAAACGTGTCGCCAGCACCAAAGAAGTGGCCTGGATAATGATTGACCGCGATCATTTGAACGTCGTCGTCCCTATCAGTCACAAGTGTCTGTTCTTGACCTTCCAAATGAACCCCAGTTGCGACGACCTGCGCATCAATCCCGTTGCTGCGTACTTCACCTACCATCTGCTTAAAAGCGGTGAGAGTGGCTGTTAACGGCTTATTATACCCTGCTAATAAGCATAGTTCCGTCCAATTAGGGGTAATAACGTCCGCTTGCTGACAAAATGCCCGCATTTGAGCAGCGTAGTCACTGCTTAAACCTGGATACAATGCGCCACGATCGGCCATGACTGGATCAATGAGGACGGGACTCGTAACGTTTTTTAACAGACTGCTTAACCTCTGCATTAAATCGATCGAACCCAGGTAACCAATCAAAGCACCCTTAAACTGTAGGTCAGGAATGGATTGCCAGTGTCCAATCGCCGAGGTTAGCCAATCATCAGTGGCAAGTCTGACTGGCGTTTTGAAGCCTTCCGTCTGCGTTGACAATAAAGTGGTGGGTAAAGCGGCCGTTTCGATGCCAAAAGCTTGTAAGACATTCAAAGCCGCGACCATCGAAATTTGGCCCAGTGCGGAAAAATCTTCGGCCACCAGTGTACAGGACGTCATCATCATTCGCCTCCCCTACAATTGCATTCTTAATCAGTATAACCTGAGCGAGGCATATTAAAAAGGCCCCATAATTCGGGACCTCTTTAATTACTTGAATAATGATTTGTACTGGCCGAGCCCCTCTTCGTCGAGTTTGTCGAAGGGTACGAAACGCAGTGCTGCCGAATTGATGCAATAACGCAAGCCGCCCTTGTCAACTGGACCATCGTCAAACACATGGCCTAAATGAGAATCAGCTTTTGGACTTCTAACCTCTGTTCTTTCGCGAAGAAGGCGGTGATCACTTTTCTCAGTCAGCTTTGCCAATGGCTTGGTGAATGCCGGCCAGCCGCAGCCCGAGTCGTACTTGTCGGTGGAAGAAAATAAAGGTTCACCACTAACAACATCGACATAAATACCTGGTTCAAAGAATTCATCATATTTACCAGTAAATGGCCGCTCAGTAGCAGCATGCTGGGTGACTTCGTACTGGATGGGACTTAATTTTTGCTTCTCTTTTTCATAATTATCACTCATAACGGACACCTCACAAGTTAGCAATCGTGTGCCGGACCTGTTTGTACCGCACTGAGATCAGCATGTGAAACCCGCAACACTTCCACATTATCGGTCAAAAGACGTTGATCGCTCTTCAGCGGCAAGGTGAAGTAACGTGGGTTGAAATCGATCGTCATGTGTTCGTCATATTGCGGCTTGTCGAAGTCCTTGTAGTAAATGGGACCTAGATTGGATTCAAAGTGGGCGTTAAAGTCAGGAAGTTCTTCATCAGGATCAACGAAAACCAGCTTGTAATTAACGTCTAAAGAACAGTTACCTAACTTTGAAAATGGCCCTACCCCATCGTCAAAGTCCAAAATCATTCGATAGTCTTTGCCTTGCAGGTACTTTTGCAACCGTTCTTGTGCTTCAGTAGTGAAAGTTAAATCCATAGTTAATTCCCCCTTTTGCTTTAACTTGTCTTGATTATACGCGAACTGACTATAAAAGGCTCGTATTTTGCTTACAAAAAAGAAGTACAAAAAAAGCGTGCCCACAAAAGACACGCTATAGTTTACTGAATTTTAACTTTAGATACCGGCACTACCGATAACCATCGCAATAATTAGAATGACCATGACCAGCGTTGTAATCCAAACATACATGGAATCATGCATTTCCCAAAAAGCATAAATGGAGACGAGCACCCGTAATGCTGGAGTCAAAATCAACAGGAACAAGCCCAGCATGATGATCGCATAGGGCTTGAACGCTAGTATCCCTTTGCCAATCGCTGCGAATGTGTCGGGGTGAACACCAGCCGGATAACCAGATTTACCAGTAATAAACAGCATTAAGACGCCCAGGACGATCACAATGGCCGATAAGATCACACCGACTTGCATCACCCGACCGATGACATCTTCAACATGATCCATTTCTTTTTTGGTAATGTCTGCTTGCTTCTTAGCCATTAGTGCATCACCCCGAATCCTTTAAGAATCATTTGGACCCCCATGATGAACAGGATCGGCACAAAGATCATACGTAATAAGCGTGGCCGAATTTTTTGCATTAACCGGGTCCCAATGGCAGCGCCAATCAGAATACCAATTGCCAGTGGACCGGCAATGTGCGGTTGAATGGAACCGTTAAAGAAGTAAACGGTGGCACTGGCAGCTGCCGTAACCCCCATCATCAGGTTGCTGGTGGCACTGGATGGTTTCAGCGGCATTTTCATGATGGTATCCATCGCAATTACTTTAAAAACACCGCTCCCAATCCCAAGCAGGCCACTGGCTAAACCAGCACCATACATCATGGCGAAGCCGCCTGGCACATGAGTAACCTGGTAGGAATGTTCTTGCATATCCAACTGGTCATAGTAGGAACCTTGCAGTTTTAACTTGCGGGCCAAGGGATCATCTTGAACACCCGTCGCATCAACTTTGACTTTGCCACGCAGCTTCTGGATCATGTTGTAAGTCGAGTAAATCAGGAAAATACCAAACAAAACTTCCAGCCACTTACCATCCATGACCCCAGTCAGGATGGCCCCAGTAATGGCTCCAATCGTCGTGGCAATTTCCAGAAACATGGCCACCCGCAAGTTAAGCAGGTCATCTTTCAAGTAAGCAATCGTGGCACCAGAACTCGTCGCAATCACCGCAATGACACTGGCACCAATTGCATAGCGCATTGGTAGACCCAACATGACACTCAGGATCGGAATAATAATCATTCCACCACCAATGCCCAATAAGGCACCTAGACTGCCGGCAAATATCCCCACTAAAAGCAAAATAAATGTTGTTTCAACCAATTTCTCTCACCCGTTTGAGCGTTGATAAAGATCGGAGGCTAGTCGCAAATGCACCACTAGCCCCCGTATCTTAATATTTTACTAGCAATTAAAATTAGCCTTCAAAAGCATCGGTCAACGGAGGAACAACTTGCTTCTTCCGTGAAACAACACCTGGCAGGTTCATGCGCTTGTTAGCGTCCAGCTTCTTGCCAAAGGCCTTTTCAACCTTATCTGGGTTGGCACCAACAACCAACAGTTCAGAGTCACTGTTCAGGATGTTAGTAACGATCAGAACAAAGGTATCGTAACCGTTCTTGCTCATTAAGGACTGCATTTCCTTTTCCAGATCAGCTTGACGAGCAAATACATCGTCTAAGTCAACGGTGTTAACTTGGCCGATCCGCAACGTAGTGCCGCCCAGTTCAAAGGTCTTAGCATCACCATCAACAATTTCGTTGTCAGACTTTGCAGAAATGTTGGTGCCGGCCTTCAGCATCTTGATACCGTAGTCTTCGTAGTCGGTTTCACCAGAAATCTTAGCCAGTCCCTTAACTGCTTCACGATCATGATCAGTAGTGGTTGGTGACTTCAGCAGCAAGGTGTCAGAAATGATAGCGGACATCATCATCCCAGCTAAATGAGCAGGAATATCGATGTGCTTTTCGTTGAACATTTCGTAAAGAATGGTGCTGACACAGCCGTAAGGACGCAAGTTAGCCCACAGTGGCTGTGCAGTGTTGAAGTTGGCAATCCGGTGGTGGTCAACCAGGTGGGTAACCGTTACCTTGTCGATGTCAGGAGCACTTTGTTGTGGCTCGTTGTGGTCGACTAACATAACTGAATCAACTTCATTTGAAACCGTCTTGACAACCCGAGGCGCCTTCATATCAAAATGCTTCAAAGCGTACTGGGTTTCTTCGTTTGGTTCGCCTAAAGCAACTGCTTCAGTTTCGTAACCTAATTGGTTTTGGTAGTAAGAGAAAGCAATTGCAGCAGTGATAGCGTCTGTATCAGGATTTTGGTGACCAAAGACTAATTCTTTACTCATATGCGGAATTCCTCCTTAAATTGCGATGATAAACATCAAGTCAATATTTATTTTATCACGGCCCTCACAGGTCTGCAGGGCTTTTTTAATTGCTGGTTTCTTTTTCGCTTACTGGTTCAGCTTCAGCAACAATTTTGCGGCGAATCCGGATTGGTGTGCCTTGACTATCGGTGTCGACAACGAAGACCCCATTGGATTTGGCAGTACCTAAATGATGGTCGCTTATCAATACATCTTGGAAGGCTGGCCGGTCTGTGATCACTTCGACTGCCCCTGTAAAGTCAGCTGGATAAGCAATAAAGTCAGCTATTTCATGTGGGTTGCGCTTGAGCCGGTGGAGAACTAAGTTGCCACGACGGGCACGGGCGCCAACATCCAGTTCATCGACAGCCATTTCCTTGAAGGCCCCGCGTTGGGTAATGATGGCTAACCGGTCATCGTCGTGTGCCAGCACAAGGTTCATCAAGCGGTCGCCATCTTTGAGGTTGATCGCACGAACACCGGCTGTACGTAATCCTTGGGTTGGGACTGCACTCACGTCAAAGCGCAGCGCGTATCCTTGACGACTGATGCCGACAAGCGTCTGGTTCTTCAGCTCCGGTTCGAAGTATTGAACGTTGATCACTACGGCCTCAGGATCCTTCAGCTTCATGACCAGACTTGCATGTGATTTGTAACGGGAACCCGGCTTGAGCTCAGTCAAGGCCGTCTGTTTAACCTGACCGTCACTCGTGGAAATGATCATGGTACCAGGCAGGTCGAGACGCTTAAGAATGATGGCCGAAATGATTTCCTCATTGTCAGCTAGGCCGATTGTTTGGGAAATGTGCTCACCAGTGTCCTTCCACTTCACGTCGGTCAGCTCATGCACTGGCCGGTAAATAACGTGGCCTTGGTTGGTAAACATGAACAAGTGAGAAAGCGTCGAGGCCTTTTGGACCAGTAATGGATAGTCGTCTTCCCGCAGGCCGTTGTCATTAAAGTCAGACGCCTTGTAAGATCTTAGGCTGCTGCGCTTGATGTAGCCGGCGTGCGAAACCATAACCATCACGTCTTCGTCGGCCACTGTTACTGTCCGCGCCACCTTTAACTGGGAAACCTGGTTTTGAATCTGTGTCCGCCGTGGCGTGGCAAATTCTTTCTTGATGACCAGCATTTCGTTCTCCAACACGCGGTCCAATTCCGACTTGTCGGACAGAATCTTTTCAAAGGCGGCAATTTCTTTTTGTAACTTAGCCTGTTCATTTTGCAGGTCAGTCACATCAGTGTTGGTCAACCGGTATAACTGCAAAGCAACGATTGCGGCAGCCTGCTTGTCGGAAAACTGGTACTCAACCACCAAATTATGTTGGGCATCCTTGCGATTCTTGCTCCGGCGGATGGTGTGGATCACGTCGTCCAAGATTGACAAGGCTTTGATCAGCCCTTCCACAATGTGCAGACGGTCCTGATCTTTTTGCAAGTCAAAGCGCGTCCGGCGGGTAATGATCTGCTGCTGAAAGGCCAGGTAAGAATTGAGATAATGCTTCAAGCCGATCCGCATTGGCCGCTGATCATCAATGGCGACCATGTTGAAGTTGTAGTTGATTTGCAGGTCAGTGTTCTTCAGCAGGTAGTTGAGGATCCCCTGGGCGTCGGCGTTGCGCTTCAATTCAATGGCAATTCTCAAACCAGAACGGTCGGTTTCGTCCCGTGCTTCAGCGATCCCTTCGACTTTTTTAGCTAAGCGGAGGTCGTTAATCCGTTTAACCAACTGGGCCTTGTTAACGCCATACGGGATCTCATCAACCGTGATTTGCTGACGACCACCCCGCAGACGGTCAATCTGGGTTTTAGCACGAACAACAACGCGGCCGCGGCCGGTTGTGTAGGCTTTACGGATCCCATCACGTCCCTGAATAATCCCACCAGTGGGAAAATCAGGACCGGGAATCAGCTTCATCAGGTCATCTAGGCTGGCTTGTGGATGCTTCAAGAGGTAGATCAAACCATCAATCAATTCTCCCAAGTTGTGCGGCGGAATTTCAGTCGCATAACCGGCGGAAATACCAGTGGATCCGTTCAAAAGCAAGTTGGGAATCCGTGATGGCAGGACAGTCGGCTCTTTTTCGGTATCGTCGAAGTTCAGCGTCATTTCAACGGTATCTTTGTCGATGTCCTGCAGCATCAGGCCGGCAATCTTGCTCAGCCGGGCTTCCGTATACCGCATGGCTGCGGCCGGATCACCGTCCATGGACCCATTATTCCCGTGCATCTCAATCAGCGGTTCACGGAGCTTCCAATCCTGGCTTAAGTGCACCATTGCTTCGTAAATGGAGCTGTCACCATGCGGGTGGAAGTTACCCATAACGTTTCCGACTGACTTAGCCGACTTACGAAAGCCCTTGTCGTAGGTGTTGCCATCCTTATTCATCGCAAAGAGGATCCGCCGTTGGACTGGTTTCAACCCGTCACGGATGTCAGGCAATGCCCGTGATTGGATGATCGACTTTGAGTAACGACCGAAACGGTTGCCCATCAACTGTTCCAGTGTTCGATTTTCAATTTTGCTTTCACTCAAGCCTAGTGACTCCCTTCTCGTTTAATTTATGACTTAACATGGCCTTTGCTCTCAACCAACTTGTCGGACTCGGTATCGTCGCTCATCGTGAAGTGGACGTTATGTTCAATCCATTCCCGACGTGGCTCAACCTTGCTGCCCATCAAAGTGGTAACTCGTTTCTCAGCCAGGGCCGCATCCTCAATCCGTACTCGAATCAGCGTCCGGGTGGCCGGGTTCATGGTCGTCTCCCACAATTGGTCGGCGTTCATTTCACCAAGCCCCTTAAAGCGTTGCAATGAAGCACCACTGCCCATCTTCTTGGTCAGCTTGCGCAATTCATCGTTGGTCCAGGCATAGGTAATCTTCGTTTTGGCCCCACGTCCTTGTTGCAAACGGTAGAGCGGTGGCAAGGCAATGTAGATCTTCCCTGCTTCAATCATCGGCCGCATGTACTTGTAGAAGAAGGTCAACAGCAGGATCTGGATGTGGGCACCATCGTCATCGGCATCGGTCATGATGATGATCTTGTCGTAATTGGAATCTTCAACATTAAACTCAGAGCCCACACCGGCCCCCACCGTGTAGATAATCGTGTTCAGTTCTTCGTTTTTGAGGACGTCATCCAGCTTGGCCTTCTCGGTATTCAAAACTTTCCCCCGTAACGGCAGAATAGCTTGGAACTTCCGGTCACGGCCCTGCTTTGCGGAGCCACCGGCAGAGTCCCCTTCGACTAGGAAGAGTTCGTTCTTGCTGGCGTTCTTGGACTGAGCTGGCGTTAATTTATCGGAAAGGTTGCGTTCCTTCCGATTGCGGCGCTTTCCATTCCGTGACAAGTCCCGGGCTTTGCGGGCAGCTTCCCGTGCTTCCCGCGCCTTCACCGATTTGCGGATCAGCATTTGGGCGAAGTCACCGTTCTCCATCAACGTGTAGCCAAGTTGGTCGCTCACAATGGCATCCACGATCTTCCGGGCTTCAGGCGTCCCCAGTTTATCCTTGGTTTGGCCTTCAAACTGGAGAATGCGTTCCGGAATCCGGACTGAGATAACGGCCGTCAAGCCTTCACGAACATCACTGCCTTCCAGGTTTTTGTCGCGTTCTTTCAGCAGACCCACCTTCCGGGCATAGTCGTTGAAACTCTTGGTCCAGGCGTTCCGAAAACCGGCTTCATGTGTCCCACCATCGGGAGTCCGCACGTTGTTAACGAAGGACAGGATGTTTTCAGAGTAACCGTCGTTGTATTGGGCGGCAACATCAACTTCAACCCCGTCTTGCTTACCACTGAATGACAGTACTTTGCCCAGAGTTTCCTTACCCTCGTTCAGGTAGTCAACAAAGTCCACAATGCCGTTTTCATATTGGAAAGTATCGCTTTGCTCCTGACCAGGCCGCTCGTCCGTTAAGGTGATCTTCAACCCCTTCAGCAGAAAGGCCGATTCACGCAAACGGTTGGCTAAGGTGTTGTAATCAAAAACGGTGGTCGAAAAGATGGTTGGATCTGGTTTGAAGGAAACCGTGGTCCCACTTTCCTGCCTGGTCTTCCCCAATTTCTTCAGGGTGCCAACTGGGTTACCGCCGTTTTTAAACTTTTCTTGATAGCGGACATGGTCACGGACGATGGTTAAGGTCAACCAAGTCGATAGAGCGTTCACAACGGATGCACCAACCCCATGCAGGCCACCGGATGACTTGTAACCGTCAGCCTGGCCAAACTTACCACCGGCATGCAGGACGGTCATGATGACTTCAGGAGTGGGTTTGCCGCTGGCATGCATTCCAACTGGCATTCCCCGACCATGGTCTTGAACGGTGATGGAATTGTCAGCGCCAATGGTTACGGCGATCTCATCACCAAAACCGGACAGCGCTTCGTCGACCGCGTTATCGACGATTTCGTAAACTAAATGATGGAGTCCATATGTATCAGTCGAGCCAATGTACATCCCTGGCCGCTTCCGGACCGCCTCTAAGCCCTTTAAAATCTTAATGGATGAGGAGTCATATCGATATTTATCTGCCATCAAAGGGCCTCCTAACTTTACAATTTCCTAACTAGAGTGCCTGCATCAACAGGCATGACAAAACAATGTTACTCGAAAATCGCGGATGGTGCAAACGAGGCTAGTCAGCACAAGCAATCAGTGCTATCATTACTCCGTGAATTTATTTAGGAGTTTTTGCATGATATACGTATTCATGATTATAGTTGCCTACCTTCTGGGATCAATCCCTTCTGGTTTATGGATCGGTAAAATTTTTTACCACCGCGACATCAGAAAAGAAGGCAGCGGCAACATTGGGACTACCAATACTTACCGGGTGCTCGGGGTAAAAGCAGGAACGGTTGTTTTAGTGATGGACATCCTCAAGGGGACGCTCGCCGCTAGTCAGCCATACTTCTTCCACGTTGCTGTCAACCCCTTATTAATCGGTCTCTTTGCTTCGATTGGTCACACTGTTTCAATTTTCGACCACTTTCATGGTGGTAAGGCGGTTGCGACTAGCGCAGGGATCCTGTTAGCTTACAATCCTGGTTTGTTTGCGGTAGCAGCCACTATTTTTGTTTCAACGCTTTATCTGACTAGCATGGCCAGCTGTGCCAGTATCATTGGGATCAGTTCGATGTTCTTCATCTCCCTCTTCATCCATGACACGATCTTGGCCTGGATTGCGGGATTGTTGTCGTTACTAGTTATTTACCGTCACCGGTCTAACATCAACCGCATAATTCATGGCAAAGAATCAATGGTTTCCTTTGGTTTGGGCCAATACCTGCGGAAGAGACACCAATCCCATTAATTAATAACGGCTTTTATTGGCCTAAGAACTAAAAGACTTCAGCGTTCGGCATTTACCGAATGTTGAAGCCTTTTTGTGTAATTCATCGAATTAATCAGTGCTCTTAACGGCAATGACTGAAATCAATTTTGCTTTTCATCTTCATCGCGTTTTGCCCGTGGAAAATACTTGGCATATGATTGCTGCAGGTTCTCCCGCGTCACGTGCGTGTAGATCTGGGTGGTCGACAAACTAGCGTGGCCCAACAACTCCTGGACCGTCCGAATGTCGGCGCCGTTATCCAGCATGGCGGTGGCAAAACTGTGTCGCAACATGTGGGGGTGGATGGACGAATTAACGGAACTGACCTGAATGCCTCGGTTCAGGATATATTCAATTCCCGTGGACGTGATTGGCTTGCCGTAATGGTTGATAAACAAGTAGTCGTGGTGTTCACCGTATTTAGCCATCAGTGGTTCTCGACAGTTGGTTAGGTAGTTTTTCACCGCCCGCTTTGCGTATTTGCCAAAGGGCACGTAACGCTCCTTATCGCCCTTCCCATGAATCAGGATCAAGGACAGGTCCCAGTTAATTTGCGCCTGTTTGAGCTGCGAACATTCACTGACCCGCATTCCGGTTGCATAGAGCAATTCTAAGATGGCCCGGTTGCGAAAGTCGAGCGGCCGTCCCTGACCATCGGCGGCTTTGAACAAGGCCTTCATTTCAGGCTCGTAAAAGTAACGGGGCAGCTCGCGTGGGCGCGTTTTCAAGTGAATTTCAGCAAATGGATTGTCTTTTACCAGGTGGTTAGTGAGCAAGAAATCAAAGAAATTGCGGATGCTCGCTAATTCCCGGCTAATCGTCGTCCGGGCACGGTGGGTTTGATTCTGATGGGCCAAATATTTTTCTAAATCCAGTCGGTCCATCTTCAGCCAGCCATGCCAGTCACCGGTCTGAACCAGATAGCGCCGAATCATCTTCAAATCGTTGTGATAGCCCTTACTGGTGGCCGGTGACAATTGCCGTTCGGATGACAAATAAATCATGAACAGGTTTGCTAGGTCAAACGGATTTTCAGTCGTGAGCTGGGCATCTTGAAGCACACTGCCAAATTGATCCAATTGGGTTAACAGAGCTGCCAGCTGGTCAGGCGATTGGTTACCCTGCTGCTTCAAGCTCAAAAAGGCCGCAAAATCGTTGCTCGAAAACTTGTCCCACCCCGGAAAACTCGTGGTCGAAGAAAAGGTCTGCTCCACCTGGTTGGCAGCGGCTAATAAGGCTTGCTGGCGCTTCTGGTCAATTTTTCCCTTAGTCATCACCGCGATCAATTCCTGTTTCAATCGTTCTTGCATGAATTCACCTCCCAGATACGATGAGGGCTGCCAGTAACGTTTACTACTAGCAGCCCTCCTTTTTTGTGATCAATCGTTAAAGCTCGATGGTCTCGTGCTTATTTTTGAACTGGTTCTTCATAATCACCATTCGGACAAACGACCTGCTTGCCACCCTTAACATTCTTTTCGACCAAGAAGTGGCCATCCTTTGGGCAGTTGCGGCCGATTGGCTTATCCCAGGAAACAAAGTCACAGTCAGGGTAACGTGAGCAGCCGTAGAAGACACGATTCTTGCGTGACTTCCGTTCAACAACCGTGCCTTTGCCACATTTCGGACAAACAATTCCGGTGTCCTTCACGATGGCCTTCGTGTTGCGGCAGTCTGGGAACCGTGAGCAGGCATAGAACTTGCCATACCGGCCCATCTTAACCACCATTGGCGCACCACAAATATCACAGTTAATCCCTGCCAGTTGATCTTGCATCTGCACCTTTTCGACTTGTTCTTCAGCCTTGGAAACTTCCTTGCTGAATGGCTGATAGAAGTCATCAACGACCTTGACCCACTTTTTCTTGCCTTCTTCAATGTTATCGAGGTCGGCTTCAACGTCGGCCGTGAATTTGGCATTGGCGATTTGTGGGAATTGCTTCTCGATCAAGGCGTTGACCACTTCACCGAGTTCAGTCGGTTCAAAGTGGCGAGAAACTAAACGAACGTAATAGCGCCGTTGAATGGTATCCAAGGTCGGTGCGTACGTTGATGGCCGACCAACACCATTTTCTTCTAGAGTCTTGACTAAGGCAGCTTCAGTGTAACGAGCCGGTGGTTGAGTGAAGTGCTGGGCCGAATTATCGCTGACCATCTTAACCTGGTCGCCTTCAGCTAAGTCAGGCAAAAGATTGTCTTTGTCCTGACTGCGCTTGTAAACCTTCGTGAAACCGGCAAACTTAACCTTGGATCCATTAGCCCGGAAATTAACCCCGTTTTGCGTAATGGTAACCGTCATCGTATCAATGATTTCAGGCGTCATCTGACTGGCAACGAAACGGCTCCAAATAAGGCTGTACAGCTTGTACTGATCGTTAGTCAGATACTGTTTCATTTCTGCCGGTGTCCGATAAACTGAGGTCGGCCGAATTGCTTCATGGGCATCCTGTGCCCCTTCCGGCAACTTGCCCTTTACCGGCTTAATTGCGGCGTATTGACCCCCGTATTTCTCGTGAATGAACTTGGAGGCTTCATGCTTAGCAATGCCGGCAATTCGCGTCGAATCAGTACGCATATAAGTGATTAAACCAACCGCGGCCCCTTTGCCAATGTTGATCCCTTCATAAAGCTGTTGGGCGGCCATCATTGTCTTCCGCGTCCGGAAGTTCAAACGCCGGTTGGCTACCTGCTGCATAGTCGACGTCGTGAACGGTGGTTGTGGCTGACGACGGCGTTCCTTTCGGTCAACCTTGTCGATGTTAAACGGATGCTGACGGTCAATCTTGGCCAAAATGCGCTGCACATCTTGGTTATTATGTAAAGCAACCTTCTTATTGTTTTCACCATAGAAGGACGCCTTGAACCGCTCTGAGCGGCCCTTCTGGAATTCAGCATCGATACTCCAATACTCTTCAGGCTTGAAGTTGCGGATTTCCTTTTCCCGCTGAATGATCAAGTTCAACGCAACCGATTGGACACGACCGGCACTGAGGCCCTTCTTGACCTTCCGCCACAGAATTGGACTGATCGAATAACCAACCAAGCGGTCCAAAACCCGCCGTGCTTGTTGGGCATCGACCAGGTCCATGTTGATGGTCCGTGGTTCCTTGAAGGCTTCCTTGACCGCATCTTTGGTGATTTCGTTGAATGTTACCCGATTCTTTTCCTTATCATCCATCTTCAAGAGATTGGAAACATGCCAGGCAATGGCTTCACCTTCACGGTCGGGGTCGGATGCCAAATAGATGGCTTTGGCATTCTTCGCATCTTTGCGTAGTTCCTTGATCACGTCACCCTTACCGCGGATGGTGATGTAATCCGGCTTGTAGTCATTATCGATTTCAACCCCCATGCGGCTCTTAGGCAGGTCACGCACATGCCCGAGGCTGGCCACGACCTTGTAAGTCCGGCCCAAGTAGCGGCCAATCGTTTTTGCCTTCGACGGCGATTCCACAATGACTAGCTTTTTACGGTTAGTCCGGGTCCGTTTCCTCGTCGTTGTTTTCTTAGTACTTGTAGTCTTTTTAGTTGTTGATTTTTTACTTGTTTTAGTTGCCACTGTACGGCTCCTATCTTGTTTGGTTTGTTCTTTCATATTAATAAGCCATTTTTTGGTTGCTGTCAAATCAAGACGAAAGAATTTTGGACCAGACGAAGCCGTTCAGACGCGACAGGATGCCAGCTCTTCGATAATGTCCTCAGGGGTTAAAGCAGGACGCGCACCCTCAGCAATTAGTTCATTACAACCTTTAGAGAGCGGCTGCAGAATTGAGCCTGGTACCGCCAGAACGTTACGATTTTCTTGAACAGCGATGTTGGCGGTAATCAGACTCCCACTCTTCTGCCGGGCTTCCACCACTAAGCAGGCAGCACTCAGCCCAGCAATGATTCGATTACGTTCGGGAAAATGAAATGGCAACGGCCGCGAATCGAGTGGGTATTCGGAGAGGATTAAGCCATTCTTTTTGATTGCCATCTGCAGGTCAGCATTTTCGTGCGGATAGATACGGTTTAATCCGTTGCCGATCACGGCGATTGTCTTGCCACCGTGAGTTAGCGTCAGACGATGTGAAGCACCATCAATTCCACGCGCCAAACCACTCACTACCGTAATTCCTTGATCAATCACTTCTGGTAAAAGCTTTTTCAACGCATTTTGCCCATAGGCAGTCATGTTGCGAGCCCCCACCACCGCTAATTTCCGACCTGCTAATAGTTCTCGGTGCCCTTGATAGTACAAAAGCAGAGGCGGACAGAAGCATTCCTTGAGACTAAGCGGATAGTCTGGATCCAAAATGGTGATCGTTGCCATCTCCTTGTTCTGGTTCAGCAAGTCATCCAATTCTGGATCAACGAAATGTTGAATAAAATAATTCGCCGTTTTGGGCGTCAAGTGGGCTTCCTGGCTCAAGAAAAGCCGGTTGTTAAATTCATGATAGTGAGTCGCCGTTTGCCAAAGCCGGTATTTAGTGACTAAACCCATGTGCGGACAAATGTGGAGTCGTCGTAAAAAATCTTCTTCAAGCATAAAAAAAGTCCCCCTACATTCTATAAACGTAGAAGGAAATGATTTGCATTTTTTAGTATCGATCAACCGGCGCAAAAGTACGGCGGTGAATCGGACACGGTCCATCTTTAGCGAGCGCCTGCAAGTGCTGCTTGGTACCATAGCCCATGTTTTCACGAAAGCCATATTGCGGATACAGGCGGTCATAATCAGCCATTAAATGGTCCCGGTATTCTTTGGCAACAATGCTAGCAGCCGCCACACTAATACTCTTTTGATCTCCCTTAATCAAAGTTGTTTGGGGCAGCGGGTAGTTAAGCTTGACTGCATCGATAATCAAGTGGCTCGGTCGGTGACGCAAGGCCTTTACGGCATCAGTCATCGCTTCTTTGTCGGCCTCTAACACATTCACCCGATCAATCTCTTGTGCCGAACGAACGCCGATGCTGACCTCAACGGCTTCATCAACAATTTTCAGATACAGCTGCTCACGCTCATGCCGCGTCAACATTTTTGAATCCGTGACCCCGAGCAGGTCAAAAGACGAATCTAGGACGACCGCACAGGCGACAACGGGCCCGGCAAGCGGTCCCCGACCCACTTCGTCAATGCCGGCAACGTACTGATTGCCACTTTGCCAAAGCGCGTTCTCATAAAGAAAACGGTGATGAAAGGCTTGCTGGGCTTGCTTTAACCGCTCCAGCCGCCGTAAACAGCGCTTAACGGCATTCTGAACACCTTTTCGTCCATCGCTAGCTAGTGATTGTAAAAACGGGTCAGTGGCGGACTGAATGCCCTTTAAACGAGTGTTGATTTCTTTGATTGTCAATTGTTTATTCATGGTCTTCGTCTCGTTCGATATCAGCGGGGGTTTCTAAGGAAATAGTCCCTAATTTGCCCTTGCGCAGGTCCCAGATTAACCGGTCACTGCCACGTTCATAGTCGTCCCGAAAGCCCATCTTTGCCGTCATTGTCAGCAAAAGGTCAGGATTTTTAACGTCTTCATCAACTTGGTCATCAGTCAACCGATAACGCTTCTGCAATTCGTTTAAGCGGTGTCTACGCAGGTAATCCAGGGCAAACAGTGCCACATCATCCTTTGCATAAATACCATCCCGAATTGCCCCAGTGAGGGCCAGCAGGTTTCCTTGCCGTTCGGAAGAAAACTTTGGCCACAAGACGC
The DNA here is from genome assembly GCF_001437055.1 of Limosilactobacillus secaliphilus. GTDB lineage: Bacteria > Bacillota > Bacilli > Lactobacillales > Lactobacillaceae > Limosilactobacillus > Limosilactobacillus secaliphilus. The sequence continues at coordinate 210,620 of NZ_JQBW01000009.1, read as the reverse complement.
CGGGTGTATCTAGCAATTCCAAATTTTTGCCTGACCGCAACCACTGCTGGCCAGTAGTTACGCCAGGGCGGTTACCGGTGCTGGCAACATTCTTCTTGACCAAATGGTTCAGCAAGGTTGACTTACCAACATTTGGCACCCCAACACACATCGCCCGCATTGCCCGTCTGCGCAAGCCCTTTTCTTGCTCTTTGGCCGCTTGTGGACGCAGGATTTTTGCTGCCGCCTGGCTAACCGTTTTGCTGACCTGATGATCACGTGAGTCAAGGGCCAGAACGGGTTGCTGATGAGCTTTAAAGTAGGCCAGCCATTCCTTGGTCACTGCTGGATCAGCGAGGTCCGTCTTCGTCAAAATCAATAAGTGTGGCTTATCGCCCATTGCGCGGGCAATTTCCGGGTTTTGTGTTGAGTATGGCACCCGTGCGTCAACTAATTCAAAGACGATATCCACTAAATGCATTTGCTCCCTAATTTGGCGCAAAGCCTTGGCCATGTGCCCAGGAAACCATTGAATCATTGCCATGTTTGCCTCCTAATTCATTTTGTCCAAGTATTTCTGCCACGCCTCATCGAAAATTGTCATTGAAGGCAAATAATCGGCCGTTTCTTCCAGATATTTGGAAATCTCATCAAAATCTTGGGATTGTTTGGGAAACGTGGTATCAAAAAAGGCATTGTTAGCAAATTGCTCAATATCAGTCGGATGATCAGGCTGGCGCTGGGTCATCAGATAATGATAGAAACTCTCACGATGCATGTTTACTTGCCTCCTTTAGGAATAGTGATCAAGAACTTAAATTCACCCTTCTCCATGTTGAGCTCTTGGGCAGAGTAGTGAAGGGAATGCTGCTTGCTGTAACGGTTCAGATCCAGAGTAATTGTCTTCTTTTTCTGGTTGACATAGACCCAGTTGGGCAGCTTGTAATTAGCTTTGATGTAACTCAAGACAAACTTGACCGGTAGATTGAGCCGACCAACTGATAAGCCCTTTGTTTGCAGCAAAACGTTCCCGTTGGACAAGCGCTTGGGAATGAAGTTCAGCGCAAACTGCACCTTTGCGCCAAGAAAATGGGTCTTACCGATCACCGTCGCATACTTATTACCGACGAAGAAGCGGTACTTAACCTTGTCGTCCTTCAGGAAACGGTCCAAGTAGTTTCTGGAGAGCGCGTTCACCTGACGACGGTCGAGAGTCACCGCAACTGACGTATCAGCTGCAGAATAGGCTTCTTGCTGGCTGGGAACGTTTGTCGGCGCCGTTGCTTTATAAAAAATCACGCCAACTGCCACAACCACGACCGTCAGCAAGGAAAAGAAGGCCCATTTCCATGGATTATGACTGTTTTTGCTTGTCTTCATGCGCTGCCCTCCTTTACTTCTCTTCGTACATGAAGGAATCGTGTTGCTTCATTTGCTTCAGTAGTGCCTTGGTCATTTGTTGGTAACCATGGTGGTTCGGGTGAAAATTGTCGTCAGTCGAAATGTATTCGTTCAGATTCTTCTCTCGGTGATTCATGATTGAGACCACCTGCTTTTGGCTGATCGAGGTTTGGTTGACTTCCTTTGAGGTCTTCTTCAACTCGGCCCGTTTGTGTTCAGTCTTGTACTGGCCATAAGACATCAAGTGGTCAATATTGACAAAGTAAGCCGGCTTAAATTCCTTGACGGTCGCTTGGCTCGTCTGGTTCCATTTTTCAATCGACTCATTAATGACGGAAACCTGCGGAAAATATGTGTAGACCGGGTTGTAAATGCTAAACAAGAAGATAGGGGCATGCGAATTTTGTTGACGCACGGCAGTAAACAAGGTCTTCAACTTCTTTTGATAGGTCTTTCTTGCCGCTGCCACGTTATCGTTCACATCGCTGGAAGACGATAAAAGATTGACTTGGAGCTTCTGCATCAAGTCATTTCCGCCCACCGTCATCACAATCACGTCGGCCTGTTTGAGGTTTTGCCGCATTTTTGGTTGATTATTGAGGCGCTTCAAAATTTGATCAGAGCGGTCGCCACTGACCCCGTAATTCCAAGTACTAACCTTGGTTGAATACTCTTTTTCGAGGGCCGGCTTGATCTGGCCAACATAACCGCCCTGCTCCTTTTCGTCACCCTGGCCGTAAGTCAGTGAATCGCCAATGGCCACTAGGCGGACGTGTTTCTTAACGACTTTGGTTGGTTGGGACGCCTGACTGGCCGTGTGTTGATGGTAATAATAAGCACCACCAAGAGCGGAGATCAACACCAACAGCAGTAAGAGCCATTTCCAAACATGTTTCATCAAAATCTCCGCCTTTCTGTTTAAACGAAAAAGGCTGAGAAGAAAACCCAGCCTTTGAATTATTCAGTGTAATAATGAAGGCTATTTGCGCCTATGCCAGTGTGCGTGGCAATGATCGGAACGGTCTCACGCACAACGATCTTCACGTCCGGGAACAGCTCATGCAAACGATCGTAAAGACGTTTAACTTCCTGATCGGCCTGCACGTCGGAAATTCCAATCGCCAAAACCTTTGGACCTTCCTTCATCTGCTTCAGGATCTTATCCCATTCACGATGAATCGACTTAATCCCACGGCCCTTTGAAGCGATGTGAATTTCACCGTTCTTAATTTCCAGCATCACTTTAATGTTTAACAGGTTGGATAAGGTTCCGGCAAACTTGCTGACCCGACCACCGGCAACCAGGTTGTCCAATTTATCGATGGCCAAAAACAGTTTAGTGTGGCTGTAAACTTCTTTCATTTTGGCAATGGCGTCGTCCATACTACCGCCGTTTTCGATCACTTTAGCAGCGGCAATGATCTGAAAGGCCATGGCCCGGTCAGTTTCGTGACTATCAATCACAGTGACTTTGGTGTCAGTCATTGAAGCCGCCTGTTCAGCTGCGTGAACGGTGCCGCTAATTGAAGCCATCATCGTCACACAGAGAACCTCACTGCCGTCTTTACCCAAGCGGTCAAATGCTTCCACAAACTTACCAATCGGTGGCTGAGACGTCTTTGGCAAGCTCTTAGCGGCTTTCATCAAGTCGGGGAATTCAGCATTTGTGATGGTTTCCCGCTCAGTATAGACGGTCCCATCAATCATCACCGTCAATGGAACGATGGTAATATCATATTTTTTGATTTCCTCTTCAGTTAAACCAGCGGAGGAATCGCAAACAATTTTAATTTTTGACATGGATTTTTACCACACTTCCTGAGCATTTTGGTATAATGTATCTAGTTATTAAAACTAGATGATCTCATATCAATATAAATTGAACACAGCTCATTGTTTTAAACTGCAACTAGTATACCAAAACTTTTTATAGATTTCATGAATGAAAGGAGAATCGCGTCTAATGGCACAAGGACAATACAAGAAACTTAATCACCCGACTGCATCACGAATTGCAATCGAAGTTGGTAACGCCATTACGCATGGCTTAGGGGCAGCCCTTTCCATTGCGGGGTTAGTAATATTGATTATTCAGGCCGTCCACCGTGGCGGGGCAATGCGGATCGTGACTTTCACCATTTACGGCAGCGTTTTGATCCTCTTCTACCTCGCATCTACCCTCTACCATAGCCTGGTCTTCACCCGTGCCCGCAAGGTTTTTCGCATCTTCGACCATGCGATGATTTACATGCTGATTGCGGCAACGTACACGCCTTACTGCCTGGTCTGCATTAGAGGCTGGTTGGGCTGGACGATTTTCGGTATCGAATGGGCCTGTGCCATTGGCGGGATCATCTACAAGAGTATCTGGATCGACCGGACCAACTGGTGGTCAACCGTCGTGTACGTTATCATGGGCTGGATCTGCCTGGTTGCCTTTTGGCCGTTATGGAACCACCTGCAGCCAACCGGATTCCTCCTGCTCTTAGCTGGGGGTATTGTCTTTACGATGGGTGCTGTGCTTTACAGCATGCCTGGTAAATACACCCACCTGATTTGGCATGTCTTCGTGATGGTCGGTACTTTATTGATGTACTTCTCCATCCTGTTCTTCGTTTAAGACCCACTTCTCAAACCAATAAGCATTAGCGGAATCGTTCTTCGATCCCGCTTTTTTATTGACCAGGGTCCAATTCGTCAGATCGATGGCCGGCATTTTGGTGTCACCGTGATGGTCACCAGCAACAACCGTCCGATAAAGAACGTTGACATAAGGGATCAGCGCGCGAAAAATCTGAGCGCCACCAATGACCATATACGGTTCTTCCTCGTCTGCCTGTTTCATCCAGCCCAATAATTCAGGGACGGAATGAACCAGCACGACCGAATCCAGCGGTTTACTGGATCGACTAATCACCACATTGGTTCGTTTGGGTAGCGGCCGACCAATCGAGTCAAAAGTCTTGCGGCCCATGATCACAGGGTGACCCATGGTAACTTGCTTAAAGTGCTTTAGATCTTCGGCAATATGCCAAGGCAGCTTTTGATTTACGCCAATCCAGCCAGCCTCATCTTCAGCATAGACAAATGCAATTTTCGTCATACCAACCACCCTTAGACAGCCACTGGAGCCTTGATTGGTCCCTCGTGTTGATAGTCATCGAGCTTGATGTCATCCATCTGATATTGATCAACCGGTTTAGCTTCGTCAGGCAAAATCAAGTGCGGTGCTGGGTGAACTGGACGCATCAGTTGTTCTTTAATCTGCTGAATATGATTGCTATAGATGTGGGCGTCTCCCAAGGTGTGAACAAAATCACCAGCCTCTAAGCCACACTCTTTGGCCACCAAGTGCGTCAGTAAGGCATAGGAGACAATGTTGAACGGCACACCCAGAAAAATGTCGGCCGAACGTTGGTAAAGCTGACAACTTAATTTGCCATCATTAACGTAGAATTGGAACAAAGTGTGGCAAGGCGGCAGCGCCATCGAAGGCACGTCTTCCGGATTCCAGGCGGACACAATCATGCGCCGAGAATCGGGATTGTGTTTGATCGTTTCAATGACGTTGTGGAGTTGGTCGATGCTTTCGCCCTTGCTCGTCTTCCAGTGCCGCCATTGGCTACCATATACCAGGCCTAGATCACCATACTTCTTGGCAAATTCGTCATTATCCAGGATCCGCTGGCAGAATAATTTATGTTCTTTGACATACTGTTCCTTGAAGGCCGGATCAGTCAGCCGCCGATGGCCAAAGTCGGTCATATCAGGGCCCTTATATTCGTCACTTTCGACCCACTTCTTAAACGCCCATTCATCCCAGATATGGTTGTGGTGCTGCAGTAAGAAACGGATATTGGTATCACCACGCAAAAACCAGAGTAATTCGCTCTTAACCAAGCCAAAGGCCACTTTCTTGGTCGTCAGGATGGGAAAACCCTTGCTGAGGTCAAAGCGCATCTGGTAGCCAAAGACTGACCGTGTACCGGTACCCGTTCGATCGTCCTTATAATGGCCGTTTTCGAGGACATAACGCGCTAAATCAAGGTATTGTTGTTCGTTTTCGTTAATCACCATGTTCTTCTCCTTATTAATCGACAAAATTCGACAAGTATTCCCAGCGCTTGGTCTTTTCATCAACCTGCTTCTGGACCGAATTGAGCTTCTTTTGCAATTCCGCCAACTTCACGTAGTTATCACCGTTGGCAGCCATTTGACTCTCCAAATCCTTCTGCTGGGCATCCAGTTTGTCCAGATCATCGTCCAAATGGTTGAATTCCAATTGTTCAGCATAAGTTAGCTTGGTTTTCTTCTTCGTTGACTGGGTCGAACTAGCTGCTGGCTTCGGTTGCTCAGCCTTCTTGCTATTCTTCTCCTGCGTTTTAGCCGACTTAGCTTGCTGCTCACTTTGTTTCAGATAGTCGGTGAAGAGACCAGTATATGGCTGAATGACGCCATTACCCTTGAAAATCAAGAGCGAGTCCGCCACCCGGTTGAGGAAGTAACGGTCGTGGGAAACCGTGATGACGGTCCCATCAAAGTCATCCAGGTAGTCTTCCAGAACTTCCAGCGTGTTGATATCCAAGTCGTTCGTCGGTTCGTCCAATAGCAGTACATTTGGCTGTTGCATCAAGATCTTCAGGAGGTACAACCGCCGCTTCTCACCACCAGACAATTTACGAATCAGCGTGCCGTGCATGAAGCGCGGGAAGAGGAATTGTTCCAGCAGGTTGGTGACGCTAATCTTTTCTCCGCTCGCCGTTTTAACGGTATCCGCAACGTCAGTCAAGTAGTTGATTACTCGTTTACTGTCATCAATCGGTTCGGTTTGTTGGGTGTAATAACCGATTTTAACGGTCTCACCAATTTTGATCACACCGCTATCCAGTTTTTGGTGGCCAGCAATCACGTTCAACAGAGTGGTCTTCCCGGCCCCATTCTCACCGGAAATGCCGATTCGGTCGCCTGGTTGGACCAGCCAATTAAAGTCCTTCAGAATCTGGTGCTTGCCAAATGCTAAATTCGCATCCTTGACATTGATGACATCCTTACCTAGACGCGTCGAACCAAGGTTAATTTCAACGTTGCCTTCAGTTTGCAGCTTGCCAACCTGACCCTTCAGCTCGTTGAAACGGTTGATCCGTCCCTTTTGCTTGGTCGAACGAGCCTTTGCACCATGGCGCATCCAGGCCAGTTCCTTCTTGTACAAGGCTTGCCGCTTGCGTTCCGCCTCCGTGGCCAATTCTTCTCGTTCGGCCTTCTGTTGCAGGAAATCTTGGTAGTTGCCGTCGTAGTGGTAAAGCGTACCGAAAGACAATTCCCAAATATGGTTAGTGACTTGATCCAAGAAATAACGGTCATGAGTGATTACAATCACCGCTCCACGATAGCCATTCAAGAAGGTCTGCAACCATTCGATCGAGGAGATGTCCAACTGGTTGGTCGGTTCGTCCAACAACAATAAGTCAGGGTGTTGGATCAGGACTTGCGCCAGGCCGACCCGTTTTTGTTGACCCCCAGAGAGCGTCCCGATCTTTTGCTGCCAATCATTGATTTTCAGCTGGGTGAGGATCGTTTTCACTTGGCTATCAGCATCCCAGAGGTCTTGTTGATCCATAATGCCTTGCATCTTGGTGAACTGATCCGCGGCTTTATTGTCCTCTGGATGGTCGCTAAAAGCTTGGAGGGCTTCTTCATACTTACGGATGGTCGCAAATATGAGTTGGTCACCGGAAAAGACCGCATCCATGATGGTCTTGTTGGGATCCAAAACCGGTTTTTGCTTCAAATAGCCGATCGTATAATCATTCGGCTTGGTGATTTCACCGCTGTCCGCACTGGTTTCTCCAGATAGGACATTTAACAGCGACGTTTTACCGCTCCCGTTGACCCCGATGAGCCCAATCCGGTCGTTTTCGTTAACGATCACCGAAACATTCTTAAAAAGCGTTTTTTCACCATAAATACTGGTCAAATTATCTGCGCGTAATGTTTGCATTATAAGTCCCCTTGATTGATTAACTGTTCACTGTATTTCAATAGCGCTGGTGCTGAGTTCGCGACTTTTCCCGCAACAACGTCTCTTAATAGGCGGTCTAGTATCTTACCCATCTTTGGTCCTGGTGTTAACGACGTGTTCTTCAACAGTTGACCACCGTTAATTGCCAATTCATGGCGGTCGTGAATGGCCAGCTGTTGATACTGATCATGCCAGCTCTTTACTTCGCCTTGGTCAAAGTCAAATAACAAAGCAATTTCACTCGCTGCGTCCAAGTTATTCTGACCACATTCAAAAAGGTCCCAAGCAGTAACTTTCTGATCAACGGCGCACTTTAAAAAGATCAGAATGGCTCTTTCGGCACTAATCAAATCGTTGGACAACTTCCAATCACGCAAGAAACGACTGCTTTGCTTGGCCGAAATACCAATAGCAAAAAGTAAAGCGCCCCAAGCAGCCTTGTTCGTGGTCAATGGCCAGTGAGTACATTGGGCCAGTCGTTGCAAGCCAGCCTCATGATCGCTCAAATCAGGACAATACTGGTAAAGACCTGTGTTGATCATCGCCTTGAGTCCCCGCGGCGGGTTTTGCCCCAGTAACAATTTCTCCATTTCGACTTGCGTTCGTTCAACGGCAATTTTCTCTAGCAAACTGGCATTATCTTGAATGCCGGTTACTGTGGCCGGATCAATTGCAAAATCGAGCTTGCTGGCGAAACGGACTGCCCGCATCATACGCAAGGCGTCTTCGTGGAAACGCGCTTCCGGATCACCAACCGCCTTGATCAGTCGCTTCTTCAGGTCACTAAGGCCATCGAAAAGATCGATAACCTGGCCATTTTCCTTCATCGCGAGCGCATTAATCGTGAAATCACGGCGTTTGAGATCCTCACTTAACGAACGAACAAAGGTGACCTTGTCAGGACGGCGGAAATCTTGATAGCCGCTTTCGGTTCGAAAAGTCGTCGTCTCGTAGCCTTCACCATGGTCCAGAATCATGACGGTGCCGTGTTCAATTCCGGTATCGACCGTCCGTTTAAAGATCTGCTTAATCTCACTCGGATAGGCGCTGGTCGCGATGTCAATATCATGAATATGGTCACCTAAGATAGTGTCGCGCACACAACCACCGACAAAGTATGCCTCATAGCCGGCATTTTCGATCTGCTGCAAAACGGGCCGCGCAGGCTCAAAAATAGCTGGCAAGTTGGTTAATTGCATTTTTTCATCCCCACTGATTGAATTACTGTCTTATTTTAACAAATTTTGGGCAGACGTGTTGTTTGTGATAAAGTTAAAGTAAATATCTACTTGTAACCTAAGGAGGAAAAACAATGGCAACCTACCCACTCCAAACTGCCTTTCGTGTTTTCTTACAGCAAGAAGGCCTCGCCAAAATTACGATTCACAACTACGATCAAACCATCAGCCAACTATTTAGCTTTTTAGCCGCTAACCATAATGAAGGCCCCATCGATATTAATACCGTCACGACCAACGATCTCCGTCAATACGTCGACTATTTGCGGGCCCACAAGCGCTTAAATGATCGGACCTATAACAAGCTCCTCTCCCAACTCAATCGCTACTTTCAGTTTCTCTTTACCCATGGCGCCAGCAATCAACTGCCGACGCTCCCCTTGCACGGCCAGGCACAGGAGAAAAAGACCGCCGCATCCCAAGAATGGCTGAATAAACTGGACCTGATTTTAAAAGACGATGCGGTTCATCCTTACACCCGGCTCACCTTGCTTTTGTGCGCCCATGGCTATACCAGTCAAGAATTTCTTCAAGCCGGTTTTTATCGTGAGTTCCAGCAGCTTTACCTGAAAACGGAGTCAGAACGGCAGTTTAAGCAGTCTTTTACTTCGTTCATCCAACCCTTACAGGCAAGACAAAAGTGTCATGACCTGTTTTTAAAACAGCGCTATAACCCTGACCATCCTCGTTTGACGGCTCCGGCATTGCACAAGTATTTACAACATGACCGCTCCTACTTGGGCTTTAACATCAATCCCCAGGTCTTGCACCGTTCATATATCTTAGCCTTCCTGCAGTCCCATCCCGATGATAGTGATAATCGCTTGATGTCGACCCTTCGTTTAGACCCCAGTTCTTTGCTCTATTACCGCCGCCTCTTACTAAAACAGGCAGCTTATGACCACGAAAATTAAACGATTAGCGTAACAGATGACACAAATAGGCCCCAACATTTGGCATCACCAAACGCTGGGACCTTATTTACATGGATACAGTTGATAATCATGACAGCAGCTTAATCAGTCAACGAGTCCAGCAAATCAACCATTTCATCATCCGTTGGCACTAAGTCGACATAATGCCGCAAGATCTTCTTCAATTGCTCACTGCGGCCGGCTTCCTGGTCAAAGCCAATCAATTGCCGCAAGAAATCGGGATCATCCTGGAAGCTGGATAAAGCAGCATCGTAGGCCTGCCCAGCTGCTTGATAGTGTTCCAAGGCCTGCTGTGACTGGGCCAAGTTCCATTCGACCTGGGGATCCGGATCATGGTCCTCGATAAAGGGTGCCAATAACTTCAGATTATCCTCATGCCGCCCTTGTTGAATCAGGAAATTACTGTAGGCAAGAGCAATGCGGATGTTTTCCGGGTCCAGTTCATGCGCCCGCGCCAAGTATTTCTGCATCAGTTTAGGCTGATCGAGATGACTGGCGATTGCCGCTGCCTGGGCAAAAAGCTGTTCGTTATACTGGTCGACTCCCAAGCCTTCTTGGGCCGCCTTCAAGGCCTTCTCGTATTGGTGCAGCTTGCTGTAAGCCTGCGCCAAAGCAGGATAAACCGAAGCATATTGATCATCGGCTTCGATTAAGTCCTTGAAGCTGGTAATTGCTTCCTTAACCTTGCCCAAATGTAACTGGGTCAGGCCCGTCTGGAAACGAATGTCAGTGGTCTGGTATTCAGGCGCTACCTGCCGCAAGTAGGCAAGTGCTTGGTCAAACTGACCACTTTGGGCATACGCCATTCCCAAGCGTCCAGCAATATCGACCTTGTCAAATTCGGCATAACCAGCCTTGATCAGGGCAATGTAGTAAAAGATCGCCTTATCGAATTGCTTAATGAGATAGTAGAACTCCCCCAGCGCATACAAGACAGCCGGTTGATCAGGGGCAATTCTGTAAGCCTCCTGCAATTTCTCTTCCGTGACCTCAAACTCGCCCTCGGTTTGGTAGAGGTCAGCAGCCACCAGCAGCGATTGCAAGTAGGCCGGCGAACCCTTATCGACCTCTGAGAGATAGGTTAAGGCTTGATCGTTATCACCGTTGTCAATTGCAATTTCCGCCAAATTCGTCCGTAACTCGCCTTCGTCAGGGTACTTGGCCAATAACTTTTCATAAATCCGTTGTGCCTGTTTGAGAAACCCCAAACTGTACAGTTGTTGCGCTAAGTTAAATAAAGTGTCGTCATCGTCTTTGCGCAGTGCCCAGGCAAAAGACTTTTTGGCTTCCTTCAACTGACCCTTGTCCAGTTCATCCAGCATTTTTTCCGAAAAACTAGCCATTCGGCATCCTCCTAATCTCAAATAACTAATCGTGAAAAGTTGGCAAACAAAAAACGAGGATGTAGCCACCCTCGCTAATGTTTTTAGTTAAGTATTTGTTTACTTAACGGCATCCTTCAAGGCCTTACCAGGCTTGAATGCAGGTACCTTGCTTGCAGGAATGCGGATTTCTTGACCCGTTTGTGGGTTACGACCCTTACGTGCAGCACGTTGACGTACTTCGAAGTTACCAAAGCCGATCAACTGTACCTTTTCACCCTTAGCTAATGAAGCTTGGATGGAACTGAATACTGCATCAACTGCAGCAGTTGCGTCCTTTTTAGTTAAGCCGGTTGCTGATGCAACGTTGCTTACTAATTCTGCTTTGTTTGCCATATCTTTTCACCTCCCACTGTGAACACACTTGAGTGTCCGGTGATTGTTAATTTTGAGTGGTCCAAAATTAACGAAATAATAACGCAACAACGTATCATTTCAAAATTAAGATTAGCATAGAGAAACCGCGTTGGCAAGGCGTTTTAGCGATAAATCGTCTTTTTAATGCAATTCACAGAATGCTTAGTTAATATTAATTCCGCTGCCGCTTGATCAGGTGAATCGGCGTTCCAGAAAAATCGAATGCCTGACGAATCTGGTTTTCCAAATAACGGGCATAGGAGAAGTGCATCAGGTCTGGATCGTTGACGAAGATGACAAAGGTCGGCGGTGCCACGGCCACTTGAGTCGCATAGAAGACCCGCAGGCGGCGACCATTGGTACTTGGCGTCGGGTTGGCGGCAATCGCATCCATGATTACGTCGTTTAAGGTTGACGACTTTACCCGCCGTTTAGCATGCGAGTAGACCTTTAGAATCAGTGGTGGCAACTGAGCCAAACGCTGCTTGGTCTTCGCCGAAACAAAGATAATTGGCGCGTAACTCAGGTACTGAAATTCATGCCGGATTAGGTTCGTAAAGTCCGTCATCGTCCGCTGGTCACGACCCGGCAGCAGGTCCCACTTGTTGACAACGATGATGACCCCCTTACCGGCTTCGTGGGCATAACCGGCAATATGCCGATCCAAATCACGAATTCCTTCGTCGGCGTTCAAGACCACCAGTACCACGTCTGAATCATCAATTGCCTTCATTGACCGCATCAAGGCATAGCGCTCAGTGTTTTCATAGAGCTTGCCCTTCTTCTTGATACCGGCCGTGTCCACCATCGTAAACTTGTGGCCCTGGCTTTCAAAATGGGTGTTGATGGCGTCACGCGTGGTCCCAGCAACGTCAGAAACAATCACCCGCTGCTGGCCCAGAATGGCGTTGACTAACGATGATTTACCAACATTGGGCCGCCCGATGAAGCTGAAGCGAACGGTATCTTCATCCTGGTTCTGGCCATCGTCTGGGAAGTGCTCAATTACGGCATCAAGCATGTCACCCAAACCAATGCCATGGACACTCGATACTGGGTATGGCTCGCCCAAGCCCAGCGAATAAAAGTCATAGATATCGGCGCGTCGTTCCGGATTATCGACCTTGTTAACCGCCAAGACGACTGGTTTCTTCGACCGGTAAAGGATTTGAGCCACCTGTTCATCGGCGTCCGTAATCCCGCTTTGCACGTCCACAACCAAGACGATTACATCGGCCTCATCAATCGCAATTTCGGCCTGTTGGCGAATCTGCGTGATCAGCGGCTGGTCGGACAGCTCGATCCCACCCGTGTCGATCATGTTAAATTCTTTACCTAGCCATTCTGCATGGGTATAGATCCGGTCACGGGTTACGCCAGGAGTGTCTTCCACAATCGAAATCCGCTCACCAGCAATCCGGTTAAACAAAGTCGATTTGCCGACGTTGGGCCGCCCCACAATTGCAACGACTGGATTTGCCATCGGTATCCCTCCTTTACTTCTTTCATCAAAAAAGAGGCCGAAAAGACATAATCCCTTCGACCTCCGTTTAAATTAAGTCAAAAACTACTTGCGAGCGTTCTTCAGTTCATCACCGATCAGATCACCCAACGTGAAGCCGTTCTCTTCTTCAGGAGCATCAGCTGCGTAGTTGTTACGACGTGGACGACGACCGCGGTTACCACGGTGGTTACCGTTGCCTTCATCGCTACCTTCAGGCTTTTCTTCCAGAGCCTTGATGGACAGGCCTAAACGCTGACGTTCTGGGTCAACGTTCAATACCTTAACCTTAACTTCTTGACCAGTCTTCAGTACATCAGCTGGCGTAGCAATGTGCTTGTGAGAGATCTGTGAAATGTGAACCAGACCTTCAACACCAGGGAATACTTCAACAAAGGCACCGAAGCTAGTCAGGCGCTTAACCGTACCAGTCAGAACAGAGCCAACTGGGGCCTTTTCTTCGATGTTGTCCCATGGGCCAGGCAGGGTCTGCTTGATGGATAAGGAAATCCGTTCACGTTCTGGGTCAACGTTTAATACCTTAACCTTAACTTCTTGACCAGCCTTCAATACGTCAGATGGCTTGTCAACGTGTTCGTAAGAAATTTCAGAAACGTGAACCAGCCCGTCAACACCGCCAAGGTCAACGAATGCACCGAAGTTGGTCATCCGTGCAACCTTACCAGTAACAACGTCACCAGCGGACAGTTCGTCAAAAATCTTCTTAGCAGCAGCTTCATGCTGAGCCTTAACGATTTCCTTGTGAGACAAGATCAGACGGTTTTCGCTTGGTTCAATTTCAATAATCTTAAATTCGAGTTCCTGACCCTTAAATTGGTTCAGATCTTCGACGTAGTGGTCAGTAATCATAGAAGCAGGAACGAATCCACGAACACCAGCATCAACAACTAAGCCACCCTTAACAGCCTGGGTAACCTTAGCAGTAATCGTTTCGCCGGCATCGAACTTCTTCTGGATGTCGTCCCATACCTTCATGGCTTCAAGACGCCGATGTGACAGTAAGTAACTGCCATTCTCCTTGTCGGAGCCAATCTTTGAGATCACAACCAAGTCTAATTCGTCGCCAACTTTGACGAGATCGTTGATGTCTTCAACTGGTTTCGTTGACAGCTGGTTTGCAGGAACAACCCCTTCAACACCAGCGTCTTCAATGCCAACGATTGCTTGGCGATCGTCATCGATCTGCAGTACCTTACCCTTAACAACATCCCCAACTTTAACTTGCTTGATGCTGTCAAGCGCCTTTAACATAGCGTCATTGTTTTCATTTTCAGCCATCTAAAAAAATCCTCCTTGCAACAATCAACTCTAGCAGCTATTTTACTAGATATTCGGGCATTTTACCAGCTTTTCGGCTAATTGTTAATTTTTTTTGTGATGATTGCGGAAATTTGATCGACAACTTGGTCGATTGTCAAGTGAGTGCTATCCAACTTAATCGCGTCTGCAGCCTGCACTAGCGGGGATACTTTCCGTGTGGAATCCTTCTGATCACGCAATTCAATGGCTGCTTGCAGTTCAGCCAGCGTCCCGGTATGAATCCCCTTTTCCTTGTTTTCCTCATAACGGCGACGAGCCCGCTCATGGGCACTAGCCACCAGGAAAATTTTGACTTGGGCGTGCGGTAAAACAGTGGTCCCAATGTCGCGACCGTCCATCACGATCCCACCTTTGTCAGCTATTGCGCGCTGTTGACGAGTCATTTCGGTCCGGACAGCTGGAATGGCAGCGACTGCTGAAACATTCTTCGAAACTGCATTGCCCCGAATGGCCTTCGTAACCTCAGTGCCGTTAACGAAAACCCGCTGTTCTTCTTCACCAGGCTTGAACTCAATCTCGGCCTGCTGGGCTAATTGGCTAATGGCTGCCGTATCGTCCATTGCCAAGTGATGGTCCAGTGCTAACCAAGCAATTGCACGATACATTGCTCCCGTATCACAGTAAATATATTTGAACCGTTTGGCCACCCGCTTGGCAACCGTACTCTTTCCGGCCGAAGCAGGCCCATCAATTGCAACTTGAATATCTTTTGACATAATCCTAAAACTCCACTCTATTTAACTCTTAGCTGCTGGCCAGGATGGATTTGTGATCCTGGTTTTAAGTTGTTCATCCGCGCTAATTGATCCACCGTCAAACCGTTGTTCGCAGCAACCCGGTACATTCCCTGACCTTGGTTGACCGTGACATAGGACCGGTTGTTAGAATTCGACTGCGAATTGGACTGTCCGGTTTGATTTGACTGGTAGCTGGACGAACTAGCAGAAGCCGTTTGATTATCTAGCTCCTGACTGGATCGATCGTGCTTTGATGATTTCTTATGGCTACGTTTTTTGTGACTACTCGCTTTTTTATGGCTTTTACTGGTCGCAGCCACTTTTTCTTCCCGTGCTGGGTGATTAAAAGACTGCTGGTGCTGTGCCCAGTAAACAATGGGCATGATGGCCAAGATAATGATCAACAACACCAAAATGGTTGTGATCCGCGAATCGTGCGATGTCTGCCGTCGCCGTTGCATCCGCGACAAGTTGCCTTGAGAATCGCGACCCTCGTTGTCTTCGAAGGTTTTGTCCCAAAGCTTCTGATTTTCGGGATGTTGGTCCTCTCTCTTCTCACTCATTGACTAACCCTCCTTGATTGGCATTCGTAGAAACATTGTAGCGCAAAAGCGTAAACAGTGTCTAGAAGCACCAACAAAAGATCAAGACGAGAGGCCCATGAGCGTTCGTAATCGTTCTTGCCAATCATCATGAGCCACTTCTGCTGCCGGCTTTTCGGTGGGCAGTTTTAATTTTTCGATGGTCCAGTCCGGCTGATCAACGTCACAACAACTGTGCAAAGGCTCCGTTGCTGCCTGGCCAAAATAGTTCAGCACGTAATTGCGACGACATGTCGAGCTATGGACATAACCCAGCATTTTCCGCAGACGCGCTTGTCCCCGCTGCAATTGCTGGTCAAACAATTTCTGAATCTGGCTCAGCGACCAACCATGTTGCAGATAGAAAGCCACCACTTCACCCTGTGGCCCCAATATAGCACTTTGATTGCGATGACGCTGCCAGTTTAAAACTGCGTCACTAGTTGGCAATTGGGGGGTCATCAACATCTCTGGTAGTGATTCGTCACCGGGACAATAGAGCAGAATGGCAATGGCTGGCTGACCATCACGACCGGCGCGTCCAATCTCTTGCCAATAGCTTTCCAAACTGGCCGGCAAGTGGTAGTGGATCACAAAGCGCAGGTTACCTTTATCAATCCCCATGCCAAAGGCGCTCGTGGCAAAAATAACATCCAATTGCCCCTGCATGAATTGCTGCTGAATGATGAACCGTTCCCGTCGCGTCTGACCGGCATGATAGGAAGAAACCTTCAGCTGACTATGCGCACGTACCCACGCAGCCAGCTCGTCAGCCAACTTACGACTGGAAAAGTACACGACACCACTCGTCTTGAGTGCTTGCAATAAGGCCAATAGCCGGGCTTTCTTCTTATCTTCATCCGCCAATGTCTGCACTGCTAAAAAGATGTTTTGCCGATCCACCGACCGCTTAACGACCTTAACCGTTGAAGGCTCTAGACCTAGTTTGGCAACGATATCTTGACAAACAGTCGGCGTGGCTGTGGCGGTCAACATCAACAAGCGTTCCGGCTGCAAGCGCTTGATGGTCTGCTTTAGGAGCAGGTATTCCGGTCGAAAATCGGGGCCCCACTGGGAAACACAGTGCGCCTCGTCAACGACAAACATGCTAATTGAAAGCCGCTTCAAGAGGCCCTGAACCGCTGGATTGGCCAGACTTTCCGGTGACGTAAACAGGAAACGAAAATGACCGATGTTTGAAAGCAGTGCCTGCCGGTCAGCATACGACAAGCTGGAGTTCAGCATGGCCACCTTAAAATGACCTTGTGCCCGCAGACGATCGACCTGGTCCTGCATTAAGGAGATTAAGGGTGAAACGACTAAGATTAAACCTGGTAATAGGTAGGCTGGCAGTTGAAAAAGAAGACTTTTACCGGAACCAGTTGGTAAAACGGCTAAGGTAGGCTGCTTATCCATCACTGCCTGCAGCGTTTCTTTTTGGCCGGGACGAAAATGATCGAAGCCAAATTTGGCGTGCAAAACTTGATTTAGCAAATCACTTTTCATCACCTTGCCACCTCCTCAGTATCTGCAACAAGCGGAAATCGAAAAAGGCCGCGCCACTGTCGCCATCAGTTGGTGCTTGAAACTGCCACTTTAACGCTGGCCCAGAATATTGTTGACTCAAGCGGTCCAACTTTTCTTTGGGCATGAGTCGTTCCCAGTCCAATGCATCCGGGATGATGATGGCAGCTTCCAACAGATGCTCCCGAATCGTACTGGCCTTTAAGTGCCGCAAGCGCGCAATTTGTTCAATGCTTTTGCCCGCCCTAAATTCTTGGACGGTTTGCCAAGTGCTTTTAGCCACCGGCATTGGAGCGGTTAGATCAGCCATTAAGTTCCATAATGGGCCACCTTGCTGCTGGACTAGGTGTGCGACTCCCAACCAGACATCGCGATCCATCATGGCCGCTTCTTCTACCTGAACATGCAACTGCGCCGCTGCCTGTTCAATTGTCCAACCAGTTAAGTGATAGCCAAACAGTTCATTAGCAAACATGGTGGCCAATCGTGGATCGACTTTCTCCAGTGCTGAGCCAATCGTCATTAATGTCTGGGAAACCGGTTCCTGTAAATTACCGGTCAAAAGCCAGTCACGGACTTTACCCATCCCCGTCAACGAAAGATTTAATGGGGTATATTGCTTTTCACCATGGATCAGTTCGGACAGGGCTTGAATCCCCAAACTGAAGCGGTCGGCATAGTCACTGGGGTTAGTTAGCCAAGTCCACTGACTAAAATGCGGTTGGTAAAAATTGTCCAGCACCCCTTTTTGCCGATGGAGCCCCGCCGGCGTCAAGCAAGCCGTCTGTTCGGTTAAGCTGATCAAGCCATGGTCTCGCTTATCGCTTAGCCACTGTTCAAAATCTGCTCGTGACAGTTTCCGCTCTGCACCAAGCCAGTCTAAGATTCCGTAATTAAAAGCCCAGAAAAGAGTCGCTTGCGTACGGTGATTTTGCAAAATGTTCTCAACTACCCGTATCCGGCGCGGTGATCGTGAAAATAGCAAAAACAAGTACTGATTCATTACTGACCCTCCTCCTACTTTTAATAACGGCAAATCATTCAAAAGTCATCAATTGATTTAAATTATATGCCAAATTTCAGTCAATAAAAAAGCCAGCAGTCATTTACAAGCTGCTAGCCAGATTTTGTTAATTTAAGTTGAATCGTTTATTATGCCGCAGGTGCACGACCACGATGGCAAACACTAGGCTGATCAGAGCACCCTTCAAGAGATTAAATGGCAAGACTCCAACCAGCATCAATTCTTTAATTGGCAGTGATGGGTGCCAGGCAAACATGCTCATGTAGGCAGGGGTTAAGACATAGTAATTGAAGATTGTCATCAACACAGTCAACAAGATCGTGGCACTAACACCACCGAACCACATGGCTTTCTTCACCGTCTTAAAACGCCGAAAACTCCACGCAAACGGCAAAATCAACGCCAACGAAGAACAGAAGTCTGCACCTAGCCCCAGGAATTCGACTGGGGCAAAACCATGCACCAATCCATGGAGCAAGCACTTAACGACCGCAATCATGATCCCAGTGACCGGCCCATCCAACAGGGTACCAATCAAGACCGGCACATCCGAAAAGTCCAATTTAAGATATGAAACAATTGGGATCACCGGAAACTCCAAGAACATCAGCAGGAATGCCAATGCACCTAGAATGGCGATCATGACACAACGACGGGTTTGAGAATGTACTTCATACAACAAGATCAACCTCCCTTAGCTAGAGGTTGCCTTCTTAGCAATTGTAGGTATACAAAAAGACGGCACTGGCCGCCTTCTTTCACTATGGACACACAAGTCCACTGGTGTTTGCTTCTATCTACCAGACTTTACTGTCGGCACCCGGGATGACACCGGGTTCCACCGCCGAAACGGGTTGCGGGCTATACCGCCGGTCGGGAATTGCACCCTGCCTTGAAGACTAACCAATATTAAATTCTCGAATAACTCGTACGCAGGTATTTTACCATAAGCATTTACCCAGCCACAAGTTAGTGCATTCCCTTCAAATGTGCAACTTCTTCCGGCTTGAGTTCACGCCATTCACCAGCATTGGGAATGCCCGTCAATGTCAAACCATCATATACTTCACGATGCAGTTTCATCACCGGATGACCAACAGCTTTCAGCATCCGCTTGACTTGGTGGTAATGGCCTTCATGAATCGTCAACCTAACTCGACTGGTTTGCCGGTCATCGCTAACTTCCATCAGTTTGCACTTGGCACCCTTTGTCCGTCGCCCATCGATCTTGATTCCACGACGCAGCTGCCGCATGTCATCGTTTTTGACAACTCCTTTCACCTTGGCAATGTACGTCTTCTCAACCTCAAACTTGGGGTGCATGAGGCGGTTAGCCAAAGCGCCATCGTTGGTCAGAATCATAATGCCGGTGGTGTCATAATCTAAGCGGCCGACCGGGTAGATCCGGTCAACCACACCACCATCTTTTAAGATATCAACGACTGTCTTGCGGCCCTTGTCATCGTGAGCGGAAGAAATTACGCCACGAGGCTTGTTTAATAAGTAGTAGTGATGCTGTTCACGCTGGATCGGCACCCCGTCCACTAAGATCTCATCGTTCGCACTAACTTTAGTGCCTAACTCCTTGATGACCTGTCCATTGACCTGCACGCGGCCGGCGAGAATGATTTTTTCTGAAGCGCGTCTAGACGCCACCCCGGCCTCAGCCATCGCTTTCTGTAGTCTTTCCATCTTGATGGTTTCCTTTCTGCTGATTATTGAGCTTTTGTTGACGTGATGCTAACGCCCGTAAAAAGACGTCACTATCCATGTCCTCCAAAGACATCTGCTCGCTTAACGGTGGCAAATCATCAATCGATTGCAGACCAAAGTAGTCCAGGAAGGCCGTCGTAGTGACGTAACGGAATGGTCGCCCTGGGACGTCCAAACGGCCCTTGGTAGTCAACAAGCCCCTGGCCACCAGCTTTTGAATGGATCCGGAACTTTGCACGCCACGCAGGTCATCAATCTCCAAGCGGGTAATGGGCTGCCGGTATGCGACAATTGCCAGAACCTCAAGCAAGGCCTGGGTTAACGGCACCTTCAACGGAGTCTCAAAATAATTCTTGATGATGGGTGCTAATGATTGCTTCGTTGCCAGTCGGTAAACTTCAGCGCTGTGCAAAAGTGTTAATGCGCAATGCGGATCGTCATCATATTTTTGCCCCAGCTTCTGTAAGAGTCCCTGAACGGCTGGCTTCATGAACCCGGTCAACTGGCTTAAGTCAGACACCGTAATGCCCTCATCGCCACTGATAAACAGGAGCCCTTCAATTTGTGCTAACTCATCCATTCTCGTCATCCTTTCGCTTAGGACCAGGCAAGACAATCAAGGGGCCAAACAGATCGGCCTGCGAAAGCCGGATAACTGCATGCCGGCAGAGCTCCAAAATTGCCATGAAGGTGGTGACTAAGTTGTCCCGGCTGCGGTCGTCCTCAAACAAGTCTTCAAAGCGGACCGCATGATCGACCTTTTTCTTCACATAGTTCATCCGTTCAGCCACCGTAATCGGTTCCGCCGTTACCGTCGTCGTTACTGGTTCCTGAGCTATGTGGCGGCGCAGGACCTTTTCAAAAGCGGCTTGCAGTTGGTCCAAACTCACCCCTGGTGCCACTTGTTCGTGGACGAGACCGGTTGGTGGTTGGGCAGCTTGCCGGGTGTATTCCTGCGAACGCTGCTCTTCCTTCCCCTTCAAGCGCTTGGCAGCCTCTTTGTAGCGCTGGTATTCCAGCAGTTGATCAACCAATTCCTGACGGGGATCAGCCTCTTCTTCCGGCTCATCCTCCTCAACGGGTGGCTTCGGCAGCAGCATCCGACTCTTGATGGACATCAAAGTGGCGGCCATCACAAAATAGTCACCTGCAATCTCTAGGCGGTGACGCTGACTCTCTGCCAAGTAATCCATGTATTGTTTCGTAATCTCCGCAATCGGAATATCATAAATATCCATTTTCGACTGTCGGATCAAGTGCAATAGCAAGTCCAAGGGTCCTTCAAAGTCCTTCAGGCGGATCGTCGGCTGATAAGGCAGATTAGGCAATTCTGCTTTGCTCATTCGTCATGCTCCTCGTGTGCTTGCTGTTCATAGTAGTTATTGCGTTGCCAGTTGGTAATCAATGGTTGGGTCGCCAAGGTCCCCATCATCCGCCGGTCCGGGAACTGTTTGGCAACCGCTGATAAGAATTGATACATGCTGTGGCCTGACCGCTCGCTGGGCGAAAAGGACACCCGCCGAACCAAGACATAGTCAACCCCTTCTTGCAGAATCATGACCGCGCTAAACTGGTCGACGTTTTGGTCCTTCCACAATAAAATCTTGTTGTCGCTGGATTTGACGGCCCAGTCTAATTCCTCTTGCAAACGCTGATAGTCGTGCAGGTCAGGCTGAAAGGACAATAAGCCCATGACGATTTTCTGATAGTTTTTCTGATAAGGCACAATCATCTTCACTGCCTCCTTTTGAACCATTTAAGCGCGCGGATGGGTATGCCGGTAAACCTCTAGCACCCGTTGCTGCGAAACATGTGTATAGATTTGTGTGGTTGCAATATCACTGTGCCCCAGTAGCGCCTGCACCACCCGTAAATCAGCGCCGTGTTCCAGCAAATGGGTGGCAAAACTGTGGCGCAGGGTGTGCGGTGTGACCCGCTTTTTGATTCCAGCCAACTGGGCGCCGCGCTTGATTAGCTGCCAGATTGCCTGCCGCGTCAGTTGATGACCATGGGCGTTCAAGAACACATACTTTGATTGGGGACGGTTGGCTAGTTGCCGCGGCCGAACGTTATTTAAGTAACGCTCAAGCCAGTCCTGGGCTTCTTCGCCAATTGGAATGATCCGTTCCTTGTCACCCTTACCACGGGGCTGGACCAGGTTAACGTCCAAATGCAGCTCGCCCAAGGTCAGATTGGTCAGCTCACTCACCCGCATGCCCGTCGCATACAAAGTCTCCAGGATGGCCCGATCACGGATACCCAATTGCTTATTCACGTCAGGGGTCTTCAACAAGCGGTTAACCTCATCTTCGCCTAGCACCGTTGGCAAGTGACGCCCACCCTTGGGCACCTTCACCAGGATCATTGGGTCGGTCTGAATCAAGTGGCGTTGCAACAAGAACTGGAAGAATTGCCGCAGACATGAGACCTGCCGGCTGATGGTTGATTTGCTCCTGCCGGCATTAGTTAAGTGCGCCAACAAGTTCAACACCGCATAGCGATCCACATCCGTCCAGCTTTTTATTCCTTGACTCACAAAGTACTTGCGGGCACTCTCCAAGTCATTCTTGTAGCTGATAATGGTGTTGTTGCTCAAGCCCCGCTCGATCAACTGAAACTGGCCAAAGTCGGCGATGGTTTGCTGCATTTCATCACTGCTGGTCATGGTGAACTTCCTTAATCAATAATAGTTGGCCATTGACCTGGCTCACCAGCCGTTCTTTGAGCAGGTGACCCAGTGCCCGCTTGAACTGCCCCTTGCTAAAACCAAAGACTGCTTTAATCTCAGCTGGGCTGCTCTTGTCGGTGTAAGGCAGCTGCTTGTTCGGTGCATGTTCCAACATCGCCAGGATCTGGGCAGCGTCACCATCAATGGCTTGGTAGGCCCGTGGCTTTAACGACAGATTTAAGCTGTTATGTGCCGAGATGCCAATCACCCGGGCGGATACGCGTTCACCAAGGCGCGGTTCCGTGTCCCGCTCTGAAGGATGGATGAAACCTAACATGTAATTATCGGTTAAAACCAGCGTACCTGTAATCTTGCAGCGATAAACGGTCGCCTTGACGTCCCAATTCATCATCTTCTTGGACGGCCGGGTTGCCATCGTTTGAAAAATCTCGTCATCAGCCAATTGGCCCCAAATGCGATCCTTGTTATCAATCTTCAAAGAAATCAACAAACGATCACCCGGCTGTGGCCACAGGCTCTTCATTTCGGGCAGGTCATCCAAAGACACAGCAATATCCTTATCAGGCAGACCAATGTCCACAAAGACCCCTAAATCGCGCCGGACACTCACCACGGTGCCGAAATCGTAATGGTCAACCTGGACATTTGGAATATGCTGACAGGTCATGGCCAACTGATGATCCTCATTTTCATATAAAAAGCCCCTGACCGATCCACCAATATGCAGGACTTGCGGCGATTCTGCCTTTTTCAGTCGGTAGGTTTCCCCATTGCGGTCTGGCTGTACGAAGTAGTAGTCCTCATTTTCATCAATCATTACCGCAGTAACGACTTTGCCCAAATCTGTATTCACAGTGATCCCCCCGTTCATTTCTACGCTCATAAAAACACATGCCCTATTTTACATAAAATATGACTAAAATGCTACCGGAATCAGTGGTGCTGGTGACAGATTCGCCAATTACTTAAAACAAAAAGCCTGCAGTGAAATTCACTGCAGGCTTCATTTTATTAGCTAGGTCAATCAACCCAGTCTTTTATTTTATGAAGAGATTACTTAACCGTCTGAATCCGCATCATGTTAGTGGTACCCTTCGTACCAACTGGCAGACCGGCAACGACAATAATCTTGTCGCCTGGCTTAGCAAAGCCACGCTTCTTAGCTTCATCGTTAGCTAAGCTGAACATGTGGTCAGTGTCAACTGGCTTGTCAACAACGTAAGGTTGAACACCCCAGTTAACCATCAAACCACGCTGGGTCCGGCCATCAAAGGTCAGAGCCATGATGTCAGCGTTTGGACGGTACTTGGAGATCATCCGAGCGGTGTAGCCAGAAGCAGTAGCTGCAACGATGGTCTTAATGTGCAGATCACGAGCAGCATTAGCAACGGCAGAACCAATCGTTTCAGTAACGTCGGACTTGTCGAAGTTGAAGGTTTCAGTACCGAATTGGTCAAGGTTGTTTTCAGCCTTAACGTCAATCCGTGCCATCGTAGCAACAGATTCAACTGGGTAGTCACCATTAGCACTTTCACCAGAAAGCATCGTAGCATCGGTACCATCAAAGACGGCGTTAGCAACGTCAGATACTTCGGCACGAGTTGGCCGTGGGTTTTCCTGCATGGAATCCAGCATTTGGGTAGCGGTGATAACTGGCTTGCCTAAAACGTTGCAACGACGAATCATGCGCTTTTGTACCAACGGAACGTTTTCAGCTGGAATTTCAACCCCCATGTCACCACGAGGAACCATCAGACCATCAGCGACGTCAATGATTTCTTCAAAGTTGTCGATACCTTCTTGAGATTCGATCTTTGGGAAAATCTGAACGTCTTCCATGTGCTTTTCCTTCAACAGTTCACGAATGTCCAAGACATCTTGAGCCTTCCGTACGAAGGAAGCAGAAATGTAGTTGATACCGTGTTCCAGACCGAAGCGAATATCGCTACTGTCCTTCTTGGTAATACCAGGCAGGTTGATGGAGACACCAGGTGCGTTGACACCCTTACGTGAGCCCAGAATACCGTGATTAAGAACCTTGCAGACAAGTTCCTTGTTGGCTTCATCCTTCTTTTCAACAACCATGTCGATCAGGCCGTCGTCAAACAGAACGTGGCCGCCTTCGTGAACGTCATCGTACAGACCTGGGTAGGTAACGGCGATCTTGTCATGAGTACCTTCAATGCTGTCATCCATAGAAATACGAACAACATCACCGATATTGTATTCAATCTTGCCATCTTTCTGTACAGTAGTCCGAATTTCGGCACCCTTAGTGTCAAGCATGATCCCGACTTGCTTGCCGGTGATCTCTTCGGCCTTGTGAACGTTCTTCAACCGACCCAAGTGTTCTGGGTGGTCACCATGTGAGAAGTTAAAGCGGAAAATGTTAGCTCCCGCATTAATTAACTTAACAATCGTATCGACGTCCGTACTTGCCGGACCAAGGGTACTTACAATCTTGGTTTTCTTCATAACTGAACTCTCTCCTTTTGCAGTGATGCAACGAACAACCGGAACTGTTTTGGCAGTCCCGATCACACACTGCTATAATAGCACGTTTTAAAACGATCGTAATTAACTTTTTAGACAAAAAATTTATAGTTTCGATGTTAATTACTCAATTAAAAAGAGGCCTGCCCGTTATAATCAGCACTAAAGCGCTTGCAGTACAACATTATTATTACCAAAATAATGATTCAGTAATTGCCGTGTCCGGTCGTCAGCCGGTAAATTACAGCTATCTGGCTGCCTAGTTGCCGTGCGTAAATGAACATCATAGAGGACAACTGGTATATCACCTGTTGTCTTGCGGGATAATTGGGCAATGAATTCCTTACCCTGGGTTGCCGCCTTCTGATCCGCCAAACGAATAACCCAGCGTTGACGCGGTTGATTCGTATTTTGTTCAATGACCTTCTCAATCGGCACACAACTTCTGACCAAAAGCTGCAGTTTACCATTCCGCATTTCTGTGTTGCCGGTGAAAACGAGAATCGCCCGTGGCTTTAAGAAAGCATCACAACGCCGCAAGTATTGTGGGAAGATTGTGACTTCCAGCGTACCTTTTTCATCACTGCCTTGAACAAAGGCCATCGGTTCATGGGTCTTCTTCGTATTGATCCGTCTGACTTGGTTGACCATCAAAATGACACTTGCTCGCTGTTGCGGCCGCAGTTGATCGCTGGCACTGGCCCGCAGCTGAGGACGCAGGGCCGCGTATTGGCTAACGGGATGGCCGGAAATATATAAGCCTAAGTACTCCCGCTCTTTGGCCAAACGGTAAGTCAGCGGGTATTCGTTCCGCTGTTCAATCACCGGTTGTAGGTCGGCACTCTGAAAGCTGAACTCGCTGCTCTCGATGAGTCCCTGCAAACCATCGATCATTTCTGCACGATTGTATCCTAAACCGTCAAAGGCCCCCACATAAATCAAAGGTTCAATCAACTTGGCCTTCTTAAACCGGCTATCAATCCGCTGCACAAAATCCGGCAGACTTTGATAAGGCTGTTCGGCCCGGGTTTGGACGATGGCTTCCATGAAGTCGCGACGCATCCCCTTAATCATGGTAAAGCCGGTCACGATTGCGCCATTTTTTAATGAAAAGGCTGATTCACTTTGGTTAATGTTTGGCGGTAAAATCTTGACCCCCAGACTCTTAGCGGCACTAAAATGTTGCTTTTCTTTATCAAAATTAGGTTCAATCGACAATAAGGCCGTGTAGAACGCTCCCGTGTAATGCGCCTTTAAAAATGCCATTTCAAAGGCCATCTTGGAGTAAGCAACAGCATGGGAACGGTTGAAGCCATAGTTAGCAAAGCGATCGATGTAAGCAAACGTCTGCTCAGCAACCGCCTGTGAATAGCCGTTGTGCACTGCGCCCTTGATGAACCGCTGTTTCATGCTGGCCATCGTTGCCTGCTTCTTCTTGCTCATTGCCCGCCGCAGCAAATCGGCTTGGCCCATCGTGAAGCCGGCCATTACTGAGGCCACTTGCATTACCTGCTCTTGGTAAACCAGAATGCCATATGTTGGTCCTAAGATCGACTGCAAACTCGGATCTGGCAGCTGCACTGCTTCTTGACCATGACGACGAGCCAAGAAGGTCGGGATGTTCTCCATCGGGCCTGGCCGATAGAGCGCATTCACAGCGACAATGTCTTCGAAACTGGTCGGCGATAACTGCTTCAGTGTCCGCCGAATACCCGCCGATTCAAACTGAAAGATCCCATCGGTTGCTGCTTGTTGAAAAAGACGCATGGTTTGAGGATCATCAAGGGCAATCTTGGTGATGTCAAAGTCCGGAGCAGTTTGGTGGATGATTTTCAAGGCGTCATCCATAATCGACAGGTTCCGTAGGCCAAGAAAGTCCATCTTTAACAGGCCCAATGCTTCGACGGTGCCCTTTTCAAACTGGGTCATCAACAAGCCCGCCGGATCATTTCCTTGCTGAAGCGGCACCACATCTAGCAAAGGTTTGGCCGACAAAACGACCCCCGCCGCGTGAGTGGAGTAATGGCGAGGCAGACCTTCCAACTTCTCAGCCACCTGAATCAAAAGCGCATTCAGCGGATCATCCGCCATCAAATTCCGTAAAGGTTGTGACTGCTGGATGACCGTCGCCAACTGTTGCTTGCCGGGTCCAAACGACCGCAGAATATCGACAAATTGCTCTAAGCGATAGTCCGGAAGGCCGAAAACTCGTCCCACATCACGAATTACTTGCCGCGCCGCCAGCGTCCCAAAGGTGATGATCTGGGCAACGTGATCATGTCCGTAACGCTGATGGACATATTCCAATACCTCTTGACGC
Organism: Limosilactobacillus secaliphilus; assembly: GCF_001437055.1. Lineage (GTDB taxonomy): Bacteria > Bacillota > Bacilli > Lactobacillales > Lactobacillaceae > Limosilactobacillus > Limosilactobacillus secaliphilus. The sequence goes on along the minus strand of NZ_JQBW01000009.1, from coordinate 183,386 downwards.
CGATTATCCGGAATATCCAGGTCGATATCCGGCATCTGTGCCCGCTCAGGGTTCAAGAAACGTTCAAAGAGCAAGTGGTACTGAAGCGGATCAACATCCGTAATGGCCAACGCATAAGCAACCAGCGAACCGGCCGCCGATCCACGCCCGGGGCCCGTCGTAATCTTTGCCTGGTGGATGTAGTGCATGACGTCCCAGACAATCAGGAAATAGTCATCAAAGCCCATTTGGTGAATGATGGACAGCTCATAGTTAAGCCGCTGCTGGTAGTCACTAACCTTCACGCCGGGAGCCGGCTGACGGTGACGCAAACCTTCCAAGCATAGTTCACGCAGATATTGCGCCCGATCTTTACCGGCCGGCGTTGGAAACTCTGGCAACACTGGGGACTGGAAGTGCAATTGCAGTTGACACTCATCCGCAATCTTTTGTGTGTTGGCGACCGCATCCTGCAGGCCTGCCGCCACGTACTCCTGCTCTAACACGTCCTCAGGATACAGATAATCGTTGCCCTTTGCCTTAGCTACCTGCAATGGATTGCTGATCTGTTGGCCCTTGCCGATTGACATTAAGACCTGGTTGGCAAAGTAGTCGTCTTGATCAAGATAGCGAACATTTGGCGTCGCTACGAGCTGAATCTGTGCCTGTGCGGCCAGTTGCTGAACCAGTTTTTGTTCCGTATCCGCCAGGGACAATGTGATGCCCAGGTAGAGCTGATCAGCTAAAAGACTAGTCAACTTGCTTAAGTCACCAAGAATGGCACGTGGTTCAGTCGACAATAAGGCGGCATCTGGCAGGATGATGACATCTAAGTCACTGGCTAATTTGGCTAAGTCGTTAAAGTCCAGACTGTCCTGGTCGTCATTAGTCATCAATTTGGTGGACAGGCGCATCAACTGCCGATAACCTGCTTGACTGCGAGCATACAGTAAAGTGGTATAAACATTGACCCCCATGGATAGCTTTGCCCGCATACCAATCAACGGGTGGATACCGGCAGATTGGGCCGCGTGATAGAAGTCGACGACGGCGTATAAAACATTCGTATCCGCGATTCCGATGGCTTGATAGCCACGTTCTTTACCCCTCTGAACCAATTTCTGTGGCGTAATCGTACTCTTTAACAAGCTGTAGGTCGTTGTCACCATTAGCGGTACCAGACTCATGTACTCACCTTCTTGATCTTCATCTATTAGTAATAGGTTAGCATAAAACTTTTAACAATGTGGTCGCCTTCAAACTGAATCCATGATAAAATTAAAGACGACTTTGAAAGAGGTGACGATTTCATGAAATACGTTAGCGGAAGCATTGTCGCCGTTATCTGGGGTGCCATCCTCGGTGTCATCCTTGGTTATGTTGGCGGTCAGCTGGAGTCATCCACAATGAACTATGGGACAGCTGCTTTGATCGGTGCAGTAGTTGCCTTAATCGCTACTAACTGCCTGTTCTTCATTACTACTCATGCCAACCCTGACCGGAAGACATCCAACAAGTAATCATCCCAATCATTTATTAGCATTATCTGAGGGCTGCTTTTGCGGCTCTTTTTTTCTGCTTTGCGTAACCGTTCGTCTCTTAGTTACCACAAATCTGGTAAAACGGTTTAATTATGCTATAATAAGCCGAGATCTAAAATTATCTTTATAAGAAATATAGGACAGGAGAATTTGACTTATGAATCAGACAGAAAAACATAGTGCTTGGCTGATCGTGGGCCTGTTCATGCTGGGAGTCTGCATGCGGATGCCGATCACGGCCATCCCTTCCATCGTTAAAGAAATTGCAGCTAGTTTGCAGGTCCCGACCAACAGTTTGGGAATCTTAACCACAATCCCCTTGATCTGCTTTGCCTGCTTGTCGACGCCTGTATCAGCGCTGGCTCAAAAGATGGGCAATGAATTAACCTTGTTCATCGGCATGATCATTATGGTGGTGGGTTCACTGTTAAGAATCTTTAACTTTTCCAGCCTGATTTTAGGGACCGTCTTAGTTGGCGTTGCCATTACTTTTATCAACGTCCTGCTACCGGCAGTGATTACTGAGAAATACCCTAACCGCATCGGAAGCGTTACCGGTATGTACAACGTCTCAATGTCCCTGTTTGCGGCTATTGGGGCCTACACGATCACCCCAATCACCACCAGCAGCAATTGGCAAGTTGCCATCATCGTAATTACAGTCGTTGCCTTAATTACCCTATTGATCTGGCTCCCTAACCTGCGTTTCAACTCAAAAGAAGCTGAGGTTGGCGATAATGCTGTCAAACCTGTAAACATGTGGAAGAAGCTCAATGCTTGGTGGATGTTATTGTTCTTCGGTTTCCAGAGTTTGGTCTTCTATGCGGTGGTTGCCTGGCTGCCATCGATTGCAATGGACGCTGGTCTCTCCCATAACAATGCCAGCCTGATTGCCGGCTTGTTCCAACTATTTTCCATTCCCTTTGCTTTCTTGACGCCATTGTTGGCCAGTCGTTTGAAGAACCGGCTGCCACTTTTCATCTTAGCGGGATTGTCACCATTGATCGGTAGCAGCATGATGTTGGTCCACACGAGTTCATTGGCCTACTACATTGTTGTTTCCTTGCTGCTCGGGGTCGGCTGTTCAACTGCCTTTGCCCTGTCAATGACCCTTTTTTCACTGAAAACGCAGACCGCCGCTGACACGCGGAGCCTTTCCGGGATGGTCCAAACCGTTGGCTACCTGATCGCTGCGACCGGTCCAGTAATTGTTGGTCAACTCAACGCCGCCACCCACACCTGGGACACTGGGATCATCGCCATCATCATTAGCTGTGCTGCAGTGATCCTCTTTGGCTGGCTCAGCGATCGTGAAGAATACGTTTAAACAACATCATTTCAACATAGTTTCAAAAGGGCATCGCTAGAAGAATCTGGCGATGCCCTTTTTGAATCGAGTAGTTTAACCATGTAAAACTTGATCGATGATGTCTTTATATTTACTAAATTCTTGGCTTAACTCTTGTTTGGAAAATGTCTTATGGCCATTCCCTTGTCCCATATGATCACCTTCCACATCATCATAAGTCACATCAACGGTTTGGTCGTTAACGGTCATCATTGTTGAATGTGCGCCAAAATTAATCGTATAACGATTGCCGTGGGGATACCAATGCATATTATCCTTACTAGTTCGTAAATTATTTACCGCCTCATCGGGTGTCTCGTCAGAGGTTTCAAGCTTCAAAAATGCCATCATCGCATAGTCTTCATCGCTTAGCCGCGGTTGACTTGGTTTGTTTGAAGCTTGTGAATTATTATTTGATGAACTCTGCTTATTAACTTTATTCTGCAACTAGCTATTTTCTTTCTTAAGACTGCTGTACTCACTATCTGAGTGATGATGAGTAGCTTCTCTTTGACCGCAGGCAGACAAAGCCACAGTACAAAGTCCTAAAGTCAGTAACGTAATTGCTTTTTTACATTTCATTTTATTCACTCGTTAATCCCTAATTTTCCTCAACAGATCCATCTGGATAGACTTTACAACTCATTGCTGTCCCAGTCATGGATCCATTAGCTAGTTCACTCTGCGAGATAGCCTTTACAAAGTAATAACCATTCGAATTATAGCTTGAACCATCACTTAAGCATTCCCATTTCCAGTCACCATTATGATCACCATACTTTGCTCTTGCAATTGCAATTGCTTGTTTCTCATTGCTTACGGTAACTGTTTGGCCATTCGAAGATTGTGCAGAATCAATTTGCTTTTGGTCGTTTGTTTTACCTTGGTCATTGCTAGACGTATTGCTTGATGAAGAACTCGTACTTTTCTTCTTAACTTGTTTTTTCAACTGCCTGTTTTTCTTCTTAAGGCTACTGTACTCACTATCTGAGTGATGATGAGTAGCTTCTCTTTGACCACAGGCAGACAAGGGTAACAGCATCAACCCAAACAACAGCGCTAACTTAACTTTCTTTATCATTGTCGATTCCCTTTCGCATTTATCTGATTCTGAATAAATTTAACCTCACGCAATCCGGTATGGATAAGGATGAACAACACTACCCAACCAGCACAAATCAAAACAATTAGCTTCAAGTCGTTCAACGGAGTGGTCCAATCCCATAAGCCATGTAAAACCACTGCGCACAGAAAGAATCGCAAAAAGCTCAAATTAGCAACATTGCTAAACGTAAGTTGACGATTACCGTTAACCAGTACCAATCCTGCCACCGCAATTGCACACCAAATTGCATGTGTCCCTATCGAACAGACAGCTCTCAACATTGCTTCCTGTTCTGCCGCTTGGATGTACTCTTGTGTATACTGTAGATTTTCAAAAGCTGCAAAGCCTGCTCCAATGGCACCGCCAACCAGCATACCATTGAAGACATGGGTTAAGCGTAGTTTTGACACAAAATAGCATCCTACCAATAACTTACCGGTTTCTTCGATAAACCCGATCGTGAGTGCACCGATGATGTCTAACTGCTGGTCATTTCCTAAGATACTATAAATTAATAAAGTTACTATCAGTGACATCAAGCCACCTATCAAACATATTTTTATTGCTAAGTAGAGTGAAATATTTTTAAATACATTAATTTCAAAGAAGAAAACTAATAATGTAACAGGAACGGAAATACAAAGCACACATAAGAATGCTAATTGTAAATGATTACCAAAAGCATTAATTAATAAATACAAAAGTCCAACAGCGATCATCATTCCAACTAAGACTCGCGAATATAACCATGGTTGAACTGGTTTACTGGAAACTTCGGCTAACGAAGGGGTTGTACTTTGAGTCCCTGCAATGAAAATATTTTCGGCTTCCGCTTCCGTATGGCGTTGCCAGACTTGTGAAAAAAAGCTACTCAGATTAATAGATACGCTCTTATCTTCACCCGTCCAACTATTAATCGTCCGTGTAGCACTCTGAAAGATATTTTCGGTTTGTGGATTCTTGGTCTGTTGATAATTTGACTGTGGTCCTTGTTGTTCAGGATAAAGCGGAGCACCACACTTGATACAGAAATGGTCACCCTTGTTATTCAAAGACCCACAATGCATACAATATATTTTGTCATTCATTTTTCTACTTAGTCGTCCTCATATCCGTAATCGCCATAACTCACAGCATGATCTTGCATCCGATATTTACACTTGCCATCCTTATAAATCCAGAAATAGCGCTTTGAATTATCTGGGTTTTGCAGGCCAACCGTCCATCCGTCGCCCTCTTTTTTCTCAATCTTTTTAGATACCGCTTTAACAGAGTCATCGATTTCATCTGCCGACTCACCATCAGCATCTAGATTGGCAACAATTCTTAACGTAACCCTTGCTTGATCGCCATAGGGCACAAGGTTGACAAATTTGTCTTCTTGATCAATTTTAACTTTAAAATAACTCTTACTAAATTCATCATAGACACAAGAACGGATATTCTCTCGTTGTTGCTTCTGATAAGCTTTGTAACCTGCTGAAACAAAAATAATTAGCAAAAAGCCCAGTATAATCCACATCCAGCTGTTGTTGCGATTAAAAATCTTATTATTAGCAGGATTCTGATTAATTTGACTATTTGCGCTGTTCTGGTTAACCGTATTTAAAGTTACCTGCGCTGGGCCAGCTCCGGACACCAATCTAGCTCCACACTTCACGCAAAATTTATTATGCCGTGGGTTTTTATGACCACACTTAGTGCAAAAAATATAGTCCTTTTCCATTTACTCACGCACCCATCTTTGCTGATTCCAGTTTGTTGGCTGAACTAACAGATACAATACATAAAAACATGTCCAACAATAGTTCCAACCACTATGGCCCGTATCATGCAAACGCTGAATTGATGCCAATATGATAAACAAGTAAAAAATGAGATAGATAATTCCGAACAATGCGTAGAAGATCTCCACACTTTGAGGGAATAAAACAACTAACAACCCCAAACATAATAAGGCGATCAAATAAACTAAAGTAAATGCCAGGTATCCCCACCAATAATCAGCACGGCCCATACATTTATTACCTTTGCCAAAGCATCGCAGCCAGATATCAAAAGACGCACTTAGTCCTGGTCTGCCTGATTCGTTATATGCGTACGCTCTTCCCTGTTGTTGAGAGAATTGTTGACCGTTATCATGCTGATAAGCTCGCCGTTGATTGGAACCAGTATTGAAAAATTGCGGCTGTTCTGGTTGTTGAAACTGCCGCTGCTCCTGCTGGTGCGCATTAGCATTAAAAAACTGTTGCTGTTCACTTGCTGGTGGCTCTGTTTGGTTATCCGTCCGGAAGTTTTCATCGTTATTGAAATGATGAGATGTTTGCTCACTAGCTCGTTGTGCTTCACGCGTTTGTGTGGCTTCTCCAGTCACATTCTCACTGTCCATATCTTTATTTGGGGCTGATGAAAGATTAGATTGAGCAAAGTCTTGGGCTCCATTTTGAACCGGTTGTTGCTCATTATTTTGTTCATTAGCTGTTGGATTATTATTTAAGTTATTAGTTAATGGCTGTTTAGTACCACAATTTGTACAAAAGGTAGCGTTTGCTGGAAACTTTTGACCACATTCAGGGCAATACTTATATTCCACTTTAGATACCCTCTTATCATTTGAAAATTCACAATTGATATTATAAAAAATAGAAATAAGGACGTCAATTTAGTGTAAAATATGTAACCGTTGAGGAGGATTGGACTTATGAAAACTAAATTTTGTCCCAACTGCGGTAAAGAAATTGATATTAATGCGCTCAAATGCCCGAATTGCGGTTATGTCTTCAATTCATCACAGACCCAAATGCAACAGCAATTTAGTCCCAAGCAGCCACGCAAATCTTCAAAAGCATTCTTGTACATCATTGGCTGCTTATTAGTTCTATTAATCGGTTTAGGCGGTTATGCACTTTATAACAATCAAAGCCCAAGCAATAACCAGTCACAAAGCAGCCACGCAAGTTCCAACAACAATAATAATAACAACAGCGAATCTTCTTCCTCGTCTTACCGAGATAACATTAACTGGGATAGCGATAAAGCTTCTTCTTTTGACGACCAGTTTCAAAATTGGGCAAGCAAAATGCACCAGTCCTATACCAGTGGTAGTACAACGTTTGATGGGGTCAGTTATCCCGAAGACTTTAGCAAGAAAAAGTTCATCATTAATGGCAACGATGCGACTGTGTCAATGGCCGGTTCTAACAAACAAACTGACTATAAAGTCGTCGAGATCAGATACGACAGTGATCAAGGTTACCTTTACCTATTTGCTTTCCAAAATGGCACGCCAATTGTGTTATTTACTGAATCTGGCAATGCGAGCGACAACTCCGTATCTTTCAAGACCACTGCTAACCGTGAATTGCGTAAACTCTTCTCAAACTTTAGTGCTAATTAAAAACCCTTCATTCTAGATAACAAAAGCGGGACAAACGCCAACAACGTCTGTCCCGCTTTTGTTATAGCTTGTTAATGATTATTTAGCGCGTTCAACATTCAGCTTGTTGATCTGCAACAATACGTCAATGACCTTCTCCATCGTCTGCAGCGAAACAAATTCATAGCGGGAGTGCATGTTCTCACCGCCAGCGAACAAGTTTGGCGTTGGCAGACCTTTGTAAGAGATCGTGGAACCATCCGTACCACCACGAACTGGGTAGATATCTGGTTTGATACCTAAGTCTTCGATGGCCTGCTTAGCCAGTTCAACAACATCCATGTGGTCGGTCAAAGCATCCTTCAAGTTGTAGTACTGATCAACCAACTTCAGGTGAACCCGTTCTTCACCCAGTGAATCGTTGATATCCTTAACGGCATCCTTCAGCATCTGCTTGCGAACTTCCAATTGGTGACGGTCAAAGTCACGGATTAAGTAAGCCAAATGAGCGTGATCCGTCTTCCCTTCAAACTGGTAGATGTGGAAGAATCCTTCCCGCCCCTGAGTTAATTCAGGTGCGTCGTGAGTTGGCAGACTGTTCTGCAACTGGATGCCCAATTTGATCGCGTTGACCATGACACCCTTAGCAGTCCCTGTGTGGCTGTCAGTACCGTCAATATCGACATAAGCAGCCGCGGCGTTGAAAGTTTCATACTCCAATTCACCCAGTGGACCACCATCGACAGTGTAAGCGAAGTCCGCACCAAATTCAGCCGGATCAAAGTGAGCGGCTCCAATACCGATTTCTTCATCAGTCCCAAAGCCGGCTTGGATCGTACCGTGCTTAATTTCTGGGTGCTTCAGCAGGTAAGCCAGCAAGGTGACCACTTCGGCAACCCCTGACTTATCATCCGCACCGAGCAAAGTTGAACCGTCCGTCGTGATCAAAGTATCGCCGGTGTAGTTCTTCAAAGCTGGGAACTGGGCAGGATCGAGGTAGTACTTACCTTCATCATCCAGCTGAATCTTTTGGCCATCATAATCGTCAACCACTTGGGGCGAAACATTATGAGCGTTGAAATCGGCGGTATCAACGTGAGTAATTAAACCTAATGCCGGAACTTTTTCATCAACATTGGCCGGTAAAGTAGCCAATAAGTAAGTGCCAGCCTTGTTGAAACGAACATTGGAGACGCCTAGGTCCTTCAGTTCGGTGGCTAAGTCCTTCAGAAAATCAGTTTCTGCAGGGTTTGACGGTAATGTGTCGCTGTTTTCGTTCGAACGAGTTTCCACTTTAACGTACTTCAGGAAACGGTCGAGCAAGTGTTCATATTTTTGTTCTGGCATATTATCACCTCATATTTATTTGACGATGTATTGATAAGTGTCGGTATTGATTTGGGTTTGAACGATCTCAAAGTCCCATGCGTCTTCCTTCATGAAGCGGGTCAACAAATCGGCCAGTCCTTTGATACTGATGGCTTCAACATGGTGGCCAACATCCGCTACCAGCAGGTTATTAGCCTTCATGTCGTGGGCTACGTGATAAGATACATCTCCCGTCACGTAAGCGTCAGCCCCTAAATGAACCGCGGCCGGCCAAAACTGACCGCCAGATCCACCAAGGATGGCGACTCGTTGCACCGGATGTTCAGTCAAGGGTTTGATCAAGCGCAGGCCCTGTAAGTTAAAGACCTTGAGGCAGTACTGAGCGAATTCATCGTAGGACATGGCCTGTTTCAGCATGCCAACCCGGCCCATGCCTTGGCTGCCGTCTTCGCCTAGTGTCTCGCCTCTATTTAACAGTGGCCGGGTGTCACTCAGCCCCAATTTTTCAGCTAACCAATCGTTCATTCCGCCACTGGCTGCGTCTAGGTTCGTATGCGCTGCGTAAACCGTGATGTGATGGCTGAGCAAATCGGCATACATCTGGTTCTGCGGGTTGCGGGTATCCAAATCCTTGGCCGGGTGAAACATAATTGGATGGTGGGCAAAGATGAAATCGACGTGGCGGTCAATTGCTTCCTGGACAACTTCTGGCCGCACATCCAATGTTGTCATCAACTTATGAACGGGTTGATCAGGATTGCCGACTTGCAAACCAACATGGTCCCAACTTTCTGCAAGACTTTGAGGGCAAAAACGCTCAAAACGTGCAATGATTTCATTCCCCGTGGTCATTACCGATTACCCCCTTGATTAAATTGAGCTTGGCCTGTAACTGTTCTTTTCGCTGCGTATCCTGTGACTGGGCTTTTGCCATCTGGGTCAGTGCCTGCTCAAGGCGGCCGGCCTCAGACTGCCACTTGGCATCGAATAATGGTCCTTGGTGTTCCAACAACAACGGGCCAAAGAGCAGTTCTCGTTGGTTATAACGAACTGGGCAAATCGACGGTTCCGCCAAGATAATTTCATAGCGGTGACCTTCATCCGCCAACAATTCTTCATGCATAATCTGAAAATGATGTTCCATTAACCACTTACGCAGCCGGTATTCACCGATATTGGGCTGGAGAATCAAGTGTTTCACCCCAGCCAGTTTATCCTGTCCCCGATCCAGGATCTCTTCAATCAATGAGCCGCCCATTCCGGCAATCACAACCGTATCAATGTGATCATCATTCTCAATTGCATCCAGGCCATCCGCCAAGCGTGGGATCAAACAATCTTGCATCTGCAACTTATTGATCTCTGCTTTTTCGTTTTCAAACGGCCCTTTTGCAACTTCTCCGGCCACTGCATACTTGATCTTGTCAGCTAACAGTAGAGCGGCCGGTAAATAAGCATGGTCAGAGCCAATGTCTGCCAGACGGGCGTTGTCTGGCACCAAATCGGCTACTGCCTGTAAACGTTTGGACAAATGTCGTTCGTCCATTCAGGTCACCTCCCACATAACTATTATTGTACCAATGATTTATAACAAAAACACTGGTTAATAAAACAATTAACCAGTGTTTGTTTATTTCTTTTATTGTAATTCCGATAAGTGTTCCTTAATTTGGGCCATTGCCTGAGCCAGCTTTTCGTCTGAGGCCGCATAAGAAATTCGGATGTATCCTTGGCCACCGTCACCAAATGCGCTGCCCGGAACAACCCCGACCTTTGCCTTTTGTGCCAGGGCTAACGCGAACTTCTCGTCGTCCTTGCCAAACTTAGCCGGGATCTTGGCGAAGATGTAGAAGGCACCTTCTGGAGTAGCCATTTCAAAGCCCATCTCCTTCAGTTTGCCCATGATGAAGTCACGCCGCTTTTCATAAGCCGCCTTAAACTTGAGTGGGTCGTCCTGACCGTGTTCATATGCTTCGATGGCAGCGTCTTGAGCGATGTCGTTGACGGCAATCGTTAAGAAACTGTGAACCTTAGTGATTTCAGCCAGCAGTTCGGCCGGACCAGCGATGAAGCCGATCCGCCAACCGGTCATAGCAAAGGACTTGGAAACCCCAGAAACTAAGAGGACTTGTCCTGGAATCAAGGAAGCCAATGAAGAGTGCTTCTGGTTGTATTCCAAGTCACTGTATATTTCGTCCGCTACGACCAAAATGTGGTGCTGCTTGAACAGTTCGGCCAGTTCCTTAATCTTTTCTTTGGAGTAGACCCGACCAGTTGGGTTGCTTGGATAATTCATCAAGATCATCTTTGCGTTCGGGTGCTCATCGAGAGCCTTCTTCAATTGATCCGTGGTCAATTCGAAGCCGTTCTTGAAGGTATCCAGTTGAACGACCTTCGCACCGGCCATCCGGATAACCGAGAAGTACAGTGAGAAGGCTGGCGTTGGAACTAGCACTTCATCGCCAGGGTTCAAGGCACCCAGCATGATGTCACCAAGGCCTTCCGTCGCCCCATTAGTTACCAGAATTTCACCGTTAGGGTCGTAGTCCACCCCACGGGACTCTTTCAGGCGCTTAGCAATTGCCTGCCGCAGTTCCAACTTCCCATTAGACGCAGCATAGTGCGAATCGTTATCCTTAATGCCCTGAATGGCCGCTTCCTTAATGTGGTCCGGCACATTGAAATCTGGTTCACCCAAGGTCAGCTTCAAGATGCCGGGAATGGTTGAAATCTTGTTATCAAAGCCACGAATCCCCGACATTGGCATGTTTTTAATTGTTTGACTGACAATTCCACTAATTTCTGGTGCTAATTTAGGCATATCCATTACCTCATTTCTAATAAAATCTCATCCGCAACAGCCCCTCAACATAGCTGTTTACAGGATGTTTTCCAAACCAACAACTAACTCATCCAAACGATCAACCTTTTGCAAGGCAACCGCCACACCGCTCATGAACGATTCGCGATCAAAGGAGTCTTGACGAATGGTCAAAGCCTCACCCTTGCCGCCAAACAAAACTTGTTCATGAGCAATGTAACCAGGAAGACGAACGGAATGGATCCGGATTCCTTGATAATCACCGCCACGCACGTTCTTCATGGTTTCCAACGTGTGGGGAGCACTCTCATGGGGCTGACGGTTTTCGGCAATCAACTTCGCCGTGCTCAAAGCCGTTCCCGAAGGCGCATCCTTCTTGTCGGCATGGTGCATCTCAATGATTTCGACATCTGGGAAGTAAGCGGCCGCCTCTTTGGCAAACTTCATCAGCAAAACGGCCGACATACCGAAGTTGGGTGCAATCAGGCCACCCAGACCGTTGTCTTTGGCCACTTTCTGCAGGTCAGCTTCCTGCTCATCAGTTAAACCGGTCGTCCCCACAATCGTCTTCATGCCGTGCGTAAGCGCATACTTCACGTCCGGATAAACCGCCTGGGGTGCCGTGAAGTCCACCCACACGTCAGCCACATGATCATCAATCTCATCCAAACTGGCATAGAGTTTCGTCTCTTTTGAAACGCGCAACTGAGCCTGTTGACCATCGTGAAGGTTGAGGCCCAATCCGGCAGCCACAGAAAATCCGTCCAAGTGGTTGACCAGGTTGACCACCTTCTGACCCATCGCACCGTTAATCCCGGCAATTAAAACTCGCTTCATGTTACTAATCCCCCAAATTCAATGGCAGGTGACCATTCAAGCTGTCTGCTGGCAGATCCAATGCTTGGGCTAACTGTGTCTTTTCGTCATCGTTTAAGGTCATGATCGGCAAACGGCAGCCGCCAACGGCAAAGCCTTGTGCGTTCAGTACGGCCTTAACTGGTGATGGTGATGGGAACATGAACAGTGCCGCCATCTTAGGAGTTAACCAGCGCTGAATCTTTGCTGCGGCCTGGTAGTTACCTTGATACAGGTCATCAAACATCTCGCGCATCTGAGGACAGTAACTGTGTGAAGCCACGGAGATCACTCCATTAGCCCCCAAGACACGTGAAGTCAGCGCCTGTGCGTCCTCACCAGTAAATACACAGAAGCTTGGTTCCTTGTGTTCAATGATGTATTCCATTTCTTCCAGGCTGGCACACTGCTTGACCGCGGCAATGTTCTTGTGATGCGATAACGTCACGATTGTTTCCGCTTCCATCTTGGAACCAGTCCGCCCAGGAATATTGTACATCACTATCGGAATATTGACATTGTCGGCCACTGTCGTGAAGTGGGCCATCATCCCCCGCTGGTTAGGCTTGTTGTACGGCGGAACCACGACCAGAGCATAGTCAATACCAGCAATCTTGGCTACTTCATTCGTAAAGGCGATGGTTTCTTTAGTATTGTTGCTGCCAGTTCCAGCAATCACAGGCACCCGACCGTGAACGATCTCACCAAAGCGCCGGTAGAGTTCCAACTTTTCATCATGGCTCAATTCGGGTGTTTCACCGGTTGTGCCACCAATCACGAAACCATTGCTGCCCTCCTTAATCAAGTAGTTCGTCAACTTGGTCAGCGAGTCATAATCAATTTTACCCTCATCGTTAAAGGGCGTAATAATGGCCGTCAGTAAATCAGCATCCTTTAATTCCATTGTCTTTCTGGTCCTCCTAATGTTGCATTCGATAATTCAGAAATCCGGTTATTGCGTCGACCCCTGGCTGAATTGAACTTTCATCCGGCGTTAACGTGGCTGAGTGTAATTGTGAGTCATCGTTAACCCCTAACCAAAACATCGTGCCTGGGAACTTGTTCAGCAAGAAACCGAAATCTTCACCCGTCATGGCCGGCCGCGTGGTGATGAAATTAATGTTGTCAGCGTTCTGCATGTAATGAATGAAACGCTTCGTCAATTCAGGATTATTCTCCACTGGGTAATAGCCGCCCTGGTTCAAACCTAATTTGACTTTGACGCCAAAGCTTGCGCCAACTCCTGTACAAATGTCCTTTAATCGTTGATCAATCTTTAGGATCATCTTCTGCGTTAAGCCGCGAATGGTCCCTTCTATGCGGGTGTGACCGGCAATCACGTTGCGGATCGTACCGCCGCTGATCTTACCCAGGGTGACCACCCCGCTATCAATGGGGTCGATACTCCGCGAGACAATCGTTTGAACCTGCATGATCAAGCTAGCCGCCGCAACCACTGTATCACGGGCATCTTGGGGAAAAGCCGCATGGCCGCCCTTCCCCTCGATATCGATATTAACTTCCGTCGTTCCAGCGAATAGTGTGCCCATTCGGCAGCCAATGGCACCTGCTGGCAATTCTGGATTGTCATGCAGACCATAAAATTCGTCAGGGCACCACTTACCCTTGAACAGCCCCAATTCATAGGCCCGTTTGCCACCGGCTTCACTCTCTTCCGCCGGTTGGAAGAAGACGAGCAAGTTGTCTTTAGGCTGGTGATTAGCAAAATAACTCAGCACGCCCATTGCAACGGTCATATGAATATCGTGACCACATGCGTGCATGACACCTGGATGCTGCGACGCATACGGCAGGCCCGTCTGTTCAGCAACCGGCAAAGCATCGATATCTGTCCGGTAGCCAATTGTTCTTTGTGGATCGCTGCCATGCACTAAAACCATCATTGCAGTGGGTAATTCGGCGGGTTCACGCACTTCCAAATGATCTTGCGGCAGTTGACTGACCAGCTGGCGCAGATAGGCATGGGTTTGCGTCTCGTGCAGGGCCAGCTCAGGAATCTTATGCAAGTGACGGCGAATGTTAATCAAAGTTTGTGTGTCAAATTCGGTCATGAATTACAGCTTCCTTAGGTTTTCTTCCAATCCGGTCTTGCTGTCAGTCTGCTCGTCAACATTCTTAATGAAGCGGGCTGGCACACCAGCGACAACCGTGTGCGGCTTAACGTCGTCGGTTACAATCGCTCCGGCAGCTACTACCGCTCCTTCACCAACGTGGACGCCTTCTAAGACGACCGCGTTAGCCCCGATCAAAACATTGTCATCAATCCGAACCGGCTTAGCAGAAGCTGGTTCAATAACGCCCGCTAAGACGGTACCGGCACCAATATGGCAGTGTTTACCGACAATGGCACGACCACCTAGAATGGTGCCCATGTCGATCATCGTGTCGTCACCAATTTCCGCTCCGATATTAATGACCGCGCCCATCATCACAACGGCATTATTACCAATTGAAACCTGATCACGAATGATGGCTCCCGGTTCGATCCGGGCATTAATTTCTTTCAAATCGAGCATTGGAACGGCTGAATTCCTGGCATTGTTTTCAATCCGGACGCCATCAAAATCGTCCTGGTGGGCCTGCAGAAATGGTTTAAGATCCGCCCAATCGCCAAAGACAACTCCCGTCTTATCTTCGACGTATGGATCACAGTCTTTCGGGAAATCAATTTGATTCAGGTGCTGACCTCGTAAATACACTTTAACTGGGGTCTTCTTAGGTGCGTTGCCAATATAATTAATGATACTTTGTGCATCTAATTTAGCCATAACTGATACTCCTTTTTATTTTTATTGTATCACCGATGTTATGGAAGTCGCTCCCTACTCGATGTTCAGGTAGTTCAAATCTAAGCGGCTCACATCTGCAGGAGTTTCCCGCCGAACGACTAACCGTGCCTGCCCATTCTCAACAAAGACGACTGCTGGGCGTGGGTTACGGTTGTAGTTTGACGCCATGGCATAACCATAAGCGCCCGTGTCCAACATCGCTAAAACATCGCCAGGCTTAGTCTGCGGCAATGGCTGGTGTTCTGCCAAGATGTCTCCAGACTCACAGTATTTGCCACACAGGCGGACTTGTTCAACTGCTGGCGCCTGTGGGTCACGAGCATAAACCGTTTCATATTCGGCATGGTACAGAGCAGGACGGATGTTGTCCCCCATACCGCCATCGACCGCCACAAACGGTTCATAGCCACCCGGAATCTCTTTGCGCGAGCCAACTGTATAAAGGGTATAGCCAGCTGGCCCAACTAAGGAACGACCAGGCTCGATCCAGATGGCCGGCATCTTAAGGTCAGTCTTTGTGACTTCATCGACAATCGCACTCACAATGTCCTCAACAAATTCTTCTGGTGCCACCGGCTTTTGTTGCGCCGTATATTGAATGCCGAAGCCACCACCAACATTGATCGCAGCAGCTTCATAGCCGTATTCTGACTTCCAGTGAGCAGCCACATCTACCAGCTTGCGGGCGGCCGCATCGAAGCCCCGGCTGTCAAAAATTTGTGAGCCGATGTGGGCGTGAACTCCCACTAAGTCCATCCGGCTACTCTTTAAAATCATCTGCAAAGCACGGTCAGCCTGACCAGACTGCAGATCAAAACCAAACTTGCTGTCAACCTGCCCGGTCGCAATGTAGGAATGGGTATGCGACGCAATTCCTGGGGTAATGCGAATCATGACCTTGCAAGTTGTTTGCTGTTCTTGCAGTACTCGATTCAGCAAATCAATTTCATGGAAGTTATCAATAATGATCAAGCCCACCCCATGCTTGATGGCCATTTCCAGCTCTGCGACCGACTTATTGTTGCCATGGAAACTGATATTTTGCATGGGAAAACTAGCATCGATGGCCGTTTGCATTTCGCCAGCAGAAACCACATCCGCATGAATTCCTTCCTGCTGGATCACCTGGTAGATGCCCATTGCACAGAAGGCCTTGCTAGCATACGAAATTACATAGGGCACCTTTTTCTCTTCAAAAACCTGCTTAAAGTGCCGAATCTGATTGCGAATCTTACTTACGTCATAAACATACAAGGGCGTGCCGAATTGTTCAGCAAGCTTTAAAGTGTCTACGCCGCCAATTTGCAGATGCCCTGCAGAGTTTATGTTTTCAGCTGTCAATTGTTCATTCATCATTGCTCTTTTACCTCACTCACTTAGATTTGTCGAAGAGCTGAGGGTATAAAAAAAGCGATGCATCGGCGCACCGCAAAATACCAGCCTGGCATTCACTGTCCTCGATAGCGCACCGTAAACCTCTGTAGCCTACGACAGTCCGTAATCTCTTAAATCACGACCCGGTTAAATAAGTGTTGATCATGCTTATCACCTCGGCGACCGCCCCTTTCACGATTGGTCTTCATCTGATCCCGACTCGTAACCGCTACTTTTGTTGGTCGCGCCTCTTCGAATGCTTTAAATTATAGGCGGCTGTTAGCTGATCGTCAACGCAAATTTAATAGTTCTCTCATTTTTGCTTAATATAACTATGATTATTTATAATTTAGTTGAGGGTTGATGCTTGAATGTGTCTAATAAATGTTTTAGTATACGAACACATATTATCTAATCAAATTTAAATATTCGAGGAGGGACATCATGACACAATTGTTAAAGGTTCATGGCTCACAAAATCATTTCTTCATTCTTGATCAGATGCTTCTGAAAAAGCCTTTAGCGGATAAAGAACTGCGTCGGCTTGCCCAACAATTGTGTGATCCCAAAACGGGCATCCTCAATGGTGCTGACGGGTTGCTAGCGGTGACCCAGGCTGATCACCCAGGTCCTTTGGCGCGAATGCGGGTCATTAATGCCGACGGAAGTGAGGCCTCCATGTGCGGCAACGGGCTCCGGACGGTTGCCCGTTACCTAACCCAGAAGACTGGTCAAACCAGTTTCACCATCCAAACGATGCATGTCGACCTCCGAGTAGCAAAGCAAAAGGACTTGGCACCCAACGTCCCTGCATTCGCCGTTGAGATCTCACCCGTCCTCTTCAGTCCTGAATCGCTGCCTTTTAAGGGCTTAGGTAACGAGCGGATGATCAACGACTATGTTCCTGAATTGCAGCCCGATCTGCGCTTCACCGCCGTTGCAGTGCCCAACCCCCACCTGATCAGTTTTGTGGACGAAACTACCCTCAAGAGTGACGTTCTCGGTCAGCTAGGCCGTTACTTGAATGGCACAAACCCTTACTTCACGGATGGGGTCAACGTCAGTTTTGCCGTTTTTCTGGGGCCCAACCGGCTCTTTGTCCGGACCTTTGAACGCGGCGTTGGTTTTACGAATGCTTGTGGTACTGGGATGGCGGCCACTTCCCTCGCCTTTTGTCTCACCCATCCCGAGCAAGCCGCCTTGGATCAGCCGATTGACGTTTTCAATCCTGGTGGCAAGGTCCAGGTGATTGTCCACTTCGATCGTCCCCACTACTGGATGGAATTAATCGGTAATGCCACCGTCACCGATGTAATCGATGTCGACGAAGAGGCGTTGCATGCCGCTCATGTAGTCACCGACCAAGTCCATTTTGAGCAAACCAAGGAACAAGCGGCTTATGTCGACTACATCCATAGTTTGCCGCGCCCAATCAACGTCAACCTCAAACACTAATTTAGAGCACAAAAATCGGTCAGGAAATAATTCCTGACCGATTTTTTACTTGCAAAAGTAAATTAATGTCTATTGCTGTTTTTTCGCAGCTTCTTCGCGGTCACGCTTGCTGCCTTGGTAGCCAACATTGTTGTGACCGAAACACTGTTCATACTTCCAGCCAGTCAAGTCTTCAACAACGGCACGAGCTTCTGGTGTAACATCGGCCATTGAGCCGCCGTTGTGGACCCGTTGAATTTCGTTCATCAAAATGGTGTGGGTGTGCTTATTCAAGTTCAGTTTCCAAACCGAAATCAAACCAACGATGGCCATGAAGCACACACCAATGACCAGGACACCAATAATCGCATGGACGGCACTTTCTGGTTGAACCTTAGCACTCTTCACAAAGCCGAAGTGGTCCAGCACCATGCCCATGACGAAGACATAACATGCCTGCATCAGACGGCCACAAAGGGTCATTGCAGCGGAGTAAACCCCTTCACGCCGCCGGTTGGTAACGGCTTCGTCAACATCAGGAATGAATGGGTAAATAGCCCATGGCGTGTAGTAAACCCCACCGATGAAGGTTGAGATGAAGACCGCCACGAAGATAATTGCGGCCGTGCTGGTAATGTGGAACCAGTAGAGACATGCGTAAGAAATAACGGAAGCCATTACCACACACAAACAAGCAGTGAATGGCATCTTAAAGCCCTTCTTGGTCATAACAACCATGAAGACTGCCGTTGCCCCTAACTGTAAGATGGCAGCCATACTGTTGATCCCAGAAACCAGTGTCGCAGGCTTCTTCATTGCAAAGACGATGAAGTAAGTAAAGACCGCCGTGTAAAGGTCCACAGAACCCTTACCAAACATGTAGACACCCAGTTGCCGTCTGAAGGCACGGATTCTTAAGGTTGACAGGTAATCGATAAAGAGTTTCTTAATGGCTTCCCACCAGTTATCGATGTGTTCCACCTTAACCTCATCGGGCGATAATTCCCAGGTGTTGAAGTAAACCAGCAATTCACCGGCACACATGACGACGGACAACAGGATTGCCACTACCAGGAATGAATATGGTGAACTCGTTCCCATGAAGGAGAAAGCCAGTCCAGGCAAAGCCGCAACGGTGAAGTTAGCAATCTTAGCAATCATTTCACCGTAGCCAACCAGGTAGTTACGTTCCTTAAAGCTCGTACTCATTTCAACGGATAAAGTCCCATAAGGCATTGAACACATCGTATAAATGAGTTCGAATAAAATATAGCTAAACAGGTAGTACCAGTAGTTCATGTGGGCAATCCATTGTAATGGGTACAGGAGCATCATTGGCGCACCGATCATGATCCAGAAACGCCGCCGACCAAACCGTCGACCAATCTTCGTAACGTAGAAGTTGTCTGAGACAAAGGCAATCAATGGGTTGGCAAATCCTTGCAAAATCGTCGCAATGGAGAAAATGGTGGCCGCCGACTTCGCTGACAAGTTACCAAAGGTCGTGTAGAAGAACAGTAGCCAGGCTCCAGACATTGCGGAAACTGAATTCCCCATCAGGTGCCCACAACCATAGGCAATCCGCGTCCAGTTGGTTATTTTATGATTCTTTCTTGACAAAAGAGAGCCTCCTAAAGAATTGATCTTTAAATGGGAACATTCCCATTTCTGCTCAAAAAATAATCTGATCCCGTTCTCACTTAATTAACAAGATCAGCCATAAAATGTAACCGGTTTCATTTATAGTTTAATTATAACACTATTGTTCTATTTTGCTGAAAATAATAGAAATTCTTCCTAAATCTGCTAGGTTCATAGACATTATTGAACATAAATCCTTTTATTTGTCACAGATAATTGACAGTCCTCAGCGCATTATTTACATAATCTTATTTATGTAACTAGCCTAACAACAAAAAAAATTCCCAGGACCAATATTTGGTTACAGGGAATTCATTTGCACACTATTTTAGTGCATTTAGATCTTTTTTACGTTTGTAGAAATTAGGAGCTGATTACTCCAAGAAGTCCTTCAACTGCTTAGAACGTGATGGGTGCCGCAGCTTGCGTAAGGCTTTGGCTTCAATTTGCCGAATCCGTTCACGGGTAACCCCAAAGACTTTACCAACTTCTTCCAGGGTCCGGGTACGGCCGTCATCTAAACCGAACCGTAAACGCAGCACGTTTTCTTCCCGATCAGTCAGCGTATCCAGTACGTTCTCCAGTTGCTTCTTCATCATTTCATATGCAGCGTGGTCGGCAGGACTCGTTGCATCATGGTCTTCGATAAAGTCGCCTAAGTGTGAGTCATCCTCTTCACCAATTGGCGTTTCCAGAGAAACAGGTTCCTGAGCAATCTTCAGGATGTTACGAACCTTCTTGGTTGGCATATCCATTTCAGCACCGATTTCTTCTGGCAGCGGTTCACGGCCTAAGTCCTGAAGCAGTTGCCGCTGAATACGGATCAGCTTGTTAATGGTTTCGACCATGTGAACTGGGATCCGGATCGTCCGTGCTTGGTCAGCAATGGCCCGCGTAATGGCTTGCCGAATCCACCAGGTAGCGTAAGTGGAGAACTTGAAACCTTTACGGTAATCGAACTTTTCCACGGCCTTCATCAGACCCATATTACCTTCTTGAATCAGGTCCAGGAATTGCATACCCCGGCCGACATAACGCTTGGCAATGGAAACCACCAGCCGCAAGTTAGCTTCGGCCAGTTCCTGCTTGGCAGTTTCATCACCCTTTTCGATCCGTAAGGCTAATTCAACTTCCTGATCAGCCGTCAGCAGGTTGACCCGACCGATTTCCTTCAAGTACATCCGGACTGGGTCGTTGATCTTCACCCCGGTTGGTGCAGAGGTGTCACGGTCTTTAACCACCTTTTGGGACAGCTTTTCCGTTGCTTTCAGTGCCCGTGGATCTGGGTCACCATTCTCATCTACGACAGAGATTCCGGCATCTTCAACGTTTTGCATCAAATTATCGATACCGTCAGCATTCAGGTCAAATGGTTCGGCAATCTGCTTGCTCAATTCATCGTAGCGAATGTTCTTCTTTTTCTTGTAATCGCGGATTAATTTGCCGACAGCCCGGTCATACTTCTTCTGATCAAAGTCGTCCTGGTTGGAAATTACGAGATCTTTCTTTGCTTTTGCCATTATTAACCAATCTCCTCCGTCTTCATGTTTTGTTGCTTCTGATAGAGTTGAACTAATTCCTGTGCAATTTTCGTTGTTGCAGCCTCATCGTTAACCATCGCAGCCTCATTTAAAGCAGCCTGTTTTGCCTGAATTTGCTGTTTGAGCGGTGCCTCGTCCATCACCACCGCAATGCAGTCATTCACGACTTCATCCGTCGAATCATGATCAACCTTCAAATTGCTGACTTCACTCAAGATTGAGCGACTCTGATCGTCAGGCAGTTGATCGAGAATGGCGGCAATGGATGGCTTTTGATTCTGCGCTAAGTAATCACGCACCGCATTATAAACCTTCTGATATGCGTCGTGGGCAAACTGAAAACCATTCAACTGGTCCAAATGTTGCCGCACTTCTTCATCGTCCAGGTAATAAGCCAACAAACGCCTTTCTGCACCCTCAACCTTGCTGACCACGTGAGGATCGGCGGCCGGCTCAGGACTATCATCCACTGGCGCATTGAAGTTGGTTGGTGCCTTTTGTGCAGGCCGCTTAGGTAGAGTTTGACCAATTTGCTTAACTTGGTCCTGCAAACTAGCCACCGTCAACCCAAATTCATCCGCCAATTCCTTAAGATAGACGTTTTGCTCAACCGCTGACGATACACCGGCGATAATGCGCAGGACCGCATTCAAATAGCCAATCAACTCATCTTGCTGGTGGAGGTTTAGACCCCGCCGCAAGTAGTGCAGTTGAAATTCAACCGGTGTCTCCACATGGCCTTCTAGGTACTGCTGGAAGCTCTGGGCGCCCTTTTGTTGAACGTACTCGTCAGGGTCTAGGCCAGCGGGTAACTGCACAACGCGAATCGTCAACTTCGGCGCATCTTGCGCAATTAACTTAATTGCCCGGTCAATAGCATTCTGACCGGCATCATCACCGTCATAGCAGACCACCACTTCATTGCAAAAACGCTGGATGATCTGCACCTGTTCATCAGTCAAGCTGGTCCCCATGGAAGCCACACCGTTAGCAACTCCCGCACCAAAGGCTGAAATCACGTCCATGAAGCCTTCAAACAGGATGATTTTGCCAGCGGTCCGAGCGGCTTTCTTAGCACGGTGCAAATTAAACAGGCTCTGCCGCTTGTTAAACAATTCGGTCTCCGGACTGTTTAAGTACTTAGGCTCGTGATCGTTACCCTTGCTGGCTAAGATCCGCCCAGAGAAGCCGATCACCTGACCATTACTGCCATCCAGCGGATACATGACCCGCCCATGAAAACGGTCATGCAGGTTGCCGGCACGGTCAGTGACAAAGAGGCCGGACTTTCGCAGCAGCTGATAATCGAGCTTTTGCTGCTGGCAGTATTCGAGAAGCACTTCCTCATCGCCATCGGGGGCAAAACCCAAGTTAAACTCGTCAATCAGTTGCCGGCTCATTCCCCGCTTTTGCAGGTAGTGAAGAGCTGCACCGCCCGCGGGGGTCGAAACGAGGATGTGGTGATAAAGCTTAGCCGCTGTCTGATGCAAATTGATCAGCTGCCCCACCTGTGAGGTCTGCGAGTTTGCTTCATTGGCCCCTGGTTCATACTGACGAGGAAGCGAAATATTAGCCATTTGGGCGACTTTTTCGACGGCTTCCGGAAATGATAGATGATGAAGCTGCTGCAAAAAGCCAAACACATTCCCACTGCGGTGACAACTGAAGCAATAGAAGAATTGTTTTTGTTCGTTCACCGCAAAGGATGGCGTATCATCACGGTGGAATGGGCAATGACCCATCAAATTCTTGCCTTGTGCTCGCAGCTGGACATCTTGGCTGATGACGTCAACGATATTGACTGAATCCCGGATCCGGTCAATCAATTCGTTAGGAATTTTGGCCATTGCTCAACCCCCTAACACTGTATAGTAACGAAAGGTCGCTTCCCAAAATTGGAATGCGACCTTAAATTGCACATACTACGCCAAATTTAACTATCTAAATTTTAACACAAACAAATCAGAAAGCAATTCACTTGTTTAAAGCTTTTTATTTAACGATCAGGGAATCAAGGTCACCAAAGATGGCGGCGTCACGTGCGATTAACCGCAGTTGGGCCAAACGGTTAGCCCGAATCTTCTCGTCCTTGTCCATAATCATGTTTTCATCGAAGTAAGCACTAATTACCGCTCTCAAGGACCGCAATGCTGCCAGATCCTTCTCCAGATCAGTCCGGCTGAAATGCTCGTCAACGCTTTGAACTTGCGTGTACAAGTCTTTTTCGGAAGGATTCTGGAACAGGGATGGATCAACCGTTGTCTGTTCAGCTTTTTGATCACCCTTCTTGGCAATCCGAACAACCCGGGTCAATGCTTCGATGTCATCCTTGAAGCCTTCGTCATCTTTGTGTTCGTTCAGGACATGTGCGGCATTCAGCACCGTGGCAATCGAGTCAACAGAGGTGGCTGTGACCGTATCAACAATATCATGACGCAAGTGTTGACCACTGAAGTATTGCTTCAGCCGATCGATAAAGAATGCGTAGACCTGCTTCTCGTTGTATGCATAGTCGAAGTCTGGTTCAACGTTGGCTTGCTTCAGGGCCGCCGTCACGTCGTCTTGCATAGACAGGATTGGCAACTGCCAGTCATTAGCAGCAATCATCCGCACAATGCCGTATGCCTGCCGCCGCAAAGCATAAGGGTCGTTGGAGCCTGATGGGATCATCCCCACTGCAAAGAATGAGTAGATGGAATCCAGTTTGTCGGCAATCGCCAAAATCGTGCCTAATTTGCTTGCCGGTAATTCGCCTTCAGCAGAAATTGGCATGTAGTGTTCCCGAATTGCCTGGGCAACATCAGCTTTTTCGCCAAAGAGCTTAGCGTAGATTTCCCCCATGACCCCTTGCAGTTCAGCAAACTCGCCAACCATCTGGGTAGTCAGGTCAAACTTGTAGATGTGGGCAGCCCGGTCAAGGTCGCTCAATTCATCAGCACTCAAGCCAAGTTGTTGACCAATCAAGCGGGCAATAACCGCAGTCCGCGCCATCTTGTCGTACATTGAACTGATCTTATCGTGGAAGCTGACCCGCTTGAGTCGTTCAACATACTGATCGATGGTCAACTTTTGGTCTTCCTGGTAGAAGAAACGAGCATCTTCCAGCCGTGGAACCAGGACCCGTTCGTTACCCTTAATCACATTGTCCAGGTAATCCGTGTTTCCATTCCGCACAGAGATGAAGTGTGGCAACAGCTTGCCGTCATGATCACGAACACAGAAGAAACGTTGGTTATCACGCATGGAAGTAATCAAAACCGCGTCTGGCAATTGCAGGTACTTAGTATCAAAAGAACCAGCAAAGGCAGTTGGCCATTCAACCAGGTTATTGACCTCTTCCAGCAGGTTGGCATCTTCGTCAAGCACCCAGTTGTGGTCGTCCACAATCTTCTTAATTTGTGACTTGATCAGGTCCTTACGCTTAGCCTGATCGACAATTACAAACTGCTTCTTCAGTGCCTCTTCATAATCAGTGGCGTTTTGTAATTCGACTTCCTTGCCAAGGAAACGGTGACCACGCGAGGTACGGCCAGCAGTTACATCCAAAATCTTGAATGGCACCACTTGGTCGTCCAACAGTGAAACCAACCACCGAATTGGCCGAATGAATTCCAGCTGGTTAGTTCCCCAGCGCATCAAAGTTGGGAAGTTCATCTTCGTAATCACATCCGGCAGACCCTTTAAGACTTTAGCCACCGGCTTACCAGCGATGTGCTTCTCAACGAAAACGTATTGGACACCCTTCACATCCTTGAACTGAATGTCGTCAACACTGGCACCTTGACCCTTCGTAAAGCCAATCGCTGCTTTGGTCCAGTTGCCATCACTATCTTGGGCAATCTTCTTGGCAGGGCCCTTTACGGATTTATCAATGTCAGGCTGACGATCAGCCAGGCCGGTTACCAGCAATGCTAAGCGCCGTGGAGTAGCAAATTCGTGGATCGCATCAAAGGCAATCCGTTGATCCTTTAAGTACTTGGCGAAGCGGTCACGCAGTTGGTGAATACTTGGCGTTACCACATGTGCCGGCATTTCTTCAACGCCGACTTCCAATAAATATGAATGTTCCGTCATTATTGATCCTCCTTCTTAGCCTTAGCCAGTTTCTTTGCCCGTTTGGCAGCACGTTGCGCAGCCTTTTCAGCCCGCTTGTTATATTCTGCGAGCACTTTTTCTCGTTGAGCGTCATCATGGATCAACGGGAAGCCACGTTTACGCCGCTCGTTGACGAATGCCTTGGCAATCGACTTGGCCATGATCCGAATTCGGTGCAGGTAGCCGGCCCGTTCAGTTACTGAAACCGCACCACGAGCATCCAGCAGGTTAAAGGTATGACTGCACTTCAACACGTAATCGTATGCCGGGTGAACCAGACCTAACTTGATCAGCCGCTTAGCCTCTTTTTCATAGTTATCAAAGGCATTTAACAGCATTTCCTGGTTACTTTCTTCAAAAGCGTACTTGGAGTGTTCATATTCTGGTTCCTTGAAAATGTCGCCATACAAAACACCCTTGCCCCATTCCAGGTCATAAACGGAGTCGACGTTTTGAATGTATTCAGCTAACCGTTCCAGTCCGTAAGTAATTTCGGAAGCAACGGGGTTCATTGGCAGTTCACCAACGACTTGGAAGTAGGTAAACTGGGTAATTTCCATCCCGTCGAGCCAAACTTCCCAACCAACACCGGCACAGCCCATGGATGGGTTCTCCCAGTTATCTTCAACAAAACGAATATCGTGTTCCAACGGATCAATTCCTAAAACCTTCAGACTGTTTAAGTAAAGGTCTTGGATGTTATCCGGTGATGGCTTCATCAATACTTGGAACTGGTGGTGCTGGTAAAGCCGGTTGGGGTTTTCACCATACCGACCATCAGCTGGCCGCCGAGAAGGTTCGACGTAGCAGACATCCCAAGGTTCAGGACCAATTGCCCGTAAGAAAGTATACGGACTCATCGTTCCGGCCCCTTTTTCGTTATCGTACGCCTGCATCAGCATGCAGCCTTGTTTGGCCCAATACTGCTCCAGTGTAAAGATGATGTTTTGAACGGTCATTTTTTGTGCCATTCGCTTACTCCTTTCCACAAAAAAACCTGCAATGGCTAGTTTGACCCAACCATTGCAGGGACGAATTAATTCGCGGTTCCACCCTGCTTTTCCACTCATCGTGAAACAGCTTGCTTAAATGCAACTGATAAAGTGCCTTAAAGCATCATCCAGGGCTTCCACTCTCCCCTGGTCGCTGTTAGATGCCATCTTTTACTTCGTCATCGTCGCTGATATTTACATTGAACACTTGTAATCATACAACCATTGCCATAAAAGTCAATTTTGAAAGCGCTATTTTTTCAGTAAGCCGTTGAGATCTTGATCCCAACTATTCATGGAATCAATAAAATGCTTGCTCTTCAAGAAAAGGCCCACCTGGTCGTTATAAATCTTATCAAGTGCCCACCGCAAATTGCGTTTGACCAGCGGCCGCACATTAACCTGGTCCACTTTCTGCAGGTTCAAGGTCGAAAACAGCTGCAAATAAGCAACGGTCTTACTACCCAGGTGCAGGCGGTGAGGATCCAGTTCCCAATGGTCGGCACACAGAAGTCCACCATAGGCCTCCGAATAATCAAAGGGCCCTTGTTGCCGCTTGCAGACCACACAATGCTGCCATTGCGGCGCCACACCGAAACGACCTAAAAGCTGGACCTCCAAGACGTTGGTGATGACTTGAGGATCACGGCCTGCGTTGATTAAAGCGAGGGCGCGTTCGACCTGCTGGTACCATGCACCGATCGATTGACCCTCTTGAAAGGCATGGTCAACCAATTCCAGCAGATAGGTGGCATACGCATTGCGGTCAATATCGGCCCCAATTCGATCCCACTGGTGCAGTTCTTTGACGGTGATCAGGTAGCTGAGCCGTTGTGGATCCAACATACCAACGTATTGACCATAGCTAAATGGCAAGACGGCGGCCGCCAGCTTAGACCGGCTCCGTTTGGCACCCCGGACTAGAAACATGAGGGGGCCCATCGAATCGGTCAGAATCTTGACGAGGAGGTCATGTTCGCGATAGTCACGCCGACTCATGATAATGCCTGCAAAACTTTCATTTACCCGACTCATCAAAACACCCCCTGACTTAAAAAGGAGACCAAGCCTGAACTTCGTCTCTTTTAAACCTAATTATTCAAAGATTAGCTCCGTTTAATCAAATCCTAGTAATCACGCCCACGGTAGCCATAATCCTTCAGCATCGTTGACTTATCACGCCAGTCAGGGACCACCTTAACCCACAACTGGAGATAAACGTGGTCGCCCAACAGCTGTTCAATGTCCGTTCGCGCTAATTGACCAATCTTTTTGAGCATCTGTCCCTTTTTGCCGATGATGATGCCCTTTTGGCCGGGACGCTCAACAATCACGTTGGCACTGATGTGAATCGTCTTTTCGTTCTGCCGCTTGATCTGGGTGACATCGATGGCCACAGAGTGCGGAACTTCTTGCCGGGTCAGCTGAAAGACCTTTTCCCGAATCAGTTCAGCAATGACAAACCGTTCTGGGTGATCAGAAACCTGGTCGCTCGGGTAATACTGTGGCCCCTTCGGCATCAAATCAGTCAGTTGATTCATCAGTTGATTGACGTTGTTACCTTGCAAAGCAGAAATCGGCACCACCGCTTTAAATGGCAAGGCGTCCTTGTATTGAGCAACAATGTCCGGTAAATCATTCGGGTGAACGGCATCAATCTTATTCACAACGAGGAAAATCGGCTTCTGAACCTTCTTCAAACGTTCAATGATGAAATCATCACCCGGCCCGCGCTTTTCGGTTGCACTAACCAGGAAGAGGACCGCATCAACTTCGCTTAAGGCCGACATCGTGGATTGCTCCATGAAGTCACCTAACTTGGTGCGTGGTTTATGCACCCCAGGCGTGTCGATAAAGACAATCTGCGCCTTGTCAGACGTGTAAATCCCTTGAATTTTGTTACGGGTTGTTTGCGGCACATCACTCATGATGGCCACTTTCTGCCCCACCACGTAGTTGAGCAGGGTCGATTTACCCACATTGGGACGGCCAATTAATGCCACAAAACCAGAATGATAATTAGGATTATCCATTTTAACCTCCAATTACTTTTAACAACGGTGGTCCCATGATCAATAAACCAACGCAGACCGCAAACGCTGCCATTAACAGCACCATCCCAGCGGCAACATCCTTGGCTTTCTTTACGTTCGGATCATAGTGGTGACCCACGATCAGATCACACATGGTTTCGACCACCGTATTCAAAAATTCGGCCGCAAAGACCGCCGTAATGGCCAGGAACAACCACAGCCATTGATGAGCGTTCAGCCGTAGACAGCAGCCAACGATGATTACCATGACCGCACTGAAGACGTGGAAGCGCATGTTGCGTTCTTGCTTGATCACGGCGCCAATCCCTTGCAGGGCATGGTAAAGCGCCTGTAGGAAACGACGATTTTTACTTGTTTGATGTTTATCGGGGAAGGCCATAATTAGTCAGAATTCTTTCTTGAATCGCAAACATCTTTGCTTCTTCTTCTTTGGTTTCATGATCATAGCCATTCAAATGCAGAAAGCCATGAACCAATAGGTAGGCTAATTCACGATCCTTTGAATGGTTTAAAAACAGTGCCTGTTCATCAACCTTATCCAGTGACACAAACAGGTCGCCTAAGTCCAACCGTTCCTCACCTGCTAGTTGTTCAAACACGTCATCATCGTCATCATTGATGGCAAACGAAATGACATCGGTAGCACGATCAACACCCCGGTATTTCCGGTTAATTTCCTTGATTTCCGGGTTGCGGACAAAGGTCACAGACATCGATGAATAAGGGGTAAGATTGATCTCTCTGGCAGCAAAAGCCAACACACCCTCACACAACTCGCGATCATGATCGGTCAGCTTGCCATCAGAATGGTCATACATTTCTAATTCCATAAGTAACTACTTCTGCTTCGTGTGTTCTTCGTAGGCGGTAATGATCTTAGCTACGACAGGGTGCCGGACAACATCTTCGGCAGTGAAGTGCACAAATTCAATGGAAGGCACGTTAGCTAAAATCTTCGGAGCGGCAATCAGGCCACTGTGGTTTCCTTTTGGCAGGTCGATCTGGGACACATCCCCGTTGACCACCATCTTCGAACCAAAGCCAAGACGAGTCAGGAACATCTTCATCTGGGCGTTAGTGGTGTTTTGCGCTTCATCCAAGATCACAAAGGCATTATCCAGCGTCCGTCCACGCATGTAGGCTAATGGTGCAACTTCAATCGTGTCTCTTTCCATTAAGCGTTCAGTGTGGTCAGCACCAAAAATCGCGTTGAGTGCGTCATAGATGGGACGCAGGTATGGGTCAACCTTTTCCTTCAGGTCACCTGGCAAAAAGCCTAGACTTTCACCGGCTTCAACTGCTGGCCGAGTGAGGACAATCCGCTCGACGTCGCCACGCTTCAACGCCGCAATGGCCATGGCCACCGCCAGGTAGGTCTTACCAGTGCCGGCCGGGCCAATACCAAAAGTAATGTCATTATTCTTCATTGCCCGGACATATTGCCGTTGACCGAAGTTTTTAACCCGAATCGGGCGACCCTTGCGATCATTAATGATCTTTTCACTATACAAATCGGTGAAGTACTGGAGCGTACCACGGTGAGCCATCTTCATTGCACTCACAATGTCAGTGCTGCTGATGGTGATCCCCTGCTCCAGTAATTTAACTAACTGATCCAGAACGGCGACTGTCAGGTGAACGTCTTCATCTTCCCCGGTAATCTTCAACTGATCGCCGAAAGGATTGACAGCAACATCCATTCCTTGTTCTAATAAGGCAACGTATTTATCTTGGGTCCCTAATAACCCCACTTCAACCTGCGGACTATCAATCTTGTAGGTCATTGTAAATTGTTGCGCATCGTTGGCCAAAAACATGACTCCCTTACAAAATATTCTTTGCTTATTATAGCATAGCAAAAGAGGAGGACAGTTGAATACTGTCCCCCTCTTCTGAATTTTAGGCAGATTAATTACATGGCCTGCAGAGCGGACTTAACAGCTTGGTTAACTGCCTTACCATCAGCCTTGCCCTTGACCTTTGGCATAATAGCACCCATTACTTTACCAAAGTCCTTCATGCCACTAGCGCCGACTTCTTTGATGGTTTCAGCAACTGCTTGCTTGATTTCATCTTCAGACATCTGCTTAGGCATGTACTTAGCAACAACGGCCAATTCCTTGTTGGTAGATTCAACCAGGTCGTCTCTGCCAGCCTTCTTGAATTCTTCCAGGGATTCCTTACGCTGTTTGTATTCGCGGGCCATCAAAGCACTTTCTTCTTCTGGCTTCAAATCATGACCCAGCTTAATCTGTTCGTTTTGTGCAGAAGCTTTGAGCATCCGAATAACGCTTAAAGTGTCCTTGTCCTTCGCCTTCATGGCAGCGATCATGTCTTTTTTCAGTGTATCCAATAAACTCATGATTCATTCCTCCTGACAAAAAAACTCCTGGCAACATGACCAGGAGTTTAAAACGGCATTAGTAACGACGCCGACGACGGTTCTTACGCTTACGTGCCGCTTCAGATTTCAACTTACGTTTTACGCTTGGCTTTTCATAGAACTCACGTTTCCGGTATTCTTGAAGAGTCCCGTTGCGTGAAACAGAACGTTTAAAGCGCCGAAGAGCATCATCCAAGGATTCATTCTTCCGAACGATTGTCTTTGACATATTGATTTCCCTCCCTCCGAGCTTAAAAATCGTACTGCTTGACTATAAAAATCAATCACACATTACTCGATCAATTTTAATCAGCCACTATGAAATTGTCAAGACTTACTAATTAAAATCATCGTTTAACAATCAAATTTAATTGTTAGCGATTAGTCCTTTGGGTTAACGTGACCGGTGTTCTTGTTAACTGCAATGTGCAGTTCATCCAGTTGACCCTGTGAAACAGTGCCAGGAGCAGCGGTCATTGGTTCAATACCCTTGGAGTTCTTAGGGAATGGAACCACGTCACGAATGCTGTTAGCATGTGCCAACATCAGAACCCAACGGTCGAAGCCAAAGGCCAGACCACCTTCAGGAGGCATACCGTATTCCAGACCCTTGATCAGGAAGCCAAACCGGGTATTTGCTTCTTCCTTGCTGTAGCCCAGAGCCTTGAAGATCTTCTCTTGAATCTTAGGGTCGTGTACACGGATGGAACCACCACCGATTTCTTGACCGTTAAGAATAATGTCGTAACTTTGAGCGTGAGCCTTGTGTGGGTCTTCGCCATCGTTCAGGTAGTGAAGGTCTTCAGGGTTCAGCATAGTGAATGGGTGGTGAGCAGCGATCCAACGGCCCCAGCCTTCATCGTATTCGAACATTGGCCAGTCAACCAGCCACATGTAGTTCCACTGGTCCTTGTTCATCATGTGCATTTCGTGACCGATCTTCCGACGGATCCAGCCAAGTGAGTCACAAACGACTTGGAAGCTACCAGCAACAAAGATGATCAAGTCGCCTTCGTGAGCACCTAAGCGCTTGTTGATTTCTTCAGCCTGGTCGCTGATTTGGTCAGCAATGGTGCCGGTGTAGCCGTTAGCACCAACCTTAACCCATGCTAAGCCCTTAGCATGATAACGCTTGATGTATTCTTCCTTTTCTTCCAGGTCCTTGCGTGAGTACTTTTCAGCACCCTGTGGAACACAGATAGCACGTACAAAGTGCCGTTCTTGGTTAGCTTCGTTAGCGAAGAGCTTGAATGAAGAGTTCTTGAACAGGTCAGTCAAGTCTTCAATTAACATTTCGAAACGAGTATCTGGCTTATCAGTACCATACTTGTCCATGGCGTATTGCCACTTCATCCGTGGGAATGGGGTCTTAATGTCAATGCCCTTGATTTCCTTCATCATCATCTTGATTAAGCCTTCAGTAGTTTCCTGAATTTCTTCAGCTGATGCGAAGGACATTTCCATATCGATTTGGGTAAATTCTGGTTGACGGTCACCACGAAGGTCTTCATCACGGAAGCAACGAGCCATTTGGTAGTAACGGTCAACACCAGCAGCCATCAGCAATTGCTTGAACAGTTGTGGTGATTGTGGCAGTGCGTAGAAGTGACCTGGGTAAGTCCGAGATGGTACCAAGAAGTCCCGGGCACCTTCAGGAGTGGAACGGGTTAAGTCAGGGGTTTCAACATCCAGGAAGTCATGGTTATCGAAGTAACGGTGAACAATGGAGGTCATCTTGCTCCGCAGCTTCAAGTACTTCATCATCTTTGGCCGACGAAGGTCGATGAACCGGTACTTCAACCGCATTTCTTCGTTAGCTTCGGTATCATCCTTAACGGAGAATGGTGGAGTCATGGAAGTAGCCAGCTGGTTGGCTTCTTCAACTTCAACTTCAATGGTCCCAGTTTCCATATCAGGGTTTACTTCAGCACGCTTCCGAACAACACCACGTACTTCAATGATGTATTCGTTCCGGACTTCGTTAGCAACCTTGAATGCTTCTGGGTACTTCTTTTCGTCAAAGACCAATTGAACAATACCTTCACGGTCACGTAAGTCGATGAAGATCAAACCACCAAAGCTACGACGACTGGCAACCCAGCCCTTTAATACAACTTCTTGGCCAATTTGCTTTTCGCTCGTGCGGCCTACATAATTAGTTCTTTTCATCTTAGATCCTCCTCTAAATGCCTTGAATAAACTTCCTGAAAGTTCTTTAAGAGATCCGATAATTGTAAGGTTTCTTCCTTACCAGTAGCCATGACTTTAAAATGTACCGTTCCCTCACTCCTTTCGCGGCTGCCGATAGTAATTACAACCTTGGCACCTAAACGGGCAGCCGTCCTAAATTGTGCCTTGGGTTTGCGATTAAGGTAATCACGGTCGGCACTCAAGCCACATGCACGTGCAGCTTGAACCAACTGCAAGCTTTCGGCATTGGTATCTTCGCCAATTCCGACAACGTAAAGATCCAACTCGGATTGGATTGGCAGCTTGATTCCTTCATCGTTGAGTAACAGCAGTAACCGTTCCTCACCGATTCCAAAACCAACACCGGAGAGGTCCGGACCACCAAGCTGCTCAACCAGGCCACCGTAACGGCCCCCACCGCAGATAGTGGTGTAACCATTACCGAGTGACTTAGCCTTGACCATGATTTCAAAGATGGTGTGATTATAATAATCAAGCCCACGCACCATATCCGGATCAACCACATAGTCAATGCCGAGCATGTCAAGCATCTGTTTTACAGTTTCGAATCGCTTCTTTGCACTATCTGTGAGGTAATCGAGAATCGATGGTGCATCGGCGACAAACTGCTTATCGCGTGGATCCTTACTATCAAGTACTCGCAATGGGTTCTTCTCCAAGCGCTCCTGCGAATCTTCACTGAGTTCATCGTAGTGCGGTTTGAGATAATCAATCAGCGCTGTGCGATAATCATCGCGACTCTTCTGATCACCCAATGTGTTGACGGCCACGCGCAGATTGCTTAAGCCCAGACGCTTGAACAGCTGCAATGCCATTGCGATGACTTCAACGTCAACGGCGGCATTGTCACTACCAAACGCCTCAACCCCGATTTGGTGAAACTCACGCTGCCGGCCCGATTGCGGACGTTCATAGCGGAACATTGGGCCCATGTAGTAGACCTTGTACGGTTTCTGAAATTCAGGACCATACAATTTGTTCTCAACAAACGCCCGGACAACGCCTGCCGTGCCTTCTGGGCGCAGAGCAACGTGACGATCACCCTTGTCCTTGAAATCATACATTTCTTTGGTAACGACATCAGACGTATCACCCGCAGAACGGGCATAGATAGCATAGTTTTCAAACATTGGCGTTCGAATGTCCCGGTAACCGTAACGGTTGAAGATTTCACTCGCCAACCGCTCAACGTATTCCCACTTGGCACTATCGCCAGGCAGAACATCCGCGGTCCCTTTTGGACGTTGATAACGCATTCGGATCCCCCCCTACAATTCCTGATAACTAAAAAAGCACCCTTGAAAATTCAAGGGTGCTTTCGCACGGTACCACCTTGGTATCACTCATTGATAACGTCGCATAACACGACGGGTATTACCTAGCTTCCGAGGTGTCACTCAGTAGCCATTCGACGGATTTGCACCAACCATCCGCTCTCTGAACTATGACTTGCTGATCACTTCTCATCAACAGCTATCAGAAATTCAATTTACGCCCCTAAGGTTACTCGCGACTTTTGCGTAAGTCAATACTTTTATTAAAAAATTCTCATTCCATTCAAACTTGCTTTTATTATAAATGCCCTTAAACTTAAGGTAATTAAGTAAAGGAGGCGCAACCAATCCACAAGCAAAAAAATATTTCCGCCATTATCAGTTTCATCTTAGTTGCGCTCTGTTTAATCTTTATTTGGCGCCTAACTTTTCTGGGCAAGCGCGAACTTAATCCGCTCACCAGTCCCCTCTTTTCCGGGCCGAGCATTAGTTCACGCCGGCTTAAACGGACGGACGAGCAAGCGGTCACCCTCTTGCAGGAAAAAAATGGCTGGTATAAGTTACGTCTGACCGACCATCAAGTTGCCTGGACACCAGCCTGGTTGATTCACTCAAAACGCAAGTTAGCCAAGAATGACCATATTGCCGGAGCCACCATTGTCATCGATCCCGGTCATGGTGGTGCCGATTCTGGTGCAATGGCGAATGGTAGCGGCCGAGATAAGCAAAATCAAGAGAAAACCTACACTCTAAGAATTGCCAATCAGTTGCAAAAGTCTCTCATTCAACAAGGTGCCCGCGTCATCATGACCAGAGATTCTGATCGCTATGTCAGTTTGGAGAGCCGGGTGAACTTATCAAACCAGCGGCGTGCGGATGCCTTTATCAGCCTGCACTTGAATTCTTCACCGAATGAAAATGAAGGCAGCGGCATTACTACCTACTATTACCACCGCGGACCTTCAAAGCAGCTGGCCAAATCCGTCAGCAAGCAGGTTAACGCTCTCCCAGGCAAGAACCTTGGCATCGAATTTGGTGACTTCGAAGTCTTGCGGGACAACCACCAGCCAGCCATCTTATGTGAAACGGGTTATATCAATTCCAGCAAGGATTTCAAGATGATTCAAAAGCCCAGCTTCCAGAAGAAGACGGCTCACGCAATCACTCAAGGCCTAAATTCATTTTTGCAGAATAACTAAGGAGGTTGATTCTATGGAAAATGATGAATGGTTTAGTCAACTGCCACTGGCACCCATTGATTCATGGCAGCCAGTCAGTGGCGGTGATATCAATGAAGCCTATCAAGTAGTGGCTCAGGGTAAGACTTACTTCATCAAGGTACAGCCAAACCAGCAAGAAAGTTATTTTGCCCACGAAAAACGGGGCTTGGAAGAACTGAGTAAGGTTGTGAATACCCCGCACCCCATTGCTAGCGGCCAAATTGATGGCGATGCCTACTTGGTCTTAAACTGGATCGATGAAGGTGACGGCAGCCAGACGGAATTAGGTCGTGCTGTTGCCCGCATGCACCAGCGCCATAACGATCAGTTTGGTTTCTATACCAGTCACCATACTAAGGCCCTGTTCAAGGACAACCACTTCAACGCTGACTGGGTTGACTACTACGTTAACCAACGGCTGATGCCAGAGCGCGCCACTGCAAAGAAACTGGGACGGTGGAACGAATTTCGTGAAGAGCACTTCCAACACATGGTCGATCGCTTTAGCCAGTATTACCGGCAAAACCCACCCGTTCCCAGCCTGTGCCATGGCGACCTCTGGGCAGGTAACTTCATGTTTGCGGTCGATGGGACCCCAACCTTGATTGACCCTGACGCATTGTATGGGGATCGGGAGTACGACTTGGCCATGACCACCATCTTTGGCGGCTTTTCCAGCGACTTCTATCGTGCCTACAACGAGGCCTATCCGCTTAAGCCTGGTTTTGAAAATCGCTTGCCTTGGTACCAGTTCTACTACCTGTGCATGCACCTGATTCTTTTTGGGGAAACTTACGGGCCATCCGTTGACCGGATCCTGAATCAGTACTAACTTTTTACCACGCAACTGTTTTGATAACAAAACGATCCTGACAATCATTGTCAGGATCGTTTTTTCGTTTACTTGTTATATCTTAAATCCGGTATTACTTGTTAAATTCGGCGTTGTAGTTCTTCTTTGCATTTGGCAGTGCAAACGTGTTTTCGTAGAGATATTTCTCTGTGATCTTTTCCAAATAGCCGGTCTTGTACAAGTGTTCAATTTCCTTGTTTAAGTCCCGTGTCAGCTTCTTGTTCTTGGCACTCTTGTGTAGGAGCAGGTATGGACTCCGTTGACCAATTGACTTAGAAACCGCCAGCTTCTTGCCTTCCTTGGTGTGTTCGATCTGCTTGTAGGCTGGGTATGGGTAAATTGCCACGTCGTACTTGCCACTAGCAACTTCCTTCAGAGCATCCGCCGAAGACTGGTCCCCAATCGCCTTCAGCTTAACCTTATCCTTGTGAGACTTGTTGTAGTCTGAAACCACGCTGTAACGGGCATCGTCTGTCGGCACTGGGACCAGTTTCATCTTCTTCTTGGCCACTTCGTTTAAGGAAGCCGCCTTCTTACCACCCTTGCGATAAACCAGCCGCAAGTCATCCAGCCCTACCGCACGCGTGTGGTAGTAAGTGCTGAACCGTTGTTTGTTGTACCAAGAGTTATTCAGGGCCAGGTCGTACTTACCACTCTGCAAACCAGAGAAGACCGCATTTTGTGAGGTGA
Source organism: Limosilactobacillus secaliphilus (assembly GCF_001437055.1). Lineage (GTDB taxonomy): Bacteria > Bacillota > Bacilli > Lactobacillales > Lactobacillaceae > Limosilactobacillus > Limosilactobacillus secaliphilus. The sequence goes on along the minus strand of NZ_JQBW01000009.1, from coordinate 146,460 downwards.
AAGTCGTCTTGAACTTGTATTGTGGCATGTCCTTGTCCATCTTCTTGATCAAATCACCGTAGTAGCCGGCCGGTCCATGATCTGTGTTAACGATGTAGGTCGAATTACCATTGGGGGCCGCAACGTTAACGGTCGTCGCAGCATGGGCGGCAGTGGCTGAGGAAAGCAGCACGGTACTCAACAAGCCAACAACGGCTAAACGATTAAATAATTTTTGTAACTTCATAGGAATCTCCCTTTCATGATTAATGACTAACTTGTGCATAACGATAGTGACGTTCAAATTGACGAAGAACAAAAGCAAATACCCAGCAGACGACAATGTAAATAATCAAGGCATCCGTGTAAGTTTCCAGATATTTGAAGCCTTCACTGGAGATGATATTGGCCTTGCCCATGACTTCGACTAAACCAATGTTGTAGACCAAGGCCGTATCCTTAATCAAGTCCAGGAAAATGTTGGTGAAATTCGGAATCAGGTTGGCAATCAACTGTGGAACCACGATTTGCACCATGGCTGTGGCTGGCTTCATCCCAACCGAAATGGCCGCTTCGTACTGGCCTGGGTCAACGGCGTGATAGGCAGAGCGAATGCTTTCTGACAAGTTGGCCATTGCGTTCAAACCATAGGCGGAAAATGCGATGACGATAGCCGGCAAACCGTTCGGATCAACGTGCCAACCCGCTGCCTGCAGACTTGTTAGTAGTTGGGGCAGACCGTAGTAAACCACATACAGCTGAACTAAAATCGGTGTTCCCCGAATAAATGAGACCAGCGTTGCTAAGAACTGCGCCAGAACCGGCACCTGCTTCTCTCGGGCGATGACCACGCCAATTGCCAGCACCAAACCAATTAAGGTGGCAATGAAGGCAATCAACAAGGTCAACGGCACCGCCAGCACGATCTGGGGAAAAGCTTCTTTTGCAAAATTCAAGTCAAACATGTAATTCCCCCTCTCAAGCCATCAGTGCAAAGTGTTTACGAATTTGCCGAAAAATTGCTTCAATGATCAAAACGATCAGCCAGTAGGTCAACGCCAATAGAACGAAAATCTGCAACTGATGAATGCCGGCGGTCTGGTTGGATAAGTTGGCCGCTTCGTTGTACATGTCAAACAGTCCTAAGACGTAGACCAGTGACGTGGCTTTAACCAGTCCGATCACCAAGTTTTCGACATTCGGCAAGGCGTTGACTGCCGCTTGCGGCAAGATGATCCGGAAGAGCGCGTCCCGGTTGTTCATCCCAACTGAACGGGCCGCTTCTAATTGGCCAGGATCGACCGACAGATAGGCGCTGCGAAAAGCTTCTGCTAAGTAGGCGCTCCAGCCGATAGTCAGGCCAAAGACCCCAAACATGAGGCGCGTCCAGTGCTCAATGTTGATCGAGATGAGTTTCAAAAGGACCGGCAAGCCATAGTAGGATAGCAAGAGCATTAAGAGCGGCGGTGTGCCCCTGACCAAGTTTAAGTAGAGATTGGCCAGTCCCTGCCAAAAGCGACCCTTCGCCAACTTCATCCGGGTCAACAACATTCCCAGCACTGTGGCCAGAATCAACGACCAGGACAAGAGCAGCAATGTGTTCGGCAACCCACGGAGGATGACGCGCAAAATTTTTACTGTGCTCATAAAACCACCACCTAATAGTTTTCGGCCAAGGCACCCAAGAACTGCCGCGTGCGTTCTTCACGCGGATGGTTGAATACCTGGTCCGGACTGCCGCTTTCAACGATCTGTCCGTCATCGAAAAAGACGATACGGGAGGCCACATTCTTAGCGAATGACATCTGGTGTGTGACCACCACCATAGTTTGACCGGCCTGTGCGAGGCGCCGCATGTCATCCAGCACCGTCCCTACCAGTTCGGGATCCAAAGCTGACGTTGGTTCGTCAAACAGGATGACGTCTGGCTTGAGCACCGTGGCCCGGGCAATGCCGATTCGCTGCTGTTGACCACCGGACAGTTGCGATGGGTAATGATTAGCTTGAGCAGCTAAGCCTAATGACTTCAATTCGTCACTGGCAATCGTGAGCGCCTGGCGTTTGTCCATCCCCTGCCCGTAGATCAAGCCTTCCGCAATGTTTTCTTGCGCCGTTTTATTCTTGAACAGGTTGTAGTTTTGGAAAACCATTGCGCTATGGCGGCGAACAAAGTGCACATCGTCCTTCTTGGGATGGGCTAAGTCAATCTGCCGGTCCTTAAAGTTCATCGTTCCTGCATCTGCGTTTTCCAAGAAGTTCAGGTTCCGCAGTAGAGTCGTTTTACCAGAACCAGACGGGCCAATGATTACGACCACCTCGCCTTGGTCAACGGAGAAATCCACCCCTTTCAGCACGGTTCGTTTGCCAAATCTCTTTTCTAACTTTTTGACTGATAAAAGCATTTCATCACCCCTGATAATCATGTGCCGCTTCAATTGCCCACCGTAAATGATCGTAATTAATATCGCGTGGCACCGTGCAGTCGGCTCCCAGCAGCACACCAGTCGTGCCGGCCTCGTCTAACAAGCGCTGCACCTCAGCTTGAATTTCCTCCTTATTGCCGCGGTAAAGAATTCCTGCAGTGGAGTTGTCAAAACCACCTAAGACTGGACGATCATTAAACAATTTCTTACCTTCACCCAGTGTGTAACCATCCGTCTTCGTGGCCCAGTTAATCACCTGCAGTGGGTAGTCCTTAAACCATTCCAGGTGGTTGTAGGCCCCGTCAAAGCCACAGATGTGCAGGATGTTCAGGCTACTCTCCTGATTGATCTGCTCCTGCACCTGCTGGTCAACTTGTTCCATCACCTTTTGGAAGAAGTGCAGGTTGTCGAGGCGTTCGTCCTGAACCGATTGGGTTGAGTAATAGATACCATCGATTCCAGTCTGCATCAGCGCATGAACCAACTTGCCCAGGTCGTTTGCGATCACCTGTAAAACATAGTTGACCAAAGTGGAATCTTTCAGGTAGAGATCAGCGAAGCGTTTGTCGGCTAATAACAATGGATCCTGGTAGTGCTTGATCAGTGCCCATTTGAACAGGTACATCGGTGAGAAGACCGTGACGAAAACCGGCTTGTCATTGGCAATCTGCTTTTGTTTCCGGGCTAATTTGGCTTGATCCACAATCCATGGGTCATTCTCACTCAATGGCTGGACATTGCCTAAGTCAGCTGGATCCTGGAGATTAGTGACACCCCGAAACGGATATGGGAAGTAGCCATCCAGCATTGTCTTGACAAAATCTACATCGAGATCTTTCAGGTACTGACGGTGGCCATCGAGGTTGACCTTTACCACAGCAGGATCTTGATAAGCATCCGTAAATTCGTTGTCGGCAAAGTGACGCCAAAATGATGTGGGCACGCCTGTAGTCTTTTCGTTATGCATTGCTTTTAAAACTTGTTCTCTGGTTAAACTCATGATTAATTCCTCCTCAATCGAAACGAAGACACAAAAAAACTCGCAACCATGACTAACATGGTTGCGAGTTTTGCTTTATGGAGATGACAATCTTTATTTACGCATGTACTGCAAAAAGACCGCCAACTGAAACCATGTCAGTTCGCTTGTTCATTTGAGTACATGCACAACATTCAAAGTTAAACAAACTTAACATGGTTTTCCCTCCTCGTTTTTTGATGATGGTTAAACTATAACTACTTACTTAAAGATAGTCAAGCCTAAAACTGAAATTTTTAATTTATTTCTCATAAAGAATGGTAACGGGCCCGTCATTCAGCAGGTCAACCTGCATGTCGGCACCAAATTGGCCGGTTTCAACATGGATGCCTGTAGCGCGTAATTTCTGGTTGAACTGGTCATAGAGCTTCTCGGCCATTTCCGGTTTGGCCGCCTTGGAAAAGCCAGGTCGATTACCATGCCTAACATCGGCATACAGGGTGAATTGCGAAATCGACAGGATGGCCCCATCCACATCCTTCAAACCAAGGTTCATTTTCCCTGGTTCGCTTTCAAAGACCCGTAAGTTAGTGACCTTGTGGACCATCCAATCCAGGGTGGCCTCATCATCATCCGGGCCAAAACCAACTAGCAGCATGTAGCCCTGCTTAATCTGGCCAATTACTTTTTCGTCAACACTAACGGAAGCGTGTTTGACACGTTGCAATACAATTCGCATATGCTCCTCCTAATGAATCACTCGCTTAACCACGTATACATCATGAATGTTCTTCAAGGCGTCCATGATGATCTGCAGGTGTTCAGCATTCCGCACGCCGACAGAGGCCGAGATGATTGCCAAGCGGTTGTGATCCAGTTTCCCATTTACCGAGTTTAAGAAACGGGTGTTGTTATTGATCGAACGCAGGACATCATTCAACAGGCCATTGCGGTTGTAGCCTTGAACCTCAATATCGGCGTTGTAGTTGGTCTTGTCACCTTCAGGATTGCTCCAGTAAACCTTGACCAGCCGTTGACCACTCTTTTCGGCCTGCTTGACGTTCGGGCAATCAACCCGGTGAACGGACACACCACGCCCCTTGGTGATGTAGCCCACAATTGGATCACCGGGAACCGGGCTGCAGCAATGACTCAACCGGGTCAACAAGTTGTCAACCCCTTCAACAATCACGTCACTGTTACCGTTGGAAATGTGGTTCTTGTTGTTGGTGTTGTTCTCCAAGGTCTGGTGGTCTTCCATCAGTGCCTTTTCTTCTTTACGCTGCTGATCGTTACGCTGCTTTTGCCGAATCTTGGCAGTGAAACGGTTGCGCACACCAATCGGCGGTACATCCCCGAAGCCCACTGCGGCAAACAGGTCGTCGCCGCTCTTGAAGTGCATCTGCTTAGCAACGGCGTCAACCTGCTCGTCGGTCATCAGATCATTTGGATCCAAGCCGTCTTCTCGTAACAGACGTTCAATTTGTGCACGACCGTCAACAATGTTCTTCTCCCGATCATGAGCCCGGAAGAATTGGTGAATCTTGTTCCGCGCACGCCGGGTGGATACCAGGTTCAGCCAGTCACGACTAGGACCGGCCGATGATGGCGAAGTCAAAATGTCGACAATGTCACCGTTCTTGATGTCGTAATCTAGGGGAACAATGTGGCCATTGACCTTTGCCCCAGTAGCGTGGTTGCCGACTTCGGTGTGGATCTGGTAGGCCATATCCAGTGGACCGGCACCCTTTGGCATCTCGATGACGTCACCCTTTGGCGTAAAGGCATAGACCTTGTCCGTGAAGACGTCACTTTGGACACCCTGCATGAATTCATCGGTGTCGTGGCTTTCGTTGCGCATCTCTAGGATTTCCTTAACCACGTTCAGCTTCTGGCTGTCGCGGTTGATGGCGATCCCATTGGTCTTGCCTTCCTTGTATGCCCAGTGAGCCGCAACCCCATATTCAGCCACTTGGTGCATCTTATGGGTCCGGATTTGGATTTCCAACGGATGACCCTTAGGACCAATTACGGTGGTGTGCAAGGACTGGTAGCCGTTTGCTTTTGGCATGGCGATATAGTCCTTGAACCGACCCGGCATTGGCGTCCAAGTGGTATGGATTGCACCTAAGACGGCATAGCAGTCCCGTACAGAGTCAACAACGACCCGTACGGCCAGCAAGTCATAGATCTCGCTAAACTGCTTGTGTTGAGTAACCATCTTGCGGTAGATGGAGTAGATGTGCTTCGGCCGCCCGTAAATCTCAACGTTGGGACCCAATTTAAGGTCAGAAATGGCCGCCTTCACTTTCTCCACAGCTTCATTGATGTATGAAACCCGCTGATCGCGCCGTGAGTGCATCAAGTGCGCAATCCGGTAGTACTGCTGTGGGTTCAAGTAACGCAGGGACAGGTCTTCCAACTCCCACTTGATCGTACTGATCCCTAAACGATCAGCAATGGGAGCATAGATTTCCAAAGTTTCGTTGGCAATACGCCGTTGCTTGTCTGGACGCAAGTGTTGCAGCGTCCGCATATTGTGCAGCCGGTCCGCCAATTTAACGATCATGACCCGGATGTCCTTGCTCATTGCCAGCAGTAACTTCCGGTGCGTCTCGGCCATCTGTTCTTTGTTGGACTTATAGTGAATCTTGCTGATCTTGGTATCGCCATCAACAATCATCGCAATCGTGGGCCCAAAGAGTTCCCGAATGTCATCCAACGTTGCCCCCGTATCCTCAACGATGTCATGCATGTAACCGGCACACACCGTTTCTGGATCCATATGCAATTCGGCTAGAATACCGGCAACTTGGATCGGATGAATGATGTAAGGTTCCCCCGACTGCCGTTTCTGATCATGATGAGCAACCGCAGCAAAGTGGTAAGCACGTTCAACCAAGGCCACATGTTCCTTATTCATGTAGCCTTCAACCATATGCTTCACGTCTTCATGAGTTAATTCTTTTGTCTGCGACATATGCTCCCGTCCATTCTTTAATTGTTCCGTTCACGGGCAAGTGACCAGCTCAGATAAGCTAGTCCCAGGTAGACCAGCACCAGGTACCAACAATAACGCGGAACAAAGAAGTAGGCACCAATCATGAAACAAGCCGGAAAGACAAGCAGCTGCCATCCGCGTGATTGCTTGCGTAGATACCAACCTGTCCAGCAGGCAAACAAGCTTAGGAGCAAGAAAATGACCATCATCAAAGTTTTATGAATAAATGGCAATTTACCAACGAGGGCGGTCACTACCACCCCAACGATCAGGCTTGCGACCCACAGTTTTTTGTCAATCTTTTGTCCGATTTGCTTCATCACTATTTCAATCCTTCATTCAGTCTTGTAATGGGGCTATTTTACCATACGCACGCTGCTTTGCATGGATTTAATCACGACATCTCTAATCCAGTTCCAGCTGGTAAGAAACGCAAGCCAGGAAGTACAGTGGCGCAGTTTCCGTTCGCAGGATGCGCGGCCCGAGTCCGGCGGCTTTAATGCCCCTCTTTGCCATCATTTGCACTTCGTCTTCAGTCAACCCGCCTTCTGGGCCAAAAACGGCCAGCAGACTTTGATTGGCCTGGATTTGTTTCAACGTCTGCACCAGTTGAGCGTGCTCGCCTTGCTTGGCCGATTCCTCATAGGCCACAATTTTGTAGTCGGTCTGCTCATGATCCAGACAATTCGTCAGGCTGTCGTAATAGGTCACCTGAGGGATCTGGGTCCGGTGCGATTGTTCAGCCGCTGCGTGAGCAATTTTTTGCAGGTGGTCCAGCTTCTTGGCCACCTTATTAGCCCGCCACTGGCTGATCGACCGCTGTGCAGCAAAGAAGACAATCCGACTGGCACCCAGTTCGGTCCCCTTCTGTACAATCAACTCGGGTTTGCCTTTAGTCTTGGGCAAGCCGCATGCCAGCACCACTTGGACCGGCAGTTCAGGCTTGGTATCTAATTGCTGCACTAGTTTGACCGTCGCCGGGTCAGCATTGACCAACTCTGCTTGAAAAACGCGCTGGTCAGGCAACACAACTTCACATTGACTGCCTGATGTGGCCCGCATCACCCGCACAAAATGATGAGCAGCATCCGTGGGTAATTCAACCAACTTGTCTTTAGGCATTTGCTTTACAAAATATCGTTGCATAGTAACTTCCTTATTCGTCTTTTGGACGGTGGGCAATAATCCCATACCAGTCCTTCATCCGCATTGTTTCATCAATGATGAAGCCGCCATCTTCTTCAGCCTTTTTAACCACCGGGAACTTATCCTTAATGATGCCAGAGGTCAAGAAGTAGCCACCCGGTTTCAGATTGGCCATGGCTTGCGGTACTAGGGGCACGATGATTTCCGCGAGAATGTTGGCCACCACTACGTCAACTGACTTGTGAATACCGTCCAGCAGGTTGTTAACGCCCAGATGAACATCGTGTGCCACTGGGTTCAGATCGATGTTTTTCTGCGCCGACTTAACGGCAACATCATCGATATCGTAGGCCCAAACGTCACCGGCACCAAGTTGCTTAGCGGCAATGCTTAAAACACCAGACCCAGTACCAACGTCGAGAATTGATTCACCGCCCCGTAGTACGATTTCCAGTGCCTGGAGCATCAACTTGGTCGTTGGGTGAGTACCCGTACCAAAGGCCATGCCGGGATCCAAGATCAGCTCCTTTTCACCGGCCTGTTGTGGTTGATAATTTTCCCATTGAGGCACAACGGTTAACTGACTGGTTACCCGTACCGGATGGTAGTAACGTTGCCAAACAGTCGCCCAGTCTTGGTTATCGATCGTCTCGCTGTGAACTTTGGCGGGCTCGGGGTTTAAACCAAATTGTTTCAACTGTAGAACTCGTTGTTCAATGTCCTTCATCAATTCAGGGATAAACACTTTCGGCGGGAAGTAGCCGGTCACACTCGCACCGGACTTTCGGTGAGGCAGCGAGTCAGGGTCCACAATCTCACCGTAAGGGCCATACTTGCCCGGCTTCAAGTTGGCAAAGTCGGCAGCGTTATCAATTTTGACCCCGTTGGCACCGGAATCGGTCAGGATGTAACTAACGGCCTCCACCGCTTCATTGCTTGTCTCAACCGTTACTGCTGTCCAATCCATAACAAACCTCCTAATCGAAAAAAAGCGACTCTCTAAAAGCCGCTCAACAATCATTAAATTAATCTTTTTTACTCTCGGCTTCTTCAGCCAGCTTCTTTTCCTTCTTGGCTTGCTTCTTGGCCATGTGCTGGCTCAAATACAGGAGCAAGTCATTTTCAGTGCGGAAAATGCGGGGATGGTGCTGGTGGTGCAAACGCACATCGATCTCATTGATCTTCAGTCTTCCCGTCCATGTATGTGAATAACGGATGATTACCCGGTTATTGAGTTTGTGCTTGCCAAACCGAAAGACATACACATGTTGTGGTGTCATCATTGGACGAATATATTCTTTTTTGTAATTCAAGTCGTTGCTGCGCATGAATTGCTTGGTCCGATTTAAAATGGTAATCACCTCCTATTAAAGTTCTTCACTCACCTATAACTACATGTATTAGTATTTTACCACAGCTCCATTGCACACAAAAGTTAAAGATCTTGTAAATCGGTTCACCCAGTATGCTTGCCGCACCGTTTCCTGTTATAATTTTGTCAATTTAAGAGTGAAAGAAGGTTGATTTAGGTGAGCTTATTAATTGCGATCCTTGTCCTCTGGATTTTATGGAAGTTTTTCAAATTCTCGCTCTGGTTATTAGGCTTCCTGATCCTCTTTACCTTAGCTGCCATCTTTATTAAAGTCCTCCTGATTCCGGCAATTTTGCTCATTTTGGCCAGTGTCGGCTTTGGAATGGCCAACTTTTTCCGTTAAAGCATTACTATTTACATTTTTTGTGATTATGCGATAGTGAACTGTTGTATAATAACTAACGTTGAGCATAATGCTTGTGCTTATTTTAACAATGTGTAGAAAGAGAGTGTTTTGATTGTCTAAGAATCATCAAAAAGTAGTTCTTGTCGGCGACGGTGCCGTTGGTTCTAGTTATGCTTTTGCAATGGCTCAGCAGGGTCTGGCCGAAGAACTGGCTATCGTTGATATCATCAAGGATCGTACTAAGGGGGACGCTTTGGACCTGGAAGACGCAACTGCCTTCACTGCTCCAAAGAACTTCTACTCCGCAGATTACGACACCTGCAAGGATGCTGACCTGGTTGTAATCACTGCCGGTGCACCACAGAAGCCTGGTGAAACCCGTCTGCAACTGGTTGACAAGAACTTGAAGATCATCAAGTCCGTTGTTGAACCAATCGTTAAGTCTGGTTTCAACGGTATCTTCCTGGTTGCCGCTAACCCAGTTGACGTATTGACTTACGCTGTTCAGAAGCTGTCTGGCTTCCCAAAGAACAAGGTTGTTGGTTCCGGTACTTCTCTGGACTCCGCTCGTTTGCGCGTTGCTCTGGCAAAGAAGTTCAATGTTTCACCTGTTGATGTTTCTGCTAACATCATGGCTGAACACGGTGACTCCGAATTTGCTGCTTACTCCAGCGCTACGATTGGTGGCAAGCCGGTCTTAGACTTGGCTAAGGAACAAGGCGTATCCATGGACGAACTGCTGAAGATTGAAGACGACGTTCGTAAGAAGGCTTACCAAATCATCAACTTGAAGGGTGCTACCTTCTACGGTGTTGCTACTGCTCTGGCACGGATTTCTCGCGCTATCCTGCGTGACGAAAACGCTGTTCTGCCAATTGGTGCTCCAATGAACGGTGAATATGGTCTGCACGACCTGTACATCGGTTCTCCAGCCGTTGTTAATGCTAGCGGTGTTGCCAAGGTTCTGGAAGTTCCATTGGACGACCGTGAAGAAAAGGCAATGAAGTCTTCTGCTGAAACGCTGGAAGAAGTTGCTAAGAACGGTATGGCAAAGCTGCAAGGCAACAAGTAATTCAATCAAATAACCACTTAATTAATAAAGCCCTCTTTGAACAACTTCAAAGAGGGTTTTGTTATAGCTTCATGCATTCTCTTCAATCATTTCGACAATCTTGATGCCGAATTTAATCAACTGTGCGGATCGACAACGAAAGTAATACTCATCGCGTTGACTATGCTTTTCACAAGTCACCATTGCCTGCACCAGGTCGTAAATCACTTGCAAACGCAGCTGCCAAGTAAGCGACCACGATAGTTTTTGATGGATTTGCAGCGCTGGTTGCCGGACAACTGCCAGACTGCCATTGGGTCCTAATATCCCAAACCAATCTGCTCCGCAATAAGTATCGTCAATACCAAGCAACTGACATAACTGGCGAAACGTCTTCACATATAAACCCCAAACAAGCGACTGTGACCGAACTATCTTTTGTGGCTTGGTGGTCGGACTTACTTCAAGCATCTGCACGATTATCATTGATCCCTTCATTAGTCTACATGTTAGCGCTTACATTATAACAGCATATCCCGCAAATGTAAGCAGTAAGTTTTATTACTTGCCAGATAAAGAGTGATAACGGTAAACTCGATCATGATCTTAAGTTATGAAAAGGAAGTGTCGTTATGAAAAAGCGTCAAACCATCACCAATCTTATAACGACGCTCTTAGCCTCCCTAATGGTTTGGGGGACTCCCCTGCTGGCTCGCGCCGATACTGCCCTGCCCGCAATCAATTCCAGCAGTAATTACTTCGACAATGATGATGATCATCCGAACAATGACTACGCGGTCAAACGGTCCACTCCCCAACACGCGTTGTCAATCCCGGATAAGACCCCAACCCCCACTGAAGGCTATCGCTGGAGTCATCGTCGCATCTACATCTATATGGAAGCGGGCAACCCACAGGTCAAGCAGGCGTTTCGAGACGCAGTTAAAGCCTGGAATCGGACCGGGACTATTCACTTTGTGTGGACGAAGAAAGCCTCGCATGCGAATGTCTTTGCCAAGAGTGGTGACCTGAGTGCCGACAGTGTTAATAGCTCAGTCGGCACCAATCATTCCGACCTCGGCTCGACTAAAACGTCCTACGATCCCGACAAACACGCCCTACTCAGCGCAACCTCCACGCTTGATCCCAATCAACTGGCTTTAAGCAGCCGCGGTTTTCGTAGCGAAGTGGCTCAACACGAATTGGGCCACGCACTGGGATTGGCCCATGCGCCAGAATACGAGAACAGCGTAATGATCCCGCGCAATGTCCGGACCGGCATCACCAAGCTCGACCGGCGAACCATTAAATTGCTTTACCAATAATCCAACTGTTTTAGCAACTAAAAAACCGTTGATGATCATGTCATCAACGGTTTTGTTATTTGGTCTGGGCTGCCGTTTTCGTCTGCGGTGGCGTTAACTGTTCAATCACGTTATTCTTCACACCCAACTTGTTGGCTAAAAAGCGGCGATAGTCAGCTTGCATCTGTTCAGTGACAAACTCCTGCCCTAACCGGTTAAAGTCGGCCTGGTCCTGCTTTGCTTGAGCAGTCGCTTTGTTGATTTCCGCCAACTGACGTGGATACTTCTTCTGCTTGCTGTTGAACCGGAGCCGTAAGAATACCAGCACCAGTGCAGCCAGGGCAAACAGCAAGCCCAATTGAATCAGCAAAACCGAGGTAAAGGCGCCTGCAATCACCACCAGTAGGGCAATCACAAACAAGCCAATACTGATTTTTTGGTCAAGGTAAGCCGGTGCATAATCATGGTGGTTGCGCATCAACTGGTTAAAGGCTGGCTGAGCCTTCGCATAATCATTGAGGCGGACGTTCAAGCGCCCCAGTTCACCCCGACCTTCCAAAATCTCATGGTTCAGCATGTCCTCATACTTGCCATAATGATTGTGTTCTAGAAAGTCGGCCCGCAACTTGGCAATCTCGTCGTCGCTTAAATGTAAAGCCTGCGTGTCTTTCAGCTTATCCAAGCGCTGGTCAATTGCGGCTAATGCTGTCTGCTTTTCTTCTGCTGATAATCCAAATCGTTCTTCGTTTGCCATAAAATTTCCTCCGTAAAATGTCAACAGATTGATTTTAAACCTGTCAATTAACGATGTCCATCTCAGTTTACTCGACACCCTGCCCTGCAATTTGTAAAATATAGCTAGAAAGTTAGGAGGGGTCAGTTTGAGTAAGCATGAACGGGTGATAACACTAGACGGACCAATGAATTTCCGTGATTTAGGCGGTTATCAGACACAGGATGGCCGGGCCATCAAATGGGGCACTATTTACCGTGCCGATGACCTCAGTCGTCTCTCCCATCATGACCGGCAAAAGTTGTCTGCTTTGAATATCACCGTTGATTGTGATTTGCGGAGCAGCTTTGAACAGATGACGGCCCCGGATCGCCATTGGTCCGGTGTGAAGTATGTGGACGCACATGTGTATGCAGAAAATGGTGAGGACGACGAACAGCTCGATGTGCCAGGTGTCCATGAATTTAACGACATGCTGGGCAACATTTACCAACATGTCCTCCTCAATGTGCACAGCCAGTTGGCCTTCAAACAGGTCCTGCACGAGCTGCTCAACCTGCCTGCTGGTGATGCACTGGTCTTCCACTGCAGTGCCGGCAAAGACCGGACTGGCATGGTTTCAGCCTTGATCATGGCAGTTCTCGGCGTTGACGACAACACCATTATCAAAGACTACCTGCTGACCAACCAACTGTATAGCTTTGCGATGAGTGACCAGCTCAAAACTAACGATGAGCTCAGCCAGATGATCGCCAACATGAACGTTACCAAGGGCGATGGCCCAGTCATGAAGGGCTTTTTGCAGACGATTCACGACGGCTGGGGTTCGGCTGAAAATTTGTTCACCCAGCGGTTCGGTTTCACTGCCAAAGATATTGAAGACTTCAGGAACAAGTTTCTCGTTTAATGTCAAACTCCCCCAATTACCCTAATACCCTAAGGAGGTTCTATCATGAAAGACTTTAAAGAAGACCACTGTAAGATTGCCTTGATCCAGGATAGCCCCGTCCTCTTTGATAAAAAGGCTTCTACTGACAAAGCAATTGCGCTCATTCAACAGGCACAGGCCAAGTCACCAGAACTGATTGTCTTTCCCGAATTGTTTATCCCGGGTTATCCCTTTGGCATGAATTTTGGCTTCGTTGTCGGTGGCCGGCATGAGAGCGGGCGCAAAGATTGGTGGCGCTACTGCGATAACTCAGTGGTTGTCCCCGGTCCCGAAACCAAAGCACTGGGACAGGCAGCTGCTCAAGCCCACGCCTACCTGAGCATCGGTGTTTCCGAGCGCGACCAGGTTTCTGGCAGTCTCTATAATTCAAACCTCTTCTTTGGCCCTGATGGGAGCCTGCTAGCCGTCCACCGTAAACTCAAGCCAACGGGCAGCGAACGCCTCGTGTGGGCGGATGCTAATAAGGACTATTTCCCGGTCATCGACACTCCTTGGGGCAAGATGGGCAGTCTGATCTGCTGGGAAAGCTACATGCCATTAGCACGGGTTGCCCTCTATCAAAAGGGAATCAGCATTTACATTTCGCCAAACACCAATGACAATCCCGAATGGCAGGATACCATCAAGCACATCGCTATCGAAGGCCATGTCTTCTTTATCAACTCCGATATGATCATCAACAAGACCGACTACCCGACGAAACTGCTGCATGCGAACGAAGAAATTGCCAAGCTAGATGATCGGGTCTGTCGTGGCGGTAGTTGTGTCGTTGATCCGTATGGCCACTATCTAACGCAACCGGTCTGGGATGATAAAACCATCATCTATGCCGACCTACCAATGAATGAGGTTCCCCAAAGCAAGATGGAAATGGATGCGATCGGCCACTATAGCCGGCCCGACGTTCTCGACTTACACGTCAACGATCAATAATTACAAACAATAAACCCGGAGCGACTTCAACGAGAGGCTGCCCCGGGTTTTCATATCTGTGAGTAATCTGACTAATTTTAGTAAACGGCACCGTCATAGAAGCCAAAGCCTAATTGGTTGAAGTTGAAGTCGGCCAATTCAGACATCTTGATGAAGTTGTCAGCGGCACCAAAGGTCATCAGGTTCAGTGGCTTGCCCCATTCTTCGTCCGGAATGACTACCAGGTTGTACTTGCCCAGCGTCCGGGCCATACCGAGTTCAACCCCCATCCCAACGTCTTCAGCACTTGGCAGGTAAACAGCTAATACCAGGTCACTAGTCTGAATACCGATCCGGTCACCATTGTAAGTAGCAGTTGCCCATTCACGGTCCTTCAGCAATTCTGGGTGTTCAGCCACGCTTAAACCTTTGTATTGGTGATCCAGTGGCACATAAGAGTTTTCGACATCGACCGTTGGATTATCCTCGATCGCCTTCATCGCAGCCTTGTATGCGCGATTTTGTTTTTCGTTAAACCAGCCAGCACAAAAGTAAACTGTTTTTGTCTTTGACATGAAAATGTTCCCCTTTTACCATTTATTCTTTTGACTTCTCACATTCTATCACAGATTTGTTAAAGCAAACACGAACAATTGCATTTATTTTCTTTTTATTTTTTGAAAACGTTTTTAATAATTTCTTTATATCGTGGCGACTTATGTTAGAATGAAGATGAGGGTCTAAGTATGAAGGGTGTAATTGACAATAATCCCTTTTCATGTTAGTAATTCCTCCGCGTTGATCAGGTTGGCGCGCTGGTTGTGAGATTTTTTAGCGGCTCGTCAACTTGGTTTAGAAATGATGATTTCTCGTCAACTTGGTTTAGAAATGATGATTTATGGAAACTATTTAGAGAAAGGACCTGAATCATATGTCAAGAAAAGTTGCAGTTATCGGAATGGGTCACGTTGGTTCAACGGTTGCCCACTACTTGGTTGCTTGTGGTTTCGTTGATGACTTGGTTTTAATTGACAGTAATGAAGGTAAGGTTAACGCTGATGCCATCGACTTTGAAGATGCGATGGCTAACCTGCCATTCCACACCAACATTTACGTTAACGATTGGAGCCAGTTGAAGGACACCGAAGTTATCATCTCTGCTCTTGGCAAAATCAAGTTACTGGATAACCCAAAGGCCGACCGTTTTGGTGAACTGAACTTCAACCGGAATGCCGTTCGTGAAGTTGCCCAGAAGATCAAGGAAAGTGGCTTCAACGGCAAGATCGTTGCTATCACCAACCCAGTTGACGTTATCACTTCCATGTACCAAGAATTAACCGGCTTACCAAAGAAGCAGGTTATGGGTACCGGGACTGTGCTTGACACGGCCCGGATGCAGAAGGCTATTGGTCAACTGGTTAACGTCGACCCTCGTTCGGTTTCCGGCTACAACTTAGGTGAACACGGTAACTCTCAATTCACCGCTTGGTCAACGGTTAAGGTCTTAGGCCAGCCATTCGAAAAGTTGGCAAAGGACAAGGGCATTGATTTGAACAAGATCAACGACGACATCAAGATGGGTGCCTGGAAGGTTATGAAGGGCAAGAAGTACACCAGCTATGGTGTTGCTACTGCTGCCGTTCGGATCACCAATGCCATCCTGTCCAACAGCATGCTGGAACTGCCAGTTTCCAACTACCGTGAAGAATACGGCGTTTACCTTTCATACCCAGCCATCATCGGCCGTGACGGTATCGAAAAGCAATGCAAGCTTGACTTGACCGCTGAAGAATTAGAGAAGTTGCAAAACTCCGCTAACTTCATCAAGGAAAAGACCGAAGAAAGCTTGAACGAAGCTAAGTAATTCAACAATTAAGTTTAAAAAAAAAGAGCTTGGCAGATGCCAAGCTCTTTTTGTGTTGCATTAATTACGATTAAGGACGCAGCCGGTTGATCATCCGCGGGAATGGAATGTTTTGACGAATGTGGTCCTGCAGGGTGACCCAAGCTAAGAACCGTTCCAGTCCCATCCCGAAACCAGAGTGCGGAACTGAACCGTACTTACGCAGGTCATCGTACCAACCGTAATCCTTCTTGCTCAAGCCGTTTTCTTCCAGCTTGTTGGTGATGTATTCATAGTCGTATGAACGTTCTGAACCACCAATGATTTCACCATAGCCTTCAGGAGCCAGCAGGTCGGCACAGATAACCTGGCGATCATCTTCAGGGTCCGTTGGCATGTAGAAGGCCTTGATTTCCCGTGGGTAGTTCTTGATGAAGACTGGCTTCTTGAATTGGTCAGCCAGGAACGTTTCTTCTGGTGAACCAAAGTCATCGCCGTATTGAACGTCCAAACCACCCTTTTGCAGCATTTCGATGGCCTTCTTGTAAGTTACCCGTGGGTATGGCAATTCGGTGAATGGCTTCAAGCTTTCAACGGAACGGCCAACCATTTCCAATTCCTTGGCACAGTGGTCAATCAGGTCTTGGATCAGGTAAGCAACGTATTGCTCTTGAATCTGTTCACTCTCTTCTTCATGGCACCAAGCCATTTCAGGTTCGATCATCCAGAATTCGGTCATGTGACGACGGGTCTTGGACTTTTCAGCACGGAAGGTTGGGCCCATGGTGTAGATCCGCCGCAGTGCCATACAACCAGCTTCACCATACAATTGACCAGATTGTGACAGGAAAGCATCCGTGTCAAAGTACTTAACATCGAACAGGTCCGTGGTGCCTTCTGGAGCAGATGAAGTCAGAATTGGTGCATCAAACTGAGTGAAGCCATGCTTGTCAAAGAATTCCATCGTGGCCAGCTTTACCCGACTCCGAATGCGCATCAATGCCCAAGGCTTGCGTGAACGTAACCACAGATGACGGTGGTCCAGCAGGAATTCAATCCCATGTTCCTTGTTACCAATCGGGTAATCGTCACTCTTGCCGACAATCTTGATGTCGCTCAGCTGAATTTCGTAGCCTGACTTGGAACGCTTATCTTCGTCAATGGTCCCGGTAACTACCATACTGGTTTCCAGGTGAATATCGTGACGAGCCAATTCAAAGACTTCTTCAGATACCTGGTTCTTCTTCAAAATGCCTTGGAAGAAGCCGGTACCGTCACGCAGCTGCAAGAAGGCAATCTTCCCGCTAGACCGCTTGTCAGTTAACCAAACACCCAACTGAACTTCTTTACCAACATAATCTTTGGCTTGACTAATCGTAATCTGGTCCATTTTTAAGTCCCCCATCATATTAATTTGGAACGCAAAATAAAAAGCCTTCCGTCCCCTGCTTCTGGGACGAAAGGCTTCTTTCCGCGGTGCCACCCAAATTATCCGAATAATCGGATCTCTTAGTGAGTACAAACTATACTCATCCGACGATAACGTGTCGGTGACGGCTAAGTCTACTTTGGAATAACCATTTGGGTTAGCAACTGGAAAGGGTTTTTCAACGAGGCAGGGTCTGCTAAGCTCGCACTATCCTTAGCTCACTGGACGAATTACCAACGTTTACTCGTCTTTCTTATCGTTTTTTAATCTACAATCACTATTCTAGCCGTTCTTTAGTTTAAGTCAAGCACTGGCTGCAGAATTCTTGCAAACAAATTAGTTAACGGGCTCAATACATGCATAACATCAAGTCGGTTGGTTGACCGATTTTACTTATCGTCAATTTCTTCATCGGTCTTCAAGACGGCCATGAACGCTTCGAATAGTATTACTAATATTAACCGCGATTAATAAATATTAATCGGATCTAACATGTTATTTTTAGCTTTAATTAATAGAAAGAATTAATTTTCAACACGATTAGCTAAGATTAAGCTGATTGTTTCCTCGTTGAAATGAGGTGGTAATTTTGTGGTAAAAAACCGGTGCAAACCATTACACTTTGCACCGGTTTTTGTTTTCTACTTTGATGGTAATTTGGCCACCACTTCTCACGTATGATTTTAGGTACAAAAAAAGAGCGCCTATTAAGCGCCCCAACCGGTTCGACAACAAGTAGCTAACTTGAGGTCATTTTGCACGCCGGCATTATCTTCTTGTACTTAATATTATAACACACCAGTTTCATGATACAATGATTAATGCACGCCGGGTTAGCTACCCGAATTTGTGCACGTTGGGAGGTGTCCCAATTGTTGCATTGGTGCATTATTCTTCTTGTTGTGCCTAGTAAGCACATAAAACAATTAATTAAGTGGTTACTCAAGTAGTAATCCGAGCGCTAGCTTCGGTTAGCGCTTTTTTTAATATTGACTAATCTGTACTACTGAGTTATTTAATTATGTGCAACTTTAATGATTTCGGTTTATCTTCTTGATTTAGATTAGCAAAGTCCGGACTTATTAATGCACTTAACTCGTCATTAGGCAATTTCATTTTTGCTTTTAATCCCTGTTTTGATAATACATTATTATTAATAATTAGTTTACATACTGCGTCATATAGATCTGGTGTTTCTAAAGGAATACTATCATCTAAAGGCTCAGATTTTCTCCAATGATTATATGAAAGCTTTTTATTCAAATATAGATATTGATTTTCATTTAGTAATTTCACTTTATGCGCTTTCATAATTAAAGCAGATATAGAAACTTTCCAATATTTTTTTAGCTCAATAAACCCTTCCATACTAGTCGATACCACCGACCTAATAAATGCTTGATCCGGAAGAAGTAAGTTACTGGCAAAAACATTTGCCTGATTTTCAAGCTTATTCATA
Organism: Limosilactobacillus secaliphilus; assembly: GCF_001437055.1. Classification (GTDB taxonomy): domain Bacteria; phylum Bacillota; class Bacilli; order Lactobacillales; family Lactobacillaceae; genus Limosilactobacillus; species Limosilactobacillus secaliphilus. Next base: position 127,534 of record NZ_JQBW01000009.1, on the reverse strand, counting down.
TCTGTGTTGGACAGTTCATAAATGCTTTCAATATTAGAATGAAGCAAAATATGACCTAATTCATGTGCAATGTTAAACCTTCTTCGAACATCAGATTCCCTATTATCTGTCAATAAAATAAACGGTCTATCGGCTATCCATTTAGACACAGCATCTATCTTTTTCTCTTGTAAATTGGCTTGAGATATAATAATGCCATTAGCTTCAACTAGCTTAGTTAAATTGTTAATGGGCTCTTCATTATCAAGGCCCCATTTTTTTCGAGTTAATAGTGCCATTTTCTTTATTTTTTCATTTGTTATATTTCTTAGATTCTCTTCAAGTGGAGCGGGAATATTAACAATCGGAAAATTAACATAGTCTGATAATACATCGTAAATACTATTCGAATATATTAACCTTACTTTTTGCATGTCTCTAGCTTTTTTTGTTGATGAGGCACGGCTTTTAAAAAAAGTACCTTCTGAGCTTAAAGGGCTCATTTTAGTATTGAAGTAAGTAATTGGGAAATTTAATATTTTGCTTAATTTTAATAAATTTTTACCTCGGGGCACACTCTTCCCAGATTCATAAGAGGATATAGTTTGACGCGAAATTCCACTCTTTTCCGATAAAAGCTTCATAGTAAACCCTCTTGCAATACGTGCATACGTTAGATTTTGAGGATCAAATAGCATTTCCCCCGTTTGAGTCATTATTATTCCTCCTAATCTGGCTTGCCTTTTCTGTCAATGACAGTTTGAATTTATCGTTGACTTGTTTTTCTTTGTTACTACTAATTAAGGTGGGTTTCCCTTTAATTGGTACTAAATCAATCCAATTTCTATCTTCAAAATCAGGAATCCCAAGCATAACATAATCTAACTTATAATTTACTCCACCATAAGTCAACAGCATGAAAGGCGCTTTATCATTATTAAAATGACGTTGCTCGTCAAATAAACTCATTTGATAATTTAATAAACTTCCCTTATCTCTATAAATTGCTTTTCTAGGAAAAGACCCCTTCGACTGGCTTTTAACTGGAGTAATATGTGCACCGGGTACCTTTAACATTTTATATGTGTAACTGTTTTTTCTATCTGGATTCACTTTTTTTGTTTCGATAATACAATCGTGATCTAATTCACCAAATACACTTTCAATAGCAACATCAACAAAAGCATTCCTAAGATAGCCATAGCTTTTTCGAGCTTCATCTTTTTGCAGAATAGGCACAGTCTTTATTGTATCGTCAAGCTGTTTATATGCCTTTTCAATAGCTAACGACAGTAATCCTGGCACTTCCAAGGGACAATGATTTTTTAAATAGTTTTCTAACATCTGAATCCTCTTTTCTTGGTTAATTGATGTTAACATTTTACCTTTTTTTGTAAAAAATGTAAAGTTTAAACCAATGCTCACCAGTTCATGTCGCACTCAGCTACAATATCCGACAAGGTGTTTCCTAATTGGACTGCGTAAGTGCATTTTACTGGGTGACCTGGCAACTTAACTGGAGCTTTTTTCGGCTGGGCGGCCTTTTAGTATAACGCAAAAAAAGCCAGTCCTTTGGGGCTGGCCAACACTTTATTTAACTATGATCAAAGATGTGCCATCAGATTGGCTTTCTACCTTAACACACTTTGCCTTAAACTGTTGTTCAATGTTACCACCAAGCACGGGAATGTCTGGTGCTTTAAATGGTTTAAACCAATAGTCAACATAGTGACCCTCACCGTTTTCAGCATCAGAATATCTCATAATTATTTGTAACTGCCGACCACATAAGTCAGCACTGTACTTAAATCCTGAAGAGAATCCACTATGCTGGCTGTTAAAAATGTCCTTGTTAGCAGTCCCTACGTCTGCACGATCACTCAGCTTAACCGTTGCTCGTTGTAGTTCTTTCCTATTTAGTTTTAGTACGTCGTACAAAATCATAAAGGTATTGTATTTACAAATCGAACGGTCAGAAGCATACCAACCGGAGACAACTAATTGGCCATTGTGAATTGCCATGTTGTCTAGCCAACTAGCTGATTTGTCAAATCTATAGGCTATATTGTAGTCGTAGCAATTGCCATTGCCGCCGCATCATCAGAGTATCTAAAGATAATTGTACAGGCTTGATTGGCCATAGCTGATGTATAAGGTAAAGTACCAACGAACCCTAACCTATCACCATTAGGATCTATGCACATCTGGTCAATTAACTAAATCAACCCTAACACGACAATATTCTTGCCCTGTTTTTTCATTAATTACAATGATATAAGTATATGGCTTGCCTTGGGCCCGCTGACCGCCAAACCAACCAGTTACGGTAAACTCTTTACCGTTACGTCAAAATACCCGCCTGAGATAATTTTATCTGCCATTGTGAACACCCCCGTAAAATCTACTGAACCATCGACACCCCAGCCAAAAAGGTTATCAGTATACTGCCAAGCGTCGGTATGTGTTGAAATGCTTGGAAAATAATTGTAGTCAGGTTCTGAAACGGCACCCCCATGTGTGGGTAAGCAGCTAACCAGAAATGAGCACCTGTTACTTGATAAATTGCCTCGTAATTCCATAACTGATTCATACCAGAGTATGAGTAGAACACTGGCACATAACCGGATTGCTTGATAACCTGGCAAAAAGCAATACATGCTTGCGTGTTACTACTTTGCCCAACCATGCCGCAACTCGTAGTCTAAGACTAGTGGTGATCCATTGGGTAAATTCATTGCATGCGCGGTGCTGACGGCATAATTGGCTTCTTGCTGAGCTAAATCAGCATTACCAACGAAACGAGCAAAATGGTAGCCGGACACTTTTAACCCTACAGCCTTAATAGCTGCAATTTGCGTTTCACCGTAGGGGTTACGATAACTTGTCCCTTCTGACAACTTAACAATGCCACCTTGAATGTCATGTTGCTTTGCATTCTGCCACCATGATGCTGCTTGTGCCTGTGCTTGATATCCAGACACGTCAATGGCTTTAAATACCACTCCAGTCTGCATACCCTCAGTTGGCTTGACAATTGGTGTTAAATTGCTTTTTTCATAAGCTAACTGAACGGCTGTTTGAATAGTTCCCTCCGTTGCACTTAAGCCCTTAGCGTCCAGGCTATGTCGTACTTGTGAAGTAGCTGCCTTAAATTTATCATGACCTGTGATATCAGTGCGGCTGACTAGCGAAGTCACAACAGTGTCGGCCAGGCCTTCAATCAAATTGATTAATTCTTTTTCCTGTACCGTTTTAGCTTGTTGCTTCTTCTGCTCTAGCACTGGCCGAATATACATCCAAGCAAATGCTGAGACAGCGAAGAACACCCCTGTAGACAATGAGTAATTCCAAATTTCACTTACGATTTTCATGTTGCCTCTCCTTTTTTAATTTTTCCCTTAGTTCTTTATTCTGCTCCCTTAATCGGTCATTCTCGGTTGGCTGACTTCGCTTATCCAAGCAACGATAATCGAACCGAGAGTGGTGATTAAGGTCGCTAGTATTTGATCGCTCACCTCGTCTCACCCTTTCAAAATTACTGTTAGAACGATTCGTAATAGTACGAATAATGAATACATACTAGGTACGCTTAGCAAGTTACCCCGCATTTGATCGTGAATTACAAAACCACATAAAAAAAGCAGCCACACAAACGTGAGCGAAGCTGTCATGATAGCTTTGTAATGAAAGTACTGAACATTCCATAGCGTATATACCATAGTGATTGTGCCAACTACTCCTAGTAAGAAGATAAATGGCGGATCGTCCAGCATATCAAGCACACTGTTGGGCGGTGGTGTGAAATTGCCTGTACTATGAGTTGCGATAAAATATGCTGCTAATCCGTAAGTCTCTAGTGCTGAAACAAACCATAAATAATTGTGACGTAAATTATTCAACAAATATGTCATCTCCTTTTAAGGAGAAAATAAAAACGCCCTGAGAAGGACGTTTTTATTTTCGATTAACTTAATATTTAACATTCTTAAGTTCTTCAACAGTTTTATCTCTCATATCATAATATGCTTGTAATGACTCTTTACCCTTATTACGAACATATTTAGCCATTTCGCTAGCCTGTTCTGGCCTCTTAAATTCATCTTTTTCTAGTTTAGTTAAGATGGCCATTAAACTTACTCCTGTATTTTCTTTGCTTAAGAATGGGTCGTCAATAAAATCATCAATGTTCATTTTAAAATCATCCATTTTGAAAAACACATCCGTTTTAGGATCGTTTCCTATTTCTTGTATAAGTTTAAAAATATTAGTAATAAGATTACCATGCCACTGTGAATACATGTTTTTCAGTAAGATCTTTGCTTTTTGCTGATACTGATCTAACTCTTCTATTTTTTCTAAAGAATATTCATTTGCTATTTCGTCTTTTGTTTCTTCTTTCATACGCTTAATTTGCTTATCAGATAAACGCCATTGAAGGATTCCAAAAAAACCAGCAATAGTTATAGATATAGTAAGTACTATTCCAATAATCCAAAAATAAAAAGTATTTTGCCTATTTATTTCTTGATATAAATCATTATATAAATTACTTTGAGTCATTAGTAGTAAATTCATTAAATATATCCCCTCAATTACCAAAGATATATTAATCCTACAACGTAGATTGCTAAAATTACAAACAGTATTACTGCAATTTCCCAAGGATTATAAATTGCTATATTGTCTCCTAACAGCCGCCCAAAATAAAGGGGCTGTGACATAAGTCCCTATTATGTACTGTGTGTTTCATAGGCGACAATTTATAAGCTGTTCAGCTATTTTACTGATGAAGGATCTACTGTAAGATGAGTTAGTCCAGTATCATCATCTTGTACTAACCGTGGGAAAGGCTTCTCGTCAGTGACACGAATATAATTGTAATTTACTGGGCCCAAGCCACCTAGCTGAATAGCAGAAACTTGATTTGAATCATACTCTTTGAGAACACAACAAACCAATTGTTGATGATCTTATATGCAATATCTTCGTAATGATTGCCTCCAGTATCAACTAGGCTGGCGGTTCCATTATTCAACTCAACAGTTAAAAGACAGTTGTTAATATGTGCATCTGAGATTTTTAGAACAACCTGTCCAAACATGCTCTCTTTAATCGGGATTCTAGCAATTTCTACATACTTACCATCCATCCCGTTTGCTTCGATGTTATACGTTTGATCATACCTCATAATCATGTTCGGTAGATAGTTCCTATAATAGTCTTCAGCATTTTGCTCTTCAGGAACAGTAATTAAGAGCCTGTTAATGCGAACATGGCTTGGATCAAGCAAGGAAGTAATAGATACAAACTTAGGCACAAATATGTAGCCGCCCGTTATTTCAACATGGTCGCTCTTCTTCACCTAAAAAAAGCCGCTCCAACTAATTTTATCCTTAATACTATTAAGCGAATCATCATATAAATAGATAAAATTATTCGCAGAAATATATGAGTTACCATCAGTAAGATAGTGCAAACCGCACGGTGTCAGTATATAGGTTTGCAAAAAATACTTTAGACTTGTGAAGCTCAGCTCCCCGTGATCTTGCTTAAGAATCTTTATCATTAGGCCCTGCCCAAATATGAATATTAGTTGCATAGAAAAGGCAGTAAACTGCAAAAATACCACTTGAAAACCCCATTGACCAAAAATTAGAAAGCATTTCATCTGTGCCTGTTAAGTAGTAAAACCCCTTACTACTATATTTTGCACCAGCACTATTGACAAAAACATTATCAATGACAGATGCCCTCGAACCTGGTCGATCTATCTTGATACCACACGCGTTCTTAATGCCATCAACGTAGATGTCATTGAGGCGTGTTACATATTTGCCATTGTCAGTAATCCCATTCTCATTGTCATTTAGGTGTAGGTTAAGCTTTGAGATATTGTTGAATCACCATGATTCCAGATTAATGATTTTGTGCTGTCTCCTGTGATACCACTTTGAATCGTGGTTAATCCTTTTTCATCTTTAGACATGCCTGCTGGGCCAACTTCACCATATAGATTGTGATAGATATCTAACTGTTCGCTAGCGAGATATTTACCAGCAGGAAAGTACAGTACGTGAATCTTCGTTTGCTCATTGACTAATTTAGAACAATCTTGGGTACCATCATTCTTCACGCCAAAAGTTAAGACATCGACAGGTTCACTTCCATAAAGTAACTCAGCAAACAAACCGTTATTCAGCTTTTCACTATAATTCGCCGACTCATTTGAAGTGATTACATACCCGGCTCCTCCTCCGTCATTAATCGTGTAGTACCCTGCAGTTTTCACATACATGCCAGCACCTAAGGTCTGATCAGATAGCAGCTCATCAACCATTCCGTAGGTATGCTTATACCCTGTACTCAATTTTAGTGCCAGACGATTTTCGAGTTGCTTTGCTGCCTCTTCAGTAAACAGATGATCGTTCTTAATTTTGTCTTGCAGAGCTGCCATCTGGGATTGTAAATCAGTCAGCATAGTAGTCGTATCAACTGCTGGTTCAAGTCTTTTAGCAGAGCATCTACTTTAGCCTCAAACTCATCAACGACATCTTGCATGGACTTCTTAGCATTCCTTAAATCCTCTTCCGCAGTAGTAATGGCTTTTTCAAGCTTACCAATATAGAAGTCACAGGCAATGCCCATTCTTGCATTACCAGCTAAAACCTTGAACCAAATATCGACACCAGAATAACGATTACCTTTGTCATCAATCAAGCCAAGGTAGCCTTTAAAGATACCTTCTTTAGGGAACATCTGCTCTGGAAAATAGTAGGTAACTTGACCGGCTGGACCACAATCCTCTGGTTCCCCTACTGAATATACAACACTAGCATCATCAGCCATTTTCAGATTGTCATTTTTATCAAACGAGTAGTTACCAACTAAACCGTCAATAACCGGCTTGTACGCTCCATTCACATTCATTAGTTGACCTTGACGATACCAATCCACTGGTAGTCCAAAGTTGTTGTCGCCAACCCGTCTCTTTACATAAGGGGTAAGGTCGAAGAGCTGAACTCCCTCTTTGGCAATATCAATTGCAAAGTGGTAGAAGCTACCGCCGTTGCTATGTTTAATTTGTACTGGCATTTTGTACCTCCTTTTTTTAATTAATCGTTACTGTTGTAATTGGATCATCGTCTACACCATCGGTATCGTTAAATTCAACCGCCGCTGGTTGACTTGCTTTAATGTCGTCTGATGGATCAGTGACAGTAACTTTTTCAAAGCCAAAAAGAAGCTTCTCAATCTTTTCGATCCGTTTTTCGTGATCTGCATTATCAGGCTGCAGCTGCCTTACCTGCTTTTGAAGTTCACTAACTTGCTGATTAACCAGTTTTATTTGTTCTTGCAACTGACTGCTTTCTTTCTCAATAATCTTAAAGTTTTCCGCTAGCTGTTTTCGCAGATTTTGCCCATCTCCGGTCGTCAAATCCGTTGTATGTAACTTAATCACGCATCAAAACCACCTTTCTATATAAAAAGAGGAATCGCATATTACGACTCCTCTTTTTCTTTAATCAAATCGCCTTCATTATCAAATTAAATTTTCCAGATCGTCCCATTTGGTGACTTAATCTTGAAGCCATCAAACACAAGTTCACTGATCCGATCAGCATCTGTCTCTTGATGGTAATGTCGACCTTCTGTTCCCTCCTGGACAATCCGGGTCTTGCCATTATCTGGTGAGTAGCCTATGCCATATTCACCGGTTTTATTGTCATACATTGGCACATCAATAATCACTCGTTTAGTGATCATATTGGAATCGTCATTTTTCATTCTTATGATCTTCCTTTTGAGGAACTTGAATCGTAGGAATATCATCACCTGTAACTGGTGCTGGTGTAGCTGTTTCTGGCTTTCTAGGCGCCTTATGCAAAGCTACATTAGCAGAGCTTTCACGTCTGTCCCACTCATTAATTCCAAATATTTTATTACCAAAAGTTATCGAACTAGTGTGCGTTGTGCTTCTATCTAGATACTTAGTAAAACTTTGAATTCTAACGTTAACATCAACGCCGTATCGATCACGCAGATAACCATAATTACCCACAGTAATGTCGTTTTTGATGCCACATGACAGACTGTCCTTAAACGTGATCCCGTCTGTTGTGTACTGTACATCTGGATAATCATGAATTTGCTTTTTCAGCGCTTGTTTTAGAGTTCCTTCATCAGTAATCATGTCACTACTAAACGGATCAGCCCAAATTTTACCCCATTTATCATCAGCTGCCATTGTGCTATCGTATTCACCCTGACAAGTATATTTTGCCTGCTGATTAGTAGAATCGGCATCTGAATTAGTACTGTCGGTGGCTGAATTATCCTTGCTACTATCACCGCTGACTTTGGCGGCCATAGCAGCATTACGTACACCGAAAGCGGGAGGCCATGAATTAATCGACTGAATTATTGTTCCTTGTTCAGGATTAGCCGCCATCTCCATAGTGTTGCTATCCAGAGCTAAAGCGACGTGGTAGGTATTACCACGAGCACCCCAGAAGAGCATGTCACCTTCCTGATATGGTGGACCAACGACTTGGCCTTGAAACTCTTCATAGGTGGTTGGTTGATGCATTGGGATACCAAAATGATTGTAAACATAAGCGACAAACCCTGAGCAGTCCCAACCACTGTGCGTGTTACCACCCCACACGTATGGCCGGCCAACAAATTGGCGCGCAAATGAAGCAACAGCACCATTACCACCACTTGCACCACTATCAGTTTGCTCAATCTGTTTGCCAGTTCCTTTGATTGCAGTCGTGATAGTCGTGTAATCTTCCGTTTCTTGAATTTTGGAAGTATAAACGAGATCATAAGCCACTGTCCAAACATTCTGTAGAAATCATTCTAATGGTTATTAAAGAATCACTCAAATATGCAGTTTATCCTCTACAGGTATTGAATAGTTCACCAGCTATGTACATCAAAATGCCGAAGATTGACGAGCCAGCGAAGACACGCGAAGACTTAAAGATTATCACAGTCAAACAGTTTTCACAGATTGTCGATTATTTTGGAAGAGATAGCGCCGAAATTGTCCCCTTCTTCATTGCATTTTATACCGGAATGCGTCGCGGTGAAGTTTGTGGATTAAGTTGGAACAATGTTGACCTCATTAATAGAGAGATTAACGTCGTGGAGCAAATGAAGCAATTCGGTGCACATGACATCCGCATCGGTAAGTTGAAAACTGCAGCTAGTCGTCGAACAATCCCGATTGGTAACGCATTAGTTTCTATACTAAAAAAGCAGCGTCTCCAGCAAAGCAAAAATCGGCTTCGTTATGGAAAACGCTACTTTGAATCACAACTTGTCTGCACCAAGTCAAACGGCAAACCTATTACGCCAAACTCAGTCAAATACTTAAGCTCATTAGTTCACAGCAAATTAGGTTTTCCATTTAACTTCCATTCGCTTAGGCATACTCATGCAACCTTGTTACTTGAAGCAGGTGCTACGCCAAAAGAAGTGCAAGTTCGTTTGGGCCACTCAAAGATTGAAACAACAATGAATACTTACATTCATATTACCAGCAGTAAAAAGAAAGAAACTGCTGATCTCTTTGAAAGTATAGCCAAAATCTAATTCCTTCCCTGAATCTCATGAAGAAGCTTAAAACCATCCCTGATGACCTTCCCTGAATTTAATTGTTCAGGGAAAATTCAGGGAAAACGGCAAGAAAATTGGTATAGCTATAATGCAAGTAATAAGGTGATTGCCGCTATTACAGCATTATTTATCGTCAATTTCTTCATCGGTCTTCAAGACGGCCATGAACGCTTCCTGAGGGATATCGACCTTACCAACGGCCTTCATCCGCTTCTTACCACGCTTCTGCTTTTCCAACAGCTTGGCACGCCGGTCTGGGTCCCCAGTGTGGATCCGGGCAGTAACATCCTTCCGGTAAGCCTTGATGTTGGTCCGGGCAATGATCTTTGAACCAATGGCAGCTTGAATTGGAATTTCGAAGTTCTGTCGTGGAATGATCTTCTTCAGCTTGCTGGCAATTTCACGACCACGTTCAGCCGCAAAATCCTTGTGGGTGATGAAACTCAAGGCATCAACTTTGTCCCCGTTCAGCAGGATATCGATCTTAACCAACGAGGAAGCACGGTAGTCAGCCAATTCATAGTCCAATGAAGCGTAACCACGGGTGCTCGATTTCAGTTTATCAAAGAAGTCATAGATGATTTCCGCCAGCGGAATATGATAGATCACATCCACCCGCGTGTCACTCAGATATTCCATGGTATCAAACTGCCCCCGCTTACGTTGACACAGCTCCATCACCGGACCGACGTAATCATTAGGTACCATGATCGATGCCTTAACGTAGGGTTCCTTAATATCCTTGATTTCGGAAGCATCCGGCATATCTGACGGGTTCTCGACTTCCTTCATCGAACCATCATGCAAGTCAACATGATAAGTAACTGATGGTGCCGTCGTGATCAGGTCCAAGTCGAATTCCCGCTCCAGTCGTTCCTGAACCACATCCATGTGGAGCATTCCTAAGAAGCCACAACGGAAACCGAAGCCTAATGCTTGTGATGATTCGGGTTCAAAGGTCAATGCGGCATCGTTTAATTGCAACTTTTCCAACGCGTCCCGCAGATCGTTGAACTTGGCATTATCGGTTGGATACAAACCAGCATAAACCATTGGCTGCATCTTCCGGTAACCCTTCAACGGCTCCTTAGTCGGGTGATCGGCACTGGTGACCGTATCACCGACCCGGGTATCCTTGATGTCCTTAATGGCGGCGGTAATGTAGCCAACATCACCCGCCATCAGCAGGTCGCGGGCCAATGGCTTTGGTGAGTTGATGCCGACTTCTGCAACTTCATATTCAGTCCCGCTGTTCATGAGCTTAATCCGGTCGCCCTTTTTGACGGTCCCTTCGAAAACGCGCACGCTCAGAACCACGCCACGGTAATCATCGTACTTGGAATCGAAAATCAAAGCCTTCAACGGTGCCGTCAGATCGCCAGTCGGTGCAGGCACGTCTTTAACGATCTTTTCGAGGACTTCAGGAACGCCTTGACCAGTTTTGGCACTGATGTCGACCGCTTCATCGGTATCCAGACCGATTTCGTCTTCGATCTGCTTCTTGGTCCCCTCTGGATCCGCCGATGGTAAGTCAATCTTGTTGATAACCGGCAAAATGGACAAGTCGTTGTCAAGTGCCAGGTAAACGTTGGCCAAGGTTTGGGCTTCAACCCCTTGGGTCGCGTCGACAACCAAGATGGCCCCTTCACAGGCAGCCAGTGACCGAGAGACTTCATAAGAAAAGTCCACGTGGCCTGGGGTGTCAATCAAGTGGAAAATATAGTCCTCGCCATCCTTGGCATGGTAGGTCAAGGCAACGGCGTTCAGCTTGATCGTAATCCCCCGTTCACGCTCCAGGGGCATGTCATCAAGCACCTGGTCCTTCATCTCCCGCTTGGAAATGGAATCGGTCAGTTCCAAAATCCGGTCGGCAAGGGTCGACTTACCGTGGTCGATATGGGCCACAATGGAGAAGTTACGGATGTGCTTCTGCCGTTCTTTTAGTTTATCTAAATCCATACGTCATTACTCGCTTTCGATGCATTCTGCTTTTTATTATAACAAGTTGTGCTGGTCTAAGTCATGATCAATGGCCCAAACCACAAAAAGGGCGTGACTTAGACAACTTTGTCATAGTCACGCTCTTGTTAACGTGCAATTGTGTTAATCCTTATCGTCAAAAGCATCCTTCAGCTTGTCAAAGAAGCCGTTCTTAATGCCCTTAACATTTTCACCGGAAGCCGCCGCAAATGCCATGATTGCTTCCCTTTGCTTCTTATTCATGTTGGTTGGGGTCTTAACATGGATCCGAACATGTTCGTCACCATTGCCCTTGCCATTCAGGCGCGGAACCCCTTTGCCACGCAGCCGGAAGTTCGTCTCTGACTGGGTGCCGGCGGGAACTTTAAGATCAACGTCGCCATGCACGGTCTGCACTTTGATCTTGTCACCCAATGCCGCCTGGGCAAAACTGATATCCTGGTCAACATAGATAGTGGTTCCGTCACGTTTGAAGGTCCGACTTGGGGTGACGTGGAAAAGCAAGTAGAGGTCACCATAAGGGCCACCGTTCTTACCAGCTTCACCTTGACCCTGCAGCCGCATCTGTTGACCATCATCAACACCGGCAGGAACCTTCACCTTCAACGCATGCCGTTCCTGTACATGGCCACTACCACCACAGTTGGCACACCGGTCTTCCGGCTTGATTTCTTTACCGGTCCCATGACAGTTTGGACAAGTTTCTTGTGATTGCATCATGCCCATCATGGTCCGACGTTGACGAACAATGTAGCCACGGCCGCCACATTCATGACAGGTTTGTGCTGACTTGCCCGGCCGTAAACCGCTGCCGTGACAGACATCACATTGGGCTTCCCGATTATATTTGATCTCGGTTTCCTTACCTTTGATGGCTTCCATAAACTTCAAAGTCATGGTGTACTGTAAGTCACGACCCTGTTGCGGAGCGCTGGGGTCCCGCCGTGCACGGCCGCCACCAAAAATATCACCAAAGATGTCACTGAAGTCACCGAAACCAGCTTGGCTAAAGCCTTGGCCGCCACCAAAGCCGCCAAAGCCTTGACCAGCACCAGCGTTCGGACCGGCCGAGCCAAATTGATCGTATTGGGCCCGCTTCTGTTTGTTTGACAGAACTTCATGGGCCTCATTGATTTTCTTGAATTTTTCTTCGGCACCAGGAGCGTGGTTAACATCCGGGTGGTACTTTGCCGCTAGTTTACGGTAAGCGCGATTGATCTCGTCTTCCGAGGCATCCTTGCTAACCCCGAGAATGTCATAATAATTTTCTTCAGCCATGTACATCCCTCATCTAGAAAATCTAAACCACAGTATAGCATTACTTTCTGCAAGCAACTAGCAGCGATTAACCCCACTCGCCTAAAAGCACAAATAGGTCGCTAGTCTTCAGCTTTCCGGATACTAGCGGCCATTTGTGTTTCATTGGTTGTCAATCAAGCATTGGTTTCATCAACCTGCTCAATTTTTTCAACCATTATTTTTTGTCATCGGGGTTAACTTCTTCAAAATCGCCGTCGACAGTGCTGCCGTCGCCGCCATTATTGGAGTTGTTATTGTTGTTATTGCCATTAGTTGGGCCAGCCTGTGGACCGCCTTGGGCACCACCTTGTTGTTGGTTACCCTGAGCCTGCTGGTAGAGCTTGACAGTCAAGTCTTGAACAATCTTGTTCAATGCATCCTTCTTGGACTTCATTTCATCAAGGTTGTTGTCATCCTTAGCCTTTTGCAGTGCCTTCTTAGCGTCCTCAGCCTTCTTGATTTCATCGTCGGAAACCTTGCCCTTGAGTTCCTTCAAGGTCTTATCAGTTTGGAAGAGCAGCTGATCAGTTTCGTTACGCAGATCGGCTTCTTCCTTCTTCTTCTTATCGGCATCGGCGTGTTCTTCGGCATCCTTCTTCATCCGTTCAATTTCTTCATCGGACAGACCTGAAGAAGACTTGATAGTGATGTTCTGCTTCTTGTGCGTACCCTGATCTTCGGCAGAAACGTTAACGATACCGTTCTTGTCGATATCAAAGGTAACCTTGATTTGCGGAACACCACGTGGTGCAGGCGGAATGTCCGTCAGTTGGAAGTTACCAAGCGTCTTGTCGTCGGCTGCCATTGGCCGTTCACCTTGCAGAACATGAATGTCTACGGCTGGTTGGTTATCAGCAGCAGTGGAGAAGATTTGACTCTTGGAAGTTGGAATGGTCGTGTTACGATCAATCAACTTGGTGAAGACGCCACCCATCGTTTCAATCCCTAAGGACAATGGGGTAACATCCAGCAATACGACATCCTTAACATCACCGGTCAGGACACCACCTTGAATAGCAGCACCTAAAGCAACGGCTTCGTCAGGGTTGATGGAGTGGTTAGGTTCCTTGCCAGTCAATTCCTTAACCATTTCCTGAACAGCTGGAATCCGCGTAGAACCACCGTTTAAGATGACTTCATCAATGTCACTAAATTGCAAGCCAGCATCCTTCATGGCGTTCATAACTGGCTGCTTCGTCTTTTCAACCAGGTCATTGGTCATCTGGTTGAACTTTGCCCGGGTCAAAGTCTTTTCCAAGTGCAGTGGGCCATTTTCACCAGAGGAGATGAATGGCAGACTGATTTGCGTTTCTTGAACACCGGACAGGTCCTTCTTAGCCTTTTCAGCAGCATCCTTCAGCCGTTGCAGAGCCATCTTGTCTTGTGACAGGTCAATGCCGTGTTCCTGCTTGAAGCCATCGATCAGCCAATCCATGATCTTCTGGTCGAAGTCATCCCCACCTAAGTGAGTATCACCGTTGGTTGACAGTACTTGGAAGACACCGTCACCTAATTGCAGGATGGAAACATCGAAGGTCCCACCACCAAGGTCGTAAACCAGAATCTTTTCATCCTTGTTCTTCTTGTCCAGACCATAAGCCAGAGAAGAAGCAGTTGGTTCGTTGATAATCCGCTTGACATCCAAGCCAGCAATCTTACCAGCGTCCTTGGTTGCTTGCCGCTGAGCGTCGTTGAAGTAAGCTGGCACCGTGATAACGGCCTTGTCAACCGTATCGCCAATGTAATCTTCAGCGTACTTCTTGATGTATTGCAGAATCATAGCGGAGATTTCTTGTGGCGTGTACTTCTTGCCTTCGATATCAACCGTGTAACCTGCTTCACCCATGTGCGACTTGATTGAAGTAATGGTGTTCGGGTTGGTGATTGCTTGCCGCTTGGCAACTTCACCAACTTGGGTTTCACCATTCTTAAAGGAAACAACTGATGGGGTCGTCCGGCCACCTTCAGGGTTAGTGATGATCTTTGGTTGATCACCTTCCATGACGGCGACAGCGGAGTTGGTAGTCCCTAAGTCAATTCCGATAATCTTATTGCTTGCCATTATGATATCCCTTCTTTTTATTGCTTTAATTCAAATTTATTGTGCAACGACGACCATTGCTGGACGTAACACCCGGTCCTTCATTTGGTAACCGGCTTGGAGTACCTTCACAACGGTGTCCTTCTTTTGATCACCACTAGCGGCAACTGTCTGCACCGCTTGTTGCGTGGTCGGATCAAAAGGCTTGTTCAAAGCATCGATTTCCGTAATGGAATGCTCCTTTAATGCGTGTTCCAGATGATCATGCACCATTTGGATACCCTTCTTTAATTGGGTACCATTTTCATCATGAACTTCAATGGCCAACGCCCGTTTCAGGTTATCTAAAACCGGCAGGATGCTGGTTGCTAATTCCTGGCCATCATACTTGGCCAACTGGGCGCGTTCCTTATTGAAACGTTTGGTCATATTTTGAATTTCGGCCTCGGCCCGCAAGAATTGGTTATCTTTGTCCTCAACTTGCTTCTTTAAGTCGGCAACTTGCTTTTGCAGCTTGGTGACTTGGTCGTCTTTAGGCTTTGCCTTGGTGGCATTTTCAGCCTTCTTTTCGACCTTCTTAGCTGCACTAGCGGTTGCCTGACTGGCACTTTCAGCCGCTTCTTTCTTTGCCATTTAATCCCTCCTATGAGCCATAGTAATGATGATAATAATCCAGCAGTCGCTTAGCTAGCTCCCGCCGAAAGGCATCGACAATTCCAATTGTCCGCGAGTAAGGCATCGCGGTCGGCCCCAGTACGGCGATAATTCCCTCACCATATTGGTCCACATCATACTTGGCGGTGATCAACGAATAATTGTTGAGCAAGTCGCTGTTAGCAATCTCATGCCCAATCTTCACGCTGATGCCGGTATCGCTAGCATCGGAGTTAATGATCGATGACAAGCGGTCCTTGGCATCCAAGAGTTCATACAATGCCTTAATCTCATCCGGTTGTTGGCTGCTTGAAAGTCCTAGAAGATTCAGGCGGCCACCAACAAAGAAGTGTTCGCGCTCGGCTTTCGTCAGCACGCTATCAAAAATATCCAAGAAGCCATCCGGACTCTGCATGTAGTTGGTCAACTGCACCGGAATATCCGTCTGCAGACGCTGCACAACTTCAACCAATGTCTTGCCAGCTAACTTATCGTTAACCATGCGGACAACGGCCTCAAGTGCTTCCGGATCCATTTCACGTGGAATCGTGAAGCTCTCGTTGGCAACTTCACCGGTATCGGTTACCAGAATGGCAATCACTTTATGGTTACCCAGTGGTACCAACCGAAAGCCGCTCAATCGGGCGTCTTTCTGCTCCGGCTTCAAAGTAAAAGCGGTGTAAGACGTCAATTTGGATAAGATATCCGCAGACCGGGAAACGATTTCGTCCAGCTCACGGAAATTGGTGCCCAGTGAATTCTGAATCACCACTAAATCATTTTCCGAAACACTGTTAGGATCCAGCAAGTGATCAACATAGTAACGGTAACCATTCTTAGAAGGTATCCGACCTGATGAGGAGTGTTCCTTCTTAACCAGGCCTTGGTGCTCTAAGACAGCCATTTCGTTACGAATCGTTGCCGACGAAACCTTCATCGGGAACTTGCCGGTCAAATGTTTAGATCCCACCGGTTGACCAGTTGCGGTGTACTGCCTTACAATCGCCTGCAGAATCGCTTCTTGTCGTTTTGTTAACATCTTTGATCACTTCCTTTTAGCACTCTTGATGGTTAAGTGCTAAGCACATTACTAATATAACAACCATCATGGTTAAAGTCAACAAAAGTCAAAGATTTCGGAGATTATTTTATGACTGAAGAAAAACACCGTTACGTCCAGCCACAGAATGTGCACGACGCTATGCAATTAATCCAACATCTATTCAACGAGTACCGTAATGCCCCGCTCACTCAGGAGTTGCTGGCCTACCACTTGAATTTGGTAAAACGCTTGCAATCAGACATTTTGCAAGCTGCCAAAGCCGAGGGTGATCCAAAACAATTGGCCGCTTTGCAATCGATGACCGCCATCATGCAGTCATGGTCGCCGATCCGCCTCGCTAATCGCCCCTTCCCAGGTAAAATGCGGCATTTCAAGCTCGATACCGGTCCAGCCATCCACTTCAAACGCAAAGTTCATAAAATTAATGGCGGCCACAATCATCGTGCCAGCCGCCACTAGAAAAAGGCCTTAGTTTGCTGTATCAAACAGCGAACTAAGGCCTTTTCAACTCAATTAAATTAATGTCTGTTTAATGGCCGGCATTAAGGCATCTGCAACGGCCGCGCCACCACGAGGGCTCAGGTGCATTCCATCACCGAAGTCCATTTGGGTTGCCAAGGCACTATCGGACTCGTTGGCCACTAATGGTGCCGTGTTAACGACAAATGGATGAGCTGACAGGCAGCGATTCAAGTTTTGCCTTAATCGATTGACCTGCTTTTCGGCATCCGTACGCGGTCCGTCAAACAAGCGGAACGGTGCAATCGTCGTGGTGATCAGTGACCCGATCTGCGAAAGCTTCATAAATCCTTGGCACATGTCAATCAGCTCTGCATTTTGCGTGTGTGCCTGTTCACTATACATTGGCAATAACAAGTCGTTGCTCCCGATCAACGCTACCCGCAAGTCAGGATTTCGTTTTGCATCCTTTAAACGGTGGAGCAAAGAATTACCGTAAGTAGCAAAGAGCGGACCATCTTGAGGTGCATCGTGCAACAGACGATTACCAGAAATTCCGGTGTTGATTGCCACCAACTGTTCCGGATACGCCTTGAGCAATTGGGAGAAAAGCTCCTGGGCAACCATTCCGGTCTCAGCCAGCGAATCACCCGTTAATTCCAGGTATTCTGGTGAGCGATCCGTCAAAACATTGAGTCCATCCAAACACACCCAACCATGGCGGGCATGCCAATTATCAGGCAACTGGGGTTGAAAATTCACACGACGCGAAATTGCGGCGTTCACCCAACCAGTGGCATAAGAACAGGCAAAATCAGCATAGGCCTGTTTGCGACTGGCAATCATCTGCACATACAAGGGCTGGCCAGCATGCACGGGGAATTCAACCGCATCGGAAGAAAAAAGATGACACCCGCGTTTTAAGGATAGTGACCATTGCCCCTGAAAGGTGACGGCAGAGGCATTGGTCATCGCCGGATTATCGGCCACCCTCACTGAATCGAAAACCAGATCCGACTTGCCATAGCGATTGCTGAAGAGCAACTGACACCGTTCACCACTCAAGAAAGGCGTTAATTTAACCAGTTGATTAAGTTGTGTGTACTTAAAGGGCAAGGAGGAAAAATCATGGGTCGCTTGTAAGTAAGCTAACTTGTAATCGGCCATGAAATTCCTCCCATCAAATTTAATTACTGTTCACGGGCTAACAACTTGATCACGTCGTCTTTAGGGATGCCCACAAAGTATTTGTTCAAGTCCACCGTCTGCAAAACCTTTTCAATCGCAGCTGGTGAATAAGTAATCCCCTTTAACGCCTGCTCCAAGTCGCTGACATCGCCAGTGCCAAAGAAGTCACCATAAATCTTCAGGTTGGCAATCTTCCCTTCTTTGACCAAGAACCGGGCATCAATCGTACCTGCATCAAAGTGCTGCCGCTTCTTAACGGTAAATTCCGGCGACTTTCCATAAACCCAATCCCAGTTCTTGTAGAGATCGTTTTCAATCTTGTCGATCGCCGCATTGTCAGCGTCAGTTAAATGATACTCGTTAGCTTGAGCATCTGCCAAGTCATCCACGCCATAAATGCGCTTGATAATCTCATCGCGGAACTGCTCAGTCGTTAAGTGCTGAAATTCCGGCTTCAAATATGGGCGCAGATTAGTTACCCGGGACCGGACCGACTTAATGCCCTTGGACTTAATCTTATCGGCTGGTACGTGCAGGGCGTCAGCTACCATTTCTGTATTTACATCATACATCAACGTCCCATGAGAGAAAGTCTTCCCGTTACGCGTGTACATTGCGTTGCCGGAGAACTTCTTCCCATCAATCACGATATCGTTTCTGCCAGTCACTTCGGCGCCAGTTGCTCCCATCTCGTGCAGGGCCTTAACAACTGGTTGAACCAAGTCTTTAAAATTGCCAAAGCGTACTTCATCTGCCG
Source organism: Limosilactobacillus secaliphilus (assembly GCF_001437055.1). Taxonomy (GTDB): domain Bacteria; phylum Bacillota; class Bacilli; order Lactobacillales; family Lactobacillaceae; genus Limosilactobacillus; species Limosilactobacillus secaliphilus. The sequence continues at coordinate 108,490 of NZ_JQBW01000009.1, read as the reverse complement.
GTACAACGAAACTGAAACATAAGTTGCCCATATCTTGGAACATTGCACCCCCACCGGACAGACGCCGGGTAATGGTGATGCCGTGTTCCTTACAGAAATCGGCGTTAATTTCTTCGAGGGTGTTCTGGTTACGACCCACGATAATGCAATTATCTTCAATATAGAAAAGCATGAATGGCGGGGTCATCTGACCACTGTTCATTAAATACTGTTCGGTGGCTAAGTTGCGCCGAATGTCATGCGACTGCATCGCTAAATACTGCATTGATGTCCTTCTTTCCACACGTGTGATTTAGTTTAGATGTTAGTTGGGTAGCCAATGCCGACATCCGCAGCATCCATGATTGCCTCAGACAAGGATGGGTGCGGGTGAATCGTCAAGGCAATGTCTTCAACGGTGTTACCAGATTCGATTGCTAATGACAATTCGGAAATCATGTCAGATGCATCAGCACCGATGATTTGAGCACCGACAACTTGTTGGGTGTCAGTAGTAAATACCAGACGAACAAAGCCATCAGTTGCCCGCATAGCCACGGCACGACCGTTTGCTGAGAATGGGAACTTGGCTGACTTGACATCCAGTCCTTGATCCTTAGCTTCCTGGGCGGTTAAGCCGGTCGTTGCAATTTCAGGATCCAGGTAGCAGACCGCTGGCATTGCCCGGTAATCAACAGTTGAAGATTGACCGGCAATTGCTTCAGCCGCCACTTTGCCTTCATAGCTAGCCTTGTGGGCCAAAGCAGCACCCGGCACAATGTCACCGATTGCGTAGATGCCAGCAACATTGGTTTCGCCTTGGGCATTGACCTTGATCAAGCCATGGTCATCGGTTTCAATGCCGGCCTGTTCCAAACCGATATTCTTCGTGTTTGGCCGCCGACCAACGGCAACACAAACGGCATCCGCTTCGATCTGTTTGTCGGCACCATCGACGGTATAGGTAACCGTGACGCCATCACCATGATCGTCGGCGCTCTTTGCCATTGCGCTGGTAACCACGTCGATGCCATGCTGCTTCATCTTCTTCTGGGCGATCTTAACGATGTCTTTTTCGTAGTTCCGCAAAATTGCATCCGTACCTTCAAGTATGGTTACGTGGGTGCCAAAGTTAGCGTAAGCACCAGCCAATTCACAGCCAATGTAGCCGCCACCGATCAATACCAGCTCCTTTGGTTTTTCCTTCAGTTCCAAAAGACCAGTCGAGTCGAGGATGCGGCCGCCAAACTTGAAGCCGCCAATTTCGATTGGGTGGCTCCCAGTGGCCAGAATCAGGTGCTTAAAGGTATACGTCTGGGCATGGTCGCCATTCATAACCCGCAGGCTGTGGGCATCCTTCAAGAAGGCAGTTCCGTGAATGACATCCACCTTGTTCTTCTTAAAGAGGTAAGCAACCCCTTTTGTCATGTGCTGAACAACGCCGGCACGGAAATGCTGCACCTTGTCCCAATCCAGCTGGGTGTCATTACTGTTGATGCCTTCTTCAGCGGATTGAAGGGCAGTTTGATAGTCATGACCAACCTGGATTAAGGCTTTGGAAGGAATACAGCCAACCCGCAGGCAGACCCCACCTAAATCCTTGTTTTCTTCAATGACGGTCACCTTTTGGCCGAGTTCAGCAGCGTGAACCGCAGCCACATAACCACCAGGGCCAGAACCGATCACAACAGTATCTAAATCAATGGGAAAATCTCCTACAACCATGTTTATGCCTCCATCAGTAACAGTTCTGGGTCACCCAGCAATTCGCATAAGCGGTTCATTGCGCGCTGTGCCGTACCACCATCGATAACCCGGTGGTCAACCGTGAGTGAGAGCTTCAATACTTTAGCAACGACAACCTTGCCATCCTGAACAACGGCTTCTGGGGCAATCCGACCCATACCTAAGATGGCAACTTCTGGCCAGTTAACCAGTGGCGTAAACCAGCCGCCACCAATGGCACCAATGTTGCTGATCGTCATGCCAGTGTGGGCCATGTCGTCATGACTCAACTTGGCATCCTTAGTCTTGGCCGTATTGTCACTAATCTGTTGGGCAATATCAAACATTGGCCGCTGGTCGGCGTGCTTGACATTAGGAACGTACAAACCATTCGGCGTATCAGTGGCAATGCCGACATTGATGTAGTCACGGTAGTTAATCTGGTGGTTGTCCATGTCAACCTTGGCATTCAGAATTGGGTATTCCTTCATCACTTCAGCCAGTGCCTTAGTCAGGTAAGCCATGAAGGTTAAGTGAACGCCCTTTTCAGCAGCCACCTGCTTGTACTTCTTCCGGTGGTCCCAAAGCTTATCGACAACAACCTCATCGAAGACGGTGATCATTGGGATCTCGTCCTTAGCCTTGTTGACGGCCTTAGCGGTTGCCTTCCGTACCATTGACATCTTCTCGGTGTGTTCTGGCCATTCAGCACTAACCGTCTTCTTGGCTGGTGCACTTGTCTTCGGTGCTGATGGTGCTGGCTGACTGCCTTGACTCTTGAAGCTTTCGACGTCCGTCTTCAGGATTTGGCCATGACGACCGGTACCCTTGACCTGGCTCAAGTCCACGCCTTGTTCACGGGCAAACTTCCGCACTGATGGCATTGCCAAGACCGGTACTGAATGATCAGCGCTGGTAGCTGCAGGGGTGCCTTCACTCTTGGCAGGAGCAGGAGCAGCCGCTTGTGACGATGCTGGCTGACTTGTCGTATTGCTTTCACTAGCAGATACGTTGCCTTGACCAGCAGCCACCTTTAATTGAACCAATGGCTGACCAACTTCGGCAGTTTCGCCATTGGCAACCAGAATCTTGGTGACGGTACCGGCAACTGGTGATGGCAAGTCTTCGGTTGACTTATCGTTTTCGATTTCGACTAAGTCATCGTCTTCCTTGATCGTGTCGCCTTCCTTGACGTGCCATTCGCCAACCGTACCTTCAGCCATTCCTTCACCTAATTCGGGAAGCTTGAATTCATACACATCGTTGGCACCAGATGCACTAGGAGCAGCTGGGGCTTGACTAGCTGCTGGAGCTGGGGTACTTTCGGCGCCAGCTTTTACATTACCTTGACCGTCTGCAACTTCTAATTCAACTAATGGCTGGCCAACTTCAGCCGTTTCATCTGGCTGAACCAAGATCTTGGTAACCTTACCGGCAACTGGTGATGGCAGATCTTCCGTTGACTTGTCGTTTTCGATTTCAACTAAGTCATCGTCTTCTTTGATCGTGTCACCTTCCTTGACGTGCCATTCACCAACGGTACCTTCAGCCATTCCTTCACCTAATTCGGGAAGCTTAAATTGGTATTTTTCACTCATACTAGTTCTCCTCAATTAAAAATTAACTGTGTCCAAAACCGCTTTTTCGATGGTCTTCTTGTTCGGCAGCCATGGCTCTTCACCCTGACTGAATGGGTAAGGAGTATCAGGTGCAGCAACGACCTTGATTGGTGCGTCCAGGTACAGAATTCCTTCTTCGCCGATCAGACGAGCAACCTGGTTAGCAACCCCTGCCTGCTTTTGGGCTTCCTGGACGATGACTACCCGGCCAGTCTTCTTAACTGACTCTAAGATCGTGTCTTCATCCAGTGGTGCCAGCGTCCGCAGATCCAATACTTCGGCGTGAATGCCTTGCTTTTCCAGATCCTTAGCCGCCTGCAGACTAGCTTGCAGCATGTAAGCATATGAGATGATCGTAACGTCGCTACCAGCTTGCTTAACTTCGGCCTTGTCCAACGGAACCGTGTAAGCTTCATCCGGTACCTCTTCACGCATTGACCGGTAAAGCTTCATGTGTTCCAAGAAGACAACGGGGTCGTTGGAACGAATGGCTGAAATCAACAGGCCCTTGGCGTCATACGGACCAGATGGCGTAACTACCCGCAGACCTGGGATCTGGGCAACCAAACCTTCTAAACTGTCAGAGTGCAGTTCAGGTGTGTGAACCCCACCACCGTAAGGAGTCCGCAGGGTGATTGGAAATTCACGGCTGCCGCCCATCCGGAACCGGTAACGGGCCATTTGACCAGCGATTTGGTCGAATGCTTCGTAAATGAAGCCCATGAATTGAATTTCAGGAACCGGACGGAAACCAGTCAGGGCCAAACCATTGGCTAAGCCCATGATGCCGGATTCAGCTAATGGCGTGTCGAATACCCGGTCTTTGCCGTACTTGGCTTGCAGTCCATCAGTGGCACGGAAGACACCACCGTTTTTACCAACGTCTTCACCGAAGATTTGTACTTTTTCATCACGTGCCAGCTCTTCATCCATGGCAGCCGTGATGGCTTTAATCATTGTTAGTTTAGCCATGATTACTTACCCTCCTTACTGTTCAAACGATCCAGTTCGTGTTGAATAGCCGGTGGCGTAACTTCATATTCGTCTTGGAGGTATTCTGCGACTGATTCAGCTGGCTGGCTTTCAACTTCCTTCATTGCATCGTCAATTTCCTTGTCGACTTCTTCAGTGTAGGCCTTGTCCTTGTCGTCTGACCAAAGACCCTTCTTCGTCAAGAAGTTCTTCATCCGTACAACTGGGTCCTTTGCGTGCCATGCGTCTTCTTCTTCCTTCGTCCGGTAACGCTTTGGATCATCACCAGATAAGGTGTGCGGACCGTAACGGTAAGTCAAGGTTTCAATCATGACCGGACCATTGCCGGCAACGATGTAGTCACGAGCCTGGCGACTAGCGGCGTAAACTGCCAGTGCATCCATCCCGTCAACAATGATGCTTGGAATACCAACGGCCACGGCCTTATCAGCGAAGTCCTTAGCCGCAGTTTGAACCTTAGCCGGAACGGAAATAGCATATAAGTTGTCTTGAACAAAGAACAGAGCTGGAGCCTTAAATGAGCCAGCAAAATTCATGCCTTCGTAAAAGTCACCCTGTGAAGTACCACCATCACCGGTGTAAGTGTAAGCTAATTGCTTAGCACCCTTCTTCTTCAAACCAAGGGCAACCCCAGCGGTCTGAACGTATTGAGCACCAATGATGATCTGCGGTGGAACGGCGGCCAGGTCTTCTGGGTACTTGTTGCCATTAACCATTCCTTTAGACCACATGAAAGCTTTTGCCAGTGGTAAACCATGCTTTACTAATTGTGGGACATCCCGGTAACCACCCAGCAGGAAGTCACCTTTGTCCATTGCAAAATTGCTCCCTAATTGACTGGCTTCTTCACCAGCAGTCGGAGCAAAAAAGCCGAGCCGTCCCTGACGATTTAACTTGGTGGCTCGGTCGTTGACTATTCTGGACCATAACATCTGTTTGTATAATTCAGTTAACTGCTCATCAGTTAAGTCGGGCATCATGTCTTCGTTAACGACATCTCCTTGCTCATTAAGCACTGATAAAGGCTTAAAAGAAGGACTATGCTTCAATGCTTCAAAATCAAGCTGTTTCATATTCGCACTTCCTTAAAAATTAAAATGGTAGCTGTTAACCGTGTTAGTGCTTACATATAGAATAGAATAAATTTGTCTAAATGACAACGTGAAAATGAAAAAAGCGGCCAGAAATTGTATTTCTGACCACTTTTTTAGTCATTATTTTTAATGCAAATTAAAGTGCCGGCAATAGACATAGATCGTTCTCAATTCATGGTTAACCACCGAAATCTGCGGCAATTCGCCGACCTTATCATAAGCAGCCGATTGAAAAAGCCGCTGACTAGGAACATTGCGCTCATAAATGTAAGAAATAACGGTCTTAATGGGGAGCTTTCGAGTAATGTTCACGTTAACATAGTCCAAGAGCGCTGAACCGACCCCATGATTTTGGTGATGACGATCGATGTAAATCGAAATCTCTGCCGAATGGTCGAACGCCGGATGCGGGTAGAAGTATTCCAAGCCACACCAGCCAATAATCTGACCGTCTTCTTCGACTACCCAGCATGGGTGGGTGTCATCAAAGTCGGCCATCCACTGTTCCCGACTCTGGACCGTGATTGGGTCATCATCATCCGTGACAATGTGAGAAGGCACTGCCTTATTGTATATTTCAACAATGCGCTTTAGATCTGCTTTTTGTGCGCGTCGAAAGTTCATTAAGCATCCTCCTTTTTCGGCTTACCTGCATTAATCTCCCCACTCTTCAACTGACCACCGCTCAAGTCAACTTGGTCGAGCGGCACTAGGTGTGAATGATAGCGCAGCCGGTAGTAGAGCCACAAAATCAGCAATAATGGCAGACTCAGGTATGTCAGGATGATCTGCTGCCAGTTACCATGCAACAAGGCCATTGGATTTTGACCAATCACGACCACGGTGCACAATACCAAGGCCAAAATCGGGCCAAATGGGTAGAGCCAAGCGCGGTAACGCAGGTCATCAAGACTGTAACCCTGTGCCACGTAGGCCTTCCGGAAACGCAGATGGGCCGCAGCCATCCCCATCCAGGTAAGGAAACCAGCTAAACCACTTGAATCGATCAGAAATTCGTAGACGCTGGGACCAATAATCCCGGTCAAGAATGTCATGCAAGCGACCAAAGTGGAGGCCATTAAGGCGTAAACGGGAACACCGCTTTTGCTGGTCTCACCAAAAATCTTCCAAGCTTGGCCCTCATGCGCCATGGAGTACAGCATCCGCGTTGAAGCGTACATGCCGGAGTTAGCCGCGGAAATCACCGCCGTCAGGATAACCGCATTCATCACGCTAGCAGCAAATGCCAGACCAGCCCGCCGGAAGACCAGGGTGAATGGGCTGATCGTTATGTCCTTAACCGAGGAACCCAACAGATTAGGACTGGTGTATGGCAGGACACAGGAAATCACAAAGATCGACAGGATGTAGAACAAGAGAATCCGCCAGAAAGTCGAATGAATCGCCTTTGGAATGCTCTTGCCAGGGTTTTCCGATTCCCCTGCTGTGATCCCGACCAACTCGGTTCCTTGAAACGAGAAACCGGCGACCAGGAAGACACTCAGGATGGTTGGTGCACCACCGACAAACGGTGCCTCTTTGTAAGTCAGGTTGCTAAAGCCGATAGCCGAGCCACCCATGATTCCTAGGATGACTGCCACACCGATGATCAGGAATAAGATCACCGTGACGACCTTGATGATGGCCAGCCAGTATTCCATTTCACCAAATGCACGTACTTCCAGGGCATTGACCGTAATGATATAGATCAATACCACCAAGCTGAAGATCCAGCTGGGAATATGGGGAAACCAAAAGTTCATGACAATTCCGGCAGTCGTTGAATCAACGGCCACCGTTAACGCCCAGTTGAACCAATAAATCCAGCCCATGGAGAAACCTAAGCCTGGGTCAATAAAACGGGTACAGTAAGAGGCAAACGAACCGCTAATCGGCATAAACGTGGCCATCTCACCCATACTGGTCATCAAGAAATAGACCATCATTCCCATAATGGCATAACCAATGATCGCGCCACCTGGGCCCGCGGTATGAATTGCGGAACCGCTGGCGATGAACAACCCGGTCCCAATCGAGCCGCCAAGGGCAATCATCGATAAGTGACGGGTCTTCAATAACCGCTTCACATGATTTTCAGTGGTCTTTTCGGCCATTTAAATCAACTTCTTTCTCTTTGATAGTGCCTTACATTTAGTTAGTATATGCTTTATTTAGCATTTGTCACCTAATAAGGGGCTATTAAACAAAATGCTTCCTCCATCAGCCCTTCTGATGTGAGGAAGCATTATCTTTTTTGGTTTAATGAAGCAACTGGCCCGGCAATTCTTTGATGTCGCTCAGAAGTTGCTCACAGACACGTTGATCGTCTTTTAGTTGGTCCACTAATTTCTGAGCCGAGTTGAACTTGACCTGTCCCCGGATCTCTTTAACCCAGCGGACAGTCACGCGTTCGCCATAGATATAATCGTTAAAGTTGAACAAGTAGACCTCAATGGTTTTACGGTTATGTTCGCCAAAGGTCTCGTTGTAGCCAACACTAGCCATCCCGTTGTACCAATGGTGGTTAACTAAAAACTGCACGGCATAGACGCCGACTGCCGGAATCCGCTGGTCAATTTGCCAAGCCACATTGGCGGTGGGAAAGCCGAGCGTCCGTCCACGGGCCAGACCATGCACCACTGTCCCGTCAGTTGCATAACGATAGCCTAACAAGTGATTTGCTTGGTCAACCTGGCCCTCGTCCAGCAGCTGCCGGATTTTCGTCGACGCTATCTTATCGTTTGAACCATCAGTGTGTTTATCGACCACCACGATCTGGAAACGGCCCTGTGCATATTGAGGCAGTTGTGCCATTCCGGCATCCTTTGGCCCATAAGTATGGTCAAAGCCGGCAACAGTAACCGCCGGATGGAGCTTCATGATGACTTCATCAATGAAATCCTGGGGTGCCAACTGAGCTAAATGGGAGGTAAAGGCCATCACGTACAGGCGTTCAACGCCCAGCTGCCGCATCAAATCAATTTTGCGATCAAGGGAGCTCAGGTAATGCACCCCATTGGGAAATTGATGAAACACGATGGCCGGACTTTGATTGTAGGTCAGGACCGCCAATGGCAGGTGTTTCTTTTGTGCAATCTGTTTGGCCCGCAGAATCACCGCCTGATGACCCCGGTGGACCCCGTCAAAGAAACCCATGGCCAAAACACAGGATCCAGCAGGGATTTTATCGTCATCAACCGGGTATTCAAGTGCAATAACTTTCATGCTAACCCTCCGTTTTCGTCAACAGCATCTTCAGCGGTTTGAAATGCTTGCCTTGGCGCTCATAGATGGCCTGTGCCTGATTGTGGTAGACCAGGACAATCCGTTGGGCCGCATTAAGGTTGACCTCAGCAGTCGTCAGCCAGCCACCGTTTTTGACGGCCTGCCATTGCTTTTCATTCAGCTTTAATTGCGGGTAGTCGCGCAAGACATACGTGATCGGGAAAACGTAATTCAAGATGGCGCCGTTGTTAACTGCCTCTTCAACGTCATCGAGGCTCAAGGTCTGATCCAACTCAAAGCCGCCGCTCTTCAACCGGGTCAGACTGGACATGACTCCCGGATAACCCAGCTTGCGAGCCAGCGCTACCGCCAGCGTGCGAATGTAGGTTCCCTTCGAACATTCAACCTTAAAGCGAATCACCTGTTGCTTCTTCTTTGGATCATAGTGGTTAGCCAGTAATTGGAAGGATTTAATGGTAACTTCACGTTTGGGACGCTCAACCGTTTTGTTTTGCCGGGCGTATTCGTAGAGGCGCTTGCCGTTGACCTTGACGGCAGAATACATCGGTGGAATCTGTGTGATCTTACCGGTCAGTTGCTTCATCGCTTCCTTGACATCTTCGTCGCTGATGGCTGCCGGGACTGGCTGGCTTTCGATCGTCTCCCCAGACAGGTCCTCGGTGGTCGTCGCAAAGCCCACGGTCAATTCGCCAGCGTAGACTTTGCCACTGGCCATCAAGAATGGGACTAGTTTAGTCGCAGTACCCAGACAAATCGGGAGCACACCACTCACGTCTGGATCCAATGTACCCGAATGTCCAATCTTTTTGGTGTTCAACAACTGCCTCAAGCGACGAATGCAGTCAAAGCTGGTCATTCCGCGCTCCTTATACAATGGCAATACTCCGTTCATCGTTATCTCCCTTCCATCAACTTCGTAACTTTGGTGGTCAACATCATCCCGATATAGCAATGGCTCCTAATGTTCAATGCGAACGCTAGGAGCCATTTGATGTGCAAGCTTAATTATTGATCCCGAAAGATCACTTTGCCTGCTTTAAAGTTCGTGGTCTTCATGCAACTTGCGCAGTAACTCGTCGATCCGGTTGCCGTAAGCCACCGAAGGATCACGCTTAAACTTGATGGCCGGCGTCTTGAAGATGTTCAGCCGCGCACCCAGTTCACTGCGAACCAGGCCCGTTGCCTTATCCAAACCAGCCTGTGCCTTTTCTCCAGCTGATGCCTTGTCAGACAAGATGCTGTAGTAGATCGTTGCTTGCTGCAGATCACCAGTCACATCAACGCCGGTAATCGTGACCCCTTGCACACGCGGATCACGCACCCGTTTCAGCAAGATGTCATCGACCTCACGCTGGATCTCTTGGGCCAATCGTTCGACACGATAATGTTTGCTTGGCATGAGCAGCCTCCTTACTTAACAGGGACTTCCTTCATCTGGTAGGCTTCAATGACGTCACTTTCCTTGATGTCATTGTAGTTTTCAATCGTCAAACCACATTCGTAGCCCTGTTTAACTTCCTTGACATCGTCTTTGAACCGCTTCAAGCTGCCCAATTCACCGGTGTAAACAACCACACCGTCACGAATCAAGCGAACCTTGGAGTCACGGGTGATCTTACCAGAGGTGACCATACCACCCGCAATCGTACCAACTTTAGAAGCCTTGTAAATCTGCCGAACTTCAACTTCACCGATCGTTTCTTCCTTATAAACCGGCTCCAGCATCCCTTTCATGGCATCTTCAACTTCTTCGATGGCCTTGTAAATAACTTGGTGCAGACGAATATCGATGTTGTTGCTATCGGCCATGGATTTAGCCAGTGGTGTTGGCCGGACATTGAAACCAATGATAACGGCGTTGGAAGCTTCGGCCAGGGTCACATCAGATTCGGAAATCGCACCAACGGCTTGGTGAATGATATCAACCCGTACACCATTAACCTTGATCTTCTGCAGACTCTGTGACAGTGCTTCAACAGAACCCTGCACATCGGCCTTGATGATGATTGGCAAAGTCTTCATCTGACCCTTCTTCATCGTTGCAAACAGGTTGTCCAAGGTAACGTGGGAAGTCCGGGCCCGTTCTTCTTCTTGAGCCTGTTCAGCACGCTTTTCACCGGCAGCACGGGCCGTCTTTTCGTCATCAAAGACAACGAACCGGTCCCCGGCACGCGGCACATCGTTCAAACCAGTGATTTCAACTGGTGTCGATGGTGTAGCCTTCTTAATCCGATGACCATTTTCGTTGTTCATCGTCCGTACACGGCCGTAAGTGTCACCGACAACGATTGGGTCCCCAACATGCATCGTCCCTTGTTGTACCAAGAGAGTAGCAACTGGGCCACGACCTTGATCCAGCCGGGCTTCAACAACAGACCCAGCAGCATTTTGATCTGGGTTGGCCTTCAATTCCATCATTTCGGCTTGCAGCAAGATCATGTCCAGCAGTTCGTCAATGTTCTTGCCAAACTTAGCGGAGATCTTAACGAAGATGGTGTCACCACCCCAGTCTTCTGGGACCAGACCGTACTTAGTAAGCTGTTCAGTGACATGGTCTGGGTTGGCACCTGGCTTATCGATCTTGTTAACCGCCACGATGATTGGCGTCTTAGCAGCCTGAGCGTGGTGGATAGCTTCAACCGTCTGCGGCATGACCCCATCATCCGCAGCAACCACCAGGACCGTGATATCAGTGATGTTGGCACCACGAGCACGCATTTCAGAGAAGGCAGCGTGGCCTGGGGTATCCAAGAAGGTAATCATTTGGTCCTTGTAGTGAACCTGGTAAGCACCAATGGCTTGGGTGATCCCACCGGCTTCGTGAGCCGTGACGTGTGAGTGCCGAATCTTATCCAGCAAGGTGGTCTTACCATGGTCAACGTGACCCATGACCGTAACTACTGGCGGACGTGGAACGGCATGCTTATCGTTCTTCTCTTCCTCTTTGAAGAACTTGTCCAGGTCAGAAATATCTTCTTGAACCTTTTCCTTAGCTTCAATGCCGTAATCAGCAGCAACCAGTTCAATGGTGTCCTTATCCAGTGACTGGTTCTGGTTGGTCATGACACCCAGCATGAAGAGCTTCTTGATGATTTCGGTAGCCGGACGGTGCAGGATCTTTGCCAAGTCTTGCACGTTCATGCCTTCCGTGTATTCCAGAACCTTCGGCAGCGGCTTATCCTTCCGCTGCGTTGGCTGCTTTTGGCTCACGTTCTTCATCCGTTGGTTACGCATCCGCTTCTTGTTGCGCTTCTTGTTCTTCTTATTGTTCTTTTGGCCGAACCAGTGAACACGATTCTGTTCGTTTTCTTGCTGCTTGTTAGCATGGTTGGCTTGCGCTTTTTGCTGGCCTTGGTGCTTATTATTCTGCTTGTTGTTCTGCTTGTTCTTGCGGTTATGGTTCTGGTGCTGTTCCGCCTTTGCAGCTGGCTTTTCCTTGGCCTGAGCAGCATTGTGATGGTCATGTTTGGCCGCTGCGGATTGCTGATTATTATGCTTGCTTGGCTTGGCCGGCTGCTTGTGTTCAGAATGCGGCTGTGCTTTAGCCTTCTTTTGATTTTCCTGCTTCTTTGCTGCCGGTTGACTAGTATGCTTAGCCTTTGCAGCTGGCTTCTTGGTGGTTGACTTGCCAGCTTGGGCCTTGGCAGCCTGACGTAATTTTTGTGCCTGATCAGGAGTTACTGAAGACATGTGGCTCTTAATAGCCATGCCTTGTTCGTTGGCCAGATTAACTAGCGACTTACTTGGCATTTTCAGTTCCTTGGCTAGTTGATAAATACGTTCTTTAGCCATAGACTCACTCTCCTTTGGTGATTGTTCAATTGTTATTCATTGCTCGTTAATTCTTTAAAGCGTTTGGCAAATCCCGCTTGGGTCACACCAATGACGGTTCGTGAACGCCCAATTGCCTGACTGAGCTGCTCCTTGTCAAAGCCAACATAAAGCGGCACGTGATAGTAAAGGCATTGATCCTTCATCTTCTTAGCAACGGCCTTACCGCTATCGTTGCTTAAGAACACAAACTTGATCTTCTGCTGCCGCAAAGCTTTGATCACCATGTCTTCGCCAGTCACTAGCTGACGAGCACGCTGAGCCAACCCCAACAGGTTCAGGATTTTCGTTTCGTTATTCATGGCCAAACAATTTCTGCCGTGCCTGTTCGTGATCCGCGTACTTGATTAATTCATCGTAGAAACTGTCATCCAGCTTAACGCCGAACACAGAATCAAAGGTGTGCTCAGCTTTGGCCTTCTCTGCAATTTTAACATCAATTGCGACATAAGCACCGCGGCCCGGCTTTTTACCGGTCGGATCCAAGGACACTTCATTTTCTTTATTGCGGACAATCCGGATCAACTGCCGCTTCGGCATCATTTGACCGGTCACCACATCTTTACGCATCGGTATCTTTCTCTTTTTCATGTTTTCACCCCCGGCGCGGTATTAACTATTCAGCATCTTCATCGTCGTCAACTGGCGTGCCATCAGGATCCATTTCGGACAATGGCTTGATGTCGATCTTGTAGCCAGTCAACTGGGCAGCCAGCCGGACATTCTGGCCCCGTTTACCAATGGCCAGTGACAGCTGATCGTCCGGAACAATTACCGTACAGCCACGGTGAATCCGTGGTTCTGCATCTGGATCGTTACTGTTGGCTTCTTCTTCAACTTCACCATTATTCTGATCAAAAATGACACCCTTAACCTCAGCAGGGTTCAATGCATTCTTGATGTATTCTTCTGGTTCTTCTTCGTACTTCACGATGTCAATGTTTTCACCGCCAAGTTGGTTGACAATGGTCTGAACCCGTGAGCCCCGTGGACCAACACAAGTACCAACTGGGTCGATATTGCCATCACGAGAGAAGACAGCTACTTTAGCCCGATCACCTGCTTCACGCACAATGCCCTTGATTTCAACGACACCTTGGCTGATTTCAGGAACTTCCTTTTCAAACAGACGCTTGAGCAAGTCCGGAGCCGTCCGAGAAACGAACACTTGTGGGCCCTTCGTATCTTTCAGCACCCGGGTGACGTAAACCTGAACCCGGTCATGTGGACGGTAGTGTTCGTTGGGCATTTGATCATGCTTGTTCATTGCCGCTTCCACCCCATCCAGGTTGATGTAGATGTAACGGTTATCTTCACGGGCAACTTCACCTTCGACCAGGTCGTCCTTCAGCTTGTTGTACTTGTCGTATACAATCTGCCGTTCTTCTTCACGCAGCTTTTGTAAAACCACGTTCTTGGCGGTTTGGGCAGCGATCCGGCCAAAGCCAGCTGGTGTTACTTCCTGCTTGAAGGTATCACCAACTTCGTAACCATGGCTGACCTTCATTGCATCACGCAGACTGATTTGTTCAACCGGGTTGGTCACTTCATCAACCACCGTCTTGTCGGCATAAACCTTAAAGTCACCGGTCTTATCATCGATCTTGACTTCCACATTGGCGTTGTTGTCATCGTAGTTCTTCTGGTAGGCGTTGGCCAATGCATCCGTCAGTGCTTGAATAATGACTTCTTTTTTAATGCCCTTTTCCTTTTCCAGGACATCAAAGGCGCCCATTAATTCCGTACGTTGCTTTTTAGTACTCATCTTTATCTCCTCGCTTAAATCTTAACTGCTAGTCGTGCTTTTGCGATCAACTTTCTTTGAAGGGTCAGTTTCTGATGGCGGGTTTTATTCAACCAATCCAGAGTTAATGTGTCTGGTGTTAATTCGGTCAATGTACCCTCATAAACCTTTTTCCCGTTGACAGCTTGATACAGCGAAACATGAATGTATTGATTGACGGCTTGTTCATAGTCCTTTTCATTGCGAAGCGGCCGTTCAGCACCCGGTGACGATACTTCCAGGAAGTACTGTTGCGGAATTGGATCCGGATCACAGGCGTCTAAGGCAGCACTAAGCTGATCACTGACGTTGACACAATCTTCAAGGGTGATTCCACCTTTTTTATCGATGTACACCCGCAAGTACCAGCTGGGGCCTTCTTTGACAAACTCCGTATCAAACAATTCAAAATGGTGTTCGTCTAAGATCGGCTGAACTAATCGATTAACGGTTTCAATTACCGTTGCTGTACTCAAAACTTTCACCTCCAAACGATTGCAACAAAAAGAGCGAGCATCCCTGCTCACTCCCTTCCGAAGTTATTTAACGTATGTATAGTACCATTTTTTCACAAAATAAGCAACTAATGACCGGTCTTTAATTCATCGGCGGCAATGATCAAATAAAAACTCTAATGACAATTGCTCAAATGACCATCATTGAGTTTGCCACGAAAAAAATAACCCCTTCAGCAAGAATACTAAAAGGGGTTAATGAAATTTAGTTATTAGAACAGGCTGAGCTGGTTTTCGTCGGGCAGATCGTCGAGAACGTGATTAGCAGTTAAGAAGTCGATAATCGTCTGTGAGACCTTTCCCCGCTCGGCCAGGTCTTCCTTAGACAAGAAGTCCTGCTCTTCGCGTGCCGCGACAATCTGCTTGGCAACGTTGATTCCCAAACCAGGAACCGCTCTAAACGGTGCAATCAGAGTATCACCATCGATCAGCCATGATTGTGCATCCGAGCGTTGCAAGTCAACCATCTTGAACTTGAAGCCGCGTTCCAACATTTCATTGGCCAACTCCAAAATGGTTAACAGGCTCTTCTCCTTCGCACTGGCTTCGTTACCCTTGTCGTTGATCGCCTTCATGGCTTCCTTGACAGCCTCCTTACCGTGGGCCATAGCAACGATGTCAAAGTCGTCGGCCCGCACTGAGAAGTAGGCTGCGTAGTAAATCAACGGGAAGTAAACCTTGAAGTAGGCAATCCGCAACGCCATCAGCACATAGGCGGCGGCGTGGGCCCGCGGGAACATGTACTTGATCTTTAGACAGGAATCAATGTACCACTGGGGCACGTTGGCCTTGTGCATCTTATCCTGCCATTCATCCGGAATCCCGCGACCGTGACGAACCGACTCCATCACTTGGAAAGACGTTTCCGAATCCAACCCATAGTGGATCAAGTCGGTCATGATGTTGTCACGACAACCAATAACGTTGGCAATCGTTGCGGTGCCGTTCTTAATCAATTCCTGGGCGTTATCCAGCCACACACCAGTCCCGTGTGACAAACCAGAAATCTGCAACAGCTGCGAGTAGTTCTTTGGGTGGGTATCTTCAAGCATTCCGCGAACGAAACGCGTCCCGAATTCAGGCAGGCCCAGCGTCCCGGTCTTCGAATTAATCTGCTCCTCGGTCACCCCTAATGCTTTAGGGCTGGAGAACAGACTCATGACACCTGGATCGTCCATTGGAATCGTCTTCGGGTTGACCCCGGACAAATCTTGCAGGGCACGAATCATGGTCGGATCATCGTGACCCAGAATATCCATCTTCAGAATATTGTCGTGGATGGAGTGGAAATCGAAGTGGGTCGTTTCCCAGGCAGCGTTCTGATCATCGGCTGGATATTGAACCGGCGTGAAGTCATAGATGTCCATGTCGTCAGGGACAATGATGATCCCAGCCGGGTGCTGACCAGTCGTCCGCTTGACCCCAGTTGCTCCCTTAGCCAGCCGGTCTTCTTCGGCGCCCCGGAAGGTTTGATCGGTGTCGCGTTCATAAGCCTTCACGTAGCCATAGGCGGTCTTGTCGGCAACCGTACCAATCGTCCCGGCACGGAACACATTCTTTTCACCGAACAGGACCTTCATGTAGTTGTGGGCAATTGGTTGATAGTCACCAGAGAAGTTCAGGTCGATATCTGGGACCTTGTTTCCCTTGAACCCTAAGAAGGTCTGGAACGGGATGTCATGACCATCTTTGATCATCAAAGTACCGCACTTCGGGCACTTCTTGTCAGGCAAGTCAAAGCCCGAACTGTATTCACCATGGGTATAGAAGTGGTTGTATTGACACTTTGGACAACGATAATGCGGCGGCAAGGGGTTAACTTCCGTAATTCCGGACAAGGTTGCCACCACACTGGAACCAACGGAACCCCGGGACCCAACCAGATAGCCGTCCTTGTTAGACTTGGCTACCAGCCGCTGGGCAATCAGATAAATAACCGAGAATCCGTTCTTCACGATGGAATTCAGTTCCAAGTTGACCCGGTCCTTAACCAGCTTCGGCAGCGGGTCACCATACCATTTTTTGGCGGTTGCCCAGGTCCGGTCCTGAATTTCCTGCTCGGCTCCCTTCATGTGCGGCGTGTACAGACGGTCTTCAACCGGTCGGATGTTTTCATCGATTTTATCCGCAATCTTGTGGGTGTTCGTTACGACAATTTGATGAGCCAGGTCGTCACCTAAGAATGAGAACTCATCCAGCATCTCATCAGTGGTGCGGAAATGCACATCGGGACGGTGGGTCCGGTTTAATGGGTTGGCCCCACCTTGTGAGTTGATCAAAATCTTACGGTAGATGGCATCTTCCGGATTGATGTAGTGGGCATCCCCAGTTGCGACAACCGTCTTGCCCAGATCATCGCCCAACTTGACCATGTTCTTGATGATGTCTTCGAGGTGCGGTTCATCCTGAATGACGTGTTGTTCCAATAATGGGGCATAGTTTGGCTTGGGCTGCACTTCCAAGTAATCGTAGAAAGCGGCCTTCTTCTTGGCTTCGGCATAGCCCTTCTCCATCATGGCGGTAAAGACTTCACCATTCGCACAAGCCGAACCAACGAGCAATCCTTTGCGGTACTTGGTTAAGACGCTGCGCGGGATCCGCGGTACCCGGTAGAAGTACTTGACGTTGGACAGTGAGACCAGCTTATACATGTTCTTCAAACCAGCCTGAGTCGCAGCCAGGATCGTGGCATGGAATGGCCGCCCGTGCCGGTAAGCTCCGTTGTCCGTCATATGCTTGTTCAGATCGTCAACATACTTGATGTCATAACGCTTCTCGGCGTCTTTCAAGAACAAGTGCAGCAAATGGCCAGTGGCTTCGGCATCGTAGTTAGCCCGGTGGTGGTGGGCCAAAGCAACCTTGAAACGTTTACTCAGGGTGTTGAGCCGGTAACTACCCAGGTTCGGATACAGGAAACGAGCCAGCGGCAAGGTGTCAATCACCGGTGCCGAAATTTCCGGCATGTGGTGACGACGGTAACCGGTGTTCATGAAGCCCATATCGAAGGAAACGTTATGCCCAGCGATGATGGCGTCTCCGCAAAAATCGCGGAACATCTTAAAGACTTCTTCTTCGCTCTTTGAACCATGCACCATTTCGTTAGTGATGCTCGTCAAAGCCGTCGTCTGTTCCGACAGTGGGAAACCAGGGTCAATGAATTCGTCGAAACGGTCAATCACTTCACCATTCTTCATCTTGCTGGCTGACAGTTCGATTACCCGGTCGTAGATGGCCGACAACCCTGATGTTTCCACGTCAAAGACCACATAGGTTGAGCCGTCCAGCACTTGATGGTCCTCGTTGTAGACCAGCGGGATCCCGTCATCAACGACATTGGCTTCAACACCATAGAGCATCTTGATCTTGTGCTCCTTCTTCTTGCCATCATAGGAGGCTTTGAAGGCTTCCGGGAATCCCTGGACTCCGGCATGGTCGGTGATGGCAATGGCTGGTTGCCCCCACTTAATGGCCTGTTTGACGTACTCGCTGATGCTATTGGTGGCGTCCATGGTAGACATCGTGGTGTGCAAATGCAATTCAATCCGTTTGTCGTACTTATCCGCTTTGTCCTCGCGAACCGGGTGCGATACCAGGTTGATGTCATACGCATTCAGCGTCAGGTCGCGCATGAAACTATCTTCCTGGACTGAGCCACGCACTTTGACCCATTCACCTTCGTTAAACTGCTTGAAGGCGGCCTCGTCCTTTTCATCACGCGAGAACTTCTTGACCGAAATCGATGACGTATAGTCGGTGATCTCCAGAATCATCAGCTGACGGCCGGACCGTAATTCCTTAACGTCCTTCGAGAAGATGTAACCTTCGACCACGACATTACGCTCTTCTTCGGTGATGGTCTCCATCTGCCGGACTTCGGCTTGGTCGTTGATCACCTTCCCAATTTGGGCCGGACCATCACTGACTGCTTTGGCGGCCGCTTGCTTGCGTTGCGCCTGGTGTGTCTTAATCTGCGACATCGCCTTCTGCACCAGTGCCGCATCCGCCTTCTCCTGTTGGGCCTTCAATTCCTTTAACTGTGCCGCTGCAGCATCTTCGTCCACCACTGGATGAATGTTGAAGTCCGGAAAACCGGCGTCACCATAGGCTTGCTGAATCTTTCCCAAGAAATTATGGATGACAAACTCCTTGACCTTCTCGTTTTCCAGCGTCAATTCCAGGCGACCATTGTGTTCCTCTGGCATGGTCTGCTCAGCGAGTTCAAAGCCCATTCCGCTGGTGCCAACTTCTTCGTTGACCAAGAAACGCCAGTAGTCACCAATCAGCTTGCTGTCGGGTGTGTCGGTGTCAGTACTAATAACAATCTTGACATCGGCATGGGCGAGTTCTTGAAAGGACATCTGCAGACGGTGCACCAGTTCGTGATATACCTTGAAAGGCAAAACCTGCGGGAAATATAGGTGTAAGTCCCAGCACCGCGACTTTTGGTGAACCACTACCTGATCGACGCGTCCACCCTTCAAGGCAGGATCTTGGTACTGAATTTGATCGGTCAGCTTATCAAATTTTTCTTCGGCATTTAATGCCACTTTTTTCACCTCATCAGATATAAAAACGTGGCTGCTGTTAAATCGATATGGAGTTAACTACCCAGCCACGTCATAAACGTTCATTATTTTTCTTCGGAATCAGTATCCGTGTTATTTAGTTGTTTCAATAAGATCTTGATGGTATTGACCACTTCAGCCGTTTTGACTTCCAGTGTTTCACCGGTCTCTCTGATCTTGATTTCTACGATCCCATCGCCGGCCTTCTTACCAACGGTGATCCGCAGTGGAATCCCAATCAAGTCGGAATCGGCGAATTTCACGCCGGCACGTTCTTTACGATCGTCAACCAAGACCTCTAAGCCAGCATCCTCAAGTTGCTTGGTGACATCATTAGCCACCTTGACCTGATCGTCTTTCTTGACGTTGACCGGAATGACGTGAACATCAAACGGCGCAATGCTGTCAGGCCAAACCAGGCCATTGTCATCCGCCTTCTGTTCCGCAATGGCAGATAAGAGACGGGTAACACCAATCCCGTAGCAACCCATGACAACATCGGTCTGCCGACCATTTTGATCCAGCACCTGAGCGCCTAAAACGTCGGAATAGTGGGTCCCCAGCTTGAAGATATGACCAATTTCGATCCCACGGGTGAACTTGATTGGCCGGCCATCAGGAG
The DNA here is from genome assembly GCF_001437055.1 of Limosilactobacillus secaliphilus. Taxonomy (GTDB): domain Bacteria; phylum Bacillota; class Bacilli; order Lactobacillales; family Lactobacillaceae; genus Limosilactobacillus; species Limosilactobacillus secaliphilus. The sequence continues at coordinate 88,518 of NZ_JQBW01000009.1, read as the reverse complement.
CAATTTCGCCTTCCTGAACCATCCGGAAGTCGCCGAACTGGTCAACGCGGAAGTCCCGGTCAATATTGGCATTAACAAAGTGGTGACCATCATCGTTGGCTCCACAAGCCATGTTAACCAGCACCTGGACATACTTGTCAGCCAGGATCTTAACTTCCTTGCCAACGCCAACAGGACCTAATGAACCAGGGTGGGCACCGAGGTACTTTGCCGCCTGTTCTTCAGTTGCCAAAGTCAGGTCTTCAGCACCCAAGGCATTTTGCACCTTGGTCTCGTTAACTTCATCATTACCCCGCATCAGTACCATTACCGGCTGGAACTTATTTTCACCCATCTTGGCCATAAAGAACATGGACTTCAGGATTTGGTTGGCATCCATGCCTAAGCTTTCAGCGGCCTCATCAACCGTGTGAGCGCCCGGCGTTGCCTTCTTTTCCAATTCAGCTGGTTCCGCATGCTGCTGCTTGCCGGTGAACTTGCTGGTTGCCTTTTCCAGGTTGGCGGCATAGTCACCATCCGTGTAGACGATCGTGTCTTCACCAACTTCAGCTGGAGCAGAGAATTCCTGCGAGTTCTTACCACCCATCGTTCCAGAATCAGCCAAAATCACCTTGTAATTCAGGCCCACTCGGTCAAAGATGTTGCGATAAGCCTGTTCTTGCAGGTCATACATCTTGTCCAAACCGGCCTTATCAGCAGTGAAGGAATAAGCATCCAGCATTTCAAATTCCTTACCACGGAGAATCCCATAACGGGGACGATCTTCATCACGGAACTTGTCTTGCAACTGGTAAACAACCAGTGGCAACTTCTTGTATGACTTGATGCTGTCACGAATAACTTCCGTGAAACTCTCTTCATGGGTTGGGCCCAAGATGAATTCACGGTCACGACGATCCTTCAGCTTGAAGAGATTATCACCATATGTTTCGTAACGACCAGATTCCTTCCACAATTCGGCCGGCAATAGAGCAGGCATCTTCATTTCAACGGCGCCCGCCTTATCCATTTCATCCCGGATAATGTTCTCCACCTTCCGGATCACCCGGTAGGCCAATGGCAGGTATGACCATACACCTGCAGAGATCTGGTAAATATAACCGGCACGCGCCATCATCTTGTGACTCAGGGCTTCCGCGTCAGCCGGTGCCTCCTTCTTCGTCGGAATCAGCATCATTGATTGTTTCATGACAAATTCTCCTTCAATTCTTATTTAATAAAGTAACGCTGGACATCATTCCAGGTAACTAAAATCATTAATAACAATAGAAAAGCAAAGCCAATTAAGGTAACAACACCCTCGGCTTTTTCAGGGATTGGTCGCCGGATAATGGCTTCAATAATGTTCAACAATAATTTGCCACCGTCCAGAGCCGGGATCGGCAACAGGTTCACGATCCCCAGGTTAATCGAGAGGAGTGCTAAGAAATTGAGCACCCCGTTGACCCCTAAGGCTGCCGCTTGAGAGGTCCCAGCGTAAATGGCCACTGGTCCACCAAGGTCGTTTAAACTAAAGCCATGTGTAAACATATGACCTAAAACGGTAAAAATCAAGGTCCCTGCAGAAACAAATTGTCGCCAACCGTAACGGAGCCGGTCAGCAAAGCCGTGTTTCTGTTTTTCCATAATACCAATTTGGCCAATCACTTCATGTCCTTCACGAACCTTCTTTGGCTTGACGGTTACGTGGTAGGTCTTGTGATCACGAACATACTCCAAACGGGTACTCTTGCCCGGACGACTGGAAATGTTAGTGGCTAAGCTCTGCCAGTTTGCTGTGCGCTTGCCTTGAACTTTGACGATCCGGTCGCCAGTAACTAGTCCAGCCCGTGCGGCGACTGAGCCCGTCTTAACCTCACCTAATTGATTGCTGTTCGTCGGGATGCCTGGCAAGGTGAAGCCCAAGATGATGAAAACCACTAACGACAAGATGAAATTATTCATCGGGCCGGCAAAGTTGGTCATCATCCGCGCCGGCAGTGTTGCAGAATTGAACTGCACGTCCCGCGGTGCAATCCGAACCTTTGTGCCATCCTTTTCGATAATCGAGGCATCGTGGTTGACGTTGAACGTTTTGACTTCACTTTCGTCGCCATTGACGTAACCCTTGATCCATAAATCATCAACCAGGTCTTTGGCCACTACCTGTAACGGTAAGCCTTGAAACAGACCGGTTTTATCTGAGGCGTTGATCGTGACAACCTCTTGATCGTCATTCAACTGGATCGTCACCGGCGTCCCCGGACGGATTTCATCATCTTCATCATCCATTCCGGCCATCCGTACGTAGCCACCCAAAGGCAGGATCCGGATGGTGTAAGTCGTCCCATTGCGCTGGCTCCACCAAATCTTTGGACCCATGCCAATGGAAAATTCGCGCACTAAAATCCCCGCGCGTTTGGCAAAGTAATAGTGGCCAAACTCGTGGACAAGTACCAGGACCCCGAAGACGATAATGAATGTAATAATTGTGATTATCAAAGAGTCACCTCAGTATTAATTAGATAATGCCTAACAGATACAGTGCGGGCATGACCATCAGCATACTGTCAAACCGATCCAAAATTCCACCATGTCCTGGCAGAATCTTACCAGAGTCTTTGACCCCGTAGTAACGCTTCAGAGCGGATTCAACCAAGTCGCCAAATTGACCCAAGATCGACAGTAAGATCGTCATCAGGACCATTAACAACCAAGAATGGTAGCCAACCGGGATAAAGTACAGGTACACGGCCAGGATGACCGCAGCAAAAATGGTTCCGCAAATGGAGCCTTCCCAGGTCTTATGCGGGCTAACCCGTGGTGCCAGCTTGTGCTTACCAAAGGCCCGGCCAAACAGGTAAGCCCCGCTATCAGTCAGCCAGACGATCAACATGCCATAAAGCAAAGTCTGGAAGTTGACTGCCCGGGCAGCGATGAAACAGTTGAAGCCCATTCCGATGTACAACATGCCCAGAACAACGACACCGGCATCATCAAAACTAAACCGCACCTTGTGAATGACAGTATGCAACAGAATCAGCATAATCATCAAATAAAAGGTCGTCAGCCGATTAAAATGACCAGGCAAAAAGCTCAACCAATTGCTTGGCACAATCATGATCGCAACTCCCAAATAGGAAATGATTGCCGGGAAAGACGTCAAAAACATCTTTTTCATAATCAGAATTTCCGACATGGCAACAATGCCTAAAGCAATCGCAGCGATGGTCAATGGCAGATGGCCAATAATGATCAACGGTATGAAGATTGCCAAGGCAATAATGGCTGTAATTACTCGTGTTTTCAAAATTTCCACCTACCTATTTGTTTTTCAATCCACCAAAACGACGGTGACGCTGTTGAAATTCAACAATCGCCCGTTTCAAAAGAGTACCGTCAAAGTCTGGCCAGTGTTCAGGCATGAAGACGAACTCACTGTAGGCCACCTGCCAGAGCATGAAGTTACTCAACCGCTCTTCACCACTGGTCCGGATCAACAAATCGGGATCTTGGTATGGTACCAACTGATCAGACATGAGGCACTTGCCAAAGGTCGCTTCATCAATCTGTTCTGGATCAAGTTGTCCCGCTTGAACTTTTTGAGCCAGTTTTTGCGCAGCGCGAACAATTTCGTCACGACCACCATAATTGAGGGCGAAGTTCAAGATCATGCCATCACAGTGCGCTGTGTCAGCCATTGCATCATTAACTGCTTTTTGCGTTTTCTTCGGTAAGCGGCTGATGTCACCCATCACCGTTACCTTAACGTTATTCTTTACCAAATCAGGCACAAAAGAGTTAAAGAAGCGGATTGGCAGATTCATCAGGAAACTGACTTCGCTGGCGGGCCGCTTCCAATTTTCAGTTGAGAAAGCGTACAACGACAATACTTTCACGCCGAGGCCCGACGCCGCCATTGTGACCTTCTTGACCGTTTCCATTCCCTGCTGGTGACCAGCCACTCGTGGCAAATGCCGTGCTTGTGCCCATCGCCCATTGCCATCCATAATGATCGCAATGTGTTTCGGGATGCGTGCCATGTCTAATTTAGGCTGTTCTGAATCTTGATTGATTTCTTTGGCCAATCCTTGCACCCTCCAATTTGCAAAATTCAACAACCATCATTCTACCAGATTATGCACTATTCCTCTACTATGCTTATAACATATCTGATACACAAAAACGTGGCAAACGACACTAAGGCCTTGCCACGTTATTGCGATTAACTGGTCAACAAATTAATTGGACATCAATTCGTCTTCCTTATCCTTGGCGATGTTTTCCAAGTTCTTAATGCCGTTATCCGTTTCCTTTTGGACCTTATCTTCAAGATCATGGAAAACGTCATCGTTGAAGTCGCCATCTTTGTTGCCCTTCTTCAGGTCATCCATGGCTTCACGACGAACGTTACGAACGGCAACCTTAGCCTTTTCCAATTCAGCCTTGACTTGTTTAACCAGTTCCTTACGCCGGTCTTCCGTCAATTGTGGAATGATTAAGCGAATGGCTTCACCATCGTTTTGTGGTGTCAGGCCTAAGTTGGATTCGTAAATGGCCCGTTCAATGTCCTTTAACGTCGACTTGTCGTAAGGCGTGATCAACAACTGCCGAGCTTCTGGAACCGTGATCGAAGCCATTTGGTTCAACGGTGTTGGTGCACCGTAGTAATCAACTTTGACCGGATTCAAAAGGCTGGCGTTGGCACGGCCGGCACGAATGTCAGCTAAAGTCCGCTGCAAAGCGTCACCAGACTTACCCATCTTTTCTTTGGCCGTTTTTAAAATATCGTCTCCGTTCATAAATTAGTCCCCCTCAATTGTGGTTCCAATATGTTCACCCTTAACAACCTTGACGATGTTGCCAGGGGTATTCAGGTTAAAGACTACCAATGGAATGTGATTGTCCATGGACATTGAACTTGCAGTCGAGTCCATGACATGCAGGTGCTTGTCCAAAATGTCCATGTGGGTCAGGTGTGCATACTTCTTAGCGTTTGGATCCTTCTTTGGATCAGCGGAGTAGACACCATCAACACCATTCTTCGCCATCAAGATGGCATCGGCATTCATTTCAGCTGCCCGCAATGCAGCGGTAGTGTCGGTGGAGAAGTATGGACTGCCAGTACCGCCGGCAAAGATAACGACCCGACCCTTTTCCAGGTGCCGAATTGCTTTGCGGCGAATGTAAGGTTCCGCAATCTGACGCATTTCAATGGAAGTCTGAACCCGGGTTTCAACCCCGATGCCTTCCAATGCGTCCTGTAATGATAATGCGTTCATAATCGTTGCCAGCATACCAATGTAGTCAGCTTGGGCACGTTCCATCCCCAGTTTTTCACCAGTAACCCCGCGCCACATGTTACCGCCACCAACGACGATACAGATTTGGACGCCCATTGCGTGAACTTCTTTAATTTCCTTAGCGACGGTCTTCAGTTCAGGTGGGTTAATGCCAAAGCCTTGGTCACCGGCTAAAGCTTCCCCACTGAGCTTCAGTACCACACGTTTATATTTAATATCAGCAGCCATAAATGTTCCTCCTAGCCGTGTTTAATCCTAGATGGTCAAAAAGGCTGGGAAATTCCCGGCCTCTTCAAGCATTATTTTGCTAAATCAACCGTTATATTCGGTAAAAGCGATTAGCGGTTTAATTCTTGCTGGATTTCATCGGCAAGGTTGCTCTGCTTCTTTTCGATTCCTTCACCGACTTCGTAACGAACAAAGGCCTTCAGCTTGCCACCCTTGGAAGCAACGTATTGACCAACCGTCTTGTCACTGTCCTTAACGAAGGCTTGGTCTTCCAGGCAGATTTCAGACAAGAACTTGTGCAGACGACCCTCAACAATCTTGTCAACGATCTTAGCTGGCTTGCCTTCATTCAGGGTTTCTTCCTTGAAGACTTCGCGTTCATGGTTCATACGGTCTTCAGGAACGTCATCCTTGGTCATGAATTCAGGGTTAACAGCAGCAACGTGCATTGCGACGTCCTTAGCAGTTGCTTCGTCAGCGCCCGTAAGCACAACTAAAGCAGCGATCCGGCCACCTTGGTGCAGGTAAGCACCGAAGTTGTCGCCATCGTCCTTCTTCAATACTTCGAACCGACGCAGGCTTACCTTTTCACCGGTCTTCCGGGTAGTTTCGGTCAGATCTTCCTTTAAAGTACCAGTAGCCGTCTTCATTGCCAATGCAGCGTCAACGTCTTTTGGCTGGTTAGCAACGATTTGCTTGGTAACATCCTTCAGTGCAGCCTTGAATGGATCGGAAGCAGCAACGAAGTCCGTTTCGGAGTTTAATTCAACGATTGCAGCCGTGTTGCCATCGATTTCGATGTCAGTTAAACCTTCAGCAGCAACCTTGCCACTCTTCTTGGCAGCCTTGGCAATCCCCTTTTCACGCAGGTAATCCATGGCCTTGTCCATGTCACCATCACATTCAACCAATGCCTTCTTAGCATCCATGATACCGGCACCGGACTTTTTACGTAATTCCATTACTTGGGCAGCTTTAATCTGAGCCATTGTTATCTCTCCTTAAAATATGATCATTTTTAATAAAAAAGGCCGTCTGCACTCAGGCCACGATGGTCCAACTGCAAAACAGCCTAAGTTTAAACTATTTTACTTGTCGCCTTCAACATGGTTCTTCAGGTTTTGCAGATCATCTGAAGATACTTCTTGTTGTTGGTCATCTGCATCGGCAGAACTGTCTGATTCAGCAGCCTTTTGCTGGTCTTGGCCTTGCTTACCTTCAACACAAGCATCAGCCATCTTGGAAGTGATCAGACGAACGGCACGAATGGCATCATCGTTTGATGGGATGATAGCATCGATGTCGTCAGGATCAGTGTTCGTGTCAACCATAGCTACGATTGGAATGTGCAGCTTTTGTGCTTCATGAACCGCAATTTGTTCCTTGTGTGGGTCAACGATGTACATAACATCTGGGATCCGTGGCATATCTTCAATACCACCAAGGAAACGTTCCAGCTTTTCACGTTGCTTAGTTAATACGGAAACTTCCTTCTTTGGCAGAACATCAAAAGTGCCATCTTCTGACATCTTCTTCAGTTCCTTCAAACGCTGGATCCGTGACTGGATGGTCTTCCAGTTAGTCAGCGTCCCACCTAACCAACGATGGTTAACGTAGAACATGCCGGCACGGGTAGCTTCTTCTTCGATTGAATCCTGAGCCTGCTTCTTAGTACCAACGAACAGAACGATGCCGCCCTTAGCAACCGTGTCCTTGACATAGTTGTAAGCGGAGTCGATCATCTTAACCGTCTTTTGCAGGTCAATGATGTAAATACCGTTACGTTCAGTGAAGATGTACGGCTTCATCTTAGGATTCCAACGACGAGTTTGGTGACCAAAGTGGACACCAGCTTCAAGCAATTGCTTCATAGTAACAACAGACATGAAATATACCTCCAAATAGTTTTTTCCTCCCTGTCGTTCAACTAAGCTCCAAACCCAAAGGCACCCTGGATCTTATCGCAACAGGTGTGAAGTGTGCAATTAGCACCAGCAAACAGTATACAAAAAAAGCCCGCGCGATGCAAGCTAAATCAAAAAGCCATCTTAATTATTTAAAGGGTGGATATCAACTCCATGTTCTGCCAGATATTTCAACTTCTTTGCCCGTGATTGGTGTTTGAAATGATATTCGGCGCTCAAAGCATCATGCTTGTTGTCGAAGCGCTGGGAAAAGATCAATTTCAAGGGGTGGCGCGATTTCACCCGGGTATACTTGGCACCCTTAAACTGCTGATGGGTGTGAAAACGCCGCTGGACGTCATCGGTAGAGCCACAGTAGAGACTGTTGTCTGCACAATGCAAGACATATATATAATAAGGTTCTTCTGTCATCGATTGCCTGCCACCTATTCGTGCCCGTTGTTGACACCATGCAAAAGTGCTTGAACGGCGGGTGTATAGTTACCATTATCGTCACCCACGATGAAGGGCGGATCAATAATTGTGCCACCTGGTTTGCCATCCTTGATACACTCGATCAACACCATATTGCTTTCCTTACCGGCTTTCGGGTAGATAAAACGAAGGCGCTTGGGCTGCAGACGATGATTGACTAACTCCATTAATATTTCTGGCAGCCGTTCCGGTCGGTGCACCAAGTAACCCTTGCCGTTCATCTTCAACAGCCCCGCCATCTTATCCACCACCTGAGCTAAGTTGATGGTTAATTCGTGCCGTGCCAAGGCCAGGTAATGATTGGGATTCTTCTGGCTAGTCGGCAGACTCTTAAAGTATGGCGGATTGCAAGTCACGATGTCTGCCGAGTCTTTGGGCAGGTAAGAATAGATATCATTAACATCCGCCTGCAAGACACGATAACGGTCCTGAAGATGGTTTAAAATGACACTGCGCTTGGCCATATCCGCTAACCGGGGCTGTAATTCGACAGCGGTCACTTTTCCGCCCAGTTTACGGTGCATAAACAGTGCAATGGCCCCGTTGCCGGCACAAAGATCAACGGTTTGCAAGCGCCGACGATGGTTAGGCCGCACAAAGTCCGCTAATAGGACTGCATCCAGGGAAAAAGCAAAGACTTCGCTGCTTTGGATGATCTGGATTCCCTGGCTATCAAGGTGGTCAATCCGTTCATTTGGTTTAAGCTCTGGGTTATCCTTCATCTGCTTCCTCCTGCTTGCATCTCTTACTATGATCGCTATACTATTTAAAGAAGTAAAAACGAGGTTATTTTAATGCTATATAATACATTAGTCCATATTGTGGGACCATTAATCACCTTAATCAATGGTCGACCACTGATTAAAAATAAAGAAAAGATTCCGAGTGGCAACTACGTGTTGATCGCTCCGCACCGCACTTGGATGGACCCAGTCCTGCTGGCCATTTCTGTTTACCCCAAGAAATTCAGCTTCATGGCCAAAAAAGAATTGTTCACCCATTCCTTTGCCAACTGGTTCTTGCGCAAGCTAAATGCGTTTCCTGTTGACCGTGTTCATCCGGGACCATCCGCAATTAGTACGCCAGTCAAATTATTGAAAAAGACCGACCTGTCAACGATCATCTTTCCTTCTGGATCCCGCTATTCATCTAAACTAAAGGGTGGCGCAGTGATGATTGCTAAAATGGCGGGTGTGCCGTTGGTTCCTGCTGTCTATCAAGGCCCATTGTCTTTTGGCGCCCTTTTTAGCCGCAAGAAGCGGAAGATCAATTTCGGCGATCCCATTTACATTGACCGGCATGAACGGTTGACCAAAGAAAAGCAGGCCGAACTTGAACAAAAGATGCAGGCTGCTTTTGACCAACTGGATAAGGAACTCGACCCGACATTCCATTATGACATGCCGGAAAAGCCAGCCAATGATCATTTCTAACATTGAATCAACTAAAAAGAGCTTTGACATTCAGTCGGTGAATGTCAAAGCTCTTTTTGCTATCAATTGAATAGCAGAATTATTTAGCACGCTTTGCTTGTGCCTTCATCGTATTTACCATTTGGTGCAGCTTACGATCAGATGGCTTCTGGCCCATCTGCATCATCATAGTCCGCAGCATGTTTTCATCAATCGGTGGATTGTTGCGGAGATAATTCTTCATATAAGCCCGGGCACCGAAAAAGCCGATTACAACGCCGACAAGCAGTGCCAAGATCACTAAGGCAATCGTCAGTCCCAAAACGTTCCCCTCCTTAAATTAATCAGTCTATATCATGATACTAGAAATAAACGGGAAATAAAAGCGATCTTAAGAACTAATCTTTGCGTAAGCCCCGTTTGCGTTGAATCTCGCGCAGCTTTTCAGGAGTGATGTCCTTACCTGACTTGTCGACAAATTTAGTTTGTTCCAAACGCTGACGGAAAGCTTCCCGGAAGTTCTTCAAGTATTCATTACGCAGACGTTCGCGTTCTTTTTTTTCGGTTTCCGTTAATCCTTCAGCCTTGTTTTTATGTGCCAGTTCGTTAATCCGCTTCAACAAACGGTCTTGTTCATTTTCTTCAGCCATTAAAATGACCTTCCTTTCATCGATTAACTGTCTAAAAGTCTAACCAGATTAGTGGTTAAATTCAAGAATCATGAATTCGAACATATGTTTTACATGGTCGCTAACATATGATAAAATTACACTAGCTTAACGGAATGGAGTGCAATCATGCCAAGAAATGCATTAAATAAACAGATGGCTGTTCTCAGCTATATCCATAAACAAGTCGCCAACCAAGGCTATCCGCCAACGGTTCGGGAAATTGGTGCCGCCGTGGGCTTGTCGTCAACTTCGACCGTTCATGGCCACATCAACCGCCTTATTGCCAAGGGTTATCTGACAAAGGACCCTTCTAAACCACGGGCTTTGGAATTGACCCCGGCTGGATTGGATGCTTTAGGCGTTAAGCCAACTCAGGATAAGATTCCCCTGCTTGGTGTGGTTGCTGCCGGTGAACCAATCTTGGCTGAACAGGATGCCACCGACTTCTTCCCCATTCCGCCTTCGATCCAAGACCATGACGATCTGTTCATGTTGACCATCCAAGGGACTTCGATGATCAACATTGGCATCTTAAATGGCGATAAAGTGATTGTGCGTCGTCAATCCACCGCTAATAACGGTGATATCGTCATCGCCATGACGGACGACAATGAAGCCACTTGCAAGCGTTTCTTCAAGGAAGACGGCCACTACCGCCTGCAACCTGAAAACGATACGATGGCACCAATCATCTTGAAAAACGTCAAAATCCTTGGCAAAGTGGTTGGCCTATTCCGTGACGACATCTATTAAAACCGATCTTTAAAATTACAAAGCGGAGCACTTGACGATGAGTGCTCCGCTTTTTTAATTGTCCCGGTCAACATATTGGCGCTGATGATCACGTTGCCCAGCTAAGAGGAAGCGCGAATGATCCTTGGTCAGGTCAAATTCAATATCTTCGGGCTTCATCCCTAATTGCTGGTTAAACATGTCTTCATACTCTGCGACAGTTACCTGTTGACGAGCATTTAATGGACCGTCCAATTGTTCGACATGGTCATGGAAATCTGGCTGCAAAATGCCGGTATAGAACTCGCCTTCTGCACCTGACCCGTAGCTGAACAATCCAATCCGGTCGCCGGCTGCCACTGACCCATGTTGGATCAATGACATCAAGCCTAGGTAAAGCGAGCCGGTATAGAGGTTGCCAACCGACCGACAATCAACCTGTTCGGCTTTCAGCTGGTCGCGCAGCCGTTTGGCAACTTGATCGTCACGGTCACCCAGCAGCGATTCCAACGCCTTCTTTCCCATCTTGGTAAATGGCAAGTGAAAAATCAGAGCAGTGAAATCTTCTAGGCTGAGGCCAGTTTGCTGCAAGTACCGCTGATAGGTGTGTTGGAAGAAATCGATGTAAACATTGGTCGAGTACTTGCCATCCACCATTGCCTCAGTCGCATACAGCGGGCGCCAAAAGTCCATCAAATCCTGGCTGTATGAAACCGCACCAGGTTCAATGGTCATGACGTGGGGGTTAGCGGCTACAAGCATGGCCACCGCCCCTGCACCTTGCGTAACTTCCCCGGGAGTGTTTAAACCATAGCGCGCAATGTCGGCCGCAATGACTAGAACATAGGTCTGCGGTTCTAGGGTAACCATGCCCTTGGCAAACTGCAAACCGGCCGTCGCGGCATAACAGGCTTCTTTCAATTCGATCACCCGGATATTGTCGTCCAACTTCAACAGATGCTTGATGTACATTGCACTGGCTTTGGAATTGTCGACTCCGGATTCGGTTGCCACAATGATCGTGCGCACCCGCTTTAGCTTATCCGCAGGGAGTTTTGCGGCTGCCTGAGCTCCTAACGTGACGATGTCTTGGGTTGGCGGCACCACTGCCTGCTTTTCCTGCCCAATCCCGATCAAATACTTGTTCGGATCTTCACCTCGCGCATGGGCCAAGTCAGTCATGCTCAGATAGTATGGCGTCGTCGCAAAGCGCATTTCATCAATTCCAATCTTCATACCTGTTTCTCCCGTCCTCTTTTGCGTTAATGTTAACTTATTGCAATTCGCTAACCTATTTTAAATGACGGTTTACGATGAAACAAGAATTAACGTGGATGGTCGGTAGCAGAATCTTTTTCTGTGCCAGCACAAAAAGGCCTCCAACGTTCAAATATGAACGCTGAAGGTCGATTGTTGCTCAGCAGACAGAGTAGTCCGTTTGCTTATTTATCAGCATTTAAGCTTTCCTGGAACTTCTCTTTGATGAAGTTAGCAGAAGTTTGCAGCTTTTGTAATTCCTCTTCGGTCAAGTCGAGCTGTGACTGGGCAACTACCCCATCACGGCCAACAATTGCTGGGTAAGACAAGTATACCCCGTATTCTTCGCGGAAGTTAGATACTGGCAGCTCAGTCAATGAATTCGACAGGATGACGTTGACCAGACGAACAGCGGCAGTTGCAACCCCGTAGCTAGTGTATTTCTTGCCTTGGAAGACGGTCCAGCCACCCATTTTGGCCTCATGGTCCAGTTCATCTAAATCCAGACCTTTTGCCTTGGCTAACTGAGTAATTGGTTGATCAAATACGCGGACAGTTGACCAAGCTGTGAACTGTGAATTCCCGTGTTCACCTAAGTTGTAACCAGCAACTGAACGTGGATCTACATGCAAGCGTGCAGCCACTGCCCGTTTCATCCGTGCAGAGTCCAGTAAAGTACCAGTACCGATGACATGACCCTTCGGCAGGCCAGTTACTTTCTGGTAGAGAGAAGTGATTACATCAACGGGGTTGGTAATAACCACGATTTTACCGTGAAATCCGCTTTCCTTAACTTTTTGAGCAACTTCCTGAACTGCAGCGAAAGTGAATGGCAATTCAGCAAAACGGTCAGCGTTTGGATTGTCCTGCAGTTTAATGTTACCAACTGCTGATACCAGTACATCCGCATCTGCTAAAGCACTGTAGTCGTTCACCGTAATATTGGTGTGGAAAGGCAGGTTAGCCATTGCGTCTTCAAAATCTAAGGCATCCGCTTTAACTTTTCCCTCATTTTTGTCAATCAGGACCAGGTCATCAGCAAAACCATTCGCCACGATGTAGTGAGCCACTGTTGACCCTACGTGACCCATACCTAAAACTCCAACTTTGCGTGACATCGAAACGTCCCCTTTCATCGTGTTTATTATGATACTCTAATTATTTTCTAATATTATCATAATCATCACAGAACGACAAGGACTTCCTTAAATCGAAGAATCAAGAGATCAATGTCAGCCAGGGAAAATGTTGTCGCGTTGATGTTCGTGCTATCTAAACCCAAAATCGACCGTTACTCGAGGTCAGCACTTTTAACTCTATCCATTGCAATCAATAGATTAAAGATCTCGTCTGTTTTAACGCTGCTCTTTAGTTTGCCAAAAATCCGGAATGAAATGACCTTTTCGTTATAACTGTAAATGGAATAATCAACCGGACGCACAAAATACTGATTTAGTTGCTGAACAACAGCTTCTAGTTGCTCAATGTTCCCATCAATTTCGATAAACCAGGAAACATTCTTCCCCAGCTTAGCCGCAAATTGGTCAAAGTATTTACCAAGAATCTCGGCAATGATAACGAAAATGGTTCCCACAGCACCAACACCGTACAAGCCACTTCCGTAGGCCATCCCGATCTCGCCAGTGACCCAAATGCCGGCAGCGGTTGTCAGCCCGTTAATTATGTTGCTATTACGACTGATAAAAATGGTCCCGGCACCTAAGAAACCAATGCCGCTGACAACCTGGGCGGCAATTCGGGAAGGATCCAGTCCCCAGTTGGAATGCGTGATCGAAAGCAGGTCAAAGAAACCGTACTTTGAAACGACCATTGCCATTGCAGCACCAATTGCGATCAAAGCATGGGTCCGAATACCGGCACTTTTGGCCTTGCTCTTACGTTCAAAACCGATTACACCACCACAAAAAGCAGCTAAGATCATCCGCAGACACCAATCAAGTTCTGCCAACTTTTTATCTCCTCTCGTTTTCAAGTAATTAATGCCACTATAACGCATAGCAGACGTTAATGACAAACTTTGTTGATTTATGTGACTACAAACCAGCTTTTAGTTAAATTAGCGACATTACCAACGAATTATTCAAGTTGCTCATCATTCATTCTATGTTATAATATTTAACTGTATTGGAATATCTCAATACCACTATGGAGAGTTGGCAGAGTGGTAATGCATCGGACTCGAAATCCGACGAACCCATGTTGAATGGGCGCGCAGGTTCGAATCCTGTACTCTCCTTAATAGAAATGCCTTTGTATCAACGTTTGTCGTTGGTACAAAGGCTTTTTTGTTAGCTATCGAGATCAAGAATTGTGGCTAACAGTTTATATATTGATAAAAAAGCTTCACAATCGTTGACTGATTAGACACGATTATGAAGCTTTTATTCGTTAATGTTTATTTGATTGCGTTGTAGCTCTCGCTGCCGTCCTTGGCCGAGAACATTGCACTGTTGTTGTCACCCGGCTTCATCAAACTCAGCGTGTAGCCGTCACCCAGTGACTTCTTCAATGCAGCCGATGTCTTGCACAACGACTTGGTTAATGATGGCCATCCCGCTTGATCAGCCTGGCTTGGGTTCTGCATGATGGCATTCAGAGCCTTGCCATTATCACTGTCAGCATTGGGTTCAATCTTGAATGTCTTGCTCGACCGATCGAACTCGACACTGCCCATCTTGGCGTATCCCTTCTGTAATTGACGCAAGATAGCATCTTCTTTTTGACTCTGGGTTGCACCATTTTGCGCCTGCAAGCCGTTATTCGAGAATTCCTTAATGTTCTTCTTGGAACTCTGCGACGTGGTCTGCGAACTATTATCTGAGCTTGCAGAATTTCGGTGCCAATATGGCAGATTGATTGCACCATAAACGGTGGCCGCCAAACTAATCAGCACTAAGAAGGTTGCCCATTTCCATTGGTGATACTGTTGCCAGGAATTCATCAGGTAGAACACTGACAAAATCAGCATTAAGCCACCAAAAACAAGCAAAATTAACATGTAATTACTCCCTTGTCTTTAGTATTCCAGCAAAGCCTTCACATCATAGTTCTTCAGCTTATCACGACCGTGGAGATCCTTTAACTCGATGATGAAGGCACAGCCGACAACGACACCACCCATACGTTCTACCATATCGATGGTTGCTGAAATGGTTCCACCAGTGGCTAACAAGTCATCAACCGCCAGAACCCGCTGGCCTGGTTTGATTGCATCGTTTTCCATCTGCAAAGTGGCACTGCCATATTCAAGTTCATAAGATGAAGAGATGGCAGGACGTGGCAGCTTACCCTTCTTCCGTGCGGGTGCAAAGCCAACGCCCAATGCAGAAGCAACCGGGCATCCAACAATGAAGCCCCGTGCTTCAGGGCCGACAACCATATCAACATGTTTATTCTTTGCGTAATCGACCAGCTCATCGGTTACCTGCTTGAAAGCTTTACCATCTGCCATCAGCGGCAGAATGTCACGATAGATAATCCCCTTTTCAGGAAAGTCTGGAATGCTGGCTACGTACTTGCGCAAATCTAAAGCCATAATCGTATCTCCTTCAATTTCATAAAGTTAAATGTTGGCGAATCCAATCTCCGAGTTGAGCCGAAGAACTTTTTACTAAGGTCGTGACCACCGCCTGCCATTGCTCGGCCTGGCGATATTGCTGGGTTGCTTTTAAGTCCCCCGCTTGAACGTGATCACTGATCTTTAAAAAGCCATTTTTCATTGTAACAAATCTTAACTCTAAAAACACTCGAATCATGAAAATTAACTGATTTTGATCGATTTTTAAGCTATTAATTAGTCGTTCAGCCTGTTGATTCAGATTAATTGTTCGTGTTTTCCGTAATAATTGATAAAAGGCGACAAATTGTTGACGACCTGGAATCTGAAAGACAGGACGGGCCTTAAACTGCCGAAAACCGAGTCGCAATTCACTAACCCCTTTTAATTGTTGCAAAACATCAACTAGCTGCTGCAAAGATTCTGGCAGATCGATCATTGATAAGGGAGCCCCGTTTAGCTTAGCGTCTGAAAGCTGATCAGGACCCAAGACCGGTCCATTAGCATGACCCTGCACGTTCTTGCGTAATTCAGGACTGAAGATGAGGTAGTTGACCCGCTGCTGGAATGTGGCGGCGGTTACCGCCTGCTGACGATTATCAACGATAACTGGCCCCTCAAAATGACAATCAGTCAGCATTAGTTGGGCATTCTCCTGACCATTCCAACGGTTCAATCCCAGTTTAACCAACAGATCGACGGGAGTGGTAGACAAGGCCTTCAGTAGTTCTGCTTGATTGAAAGCCAGGAGGTCGATTCCTCCCTGCTTGGAGGCCAGCCGCATTTTCAGGTGCTGTTTGTCCGCTCCAATTAATTGTGCCTGTTGAATTTTAGGCTGCTTCAGACAAAATTGTGGTTCTTCATTGTCGGGACCAAACGGAGCCAACCGTTGGATTTGTTGATAGAAATCTTTGGTCAACTGGTCGGCAGTCATTGTCCCGGCATATTGAACGGTCGGCTTTTTACTCAGGTCGACTTTCTGCGTTTTGGCCCCCATTTCTAGTGCCTTCGACAGCTGTGGCAGTTTGACGATATTGAAGGACAAGCCGCACGCCATTGCATGACCACCAAAAGCCGTCATTAAATCACGATGGTCGGTTAAGGCAGCAAAAATGTCGAAACCATCAACGCTCCGGCCTGACCCTTTGGCAATCAATTGCCCCTGATCGACACTGGCCACAATGGTTGGCTTGCCCGTCGTCTCCACCAGTCGACTAGCCACAATGCCGAGAACCCCTTGATGCCAGCCGTGGCCAACGATCAACAAGGTCTGACGCCGCAAATTGTCTGGTGCTTGGGCTTTCTGCAATGCTTCCGCGTAAATCTGCTTTACTAGGTCCTGACGCTTCTTATTGCACTGGTCAACCTGCTGGGCTAGTTGGGCAGCCTCGTCATCGTCCAATGTCGACAGCAGTTTAACCCCATCATTGGCATCCGCAATCCGCCCCAATGCGTTCAGGCGCGGTGCAATTTGGAAGCCAATATCCTGATCAGTGAGGTGTGCTTCATCCACGTTGGCTAACTTGGCAAGGGCGTGAATACCAGGCCGCATACCCGCACGCAGCTGCTGGAGGCCAAAGTAAACCAGGGCGTGATTTTCACCAGCCAATGAGACCACGTCGGCAATCTCACCAATAGCCACTAAGTCCAACATCTCAGTCGGGAATTCTTCCAGTAGGGCCCAAGCCACCTTAAAGGCAACCCCGACTCCGGACAAATCAGCGTAAGGATATTCAGCACCTGGATATTGGGGGTGGACAATGGCAACGGCATCCGGCAGTTCATCGGGAAGCTTGTGGTGATCGGTGATGACCACGTCCACACCACGGCTTTTGGCATAAGCGACTTCATCCTTACCAGTTACCCCATTATCAACCGTCACGATCAGCTGGGTGCCTTCATCAATTAACCGCTTATACTCATCTTGGTTAGGACCGTAGCCATCTTTAAAACGGTTGGGGATAAAGTAATTAACCTTGCTTCCCAGGCTTTCCAGTGCCTCATATAAAACCGTCGTACTGGTCATCCCGTCAGCGTCGTAGTCACCATAGATGGTAATCTGTTCACCATTTGCGACGGCTTGTTTGATCCGCGCCACCGCCTTGTCCATGTCATGAAGGTAGTGGGGCTCCTTAATCTCTGCTAGTTGTGGCTTTAAAAATAATTGGGCTGCTTTTAAATCTTTGCAGCCACGGGCAACCAACAGCTGGGCCAAAACAGTCGGCAGCTGACACTGGTCGGCAATCTGCTGGACCAATTCTTGATTATCTACTTTGGTTGCTTGCCATTGATACTTTGCCTGCAACATCTTTTTCCTCTCCAAACAAAAGAAAAAGAGCCATTTCAACGGGCTCTATTTCTTTTTACAAATCTTTCTTGTTCTGTTGAAAATCAAAAAACTTCTTTATTGCCCAGTCGCCAATTCCCGGCATTGCTTGGTAAATCCAGCTAATAGCTGAGGTATAGCCAGGAACATTGATCTCACGGGTCTTATAGCCAACGTTATCCCAAACTGTCTTGGCCAGGGCTTCAGGTTTGATCATCATCCACTTAGGTAAGTGTGCCAAGTAGCTGCCATCCGGGTCCGCCTTCTTGAAGAAGTTGGTGTCCACGGGACCAGGGTTGACGGTTAAGACTTGCACACCATAGTCGGCCACTTCCATCCGCAAGATGTTATCGAACTGGATCAAGCCGGCCTTCGTAGCGGAATAAACCGCACTGTTCGGCGTCGGAATTTTGCCTGCCAGCGAGCCGATGTTAATGATGGCTCCATAACCTTGATCCATCATCTGCTTTGCCACGCAGCGACTAAGGTACATCACAGCCAGCATGTTGATCTTCAGCATCTTGGACATCGAGGCGCGACTCTCGCGGGCCACTGCCACCATGTCGCCTAAACCGGCCGCGTTGATCAAGACGTCAATTTCACCAACGCCATGCCGCACTTCATCCAAGACCTGGTCAATTTGATCCGGATCCAATACATCGAGTTGATATGCAAAGGCCGGCCGACCAGACAGGATCAAACATTTTTTGACAACCCGGTCCAGACGCTCCTGATTACGGCCACAGACGACCACAATGGCACCACGCCGGGCAGCTTCCAAGGCCAGGTTCTTACCAATGCCACTGGAGCCACCAGTAATCAACACAATTTTGTTACGCAACATCCGCAATGATTTTAATCGCCGCATCATTTTAATCGGCCCCTTTCTTAACGAATGGCACATCTATCTCATCAAAGTCATTGACCACCCGCGTGTGCGGAAAAATGTCATGCACTTGGTAAGCCAGCTGGTAGGCTGCCTTCCCCACATAGCGTGCCGAAATGTGATCCAAAAGCAATCGCTTAACGTGAGCTTCTTTAGCAACTTCGGCAGCCTGGGCACAGGTTGAGTGGTAGTAATTGTGAGCCATCTTTGCCTCATCCTTGGCAAAGGTTGATTCATGAACCAGCACATCAGCGTTTTCTGCCAGTTTGACGGCATTCTTGGATTGACGCGTATCACCAATAATGGTTACGACGCGACCCTTCTGTGGCTGACCAATGAAGTCGTGGCCGTCAACCACCCGGCCATCAGGAAGCTTGACCGTCTTCCCTGCCTTGAGTTGACCATAAATCGGGCCAGATGGAATGCCTGCCTTCTTCAACGCGTCCACCTGGAGTTCGCCAGGATGATCATGTTCAACCACGCGGTAACCGAAACAGGCAATCTTATGATCTAGTTTAGCCGCAAAAACCGAAAACTTATTATCCTGATAAATTTCGCCGCCCCGGTTAAGCTCAACAAACTTCAGCGGGTAGTTCAAGTGCGACTCGCTGACTTTCAAGGCCGTATTAACAAACGCCTTTAAGCCGGCTGGGCCATAAATTGTCAACGGCCCACTCCCGCCTTGAAAAGAACGTGAGCTTAGAAAACCGGGCAAACCAAAGATGTGGTCGCCATGAAGGTGGGTAATGAAAATCTTATCCACTTTACGGGGACGAATATTGGTCCTCAATATTTGGTGCTGGGTAGCTTCACCACAGTCGAACAGCCAAATTGAATTCCGTTCTTCCAGTAATTTCAACGCCAAGCTGGAGACATTTCGCTGTTTGCTGGGCGAACCAGCACCCGTCCCCAAAAATTCAATCTGCATACATCTTT
The DNA here is from genome assembly GCF_001437055.1 of Limosilactobacillus secaliphilus. Classification (GTDB taxonomy): domain Bacteria; phylum Bacillota; class Bacilli; order Lactobacillales; family Lactobacillaceae; genus Limosilactobacillus; species Limosilactobacillus secaliphilus. The sequence continues at coordinate 68,812 of NZ_JQBW01000009.1, read as the reverse complement.
CCTCTTTCTAGCAACCACATTATTGCACAAACTCAAAGACAAAGTCCTCAATCCGGACTGAGTCGCCATCTTTAATTCCTTTTGCCCGCAAGGCATCGTCAACACCCATGTGCCGCAACTGCCGGGCAAAACGCAGCTGACTGTCTTCATGCTGCATGTTGGTCATCTCAAACAGGCGCTCAATCTTCTTGCCGGACAAGACCCAGGTGCCATCAGGATCACGGCTAATCGTGAAGGCCGGTTCATCGGCTTCCTTGACCCCGTAATGGGCTTCTTTAGCAACTTGCTCGTCATGGCTTTCACTGTCGAACTTCGGTGCCTTCTCCAGCGCATCAACGGTGGCCTTCATCAGTTCATCAACACCGGCATGCGTGATTGCGGAAATCTCGTAGATTGGCGGCATCGAATCAACCTTATCCTTTAGCTGATCCTTGAAGCGTTGCAGATTTTCTTGGGCATTCGGCATGTCCATCTTTGTAGCGACAATGATCTGCGGCCGCTTCAATAATTCTGGATCATAGTTAGCCAATTCGTGGTTGATTGACGCCCAGCGCTTAATGGCTTTGTCCTGGTCTTCGCTGCTCATGTCAATCAAATGTAGTAAGACCCGGGTCCGTTCAATATGGCGGAGGAATTGAAGGCCCAGACCAACACCCTTGGATGCACCTTCAATCAAGCCGGGCATGTCAGCCATGGCAAAGTCCCGACCATCTGGTAACATCACCATCCCTAGATTCGGTACCAGGGTGGTGAATTCGTAGGCAGCCACTTTTGGTTTGGCACCGGTAACCACTGACAAGAGTGTCGATTTACCAACTGACGGGTAACCAATTAAACCAACGTCAGCTAACATCTTCAGTTCCAATTCAAGGTAGTGGTCCTCACCGGGGGCACCATTTTCGGCAATTTCGGGTGCTGGGTTCTTCGCCGTTGCGAACCGCATGTTACCACGGCCGCCACGGCCACCCTTGGCTACCACCAATTCTTGCCCCTTTTTGACCAGGTCACCGACAATCTCGCCGGTATCCAGGTCCCGGACAGTGGTGCCTTGTGGGACCGCCACCACCGTATCTTCAGCTGCTGCCCCCGTCATCTGTTTGCTGCCACCATTTTCACCGTTTTTGGCTTTGAAAATCCGGTGGTAACGAAAGTCTAACAGGGTCCGTAAGCCTTCGTCGACCTTCAGAATGATGCTGCCACCACGGCCGCCATCACCGCCAGCTGGACCCCCATTCGGAACATATTTTTCACGCCGGAAAGCAACCATGCCGTTGCCGCCACGGCCGGCATGAACTTCAATTTTAACTTGATCCACAAATGTTGACATTATATTAACTCCGTTCTAATAGCCTTAGTTTAGTATATTGGAAATTCAAGCGACCGTCAAAATCAATCATGACTGCTCGGCTTGGCCACTTCAGCCTGCCCCTGCAGAGAAACTTTGATTAGTTGGGCGGTTGGCCGATTAATTCCCAGTGCCCGAATATCCTCGACACTGGCTTCCGAAATATTGGTTAAGTTGCCAAACTGCTTCATTAACTTGTTCCGGGTCCGCGGACCGACTCCCTTGATCGCATCCAGGCGGGAACTGAGTGAGTGTTTACTGTGCAGGCGCCGGTGGAAGGTAATTGCAAAACGGTGGACCTCATCTTGAATCCGTTGAACCAGATAAAAAGCCTGGCTCCGGGGATCCAAGTGGACGTGTTGGTCATGATCGCCAAACAGCAGGTCAGCGGTCTTGTGCTTGTCGTTTTTGACCATCCCGACAACCGGAATATCCAGGCCGAGTTGGTTCTGCAGCACATCTTTCACTGCGTTCATCTGAATCTCACCACCGTCCATGAAAATCATGTCGGGCATTGGTTTATTTTCCTTTAATAGTCGACTGTACCGGCGGAAAATGACTTCCCGGGTGCTGGCTGATTCATCGGCGTGATTAATGACCGTCTTCAGCTTGTACTTGCGGTAGAGCTGTTTAGCCGGCTCACCGTCAACAAAGACCACCATCGCCGACACGGGATCGGCTCCTTGAATGTGGGAGTGGTCAAAGGCCTCGATCTTGTGGCCCATTGGCAGACCTAAGGCATCCGTGATTTCCTTCATCGCCCCGGTCGTCTTTTCCTTGTCCATCTCGAGCAGGCGGAACTTTTCATTTAATGACAAAATGGCGTTTTCGTGCGCCATCCGCATCAAGTCGGCTTTTTGCCCCCGCTGTGGCGTCCGGACGGGTACTCCCAAGATTTCGCTGATTTCCTGGTTGGGCATCCCCTTCGGCAAGAGGATCTCTTTTGGTTTCAAATTATTTTTACGGTCGTAGAATTGCAGGATGAAGCTGGTCATTTCTTCAACGGCGGTGTCAACGATTGGGAACATCCGCTTTTCACGCTTCATTAACCGTGATTGCCGGATAAAGAAGACTTGGATTGATAGCCAGCCCTTATCCATGTAAAAGTTGAAGAGGTCGCGTGGCGTCTTGTCATTGGAAATGATCTTCTGCTTTTCCACCGTGACCTCAATGTAGTGAATCTGGTCGCGGATTTCAGCGGCCCGTTCGTATTCCATGGCAGCCGAAGCTTTGGCCATCTTTTTCTTGAGCTGCTGCTTGATTCGTTCGGTATTACCATTCAGAAACGACTTAATCCGCTTGATCTGCGCATCATATTCTTCCTGCGGCACCTTTTTGAAACATGCGCCCAGGCATTGACCCATATGGTAGTAGAGACAAGGACGGCCTTGGTAGCCATTGCAACGGCGCAGTGGGTAGACTTTCTGCAAGAAATGCGCGGTCTCTTCCGCAGCGGTGACGTTAGGATACGGGCCAAAATAGTAGGCTCCGTCCTTCACAATTTGGCCGGTGATCTTCAGCTGGGGATCGCGTTCATTAGTGATCTTAATGTACGGGTAACCGGTCGTGTGCTTCAAGGCGATGTTGAAATACGGCTGGTGCTTTTGGATCAGCGTAATTTCCAACAAGAATGACTCTTTGTTGGTGGAAGTCACAATGGTTTCGAAATCGGCAACCTGTGAAACCATGGCGGCAACTTTACCGGTATGACTGCTTTTGAAGTACGAACGAACCCGGTTTTTTAAACTTTTTGCCTTCCCCACATAGATGATCTTGCCATTAATGTTTTTCATTAAATAGCACCCTGGTTTGTCAGGAAGTAATGCCAGTTTATGTTCCAGATATTCGCTAGCCATGCCATTCCTCCTCAAGCGATAACTAAAAATATTTTATAACAGAGCACAGGCCTAAGCAAAAAAACTGACTACCAGCAAGCAGTCAGTTTCATCATTTTATGCTTCCAAGATTTTGTGTAAGAACTCTTTGGCCCGATCAGTCTGTGGGTTACTGAAGAACTCACTCGGTGCCGCCTTTTCTTGAATGCCAGAATCAGCCATGAACCAGATCTGATCCGCCACATTTTTGGCAAAGCCCATTTCGTGGGTCACAACTACCATCGTCATACCTTGATCGGCCAGGTGCTGCATAACTTTCAAAACTTCACCAACCATTTCAGGGTCCAGCGCACTGGTTGGTTCGTCAAACAGCATCACGTCCGGAGTCATCGCCAGGGCCCGCGCAATGGCCACCCGCTGCTGCTGACCACCAGATAAGCTTGCCGGATATGCATCGGCTTTTTCATCCAAGCCAACATCCTTTAACAGCTTATGCGCCAGCTGGTTAGCTTTTTCGTCAGGCATCTTCTTGACTTTTTCAGGAGCCAGTTTGACATTTTGCAGTACCGTTTTGTTCGGGAAGAGGTTGAAGCTTTGGAAAACCATCCCCATCTTTTCCCGAATCTTTTGAATTTCTTTTTCGGACAGGCCTTCCATCTTTTTGCCTTCGAAAACGACCGTCCCATCAGTAGGAGTTTCCAGGTGATTCAGGCAGCGAAGGAAGGTTGACTTACCGACACCGGATGGACCAATGATACAAATCACTTGGCCCTTCTTAACTGTCCCATTAATGTCTTTTAAAATGGTATGCTTGCCAAATTTTTTCGTTAAATGCTGGATATCAATCATTACTTCGTCTGTCATTTTATCCCCTTACCTTCTCTAATTGATAAGCATATTATACCGGGCTATCAATTAATATGCAAGATTTACGCATAAAAATTCCTGATTTGGGCCGATTTATACAAAAAATCCGGATCCATGCCCCATCAGTCAGCTTATGTTATACTTCATTTATGAAAAATAAAGGGAGCGATACAGATGGGATTAGTAACTCGGCGCAGTCAACAGCTCGACAAGCTTTTTGATCAACTAGCTGTCGACCCCAAGCGCAAACACAAGCCTGAAAATAAAGACAAAGACAAGCAAAGCGCTGATCAGAAAAAAGAAGACAAGTAATCAACTTAAGAACGCATAAAGCCGTGAATGATGAATTGCTCATCACTCACGGCTTTTCATTAATTTTGGTTTTCGTAGCCATGCGGGTAACGCTTGTTCAGCGCTTTGATGTTGCTTTCGGCCACTTCGTCAAAGGGAATGTCGGCCCATTCGGCAACCTGTGACAGGTACCAGAGCACGTCGCCCATTTCATGAATCAGTTCCTGCCGGTCCAGGTTTTTGCCCCGAAAAGTGTAATTCTTGACTAAATCAACGACTTGACCGGTTTCGCCAGCCAATCCAAGTGCACAATTGGTTAAAACTTGCTCGTTACCGTACAAGGTCCGCTTAGCTGCTTTTTGATACTCATCAAATTCCATTTATTTAACTCCTGTCTGCTGTTCAATCCACTGCCAAACTTGATCCTTACCGCGCTTCGTCTTTGCTGAGAATAAGACTAACGGGGTTTGTGAACTCAGATCCAGCGTCGTCTGTACCTGCTTGGTGGTCTGCGTGAAGCAGCTGCCCTTCACCTTATCCATCTTGGTAGCCACAACCAAAACGGGCAGCTGATAATAGGACAACCATTGGTACATCTGGATATCATCATCAGTTGGTGTATGCCGACCGTCAACCAGCATAATCACTCCGCGTAACTGGGGACGTTTGGTCAGATAGTTTTCGATCATCCGCCCAAAGTCGGCACGCTGCTTCTTGGAAACCTTGGCATAACCATAGCCAGGTACGTCGACAAAGTACAACTGGTCTTCGATATGATAAAAATTCAGCGTTTGTGTCTTCCCAGGCTGACTCGACGTATGGGCAAAGTTCCGCCGGTTAATCAACACATTGGTTAAGGATGACTTGCCCACGTTGGACCGCCCCACAAAGGCAATTTCCGGTTGATCACCAGCTGGGTACTGCTTTTCATCGACAGCACTAATGGTTAAGTCAACTGAATGAACTTCCATCTTGGCTCCTCCTTTATGAAGCTGCTTCGTTCTTCATAATATAACGCGGTTCACTGTGGTTAACGACACAGTTCTTGTCAATGACCACTTCAGCCACGTCCTTGCGACTCGGCAGATCAAACATCACATCGCGCATTACGCCTTCAATAATGGAGCGCAGGCCACGAGCACCGGTGTTACGTGCAATCGCCTGCTTAGCCATTGCAGACAGGGCGCCATCAGTGAAGCGCAACTTGCTGCCATCCAGCTTGATCAGTTCTTGGTATTGCTTGACTAAGGCATTCTTTGGTTCAGTCAGGATCCGAACTAAGTCATGTTCATCCAACTTCTCCAGTGCCGTCATCACTGGCAGCCGACCGATAAATTCTGGAATCAGGCCAAACTTCAGCAAGTCTTCAGGAATGACATGCTGCAAAATGTTCTTATCGTTGACCTGGACGGCTTCCTTTGAATCGGTCCCGAAACCGATCGTCTTATCGCCCAGCCGTTCCTTGATGATGTTTTCGATCCCATCAAAGGCACCACCAACGATGAAGAGAATGTTGGTCGTGTCAACTTGGATAAACTCCTGTTGTGGGTGCTTGCGTCCGCCCTGTGGTGGCACGTTGGCAATGGTCCCTTCCAGGATCTTCAACAGTGCCTGTTGAACACCTTCACCGGAAACATCCCGCGTGATGGAAACATTTTCGGCCTTCTTGGCGATCTTATCAATTTCGTCGATGTAGATGATCCCTTTTTCGGCCCGATCAACATCATAATCAGCAGCCTGTAATAGCTTCAAAATAATGTTTTCAACATCTTCACCAACATAGCCAGCTTCCGTTAAGGTCGTGGCGTCAGCGATGGCAAATGGAACGTTCAAAATTTTGGCCAAAGACTGAGCCAGGTAGGTTTTCCCGGATCCCGTTGGCCCAATCACCGCAATGTTGGACTTCTGTAATTCAGTATCATTGTTGTCGCCGGTGATCATGGCGTTGACCCGCTTGTAGTGGTTGTAAACTGCCACAGACAGCGTCTTCTTGGCATCATGCTGGCCAATCACGTATTCGTCCAATTCCTTCATGATTTCTTCCGGGGTCGGTACCTTGAACGTCTCGTTTTCAGATTGGTCTTCTGCTAATTCCTGTTGAATGATCTGCTGACAAAGATCAACACATTCGTTACAAATGTAGACACCAGGACCAGCAACTATCTTTTTGACTTCATCTTGTGATTTGCCACAAAACGAACAGTGAACATTTTGTTCATTGGTATCTTCAAACATTGATTAACCTCCTCATGGCTGCTACACAAATTACATCATAGCAAAATTAATGTCGACTTTCGAATAATACGTTTGTCAGTAGCCATATTCATAAGAAAAAAGAGCGCGGCCATTTGTCGCACCCTTTCTTGAATTAATTGGATCAATGACGCTTATTTAGCTTCTTTGTCAGCCTTCTTGTCCTTCTTGTCATCTTCTGCAGGCAGGTCTTGCTTTGCAGAATCAGCAATCAGGTCAACAGCCTTCTTGATTTCAATGTCGTGTGACAGCATGTCCTTTGACAGACTCTTTTCAACGGCATCCTTTTCCATACCGAATTGCTTTGCTAAGTCAGCAATTTCGTCCTTGATTTCGTCATCGCTGGCAGTCAGCTTAGCATCCTTAACGATGGCTTCCAGTACCAAGTTGGTCTTAACCCGCTTAGCAGCATCGCCGGAGAATTGCTTCTTCAGGTCGTCTTCAGTGGTACCAGTGATCTGGAAGTACATCTTAGGGTTGATCCCCTGTTGTTGCATACCTGCCAAGTATTGTTGGATTTGACGGTTAGTGTCTTCGTCCAGCATTGCTTGTGGAATGTCTTGAACAGTAGCGTTGGCAACAGCAGCGTCAACGGCAGCATCTTCAATTGCGGCCTTGGCAGCAGATTGCTTGTTGTCTTCCAACTGCTTGCGCGTCTTCTTCTTCAATTCATCCAGAGTGTCAACATCTTCGTCAACGTCCTTGGCAAAGTCATCATCCAAGTCTGGCAGTTGCTTTTCCTTAACTTCGTGCATCTTAACCTTGAAGATAGCATCCTTACCAGCTAAGTTCTTAGCATGGTAATCCTTAGGGAAGGTAACCTTAACTTCGACATCGTCACCAGCTTTGTGGCCAATTAATTGGTCTTCAAAGCCAGGAATGAAGCTGCCAGAGCCTAATTCCAGAGAGTAGTTGTCAGCGGAACCGCCATCGAACTTCTTGCCATCAACACTACCTTCGTAGTCGATAACAACCGTGTCGCCCTTTTCAGCTGGCTTGTCTTCCTTCAATACCAGTTCAGCTTGTTGCTGGCGCTTACGTTCCAATTCAGCATTGACATCGTCATCGCTGACTTCAGTGTCTTGCTTAGGTACTGACATACCCTTGTAGTCACCAAGCTTAACTTCTGGCTTAACAGCAACTTCAGCCTTGATGCTCCATGGTTGACCCTTTTCCATACTTTCAATACTTACTTGTGGTTGGTCAACTGGTTCGATCTTCGTTTCCTTAACTGCGTCTTCATATGCAGATGGCAGAACATCGTTTAAAGCATCCTGGTATAAAGATTCTTCACCGTACATCTGGTTGAAGATTGCCCGCGGTACATGACCCTTACGGAAGCCAGGAACCGTAATCTTCTTTTGAGTCTTCTTAAAAGCGTCATCGATTCCCTTCTGCACAGTTTTAACATCAATATCAAAAGTCAATGTCCCTTTGGCGGCGTCTTTATCGCGTTCCCATTTTGCTGACATTTCATTTCCTCCAATAACAATCATATTCGGACAAGTAACATTGCCCATTACATACCTTCTAAGTCTAACTTAAGCACCGAATTATTTCAAGATTTAACGGCGACTTAACCGTTTTCGGCCGAAATATTTTGTAAAACAAAAAAGCCCTAGGAAACCTAGGACTTTTTTTAATGGACTAAATAATTAGTCTAAGACGTCGGAAACAACACCGGCACCAACAGTGTGTCCACCTTCACGAATAGTGAACTTCAGACCCTTTTCCAGGGCAACTGGCTTTTGCAGTTCAACAGTAAAGGTAACGTTGTCCCCAGGCATAACCATTTCAACACCGTCTGGTAATTCAATCTTACCAGTAACATCAGTGGTGTGGAAGTAGAATTGTGGCTGGTAGTCAGAGAAGAATGGGGTGTGACGGCCACCTTCTTCTTTGGTCATAACATAAACTTCACCCTTGAACTTCTTGTGGGTCTTGATAGAACCAGGTGCAGCCAGAACTTGACCACGTTGTACTTGATCGTGAGCAATACCACGAAGCAGAACACCAACGTTGTCCCCAGCTTCACCAACATCCAGGGTCTTGTGGAACATTTCAACACCGGTAACAGTTGACTTCAGAACGTCTTCAACAAGACCAACGATTTCAACTTCGTCACCGATCTTAACAGTACCACGGTCGATACGACCAGAAGCAACAGTACCACGACCAGTAATGGTGAAGACGTCTTCGACAGGCATCATGAATGGCTTGTCAGTAGGACGCTTTGGAGTTGGGATGTAGTCATCGATAACATCCATCAGGTGTAAGATAACCTTTTCTTGTTCTGGGTCACCCTGAAGAGCCTTCAGAGCAGAACCACGGATAACCGGAATATCATCACCAGGGAAGTCGTATTCGGACAGTAAGTCACGAACTTCCATTTCAACCAAGTCGATCAGTTCATCGTCGTCAACAAGGTCACACTTGTTAAGGAATACAACGATGTACTTAACACCAACTTGACGAGCCAACAGGATGTGTTCACGGGTTTGTGGCATAGGACCATCATCCGCAGCAACAACCAGGATAGCACCATCCATTTGTGCGGCACCAGTGATCATGTTCTTAACGTAGTCGGCGTGGCCTGGCGCATCAATGTGTGCGTAGTGACGCTTTTCCGTTTCATATTCAACGTGGGCAGTGTTGATAGTGATACCACGTTCCTTTTCTTCTGGCGCAGCATCGATATCTTCAAACTTTTCCTGCTTAGCCAGACCCTTTTCAGCCAATACCTTGGTGATAGCAGCCGTCAAAGTAGTCTTCCCATGGTCAACGTGGCCAATAGTACCAATGTTGACATGGGGTTTAGTACGTTCATAATGTTCTTTTTCTGCCATTAATGAAACCCTCCTGAAAAAAATACAAGTATCATGTCGGTGACCACAAAGCAATCACCGGCACACCCTTGCTTACATTATACTACTTCCGGAACCTGATTCAAAGGCTGAATCACGGCAACCGAAAGAATTCTTAATCATAATATCAGTTCGATTTTGATTTGTAAACGTATTTGACTGACTTTTTCTAGAAAACAGGCACACGCCTACATCAACTTCTGAATAATTTTCATCAATTTTCTCTGCCAGGCATAAGTTTGCTGAATCAAGTCACTATTATCGGTACTGGAATACGAAGTTAAGACTTCATACCAGGCATCCTCATCGACAATGGTCTCCTCAATCCGCGGATACAGGAGAATGAGTTGCAGATGAAAAGTCTGGATGAAGGATTGAAACGACAAAGGATCGTCCTGTGAATACTTGGCCTCCAAACGACTGATTATCCGTGAAACGACGGGGATCTGATCCAACGGTTTTAATTTGGCCGGGTTAACTGTGTATTCCTGCCCGTCTAACCAGTAGAAAGTCAGCTGCCGATCAATTTTCAAGTTCGCTAAGTCTTGAATCACACTCGACCGCAATAATGGATGGACATACGGATCGCGGATCACAAACTGTGCCGCCTTTAAATAGTTGGCTAATGGCAGTTTGGCTGCCTCTTCAAAGCGCTCCTGCTGGACATGAAGTGAATTATCGCCTAAGTGGTAAAAATTCTTTTCCCGCGCCGCAATGGTTGCTGATTCTGTAGCTAAAGCTTGGTTTTCTGCTTCTTGGATATCGGCAATCATATTCTGGTCTGCCAGTTGATTAGCAAACAAGCGGGCACTAATAAAGAGCTGGTTGTCCAACATCACCGACAAGTAAAAGTGCTGCCGTTGTGTATTTGCTAAATAAAAATCATGATCATTCTCAATTAAGCGCCAAGCCTTAGTGTACTGATGATCAGCCTGCAATGCTTGACCATACAGGTAACGCACTTGCACAGAATCGACCTGCGCATCAAGAGCCGCCAGTCGTTTGGCCGCTTGACGTGCCTGCTTAGTCGTCAATTCATGTTTAGCCAGTGTAATTTCATGTTCTTGCTCTTGTGTCAACTTCATTTGGCCACCCCCGTCATGAAAAACAGAGCGTGCCAGAAGTTGATCAATAGCTCCTTAGTCACGCTCTGTAACTAGTATGAATTAATGAACCAGTCGCTTAATCCTGTTGGGACTTCTTTTCAGCTGGCTTGTGATTCTTGTGTTCCTTAGCAGTATTCTGGGAGCCACCCTGCTTCTTGTTAGCGTGGTGGTTCTTCTTGGAGTGATTCTTCCGCTTTGGATGCTGGTTGACTTCCATAATGACCGGCAAAATAACTGGGTGCCGCTTCGTTTGGTTAAACAGGAAGCGGTTGAGTTTCTCCCGGACATTCTGCTTCAGATGACTCCAGTCAAACTCTTTCTTATTCAGGTCTTCCTGGATCGTCTTCTCAACCAGATCCGCACTCTGCTTCATTAACTGGTGGTTGGTCTTCACGAACACGAAGCCCCGTGAAGTGATCTGTGGCCGGGCAACAATCTTCTTTTTCTTGCGGTCAATCGTTGCTACCACCACGAAAATGCCATCTTCTGACAATACACGCCGGTCACGCAAAACGATGTTACCAATATCACCAACGCCGGTCCCATCAATCATCGTGTTGCCAACTTCAACATGGTCACCAATGTGGAAATGGCCATCCTTGTAATCAAGGACATCACCATTCTTGGTCAGGAAAATGTGGTCCTTAGGAATTCCCACTTCTTCGGCCAGTTGAGCATGGGCATCCAGCAGACGGTATTCACCCTGAATGGGCATGAAGAACTTTGGCTTCATGAAGTTCAGCATCAGTTGCTCGTCATTCTGATTGGCCTGGCCAGATGGGTTAAGGTCATGAGCAATAAACTTAACTTCCGCACCCGCATGGTAAAGTGAGTCGGTTACCTTCTGCTCGACCGTTTCCATCGCATAAGTTGGTGTCGTCGTCACAAATACCAGGTCATTTTCATTCAGGTGGATGTCCTTGTCATCACCATGGGCAATTGCTTGCAGGGCTTTCAGTGGTTCACCTAATCGACCGGTAACCAAGATTACTTGTTCTTTAGGATCCAGCTTGTTGGCCGCTTTCAGTGAGATGAACATGTTTTTTGGTACGTGTAGTTTGTGCAAGGACATTGCAGTATCGATCACCTGCTCCAGGTCCTTCCCAGACAGGGCAATCTTACGGCCCGTTGCGTGAGCCGCATCAATAATCTGTTGCACCCGCATGATGTTGGATGCCACACTACCGACAACGATCCGGCCGTCAAAGTTGGCGAATGCATCTTCGATATACTCGGCAATGTCTTTTTCACGCGTGTTGGCACCAGTAATTCCAGCCCCGGCAGAATCGCTCAACAGGAGCAGAACACCTTCATCGCCGACCTTTGCCAACTGTGACAAGTCGGTCTTATAACCATCTTGTGCCGTCTGATCAAACTTAAAGTCACCAGTGTAAACGATGCTGCCTTCATCAGTGTGCAGCACAATCCCCATTGAATTCGGAATCGTGTGGGTCGTACTGAAGAAGGAAACCGTTACGTCCTTGAAGTCAATCTCTGTGTCCGGGTCAACGACGTGATAGTCATTGAAGTTCTTGACCTCAGAATGCTCTTCAACCGCTAATTTGGCCAGTGCAATCGTTAACTGACTACCAAAGACCGGTACCTTAAAATCGTTCAAGAAGTAAGGCAAAGTACCGATCGCATCCGCATGGCCGTGGGTTAGAAAGACCCCTGCAATCTGCTTAGCGTGTGATTCCAGGTATGACCAATCAGGAATGACAACATCAATCCCCATTAATTCATTTTCAGGATACTTTAAACCACAATCCAGAATGAAAATCTGTGAATTGATTTCAACTGCGTACATATTTTTCCCGTTCTCGCGCACACCGCCAAACGGGATCACTTTAATTTTACTCAATAGTGTCTCCTTCGTTCTGATTCAATTTTAAATGCCTCGCTAAACAGGATGTTTAACGGGATTTACTTCAACACTTAAATGCTAAGAATAATCATAACACAGGACCCTTGCAGATTGAAAATCAAGCAAAATAAAAAAGGATGGGCACTAACCCATCCTTTTTCATCAAAGTGAATTTGAAATTAACGACGCAGACCGAGGCTCTTGATCAGTTCACGGTATGCAGGCAGATCAGTCCGACGCAGGTAAGCCAGCAGGTTACGACGATGACCAATCTTCTTCATCAGACCACGCTGTGAGTGGTAGTCATGCTTGTGTGTACGAAGGTGATCGTTCAGTTCGTTAATGTCTGCAGTCAGAACAGCAACTTGAACTTGGGTAGAACCAGTGTCACCTTCGTGAGTAGCATACTTCTTGATGATTTCGTTTTTCTTTTCCTTTGAGATAGCCATAGCTATTATCCACCTTTCATTAAATAAAGTGCCCTGTTCTAAGTAAAACGTCGGTGTGTTCGTCAAACTGAGCACAGGGTTTGGTTAAACACCTTTGTTAATATAACGAAAATTCTGCTTAATTGCAAGTTTTACCGGCTTTTTTAGTCTGCTTCCCCTGCTTCCTATTGCATTGAGAACTGGGATTCTGTATAATGACAAATGTTGAAAATTCTGGTCAACCGATACCAAATGGTACGGAGGTGAAAATCGATGCCAATCATTAAATCAGCTATTGAACGTGTTCGCACTAGCGAAAAGGCTGAAGCACGTAACGCTTCACAAATGAGTGCTATGCGGACTGCTATCAAGAAGTTCAATAAAGCTAAGTTAGCCGGTGCTGACAATGTCGATGACCTGTACAAGGCTGCTTTGTCAGCAATTGACCGCGCTCACTCCAAGGGCTTGATCAAAGCCAACAAGGCTGCTCGTGACAAGTCACGTCTGTCAGCTCGTTACGCTAAGTAATTAGCAAAACAATATTGAAAAAAGCAAGCATCAAATCGATGCTTGCTTTTTTTATGCATTCATTTTCTGTTGATATTGCAACATAAACAATTGAAACAGTAATTCCGGCGACCTGCTGCTACCCTTCAAGGCACGCTCGGTCTTAATCAAGCCTAAGTAGGCATTGATTAAATCCAATAAGGAAAAGCGGCGAACCGTTTGTAGCCCCAGTTTCACCCGATACGGATGAACATTCAGCTTCTTGGCCAAGGTTCCCTGCGACAACCCCCGGCCACTCAGAATCTTCAACTGCAGCAGCAAGCGAAATTGACTAACCAGCACTGCGTTAATCTGCAGGGGCTGGTGTTCACCATCTAAGAGTTGGCGGTAGAGGCTCAAGGCTTGATCCTGCTGCCGCTTCAAGACTGCCGAAACTAAGTCAAAGATGTTGTTGTCCAGGGTCTGTGGAACTAGACCGGCAACTGCCTCCTTCTTGATCTGATGATCGTCGATGCAAAGCAGCTCCAATTTGGTGAGGTTGGCCTTCATTAAACTGTAATCGGCATTTGTTCGCTGAACCAGTTCATCCATTGCACCAGCCATGAATTGATAGCCATCGTCACGCGCCTGCTGTTCGATCAATTGACGGGCTTGTGGCTCTTTTAGAGGTGCTGTATCAACTAAAACTGCCTGCTTCTTAAGGAGACGAACAACGCCTTTGCGACCGTCCAACTTTTCATAAGGAGCCATTAAGACCAAGACCGTCGACCGTTGTGGGTGATTCAAGTATTGCTTCAATAAATCTGGGTTCTGCTTTACACGCGCCTTTTTGGCACTACTAGTCAAAAAAGCGGGCTTGTTCATGATGACCAACCGACGTTCACCGAAAAAGGGCGCCGACATTGCGTCATCCAAAGCAGCGGATAGGCTCTCCTCTTCCAGATCATAACTGCCCACGTTCATGACGCGTTCTTCTTTGGGAATTAACGCCATAAAGGCTTCCTTGACTTCATCTTGGATCACCGTCTGTGTACCTAAAACTAGGTAGATCGGGGCCGGTGGAGCCTGTTTTAATTGCTTTTTGAGGGTGTTTGCATCCATTCAAGTTCATCTCCTACTAATTGCGTGCGCCAATGGCAGAAATTTTCCAGGTAAGTATATGTAATCATCCCAGATCGCTGGGTCGATAAGTATGGTATTTGCAGCCGCTTTAAATTATTCAAGGTTACTTGATGAGGATGACCATACCGATTGCGACGGCCCGCAGAAATAATGGCCAATGATGGCGCTAAATGCTGCAAAAAACGCGGATCACTTGCCGTATGACTTCCATGGTGGCCTAGTTTGATGACATCGACTCGTAATTGCGGATAATGTTTCATTACCCGCCGTTCACCTGCCCGATCTAAGTCACCCATAAAGATGAAGCACTGCGGCCCATATTTGCCCCACAAAACTTCAGAATCTTCATTGTTTCCATGGCCAGCATGCAAAGGATGAAGAGTTATTAAATGCGCGGGTAAGCGTTGTCCGGCAACGATTCCTTGCACCGCCTGCTGAGATGGCAAGCGTCGCACAAACCGTCGTTGTTTCTCCATTCCCTTGGGCACATAAACACAAGTCACTTTGAATTCTCTAATTACATCCGTCATGAAGCCAATATGGTCAGTGTCGTGATGACTAAGGCAAAGTGCATCAATCCTGCTGATGCCTCGACTTTTCAGATAATTGATGCTGGTTCTTTCTGCTCGCGAAGCAGTGATTACACCCTTCGTCCAGGCTGGCTGCTTGAAGTGCAATTGACCACCAGTATCAACCATCACCACTTGATGGTTCAAGGGTGTTCTGATGATTGCACAATCGCCTTGACCAATATCGACAAAAGTGACCTCACCTGTCAATGGTAGATGAATCGCTAAGAAGCTCAACGCGTAGATCGTCACCATTAGATAGATCAAACGCCGATCCAAAGTTCTTTGATTAAACAAGATTAACGATAAG
This sequence comes from Limosilactobacillus secaliphilus, assembly GCF_001437055.1. GTDB lineage: Bacteria > Bacillota > Bacilli > Lactobacillales > Lactobacillaceae > Limosilactobacillus > Limosilactobacillus secaliphilus. The sequence goes on along the minus strand of NZ_JQBW01000009.1, from coordinate 53,451 downwards.
ACTGTTAAGACGATTGCCGTTCCCGCTGGCAGTCGGCCAAAAGTGATCATTCCTGGCAAACTAGCCAGCCAACCTAAAAAGCCATCAAAGAAGTGCAAAAAAGAGTTGAAGAGCTGCACTAGCGCCGGAAAGACCGGAAAAATGACCGTACTAATTAATAAGCCAGGCAGGATCAACACCGAAAACAGTGGGACGATCAGGATATTGGCCAGCAAGCTCAGTAAGTGAACTTGGTAAAACGATGACAAAATTGCGGGCAAAGAAATGCAGTTAATGGCCAGTGCTCGCCGCCAGTCATCACGATACTTGATCTCTCTTAGGGCAAACGATAAGAGGTATGTTAATTGGCCACCGACCGTGATCAATAGGCCCGGCTGAATGAATAAGTGGATCAATAAGCCCAGCGACCAACAATCTCGTGTTCGCCGGGCCATTAACTTTTGGACCAGCAACTGCAGTTCATTCATAATGATCGCCCGACTCAGCCCGTTACCTGCCCCACCGATAATTAAGGCCAACGGTAAGATCACGATTTCCAGCCATTGACGATCCTCACGCGTCACATGCAAGTGAACTAATAGATGACGCAAAATTGCCAGTAACACTAATACATGCATCCCCGAAATGCAAAATAAATGGATCACTCCCAGGGTGCTGGCAAATTTCAGTGTGGATTGTAGTTGCGGATCATTCTGCCCTAAAAACAAACGACAAGCATATGATCCGAGTGGACTAGGCAAGGACCGAAAATAGATAGCCATTTTTGCCCGCAACTCATGAATTCGTTGCAATGGGGTCCGGACAGTTTGCAGACGGCCGCCTAAAACCTGGCCACGGATCTCTTGAAAAATCCCCTTCTGTGCGTAATAACGGTGAGCATCAAACTCATAACGATTGGTCGCTACTGGAATAGGGCTTAGTTCACCATCAATAGCAACTTTTTGTGGGCGAACGGCGGTCAACAGCTGTCGTTTCTGCGAGCGCTTCTTCAAACGCACTTGCACTAAGACTTTATGACCAGCCAGTTTGCCCACGGCTTGAGCATGATTCCCGTTTAGCCGCCAAGCATCCGCCGGCACGTCAACACAAAAGTGGCTTCTCACTGCTTGTTGCGGTGTCAATCTTTTTTGCAGTTGAGTCTGCACGATGCAACGAGCAGTGACCATCAGCAACAATATAGCTAAGAGGATGATTGTCCGCCGATTTCTTAAGGTCACTATCCGTAACAACAAGTAGGCCAAAAATATCAGTAGCCACCACTGGTGATTTAAGAGCGTAGTTGACCAGAGCGCTACGCTAAACGTCACTAAGAGCAGCTGTGGATTGATGACTAGTGTTTATCTGGATGAATGTATTGATCCAGATTAACCTCGTCTAAAATATTTGGATCAAGGCGAATCTGCTTGAGTTTAACCTGTTTCAATTTGATGAGTTTCATTGCGTACTCATCGTTGTGATAGTTCCGTAAGTAATTGATCTGCTTGATTCCCGCTTGTAATAAACTCTTCGTACATTGCAAGCATGGAAAATCAGTGACATATAGGACCGCTCCATCTGTCGGCGTCCCAAATTTGGCACACTGTAACAAGGCATTCATTTCCGCATGGATAGTGCGTACACAGTGGCCATCACGCATGTAACAGCCAACGTCGATGCAGTGGTCATCGCCAGAAACGGCACCATTATAGCCGCTGCCGATGATCCGCTTATCACGGACCAAAATAGCTCCGACCGATAATCGCTTGCAGGTGCCACGGGAAGCAACCAATCCTGCTTGAACCATGAAGTACTGGTCCCAGTCGATTCTCTTCTTAGTCAATATCACAACCCCCCTTTACTAAACATTTCAAGTATAGCAAAAAAAGGCTTTCTCATCAGGTTAAACTGCCAACTGGTCTTTCATTTTAGCGACGGTCTTTTCGCCAAAGCCACTGATATTTTTTAATTCATCGACCGATTTGAATTGCCCATGCTGCTGACGATATTCAATGATCTTATCGGCTTTCTTATCGCCAACCCCATCGATCTTCTGCAAGTCGGCTTTACTAGCAGAATTCAGGTTGATTTTCTCTTTGCTACTGTCACTCCCATTACTGCCGGTGGTCATTGCTCCACCACCCGTTCCCGCTGGCAGTTGCTCACCAGGAGTCGGAATGTACACGACCTGCGAATCTTGCAGCTGTTTGGCAAGGTTCACTCGCTTCATATCGGCTTCGGGTTTAGCACCACCAGCAGCATCGACTGCCTCCTTCACTCGCGAACTCTTGGGGAGGTAATAGACGCCGGGCCGGCTAACCGCTCCTTTAACGTCCACGCAAATTTTGGCTGAGCATGGTCTGGCAGACTGCCGACTAACCTTTTGCTGGCGGACGGGTTGTGTATTCGGCTTCGGATTCTGTAACAGACTATGTCCACCGTATGCCAGCAACAAGACCAGTCCAATCACGATTAAGATCCATTGTTTCCGATAGATCAATAGATCAATAGGTATTCCTTGACTCGTTCCATCAAATTACCCCCTCATGTTTAAGGAACGGCAATCGGTAGAAATTACACTAAAAAAATAAAAGATCTCTAGCAATTAACTAGAGATCAATAATTATTTATTGTGTGTCTGTAAATAGTGCACTGCATCATCAAAGTTTTTCACTGGTACTACTTTCATTTTTGGCGCATACTTTTTGGCCGTATCGCGGGCCATTTGGTAGTTCGTCTTGTGGCCCTCTTCATACTTCAATACCAGTTTCGTAGGTTTGATGTATGGGGCAAAGAAAACTTGGGCACCGGCTTTTTTTGCTGTGATGACCTTCTTATCAATGCCGCCGATTTCACCAACTGAGCCATCCGGATTGATCGTCCCAGTACCGGCAATCTTTTGGCCATGCCGCAAATCCTTACCAGTAATCTGCTGGTAGATCTGCAGACTGAACATCAAGCCGCCAGACGGTCCACCGAGTTGACCAGGATCGACCTTGACCGGAATCTTCGTGTGGACTTTCGTATTGTCCGTCAAGAGGATCCCAATTCCCGCACGTTGGGTTGTTAACTTAACCAGCTTGCGCGTCACTTGCTTGCTTTTACCATCGTGTAGGTAAGTCACCGTCAACGGGGTACCGACCTTTTGCTTGCCAATGTATTTCTGATAACCATGAGCGGTATCAAAATGACGACCGTTGACCTTGGTGATCGTATCACCCGTCTCAATTGCGCCCTTAAACTTTGAATTGGCCTGGACCTGCAGAACGTAGATTCCCAGGTACTTCTTCGTATAAGGCTGGTGAGCCGCTTTGAAGGCCGTCGCAATCGCTTCATTGATGGCGCTCTTCATGTAAAAGTCCTGGACTTTCTCATAGGTCTTACTATTTTGACCGCCCGTCACCTCATCGGCATTCTCAATGGTTGCGTGTGGTGCCACGAGTGCCCAGACATAAGAAGCCGGCCGGGCCTGCTGGAGATAAACAGAGGTGATCATGAAGCAGCCTTTTCGTTTATCCGGATGTCCAGGAATCTTCACATAGCTTTTCAGATTATCGGCGTCACCAGGACTCTCAATGTATTTATTAAGGGGCCAGAACATAAACCAGCCCAGGAATAAAACGACCAAAACTGCGATGAGGATTCGTCGCAGAATTTTTTGATCATTGTTCTTCATTGTCCCGGGTCACCCGCCTTAACTTCAGGTCGTCTAACTTCTTCTGCAGGTCAGCATTGATGTTAGCCGGCAGGTAAGCCGAAATGTCGCCACCCGACATGGCAACTTCCTTCAACAGACTGCTGGACAAGTGCTGATACTTTGGATCGGCCAGTAAGAATACCGTATCCACCTGATCATCTAAGAACTGGTTCATTGCCGCAATGTCTTTTTCATATTCAAAATCACGGCCATTACGCAAACCTCGTAACAGGTAGTCAGCACCGATTTGGTTCATTAAATCAACGGTCAGACCTTGACTAGTGATGACTGAGACGTTGCTTAAACCTTGAGCGGCTTCCTTCACCTGTGCCACCCGTTCGTCAACGCTAAAAAGCGGGTGCTTGCTGCTGTTAGTCATCACGGCAACAGCTAGTTGATCAAACAAAGCACTGCCCCGCTTGATCAAATCGAGGTGACCTAACGTCAGTGGATCAAAACTTCCTGGAAATAAAGCGACTTTCATTATTCCTTACCTCCGTCATATCGATAGATTCTGATAACAGTAATGCCATAGTCCTGCCGCTTTTGTAAAGCGAAACCTGGCCATTTATCTGGTAATTGTGCTTCTTGATTGGTTTCAGCAACAATGGTAGCGCCATTCTTCAGCAATCCTAGTTGACTCAACTGATTCATATCCGCTTGAATACGCTGTTTGGCATAAGGCGGATCCAAGAAAACTAGGTCAAAACAATCGCGGTGGGACTGCATAATCTTCATTGCTCGTCGTGCATCGGCCTTAACAATTGTAAAAGCATCTTCATGATGGGTTTTGCCAACGTTTTGGCGAATGGTTTTAATCGCTGGGAAAGCCCGATCGACAACGACGGCGTGGGTCATTCCCCGGGAGATGCTCTCAATGGCTAATCCGCCACTGCCGCCGTAGAGATCTAACACCGACCCAGATTCAAAGTATGGCCCGATCATGTTGAATAAGGCTTCCTTGACCTTGTCAGTCGTTGGCCGGGTCGACATTCCTGGGACCGCCGACAGCTTTAATCCCCTAAAATCACCGGATACAACTCTCATTTATTTTCATCCTCATCGTGTTTTTTATAGATTCCTGTCGACTCTAAATCACTAACCGTTGGATCAAGGTCCTGCAAGTGAGAATCGATCACCTTGTTCACTGCCTTCATCTCAGCAATCTTTTGCCGAATTTCATCTGCGTCGTCCTGATTAACGTATAGCACCAGATAATGATCATGCTTCGACACGTAGATCAGGTGACCATAGTGAGCAACTGCGCGAGCAACCCGCCGACGACGAAAGTACACAATCAGTCCTCTGCGTTTGGTAATCGTAAAATCACTCATTGAATACTTCCTTTCTCACGAGCACGCAAGCGGCGACTAACGTTCAAAACCAGCCCGATTGCCGCACTCAAAATCATCATACTGGAACCACCATAGGAAATGAATGGCAAGGTCACCCCAGTGATTGGCAACAGGCCGCAAACACCGCCCACATTAAAGAAGGTTTCAACCGCAATAAAGGTGGCCACCCCGTAGCAGATCAAGGTCAGATACATTGAGCCGGCCTGCATTCCTAGTCGGATACAGCGACAAACTATGATGCACAGCAATACCAAAATCACGGCCACCATCACGAAACCGAGTTCCTCTGAAATCACAGCCAAGATGAAGTCGGTGTTTGGTTCTGGCAAGTAACCCATTTTTTGGACGCTGTTCCCTAAGCCAACACCGAATAAACCACCGTTGGAAATGGCATAGTAAGAATTGACCAATTGATTACCAACACCGCTCGTCGTTCCAAACGGATCCAGATAAGCCACAAACCGGTTGGCCTGGTAGTTATGCAGGTGGGTGGCCAAGAAGCGGGCTAACGATGGCAGGAAGAGAATCAGACCGCCCACGCCTAAGACGATGACGTAAGAACCCGTCTTCCAGTCGATTTCCGAGCCCAAAAAGAGGACCATTGCAATCGTTAAGTTAATCGCTACCCCACCAACATCAGGTTGAATAAGAATTCCAATCAAGAGGAAACCGGTTAAACCTAATGGCCAGGCAGCTTGCTTTAGGCCATACCTCCCAGGGACGGCATTATAGTGGGCAAACTGATTCGACAAATAGAGAATGAGGAACAGCTTCACCACTTCGGCCGGTTGAATACTGAATGCGCCTAAACTAATCCAGCCACGGGCACCGTTGATACTGGCTCCGAAAACACGGACAAAGACAAGCATGACGAACAGAATTCCAGCAAAGATTGCCAAAAAGTATGGATTACGCAGCTTCTTCAAGTTAATGACCGACATAAAGCGTGCGACCGCCAAGCCCAAGATCACGAAAATTGTCTGCTTAACCAAGTAAGACTTTGCGGATCCCCCGGTCTGCATATTCACCGCAGCACTCGCAGAAAAGACCATGATGATACCAATGATACATAAAGTAACATATGGCAACACGATCCAAGGATCAATATTGCGGAATCTTTTTGCTCTTAGTGAATGTGTTTTACCCATAACAGTTTAATAGTCTCCATCCTCTGAAAATACATCAGATATTATACACCAATCGATACGTCATCCAGCGTTTGCACAACTGAATGGTTATTAAAAGCGATAGTGATCAATATAAGCTTTGAAAAACTGGCAGATGTTTAACAAGATCAACAAGCGAAAGAAGATCGAAAAGCTGATTGGCCGCAATTTAAAGTGACATAAATTAAAAAGAATCGTCAATAAAATATACAAAAAATTGGACCGTAAGATATCCTTCGACCAGTGATGATTAATAGTGTAATGCCAGATGTTATTAAGACGATTTTTCATCATTTCACACCAGCTATTAGTTATTAGACAAAATGACCGCAATGATAAAGAAAACCAAGGCGGTTATATAAGAAATCTTTAAGTTTTCGCGCATCGTAATTCAGGATTCCCTTCATAATTGTAGGATAATCGACTGTAGATACCAAAATCATAAATAAGGGTAAGATGATTGACAAGTGGAAACTGTTAACAAGAACATGATTTATATCTGGTTCTGTATTTTAGTTTTGTATTTGGGCGCTATTCGGCCGCTTGCTTACGAAAACAAGTTACCTCGATCATACACCGTCGATAGTCCTCGAGTAACAAACACTACCACCTCTTCAGATTATTCATCATCTAAGGGTCAGAACAAAGAGTATACTGCTCAGTATATGAGAAAACCTATCGATTGGCAAAAGCCATCTGAAAATCGTCCATATCCTAATTTACATACGGTCAAGAATCTTAACATTCGCGTTAATATTTCGCAAAACCGCGTATATATCTGTGATGGCAGCAAGACCATTTATACGATGTATTGCTCAGCCGGAAATTATGGCACGAATCCACAGACTCACAAACGAGTAAGTGCCACGCCAACTGGAACCTTTTATATTCAACCCGAACGCGGAGCTAGTTTCTATAACGCCAGCTTACACGAAGGTGCTAACTATTACGTTTCCTGGTTAAACCATGGCGAATATCTCTTCCATACTGTACCAACGGTCGCCAATGGTCAATATAACGTTAAGGAAGCCAATAAACTGGGCAAGTCAACCGGGTCTCATGGCTGCATCCGTCTGTCCGTCCCTGATGCAAGATGGATGATGCAAAACATGCCAACCGGCACCAAAGTTGTCATCCAAAACTGATTGATCATTGATACAGTTTAACAGTCACCTGTCATCAAAATTAAACGACAAATAAAAGCCTGTAGCTCAATGCTACAGGCTTTTTTTGTATCAGTCTTTAAATTTTAGTTTGTGCCACGCTTACGGTGCTTAGCAGCCTTTTCACGCGCATTGGTGTTCAAGATTTGCTTCCGCAGACGAATGTGCTTTGGCGTGATTTCACAGTATTCGTCTTCGTTCAAGAATTCCAATGATTCTTCAAGCGTCAGGTGAGCTGGCGTCTTAATCCGGGCAGCTTCATCGGAACCAGCGGCACGCACGTTGGTCAGGTTCTTACCCTTCGTGATGTTAACGGTGATGTCGTTTTCACGAGAGTTTTCACCAACGATCATACCTTCGTAAACTTCGGTACCAGGATCGATCATCAACGTACCACGAGATTCAATCCCCATCATGGCGTAGATGGTAGCCTTACCGGCATTCATTGATACCAAGGCACCCTTCTGACGGCCAGGGTTCCAGTTCTTGATGACTGGAGCATACTTTTCGAAGGTGTGACTCAGGATACCATAGCCACGAGTCATGGACATGAACTCAGTGGAGTAACCGATCAAGCCCCGTGAAGGAACCAAGTATTCCAAACGGGTTTGGCCGTTGTTGTCTGGCTTCATATCCTTCATCTGACCATGACGCTGGTTCAAGCTATCAATGATCGCACCAGCGTATTCAGATGGCGTATCAACCTGAACCTCTTCAAATGGTTCGCAACGGGTACCATCGACTTCACGGAAGATAACTTGTGGACGTGATACGGCCATTTCGTAACCTTCACGACGCATCGTTTCAATCAGAACGGACAGGTGCAATTCACCACGACCGGAAACAACCCAAGCACCTGGGTCATCCGTGTCTTCAACCCGCAGTGAAACATCGGTGTGCAGTTCACGCAGCAGACGATCATGCAATTGACGGGCAGTCACGAATTCACCATCTTTACCAGCAAATGGGGAATCGTTGGTCCGGAAAGTCATTTGCAGGGTCGGTGGATCAATCCGCAACGGTGGTAATGCGTCTGGGTGTTGTGGATCAACAATCGTTTCACCAACGTTGATATCTTCCATCCCGGAAACGGCAATCAAGTCACCGGCTTCGGCTTCTTGAATTTCCAAACGCTTCAGACCGAAGAAACCAAACAGCTTAGTAACCCGGAAGTTCTTCTTGGAACCGTCCAGCTTCATAACCGTAACTTGGTCGCCAACCTTGATCTTGCCACGGAAGATCCGCCCAATCCCGATACGACCAACATAATCGTTGTAGTCCAGGATGGCAACTTGGAATTGTAATGGTTCATCGGAGTTGTCGACTGGAGCTGGGATCGTCTTCACAATGGTGTCAAACAGTGGCTTCATCGTGTGCTTTTGAGTTGAAATGTCGGAGTCGTAACTGGAAGTCCCATTCATAGCAGAAGTGTAGATAACTGGGAAGTCCAACTGATCTTCATCGGCACCTAATTCGATGAACAGGTCCAGAACTTCGTCGACAACTTCTTCTGGACGAGCACCCTTACGGTCAACCTTGTTAATAACAACGATTGGGGTCAGGTGTTGTTCCAGGGCCTTCTTCAGCACGAAACGGGTTTGTGGCATGGTCCCTTCAAAGGCATCCACAACCAGCAATACACCGTCAACCATCTTCATAACCCGTTCAACTTCACCACCGAAATCGGCGTGGCCTGGGGTATCCAAGATGTTGAATTGGTACTTGCCATACTTAACGGCCGTGTTCTTTGACAGAATAGTAATCCCACGTTCACGTTCAATGGCGTTGGTGTCCATTGCCCGATCTTGAATTTGGAAGTGTTCAGGCAGAGTATCAGACTGCTTCAGCATTTCGTTCAGCAGCGTCGTCTTACCATGGTCAACGTGAGCAATGATCGCGATATTCCGAATATCTTCACGTGATTTCAAAATAATCTTCCTCTCAATTTTAGATTTGCTAGCGTTTGTTTGGTGTCGTCATAAAAAAACTGTGACCTAAGCCACAGTATCGCAACATTAGTTAATCAGCTCTGAGATATCTCGAGAAACCTGCTGTGTTGCTACCAATACAAGGTTAGATGATAGCACATCCAGTTCTTTTTCGTCAATTGCTTTAACACTTAATCCTAATTCTTTTGCCATCGCCATCCCAGCAGCCAAATCCCAAGGGTGAAGATAGGATAAATAGCCACCTACTCGGCCGGTAATCACCGCGATCATTTCAATTCCGGCGCTGCCATACATCCGCACACCACGGGCCTGTAAACCGATCTCTCTGAAGTTATGCCCGCCATTTAAGGTGATGCCTGAATTCAAGACCACCAAGCTATCGTGAAGGTCGTTGTCAGCGGGGGCGTGCAGGCGCTGATCGTTGCAATAGACACCCTTGCCTGGTCCACCATGGTAGAGTGTTCCTTCGATCACATCCATGATGTAGCCATAAACGGGTTGCCCATCAACAAAGAAGGCAATCATAATCGCAAAATTGCGGTGTTGCATGACAAAATTCATGGTGCCATCAATCGGGTCAACGATAAAGACTGGTCCCTTCAGATCGGTAACCTTATCCCCCAAACCTTCTTCGCTGACAATCTTGGCGTTGGGATCCAGCTTGCGCAGATGATCATCAATAAAGCGTTCATTCTCTTTATCAACGGTGGTGACTAGGTCCTTGTAACTGGTTTTCATGGCGACATCATACGCACTTTGCATCCGCTTCAAGGTGCGCTTGCGGACATCCCACATTAGTTGTTGAATTGACTGATCAAGCTGCTCGTACATATTATTATCACTCCTGCTTTAGCTTTAGCCGTTTCTGTTTACTTGTACGTGTTGCTTTGACGACATCGTATAATTGGTAGCCACTCTGACGATAAAATTCACGCCCCAACTGTTTTTCCTGGGCTTTGGTTGGTACAACGTCCTTGAAATCGTGGTAGGCCTTGGTGAATTGTGCCGGATTGATGCCGACCTCGTAAGCATCCGCGACTAGGTTAAACAAGTGCGCGACCTTCTCGATTTCGGGAACTGACCAACTAGGATCAATCGGGTAATTGATATTTTGTTCCATTAATATCTCCTCTTTCTTTGCCTATTTTATCATCATCACTTCTGATACGGGAGAGGGCCGATGAATTTACCTCAATTAATGTGATAGACTAAAAGAAATAGTTTAAAAAATTGGAGGTTACCAATTTGTACTTAATGAAAGATATCGTCCGTGACGGTGATCCTGTATTACGCAAACGGGCACAAAAAGTTGCATTTCCCCTCTCAAAGAAAGACCAGCAGTTGGCACACGATATGATGGAATATCTGGTCGTCAGCCAGGATCCAAAGCTTTGTAAGCACTATGGCTTGCGTGCCGGTGTTGGTTTGGCCGCCCCACAAGTTGGGGTTTCCGAACAGATGGCAGCTGTTTTGGTGCCAGCGGAAGACACTGACAATGATGGCAAACCCAATGGCGATCCCCTTTTTAAGGACGTCATCATCAATCCGGTCATCGTCAGTGAATCGGTTCAGTATGGGGCTTTGACCGAGGGTGAAGGCTGCCTGTCAGTTGACAAGGATATTCCAGGCTATGTGCCGCGTCATGACCGGATCACGCTGCGCTACCAGGACACCGAAGGCAAGGATCATCAAATCCGCTTGAAGCATTACCCAGCAATCGTCTGCCAGCATGAAATCGACCACCTGCATGGGGTACTCTTCTATGATCACATCAACAAGAAAGACCCATTTGAAGCACCTAAGGACACGGTCTTATTCAGCTAAAATAAATTGGTTGCGGCCTGAGCCTATAACAAATTTGAACAATCGAAAAACTCCATCCTGGATACAATCCAAGATGGAGTTTTGTCGTTAATTAACGAGCAAATTATTTACTGCCAGCATCCAACTTATGAAGGTCATGGACGTATTCCGCGGTCGCTTCATTCATGATGTAGGTAACATCAATATGCAAAACATTTTCGAAGACCCACCAGTCAGTAATCATGAACGGTTCCTTGGCGCCACCAAAGCCCAGCACACCTTCTTTTTTGGCACAGCGGTTAAGCGTCGATTGAAATGTTTGCTCCTCCATCTGTTCTTGTGATTCGCTCGGCATTTGCTTGAGGTCGATGTCATACTCAAACGACATCACCCCTTTGCCCCAAATATCAGCGACCAGCTTGGAATTGCCAAACCGGTTCTGACCAAAGAGGGCTTCACTGGCCGCGTAAACGACACGATCGGTCTGGACCTGTGCCTGGTGTTGAACAATCCGAATCGCTCGCTTAATCATAAAGCGGTGAATCAGTTCGTATATTCCCAGAACAATCGCGATCGCAATGATGATAATGATGCTTAATTTCATCTTTTCCACTCCGTTCTGTTATCTGTGATAAGAATACCACAGTTGTAATAAGGGCTGAATTGTGCTAAACTAGACTAGTATTTAAACGAATTAACATCATTAAGAGGAGACCTTTATGACTTTCAAAGTTTTTTATCAACCTGACAAGACCATGACCCCTCGTCGTGAAAACACCAAATCTTTATACTTGGAAGCATCATCCGAAGCGGAAGCTCGTCAACTGGTCGAAAACAACACTGAATACAGCATTGAATACATCGAACTGTTAGATGAAAAATCTTTGGCTTACGAAAAAGAAAACGCAGATTTTAAGCTGACCAAGTTCTAAACATTTGACAGTTTAATGATCACGGGGCGTTTCTGACGGCCCGTTTTTTCATAGTTAATCTGAGGAGATAAATCATGCGGTATTCTTTTATCGTTAATCCAATTGCAGGCAGCGGCAATGCCAAGCAAGCTTGGGGTAAGCTCAAAAACTACCTCGATCAGCAGAATCTTGATTACGATGTCAAAATGACTCACTATGCTGGTCATGCCGAATACCTGGCAAAAAAGATGACTCAGGAAGACAAGCAAGAGCGAGTCGTTATCGCAGTTGGCGGCGATGGGACTTTGAATGAGGTATTAAACGGTTTGGCTAAAGCTGGCAATCCGACTCACCTCCCCCTGGCCGACATCCCCTGCGGGAGCGGTAATGATTTCGCCCGCTCCTACGGTATCAGCAAGGATCCGATCGAAGCCTTTCAACAGATAGCGAGCGCAAAGCAGGCTAGCAATATCTATGTTGGCTATTATAAGGAAGCCATCAAAAACACTGAGGGCTTCTTCGTCAACAACTTGGGCGTCGGCTTTGACGCGGCCATCGTCAGTCGTACCAATCACTCGGGAGCCAAAAAGCGCTTGAACCGTGCCCACCTTGGTACGTTTTCCTACCTCGCCAATGGTCTGCATGTCTTATACGACCAACAACCCTTCAGCCTGAGTGTCGAAGATAGTCGCCATCACGATGTCTTCAACCGCGCTTTCATTTGTGTGGCCAACAATGGCGCTTATATCGGCGGTGGCTTTCAGGTCGACCCAGCCGCCTCGATTCATAATGGCGAAATGACCTTAGTCGTGGCTGAACGGAAGAATTGGCTACAGACTCTCTGCATGATCTGGCAACTGGTGCGGGGTAAACTGCCCCAATCCCGTTTTGCCCATTATTACCATGGCAAACGGATTCATTTCAGTACTGATTCGCTGGAATTTATGCAGGTCGATGGCAATGACTGCGGTAATCGCTTCCTTGATTTAACGGTCAAATGCCAGCAATTCCCGTTTTTACAAGTACCTTTATCTAATAACTAGACTGGTTGATGATCTTTGTTTAATATCAGCTAGCTATTATAAAAACCTCATTATTCAGTGCCATTCTTATAAAATTTTATTAAGCACGCGTTAAAAAAGACTTTTCTAAACTTCAACTTGCTAAAATGAAACTAAATCGTCAAGCGAGGTGAAATTCAGATGGTCTTTCTTTTTTTTCACACCAACGACCCCTCTAAACGGAAGGCGGTCCGTTGGTTAACCCAACATGGGATTGCCATTACACAAAGAAACATTGAAAAAGACCCACTTTCCCCCGTTGAAATTCGGCGGTTGCTTAGTCTTTCCCTCAATGGCACGGATGATCTAATTTCAAAGCGCTCCCGTGACACTAAGATGCTCAAGATGGATCGCCCTTCAGTAACAATCAATCAACTAACCGATGCCATTACGACCAGTCCACGCATCTTAAAGAATCCGATTATCTTTGACGATTCCAAATTAGTCACCGGATTCGATCAGGAAAAGATGGGAATCTTCATTCCGAAGAAACAACGCCGCTTAGAATTATCAGAAATGTTGGCAAAGTTCACCCAGAACAATCACCACATTAAGTTAGCATAACGAAAAAATCCTCTAGCAATTCTTTTGCTAGAGGATTTTTTAATTCTATTATGAATCTATGAATCGAATCCTACTTGAACAATGGTTGCAGTGATTGGTGACTGTGGATCCGCGCGATCGCGTCACCTAACAAGCCGGCAACAGACAGCTGAACAATTTTTGCTGACTGCTTTTCTTTTGGCAAGACAATTGTGTCCGTTACGACCAGCTTTTCAATTGGTGATTCTTCAATCCGCCCAACGGCACCATGGGAAAGAACTGCATGGGTCGCTGCGGCGTAAATGTGTTTGGCACCACACTTCTTCAGCAAGCGAGCCGAATTAGCCATCCGCGAGCCGGTATCGACAATATCGTCAACAATGACAGCCGTCTTGTTGTCAACGTCACCGATCAGCGTTTCTGGCACCGTTTCGTCGGCTTGTTCACGATTTGCCTGATCACGTTTGTCGACAATGGCGATCGGCACGCCACCAATCTTCTCGGCAAACTGACGAACTAAGCTAACACCCGCATGGTCAGGAGCGACGATTACCAAATCATCAACGGTTAATCCCTTACCCAGGAAGTAGTTAATTAAAACCCGAGCGCTGCGCAGGTGATCAACTGGAATATCAAAGAAGCCTTGAACTTGTGGAGCATGCAGGTCAATGGTGATCAGCCGGTTAATTCGATCATCCTGCAAAAGGTTAGCCACCAACTTCGCGGTAATTGGTTCACGGGATCGTGCTTTGCGGTCTTGCCGTGCGTAGCCATAGTATGGCATGACAACGTTAATCTTCGCTGCACTGGCCCGACGCAAAGCATCCACCATGATCAACAATTCCATCAAGTTCGTGTTAACGGGTTCAGAGACGGACTGCAGAACATATACTTCACAGCCACGTACACTTTCGTTAATCTCAATCGAAATTTCACCATCCGCAAAGTGGCTGACCGTGCAGTCGCCCAGCTGCAGGCCGAGATTATCCGCCACTTTTTGTGCCAGGGGCAGGTTAGAATTCAAAGCAAACAGTTTTACATTTTGGGCATCTTTAATTTGACTCATTCTTCGGTATCCTTCCATCACATGCAACCTGAAACACTCACATTATTACAAGAAAGTTCAACATTTGCAAGCAACTTTTAAAAATCGTCCGGACTTACTCCATCCATGCCAATCATCGGATCAATCAGCCCCTCTTCAATCGCTGCCGCAGTCAAATGGTCGGGCAAAGAACCCGGCTTTGACGATTGTGTCACGGTGTTTTGCGCTGGGGACACCTTGTTCTGGACAGCCGGCTGTTGTTGCTCAGGGTCAAAGCTCAGCCCTTCACCAGTCGTTAAGTTCGGATCTTGACTAGTACCAACTTTCTCTACAGGATTCTTGGCTTGGCCAGCGTTTTCTTTCTTTAGCTGCTTGTCTTGCTTAACCTTCAGCGTCAATTCGATGGCCCGACTCAACGAGGTCTGCCGGTACTCGGTCGGCGTTTTAGCACAACGAACAAATGCGGCCGGGTCCCCAATCATCATCAAGGCCTGCGACGACCGGGTGACCGCCGTGTACAAGAGGTTACGGTGCATGATCGTCGGCGCATTTAGTGACCGAGGGAAGTACTCATCGACCATCGGCAAAATCACCACTTTCGACTGGCTCCCTTGTGACTTATGAATGGTCATGCAATAAGCCAGTTGCAAGGCGTTGATTTCGTTAGGCCGTGTGTACTCGACTTCCTCGCCATCAAAGTTGACCACAATCTTGCGCTTAGCCCGTGACTTGCTGGAGCCATGCACAACATTTTGCCCCTCGATCACGTCAATGATGCCCAAATCGCCATTAAAGACGTCACGATCTGGGTCATTGACGGTCTGCATCACTTTGTCACCAACGCGGAAGGTCGTGTCGCCGTTCATCAGGGCCGGTTTCTCACCGTCGTCAGGGTTCAACTGAGCCTGCAAGAACTGGTTCAAAAACCTCGTCCCTGCTAGTCCGGCATGGATCGGGGCCAAGATTTGGATGTCCATCAATGAAAGCTTGAAACGGTCCCGATACAATTTGACGGCCTGGCTGATCATCTGGCCGACGTTGGCGAGTTGCGCATTAAAGAAGGCGCGGTGCGAGTAAGTGTGTGGATCCTTGGGGGCAAAGGTCGCCGCTGTTACCTCTCCCCGGTTGATCGCCCGGGCGAGCGGAATGATCGACGAGTTCTTGGCTTGCCGGTAAATATGTTCCAGACGAATTTGCGGCAGTTCCTTGACCGTCAGCAAATCATGGAAGACCTGTCCCGGGCCAACTGATGGCAGCTGGTCACAGTCACCGACCAAGATGATATGGGTCCGGGTAGTCACCGCCGATATCAAGGCAGCAAACAAGGCGGCACTGGTCATCGACATCTCGTCCACAATCAACAGGTCACAGTCAAGGTCATCAAACTTCATCTGGACCAGTTGCGACTCACTAACATCCGCCGTCAGCCCCAGCAAGCGGTGGATGGTGCTGGCTTCGATACCGGTAACGCCATTGATTTGTTTGGCTGCCCGCCCAGTGGGTGCAACTAGGATAATGTCATCCGCACTTTTGTTTGGGTGGAGTTTTAAGTAAGTATTGACGATCCCATCGACAATCGTTGTCTTACCAGTACCAGGACCACCCGTTAAAAGCAAAAGCGGCTTGGTTAAAGCCATCCGAATTGCCTTCTCTTGGATTTGGTCATAGTCGGTGTCGGCCTCCTTCTCGGCTTCTTTTAAGGCCGCTTTGAACTTTTGGTCATCCAGTTTGACCGGTTCAGCTGACATCAGCTCACTCAGTTTGGCTGCCGTTGACCATTCGGATTGATAAAGGGCTTGCGGATAGATGCCGGTTGCTTCATCTTCGGCGGCCAAGTGACGTTCGATCAACTCATCAAGCGCCTGCCGCACTGCCTGACCATCAACCGCACCCCGCAACAATCGTTGAACACTGTTTGCCAATAAGGGCCATTTAACGTATGTGCAGCCGTCGCGATTGGTAATGGCCACGAGACTGTATAAGATTGCGCCCCGCACCCGGCGTTCATCGGTGGGCCGTACATGATAGCGCGTTTGGGCCAGCTGGTCGATCATACCGAAACGAATGCCGGCTGCCTGCAGGTCCACCGCCAGCTGGTAGGGGTTGGTCTGCATCACGCTTAAAGTCTTGGCGCCATACTGATCAAAGATGAGGTTGACCTGACGTTCGTTGAAGCCATCATCCTTCAAGGTTTGGATAATTTTACCCGTCGTGTTGCCGAAATCGAGTTGCTCAAAAAAGCTGACCAACTCAGTGCGATCATTGTCGTTCAAGCCGGTGACGTCAGCGAGGCAATGCGGGTCATCCACCACTTGGCGCATGGCGTCATCACCCAAACCATCGAAGATCAACTGTGGACTCTTCTTGGGATACTTGAGTTTTATGTTGTGCAAGCGCAGATAGGTGGCGAGCTGGCTGGCCGTCTGCGGCAAAACCACATGGCAGCCGGTAGACGCAAATTGCAGACCGTAACGCTGGTCATCAACGACCCGGCCTTCGAATTCATAGCGGTCGCCCTCGACGACATCACCCAGCTGCCCCTTAACGGTGATTGAATCCGTATCCCATTCAAACTTGGTGTCCTCGACTTCCACCGCCAGAATGCGGAACAAGCCCCGTTCAAAGATGACCACAGAGACTTTGCCGATCAACGACGTGGGCCCCGTTGTGGTGACGGATTCATCATGTTGAACTGGTTGATTATAATCAGACATTTTTCCCTCCTAGTTCAAATGTCGATACGAAGTGGCCACAAACTGCCATTGATGACGCGGATTCCGCTTGAAGTGCCCCAGGAAACGGTAGGCATGACCAGCCTGCAGACGACCAAAATGGCCAACCACATCAATTTCTTTTTCCGCTAATACAAAACTGCTACTGGAAACGTTGACCCGGTTGATACTAAAAAAGCCATTGACGAAGGCCACTCTTTGAACGACTCCCTCCAATGACTCTAACGACTGATCATTACTCTGATTAGTCATTTTTCTTTAATTTGCGCAAGGCATGTTCAATGTCTGAGATGCGCTTTTCACTCTTCTGGTAGTAATCAAGGTCCAGTTGTTTGGCCTGTGCCAGGTACTTCTTGTAAGGCTCGCTTAAAGCCATGGCAACTAAGCCCCGGTTGAATTGGGTGTCTGCCCGACCCGGGTGGTGCAGCAGAATCTGGTCATAATACTGCTCTGCCTGCTTAAATTCGCCCAAGGCCAGCATTGAGTCACCAAGCACCTGATTAATTTCAAGATCTTCCGACCGTAATTCATAGGCCGTCAAACCATAAGCAACCGCCTGCTTGTACTGCTTTTTCTTCATGTAGCTCTGCGCCAGCATCAAGTATGAGTCAGCCTTCAAGCGGTCATCATCGATCTGATTGTAGTACTTGATGGCTTCGTCAACCTTTTCGACTGAGTAGTAGAGGTTACCCAGGCCGTACTTCAGCAGGTTAATTGCCTTCTGGTCACCCTTTTTCTCAAAGATGCCCAGGGCCTTCTGGAACAATTCCTCAGCCTGTACATAGTCGTGGAGACGGGTCAACAAAGAACCCAAATCATAGTAATTATTAAACTTCTCGGGGTTGGCATCAATGGCCTTCACCAAACGATGAACTAATTGTTCGCTCTGCTTCTTTTTTGCTTGTTCGTTTTCCATTAACTTTCGCCCCTCTCAAATCGTATCTGTCGGGTCCACATGGTCTTTGTGCAGGTAGCTGGTGTCATTCCACTTTACCAAATCAAAATGACGACCATCATTCGTCTGCAGAATCGTCGTTGATGTGTTGCTCAAGCCGCCACGGTCTTTCAAGTGGGCTAAGGGTGCGCCCAGCAAACCATTAATTGCGGCATTCAGTGCTGCCCCATGGGAAACAACCAAAACGTTACCCTGAGGATATTGTTGCGCATAATCACGCACCGCAGCACCCAATCGTTTGATCACTGACTGAAAACTCTCGGAATCGACGACTTTAGGATCGTAGCGGTCGGGATGGTGACGAAAGGCATCTAAAACCTGCGGCCACTTCTTGGCAACGTCTGCAAACTTCATGCCTTCCATTTTACCAAGGTTAAATTCAGCCAAGCGGTCATCAATGGTTAATGGAATGTTTTTGCCCAGAGCTTCTTTCAACTTGGTTGCAGTCGTCTTTGCACGCGGCAACGGCGAGGAGAAGATATGGGCAATCGATACGCCCGCCAGTGATTTAGCTAATAATTTAATTTCCTGATAGCTTTGCGGCAAAAGCGGTGAATCACCATTGGCTCCTTGGTAACGCGAGTCTAGATTCCACTGTGTTTTTCCGTGTCGAATAAAATAAAACTTCGTCATTATCCCACCATGTGTCCATAAATTAAATCACGTCTATCATACCAGACTTTCATTCAAATTTGTGACTCATTGGGAAAGAAATCACAAAAGCGCAAGTATTTGCCCCACCTGGTTGGTCAAAAAGGTGCCTTTACTGGGTCAAATGCCCCACCGTCACTAAATATACTGCAATTCGCGTTCGTGATCGTAGGCCGCATCGATGATTGCACTGCCCAGGCATTCAGGACCGTCATAGAAGACCACGGCCTGACCGGGTGTGATGGCGCGTGCCGGTTCGTCAAAGGTCACAACGACACTCTGATTGTCTTCGCTGATATCCACGGTGACTCCTTGATCGACCTGACGATACCGGAACTTCGCCGTGCAGTGGAAGTGGTGACCATAACGACTGACCACATCGTCAACCCAGTGAATGTCACTGGCCTTCAAGTGGGTTGCGTACAGGTGCGGGTTATGGTAACCCTGCCCCACATACAAAACGTTCTTCTTGATGTCCTTGCCAATCACGAACCATGGCGCGTTGCTGTGTCGGTTACCACCCAGGCCAAGGCCGCGCCGTTGACCAATCGTGTAGTACATCAAGCCTTCGTGCTGGCCGACCACTTTGCCATCGACGGTCTCCATCTTTCCGGGCTGAGCAGGCAAGTACTGACTCAGGAATTCACGGAAATGGCCATCTTCACCGATGAAACAAATCCCTACCGAATCCTTCTTATCAGCGACTGCCAGACCGGCTTCACGAGCAATCTGCCGCACTTCTGGCTTAGTGTAGTTGGCCAACGGGAACATGACATGGTCCAATTGTGCATGGTCCAACTGACTCAGGAAGTAGGTTTGATCCTTGTGCTGGTCCTTAGCCCGCATCAGGTGCATCCGGCCCTCTTCATCACGGCGCAAATCAGCGTAGTGACCGGTGGCAACGTATTGTGCACCCAGCTGATGGGCGTAGTCGATAAAGGCTTTAAACTTGATTTCCTTATTGCAAATAACGTCGGGGTTCGGTGTCCGCCCCTTCTTATATTCGGCGATGAAGTACTTAAAGACGCGGTCCCAGTACTCCTTTTCAAAGTTCACCGAATAGTAGGGAATACCGATCTTCTGGGCCACTTTGCCCACATCTTTGAAGTCTTCGGTTGCTGTACAGACCCCATTCTCATCGGTATCATCCCAGTTCTTCATGAACACCCCGACAACGTCATAGCCTTGCCGCTTGAGCAACAGAGCAGTCACTGAAGAATCGACTCCCCCACTCATTCCGACAACGACACGGGTGTGTGAATTATCTTTCATGCTGTTCACCATCATTTCATTCTCGAATTTGGAGCAATTACGATTGAAGGTCGCATGTCCAGTTAATTATTCTAACAAAAAGTCAGTAAAATTGCAGTTGCCAAGCATTAGTCCTCGGTAAAGATGCCCCGTTCTACCATCTCATTCAGAATAAAGCGCAACTGGGTGGTCAATTCGTCCTTGCGAGGGCCCTTGAAAATATTAATTTTGGCAAAGCCATTACTGTTGACCGTATCCATCTTGAAGCCGCTCAAATCGCCAGCCACTGTAATCTTCAACCGCGCGTAAGGCTTAAACGGATTATGACGGTCCAAGCTACCACTGTACTTGTAGTTGCCCCGGGCCGTCTTTTCAAAGCCCAAGTCGATCAACGTGTATTCCTTAATCTCTGGACTGATGCTGTAACGGTGCGTATCACCAGCTAATTGGTTGCTATGTGTAAATTCCATTATTAAGCCTCCAAATTATGGAACAGTTGCAAAAGCATCTTGGCAGAACGCTGCCCAGCCTGAATGATAAACTCATCGAAGCTGACACCAGCGTCCTCATCGGCTGTATCTGACATTGCCCGCACAACCACGTATGGAACCTTGTGATCACATGCAACTTGACCCACCGCAGCGCCTTCCATTTCGGCAGACAAGGCATCTGGGAAGTAGTGCTTGATCTTTGCAATGGCTTCTTTGCTGGAGACGAATTGGTCACCGGAAACGATCAGGCCCTTTTCAATGTTCAAACCGGTTTCTTGACCAGCAGCGGCCAGGGCGTCGACCCACTTCTTCGATGCAGTAAACCGGGCCGGTTGTCCTGGCAGTTGACCATATTCGTAATCAAATGCCCGCGCGTCCACATCATGGTAGGCGGTTGCCGTTGAGATGACCACGTCACCAACATGTTGGTTTTGACCAATCCCGCCAGCTGACCCAGAATTGATCACTACATCAGCAGCAAAATCAGTGATCAGATGTTCAGTCGTAATCCCGGCTTCGACCTTGCCAATCCCTGATTCGACCAAGACAACAGAGACTCCATCAATGGTCCCACTGTAGTAAATCTTGCCGCCAACATCGGTCTGGCTGTCCGCATCCAAGTGTTCCAACAAAGTTTTCAATTCTTCCTGCATTGCGCAGATAATGCCAAATTTCATTTTTTCCTCCTAACCGACAAAAAACAGGATCAAGTAAACAACGATAATCGCGGCCACGAGCCCCGCAATGATCAAATTCAGTTTCTTCTTGAGCAGGCTGGTTTTGTTGGCCTCTGCCAATTCATGATCTTCATTCAGCTGCTCTTCGCGAGTCTTCTGACCGTCTTCCACAAACGAATCAGTTTCAGGTTCATCCGGCTCGCTTCCTTGATCACGGTCTGCTTGAAATTGGCGGGCTTCCTGTTCTTGTTGCTCACGGTATTTCCGCCGCGTCATGTGTTTTTCTTCGTCCGTCATCTGTTAATCCTTATTGAGTGATGCCCAGTAGAAAATCGCCAAGACGGTCTTCATGTCGTTGATCTTGCCATCCTTCACCATTTGCAGTGCCTCTTTTTGGCTGACCGTAAAGCGTTTGATTTCTTCATCAGCGTCTTGCGGTAACTCATTAGCTACCGGGTGTAAACCTGTCGCCATGTAGATGGTCATGTATTCATCACAAAAGCCAATCGAACTGTAGGCCCCCGTAATCTTCTCCAAGTGGTCGGCAGTCAAACGGGTCTCTTCATTCATCTCCCGCATGGCTGCATGACGCGGATCACCATTGTCACGGTCATCCAATTTGCCGGCCGGGATCTCAATTGACACGCTGGCTACAGGTGCCCGCCACTGCTTCTCCAACAGCATTTCGTTATCATCGTTAATCATCAAAAGACCGATCGAAGGGACGTGACGCACAATTTCACGCTTTGCCGCCTGGTGCTTAGGCGTGACCACGTCCTGAACATCGACCTGAATCAGATGACCGGTAAAAACACGCTTGGTAGATTGTACTTTCTCTTCGAAATCCATTTCATTCACGACCTTTATTGAATTACCCTAACGTGCGCTGCCTGTTTGCTCCGGGCACCAGGAATCACCACTAATTGAACCTTGGCCCCCGGCCGCATGAAGCGACGCGAACTCTTTTCAATGCCGCGGGAATGGACGAATACGTCACCCTCATCCTTGATGGTGATGAATCCCCAGCCCTTTGCTGCATCATAATTCTTTACCGTTCCAATCATTTTGTTCATCAACTTTCCAATTTTGCTATCAAAAAAGGACTGTGACTTTAATGTCGCAGTCCCTGATTGTAAGGGCTACTTTAAAGCTAAGCCCCATTTTACACCATCAGCTAGTTAATTTCATAATTTGGCAGATTAGTCTTCGAGTCCGTCTTTAACCGTTTCAGGGAAGTTTTCACGGACAATCTTAGCACAACGAGCACACAGAGTTGGGTATGCTGAGTCGCTGCCCACGTCTTCCTTGGTCATCCGGCAACGTTGACAAACCTCACCCTTGGCCTTGCTGATCTTAACGGCTGAACCATCATTGAAGCTTTCAGCATCTTCAGGCTTGTCAGCTGCAGCTAACAGGTTCAGGCTGGAAACACCTAACAGCAGGGCTGGGTCATAGTTCAGGCCGTCAACCACTTTGCGCTGGCTTGGCGTCAAGTACAGGTCAGCATGTGCTTCCAGAGAACGACCAATCATCTTGGCGTTCCGGGCTTCTTCCAGACCCTTCAGCACGTGTGAACGCAGCGACATGAACTGATCCCATTGTTCCAGCAATTCCTCTTCGCCAGCAAAGCTCTGGGCAGCAGGAATGTCGGTCAGCTGAACGAATTCTTCTGGTTCATCCAGGTACTGCCAAACTTCTTCGGTAGTGTGTGGAAGGATTGGCGTCAACAGTTTAGCCAACTTGACTAAGATGTCGTAGAAGACCGTCTGCATGGAACGACGAGCATGGGAATCCTCGGCTTCGATGTACAGAACGTCCTTAGCAACGTTCATGTAGAATGCGGACAGGTCGTTGTTGACAAAGTTGATCAATAACTTGTAAGCATCCAGGAAGTCGTACTGGTCAAAGTCAGACCGCATTTCCTTCAAGAAGTGGTTGAACTTCACCAGCATGTACTGGTCGACACTGGTCAGTTTGTTGTAGGAAACCGTGTTTTCATTGGCGTCGTAGTCAGAGGTGTTGGCCAGTAAGAAGCGGAAGGTATTCCGGATCTTCCGGTAGGCTTCAGAAATCTGTTGGAAGGTACCCATTGATACCCGGACATCGGCAGACGTATCAGCACTCATGACCCACAGACGGACGATTTCGGCACCCATCTGTTGAACCACCTTGGCTGGTGAAATCGTGTTGCCTAAGGACTTGGACATCTTCTTGCCATGCTTATCCAGCGTGAAACCTTGTGACAGGATAGCCTTGTAAGGTGCATGTCCAGACACAACCACGCTAGTAATCATACTGGAGTTGAACCAGCCACGGTATTGGTCGGAACCTTCCAGGTAAAGATCACATGGGTAAACCAGGTTGTCACGTTCAGCCAGAACCCCTTGGTGTGAAGAACCAGAGTCGAACCAAACGTCCATGATATCCGTTTCCTTAGTGAACTTGCCATTTGGTGAGTGCTCACTAGTGAAGCCGGCTGGCAGCAGGTCCTTTGCGTCACGTTCGAACCAAACGTTGGAACCATACTTGCTAAACAGGTCAGCGACGTGGTTGATCGTTTCTTCCGTCATGATTGGCGTGCCATCTTCAGCATAGAAGATCGGCAATGGGACACCCCATACACGTTGCCGGGAAATTACCCAGTCGCCCCGATCCTTCAGCATGTTGTAAAGACGAACCTTCCCCCATGATGGGTGGTATTCAACTTCGTCAACTGCCTTCAGGATCTGGTCACGCATCTTGTCGATGGAAACGAACCATTGGTCAGTTGCCCGGAAGACGATCGGCTTCTTGGTCCGCCAGTCAAATGGGTAACTGTGCTTCAGTGGTTCTTCCAGCAGCAGCGCATCGTTTTCCTTCAACAACTTCAGAGAGATGTCGTCGGCCTTTTGATAGAAGACGCCGTCAAATTGTGGACCATTTTCCTTGGTCAGTACCCCTTGATCGTTCATCGGTGCCAGGATTGGCAGACCATACTTCAAACCAAAGTGGTAGTCATCGTCCCCATAACCAGGAGCAGTGTGGACCAAACCAGTACCGGTATCATCAGTAACGTAATCAGCCAAGCCAACCAGCAGGGTACGGTCCATGTATGGATGCTTAGTAGTCATCTTTTCCATGTCCTGGCCCTTGAAGGTCTTCAAGACATCGTAGTGTTCCCAACCCAGCTTTTGGGCAACGGTTTCCAGCAGGCTGGTAGCAACAACAAACTTGCGACTGCTGCCATCCGGTTGAACCTGTGCATAATCAAACTTCGGGTTAACCGCAACGGCTTCGGAAGCTGGGATGGTCCATGGGGTAGTCGTCCAAACGGCCAAGTAGGTATCCTGGTCCAACAGGCCTTTACCATCAACAACTTGTTCAGCAAAGAAGGCCGTCTTAGCAACGACATCATGATATTCAACTTCGGCTTCAGCCAGTGCAGATTCAGAAGACCATGACCAGTAAACTGGCTTCTTAGCCTGATAGAGCAGGCCCTTCTTGGCAAAGTCACCAAATACCCGAATCTGAGCAGCTTCGAATTCCTTGGCCAGCGTCAGGTATGGATGATCCCAGTCACCACTGACACCCAGACGCTTGAAGCCCGCCATCTGCCGCTGAACTTGTTCCAGCGCATACTTCCGACACAAGTCCCGGAAATCAGTCGTCGACATCTTCTTCCGGTCATAACCGGCCTTCGTCAGTTGGTGTTCAATTGGCAAACCATGAGTATCCCAGCCAGGTACATAAGGTGAACGGTAGCCGGTCATTGACTTATACCGGACGATGAAGTCCTTGCTAATCTTGTTCATGGCGTGACCAATGTGAATGTCACCGTTAGCGTACGGGGGACCATCATGCAGGATGAAGGTCGGCTTCCCTTCGTTTAACTTTTGCCGTTGTTCATAGACCTTGTTTTCTTCCCAAATTTGTTCGCGCTTGCCTTCAGTCTGTGGCAAGTGACCACGCATTGGGAATTTAGTTTTGCCCAAGTTGAGTGTATCTTTGACTCTCATGGCGTCTCCTCCTATCTCTTAATCATTATTCAATTGCTAAATTAAAACAAAAAAGCTCCGTCCGATCAGGGACGAAGCTTTTTTCGTGGTACCACCCTAGTTCGAAACAAAATGGATTGTTTCCTTAGGCATTTAATAACGGTAATGAACCGGTTACCCCTACTATTCAGGGTAACTTTCCGGACTGATAGGCTATCAAGGCTTTCACTGGTCTTTCACCAATCACCAGTTCGCTGAATGCCACACTCAATAGTCGCTGTGTCCGTCATCAATTTAGCAAATGAATTACTTAGCAGCAGAATCGCTATCTGGGAAGATGACCACTGTCTTGCCAGCTGCCTGTGGGTTGTCAACCGTGCCACTTGCAGAAGCCGGTTGAGCAGCAGAAGAAGCTGCACTTTCTGGGCCATCACTGAAGATAGGTTGATCTACTGAAGTTACTTGGTCAGATTGTACACTCGCAGATTGAGAATTGTCAACCTTGTTTCCTAATGACTTTTGAATTTCTTCGTACTTGTCAGTGTCATCATTGGCTAACAGCCGATCCCAGTCGCTGCTCTTAACAACTTCCAATTGGGATTCCAGCATAACCTGCAGCCGCTGCCGGAAGATCCGGGTCTGCTTCTTCAGGTCGTTGGTTTCGGTAACTAACTTGCGCGTAGAGTTAGCACTGTCTTCAACCACCGCGTTGGCCTTATCATTGGCTTCAGAAACAATGTCAGTGGCCTGCTTCTGGGCTTCACGCACCATAATTTCGGCCTCTTTCTTGGCATTGTTCTTAACCTTATCGGCGGCCTCTTGAGCCACCAGGATGGACTTGTTCAGTGAGTCCTTCAAGTCAGTGAAGTAACGCAGCTTTTCCTTGTCGCCCTTCACGATTTCCTGTAATTCACGATTTTGGTCGCTTAACTGACGCACCGTGTCAGCAACTTCCTGCAGAAAGCTTTGGACTTCTTGTGGGTTGTAACCACGCATTTTGTTATCAAAACTCTTGTTACTAATTTCATCTGCTGAGACTGTCATTTGCTTATCCTCCAAATCTTATGCATTAATCACTGCTAATGCGATTTTTAATTTTTGTTTTTTATTTTTGCCCCGTAACGCGGTCAACTTAATCCGCCCGCTATGACGGACCGAAACTTGGTCATGGACAGCTAATTCATAATCGGGCCGGTCGATCTCTTCCCAATTGACCCGCACCATGCCATGTTCAATCAGGTTTTTGGAACGGTTCCGGGAATAATTGAATGCCGTGGAGATCACTACGTCCAGCCGCAATGAAGACACTGTGCTGTCGAGTGGTTCCCAGTCGTCGGTTGGATGAACGAGTTGGTCCACATCAATCATGATCAAATGAACATGGGTTTTACCGATCCGGTCAACCTGGCTGCCAACATAAGCGGTCATTTCGCGCTTGATGAAAAACTGCCAATGATTATCCTCATTCAAGATATCACCGAAAGTATCACGCTTGATACCGGATCCCAGTAAAGAACCCATAATCTGGCGGTGATGAAGTTCAACAAACTTTGACGGGTAGTCAACTTCAATCAATTGCAGTTTGAAATCATCTTCCGTCGGCTCGAAATAATCAGGATAGATCAGGGCGCGTTGCATCTCCGCTTCTGGATAGCCACCCCAATGACGCAGCTTCAATTGATCCTGCGCATTCACTAGTGTTTGCAGGATATATAGCTGACGCGGATTGAGAAAATCAGTCAACACGGGCCGGTACTCACTGCTCGCGGTATTGATTAAGCTCATCATCGAATCAATAAAAGGAACCTCGTCGGGACGAAAATGCTGTGTAATATTTTCGTTCGCCATGATTGCCCACCTAAAGCCAGCTTGCCAATCCAGTGACTCCTAACTGCACAAACCAGAGGAC
Organism: Limosilactobacillus secaliphilus; assembly: GCF_001437055.1. GTDB lineage: Bacteria > Bacillota > Bacilli > Lactobacillales > Lactobacillaceae > Limosilactobacillus > Limosilactobacillus secaliphilus. The sequence goes on along the minus strand of NZ_JQBW01000009.1, from coordinate 26,142 downwards.
CAGCAGTGCAACGACCGGGGCAAAACTAATGCCGCCCAGTGGTGGAATCACGCGTTGGAAAAAATCAAGATAGGGTTCAACTAGCCGGCTTAAAAACTCTCCCAGTTGTGTGCGTAATGCACCTGGGAACCAAGTCAACAGACACCAGACTACGATTAAAAAGCCGTATAAATTCAATAATTTAGTAATCGCCCAAACAATAAAACTAATCACGTGTCCACCTCTTTTCTGAAAGTCTTAATGATTAAAAGTTTTCACTGTCGTGTTCACGAGCAAGGTCTTCAGCCGCCTTGCCGCTCACTTCAACGTTGCGTGGTGTGCACAGGAAGATCTGTTCCCCGACCCGTTTGATTTCGCCATCGATGGCAAAAACGGCACCGTTCAGAAAGTCCACCGTCTTGCGGGCAATCTTTGGATCCATCTGGCTGAAGTTTACGATCGTTGCCTGACCATCCAGCAGTCGGTTGGCAATTTCTTTAGCATCACCGTAAATCCGTGGTTCAAACAGGGCAATCTTGCCATTCGTGTGCAAGTCAGACTTACCACGATTGATGGAGACCACCTTACGATTATTGGTAGTGACCGGAGCCGTCTGATCCTGGTTGTAGTAATCAGTAGCTGCGCTGTCTTCGTCATCCATTCCAAATAAGTTACTTAAAAATTTAGCCATTTTCATGCTCCTTTCTGAAAGAAGACACAAAGGGAGAAGCTTGATGGCTCCTCCCTTAATCTAACAAATCTTTATTTGCGACGATTCTTAAAGAAGGCTGGCGTTGACAAGTCTTCGCCACCATCGTCAACATTACCTAAGTCATCATCCTGAACGCTGAAGTCAGGTTTCTTCACGTCATCAAAGTTCTGTTGACGCCGTGAATTATCTTCATCGCCAGCACCTGGGTCATTCCAACCACTGAATGGGTCTTCACTGTCACTGTTGGCTGGCTGCTGTTGATTGTTAGCAGCAGACACAGGCGCAGCGGACTGCAGTGGTGCCGGCTGTTCGTTTTGGCTAGCATCAACTGGACGCCGTGACCGTGACTGTTGCTGCTTGTCCTTGTCGATTCCAGTAGCGATAACCGTTACCCGGACTTCATCGCCCAGCTTTTCATCCAGGGCCATCCCAAAGGTAATATCGACATTGGTATTTGCGGCATCACGGATAACACTGGAAGCTTCCTGAGCTTCAAACATTGACAAGTTCTTGCCACCCGTAACGTTAACCAGGACGTGTTCAGCACCATCAATGGATACTTCAAGCAGTGGTGAAGAAATGGCCTTCTTGGTAGCTTCAGTAGCCCGGTTTTCACCAGTGGAGGAACCAATACCCATCAAGGCAGAACCTTGGTTGACCATCGTGTGACGAATATCAGCAAAGTCCAGGTTGATGTAACCAGGGTTGGTGATCAGATCAGAGATCCCTTCGACACCCTGACGCAATACATCGTCGGCTTCCTTGAAGGCTTCCATCATTGGGGTCTTCTTGTCGATCATTTCCAGCAGACGATCGTTAGCAACAACGATCAGCGTGTCTACGTTCTTCTTCAGCTTTTCCAGTCCTTCAGCAGCCAGACGTGAACGCCGGGAACCTTCAAAACTAAATGGACGGGTAACAACACCAACCGTCAAGTAACCGGCATCCTTGGAGATCTTGGCAATAACCGGAGCGGCACCAGTCCCGGTACCACCGCCCATTCCGGCAGTGACAAAGACCATGTCAGCGCCGTCCAGGACCTTGGTGATTTCTGATTCACTTTCTTGAGCCGCCTTGGCACCCACTTCTGGGTTAGAGCCGGCACCTAAACCACGTGTCAGCTTAGGTCCTAATTGGATCTTAGTCTTAGCCTGGGAGCCATCCAAGGCCTGTAAATCAGTGTTGGCAACGATAAAGTCGACACCAGTGACCTTTTCCTTGATCATCTGATTGACGGCGTTGCCACCACCGCCCCCAACACCAATAACTTTGATGCGGGCACCTTTCATTTCATCTGGTTGATTCGTGTTTGTAGCATTATCCATTGAAGTCCCTCCGTGAATTATTAATCAAAGAAGTTGCTAAAGAAGCTCTTGATCCGACTCTCGCCGCTCTGCTTATGATCTGGTTTCTCAGATTTTTCATGCTTGCTTGCGGGTTCAGCACTTGGCTTTGGCTGACGCGGTTCTTCAGTTTCTGCTTTCCGACTGAAGAAACGTGACTTATGAGCAGGAGCTGGATTTGGCGTGTTATCTTGCTCTTCGTGCCGGCTCACGATGACATCACCATCATGAACTGTGCTCTTCAGTAACTGGTCAACGTCGCTCAAGCTGCTCTCATACATACACAGCGATAAAGCATTGGCAAATGATGGCCGCCGAATGCCCATCTGATCAGGAATAAATACGCGGACGTTGCCGTTGAAGTAGTCAGCTGCGATCTGCTTGATACCTGGCAAACCAGCAACTCCACCATACAGAACAACACCACCAGGCAGGTGTGGAGTATTGATGGAATCAAGCTTGTCCTTAGCGCGCCGCATAATTTGACGAACCCGTGCCTCAATAACTTCGGCTAAGTACTCTTCCGTATAGTTGACCGGCTGTGTCTTGCCGACCACATCAACTGCTAATTGCACGTTTTCATCGGCTTGTGAACTATCAGCATAACCATGGTCGAGCTTCAATTTTTCGGCGTTCTTCAACGAGGTATTCAGAACCGTGGAAATATCCTTGGTAATGAAGTTGCCACCTTCAGGATCAACGTAGGAGTACTTCAATTGACGGTCGTGAATGATACTGGTAGTGGTTTGACCAGCACCCAGATCCATGATAATCGTCCCAAAGTCCTGTTCGCCATCACTCAAGATATTGAAGCCAGTAGCAATTGGACCGACTACTAAGTCCTCAATCTGTAAGTTAGCCTGTTCAATGGCCTTCTTGGCGTTGTGAACGATCGTCTTCGGGCCGCTGTAAACCGTTGCCCATAATTCCAGGCGAATACCTGACATGCCACGTGGATCCTTAATGCCTCGGAATTGGTCAACCGCAAAATCCCTTGGGACTAAATCAATGACTTCACGTTCTGCTGGTAAACTCTGCGAAAGAGTCGAATGAGCAACATCAATCACATCTTGATTAACGATTTCTCGTGGCTGCCCCTGATCGGCAACAGTGATCATTCCGTGAACTTGATTCATTTGCAGGTAATTAGCTGGCAAGCCAACAATCACCTTGCGGATGGTGGTGCCTGACTTGGCAGTGGCTTGAGCAACCGCCTTTGAAATGGAACTTGCAGTCTTATCGATATCGACAATCACACCACGATTAAGACCGCCAGAAGGCTGCTCGCCCACACCAATCACTTTCAGTCTGCCTTTTACATTTTCACAGACGAGAACTTTAACCGAGGTGGTTCCTATATCTAAACCGACGTAGATTTGTGAATCACTCATTTGATCCGGAACCTCCTAAAACTTTCTTTGTCTTTATTATTTATATACACGATTAGATTTTACCACAGTTGCCTTACAGATTAGGAACAAATCGGTAAAAAGAATGCGAAAAGTCTGTTATTTGCTCTTGTCGCCATAACCATACGAATAAGCCCCATATTGCAGGTCGATGACACCGTTACCCTGCATCTTCGTCACAATCTGTGGGTAGTACTTCATCTTTTTACCCAGCTGGTCAGCCGTGACGTAAACGGTATTGCCATCATTCATCAGCAAACGGATCCGGTCTGGGTTCAGCTTCGTCGGTGCAAAGCTGGCATCCGAAATGCTGTGACGGATGGCCTCGGGCAACGTACCAATCTCCTCGGCAGTAATCTTCAGATGCACTGGTGACTTTTCAAAGTTGCTGTAGGTAACAAAGTTGGTCAGCGGGCCATCAGGCGAACGATACTTGCCGTTGCCCAACAATACCTGTTGCTTGCCTTGGCGGTTAATAACCCCAATGACTGGGTACTCGCTCACCGTTACCTTAACTGAACGCCAACCAGTCCGTTCGATTTTGACATCCTTCAACTGCGGATTTTTTTGCTGGCCTCGTTTCAAGGCGGCATTGGGTTCCTTGACGACGTTGTAGATGTAGCGCCCTGGCTTGATATTAGTGATTTGCTGAATCTCACGACTGCTTAAGTCATGATTACCAGTCACCGTCACCGTTTTGACCTTGTTCAATGGTGAGATGATGTACAGAGCAATGAGCAGAATCACTGCAAAAGGAATGATCACGGAAATAAAACGACGCCGATTGCCTTGAATCTGTTTAGCTGTCAACTTGGGCAACGTTTGCTGCAAAGCATCCTCGCGTTCAACATCATCCGCGCTCAACTCCGGCTGTTCGAGTTGATGGAGACGCTGCACATAGCGTTCGTGCTCTTTGTGACCGCTGCGATCGTCTGACATTCCGTTTTCCTCCCCTTCTTAGTTGATTATTCGGCTCCTATTTTGGACATCACTAATTACTTCTGATGATCAGCGATGGCCTGCTTCATCACTTTGATCAAGCGATCAGCTGCATCCGGCCGCCCCATTTTCTTGGAATTAGCCGCCATCTGATCACGCAATTCTTTATTCTTCATTAAGCGATCAGCTTGGAGCAGTAATGAGCGTCCATCCAACTGGTCTTCCAGAATCATAGCTGCTGCACCATTCTTAACCAATGCCTGGGCATTCTTTACCTGGTGATTAGCCGTGACATACGGACTCGGAATCAAAATGGCCGGGACTCCTAAAGCGGTGATTTCGGCAATCGTGGTGGCACCGGCCCGCGAAACCAGCAAGTCAACCTTTGGCATCTTAGCTGGCATGTCCGGAATGTAAGGAACCACCTTCACGTTGTCACCAATCTTTACGTTGGCCAACTGCTTTTTGACACTGTCATAACGTTTCTGGCCAGTGGCGAAGATGACTTGGTAGTCACGCTTGTTGAACTCTGGGATGGCTTCCACAACGCTGCTGTTAATCTTCGGTGCACCCTGAGAACCACCAAAAATCATCATCGTTGGCTTGTCGTCACTTAAACCGTCTTTCGTCCAAGAATAAGTGGACTGAGCATTGGCTGCGACTTGCTGTGCCCGCGGGTTGCCCGTCATTGTCACCTTTTCTTCAGGGAACTGTGACCGTGCCGCTTCAAAGGCAATGGCAATCTCATCGACAAAGTGGCTGAGGAACTTGTTAGTAATCCCCACCACACTGTTCTGTTCATGAATCACGGTCGGAATCTTCATCCGAGCCGCTGCATAGAGCACTGCCCCGCTGACATAGCCGCCAGTACCCAGAACCACATCTGGCTTGAAATCACGAATGATCTTCTTCGCATCGTGAACAGACTTCAAAAACAGATACATGGTCTTAAAGTTGTCCAAGGATAATGAACGCTTGAAGCCCTGTGTGTGCAAGGTTACCAACTTCAAACCGGCAGCGGGAACAATTTTGTTCTCCAAGCCACGGGTCGTGCCGACATATAAAACCTCTGTGTCTGGTTCAACCTGTTTCAAACGTTCAATTAAAGCGAGTGCTGGGTAAATATGGCCACCCGTACCCCCGCCGGATACCATTAATCGCATTACTTTTGCTCCTTTTGTCCTGTTAATTTTTCAACTGCTGCAATGAACTTGTCGCCACGAACTTCAAAACTTGGGAATTGGTCCCAGCTAGCGTTGGCTGGCGATAAGAGAATGACGTCGCCCGGTTCGCTAAGCTTCCATGCTTCCGGAACCGCCGTGATGGCATTTTCACTCTCGATGATTGTGGACAGGCCGGCTTGCTTCCCGGCATCCTTCATCTTGTCCTTGCACTGACCAAAGACGATCAATGCCTTAACGTGTTTCTTGAAGTAGGGCACCAGGCGTTCAAAGGTGTAGCCACGGTCCAAGCCACCTGCCAACAGGATAACTGGGGCGTCAAACCCTTGCAGGGCCACCTCAGTTGCTTCAATGTCGGTTGACTTGGAATCGTTATAGAAGCGACGGCCCTTGTATTCCATCACGTATTGAAGACGGTGACGAACCCCGCCAAAAGTGGTCAAAACCTTAACGATGGCCTGATTGTCGACACCACTCAACTTAGCGGCAGCAATCGCAGCTAAAGCATTTTCGACGTTTTGAGGTCCGATCAGGCGGATGTCACTGGCAGCCATGATCTTTTCACCTTGCCAGTAAATGTTGCCGTCTTTCTCATAGGCACCCTTCTCCGAGCGGTCTTGCCGGGAGAAAGGAATTACCGTGGCGTTGGTCCGCTTGGCGATCTGCTGCCATTCGTCCCGATCCCAGTTCATGATCAGATAATCATCTTTGGTCTGGTTGCGGGTGATGTTCAGCTTGGCATTAATGTAATTCTCCCGCGTCTTGTGGTAATCCAAGTGATTGGAGAAAATGTTTGTGATCACTGCGATGTGTGGGTGAATCTCAGGTGCCCCAAGCAGTTGGAAACTGGACAATTCTGTAACCAAGGTGTCGTCTGCACTCATCGTGGCTGCTACCTTACTAAAGGACACGCCAATGTTGCCCGCGTACTTGCTTTCGTGAGGCAGGCCTTCAGCGCACATCCGCTGAATCAAAGTTGTCGTTGTGGTTTTACCATTCGAGCCGGTAACACTGATCAGGTGACCAGGGAAGATTTCATAGCCCAATTCGGCTTCTGTAATGATCGGAATCCCCTTCTTGACGAAAGCTGCCACCAGCGGCACACCATAAGGGATCCCAGGGTTCTTGACCAGGTAGTCAAAGCCATCGTCAGCCAGACTAACCGGGTTGGAACCGGTAATCACTTTGATCCCATCCTGCTCCAGGTCTTTAACCACTGCCGGATCTTTAGGCGTTTTCTGGTCATTAGCCACAACTTTGGCACCCAGCTTTACGAGTAAGTGGGCGGCGTTAATCCCACTAATACCAAAGCCCATGACTAAGACTTTTTTGTTCTGATATTTTGTAACTTGATTCATCTGTTTCACCCCGTCTTAAATTAGCCGACCAACATAATAAATAACAATGAAATTACCGAAGCAACAGCAGTAATTGCCCAGAAGACACCGTCAATCTTCCATTCACTCCAGCCCATCAATTCAAAGGTGTGGTGAATCGGCGTCATCTTGAAGATCCGCTTGCCAGTGGTCTTGAAGGAAATTACTTGCAAAATAACACTTGCCGTTTCGACAACGTAAATAATGCCGATAACTAACAATGACCATTCATGGTGCAAAAGCAACGACACTGCGGCCAGGCTGGCACCCAATGCTAGGGAGCCCATGTCGCCCATGAAAATCTGCGCCGGCTTGTGGTTGTATGGGAAGAAGCCAATCAATGCCCCAATCAAAGCCATGCAGAAGAGGGCCACCTCCATCTGTCCCTGAACCAATGCGATGATCAGGTAAGCGACGAAGGAAACCGTTGCACAACCGGTGACTAAGCCATCCAGACCGTCAGTAAGGTTGACGGCGTTAGAGAAACCAACCATCCAGAAGATGATGAAGAGCCCATAGAGCCAACCCATCTGACTGTTGCCAAAGCCCATTTGAAAGCCTTCGTGTTGATAAATCACCGTGAAGACCATGGCCGCAATGACTTGGCACAAAAACTTCTGCCATGCCTTGAAGCCTTGATTCTGGTGGTGAAAAATCTTGATGCTGTCATCCCACATACCAATCAGGCCAAAGACGACCAGTGTGAATAAGAGTGCCCACATCGTGTTGCTTAATAAGCCATTGAAGGAGGCAACGATCAGAATGGATACAACGGTTGCGAAGATGTAGAGCAACCCACCCATCGTCGGCGTACCGGCCTTCTTCTTATGCCAAGTCGGGCCGATCTTCCGAATCTGTTGGCCTTCCTTTTTGGCACGGAAATACTTGATCAAGTGCGGCATCAAGAAATACGTAATTGCACCTGAAATTAATAAGGCAACTAATCCACTAATTAGATATTGGGGTGACATCGAAATATTCTTCCTCTCTGAATTATTAATATTTAATGTTGTTCAAACTTAACTTCTAAAGTCTGTCCTTTTTTGACCACGGCATCCTTCTTAATGCTCTGGTCCTTAACAAAGCCACTGCCTGACGAATGCAGGTGGAGACCTAAAGCTTGGGATAACGCACTCACATCGGCCTGTGACCAGTTAGTAATGTCAGGCATCTTAACCTCGCCGCTGGTCAACAAGATGATCCGGTTATTGTAAACAATCGAACTGCCAGGAGTCAGTGATTGCCAGGTGACCCGGTTGCCACTGCCTAAAACGGTGACCTGCAGGTGTTGTTTACTGAGCTTATCTTGTGCCGACTGCTTGTTCATCCCCTTGACCGAAGGAACGTTGGCGATCCCGTCGTTCTTTGGCGTTTGCGACTTGTCATTGCTCATCAAAGACTTGATTAACGGTGTCGTAATCGTCGCCATTGTTTTTTCGGCCGGGTCCTTCAGCGACGTTGGCTGCTTCATTGAAAGGTAGATTATGTAACGCGGATTGTTGGCCGGCAGCATACCCACGAATGAGTAGATATAATTGCTGGAACCCTGTTCATAACCATGGGCACCACCGATCTGGGCAGTCCCCGTTTTACCGGCAATGCGGTAGCCGTCAACCTTGTAAGCCTGACCGGTCCCCTTCTTGTCGTAGATGACCCCTTCCATCAGCTTGCGCACTTGCTTAGACGTGCTAGCACTGATGGGGTGACCAACAACTTGAGGATGAATCTGCTTGACCGTTTTACCATTCGGACTGGTGACTTTATTAATCCAATAAGGTCGCATCAGTTTACCATCATTAGCAACCGCTGAAAAGGCCTGCATCAGTTGCATCGTATTGACGGTTAAACCTTGACCAAAGGCAGTGTTGGATTGCTCCAAGGCACCCCGGAAGTTACTATAACCCGCGAACTCATCCGACATGCCATAAACATGGACCGGTTTGAAGAAGCCGAAACGGTCCAGATAACTCTTCCAGATCTTTGCCCCCATATTTTGTTCTACGTGGGCAAAACCAACGTTACTCGACCGGTAGAAGGCTTCACGATACGTGATGTCACCCCAGCCAGCAGGATCCCAATCGGTAACTTTGCCGCCGCCGATGTCCCAAGTACCAGAGTGGTAAGTCGCATCCGGATTAAAGTGGCCGGAATCAATGGCGGCACTCAAAGCGATGACCTTCATGGTTGAGCCAGGTTCATAGGTATCCTGCGTCAAAGCGTTGGTCCAGACCGGCTTCTTGGATTTCAGGTTCGGCCGCTGAGTTGCCGCAATGACTTTCCCGGTTTTGGCTTCCATCACGACCGCACTCATTGATGACGGTTTGGCCTGATCGTTGACATTATCGATACTGTTTTCCAATTGCCGCTGAATTCGGTCATTCAACGTGGTTTGGACGTTATCACCGTTCTTGACAGCAGAAGTCTTCTGCTTACCGTTGCGCAATTGGGTACCGTAAAGGTCGCTGGATGACTTCTTGATCCCGTTTTGACCCGCTAACTCTTTGTTCAGACTCTTTTCCAGGCCAAGCCGACCAACTAAAGTCATCTGTTTGGTTTTGCTGTCCGTCACTGGATTAGCCAGCCCGATCAACTGCCGGGCAAAGTTACCTTCCGGATACTGACGAGCAGGATTCTTGATGAACTTGATTCCCGGTAAGTGGCGGTTCTTAATCTCCTCCATCTTGTTGACGGAAAGGTTGCTCCCGTTCGGCCCAAACTGAACTTGGAAGATATCCTTCTTCTTGGGATTTAAATCTTTGTAGATCTTTTTTTCGGGAATGTCCAAATATGATGACAACACTTTGGCAGTCTTTCGCTTGTCGGCTACGTATTTAGGCTTGCCGTTTTTATCCTTTTGTTGGCGGTCAAGCACGGCATAGACGGTGTATGAATTGCTATCCTCGGCTAAGATATTGCCTTGTGCATCCGTGATCTTACCGCGCCGGGCACGCACAAACTGTGACCTGGTGTAACGCTCTTGAGCAGCACTCTCCAGGTCATGATTTTTAACATCTTTAAAAATTGCAACGGAACCAAAACGAACGATAAATAAGAGGAAGACAATGATTGCCACAATCCGCAACCATTGGCCGAAACCACGCTCGTTGCGCTTATGTCCCCTATTTATCGTTCGTTGAGAATGACGTTTAAATTTCATTACTACTTAACGTTCCTTACATCAGAATTTGCATCTTTAAAATTATATTTTACCGCAGTTTTCTTTAAATGTGACTGACTCATTAAATCACTAATTTCTTCGCGTTTGCTGATGTTGGAATTGTTGACGGCACTGATGCTCGTCTGCACGCTTTGTAATTGATGTTGTGCACTACTAATACTGATCTTTGTGCTAACCAACGTGATCATCATCCAGACCACGATGGCCGCACAGACAGTGGTTAACAAACACTCAAACTTTGAATATGGAATCGTTTTGTTAGTCGGGTTCACCCGTGGCTGTGGGTGCACTTGACTTTGTGTTTGTGTTCCTCTGTTCAGTTGTCTTGCGGTATTAGTATTCCAATCCATTTCAAACACGATCCTTAACTAACTATTTAATTTTTTCGATAACCCTTAATTTTGCACTGTGTGCGCGGTGGTTAACCGCTAATTCCTCTTGACTGGGTTCAATTGGTTTTTTGTTAACTAATTTAAAATCTGGCTGTTGCTCTTTCGGAATGATTGGCAATCCTGGCGGCAATTCTGGCAATGAACTCTTTTCCCTAAACATTGTCTTTACTAGCCGATCTTCCAGTGATTGGAAAGTAATCACACTGATGCGGCCACCTGGATTCAATAAAGCCAGTGCCTGCTCAAGCGATTCTTCCAACGCTCCCAATTCATCGTTGACCGCAATCCGAATTGCTTGAAAACTCTTCTTGGCTGGGTGACCACCATGTCGCCTTGCGCGTGCCGGGATCGCTTCCTTGATGACGTCAACCAGTTGAAAGGTGGTGGTGATGGGCTGATGTTGCCGCGTCCGTTCAATGTTTCGCGCAATTGACTTAGCGAACTTCTCTTCACCATAGCGATAAAGGATCCGCACCAAGTCTTCATATGGCCATTCATTGACGATGGTCTTGGCTGACAGCTTCTGTTCTTGATTCATCCGCATGTCCAACTCGGCATCATGCTGGTAAGAAAAGCCCCGATTACTTTCGTCAAACTGTGGCGAGGAAACACCCAAATCATAAACAATGCCGTCGATTGACGATACATGTTGCTTAGCCAATGCCGCTTTTAAATGGCGGAAGTTGTCTTCAATCAAAGTCAACCGACCTGACTGAATGGCCGTTTGCAAATGCTGTTGATTATATTCGATTGCTTCACGGTCTTGATCAAACGAATACAAGTGACCATTTTGCAAATGTGAAAGGATCAGGGAAGTATGACCGCCACCACCGAGTGTGGCATCGACGTAAGTGCCATTGGGCTGGATATTTAAATTATCAACTGCCTCGTGTAAGAGCACAGTCACATGTTTAAACTCCATTGGCACCCTCCGTTAAAAATCAAAATCAATTTGTTCAGCAACGTCGTCAAAGTCTTCAGCGGCATCCGCACTGTACTTCTTCCAAGCAGCTTCATCCCAAATTTCAAAATGTGATGAAACCCCAACGATCATGCACTTCTTCTTAATGTCAGCATAATCGATCAATGTCTGGGATAAGTTAACCCGTCCTTGCCGATCGAACTCGCATTCAATGGCTGCGGAATAAATCAGCCGGACAAACTGACGAACGTTCTTCTTCGTCATTGGCAGCTTACTGAGCTGGTCTTTCAACTGCTCCCACTCTTTCATCGAGTAGCCAGAAAGGCATTTATCCATGCCCCGTGTAATCACAAACCGTTCGCCCAGTTGGGAACGAAACTTTGCGGGAATGATTAGCCGGCCCTTGTTATCTATTGTGTGATTAAACTCACCCATGAACACGACTAATCACCCCTTTTCTTCCATGATCACATCGTCAATTCTACCACAATCCCCCACTTCTCACCACACTGTTTCACCATTTACCATAAAAAGCAACAAAAAAAGATCCCCTGCAAGCAGAGGACCTGATAATCATTGATTTATCAACGTTTTTAAGCGGTGGGTAATGGTGGTAGCAAGTTGGCAAATACGAAGAAAACGACGGTCATCAAGCAAGCCAAACGCCAGTAAGCAATCCAAAAACGGGAATAGAGGAATTCACCCGTTTGATAACGTTGTAAACAAGCCAAGATGAGCCCAAACAAGGACAAAATGGCTGCCGGATAAGCAAAGTAGTAAGTCCCCACTTTCCACCAGATCAATAACAGCAATAAGATTGTCCAAGCGGCTGGATAATGGACGCGTTTTCTGCCTGGCCGGTTAGATGAGCGAATCTTAGACCAAAGTTTTTCAATCAGCCAATAGATGATCAGTATCAGCAGCTGAATTAGCAACTGGTGAATCTTCATAATGCCTCTCCCTATCTCTTTTCTTTAAGCTTATCTTATCATTACTAAGCAGAATTTGAAATTGTGGCGGCAATTGTTTAAACTATGTGCAGTCAATAAACAAAGGATGGGCGAAATGCAAAAGAAGAAAAAATCAACTTTTCAAAAGATCACGATGATTGCCGTCTGGCTAATGTTAATCGCAATGTTGGGGTCATTGATCCTCGGTGCGGTTTCTTCATTAGGCATGTTCTAAATCAATCACAATACAAAGGCCGCTAGCTAATCACTAGCGGCCTTAATTATTACTTAGACGGTGGTTCTTTGTAGACTTCACGAGGCTTGGACCCATTGGCTGGGCCGATATAGCCCTGTTGCTCCATGTCATCAATGATCCGCGCAGCCCGGTTATAACCAATCCGGAAGCGCCGTTGAATCAAAGAAGTCGAGGCCTTTTGTTCCTGGATTACGAATTTTACGGCTTCGGGGAACAAAGAATCCTGCTCTTCTTGGTTTTCTTCCTGCTTAATTTCAGCATCACTGACGACCATCTTTTCGTCATAGTGAGCCGGTTGTTCCTTCTTGATGAAGTCAACAACCGCTTCAACATCATGATCAGAGATAAATGCCCCCTGGACACGAGTTGGTTTGTTCTGATCGATCGGTTGAAAGAGCATGTCACCACGACCCAACAGTTTTTCCGCCCCATTGGTTCCCAAGATGGTTCTTGAATCAACCCCACTGGAAACGGCAAATGCAATCCGTGATGGCACGTTGGCTTTAATCAAACCTGTAATGACATCAACGGACGGCCGCTGGGTAGCCAGGATCATGTGGATACCAGCCGCCCGCCCCATTTGCGCGATCCGGACGATAGCATCTTCCACGTCCTTGGAAACCGTCATCATCAAGTCAGACAATTCGTCAACGATGACCAGAATCAACGGTAGGTAGTGGTGGTTCTCATCTTCTGGGTGTGCCTTTACCTGGGCGTTGTAGCCCTTGATGTTGCGAATGCCAAAATGAGCAAACAATTCATAGCGCCGCTCCATTTCACTGACCACTTTGCCTAACGCCCGGGCCGCCTTCTTAGGATCGGAAACAACGGGCGATAGCAAGTGCGGAATGCCATTATAGACACTCAGCTCAACCTTCTTGGGGTCAATCATCAGGAACTTAACCTGGTGGGGTTTGGCGTTTAAAAGGATGCTCGTGATAATCACATTGATGGCCACCGATTTACCACTACCAGTGGCACCGGCGATCAACAGGTGGGGCATCTTGGTTAGGTCGGCCGTCATTACTTCACCAGTCACCGTCCGGCCTAATGCCACCTCCAACGGTTTGTCGTGGTGTGGCGGTACGGCTTCGATCATGTCACGGAAGCCCACCGTAGCAATCTTCTTATTCGGAACTTCAATCCCGATTAAGGACTTGCCAGGAATTGGGGCTTCAATCCGGATATCCTTTGCTGCCAGTGCCAATGCCAAGTCATCCGCCAAATGAGTGATCCGGCTGACCTTAACTCCGACAGCCGGCCGCAGTTCATACTTAGTCACTGAAGGACCGAGGTTGACATTTTCAACCGTGGCGTCCACGCCGAATGACTTCAAAGTGGACTGCAGTTTCTTCGTATTCGACTTGATCGATTTCAAGTCGCTGGTTTGGTCGGTGCTGCCGACTTTGGTTAAGAGACTGACCGGTGGCAGCTGGTAATCACTGTCACTTTGATCATTGTCCAAAACGTTAACATCAAAATCGTCATTCTCGGCTTCACTTGCTGGTTGACTAGCTGCAGAAGCCGTGCTTGCAGGAGCAGCCTTGTCAGCTTGCGAACTGTTGGCCACCGTAATCTTGGGCTCAGTATCACTAATTGGGAGCTTGGTCTGCGCAGCATGGGCATCCGTCGCCGGCTGTTGCGAAGCTGGCGCATTACTCTTGACCAACGGGGTGTGAATGGCCGGCTGCCTTTTAGCTGACGAATCTCCCCGATTGCTCAACCACTGCCGGCATGCATGCCATCCCTTAACAACTGTTTGCCCGCCATGCGCCATGATCGTTTGCCACGGCACATCAAAGAAGACAATGGCCCCAACAATCATCAACAGCCAGGCACATGCTGGTGCTCCCTTGATGCTCAGCAGCGTCACCGCCAGTGAAAAGAGCAAGCCTCCCAGCAGGCCACCACCGATCGGGACAGTGTTGTCATTCATAAACGACTGCTCGAGGTGGTTCATGGTAATCGTCATGAAGTGAGTATGTTGATTCAGTTGTGCAAACATCTGGGCATGCAGCAAAATTAACAAGCCGGCATAAAAGATGAGGAAGCCGACCACCCAGCGAATCCGGAATCGTGCCAGACGATTGTAGACAATCAAACAAAGTGCGTATAGGCAGACGATGACCATCAGCACAAATCTGCTTTGACCAACCAAAAATTGATACAGACCGTTAACCAGCTCACCAATCAGGCCTAGATTAAAGACACCGGTTAAGGTTAGCAGGATGATTAAGACGCCAGCTAAACTCCCTGCCAGGCGCGGACGACCTCTAGCCGTTGACTTTGACTGTTGGCGGGTTCTTGAACGCCTTTTTCTTCTAACTGCCATGCAATGGTGCTCCTTACTTTAACTTATCAAACGGATAACGGTGAACCCGGGCCAGATTTGGAAACTGCTGCTGACGCAAGGCTTCGTAGATAACGATCGCCACACTGTTGGAAAGGTTCAACGCGCGGATATGGGAATCATCCTGCGGAATCCGGATCGCCTGTTCTGGGTAGCGCCGCATGAATGGTTCCGGCAGCCCCGTCGTTTCCTTACCAAAGAGGAAGTAATGGTCACCCGGTAGTGTGTAATCAACTTCCGTATAATCACGGGTCGCAAATTTGGAAACCAGGTAGAGCTGATTAATGTCGGGTACGGTTGCCATGAACGCCTGTAAATCGTCATGGTAAACCACCTTCACCGAATTCCAGTAGTCCAGGCCGGCCCGTTTCATGTGTTTGTCATCGGTGGAAAATCCCAATGGCTTAATCAAATGGAGGACCGTGTCAGTCCCCGCACAGGTCCGGGCAATATTGCCAGTGTTGGCTGGAAAAAGGGGTTCAAATAAAACAATATGATTGGTCAAAACACGGATCTCCTTTAATTTAGGCAAATAAAAAAAGCAGGGTCTCGGTGTGGGCACGGCGAAACGCTGCTTTGATGAAGTACTCCTTAGCAAGTACCAACGATGCAGATCGATGTCGCTTGCTAAACGATTTCTGATAAATATAATACCACAATCTTTATAAAATGCCAGCAAAAAGTTATAGTTTTTTTACTTTTTTGCAAGCAGCAAATTAACGTTGACAGTGACGCGGTCAAGCCGTTGATAATCCTCGTTGGTCAGCTGATGGGCCCCACTTCCCCAATGCAGTGGCGACATCATTACCATGGCATGGCGCAAGTCACTTGGCAGCTTGAAATCATAGCTCATTGGTTTTACTTCTGCCTTTGGATAATGCTCCAGGAAACGCTCCTTCACCGACTGATTGCTGTAATGACGATGTGGGTCATCCTCATCATACAAACATGCCCGTAGTTGCGGCAGGTAGTCATTATCCGGAATGACTTTGATGACTTGTCCGCCTGCCTTCAAGACACGGTCGAACTCCTGATAATCGGATGGTGAAAACAGGTCGATGATCGTATCAAATGATTCGTTTTGAAATGGCAAGGCCCGCAAATCGGCTAGACAGAAAAACAGTTGCGGATCCAATTGAGTGGCCAGCTGGATGCCCGCCCGAGAAATGTCAAAACCCACATAGGCGTTCTCGGGGTCGGCTAAAATATTTGCTAACTGATATAAGGGTGTCCCCTCACCACAACCGACGTCTAAGATCCGCTGAGGCCGACTGCCAATTTGTTGGGCAATGGTCTTTACAATTGGCAAAAAGAGACCCGCGTCAAGCATTTGGCGACGAGCACTCAGCATCTCCCGATCATATTCAGAGCTCTCGCCATGGTTCAACAAATATAGGTAGCCGTGCTTGTTAAAGTTGATCCGATGCTGGTTGACACAGACCAATTGCTGTTGGTCGATCTTTTCAATGGGTTGGCCACAAATTGGGCAGGCAAATATGTCCAGGTGGCGCTGCACCCAATCTTCTGCAATTTCTATCTTTTTCATCTAAATCACCTTATTCAGTTTAGCATAAATTCAATTGCGTCAGCGTTTTCAATAACTGATATGATAGAGATAATCATCAAGGAGGGGAAATCAATGAAAGAGAATTTTTTGATTGGTACCTATACCCTAAAAACTAGCAAGGGTATGTATGCAGTTACGTTAGATGACGACCAGGAAAAGTTGGTTAATGTTCGCTTGATTGCGCCACAACAAAAGCCAGCCTACTTGGCCCTTGGTCCTAATCACCTCGTATTCGTCTTAAAACAAGAAGGCGAAAACGGCGGGGTTGCCAGTTATCAGCTTGACGGCGAAAAAGCCAAGGAAATTGACGAAGATATGTCTGCTGGGGCACCACCGGCTCACGTCAGCTGGGACCCATCACGGCACATGATTTACACCGCCAACTATCACAAGGGTGAAATCCGGGCCTACAAAGTCAGCGCGGAAGGCAAACTGACCTTAACGGATAGCGTTGTACATAAAGGAGAATGTGGGCCACGGCCTGAACAGGATGCTCCTCACGCCCACTATGCTCAACTGACCCCTGATGGTCGCTTGGCAGTTTGTGATCTGGGAATGGACTTATTGTTAACCTATGACGTGTCCGATGATGGCAAGCTGACGATGGCTTCACGTTATCAATGTGAACCTGGTTTTGGTACCCGTCACCTGGCCTTCCACCCGAATGGCAAGTACGCTTACCTCTTGGGTGAATTATCAAGCAAGTTAGAGGTATTGAAGTACAACTCAGCTGATGGCTCCTTTGAACACCTGCAGACTCTGAAGACCATTCCGGAAGATTGGCAGGCGCATAATGGTGCTGCGGCTATCCACTTGAGTGCCGATGGCAAATATGTTTACACCTCTAACCGTGGTCAAAACACAATTGCCGTCTTTGCCATTCAACCTGACTTCACCGTCAAGCACATTCAGTCAATCAGTACCGCCGGCGACTTCCCACGGGACTTCGAACTGAGTCATGATGACCGCTACCTGGTCGCATCCAACCAGCTGTCTGACAACTTGACGCTTTACCGGCGTGATAGCCAAACTGGCCTGCTGACTTCAATTCAAAGTGGTGTTTCACTGCCTGAACCAGTTTGTGTGAAGAAATGGTATTAATCAATTAGCGTTTAATCGGCGTTAACAAATAAAGTCCTTGACCAAAAAATGTTGGCCAAGGGCTTTTTTAATCGATCAATTGTTGAATATCAGCCGGTAACGGAGCCGTGCACGTAATCATTTTCTGTTTAAACGGACTCCAGAAACTGATGCGATGACAATGCAATGCTTGCCGGCCAATCAGATCCAGCGGTCCACCGTACATCTCATCCCCTAGTAAAGGATGGTGGAGATAAGCCAGGTGCACGCGGATTTGATGGGTGCGGCCGGTGTGCAGACGGATCCTAATTAAACTACGATCGGCGAGCCGCTTTTCTACCCAGTATTCGGTGACCGAAACCTTGCCGGCGGGCCCAACTATGCGCTGGACAAACGACTCCGGATCGCGCTGGATGGGAGCATCGATATAGACGTGGTCGGCTTGCAAGCAACCACTGACAACTGCCACATAGTCTTTTTTCACTTGCCGTTTCTTCAACTGACGGTCCAACACCGCATGGGCAAAGCGGTGCTTGGGAAAGACCACCAAGCCACTCGTATCACGGTCTAACCGTGTCGCCACGTGCGTTACCTGGTTGGGATAGTTTTGTTCCTGATAGTAAGCCTTCACCTGGTTGACCAAACTATCCTGCACGGAAACATGGTGGGCCGGCACCGTCGCCACCCCGGCGTCTTTGTTAATAATCAGATAGTCGCGGTCTTCATAGGCGATCCGAAATTCCGGCGGATAAGGATCAATCTTTTCATTCCCAGTTTCATTTGGGACAACCAGGCTGACTACCTGCCCAGGCTGAACTTCATCGATCGCCCAGGCCTGCTGGTCACCAATGTACATTGCGCCACCGTGATAAATGGTCACTTTGATCAAGGAATTGGTGACTCCTTGCTCCCGCAGAACGGTTCTTAATTTACGCGGTGAATCGCCTTCATAGCGCCATTGAAATCTCATCCCATGTCACCAATGAAGGAATCCCTGACGCGTTGCCAGAAGTTGGTGTGACGGTAACGGGCAAACTGAATCTTGTTGCGGGCAACCTTATAATCAACTTGGACCAGCTGGTTTGGCGACTCAACCATGTTTGTCAGCCGGTCGCAGGTCAATACCTGACCCGAACCCTTATTGAGTCGAACGGTCAGCTTGTTGTCCGCCCCAAGAATGACTGGTGACCCCAGCGTCCGGTAGACCCGGTTGTTCAATGAGGCCATTTCCGTCAGTTGAAAACCCACGATTTGCGGATCCATTACGGCACCGCCGACCGCCTTGTTGCAGGCAGTGGAACCAGTTGGAGTTGAGATACATAAACCATCGCCCCGAAAACGTTCAAACAATTCGTGGTTGATGTAAAGGTCGCACACCATGGTTTTCGAGAAATTCTTGACCGTTGATTCATTCAAGGCAATGTCATGAATGACGTGGCCATCCGCAAATCGTGCTCGCATGTCCAACAATGGGTAGGAGACGGACTGGGCCCCCTCGTTGGTAAGGCTGTCGATCAACTCCATAACTTCAAAATTACGCCAATCAGTGTAGAAGCCTAGGTGGCCGGTGTGAATCCCCACGAAACGAACGTGGTTTAATTGGTGAATGTAGTGATGAAATGCCGACAGCAGGGTGCCATCGCCGCCAATTGTGATGACGATGTCCGGTTCAACATCATCATAATCAATTTTGCTTTTCTTCAGACCCTTCATGATCATGTCCCGCAGACGGGTCGAGTCTGGTGATGGATAAGTATAAATTGCTACTTTCATTCCGGTGATCCCCCATCCTGCTGATCGTCTCCGTTATCGTCATTATGGTTGCTTTCATCGAGTTGATTTGGCTTACGACTGTAGGAGAACAGATTTTGTGCTTCTTGAATTTCTTCACGAATGTCGGACATTTCCTCATCAAGCTTAAATGCCGCCTCGGCAGCCCGCTGCAAACGTGCCGACAAGTCTTCGGGAAAGACTCCTTGATACTTGTAGTTTAACGAGTGTTCAATAGTGGCCCAGAAATTCATGGCCAGCGTCCGCACCTGGATTTCAGCCAGAATCTTCTTTTCGCCGGTCACCAACTGCACTGGATATTCAATCACAATATGATAAGACCGGTAACCGCTTGGCTTAACGTTGGTCACATAGTCACGTTCTTCCAAGATGTTCATATCGGTCCGCTGCCGCAGCAGGTCCACTACTTGATAGATATCCTCAACGAACTGACACATAATTCGTAGACCAGCAATGTCTTGCATATCTTGCTCAAGCCGATCCTCTTCAACGTGCCGGCGCACCATCTTTTCCTTGATGCTATCGACAGGCTTAACCCGCCCCGTCACGAATTCAATCGGCGAATGTTGTGCCTGATCTTGGAACTGTTTGCGCATGCCCCGAAGTTTAACTTTCAATTCGTTCACGGCTTGCTGATATGGTAAAAGAAAATGTTGCCAGTCTTCAATCATTTCTGTTCCTCCTTTAACCATTCATTATTTTAGCATAAGTCATCCCGTCTGGTAGTTAACTCATGCAAGTCGGTTTGCTTTACAAGATCCATTTTATTTGCAAAAATAAATGCGTATTAAGGACCGAGTGCCTTTGAGTAATCGAATGATGGAGGGGCAAAAGTGCTAGAAATTCACTTATTTGTTAATCCGCTAGGAACCCGTTGCTTACACAGTGAACAAGACGTGTTGGCAGTGGAACGGCAATTGCAGACTAAGGTGTCATATCAATTCATTCCATTGGTCAACATGAAAACTATCCAGCATACACTTGATCTTTATCACTTATCCCGTTGCCATTTAAAACAACGGCAGTGTGTATCATGTATGCTCTATCAAGTTGCGTTAGACATTAAGGCCGCCAGTTTCCAAGGGGGTCAGCACGGGCGTCAATACCTGGTGAACGTGCAAAAAATCATGTCCGATCGCACCGTGGAATATACTGATGAGATCGTCAAGCGCATTGCCCAACTAGCCAACTTGGACTGGGCAACCTTTACGGAGGACCGTCACTCCCAAATGGTGCGCAAATCATTACGTAAAGACCAGACGATTGCGGACGACCTGGGTGTCATTGATACTCCGACGGCAATTGTGCTTGATACCTGTGATCCAGATTATTCCCTCCTCATCCATGATTTTACCTACCAAAAATTAATTGACTGTGCCCGTCACGGCCAGCTGCACATCAATCAAGATCATCGATTGGTGCACAAATAAGTGAAATACTTTTTATATAAGAATCTACTGCTAACAGCGATCATCCGTTGTTAGCAGTTTTTTATTCACCGTGTCTCGTGATCGCGTTCAGTTTGTCACTGACATTTTCAAACCAAACTGGTTGCTGTTTCAAATAATATCCGGAACGATTCCTTCCTAAAATGTATGTCGCTAAGAGTTCCTGGGTAAATTCTTGTAATTGCCATGTTTGAAAATGACGCCGGCTATCTGTGCTTAAACACGGACAACTCTGCCACCTGGTCTGCCGCTGTATACTTGCCCACCACTTATCTTGTGTCCACTCATAATGAAGCGGCATTTTTTCTAACCACAACAATACATTGATCCGCCAACTAAAGTCGCTTTCTTTCATTAAAAACGGGGTTGGCGCGTGGCAATGTGCCTGCAGAGGGCAACAATTCAATAAGTGGCCCGCCTGGTAGACCCTTTGCCGCAGATTAACCTGGGCACGTGGGTAATAGCACAAATGATACGTCTGCTTGATCATTAGCCGAGAAGACGCTGCGGTGGTCATGGCGACACGTGAGTAAATCGGCCGGCAATGATTTAGATCCCATAAAAAGATAGCAGGCTGGCCAAAATAGTTTTGTACAAATTGGGCCCGCTTGACAGCTCTTAATTTATGCCGATAACGCGGTCCTAAATACCAGATAAAACCCAAGCCTAATTGCTGATAACCGGCATTACGCTGACACAAGCGCTCAAACGAAAGTGGGCTGCATTGAAATTCCATAGCCACCTTTTCGGGCCCGGCACTTAATAATAAATCAGGCCGTTGTTGAATACGGGGCAAATAGACTTCCAGTGCTGGCCGCCAACCATGATCGTTTGCCCACTGCCACATTTGATGCTTACCCGTCAGATGCTGACTACTCTCGCCTTGGTCCAGCTGACAGGACGACCGACGACGATGTGCAAAATATGCTGCCTTCTGTGTGCCGACACAGAGTCTCAATGGTTGCCCACATTCTGGGCAGTAATAGGCTCGGCCAGGTTTAGATTGCCAAGCATAGACTAATTGTCCCTGCCCATTTTTCGCTACCAGCATCAGCATCGCCCCCTCACTAACTAGAGACGGCAAAAAAAGAAAAAGCCATCATAAAAGATGACTTTTTTACTCGATTAATGGTGAACCGGATTAGTTTTTGAAATAATATTGGGCGGTTTCCAGAGCGGACTGCCGCATCAAACGTTTCCCGTGTTCTTGGAGAACCGGAGCCGCAATTTTACTTTCGTCGGCGAATTCATTAACAATCGATAGCATGTCTTTGACTTCATCACTCACCGCACCGTTGCCATCAACATTTTGCAACAACAAGTAGTAATGACCTTGATACAGGTAAAGGTCGGACTGATATTCATCCGGCGTCACTGCATGGGCCAATTCAACAAAGTCCTCGAAGTCCTTAAACTTGAAAACAAATTGCCGGTTAGGATCAAAACTGTGTTCATCCTTGCCAACAGGCTGACGGTGGGCAACTTGATCCTTGTTCTTGACAGAGTCGTGACCGCGCAGTTCTTCTTGAATCATGCGGGAAACATGTTGTTTATTTGCCTGTTCACGAGGACTGCCCTTCGTAATCAACAGCTCCAGACCCTTTTTAGTGGGCAAAGCTTGAAATGTTACTGAATCATTTTTATGAAATTGATGGTCAGTATCCACTTCTTCCAGGATACTGTAAAAGAAATCTTCAATCTGGTTTTGATTGCCCAGTAAGTCCAGCATCGTAATTCCGCGTGCGTCTAAATCGTCTTGGTCAATTAATACGCGGATTGTGTTGGCATCAATTCTTTGCATTTCCATATGCCGACACCTCTCAATCTTCGTGTACGACTGTTATTACAATTAATTGTAACGGTTTAACACTAAAAGTAAAGGATACAAAAAAGCTGGGCAAGAACCCAGCCTAAGTTTAAATCATATCTGCTTTACGTTGTGCTTCCGCCAGTTCCATCTTGCGAATCTTACGCGGCAGGAAACGACGAATTTCATCTTCATTGTAGCCTACTTGCATCCGCCGATCATCAATGATAATTGGACGACGCAGCAAACCAGGTTCATCTTGCAGCAGCTGGTATAACTTATTCATCGGCAACTCATCCAGATCCGTCTTTAATTGGGCATATGCCTTGGATCGCTTTGAAATGATATCTTCCGTTCCGTGAACGGTCATTTTAAGAATGTTCTTAATTTCGTTCTTGCTCAGAGGCTCGGAAAAAATATTCCGTTCTTTGAATGGGATGCCGTGTTCTTGAAGCCAAGCACGTGCTTTCCGGCAAGATGTGCAACTTGGTGACGTATATAATGTAACAACCATTAAAGAAGCCTCCTTATCAGTGCATAATTACTTTTGTAATAATTATACCTGAAAACAAATGAAAAATAAATGCTTCTCGGCAATTTTCTTGACTTTTTGTAAGTAAATTGGTAGATGTGCCTTTTAGTGATGTATATTAGTACAGAATTATTAGCCATATATTGCTAGCTGTTAATAAGCCAAATTACAGTAATCAAACGAACGCCTGATAATTATCACCTTTCCACTTATTCACCACTCTCCTGAATTCTAAAGAAGTGTATAATATGAACGAAGGAGTGAAAGCTAATGATCAGTCAAATTCACTACGCCGCAGGTTCTAAGACCTATATCGACGGTGAAATTAGTAAGTATTCAAATCGGCGTTTACAGCCAGTTGAAAGCCTCGATACTGCCGACAAGTACGAACTTTACGACCTATCCAATCAAGACAACGTTTTAGGCGATTCTATTGACCTGATTGTCGACCATGCTGTTGGCAATGATGAATTTAAGGGTATCCTTTACTATCAAGCATTCGACCTTTCTAAGCAACGGGACGAATCATTGACTGAAGTTGCCAGTGACATTCTCGACAAGCTTGACAATGGCTTTGTTAACGGTTACCTCTGCCATCGTGACGATCATCCACGGACCATCGTCATGTTAACTATCTGGAAAGATAAAGATGCTCTGGACCATTGGATTAAGAGTACCTCTTACGAACCGTTGAAGGGATTCACCACCCAGCGGATTCGGAACTTTACGGAAACGTTCAAGACCATTTAAGCCGACAATGATCAGCTTAAACAAATGACCCACAACTGCTTCATAGCTCGTTGTGGGTCTTATTTTTAAAATAAAAAAGCCTGCCAACCAGGCAGACTTATTAAAGCGGTCCATACGCGACTCGAACGCGTGATCTCATCCGTGACAGGGATGCGTCCTAAACCAACTAGACCAATGGACCAATTGCGGGGGCTGGATTTGAACCAACGACCTCCGGGTTATGAGCCCGACGAGCTACCAGACTGCTCTACCCCGCGATAATTAACTGACCCGTGCGGGATTCGGACCCACGTTACCAGCGTGAAAGGCTGGTGTCTTAACCAACTTGACCAACGGGTCATCAAATGACGACATTGTTGTGATCAGCATTACTATCACTCAACAACAATAAATAGTTTAACAGAGAAATTCCGATTATGCAAGAAGTATTTGATTGAAAATATTGTACCAATTAATGGGCCACAGACGCGCCTACTACTGCTTATGGCTGACCATCTATATTGTTATGCTATAGCTAATTGATAAATTTCCCCTGCTAATTATTTAGACAAGCAAAATAAATGCTAGTGTATATGCCATTAGCCTTCATTTGTCGCCAAACTAATAAGTCGAGATTAAATTAAGGCAAAATAAAAACCACGGCATTAAACCGTGGTTACTACTAATATGGAAATGATGAACATTCCTATTTGTAGCGGAGACTGAGGGATTCGAACCCTCGCGCCGTTTTACCGACCTACACCCTTAGCAGGGGCGCCTCTTCAGCCAACTTGAGTAAGTCTCCATAATTAAAAGTGGGCCTAAATGGACTTGAACCATCGACCTCACGCTTATCAGGCGTGCGCTCTAAACCAACTGAGCTATAGGCCCATTTTCCACACCCGTGGGGAAAGCGGGTAACGAGAATCGAACTCGCGACAACAGCTTGGAAGGCTGTGGTTTTACCACTAAACTATACCCGCATAGGTGGAA
>NZ_JQBW01000009.1:0-1198 GCF_001437055.1 Limosilactobacillus secaliphilus | reverse complement strand
CCGCCGACACACGGAGCTTCAATCCGTTGCTCTACCAACTGAGCTACCGAGCCATAAAAACGGTCCATACGCGACTCGAACGCGTGATCTCATCCGTGACAGGGATGCGTCCTAAACCAACTAGACCAATGGACCATAATTGCGGGGGCTGGATTTGAACCAACAACCTCCGGGTTATGAGCCCGACGAGCTACCAGACTGCTCTACCCCGCGATAATATAAAGGAGGATAAGAGATTCGAACTCTTGCGTCGGTTGCCCGGCCTAGCGGTTTTCAAGACCGCCCCCTTCAGCCACTTGGGTAATCCTCCATTTTAAAATCAATCCACCAAGACCGATGGACCTTGTAGGACTCGAACCTACGACCGGGCGGTTATGAGCCGCTTGCTCTAACCAACTGAGCTAAAGGTCCAAAGTAACCACCCAAATCGCGGCAGGGGGAATCGAACCCTCGACCTCCCGGGTATGAACCGGACGCTCTAGCCAGCTGAGCTACACCGCGAATTAAGAAATATAGTATAAAACTATAATCGGGAAAACAGGATTCGAACCTGCGACCCCCTGGTCCCAAACCAGGTGCTCTACCAAGCTGAGCTATTTCCCGAAAAATGCACCCAGTAGGAGTCGAACCTACAACCTTCTGATTCGTAGTCAGACACTCTATCCAATTGCGCTATGGGTGCAAATGATGCCGAGGACGGGGGTCGAACCCGTACGGTCATCACTGACCGCAGGATTTTAAGTCCTGTGCGTCTGCCAATTCCGCCACCCCGGCATTATATGGAATTGACGAAGCGGAAGACGGGATTCGAACCCGCGACCCCCACCATGGCAAGGTGATGTTCTACCACTGAACTACTTCCGCATATTTAAGTGCCGACTAGAGGGCTCGAACCTCCGACCCCCTGTTTACAAGACAGGTGCTCTGCCAACTGAGCTAAGTCGGCATTATGTAAGCCCTTGTCGGTCAATGAGCCGTGAGGGGATCGAACCCTCGACCCTCTGATTAAAAGTCAGATGCTCTACCGACTGAGCTAACGGCTCATGAGTCTAGTGAGACTCAATAGAGGATACAGGGCTCGAACCTGTGACCCTCTGCTTGTAAGGCAGACGCTCTCCCAACTGAGCTAATCCTCCATAAAAAGCGCGGCAACGTCCTATCCTCGCAGGGAGCGATCCCCCAACTACTTTCGGCGCGT
>NZ_JQBW01000008.1 GCF_001437055.1 Limosilactobacillus secaliphilus | reverse complement strand
CGCTGGTCAAAGGTGTGCCAGTAAGCAACGGCAAACCGCAGCCAGTCCTTCATCTTCTTGCCCAGAATCACTTCGTCAGGGTTGTAGTATTGGTAATACAGTCCTGAACGGAGGTGCTTATGTGGACCTACATACTTGATCTTATCGATACCTTTCCATAAATCACTCATCATTGAGTCCTCCTGTTCATATTAGTTTATATAAACAACTAACTTACGATTTAAGAATAATCCTTCAAC
>NZ_JQBW01000007.1 GCF_001437055.1 Limosilactobacillus secaliphilus | reverse complement strand
AACGCGCCGAAAGTAGTTGGGGGATCGCTCCCTGCGAGGATAGGACGTTGCCGCGCAAACTAAAAGGACTGACAATTTTGTCAGTCCTTTTTTGTTTATAGAGGTAGGCACTTTAAATTAGGCAACCTGTGTGAAGGCAAGATTTCGATAATCAACAATCGGGGTCTTGCCTTTTGCTTTGTCTTTAACACTGCCTGCATTGTAATAGTTGATCTATGGCCGCCACAGCATTAACTCGCTATTGCATTGAACAAGGTCTGTTTGCTTTGGTAATAAGGCTCATAATACAAATCAATTTCATGGTGTAGAGGAAACTTTCCGTTATTCCATTATCTAAACAGTTTGTTCGGTGAGACAGGCGGCAACATGTTTGATAGTGGTCGATTGATTGAGTCACCAATTGCCAAAATACTAGTGGGCAGAATTGGTGGAACTATCTTGGGCGAAGATGTCCCATAGCTTTTGCTCACTGGGACGGAGAATGGTAGATTCACGGACGGCACAGTAGCAATGAAGCGACTGTTGAACATCAAGAAGGGGAATTTGTAGCAAGTGATCCTGGTCGGTGATGGCCGCAGTACTGAGATAGGCAATTCCCAGATTGCTTTGCACCAACCGCTTAATAATCTGGATATCGGCTCCCCGATAAATCACTTTAGGCCGAACACGGGTCTGCCGGCAGAGTTCGTTGAAAGCAGTGTAGTGAACGAATTCTTTGTTGAAACCAATGAAACGTTCGTGCCGTAGTTGAGCAAAGTGAATGGGATCATGGATGGCCTGTAGTTGCCTGTTTTCTAGACTGGCGGCGATCACTAAGGGGTAGTTGCCAATCTGGACGGTACGAATGCCCAGTTCCTTTAATGGTGTCAGTGATCCCAATAAGGCCATATCAATTTCACCCTTGCGCAGCATTTTTAGCAATTGCGCTGAACCATATTCGACAACATCCAACAAGGATAAAATGTCGGCGTTCATTAATTGGGGCGCAAAATTAGGGACCAGGTAATTACCGATGATTGGCGGCAGGCCGAAACGAATCCGGTTTTGGTGCACCCGGTCGATGTCGGCCTGGGCAACATCCAGTTCGTTTAGTATCGACAATACGTGCCGATCCAACTGCTTGCCAGTAACAGTGACATGGAGTTGACCATGGGAACGGTCGCGGTCGAACAGCTTACTACCGAATTCGTCTTCCAGTCGTTTGATGGCTTGTGAAATAGTTGGCTGGCTGACATGGAAATAATCAGCAACTTTTGAAAAATTTTTTTGCTTCACCAGTTCATGAAAATAATTCAAATCTTTTGCATTCATGATAAAGCCCTCTACTAAAGTATTTTGAAACATCATATAATATCTTTTTATAATCCATACAACTTTTGACTATATTTTAACATGCCTTATATAATGCAAGTGAAAATTAACGAAGGACATATTGGGAGGCCATACAATGACAAACGCAAGTTCAATTCTAAATAACGCATTCTTAAACAAAGGAACAGCTTTTACTAAAGCAGAACGGAAGCAATTAGGTTTGACGGGTGCCCTGCCAGCACGGGTCCAAACCTTGGCTGAACAAGAAAAGCAAACTTACGCCCAGTTCAAGACGAAGCATCCAGGTTTGGAGCAGCGGCAGTTTTTGATGGACATCTTCAATACGAACCGGACCCTGTTCTTCTACCTGATGGGTCAGCACATTGTTGAAATGATGCCTATTGTTTATGACCCGGTGATTGCGGATTCGATCGAACAGTACAGCGACATCTTCGTTCAGCCGCAGGGCGCTGCCTTCTTGTCCGTTGACGATATCGCCAGCACCAAGGAACGGTTGGCCAACGCTGCGGATGGTCGCGACATTCGCCTGATCGTGGTAACTGATGGTGAAGCGATTCTAGGAATTGGCGACTGGGGTGTCAATGGGGTCGACATTTCCGTTGGTAAGCTGATGGTTTACACGGCCGCCGCTGGCATTGATCCATCACAGGTTTTGGCGGTCTCATTGGATGCCGGTACTAATAATGAAGAGTTGTTAAACGACCCTAATTATCTGGGCCTGCGTCACCCACGGGTCAAGGGAAAGAAGTACCACCAGTTGGTTGACGCCTTCATGGACGCCACTGAAGAATTGTTCCCTAAGGCTTTGGTTCACTTTGAGGACCTGGGCCGGGACAACGCATTGGACATCCTGCAGCAATACCAAACCAAGCGGCCAGTCTTTAACGATGACATTCAAGGGACTGGGATCATCTGCCTGGCTGGTGTGCTGGGTGCGCTGAAGATTTCCAAGGAAAAATTAGCCGACCAGAAGTTCCTGACTTTTGGTGCTGGTAACGCCGGAATGGGCATTGCCAACATGCTCTATGATGAACTGGTTCGTCAGGGCATGGATCCTGATGAAGCACGCCGTCACTTCTACTTGGTCGATGTTCAAGGGCTGTTGTTCAATGACACACCTGACCTGACGCCGGCACAGAAGGAATTCACCCGTGATCGCAGTGAATTTGCGAATGCGGACGAACTGACTAACCTGGCCGCCGTTGTTAAGGCCGTTCACCCAACCGTCATGATCGGTACTTCCAAGCAACCAGGTGCCTTCACTGAGGAGATTGTGAAGGAAATGGCTGCCCACACCAAGCGGCCAATCATCTTCCCAATTTCTAACCCAACCAAGCTGTTGGAAGCTCGTCCAGCCGACCTGCTGAAGTGGACGGATGGCCGGGTTCTGACCGCTACTGGTGTACCATTCGATGACATCACGTATAACAACACCACCTACACGATTGGCCAGGCCAACAACGCCTTGGTTTACCCAGCAGTTGGTATGGGGGCCATCGCTGCCGGTGCCAGTCAGGTTAACGAAAAGATGTTAGCCGCTGCTGCTTATGCACTGAGTGACATCATCGATCCAAACGCTGCTGGTGCTGCCGTTCTGCCGCCAGTTGCCCGCCTGGAAGAATTCACCGCCAAGGTTGCCAGCGTGGTTGCACAATCCGCAATTGATCAAGGATTAGCAGCTAAGGGCGTCACGGACGCTAAAAAGGCAGTCTTAGTTCACAAGTGGACACCAGCCTACTAATTTAATCGGGAAGGAGCGATTGCATGCAAGTATTTCTCACATCCGTTTCGAGTGTCGTTGAAATTGTCTTGATCATGGCATTAGGGTATATCCTGCGTCGCAATAACTGGTTTGCGGACTCGTTCGGCGGCAACATTGCGGCCTTGATCACCAAGATTGCCCTGCCAGCGTCGATTTTCATGAGTGTCATGAAGTACCTGACCAGGAATAAGCTGATGGGCCTGGGAGTAGGCCTGATCTTCCCTGCACTGGCCGTTGTGATCTCCTACATTTTCGCTTTTGTCTTGGTTAAACTCTTCCGGATTAAGCCGGGTCGGCGGGGTGTCTTCATTAACGGGATTGCCAACGCCAACACCATCTTCATTGGGATGCCATTGAACACCGCTCTCTTCGGCAACCAGGCCATGTCATATTTCCTGATTTACTACATTGTCAACACCGTTTCGACCTGGGCTTTCGGGGTTTACCTGATTCAAAATGATGATCCGACGCAACAAGGCAAGAAGAAGGAACGCGGCAAGATCAACTGGCAAAAGCTTCTGCCAATGCCACTGGTTGGTTTCGTGGTTTCGGTCATCTGGCTTCTGATTGGAATTCCAGTACCGAACTTCATCGGTCAAACCCTGTCCTATGTGGGCTCATTGGTTACGCCGCTGTCCTTGATTTACATCGGGATTGTGCTGTACGATGCCGGTTTGAATAACTTCCGCTTTGAACGTGACACGGTGTGGGCCTTAATTGGCCGTTTCATCATCTCACCACTGGCATTGATCATCTTAATCAAGATTGGTTTGGGTGCTGGCGTTCATCTGCCAAGCCTGATGCGGGGAACCTTTGTTGTTCAATCCGCAACACCAATGCTGGCCGTCCTGCCAATCTTAGCTGACGAAGCTCACGGTGATGTGAAGTATGCAACGAACATCGTGGTCATGAGCACCGTCTTGTTCGTTATCGTCGTACCAATTCTGATGTCTATTCTGCAATTTATTTAACGAACTCTCTTAAATTAAAGCTGAATTAAAGTGTGACGAGGTTAAAAGCCTGGCCACACTTTTTTGTTTTATGGGAAACATAGACCAACAAGTCCTTGTAAGCGACACTTACCGATGATCAGTTTGCCAACACCGCCTGTCTAAGGTCTATAATAAAAATAGACAGGAGGTGCGAGGATGACTGAAATTCAGGAAGGTTATATGCCGTTCGGCCAGTATCAGACATATTACCGCATTGTCGGCCGGTCGAGTGAGAAGACACCATTGGTCTTGCTGCACGGTGGCCCGGGATCGACCCACAATTATTTTGAGCTGTTCGATTCACTGGCCGAGGTTGATCACCGTCAGCTAATCATGTATGACCAGATCGGCTGTGGCAAGTCATCGATGCCGGACGACCCGCAACTTTACAACCGTGAGACCTGGGTCGAGGAACTGATGGCACTGCGCAAGTACCTGCATCTGGACCGAATTCACCTGTTGGGTCAATCATGGGGTGGCATGCTAGCCATCATCTACATGTGTGACCAGATGCCGGCGGGCGTGAAATCACTGATCTTGGCCAGTACACTGTCGGATTCGCAGTTATGGGGCCAGGAACAGCACCGGATGATCAAGTTTTTGCCGCAAAAAGAACAGGATGCAATCCAGCAAGCCGAGCAAAGCGGCAATTACCAAAGTGCAGCCTATCAGGCAGCTAACGCCCACTATATGCACTTGCACTGTGCCGATGAACCCAGCCGCGATTCGCCAGAGTGTCTGAAGCGTGAAAAGAATGCTGGCGAGGTCGCTTACAACGCCGCCTGGGGTCCGAATGAGTACACCCCGATCGGCAATCTGAAGGACTATGATTACACCGCCAAGTTGGCCCACTTATATACACCAACTTTAATTACCAGCGGCACCAATGACTTATGTACACCACTGGTTGCCAAGACGATGGCGGATGCGTTGCCGAACGCCAGCTGGCACTTGTTCGCCGGCACCCGGCACATGTCGTTCGTTGAAAAACCAATGGAATATAAGAATTTACTAATGAACTGGCTCAATAGTCATGACTGATTTATAATAAGTAATAGACATCGAGAAAGCGTTACCAAAAGAAAGGAAGCTTTATATGAGTTAAACCCGCGCGAGTAGCTAGCGAGCGGGATTCCCGCAACTATCCCGGTGGCGACCGGAAACATGACAATAGTTGGGCTAGTCACAAGCGTCTAGTTAATGAGATATGGATCCTTTTTGAACATAATTGAAGGAGTGAATCTAAAATGGTTGAATTTTCAAAACGTGTTCCAGCAGATGGCACCGATGCAGTTGGTGTAATTTTAAACTCTGCTTCTGACCCGAATGTTATTTCCTTTGCTGGTGGCCTTCCAGCTGGTGAACTTTTCCCAATCAAAGAAATGGAAAAGGCAACCGATGAGGCTTATGAAAAGCATGGTGAAGCGGCCATGCAATACGGTTCTGCCAGTGGTGTGGTTGAACTGCGGAAGCAATTGCTGAAGCGGTCCGAAGAAAAGGAAAACATCAAGGCCGAATTAAAGAACATCATGATGACGACTGGTTCCGAACAGGCCCTGGACTTGATGGGGAAGACCTTCATCAACCCAGGTGACGCGGTTCTGTTGGAAGAACCAACCTACCTGTGTGCCGTCGACGTCTTCCGTTCCTATGGGGCTGAATTCGTTGGCGTTGAGATGGATGACAATGGTATGCGGACTGACAAGCTGGAAGAAGCTCTGAAGGCACACCCAGAAGCTAAGTTGATCTACACCATTCCTAACTACCAGAACCCATCTGGCCGGACCATGTCATTAGAACGGCGGAAGAAAGTGGCTGAATTGGCTGCTAAGTACGACGTTTATGTTTTGGAAGATAACCCTTATGGTGATATTCGCTTCGCGGGTGAAGAGCACATTCCAAGCATTAAGTCATTCGACACCACTGACCACGTGGTTTACACGAGTACCTTCTCCAAGATCCTGGCACCAGGCTTCCGTTTAGGCTGGGTCATCGCTAACGACTACCTGATCAAGAAGCTGACGGTCATGAAGCAGTCAGCCGACCTGCAGACTGATAACCTGGTTCAATACGCTTGCTCTGCATTCTTGAAGAACAACGACATTGACGCTCACATCAAGGAAATCTCCAAGGTCTACAGTGAACGTAAGGACCGGATGGTAGAAGACATCAAGAAGTACTTCCCAAAGGGTGTTCAATGCACCAATCCTCATGGTGGGATGTTCCTGTGGGTAACGGTTCCTGGCGTAGAAGACACGGTTGAACTCTTCAAGCAATGCCTGAAGCACAACGTTGCCTTTGTACCAGGCGACCCATTCTTTGGTACCAACCCAGTACCAGGAACCTTCCGTCTGAACTACTCCTGCATGCCAATTGACAAGATTGACGAAGGGATTCAGCGTTTAGGCAAGGCTCTGCAAGAAGCTATCGAAAACTAATCGTAAATAACTATTCAGAAGAGGGCGGCAGGTGCGGCCCTCTTTTGTGTTAAGGAGGTAATGATATGTCTGATCCAGTATTAGAACGTTATTCAGTGCGGAAATTTAAGAATGAGCCAGTAAGTGAAGAGGCAATTCAAAAGCTGACGGCGGCTTTTCAGGCGTCCCCCTGTGGCATGCACCAAATGGACGTTATGCGCGGGGTCATTGTTAGTGATGAAAAACTGCGGCAAGCAATTGAAACTGCCAGCAACAATGCCTGCTACCAGGCCCCATTGCTCTTTGTTTTGGCAGCCAAGCATGATAGTAATTTTGCCGAACGGGATGCTTCCGTTGCGGCCGAAAATATCATGATTGAAGCCACAAGTCTGGGCCTAGGTTCGGTCTACGTCATGGGCGGTGCGGTTGCCTTGAACAAACATCAGGATATTTTGCAGCAACTAGACCTGCCAGCCGGTTTTGACGTTGAAACGATTGTCGCCATTGGCAAATCGGCGGTTGAACCAAACCACGAAGATCGCTCACAACGTTATCAATTAACAAGAAAATAATAAAAACTATTGACTAATCTTAAAATTTGATTAGAATGAAGGCAATTAATTGATGAGGGGTATTGAAAATGGTTCAACACATTCATACTGAATTGAATAATGTGTATTATTGCTGGTTCTGGAAGTAAATTCCTAGAATCAACAACCATTTGTGCTGGTTCTAGGATGAATATCATCCCGCGACCAGCAATCATCACCAACTAATTACGTTGAAATGAAAACCGACCCGGGGTGCAAATTAACTGCATCCCGGTTTTTATTTTAAGGAGGAAACGACTATGCCAGAAATGAGTTCTAAATTGCAATCCCGCTTCAATCGTCAATTAAAAAACGTTGCCCCGAGTCCGATTCGGGTTTTCGATATGAAGGCCAGTGCCGTTCCGGGAATCGTTAAGTTGACCCTGGGTGAACCGGACTTCAACGTTCCGGATGTCTCCAAGCAGGCGGCCATCGACAGTATCAATAACAACGATTCACACTATTCCCCATCCGCCGGGACACCGGAATTACGCAAGGCAATCGCTCACTTCATGGCGGACCGTTACGGTTTGAAGTACGACCCGAACGGTGAAATTGTTGTCACTATTGGGGCAACGGAAGCCATTTACGCCGCACTGTTTGCGTTGATTAACCCTGGCGACAAGGTCGTTATCCCAACTCCAACCTTCCCACTCTACGAAGCAATCGCCGCCATGCTGGGTGCCCAGGTCATCACGATCGACACCAGCAGCAATGGCTTCGTTTTGAGCCCCGAAATGCTAAAGGAAACAATGGCAAAGGCCGGCGACGTCAAGGCAGTCGTTTTGAACTACCCATCAAACCCAACCGGTGTGACCTACTCCGCTGATCAGCTGAAGGCCATCGCTGATGTGCTGGCAGATACGGACACGGTTGTGATTGCGGACGAAATTTACTCCGAACTGGTTTACGAAGACCACCACACTTCTCTGGCCAAGTTCCTGCCCGGTCAGACCGTGATCCTGAACGGGGCCTCCAAGTCCGGTGCCATGACTGGTTACCGGGTTGGCTTCGTCGCCGCACCAGCTGGTTTAGCCAAGATGATCGGCATGGTTCACTCACTGATGATTACCAGTCCGGCCGACCCATCCATGGCCGCTGCGGTACCAGTCTTTGCTAGTGAAGCAGGCAAGCAGGCAACGGACAAGATGCGGGCCGCTTACCAAGAACGGCGTGACGTCCTCGTTAGTGGTCTGACCGACTTAGGTTTCACGGTTGCCAAGCCAAACGGCGCCTTCTACGTCTTCGCCAAACTGCCGGCTAGTCAGGGAACCGATGACGTTGCCTTCGCTCAGAAGTTAGTTGACGAAGCCAAGGTGGCCACCATTCCTGGTTCTTACTTCGGTGCTGGTGGTGCCGGTTACCTGCGGCTCAGTTACGCAACCAGCATGGACAACATTCACGAAGCTTTGCAACGCATTACTAAGATGCTGAATAAATAACAGGGGTGGCTTTTATGACCAAAATTTTAATGACTAGTGTGCGGCCGGACGAACAAGCCGCAATTGACAACTTTGCAAAAGAACATCAAGTCGATATTGTCACAACACCAAAACCGTTTCTTGATGACGATGTAGTCAACATGACCAAGGACGTTGATGGCCTGGTGATTCAACAACACGCCGCCGTTCCCGATGCCGCTTTGAAGCAGGTAGCAGCCAATGGTCTGAAGCAGATTGCTACGCGGACGGCCGGGGTGGACACGATCAACCTTGACCTGGCCCACCAATTGGGACTCAAAGTGACCAACGTGCCGGCATACTCGCCCCGCAGTGTTGCCGAATTTGCCCTGATGCAGATCTTCCGCCTCTTGCGTAAGACCTACAGCTTTGATCACCGCGTGGCGCAGGATGATTTCCGTTGGGCTGGCCTGCAGGCGATGGAGATTCACTCCGCCACGATCGGTATCATCGGTGTCGGCCGGATTGGTGGCACCTTGGCCAAGCTGCTCCACGCGTTGAATGCCCATGTCCTGGGATTCGATGTTAAACCACGCACCGACATGGACGGGATCGTCGAATACGTATCCAAGGAAGAGCTGCTGAAGCGCTCAGATGTGGTTTCCCTGCACGTCGACCTGAACCCAACTTCTAAGGGGCTCTTATCGGAACCCGACTTCAAGCTGATGAAGAAGACGGCCGGCCTGGTCAACGCTTCTCGGGGCCCAGTCGTTGTCACGAAGGACCTGGTTGCCGCTTTGCAAAACCACGAACTGGCCGCCGCAGCCCTGGATACGGTCGAAGGCGAGGAACACGTCTTCAACAAAGACCTGACGAGCAAGGGCCTGGACGACCTGCCGTTGGTCAAGCAATTGCACGACATGGACAACGTCATTTTGACGCCTCACATTGCCTTCTTTACCAACATTGCCGTTCAAAACATGGTCGACATTTCCTTGACGGATGTCATGACCATTTTGGCTGGCAAACAATCGGACCATGAACTTTAATTCATTCAACTAAGACAAAGTTTGCAAGCAAACACTCGCCGGGGTAACTTGGCGGGTGTTTTTTTATTGGTCAAATCATGTTAAAGTATGATTATTGACTTGTAAGCGATCCCACGTGACGGGAGTGAGGAGAAAATATGCGAAAACCGTTTATTGCCGCCAACTGGAAGATGCACAAAAACGTGCAGGAATCAGTTGACTTCGTTAAAGCGATCAAGGATAAACTGCCTGATCCGCAAAAAGTCGAGGTGGGGATTGCGCCCCAGTCGATTGCTTTGCATAGCATGAAGCAGGCGGCCGGCAAGTCGGGCCTGAAAATCATTGCGCAAAATTGTGCTGCCGAATATTCGGGCCCTTACACGGGTGAAATCAGTTTGCGCGGCCTGCGGGACTCCGGAATTGACTACGCAATGCTGGGTCACATCGAACGCCGGCGCTTGTTTAACGAAAACAACAAAGCGGTTAACAAGAAGGTGCTCGCAGCCGTTCAGATGGGGGTTACGCCGATCATCTGTACGGATGAGGAAATGGTGCAGAAGGAGATCAACGGTGAGATCCACTACGTCTTCTCTCAGCTGATGAGTGTCCTGCACGGGATCTCGATGGACCAGATTAAGAATGTCGTGATTTCCTATGAACCAACCTGGGCAGTGGGGGCCGGCCAGCACGCCAACCCAACCATGGCTGAGGAAGGCTGCCGGCAGATCCGGCGCACGATTGCGGATGTTTACACCTACGAGATTGCTGATAAGATTCGGATCCTGTATGGCGGCAGCGTCAATCCCGCAAACATTAAGAAGATTATGGGAAAGCCCGATGTTGACGGGGTCCTGATTGGCAGAGCCAGTTTGGATGTGGACTCCTTTCTGCAAATGGTGCAGCACTTTAACAAATAATTGATTAACTTGAAAAACCGGCGTGGTGCTTGTTGACGAAAACAGGCAGCCACGCTTTTTTATGGCGCATGTTATATACTGGATTAAGGTAAACAACGATGGCTATGTGATTGCAGTCATCGGCGAAGGAGGCAAAGCATGAAGTTTATTTCATGGAATATCGATTCACTCAACGCGGCACTAACCGGCACCTCAACACGTGCTGGGGAAACCCGCGAAGTTTTGCAGAAGATTGAGGCTGCCCAGCCGGATGCGTTTGCCATTCAGGAAACCAAATTATCCAAAAACGGGCCAACCAAAAAACACCAAGCAGCCCTGGCTGAGATGTTTTCCGAATACGACTATGCCTGGCGCAGCTCCGTTGAACCAGCTCGCAAAGGATACGCCGGCACCATGTATCTTTATCGTCACGGCCTGACGCCAACGGTCACCAAGCCGAAAATCGGTGCCCCCAGCACGATGGATGACGAGGGACGCCTGTTGACCCTGGAATTTCCGGACTTCTACCTGGTAGATGTTTACACGCCAAATTCCGGTGAAGGCTTGCGGCGCTTGGCTGATCGGCAGAAATGGGATGACTGCTACCGGGAATACCTGCACCAGTTGGACCAAAAGAAGCCGGTGCTGGCGAGCGGCGACTTCAATTGTGCCCATGAGCCGATTGACCTTGCCCACCCCGAAAACAACCACCATTCGGCCGGCTTCACGGATGAAGAACGGGAGCACTTTACCAAGCTCCTGAAGGCTGGTTTCGTTGATTCGTTCCGTTACCTGTATCCCGACCAGGCCGGTGCCTATTCTTGGTGGGCACAGCGGGTCCGGACCAGCAAGCAGAACAACTCGGGCTGGAGAATCGACTACTGGCTGGTCAGTGACCGGATTAAGGAAAAGATTCAAGAATCAAAAATGATCGATTCGGGGAAGCGACGTGACCACACTCCGATCGAGTTAGACATTGATTTATAAGGAGAAGCACATGTATCAAGAAAAGAAATTTGATTGGATGTCGTTGATTTTAGGGATTGTGTTCATCGTCCTGGGTTGTTGGTCACTGAAGAACCCGGACACCACCTTGTCCTTACTGTCCATTTTGGTCGGGGTTGGTGCCCTATTGAAGGGGATCTATGAATTCTGGCTGCGGTCAACCATTAACACCCTGCTGGGCACCCGCTCGACCTGGCTGTTGATCATGTCGATCCTGGACATCGTGCTGGGCTGCGTATTCATTTTCCGGATTGCGGCTGGCGTCATGACGATCTCCATCATCTTTGCCTTTTGGTTCATCATCGACTGTATCGGGCAACTGTCCGTCGCAAGCTTTTACAAGCAGTTCCACAAGGGCTACTACTGGTGGCTGGTGATCTTAAACATTTTAGGGATCATCGTTGGGATTGCCTTATTGTTCAACCCAATGGTCTCCGCAATGACGATTGTCTGGCTGATTTCATGCTTCCTCTTGCTGATCGGCTTCGTGGCCATTGTGGCGGCATTCTAATTGCTAAAATATGTTGATTAAGGACGCAACTCAGGGATAATGCTGGTTGCGTTCTTTCTGTCTGATGATGTGAAGCGACGATGAATAATCAGTATTTGACGGATGAACAACGGGTGCTGGTCGCCAAGATGGAATACCAGTTGTTGACGCCGGGCCAAAAGCTGCAATTGGGTAACCGAACACTGGGCATCGTTCTGCAGCATATCTACACGGCTGATGGTTTTCAGGCGTTCGTCATCGGTAATCGGTGGGCCAACCCACGCCAAGTGACGATCCTCTTCAAGGGTTCGTCCGGTCTCATTCGCGGTAACAAAGAGACGATTACGAATGAGTGGCTGAATACCAATTTTCCTATCTTGTGGTCATTATTGTTTCAAAACCACCAGGTGCCGGCACAGTTGACGACGGCGGCGCGGATGCTGAACCGCCTGTTGAAGCAATACCCGCAAGCCAAGTTTTATCTTTATGGTCATTCCTTAGGCGCAATCAACCTGCAGTATGCACTGGCCCATTGTCGCTACCTGGGGCGGATCAAACAGGTCAACTTATATGAGGGCCCCAACCTGTATATCCTGATGAACCACCGAGAGCAGCAGCGGGTGCGCAAGTTCAAGCACAAGACGGATAATTACGTGGACGTCAACGATCCCGTCACACTGGGCTATTATGATGGTCGTCATCTCGTGGGCAAACTTCATTATGTTAATTGTGAACCACTCCCACCGGTGACCGCGCACATGTGGGGCGGCTATCGCTTCTGGCCCAGTGGTCGCCTCATGACCAAGCGGGTTGACGAAGATTTTCGGTTAGTCGCAGATCGACAACAGCAATTGATGGCGATTGGGGCGTCGATGAATGCCAGCTGGCGGCAGTGGCGGATGGCCGCTCAGGAACAACGCGCAGAATTTCAGAGCCGGTTGCAGAAACTCAGCCCGAGTGCAGTGGTTGCGGATGGCTTATTCAACCGTGATCAATTGCGGAAGTGGTGGGATGACGTGGTAGAATAAAGAACATAAATGGCAAAAGAGAAAAGGATCGGTGAGTATGGCGACAGTATTGGTTTTACCAAGTGTTTTAACCCCAACGGATGCTTGGAAAAAGTTGAAAGTAGGGCATCGTAATCTGCAAGTGGTGGATTATCAACAGCTGGATGTGCCCGATTTTTCATTTGACCAATTGGCAACAGCCTGTGAGCAACTGGCGCAGCAAGCACCACAGCCAGTGGTCTTGATCGGTGAAGGTGTGGGATCATTGTTAGCGTTGAAGATTGCCACCACCATGTTTGGCCGCTTAGACCGCTTAGTGCTGGTGGCCGCACAATACAAGAACCGCTCTGGCTTGTTGGTTGGCCTGTTTACCAACCCGACGATTAGCAGCCAACAGAAGCGAAC
The DNA here is from genome assembly GCF_001437055.1 of Limosilactobacillus secaliphilus. Classification (GTDB taxonomy): domain Bacteria; phylum Bacillota; class Bacilli; order Lactobacillales; family Lactobacillaceae; genus Limosilactobacillus; species Limosilactobacillus secaliphilus. The sequence goes on along the minus strand of NZ_JQBW01000007.1, from coordinate 43,871 downwards.
ACTGAGCCGGTCAATGAAGGGCCTGGATATGACGAAGGCCTTAGTGCACATCATGTGTTCCACTTATGTTTACTGTGGTGAAAAGGACCGCTTTAGCCGGCAAGCATGTGAAGATATCGCGATGCGGTTGTTGGACGGTCACCTGAAGATTGTGCCAAAGATGGGTCGGCAGATTAATGAGGACGGCCTGCATGCGATCAGCGAGAACCTGCGTTAACAGTTGATTCTCTGGTTGGCAAGTCCGATGAATTTGGTTATACTGAGAGCGCCGTCTTAGCTCAGATAGGTAGAGCGCATCCATGGTAAGGATGAGGTCGGCGGTTCAAGCCCGCCAGACGGCTTATGAAAAGAGAGTGCGAGCCGTGACAAATTAGCCACCGAGTACTAAGGAAGCTCTGACGACGATTGCGAGTAGCAATCTAGTCAGAGCAATTTAGACGGAGGTGGCGGTCACGGCGAGCACGTTTAGTGCATGAAGGAGCTAACGAGATCTTCAACGAACGGCGACAGGGTCGTCGGAGTTGAAGTTCGTTAGCATGAGGAAGTTTAGGCCGAGCACGTTTAGCACAAGTGAGAGTACTAAGGAAGCTCTGACGACGATTGCGAGTAGCAATCTAGGCAGAGCAATTTAGACGGAGGCGGCGGTCACGGCGAGCACGTTTAGCACAATAATTATAAAAACCAGCCGTTAGTGCAAGCTAGCGGCTGGTTTTTTATGTGATCATTTGATTTACTTTAGTCAATGAAAGCGCTACATTTAGGTCGTTGATTCTTAATAATGGAAATCTTCGTCAACAAGTCGTCAGCAGTCATAGTTTGCTAATCAGGAAGGACTTAGATGTAATGCCAATCGAATTATTAACTCAGAAAAAGGGTCCAAAAATCAGTAAGTACATTTACGGCCAATTTTCGGAACATTTAGGCCATGGTATTTACGGTGGAATCTACGTGGGTAAGGATTCTGATATTCCGAATGTCAACGGGTTGCGCAGCGATGTCGTGAACGCGTTGAAGAAGATCCACGTTCCGGTTCTCCGCTGGCCGGGTGGACTATTTGCGGATACCTATCACTGGAAGGATGGCATTGGTCCTAAAGCTGGCCGTAAGAAGATCGTTAATACCAACTGGGGCGATGTGACTGAAGATAATTCGTTTGGGACTCACGAGTATTTTGAACTGCTCCGTCAGCTGGGTGCGGATGCCTACATTAACGCAAACATCGGCAGCGGCACCGTTCAAGAAATGGCGGAATGGGTTGAATATATGACCATGGCCGGCGAGTCGCCAATGGCCAATTTGCGGCGCCAAAACGGTCGTCAAGATCCTTGGAAGCTGAAGTTCTTTGGCATTGGCAACGAATCGTGGGGCGGTGGCGGCAACATGCGCCCAGAGTATTACTCTGATGTTTACCGCCAGTACCAGACCTTCCTGCCGCAATATGATAAGGAACACCCGATTTACAAGGTTGCCTGCGGGCCAAACGAGGATGACTACAACTGGACCGACACGGTGATGAAGTATGCTGGCAAATACCTTGATGGGCTTAGCCTTCACTACTACACCTTGCCAACCGGAATTTGGCATCAGGGCGAAAAAGGCGACGCTACTGATTTTCCGGAAGAACAGTGGTGGTCAACGATTGCACACGCTAAACACATGGACGAGTTGATCACCAAGCACTCCACGATCATGGACCGTTACGATCCGGATCATCATGTTGACCTGATCGTTGATGAATGGGGCACTTGGTATAACGTCACCAAGGGCACTAACCCAGGATTCCTGCAGCAGCAAAATACGATTCGTGACGCAATGGTGGCTTCGATCATTTTGAATATTTTCCACCGTCACGCTGACCGGGTGCATATGGCCAACATTGCGCAGATGATCAATGTTCTTCAATCGATGATCCTGACCAAGGGAGATCAGATGATTAAGACGCCGACCTACTATGTGTTTGACATGTATCAGAAGCACATGGATGCCGAATTGGTTGAAGGCGTGGGCAACGTTCCAGAACACGTGACTTACACGGCTTCGCAAAAGAATGGGCAGTTAACCATTTCAATTACGAACTATGATTTAACGACTAAGCAGGCCGTTGACTTTACCGCTGCCGATGCTTATCAACGGATCGAAGCGGCAACGATTTTGACGGCGGATAAGATGGATGCGCACAACACCTTTGCAGATCCAAATATCGTTCATGAAGCTCCATTTAAAGGGGCAACGCTAACAAATGGTAAGTTACATTTGAAATTACCGCCAAAGAGTGTTGTAACGATCACGTTAAAGTACTAAAATGTTATTTATGACGCAAATGCCCCAGCAAAGATTGTCGAGCAATCAAGTTGGGGCTAATTAGATTGAAAAAACGATCACAATATAGGCTATTTTTATACCATAAAATTGATCGGCGGATAATTAATGAGCACTCCAAATCATTTTCAGATTGGAAATAGGATTTGGAGAGTTTATGCGTTAAAACCTGTCGTAACGAAGATTGCTAATGCAAAATTACATTGAAATGATTTAACGATATATAGGTGTCATCTAAGACCCTTAGTTAAAGCAGTATGGTATTTTAGCCCTGCTTAGCAGATACCATGCAAAATAGAATCAATATAATGTAAAAGAATTGGCGAGGGTGTAGAATTAATCCTATACAGATCGTTTATTTTTTCGTCTAACAGTTTTTAAGTTATCAATTACTAAACTGGCTTTTGTTATAAGAATAAAATTATAAAAATGTACTGGAAGGGGCAGTGTAGTGTTCAAGTCTGACAAATTACCTAAATATGCACTGAGAAAATTAACAGTTGGTGTGGCTTCTGTAATGATTGGTATGACCATTTTCAGCTTTGGCAATCCCAATTTTGTTAAAGCCGCCACGTCGAATGGTGATAATCCAGCATCAGATAAAAGTAAATCGAAGTCAGCCGATGATTCTATAAATAAGAAAACGCTTACTCTACACACCCCTGGGGCACATACTAGCAGCACTCAATCGACGACAGCTAGTTCCGCTGCTAAATCTTCAGCAGCTCATGAATTGTCAGCAGCATCTTCGGCTGATCTGACTCCAGCATCATCTGCAAATTCTGCTGCCCAATCCCAATCAACGAATGCTGATAGCCAAGCTATTGCAAGTGCCAACAGTGAAGCAAAAGTGGACTCTGCGGTTAATGCCAGTTCCGCCAATTCTGCCACTTCAGCTTCTTCAGCTTCTGCCAGCACTGCTGCTAATGACAGTACGAGTGTCCCTGCTAGCGATAAGCCGATGTCTGCTACTTCAAAGAGTGCTGCCAAGAGTGTGACGTTGAAAAAAGCTGACAGCGCGGCCAGTGCTGCTATTAAGGATGTTAAGAATACTAATAGTGAACAAGCAGCTCATGCTGAAGCCGATCAATCAGCTACTCCTGCATCCACCTCTGATACACCGCAAAGTACAAATTCTGCTAAACAAGACAAGCAAAATGAAACAAAACTTAAGTCAGATCATGCTGAACAGAAATCTGCTTCTGCTGCAAAAGTGACCCTGGATTCTTTAACCAAGGATTATATGGAGCTGAAGAAACAATTACCGTCAATGACCGAGCAGGAGCGGAATACTGCGTTAACTGCTTTAAAAAAGGAAATAGCCCAACTTTCTGCTGCTGATCAGATGAAATTGGCTAGTTTTATTGGAACAAGGGAAACGACCCCCAACTTGGATAGTGCAAAAGTCACCCATTTAGGGATTGTCAAGCTTACATTTTCAACTGAAGACCAACCCGCAGGCTGGTGGACGGATAAAATTGATTATAAAGTGCCGGAAGGATACGAACTTCAATATAAGTGGCAAAACTTTCTGTATCCTATTGGTTCAAACCCTAGTGACACAAACGATCCAATGAATTACTATGATAAAAATGGGATCATTGTTAAGTTAGTAAATAAGAGTACTGGTCGTACGGTAGATCAAAAATTGTTTCCCGTCATTACACTTGCTGTCCATAAGACGTACGCAGATTACTTTAATTTTGCTAAAAATAGTGATATGAAGGCCTTTACCCATGCTTTGGAGCCAGGATCTGTTCCAGGTTCTGATCGTCAGTTAGCTGCGAGTCCAGACATGTTGACGAAAATGACGATTGGAGATGTGACATATACCGGTCAAGAATTAGTTGACGCCGGTATTTTAAATAATATTGTTTGGTCAATGGCCCATAACACACCAGCTTCTTCAGATGGGAAAGAAGATTGGACAACAACTGCTGGTATTACTTTAATATTTAACGAGAAAAATAAGGATGGAGATCCTATAACCAGTAGACAATTTAATATTGATACAACTATCCGGAGTGCGAAGGGGACAGCAGCAACTTTTGCAACAACAAAGGGCAACAATACCTGGCACACTATTGATGTCGGTAATGGTGCTGATGACAAAGGTAACGCAAATAAAGGCGTTCGCAATGCAAATCATCTGGGTAGGTTTAATCCTACTTATACCTGGTTAAAGGATATGCCTCATGTTACACCTGGCATGACAGCTGCTCAGATAATTGCTGATCACAAACTGATGCAAGAAGATGTCAGCAAGTTAGAAGCTGGCCCGCATACTTTATATGTCTTAGTTTCATATAGTGCCGAAACATATAAGGATGGTGTAGCGACTACACGTCCAGATGGTTACCAGATTGTTAAAGTTCAAGTTAATAGCTTGAACCAAATTATTCATGTCCAGGCTCAGTCACCAGTTAATATTCATGCTGGTCAATTAGATTCTGACTTTGATACCGATTCAGCGGCTAGTCATATTTCTGCTTGGTACACTGACTTTGACGGCCAAAAGAAGAATTTGACGATTGATCCGAGTCAGTTTGGTCACAATGATTACCCAATTAAATCAATTACCTGGGATCAAAAGCCGGGCAGTTATGTTGATCCAAAAAGTCATAAAGCAGATAATACTAAGGCTTCCATTAAAGTGGTCTATGCTGATAGTGTGTCAGATCATAATGTAGATCAATCGATTGTCACAGTTAACTTAGATAAAGCGACCGCTAAGACTGGTTTGGAAATTAATGGTGGGGCCACTGTTGATAACAGTATTAATTCTGCTTTGCAAAGTAGAACTAGTGTTGATGGTTCTCAAGTTACCAGATGGCAACCTAGTTATGAATGAGTTTATGACCAAAATGGGACAGCACTTGATGCGAGCCACCAATATGACACTAAGTGGAGTAAGAGCCATACTTCCTTTACTGGCTATGTTAAGGTCACCTATTATAAGGCTGATAAAGATGGCAATTTAGTACTAGAAAACGGTCAAAAAGTATATGATGGGTACCAAATTGTCCCGGTAAATATCAAGATTAAGTCAATGGCTGACCAGATGGGTGTTCAACTCTATAATGATCTTGATTACATGGTCTCACATACAGTTACTAATAATAAAGATATTGAACCGCAATATGAGTTGACTTGGGGATGCAACATTCATGAAGTTCACTGGAAAGCTGGAGTAAGCCAAGCCACAATTGATAAATATATTCGCAGTGTTGATCGTTTTGAAACTGCAATGGCACATAGTTTTCCAGGTACAATAAATACAACTGATTCCCAAGGGAATAAGTACTATATTGTATGGCCTGGTATGAAGATTATGTTCACTGATGGTTCACAGCTGTATCGGTCAAATGGTGATAAAACCCCAGTAATCCCAGTACGTATTTATCCACCAGAAAACAAAAATACTACTGCCCCAACCTTTGTTGCTAAAGATATGGGTGCATTTAACAGTACATCTGCTAAAGGCCAATTAACTAATTTAGCTGAGTCGCTGTTAGGTACTTATCAGCAAGACTACTACTGGGTAGTTAAGGATGCTAGTGTTGGCAAGCACACCCTTGAAGGCATTCCGGTAACTGGTTACCGTGCTCTAAAAGATAGCGATATTGCCAGTGCTGATACTAATAACAATATCTATGTAATGGTTAAGTACACCAAGGAACGTGGCAATGGTGAACCCGATGGCTATTACATGGTCAATGTGCCAATTAACATCGTTAGTGGTATTTACACATCACCACAAAGCAAGCAATTTGACAATCAAGCTGTAACTACTGGTCAAATTGTAAATGAATTAAAGAATGGCAGCATGGTCTTAAAGGACTCAAATGGTAGTGCTTTGACGATCCCAACTGATTTGTCTAATGCTGACATTGAATGGCTTGATAGTACTGGTGGTCCGTTGACCAAAGCACCAATTTATGTAGGTAGCTATAAGTTTGAACTTTCACCAACCGGTTTTAACCGTTTAAAGAGCGTTAACGCTGGGAAGACATTCGAAAACACGCCGATGGACTACACGATCACTGAGGCAGATGTTACTGCTACTTTAAATGGTAAGGGTGAACGTGATTACAACGGCCATGTTGTTTCTACTGACGATTTGAAGAATGGCAGTAGTAGTGACCCAATTAAGGTAACGTTTACTTTCCCAGGTAATGATGGTAAGGCAAATGATACTAGTTATACTTACGCCTTAGTTGATGGTGATTACAGCTGGTACACCAAGAGTGGTAATAATTATGTTGCCTACAATAACAGTCTTGAAGGTTCAAACGGTAAGCCAACTGGTGTCGGAACTTACTATTTGAAGATCAATGATACTGGTAAGCAAAACATTCAAAATTGGCTGAAGAGTAAGCTAGGTGACAAGTACTTCAACAGTTTAAAGTGGTCTACTAGCTCATTTAGTGATGATAGCTACGCTCAATTTAAGATTAACCAAGAAAAGGTTAAGTTTATTTTAGGTGGGGAAGGCTCTGGTGTTTACACCGGTTCAGCCCAAAGTATTAACAATATTCCACCTTACGTTGAGAGTGGTAATAATACTATTTACTTCAACACCAATTATCCAGACTTCCAAAGTGCCAATGTTCAACCTACAGATGTTGATTGGTACACTGAGAATTCTGATGGAACACTGAAGAAACTGGATTCAGCTCCGACTAATGTGGGTACTTACTATATCAAGTTAAAAGATAGCTTGATTAGCAGTCTGAAGGATAAATTGGTTCAAGCTGCAGGCTATGGCTTAGATGGCACAACTCAAAATATTACCTTTGAAGATAATGGAGTTGGCGGTCAAGCAACTTACACCATTACCCAAGCTGACGCTACTGCAACTCTTGGTGGATCTAGCAGTAAGACTTATGATGGAGCAGCTGTAACTTTAGATGAAATTAACAGCAGAAATGGTGACATTAAGGTAACCGTCAGCTTCCCAGGTGTTACAGATGCACAAAAGACAATCATTTTAACAGCCAATGATTATGTTTGGGATACGAGTGATGGTCATGCACCAGTGGATGCAAGTACGACACCTTACAAACTTAAATTAAGTACGACTGGTATTAGCCGGGTCAAGAGCTTGATTGAATCAGAAGCTGGTTCCGGTACTGATGCACAAGGCAACGAAGTATCGAACGTTAAATTTGCCGAAAATGCTGTTGGTGGTTCTGCTAAGTTTACAATTAATGAAGGTACTGAGACTCGCTATATTCAATACCAATTTGTTGATACTGATAATAACGATTCAACAGTTGGTTCACCAGTTACTGTTTCAGGTAAAGCCGGCCAAAATGTGACTATCAGTGGGTTAGATGTTCCAACTCATTATGAATTGGCAACTGGTCAGACTATTCCAACAAGCATTACATTCTTGGATCAGTCAACCGATAGTGCTAAACCGACGCTTGTTCAAATTAAGTTAGTTCATCAACATGGTGAAACTACCCAATATGAAACCCGTCAAATTACGGTTCATTATGTTTATGGTGCTGGTGAACATGCTGGTCAAAAGGCTCATGATGATGCCGTTCTTGATGTTTACTACAAGAGAACTGGTGATACTGACTTAGTAACTAACAAGATGGTTGATACCGCACCATGGCTTTTTGATAGTAGTTACAATGCAGATGGATTTAGCAATGGCTATAAAGTTGTATCAGGAACTTGGACAAGTTTGCCAACTTCATGGAATCCAGTTGAAGCTGAAGTGCCAACAATAGATGGCTATAAAGCATACTTAAACGGTGACTGGACGAAGAACAAGAATGGTCAACAATCTACTGTTCCAGCCAATAATTTTGTCTTCCCGAGCTACAACAGTACGGGAACGACAGATAGTAGCAAGAATTCCATTGCTTATACTGACGCCTCAACTGTTTATGAAGGTACTCCAGAACACACTATTTACTATATTCCGGCTGAACAGACTGAAGGTCGAACCATCACTGAACACTTTAAGAAATACGTCAACGGTGACATCAATGATCCAAACAGCTATAGTGATGCTGATGTTGTAACTCTGCCAGATGGCACTAAGCAATCCTATGCCCAAATCAAGGTTTGGTATAAAAAGGATGCTAGTGGTTTTGCAACCAATGGCAGTACCGATCCAAGCAAATGGGAAGCAACTTATAGCGGCTGGAAGTGGGATTCTACAGCTGGTGATACATCTACGCCAGGCTTTACCGTTATTTCTGGCAAAGACTTGTGGACCGGAATTGCATCCAACAACGGCAAAAATTCGTGGAATATCAAAATCCCATACTTAACTGATTATGAGCCTGTAAAGTTTAGAGAAGACGGGAGCTTTAATAGCGATACATTTGGTGCCCCATCTTATAAAGATGGCAATACTAATAATAACCAGTTTACTAATGCTACTGATCCAACATGGTATTTCCGGAATGAGTTGACTACTTTCTATGTACCAAAGTCACTTTTAAATAAGACGGTTACGAGAACGATTAACATTACTGATCCGGATGGTACTGTTCATTCTGTTGCACAAAAGGTTACTTTCAATCGTGAAGCTCGATTAAATAATGATGACACGGCCGTTGTACTTGGTGGTTTAAAGGATGATGCTTATCATTTTGTTCCTGGTGATAATGTCTGGAATCATAAATCAACTGATAGAGATGGTATTCCAACAGGTACCTGGGCTGAATATAACGTTATGAAATCAGGGTACACCGCGCTTGTTGATGGAAATGTAGCGACAAGCGTTACTGAAGCAACAGTTACACCAGATACTGCCGATACCACTGTTGACGTAACCTACATTAAGAATTCTGGAACAATCACCATTAGTCATGATGAAGTTGATCAAACTTACACTGGTGATTCTGCTAATACAGTTATTCCAAGTGGTATAACTCATAATATTCAGAAGAGTAATGATCTTTTAACTTGGCCGACTGGTGCTGAAAATGTAACGCTTGATAGCAGCGACTTCTCGTTTGCTAGCACGAATGGCAATATTCTTACCGATAAGCCAGTCAATGTTGGAACTTACCATATCGTTTTGAATAAACAGGGTCTTGATAAATTTAAGAACCTTGATTCTAACTTCACTTGGAAGTATGATCCGAAGACTTCATATGTGGTTTACAAGATTACTAAAGCTACACCACACGTTACCTTCCAAGGTACAGGTTCTAAGACTTATGACGGATCAGCTTTAAGTAGTTCTGATTACAGCACTCAAATTGGCTTAGCGATCACTGATGCACCAAACGCTGGTAATGATCCAATTAGTTTAACTGCTGGTACAGATTATGTCTGGACTAAGGGCAGTCATAAATACACCACTGCACCTGTTGATGCTGGTGATTACACCATTGAATTAACTGATGCTGGCAAAAATAAGATCAAGGCCGCAACTGCTAATAGTGACAACCTTGATTGGGCTAATGCCGTTATTTCTGGCACAGGCAGTTACAAGATTACCGAAGCAGCCGCAACCGCTAAGTTGTCTGGTGAGAACAATCGTGACTACAACGGTTTAGCTGTTTCCACCGCTGATCTGAACAACGGCGGCAACATTACTGTCACGATTGCTATTCCAAATAGCGACAAAAAGATTTCTTACACTTTACAAGATGGTGACTACACTTGGACAACTGGTTCTGCACCAACTGACCAAGGCAGCTACACCTTGTCATTGAACAAGGTTAATGTACTGGCACACTTGAAAGCTCAGATTGCTGCAGATTCAACTTGGAAGGGCAACGTTGGTATTGCTGATTCGGCTATGAGTGGTACTGCAACCTTTACAGTTAACAAGAAGGCAGCTATCGTTTCATTAACTGGTTCAACAACTGTTACCTACAATGGCAATCGAGTTGAGACACCACTTGCTCAATTGAAGAACAAGATCAGTTGTAGTGGTTTAGTAAGTGGTCAAAGCTTAGATACAAGCACTTTAACTGTCAGTGACTTTGACTGGTACGATGGCACAACTAAATTAACTAGTGCACCAACCAATCATGGCACTTACACGATTAAGTTGAACGCCGCTGGTTTGGCTGCTTTGCAAGCTAAGAACACTAACTACAGTCTCTCGATCAAGGCTGACCAAAACGATTACAGCTATGAGATCAAGACAGCCAAGGGTTCAGTAGTCTTAAACGGTTCACGGACAATCACGTTCGGTAATGCTGATCCAGACTACTACACTCATTACAGTGTCACCTTGACGACTGATCCAGCTGTAATTCATGGCTTCACACCAAGCTACATTCTGCAAGCTGGCGATCTAGAATTCTCTAGCGACAACGGTCGGACGTGGTCTACTTCTGTGCCAACCGCCGTTGGTACTTACCAAGTGAAGTTAAGCAACGCTGGACGCAACAATCTTATTGAAGCTAATAAGGATAACGGTAATATTACTTGGCCAGCTACTAACTTTAGTGGCATCAAGACTTATGTTGTTGAAGCGGCCACTGCAACGGCTACCTTAGCCGGCCACGCAAGCATGACTTATAACGGTCAGGCTGCTGAGTTGAGTAATGTTAATAGTGGCAATATCAAAGTAAAAATCACGATTCCAGGAACTACTAGTGATCATGACTACACTTTGCAAGCTGGCGATTACACTTGGAATACAACTGGTCATACGGCACCAACTGATGCTGGCAACTACACGATTTCCTTTGACTTGACGGCAACTGGTAAGGCTCACTTGAAGAGCTTTATCGATGGAATTGCAGGCAAGGGCTTGGCTGAAGCAAGCAATGTTAACATTCCAACCAGTGTTACTGGTACTGCTGACTTTAAGATTAAGCAATTAGCAATTACAGTTAACCAGGATCATTCTGGTGAAAAGACTTATGACGGTGATCCGGCTTCAGTTAGTCTGGATACGTTGAAGAATAGTCTGAGTGGCAGTGGCTTAGTTACTGGTCAACACCTAGATACAAGTACTTTAACTGCCAGTGATTTTGACTGGTACCAAGGTGCCACTAAATTAACTAGTGCACCAACCGATGCGGGGACTTACACGATTAAGTTAAATGCTCGTGGTTTACAAGCATTGCAAACTGCTAACAAGAACTACAGCTTCTCTGCCGTAACTGGTGACTATGGCTACACAATCAGGAAGGCTAAGGCAACCATTAACCTGACTGGTAGTCAAACGAAAGATTATGATGGACAGGTTGCAACGATTACAGCTGCTAACTTTACGCCAAGTGTTGCTACTAACAACAATATTAACTGGAATATTCCAACTACTACTCACTTTGTTGCTAGTGACTTTATCTTTACCGATGCGCGTGGTAATGAAATTACGGCACCTTCAGTTGTTGGGACCTACCACGTTTACCTCAGTGCTAGTGGTTTGGGCAAGATCAAGACCGACACTACCAACTACGACTGGGCTGATGGTTCACTTGGTACCTACACGATTCAAAAGAATAGTGATAGTACTGTTTCATTAGCTAATGTTGGTGATGGTCAAAGTGAAACCTACAAGGGTTCTGCTTATGGTAATACCGACATCAATGTAAGTAACTACAAGCTGACATTGCCAACTGGTTTTACTTACACTCTGCAAGCCGGTGACTTGGAATTCGTTCCAAGCACGGATGCCACAAATGTTGGAACTTACCATGTTGAATTAAGTCAAGCCGGGAAGGATCACTTAAATGCTGCTGATCCGACTAACTTTAGCTTCGACTTCAGCAAGTTCAATGCAGGTGAAGGTACGTTCAAGATTGCTAAGGCTTCCGCTTCGGCCACATTCTCTGGTAATGGCGCCAAGACTTATGACGGTAGTGCAATCAGTGGGTACGCACCAACGGTTAAGATTACTGCTCCTGGTGTTTCAGCTTCTGAGAATCCTGCTTTGACTGCTGGTACCGATTATGTTTGGTACAAGACTGATGGTGAAGGTCATAAGACTGGTTCTGCTATAACAACTGCGCCAGTCGATGCCGGCACTTACGTTGTTGAATTGACTGACACGGGTAAGGATAAGATCAAAGCTGTTAACGCTGCTAACTTGACCTGGACGGATGATGACATCACAGGCACCGGTTCTTACGTCATCAACAAGGCCACGGCGACGGTTAAATTTGCTAATGGCGTCGGTCAAACAGTTGATTACAACGGCGAAGCTAACCAATTCGATGCTGGCAAGTTCTTACCAACGATTTCCACTAACAATGGTCAAACCCTGACCCTGCCAAGTGGCGTTACTCTGTCAGTTGCCGCTGGTGACTTCACCTTTGATGGTACGAAGATGACCACGGAACCAACCGACTTAGGACAATACTCGATTGGCTTAAGTGATACCGGATTTACTAAACTGCAATCTGCTACTAATAACTATGATTGGGTCAATGACGCCTTAGCTACTTACAAGATTCAAAAGGCAAGTGGCGTTAAGGTTACCCTTTCAAATGTCAGTGGCGGACAGAGTGAAACTTACAAAGGTACTGCTTATGGCCAGAATGATATTGTCGTTGACGATTACCAAATCACTTTAGGCAACGGTAAGACTTATACCTTGCAATCTGGTGATTTGGAATTTGCTCCAAGCCAAGATCCAACAAATGTGGGCCAATACCACATTCAGTTGAGCAAGCAGGGCAAGGATGCGATCAGCGCACTCGACCCAACCCACTACAGCTACAATGTTGATACTGCTGGCTTTGGTACATTCACCATTACCAAGGCTGATGCCACGATTAAGTTTGGTGGGGATGCTACTAAGACTTACGATGGCAGTGCAATTAGTAACTATCAATTTAGCTACAACCCAACTGAAGGCTTTAACGCACCAGGCACCACCAGTACGGACTTTGCTTTAACGGCCGGTACTGATTACGTTTGGTACAAGACAGATAGTGCAGGCCACAAGACTGGCAGTGCTTTGACAACTGCTCCGGTTAATGTTGGCAACTACATTGTTGAGTTAACCACCGCTGGTATTAACAAGATCAAGGCTATTAATAGCAGCAACTTGAACTGGACAACTGTAACGGGAAGCGGTAAGTACGACATTGCCCCAGCTTCTGCTACAGCTACGATTGCTGGGTCTGCCACAGTTACCTATACCGGCTCACCTGCTGTGATCGATTACGGTTCAGCTTCTAGTCCAAACTACACCGTTACCTTGAGCAATGGACAAACCTATACTCTACAAGCTGGGGACTTAGACTTTGTCGCTAACGATCACACGAATGCTAATAGCGCTGGGTACATCTTGGAGTTGACCCAAGCCGGACTGGACCATATCAAGGCCGCCGCTGGGACAACTAACGACAACTACACTTGGACGTTTGATAGTACTGGTTCAAGTGCCAAGTTGATCGTTAAGAAAGCTGATGCCACTTGGGCACTTTCTGGTGACAACAGCAGTCAATACACCAAGACTTATGATGGACAGGCTGTTTCAACAGTAGATACGGGCATGAAGGTAACCCTGACTTACCCAGATCCAGCTGGCAACAGTCATGATTACTCATTTGGCACTTCTGATTATGAAATTAAAGACGCGGCAAGTGCTGTAGTTACTGAGATGAAGAATGCCGGTACCTACACGATTAGTTTGACTGAAAGTGGCATTAATAAAATTAAGGCAATTCAAGCTGACAACCTTAACTGGTCAGGTTCCGGCCAGATCACGGTCACGATTAATAAGAAGGCCTTAACCGATGTTTCCTTCTCTGGTTCAGATAACAAGAAGTACGATGGCACGGCTGGCACAATCAATGCCAATAAAGCAGGCAACTGGCAAGCAACTGGCTTGGTTTCTGGTGAAAGTTTCAATGCAACTGGGTTGACTAATGCCGACTTCAAGTGGGACGGCTCAACACCAACTAATGCCGGCAATTACCAAATCGTATTGAACGATGATGGTTTGCACAAGCTGCAGGCAAATAACGCCAACTATGACTTCAGCAAGGTTACTGGGCACATTGCCTACACGATTGATAAGGCAAACGCCACGATTAATTTAGCTGGTAGCCAAACGAAGAATTATGATGGTTCAGCTGCCACGATTGATGCAACGAACTTCACGCCAAGTGTAAGCACGGATAATGGAGTCAACTGGACAATTCCATCCACGACCACGTTTGACAGCAGTGACTTCATCTTTACTAATGATCAAGGCCGTCAAATCACCGCACCGACCGCAATTGGCAACTACCATGTTTACCTCAGTGCTAGCGGTTTAAGTAAGATTAAGACCGACACTACTAACTACGACTGGGTTGATGGATCGCTTGGTACTTACACCATTCAAAAGAATAGTGATAGTACGGTTTCATTAGCTAACGTTAGTGATGGTCAAAGTGAAACTTACAAGGGTTCTGCTTATGGCAATACCGACATCGATGTCAGTGACTACAAGCTGACCCTGCCAACTGGCTTTACTTACACCTTGCAAGCCGGTGACTTGGAATTCGTTCCAAGCACTGATGCTAAGAATGTCGGCACTTACCATGTTGAATTGAGCCAGGCTGGTAAGGATCATCTGAATGCCGCTGACCCAAGTCACTTTAGCTTCGACTTCAGCAAGTTCGACGCTGGTCAAGGGACGTTTAAGATTACTAAGGCTTCCGCTTCGGCTGCCTTCTCTGGTAATGGCAGCAAGACCTATGATGGTAGTGCAATCAGTGGCTATGCACCAACGGTTGTCATTACTGCTCCTGGTGTTACCGCGGCAGATAATCCTGCTTTGACTGCGGGAACTGATTACGTCTGGACCAAGGACGGTCACACCTATACCAGTGCTCCAGTCGATGCCGATACTTACACCGTTGAGTTGACTGCTGCTGGTAAGGATAAGATAAAGGCCGTCAACGCTGCTAACTTGACTTGGACGGATGCCGAGATCACGGGTACAGGAACGTACACCATTACGAAGGCCACGCCACACGTTGCCTTCCAAGGTGCTGGTTCAAAGACCTATGACGGTTCAGCTTTGAGCAATTCTGATTACACCACCCAAATTGGTTTGGTAATCACGGATGCACCAAATGCGGGTGAGAATCCAATTAGCTTAACCGCTGGTACCGACTATGTTTGGACCAAGGACGGTCACACTTACACGACCGCCCCAGTCGACGCCGGCACTTACACCATCAAATTAACTACCGCTGGTGAAGATAAGATCAAGGCCGCAATCGCTAATGGTGACAACCTTGACTGGGCAAATGCCGGTATTTCTGGCACTGGCACCTACACAATTAACAAGGCTAGTGCTTCGGCTACCTTCCAAGGTACTGGTTCTAAGACTTACAACGGTTCTGCCTTAAGCAGCACGGACTACACCACCCCAATTGGTGTAACGATTACCGCTCCAAATACAGCGACAACTATTACATTGACTGCGGGAACTGATTATGTCTGGATCAAAGATGGTCACACCTACACGACTGCACCAGTCGATGCTGGTACTTACACAATTGAATTAACTGAAGCTGGTAAGAACAAGATCAAGGCCGTCAATGCTGATAACTTGAACTGGACGAATACCGATATCACCGGGACCGGTTCTTACGTCATCAACAAGGCCACGGCAACGGTTAACTTTGCTACTGGTGCTGGCCAAACCGTAGACTACAGCGGTGAAACTGGCAAGTTTGATCCAAGCAAGTTTACGCCAGTTATTTCCACTAACAACGGTCAAGCCTTGACTCTGCCAAGTGGTGTTACCTTATCAGTTGCTGCTGGTGACTTCACCTTTAACGGGACGAAGTTAACCACCGAACCAACTGATTTAGGCCAATACACAATTGGTTTGAGCGATACTGGTTTTGCTAAATTACAATCAGCTACTGATAACTACAACTGGATCAATGCTGCTTCAGCTGTTTACAAGATCCAGAAGGCGGATGGCGTTGCTGTAACGTTGGCAAATGTCAATGGCGGACAAAGCGAAGTCTACAAGGATGCCGCTTACGGTGATACTGATATTGATGTCAGTGATTATAAGATCACTTTAGGCAATGGCAAGACTTATACCTTGCGTGATGGTGACTTGGAATTTGCCCCAAGCCAGGATCCAACGAATGTGGGCCAATACCACATTCAATTGAGTAAGCAAGGCAAGGATGCTATCAATGCACTTGATCCAGATCACTACAGCTACAATGTTGATTCTGCTGGCTTCGGAACTTTCACAATTACCAAGGCCACACCAACGGTTACCTTCCATGGTGTTGGCGAAAAGGTCTTCGATGGCAAACCAATTAGTAGTTACACGACGCCAATTGGAGTGACGATCACCGCACCAGGCAACCCAACGATTACCTTGGATGCCGGTGATTACCAATTCGTAGCCAGTGACGGAACGGTTTACGCAGGCAATGATGCACCAGTAAATGTTGGCGATTACAAGATTGAATTGACCGATGATGGTAAGGCTAAGATCCATAACAACACCGATAACGCGGCTAACCTTGATTGGGCTAATACTGACCTTTCCGGCTTAACGGATGGTTCTTACAAGATTACCGAAGCTGCCGCAACCGCTAAGTTGTCTGGTGAGAACGCTCGTGGCTACAACGGTTCAGCTGTTTCCACCGCTGATCTGAACAATGGCGGCAACATCACCGTCACGATCACAATTCCAAATAGCGACAAGACGATCTCTTACACTCTGCAAGATGATGACTATACTTGGACAGCTGGTTATGCTCCAACTGATCAAGGCAGCTATACTTTATCCTTGAACAAGGACCACATCTTACAGAACTTGAAGGACGCAATTGCAGCAGATAGTGCTTGGAAGAATAATGTTGATATTGTTGCTTCTGCTTTGAGTGGGACTGCCACCTTTACGATCAACAAGAAGGTAGCTACCGTTTCATTAGCTGGTTCAACTAGTGTCACCTATAATGGCAACCAAGTTGAAACGCCACTTGCCCAATTGAAGGACAAGATTAGTGGTAATGATTTAGTAAGCGGTCATAGCTTAGATCTTTCAGGCTTAACTGCTGCTGACTTTGACTGGTACGATGCATCTGGTAACAAGCTGGATAATGCACCGACTGATCACGGCACTTACACGATTAAGTTGAACAACGCTGGTTTAACTGCCTTAAAGAACAAGAACACTAATTATGATCTTTCAATTAATGATGATCAGAATAGTTACAGCTATGAGATCAAGACAGCCAAGGGTTCAGTAGCCTTAAACGGTTCACGGACAATCACGTTCGGTAATGCTGATCCAGACTACTACACTCATTACAGTGTCACCTTGACGACTGATCCAGCTGTAATTCATGGCTTCACACCAAGCTACACTCTGCAAGCTGGCGATCTTGAATTCTCCAGCGATAATGGCCGGACTTGGTCTACCACTGTTCCAACCACGGTTGGTACTTACCAGGTTAAGTTGAGTAACGTGGGACGCAACAATATCATCGCTGCCAATAAAGACAACGGTAATATTGACTGGCCAGCCACTAACTTTACTGGCATTAAGACCTATATCGTTGAAGCGGCTACGGCAACGGCTACCTTAGCCGGCAACGCAAGCATGACTTATGACGGTCAAGCGGCTGAATTGAGCGACGTTAATAGTGGCAATATCCAAGTTAACGTCACGATTCCAGGAACCACTGGCAATCATGCTTACACTCTGCAGGCTGGTGACTACACTTGGAACACGACTGATCACACGGCACCAACTGATGCTGGCGATTACACGATTTCCTTTAACCTGACTGCAACTGGTAAGGCTCACTTGAAGAGCTTTATCGATGGCATCGCGGGTGCGGGAAACGTCGAAATTCCAACTAGTGTCACTGGAAACGCCGACTTCAAGATCAATCCACTGGGCATTACCGTTAACCAAGGCAATTCTGGTGAAAAGACTTATGACAGCAATCCGGCTGCAGTTAGTCTGGACACTTTGAAGAATAGTCTGAGTGGCAGTGGTTTAGTTGCCGGTCAAAACTTAGACACCAGTACTTTGACTGCTAGTGCCTTTGATTGGTACCAAGGGGCAACTAAATTAACTGGTGCACCAACCAATGCTGGAACCTACACGATCAAGTTGAGCGCTGCTGGTTTACAAGCATTGCAGGCTGCTAATAAGAATTACAGCTTCTCTGTCGTAACTGGTGACTACGGTTACACGATTAAGCAGGCGAATGCCACGATCAAGCTTGATCCAACGACTAACCAGCAAACGGCAACTTGGGATGGTAATAACATCAGCTTAGACTTAACTAAGTTCAAGCCATCCATCACAACTGATAACAGTCACCAAGCAACGATTGATGTACCTAGCACCTTAACTTTGACTGTTGGGGACTACCAGATTACCCAGGATGGCACAGTTAAGACGCCTAAGGAACCTGGAACCTACACAGTTGAATTGACTGAACAAGGCTGGCAAAAGGTACGGGACGCAATTGATGGTCATGATAATTACCAGTGGACTTCAATTGGTTCTGGTACGTTGACAGTTAATAAAGCAACGGCAAGCATAACTTTAAATGGTCGTGCTTCCGTCACCTACACCGGTTCAACTGCTCAGATTCCATATGGCAGACATTACACGGTTACCTTGAGTAACGGTAAGACTTACACGTTACAGGCTGGTGACTTAGAGTTCACAACTGGCGAAAACCCAATTAACGTTGGTGATTACACCGTTAAGTTGTCTGCTCAAGGCTTGAGAAACATTCAGAATACCGTTGACGGTGCTCACTACACCTACACTTATGATGGCAACACGGCCGTTCTGACCGTTACCCCAGCTACTGCTACAGCAACGATTATTGGTGAAGGCAGTCATGGATACAATGGCTCTGCCGCATCACTAAGTGAAGGTACTTACAGTGTCACCTTGAGCAATGGCTTGACCTACACGCTGCGGGCTGGCGACTATAACTTTGTCGACAATGACGGGAATGTCATTGCTGCACCAACCAACTTTGGTTCATACAAAGTTGACTTAACACCACAAGGTAAAGCCGCAATTGAAGCCTTAACCGCAGTTGGCACTAAGAACAATTACGATTGGTCATTCAATTCCACGGCAACCTTTAACGTTACGGCTGCCAAGATGGCAATCATCGTTGAAGGTGAAGCATCAAAGGTTTATGACAATACTAATGCGGCCATCTCCGCGGATGACATTGCTAACGGCAGAGTTACGCTGAAGTGGGGTAACTCAAGTAAGCCAAGTGATGTTGACTTCACTTTGACTGCCGATGACTTTGAAGTTGTCGATGCGGCTGGACAACCAGTTAAGGACGTCAACTTCAATTCAGCCACTAACACAACTACCAAGACTTACTACATTAAGCTCAAAGATTCGGTTCTCCGGAATATTCAAAAACAAACAAAGAATTATGAATTTAGTCTGGGCGACACAAATGCCTTCTACACCATTTATGCGCGGAAGGCTGCCCTGACGCTTAGTGGTAGTCAAACCGTTAACTATGGTTCACCAGAGAAACTTGATTTGAATAAGTTCCAAGTTACATTAAGTAACTGGCAAGGTTCAGGTTCAGCGCCAACGATTACACTTCAGGCTGGTGACTTAGAGATCGACCTTGATGGTAAAGAAGCTTACACTGGTACAAATGCTGGATTACCAATTAATGTTGGTCGATACACGGTTAAGATTACTGATCAGTTGCGCAGTCGTCTCAAAAATGATCCACGCTTCAGTGATTATGACTTTTGTGATGGCCATGCTGAGCGGAATACAAATAGTTTAGGCAGCAATAGTGCACCAATTGATGAAGCTCATGAACCGGCTGTCTACATTGTTCAACCACGGCAAATCCAGGTAACGATTAATGGCAGCCAAAGCGTCAAGTATGGTTCAAATAATTACAACGATCCATCGATCATCAATAACAATGGTCAATATACTTTGCACTTTGGTAACATCGCTAGTCGTGATGCCAGTTACTTCAATGGCTATCGTTTGCAAACAGGTGACTTAACCTTTGTTTCCACTCCAGGGGACGTTGGCAGTTACCAAGTCAAGTTGACGGCTGCCGGAATTGCTCATCTGAAGGCCATTTCTGGTATTGATCCGAACAACTACGATTGGGATGTCAATGTCGCCGATGCGCGGGCGGACTTTAACGTTAGCCAGATGCCAGTTACGATCACCGTCAGTGACAAGACTGGTGAGACTGGTCAAAGCGTGGTCTTTGGTAATTCAATGACCATTGATCCTAACAACTATCAGGTAACCATCACGACTGAAGATGGACAAAACTTAACGGGCTGGACGCCTTCAGCTGGCGACCTGCAGTTTGCTGGTGCTACGCCAGTTAATGTTGGTGATCAATACAAGGTCACCTTATCTGCTCAAGGTTTGCAAAGCATTGAGAACAAGTTTGGTACTAAGAATTACACCTATACCAGCGCAGGCAAGGGCAACTTTAAGGTAACGCCAGCCGAAGCAACGATTACGTTAGCCGGTAGCGATAGCAAGACTTACGATGGTCAAGCAGGCAGCCCAAGTGCAAGCAAGTACACCTTGACCTTGCCAAACCGCTTCACTTACAACTTGACTGATGCCGATCTTGAATTCGTTGACGGAAATGGTAATCTCATTTCTGCACCAGTGGATGCTGGCGACTACCATGTTGCCTTGAAGGATAGTGTTCTGACTGCTATCAAAGATCAGGACGGTAATGACGGCAAGAACTACACTTGGACGGTTGTCGACAAGGATGCTAAGTACAGCATTACTAAGGCAACGGCCACGGTTGACTTCGCTAATGACCATCATAGCCAAACCGTTGACTACAATGGTCAGAGTCAGTTCAATACCGATAATTTTGTTCCAACGATTACGACTAATAATGGGCAAACGTTGAGTGTTCCAAGTGGTCTATCCGTGGCTGACGGTGACTTTGAGTTCATCAAGAACGGTGAAACTACTGGTTCGACAACAGAACCATTAGATGTTGGTAGTTACCAAGTTAAGTTGACGAAACATGGTTTGGATAAGATCAGCAATGGTCATACTTCAAACTACGATTGGACCAACAATGCCCTTGGTACTTACACGATCAACGCAATCAACATCACCATTTCTGGCAATGGCAGTCAAACGGCAACTTATGATGGAACGAGCTTTGGTAATGATTCAGGCTTAGACCTTAGTCAATTCAAGCCAGCACTGGATGCCAATGGTGTTGCTGTTCCAACCATCCCAAGTTCTGGTGAAAATGCCTTAACGGCGGATGATCACACCATCAAGCAAGGTAGTACTGAAGTCACCGCTCCAACAAAGTCTGGCAGCTATGATGTCTACCTGAATGCCAATGGTTTGGCTAAGTTGAAGAAGCTGTCTGGTAACTTCACTTGGCCAGCTGATAGCGAGATCAAGGTCGGGACGTTCACGATCGAACAAACCTCTGCGAAGGCTGTATTGTCTGGCTCCAACCATAAGACTTATGATGGTCAAGCTGCTTCAACGGCGGATCTGAATAATGGTGGTAACATTCTCGTTAAGATCACTGTTAAGGTCGGCAATGAGAACAAGGCCTTTGATTACCAACTGCAAGATGGCGATTACACTTGGGATAACGGTAGTACGCCAATTAATGCCAGTGGTAATGCTTATACTTTGAGTTTGAATAAAGATGTCATCTTAGCTCACTTGAAGAACAAGATTGATCAAGCTGATCCAAGCTTGAAGGGTAACTACAACTTAACGGTTGATGACTTGTCAGGTCAGGCCAGCTTCAAGATTAATCAGAAGTCAATTACAGTTGTTCAGAGTGGTTCTGATAATAAGACTTACGATGAGACGCCAGGTTCTGTTACGCTCGATCAGTTACTGAACGGTTTGACTGCTTCAGGATTAGTCAGTGGGCAAAGCTTGAACACCAATGGCTTGACCTTAGATGACTTTAGTTGGTCGGCTATGGATCACACGAATGTTGGTACTTACCAGATTAGTCTGACGCCTGCTGGGATCACGAAGTTGCAGAATGACAATCCAAACTACAGCTTCACACCAACAGGGAGCTTCACCTACACCATTAATGCAGCCCAAGCTAGTGCAACATTAAGTGGTCTTGGTGAAAAGACTTACGATGGCCAGGCAGTCAGTGACGCCGATGTGCAAAAGCAGGATGCTAACAACGACATCAAGGTCAGATTCACTATTCCTGGTGATAGCAACCCAACAGACATCACTTTGACTGCTAATGACTTTAATTGGAATGGTTCAGCTACCATCCCAGCTGGTGCCGGTACGTACACTTTGACCTTGAATGACCATGGTAAACAGGCAATCAAGGATCACTTTGCTACGAATCAAAACATCAAGTGGACTGATGCTTCATTCACCGGTTCGGCAACGTACACGATTAACAAGGCTAATGGAACGATTACCTTGAATGGTTTTGATAGTAAGACCTTCGATAATCAAGCAACGACGAGCCTTGATGGTACCAAGTACTCGATCACGGTTAACGGGGTCAAGCATGACTTGGCATCAGGACAATACAAGATTGTGGACGCTGATGGTAATGAAGTCAGTCCAAAGAATGTTGGTACTTACTACGTTGTCTTGACTGACTTGGCATCATTCGAAGATGGCAATTACAGCTGGACGGTTAACAGCAACGGCACCCAATTTGCTAACCAGATTGGGACTTACACAATTACTGCCGCTAGTGCAACTGCAACGTTAAGTGGTCATAATAGTAAGGCTTATGATGGCCATCCGGTAACTGTTACTGAAATTAACCACGGTGGCACAATCGAAGTTACCATGACGATTGATGGCCTTGATCCAGTTACCTGCAAGTTAGCAGCTGGTGACTATGATTGGGTTGACGCAAGTGGTAATTCCATCACTGCACCAACGAATGCAGGTCATTACTTCATCAAGCTTAATTCATCAAGCCTAACGAACCTGCAAGATGCTTTGAATAGTGAGTACGGTAATGGCAACGTTGTGGTTGATTCAACGCTGACGAATTCTGGTCAAGCTGAATTTGATATTGTCAAAGCGGCCCAAGTCATCGTCCATTATCAAGACGTGAATGGCTTGACTGAACCGGCTGGTGGTTGGTCCGGTGCTGCTGGTACTGCCTTACCTCATGACCAAACGATTAAGGGTGAAGCAGGAACGACATTTACCTTCGATCCAACAACTGGTGATTGGAACTACAGTGCAGACCACTACATCTTGGTTGGTCACAGTGGCGTAAGTACTTATCCAAGCTCAGGGACGACTACTGCGGATGGTAATTACTACGTTGGTGACTACTATGTTTACCTGAAACATGGTACGCATACGGTTCCAGCGGATCATCCAGAAGATAAGGCTGGTTTGAAGGAAAGTGATCTGAATAGTAGTGTTACGCGGAAGATTACGGTTAACACGCCGAATACCACACCGACTGTCATTACCCAAACGGTTAAATTTATTCGTAACGCTATCGTTGACGAGGTCACGGGCCAGATTACTTATAGTGATTGGACAGTAACTGGTCCGGCCGATCTGCCAGCATACACAGCCCCAACAGTTGCTGGATATACTGCTAGTCCAGCCAATGTGGCTAAAGTGACGCCAGTTCAAGGTCAGACGGTTGATAACGTAACGATTAACTACACTGCTAATGATCAAACCGTAGCCATTAAGTTGGTCGATGATGACAACGGTGGCAGTCAGGTTGGTTCAACAATCGTCAAGACGGGAACCACTGGTGAAACGATTGATCTTGAATTAACGGTTCCAGCTCACTATAAGCTTGCTGTCGGGCAAACTTTGCCAACAAGCTATCAATTCACAGCTGCTGGTGACCAGTCAATCACGATTCACCTGGTTCATGTTAAGAAGAAGGTTGATGGGAATACTCCTAATGAGATCCCAACAGGCGTTGATCACGATCAGTTAATTCAAAAGATTGACCGGACAATTCATAATCAATTGCCAACAGGAACGGTAACCGTGACGCAAGTGGCTACGATTACCAGAAGTGCAATGTATGATGAAGTTACTGGTAAGCTGAGCGACTTTGGAAGCTGGAGTGAAGACACAACCGGATGGCAGGCATACCCTGTCAGTGTACCTGGTTATACTGCTCATATTTACGAGAAAGTTGGTACTGGTGCCAGCACGGAAATTAGTTCTATTGAAGCTGTGACGGTCAAGAATGGTCAAAAGCCGGTCACTATTGACATTACCTACAGTTCTACTGCAGAACCAACGGACACTGATCGGGACATTGCTTTGCCGATTAACTATGTCTTGCAAGGAAATAATCAGATCATCAAACATGAGATTGTTTCTGGAAAGATGGGTGAGACAAAGACTCTGACGTTCGATATCCCAACTGGTTACCATCTTGTTGGTACATTGCCATCAACTATTTACAAATTCACTAGTTATGATCCAGCTCCGTTAATCATCACGATTGCAGAAGATGGTCCTGATAATCCAACGCCGCCAAGCACCCCAACGAGCCCAACGTCACCGACTGGGCCAACGAGTCCGACATCGCCAAGCAATCCGTCGAACCCAACAAGCCCAACGAGTCCGACATCGCCAAGCAATCCGTCGAACCCAACAAGCCCGACGAGTCCGACGTCGCCAAACAACCCGTCGAACCCAACAAACCCAACAAGTCCGACGTCACCAAGCAATCCGTCGAACCCAACTAGCCCGACGAACCCAAGCAAGCCGGGTCAAGTGACGACTCCAGGAACACCAGGCACATCTGCACATCCGCAGAACCCTGGTCAACCGGGCACTGCTGGTGAATCAGTTCCACCATCGACGCATGGCAATGTCACGAAGGGTGCTCACTCATCGTCTGCTAAGGGCAAGTTACCGCAAACTGGTAATAAAGATGATGAACTTTCAGCACTTGGCATAGCATTACTAGGTGCAACTAGTTTGTTAGGCTTTGGCAGAAAGCGTCGTCGAGACAATCAGTAATTAAAGATTATGCGTGAAAGTGGAATTTCCATGATTACACCGACAATTGAATAATTACGTTTTAGGCAACTAGACATCGTTTCAATTGAAGCGATGTTTGGTTGCCTTTTTTGTGGTCTACGAACTTTATTGCGTCAGTTGGTGGCTAAAGTTATATAATTAGGCCGACATTAACTGAAGGGGAGATTTTGTTTTGAATAATAGTATTCATAAAAAGTTGTATAAAGCAGGCAAGCTGTGGCTGGTGGCCACAATCGCCAGTTTCGGCATGCTTCTGGCAACAACGACGGCTCATGCTGATCAGAACCAGCCGGCCACGTCACAAGTAAGCACGACGGCGGTAACTCAAACGGCGACGACACACGTTAATGCAGCTGCTACGGCGGTCACCCAGTCCAGACAAGCAGCCGCTACTAACAACGCCAACTATGGTCACCTGGACGGAGTAAAGCTGACCGAATCTAACATTGCTGGTTATGATTCAGTCGTTGCTAACGGTTGGCACGCAGCGGATGCCAGTCAGGACGAGCCTTACCGTTACATGATTCTCTTTGATAACACCACGAATCGTGAGCTTTACCGGCACCGCTTTGACAATGCTGTTACACGTCCGGATGTTCAAAACGTCTACCCAGATGTGAACGGAAGTCGTGAATCCGGATTCCATGATTCGCTGTACGTTCCAGATAACGTTGTTTCCCGTGGCGACACTCTCTCACTGGTTTCTCGGTTTACCGATGATGCTCTGCACGGTGAGGGCCATCGCACGGACTACTGGTTTGCCCCATTCAAGCTCGACAACGCTAACCGCGCTAACTTAGACGGCGTTTCGATCGAGGACAACCAGGTCAACGTCAGCGGCTGGCACGCTACTAACCAGGCAGCCGGCTATCCTTACCACTACGTCATTGCTTATGATGTGAGTCAGCACCGTGAACTTGGCCGTCAGCTAGTTGACTTTGACGACTTGGACAATGGTCATATTCGTAAAGATGTTGCCCGCGTCTTCCCACTCATCGCGAATGCAGCTGGTTCTGGCTTTAACGTCAGCTTTGATCTGCGGCCGGAATTCATCAACGACCAGATTTAGTTCGTCAGTCGGTGGTCAACGTCAGCCGATGGCAATAGCGGTTATGTCGACTATTGGTTTGGCCCAGAATGGCTAGTTGCCGACAAGAGCAACAATGCTTACATGGACAACTTTGGCGTTCGTAATGGTCGCTTACACGTTAGCGGCTGGCATGCTACCAACCTAGCACTGGGACGGAACTACCACACCATCATCATTTTGGACGCTAACAACAATCATGAACTGGCCCGTAAAACAGTCAGTCATGCGCAACGGAACGATGTTGCAGCAGCCTTCCCATCAATCATGACGGCCTCCTACTCCGGCTTTGATGCCAGCTTTGACCTCCAGCCAGAGATGTTCACTGAACCCCTGCGGATCATCAGTCGTTGGAGCGCTACCCCTGATGCCAACGAAGACTACGTTGATTACTGGTTCAATGGCAACCTCAATCTGAACAAGCAGGCCGCATGGTTGGATACGCTGGATGAAGACGGCGATACCATCACTGTTTCTGGTTGGCACGCTGCCGATCAGTCAATGATCTATCCTCACCACGTGCTCATCTTGTTTGACCGGTCACTGGGTCATGAAATTGGCCGTCAGGAAGTAGCCAACAATTACAGTCCTGACGTTGCTAACGCTCAGGGTGACATTGCCAATGCTGGCCAATGCCGCTTCAGCACCACCTTCACAATCGATCCTTCTTATGCCAATGACATGTTACAGGTAATCAGTCGTTACAGTGACAGTGCTTCAGGCGAGGGCAACTACGTCCAGATTTGGCTGACCAACCGTGAATTGAACACGCCTAAACTTGCCCTTGTCGGTGATTACCTCTATGACCGGTTTGGTAACGCCCACCGGATTCCAACTGACAGTCCGGAAAGTGTTGCTCACCTGATTGCTGATGTTGTTCGGCAAGCCGGTAATCGGACTGACCGGGCAAAGGTTGAATTGGCCGCTCTCTACGTATCCGAATTTTGCAAACGGTGTCGTTACACAATGTCTGGCCCATACTACGCTACGCCATATGGGGTCTTCATTGCTCACGAATACTCATGTGCCGGTGCCACCCGTGCTCTGGGTCTGGTATTGAATTACTTAGGTTATCAATACCACCACGAGAACGAAAATCAGTACACTCACCAGTGGTGCACGCTGATGATGGACGGTCGCATGGGTTGGGCTGATGGTCAAGCCGGGACCGCTGATTATGGGAACTACAATGACTTCATGAATGGTTGGATCGACGCAGATCAGTGGCCAGAATACACCAACCACGAAAATGAGTAGTTAATTGCTATAAATGTTAAAGGACGGAGATCAATCGTTTGATCGCCGTCCTTTTTGTATAAGTCAGATTCTTCGTTATGCAGTGCTGATGCCATTCATCAGTGCTGCATTTTTTGTAATAAAAACCAGCCCAAGCAAACTAGTTACTTGGACTGGTTGATGATTAACTATATTTAACAATTAATACAGAGCCAAAGCTGAATCGTCTGAATATTAATTCCGCTTCTTAGAAAGCTTGAGACCACCAAATGAAGTCAGCAATGCAAATAAGCCCACACCTAAGCCTGCAGCAGCCTCGTTTTGTTCATTGCCAGTTTGTGGCAGCTTCTTATTGCCAACTTTTTGCGAACTCTTTGGCGTAGTTGGTTGTGTTGGCATTGTCGGGCTTGTTGGTGTCGTAGGACTAGTCGGCGTTCCAGGCTGCGTCGGCGTCGTCGGTTGCGTTGGTGATGACGGACTTGTTGGCGTGGTTGGACTAGTCGGTGACGTTGGTGTTGTTGGCGTTGTCGGACTGGTCGGCGACGTAGGACTGGTCGGCGTCGTTGGCGTTGTCGGACTCGTCGGCGTCGTTGGACTTGTTGGCGTCGTTGGACTCGTCGGGCTAGTCGGCGTTGTCGGGCTTGTTGGCGTCGTCGGACTTGTTGGACTCGTTGGAGTCGTCGGGCTCGTCGGTGACGTCGGACTTGTTGGGGTCGTCGGACTCGTCGGTGACGTTGGGCTCGTAGGCGTCGTAGGTGTCGTCGGCGATGTAGGGCTCGTAGGTGTAGTCGGTGACGTCGGAGTCGTAGGTGATGTTGGGCTCGTCGGTGACGTCGGCGTAGTCGGCGATGTTGGACTAGTCGGTGTAGTCGGGCTCGTCGGTGACGTAGGTGATGTTGGCGTAGTCGGCGATGTTGGACTCGTTGGTGTCGTAGGACTAGTCGGTGATGTCGGGCTCGTAGGCGTCGTTGGACTTGTTGGTGTCGTAGGACTAGTCGGCGACGTCGGACTAGTCGGTGACGTCGGAGTCGTTGGTGATGTTGGACTGGTAGGTGTCGTCGGACTCGTCGGTGATGTTGGCGTGGTTGGCGTCGTCGGTGTTGTAGGTGACGTCGGAGTCGTAGGGCTCGTTGGCGTTGTCGGCGACGTAGGACTAGTAGGTGACGTAGGAGTTGTCGGCGACGTAGGTGACGTAGGACTAGTCGGTGTAGTCGGGCTCGTCGGTGACGTTGGACTCGTAGGAGTCGTAGGTGATGTTGGACTGGTTGGAGTCGTTGGACTCGTTGGCGATGTTGGACTTGTCGGTGACGTCGGACTAGTCGGTGTAGTCGGGCTCGTCGGTGATGTTGGCGTCGTTGGACTTGTTGGGGTCGTAGGACTAGTCGGCGTTGTCGGTGATGTCGGAGTTGTCGGGCTCGTCGGCGTCGTTGGACTTGTTGGAGTCGTCGGGCTCGTAGGTGATGTCGGACTTGTCGGCGACGTCGGACTGGTAGGCGTCGTTGGTGTTGTAGGACTCGTCGGTGATGTAGGGCTCGTAGGAGTCGTAGGTGATGTTGGCGTAGTCGGCGTCGTTGGAGTCGTTGGACTTGTAGGAGTCGTCGGTGTTGTTGGACTCGTCGGACTCGTTGGCGTTGTCGGACTCGTTGGTGTTGTTGGCGTCGTTGGACTTGTTGGACTTGTCGGAGTCGTTGGAGTCGTTGGACTTGTAGGAGTCGTCGGGCTTGTAGGAGTCGTCGGCGTTGTCGGACTTGTTGGCGTCGTTGGACTCGTTGGCGTCGTTGGACTAGTCGGTGATGTCGGGCTTGTCGGACTTGTTGGACTCGTCGGACTTGTTGGCGTCGTCGGACTTGTTGGACTCGTCGGGCTCGTTGGACTCGTTGGGCCCGTCGGCGATGTTGGACTAGTCGGTGATGTCGGGCTGGTCGGACTCGTTGGGTTTACCGTCCCACCACCTGACTGTGAAGGATCGTAAACTAAATCATGATTATCCCAATACATATAGTTATTCGAATAGGTACCAGAGTAATTAGTTGTTCTGGTATTAATCTGCTTCGTAGAGGAATCATCATAAGTGGTTGTGTATTTGATAATGTACTTGCTCCAATTAGTCCCGGAAGATGATGTTGGGAATTGAATGTACATCTTATTATCTTGAAAGACGATCCGGACTTGACCAGTAACATCATTCACGGAAGCAGGATCAATGTAGAAGCTTTGTGTTGGATCATATCCTGGTTTTAACTGATAAACGGTTACATTGGTATCTCTATTATTATAGTTAACCTTGGAATTGTTAAGATTTTCTACTTTTACCCATGGTGACTGTATTACATTCCCAATAGGGTTAGCATAAATTACCGACGTCATTTCCTTGTTAGTACGATCAAGCGCGGTAATAAATGCTTCACCATTGGCAGCAGCAGATGGGTCAGGCCAATTTTTATTTACAACATCATCAAAATTCGTGTATTGAACGTTAATGGTATTTGTAGTCTTCTTGTTACCAATGCCGGTTGTAATATTTTGTCGAGAATCATTTGGAACTGCCTTGGGATCAATGAATAATGGAATTGAAATTTTAGCAGAAACGTTATTATGATTATCAACATAGTCCGTAAAATTATAGCGGAAGGAATGGCCAGTTACATCGTTTGAAGGGTCATACTTAGCAATGATCTCCCCATTTCTATCTTTAATATCTGGCAATTGCCGAACATCACTAGGATTATGAGTACCATAGATATTCAGGTTATTGCTAATGGTAATGTTAAAGTAATCACCTGACTTGACTGTATCAGGAACGTCAAAAGAATAGTTTCCTTGTAATGTACCACTTTTTTCTGGATATATAGCATTACCATTCTCAACAGGAATATATGAAGTAGTATTTGAACCTGACTGCTGAGACTGTTTGAAATTACTAGTTACATTAGCTAGTTGGTCACTAACATTTTGATGTTCTTGTTGTTGTGGAGAATTACCGGCCGGACGTGCAGGATTGTTACCTTCAGGAACATCAGCGTGAACGTCAGCCACAGTCCCTAATCCAAACGTTATTGATAATAAAACGGAGGCAACCCCGATTGATAATTTTCGTAACCCATAGTGGGGACGCTGTCGAGCGTTTTTTAAATACATTAATTTTTTATTATTAGTGGATAACATAGTAGCACCTCATTTATAATCTTAATAATAAAAGATAATGTTTTAACTGCATCTATTATAATTCGTATAGGGCTGTTTGAAAATAGCATTTAGCAAATTTGGTTATCAAAAGATAAAGCTAATTTAAGACTAAGGAAAGAATGTCCTATACTGTGTAAGGAACTGAACATTATCGATATGAATCACCGACTAAAAGGAGAATAATCATGTATTATTTCATTACTCATCGTGAAGACTTATTAACCTCAGCCATTGAAATAGCGCAAATTAAGCGGATGAAGATCTTTGATAGTCTGGGAATGGATTCACGGATAGTGACGGTGAAATACAATTGGGCTCACCAAGACGTCCAGCAGAAATTAGGTACCGCCAATCGGGTAATTAACCTCTTCCAATATTATCAACGACTGCCATATAGCTATACAGATAATGATCAAGCGCTAAGCGATAAAATATTACATCAGCCAGGGCTTGACGTTAAGGGTAATGTTGCTTATCGCGATGGCAAGCAAAGAATTCAGGTTAATTTGAATGACAAGGGCCGCATTTATTATGTGGACTATACTGACCGCTTTGGCTTCTGCGATCGGCGTGATTTTTACGATAGTGGTTGCCTAACTTACTCGGAGTATTTTGAAGATAAGGCCCGGGTGGTCATGCGTCAGTACTACGATGCTCAGGGACACGTCAAGATTATTTATCACTACCGGGGCGGCGAAAATAATCAACCAGTTTTAACCCTGATCCAGTTGAAAGAAAAAGACGGCGAACGGCAATTTGATGATGAGACGGAATTCCATGCTTTCTTCTTTGATGAGTTGGCGAAAAATGATGCAAAAGCAGTCATGATTAGTGACCGCTCAGATGTGGCTTTGACGCCATTCGCCAAAATGAAGGTGAAGGTGCCGCGTTATCAAGTCTTTCATTCGGCAATTACAACGGACGGGCGCACTAATGGCAAGCTATTTGACGTTTACAAACCCATCCAGTCTATGCTGGCAAATGGCCAATTGAACGGTTTGATTTCGGCAACGACTAGAGAAGCACGTGATGCCAGCCAAAGATTTAAGACCAATGCCAGTTACGCCATCCCAGTGACTTACGTAGCCGATGAGCTCTTAAACAAGCAGGTTCCGTTTGATGAGCGGCAGCCGGGGCAATTGATCGCGGTCGCACGGTTGAGCAACGTTAAGCGGCTCGACCATTTGATCAACACGGTGATTTTGCTGAAGAAGAAACATCCGCTGGTTGACCTCAAAATCTACGGCTATGACGATGAATATAACAACTACGCCACATCGAATGCGCTGAAAAAACTTGTGCAACGCAATGATGCTAGTGACTATATTCATTTCTGCGGTTACCAGCATGACCTGACCGCCGTTTACGAGGACGCACAAATAGAGGTTCTAACGAGTTCTTATGAAGGTTTCGCAATGGCACTGCTGGAAGCACAAAGCCACGCCTGTCCAGTGGTGAGCTACGACATCAATTACGGCCCGTCAGATATTATTGACGACGGGGTTAGCGGCAAGTTGGTGCCAGAAGGGGATCTCCACTCGCTGTACGTCACCTTGGATACACTGCTGAGCAACTATGCACTGCTGCAGTCTTATTCAGAACACGCACAGAAGGCGGCCGCAAAGTACTCGTTTGCCAATGTTACGAAACGCTGGCAGGAATTCCTGGCCGCTGAACATTTGCCACATTAATTGCTGGGGATCACGATGACATTTACGTCAAAATATGGGAGAAAACAAATGATGAGTGAAGATAATGAACGGCTGCCAGCCAGTTTTAACAAAACCGGTTAGCTGATGTTAAAATAGGTGCGCTGCATGAACAGCATTATTTGTGTGTGCCCCCATTCATTGAAAATGGACAGCATTACAGTAACTGTTAATTTCTTGTTTTCTGCAACCGGATTTTGGGGAAGAAATTACCGAAAATCCAGAAAAATGCTTCACGTGTGCAATCCATCGTGATATTATGAAAGCGGAAACAAGAAAAGACAATATTCTTGAAAATGGTAGTATTTTTAGGAAATAGCAAATTTGGGGGATGATTCATTTAGTGAAAATGGATTTTATTTTTGCTGATTAATGTTCACGTGTGCAATATTTATTGAAAGAGGACAGTACAATGGATTTAGATAAACTGCTTAAAAATGTTCAAAAAATCTTAGCAGATGTTGATAACGATGCTAAGTTCGACAACCTGTCAAACAAGGAAATTTATGTTCCTTCAATCCAGGTTCAAGGCCGTAACGTTTACTTCAACCTGCACCATGTCAACGAAAAGGGCTACACCGAAAAGACCTTGGTTGTCTACGAAGACAAGCTGAGCATTGGTGACTTTGTTGCTGACGAACGCCTGGATCACGGTCAGCGGGCATTGATTGTTGCTCAACAGACTGAACCAAACTACAAAGCATTGGCAAAGCGCTTCTCATGGATGAAGCCAACTTCTCGGCGTGACTACAAGTACAGTTTCGGCCTTGGTGACCGGCTGGGTAACGCTTCAAACGCTCACCTGCGTTTCTTGAAGGGCAAGCACATTTTCCCAGTTATCGCTCAACAGTCCATTCGTGAACTTACTTTGATGCACCGGACCAACACCGATGTCTTCCTGGACGCCGCATGGTCTGTCTTTGACGAAGGCTTCACTTACGGCTGGGGTGCTGAAGGTGACCACGTTAAGACCGAATACGAAGTTGACTACGCCGTTAAGGTTGGCTGCCGGACGATTGTTCTTGACTGTACCGAAGTTATCAACAACAAGGCCGTTACCCTGTCTGACGAAGAATTGGACAAGCAGTTTAACGCCTTAGACGACGACCAGAAGAAGTACTTCAACGACACTTACCTGAACAAGACTTTCACTGTTGGTGCTCACAACGACGCTGAAGTCCACTTCACTAAGCACGACGTTGAAGAATCAGTATTGACCTTCTATGGTGCCGTTCTGTTTGCTACGAAGATTTACCACAAGTTCGTTGTTCCTTATGACCTTGACTTCGAAATCTCCATGGATGAAACGCCATACTCAACCACGAACCCTAACCACTACTTCTTCGCTAACGAATTACACCGTCGCGGCATCACGCCTACGACCATGGCTCCACGGTTCTACGGTGAATTCCAGAAGGCCATTGACTACATTGGTGACCTGGACAAGTTCGAAAAGGACTTCTCCTTACACGAAAAGATTGCTGAACACTTCGGCTACAAGCTTTCCGTTCACTCTGGCTCTGATAAGCTTTCTGTTTACCCAATCATTGGTCGCTTGGCCAAGGCACACGGCTGGCATGTTAAGACGGCCGGTACTCACTGGTTGGAAGCTTGCCGGGTAATTGCTCACAAGGACCCACAGCTCTTTGTTGACATGTACCGTTACGCATACAACAACTTGGACGACGTTAAGGACTTCTACGTATTTAACGCTCAAACTGATGGCAATGCTCCTAAGCCAGAAACGGTTACCCCTGACCATTGTCAATTCGTTCTGTCCGACGATGACGGCCGTCAAGTAATGCACACGATGTTCGGTTCACTGATGAATGCACAGCACAACTACCACTATGTATTCCGTGACAAGTTCTGGGACATCCTGAAGAAGAACCAGAAGTTGTACGACAAGTTCTTGAACATTCACCTGGCTGAACACATTGACCTGTTGACTGGCAAGTACGCTACGAAGCAGGAAGCCCTGGATGCTTTGGAACCAAAGACTGACATTGCTAAGGAATATTAATAGATAAGGACTTACACAACATGACATTATTAAATGATGATTTCCTGTTGAGCAACGACACTGCAAAGATTCTGTTCCATGAATACGCAGCTAAGATGCCAATTATTGACTTCCACTGTCACTTAAACCCAAAGGAAATTTACGAAAACAAGAATTACCCTAACTTAACCCGGATTTGGATCAACGAAGACCACTATGGTGACCACTACAAGTGGCGTCTGATGCGTGCCAATGGCGTTGACGAAAAGTACATCACCGGCGACGGCGACGAATACAAGAAGTTCATCGAATGGACCAAGACCATCCAAAATGCTTATGGTAACCCGCTCTACGAATGGACTCACCTGGAACTACGGCGCTTCTTCCACATCAACAACGAATTGAACCTGGAAAACGCCCCAATGATCTGGGAAAAGGCTAATAAGATGCTGCAGACGGATGCCTTCAAGCCACGGAACTTGATCAAGAACATGAACGTTAAGGTTGTCTGCACCACCGATGACCCAGCATCTGATCTGAAGTACCAAAAGCTGCTGAAGAAGGATGAAAAGGAGAATGGCTTCAAGGTTCTGCCTGCAATGCGTCCTGACAAGCTGATCGACATCCGCAACAACGAATTTGGCAACTACCTGCAACAGTTGAGCGACGTTTCCGGCGTTAAGATCAACAACTTCGCAGACATCATCTCTGCTCTGCACCAGCGCTTCGAATTCTTCAGTGAAATGGGCGGCAAGCTGTCTGACCACTCACTGTTGACTTACCACTACGTTCCAGCTACCAAGGAAGAAATCGATGCTATTGTCGACAAGGCCGTTAAGAATGAAGACCTGACCGACAAGGAAGTCGATCAATATCTGACTGCATTACTGGAACAGTTGATGAAGCTGAACACCGAATTCGACTGGACGATGCAATTCCACATCAACTCCATCCGGAACATGAACCGGCCAATGTTTAAGAAGTTGGGTGCCGACACTGGTTACGACTCTGTTGGTACGCAGCCTGACATCGTTGACAGCATTGCTAAGCTCTACCGTCACATGCAAGACACTAACAATGTGCCAAAGACGATCTTCTACTCATTGAACAGCAACGACTGGATGCAGCTGGCTACCTTGATGGGCTCCTTCCAAGGCGATGGCGGCGTTGAACGTCTGCAGCTGGGTGCCGGCTGGTGGTTCAACGACACTGCTGAAGGCATGGACCGTCAACTGCGGATCTTTGCTCAACAGAGTCTGCTGCCACACTTTGTTGGTATGCTGACCGACTCACGGAGCTTCCTGTCATACCCACGGCACGAATACTTCCGTCGGGTACTGTGCAACTTCTACGGCAAGTTAGCTGAACAAGGTCGGGTTCCAGACAATATTGACAAGTTAGGTAAGATTGTGCAGGACATTTCCTACAACAATGCTCACAATTACTTCAAGTTTTAATTAGCTCATTGGTATTGCAGCTTTCAGGCAGTTGTGATGCCAATGGAACTGCATCCGTTTATTATGAATTAACCCCCAAGAATGAATGATAAACGGGCAAGGGACCAATTAATTTTGGCCCCTTTTTGTTTTAGACCGCCAGAATTGTTATGATGTAATGGCTTAAATAAAGAAATAGGTGGATCACATGACTGGAAAAATAGATAAGGAACCTGTGACGATTCAAACGATCGCTAAAATTGCGAACGTCTCCCACACCACAGTTTCAAGAGCATTGAATGATAGTAAACTGGTTAAGCCTGAGACCAAGCGTAAAATTGATCGAATCGCTCGCGAGATGGGGTACGTGCCTAACTATAATGCCCGGCGGCTCGTTACACACCGCTCGAACATTATTGGCATCTTCTTCACGAACCTGGAAGCCGGGACGTCATCCAGCTTCTTGACGGAAGTAGTTGAAGAGGCCCAAAAGCGGTTGCCCCGGAATTACTCACTGTCAATTAACAGTATCAACATTGCCGAGAATGATCCCCGCATTTCCATTCAGAACTTCGATGGGGTGATCATCCTCAGTCAATCCGAATCTGACGACCCATTTATCCGTTCTGTCATTAAACGGCAAATTCCGGCGGTGATCTTGAACCGGGATGTTAAGTCCAAGCATCTGAACAACTTTGCGGTCAACGATTATCTGGGAAGCAAGGTGGCAACCGAATATGCAATTCGGATGGGTCACCGGCACTTCGCCTTAATCGAAGGGGTCGATGCCTTCACGTCGACTCACCAGCGGACAGCGGGCTTTCTCAGTGCGCTGAAGGACGCCGGTATTCCTAAGGATGACGTCATCGTCAAGAAGGGTGACTACAAGCCGCGCAGTGGTAATAGCGCCATGCGGCAAATTCTGTCCAGCCGCCACATGCCGACTTGCGTGATTACCGAAAACGACGATATGGCGGTCGGTGCAATTAGTGCATGCGACGAAATGGGTTACCGGGTACCGGACGATATTTCCATCATCGGTTTTGATGACATGAACTATTCCAAGTACCTGACACCATCCTTAACCACCATCCGCAAGCCAACGACGCAGATTGTGCAGGATGGCGTGGACTGCCTGGTCAAAATCATTGAAGACGATGGTAATACCGTCATGCAGAAGATTTACGACCCTGAAATGATCGTTCGCAGTTCGGTTAAGCAGATCCGTACACCAAGAAACGAGTAATACTGAAGACGCAAAGGCGGTGGGATGACTGCCTTTGCGCCTTTTTTGGAGGAAATACATGAGTAAAAAAGTAACGTTAACTGATTATCCCAGCCTGCAGCAATGTATGGACGTGAATAACCACGTTGATCAACTAGAAATTGTTGTGCCGGCGGGAACCTATCTCACCGGGCCACTCACTTTGCGGTCCAATCTGACTTTGACCCTGGAAAAGGGCGCGGTGCTTGAGTTTAAGGATGATCCGAACCTCTATCCACCGGTCTGGACCCGTTGGGAAGGGGTGGAATGCTACGCGATGCACCCGCTGATCTATGCCAATGGCCAACAAAATATCACCATCCAAGGCGAGGGCGTGATTGATGGTCAGGGTCAAGCCTGGTGGAACAAGTTTGCCCAGATTCAAAAGGAAGACCGCAACACACCGCGCTTTGACTATGAAAAACGGTTGGCCAGCATGAATCCGGGCTACCAAGAACAGACGGGCGGTGGTGGTCGCCGGTCGACCCAATTCCTGCGGCCGCCGCTATTGCAAATCTGGAAGTGTCAGAATTTCACGCTGAAGGGCGTCACCCTGCGCAACTCGCCGTGGTGGACCTTCCACATGGTTTATTCATCTGACATTCAGATCCAGGGTGTGACCTTCAGAAATCCAGCCGATGCAATCAACACGGACGCGATGGACATCGACTCCAGTAAGAATGTCACGGTTACGGATTGCTTGCTG
This sequence comes from Limosilactobacillus secaliphilus, assembly GCF_001437055.1. GTDB lineage: Bacteria > Bacillota > Bacilli > Lactobacillales > Lactobacillaceae > Limosilactobacillus > Limosilactobacillus secaliphilus. The sequence goes on along the minus strand of NZ_JQBW01000007.1, from coordinate 5,981 downwards.
GACGTGGGCGACGACGGTGTAACCCTGAAATCAGGGTCGGGTCCATCTGCTCAAGCAATTGGCATTCCGACCGAAAACGTGACCGTCAAACATTGCCGGATCTTAAACAGTCATGGCGGAATTGCGATCGGCTCAGAGACCGCGGCCGGCGTGAAGAACCTGACCGTCGACGATTGTACTTTTGTCGGCACGCAGCGTTGTGTGCGGCTCAAAACGCGGCGCGGCCGGGGCGGCACCATTGAAGGCATTTACCTGCACAACCTGCACATGGACCGCTGTTGGTGCCCGATCGCCCTGCAGATGTACTTTGCTTCGGAAGTGAAGGCTGATGAAGCAGGAAAAATTCTCTCATTGGATGCGCAGCCAGTCACTGCACAAACGCCGCACATTCAGGATGTGGAAATCAAAGATGTGGTGGCCACCAATGTGCGTTGCGTAGCGGCCTTCATCGTTGGTTTGCCAGAAGCAAAGATCAAGAATGTGCGGATCGAAAACTATCAATGGTCACTCGCCAAAGACGACGACTTGTTGCCGATTGACCAGGCCGAAAAGACGGGTGGCACCATCCACCTCAATCAACGCGGCATTAACACCATTAATGTCACTAATCTTCAAGTCAATGACCACCTGTTCAATTAAAATGCTATCTTTAGGCACCGATATCCAGGCAAACTGGCTATCGATGCCTTTTTATTGACCGCTATAAGAAGCGCAAACGCCTAGCTGTCAACAAACTCGCTCAATGGGCCTGATCTGAACTGGTTGATTATTTGATAAGTCAAAAAAATTTTGGCCACATTCTGTGAGGTTAGCGATATCACTTAATGGTCTTGGGAACGCTCTCATAACTGGCTTTTGCCGATTTAACAGTGATAAAGGATGATTGGGTGCTTAATGATTAACTGAACAAATGAGGCTAAAACGTCCTATAAAGCGTTTGCAACAAGGGATGGGAACGTGTACATTATAGATGTCAGGTGTTAGTCGATTAATTGAACTAACGTCGACCTGGTCAAATTAAATTATTGAGCAATTATGATTTCTACCCATTGACCAGGACCCACCATTTTCCCGTGAAGGCGGGTTAAAGCTAAATCGTCATTCGGTTTGAATAGCTTTTGGAAAAAGATTTTGAGGTGAATAAAATTGGATACTCAAACTGTAAAAAAGCGCCCGCCTTATCGGATTGGGGTCGGGCTTGCCGTTGGTGTTTTGTCCTGGCTGCTTCCATATGTCGGGGTTAACAGTACGTTGCTGCCACGTCTCCTGCAGCAAATCGCACCAGCTCAAAAAGTACAAATTGTCGCTGAATTAGCTACGATCGGGATGATTGTGGCTGCCATCGCCAACGTTATTTTTGGTGCCTTATCTGACCGGACCCGTTCAAAGCGTGGTAAGCGGACACCATGGATCATTGCTGGTTCCATTGCCTGTGCCATCTGTTTCTGGTTAATTACCATTACCACTTCGATCCCAGTACTGTTTGTTATCTGGGGTGTTTACCAAGCCGCTTTGAACGCTGTTGTTGGTCCATTGCTGGCCATCTTGTCCGACCTGGTACCAAAGGAATTTAAGGGAACCATTTCTTCCTTCTACGGCATTGCTAACTCAGTCGCTAACCCATTAGGGACGATTGTTGCTTCACAATTCCTGACGAAGGTTACGATGGGGATCTGGACGATGATCGCCATTGAACTGATCCTTGGTTTCTTGAGTGTTGCCATTATCCACGAACCAGGCAACCAGGATGCTGAAGTTGAACCGCTGCATGGTAAGCAACTGCTGGAAGCCTTCATCTTCCCAGTTCATGGTGACCTGCGTGACTTCTACTTGGCCCTTTTTGGGAAGCTTCTCATCGTTGCTGCTCACTACGTAATCGTTGGTTACCAACTGTACATCTTCACTGACTACATGAAGATGAACGCTGGCAAGGCCGCTTCCAGCCTGTCCATCATGTCCACCATTCTGATGTTTGCCGGCATGATCTTCGCCGCTGTTTCTGGCCCAATTGCCGACAAGATCGGCAGTATCAAGAAGATGATGGTCTTTGCTTCCATCGTCTTTGGGATTGGTGTTCTGATGCCAATGTTTGACGCTGCTCCTTGGACAATGTTTGCTTACGCCATCATTGGCGGTTCCGCTTACGGGATCTACAACTCAGTTGACCAAGCCCTGAACGTATCCATTCTTCCTTCAAAGGAAGCGGCTGCTAAGGACTTAGGGATCTTGAACTTGGCTAACACGTTAGGCCAAATCTTAGGCCCAATCGTTGCCTCCGTCATGATCACTGCTATGGGTTACCGTCTGATCTTCGTCGCTGCATTTGTAATGTGCGTAATCGGTGGTATCCTGTTCCAGATGATTCGTCGTGTCAACTAATGTTTGATCTCAATTGACAAAAAATGAGGTGTTATTTTGAATGTGATTAAAAACCCAGTATTGACTGGTTTTAATCCCGACCCATGCATTTTCCGTGATGACCATCAGTATTACTTGGTTGTCTCGACGTTCGAATGGCTGCCTGGTGTACGGATTTACTCGTCCACTAATTTAGTCAACTGGCATTATGAAACCTCGGTGCTGAACTCACCACGGATGATTCAGCTCCAAGGCAATCCAACCGGCTGTTCAATTTGGGCACCATTTGCGTCCTACCACAACGGCAAATACTACATGATCTACACCAACGTTCGCCAGACACGGATTCCTTACAAGGACGTTGATAACTACATCGTGGAAGCCGATGACATTCATGGGCCGTGGAGTGATCCAGTCTACGTTAACAGTTCCGGCTTTGACCCGTCGATCTTCTTTGATGACGATGGCAAGGCCTACTTCATGAATGCACTGTGGGACTACCGGATGGAGACCCACAACAAGTCTTGCGGAATTGTGATGCAGGAAATCGACCCAGTTTCGTTCAACCTGATTGGTGAACCTAAAAAGCTGTTCGACGGTACGGCACCAGCCAAAACCGAAGCACCGCAGATTTACAAGCATGATGGCTATTACTACCTGCTGACTGCAGAAGGCGGCACGGGTCCTAACCACCAGGAAACCGTTGCCCGTTCCAAGAATGTCTGGGGTCCGTACGAAGTTGATCCAAAGACTCCATTAATTACGTCGAAGGGTCATGAAGAAATCACGCTGCAAGCCGCTGGGCATGCATCATTGGTTGCCACGGATGACGACGAATGGTACTTGGCTCACCTGTGTACGCGGCCACTGCCTGGCTACAAGCCGATCCTTGGTCGTGAAACAGCCATCCAGAAGGTTGAATGGACTTCTGATCACTGGCTGCGGTTGGCTAATGGCGGAAACTTACCAGTTGACTCGGTACCAGCACCAGTCCACGGTACCCCAGCCGTTCCCGTCAAACATGGCTTTAGCGATGATCTGAAGCACGGCTTGGATCCACGCTATTGGAACACTTACCGGCAGTTCAGCGACCCAACTTGGTGCCAGCCGTCCGTTAACGGTCTGACATTGCGGGCTGGTCAATCACCGCAGTCCGGCTTTGATCAGCACCTGGTTGCCACCCGTCAGTACGACTTTGGCGTTACGGCCGAGGTTGACATGGACTACACGCCGACGACTTATCTGCAGCTTGCCGGCATGACTCTGTACCTGGATACGTCCAACTACATCCTGCTGATGGCCACCGTTGATGAGAACAATCAGCCGGTCGTGGTACTGCAAGAGGAAGCCGCCGGTGACTTCAAGCGGATCGCTAGCGTCAAGACTAACGGTCAAGGCCACTATCACTTCACGATTGAAATCAACGACACGGATGCTGATTTCTTCATGGACGATGGTGATGGCAAGCAAAAGGTTGGTCACCTAGACGTCTCCTTCTTGTCCGGTGGCTATACCGGTGACTTCATTGGCATGGACGCCATTGATATGCACCGGCGCAACCACACTGCGGCTACTTTCACCAACTTTACCTACCGCGCTAACCATTAAACTAACCACTAAGTAACCCTTTATCTCCTAACAAACAAAATAACCAAATAATTGCGCATTGCCGTCCCTCGTTATCTGCAGTAGTAATGATGGGGCGGTTTTGTTTTAGTTAAGAGGGAATTTAATCGGTCTCATTTGTACAATTCAGGCATTTGTGGCAAAGTATAATGTATAAACTAACTGCCATGTTTTTGAGCAATGGGTACAAATAAGGAGGCGATCCTGTATCGCTAAACAAATTGACCACCGTAACTTGTCGCGGGTCACTAATACTAAGCGCGTGTTACAGGAATTATTTAACCAGCAAGAGACTTCGCGAGCGGATATTGCACGTGACCTAAAGCTTAACAAGTCAACGGTTTCGTCAATCTACAATGATTTAGACGAGCAGGGATTTATTGAAGAAGTGCGGGTTGGCCATTCGACTAACAATGGCGGTCGCCGGCCACAAATGATTCGGCTGGACCGCAATTATGGCTTTGTGGTCAGCTTTAACATTGGGGCCAACCATTTAAGCTCAATGTTCAACTTTGTCAACGGCGAATTGATTCGTTATAACCGCCAGCCGATTAAGGATTCTGATATCTTGTCGATCATGCAGATGATTAAGCAGGAAATCATGCGGATGCAGTGCGCCAACGAGACCAAGCATGGCTTATTGGCCATCGGTTTCTCCATTCACGGGATTGTTGACAATGAGAAGATCATAGACTCGCCTTTCTTGCAGCTACAGGGCATTGATTTGCAGCAATACTTTGAGCATGAATTCCACGTGCCCGTAGTCCTGGAAAACGAAGCCAACCTGTCAGCCACCTTTGAGCATGACTTTTACATTGATCATGTTGTGAAGGACCTGATCAGTATCAGTATCCACCGTGGTATTGGGATGGGCGTGATTGCCAATGGCAGCCTGTATCACGGCTTTCGTGGTATGGCTGGTGAAATTGGCCGTGCCTTGACGACAACGGATGAGAATGGCCATGAAGGCGCTCTGGTGAAGGTGGAGTCTTTGTGCTCTGAGGACGCAATTTTGAAACAGGTTCGCGAATTGGTGGGTCCCGCTAAGTTCAAGCAAGAACGGTTGGCCGACCTTTATCGTGATTCAGCTGATGTACAGGCAATCTTCAACCGGGCTGCCCGTTTGTTAGCCGAGGTTGCGTACAACGCTGAGGTTTGTTTCGGTCCTCAAGCCGTCTTCTTCAATGCTGCCATCTTTGAGGAACTGCCTGATTTTTATAACAACTTGAAACAAGAACTGACCAAACTGGGTGGCACAATTCCGGTTAAAATGGTGCATGGCTCGCGTTTAACGTCCTTGTACGGCTGTGCTTCCTTGTCAATTCACCGCGTTCTGCAGATGGACGGCTACCATCTGAAATTCAAGTTACCCAAAGAAATTCAGTTAGCCGATTGATTAAACTAATGTTTTGGTTAAAAACAGTTCTTTTCTGACTTGATGAGCCAGTAGAAGATAAATTGTGAATACGACAGAATGATTGATAATTAGGCGTTTAATGTCTGTTTCGGAGGATGTTAAACGTCTTTTTATTTTTCTTTTCGAAAGTTGAGGGAAAGGGTTTACAAATTCTCGTTGAAGGATTATTCTTAAATCGTAAGTTAGTTGTTTATATAAACTAATATGAACAGGAGGACTCAATGATGAGTGATTTATGGAAAGGTATCGATAAGATCAAGTATGTAGGTCCACATAAGCACCTCCGTTCAGGACTGTATTACCAATACTACAACCCTGACGAAGTGATTCTGGGCAAGAAGATGAAGGACTGGCTGCGGTTTGCCGTTGCTTACTGGCACACCTTTGACCAGCGTCTGGTGGACCCATTCGGTGATGGGACCGCTGAACGGCCATACGACAAGTACAGTGACCCAATGGACCAGGCTTTAGCCAAGGTTGACTATGCCTTCGAATTCTACCAGAAGTTAGGGGTTCAGTTCCTTTGCTTCCACGACCGTGACTTGGCACCAGAAGGCGACACCTTACGTGAAACCAACAA
>NZ_JQBW01000006.1:271975-272251 GCF_001437055.1 Limosilactobacillus secaliphilus | reverse complement strand
AACGCGCCGAAAGTAGTTGGGGGATCGCTCCCTGCGAGGATAGGACGTTGCCGCGCGAAAACAAGCTTTAGCACCTGGCTTTGTGCTGGGGCTTGGATTATGGAGAGTTGTCCGAGTGGCTGAAGGAGCAGCATTGGAAATGCTGTATACGGGTTCAAGCCTGTATCAAGGGTTCGAATCCCTTACTCTCCGTAGTTATGACCCGTTGGTCAAGTTGGTTAAGACACCAGCCTTTCACGCTGGTAACGTGGGTCCGAATCCCGCACGGGTCACTTT
>NZ_JQBW01000006.1:65144-271965 GCF_001437055.1 Limosilactobacillus secaliphilus | reverse complement strand
TTGGGAGAGCGTCTGCCTTACAAGCAGAGGGTCACAGGTTCGAGCCCTGTATCCTCCATTACAGCGTTTGCTGTTACACCAGACACCCATATGGCTCGGTAGCTCAGTTGGTAGAGCAACGGATTGAAGCTCCGTGTGTCGGCGGTTCGATTCCGTCCCGCGCCACTTATGGAGGAGTAGCGAAGTCTGGCTAAACGCGATGGACCGTAAATCCATTCCTTCGGGTTCGGCGGTTCGAATCCGTCCTCCTCCACTTTTTATAGGGATATAGTTAAACGGTATAACTACGGTCTCCAAAACCGTCGTTGTGGGTTCGATTCCTACTATCCCTGCTTAACTGAATATTATGGCGGTATTGGTGAAGCTTGGTTAACACATCGGTTTGTGGGTCCGACACGCGTGGGTTCGAATCCCACATACCGCCCTTTTGATTGGACGGGGACAATACTCCGTCTAATTGTTTGAACGGTTGGTTCAAACACTATTTGGTGGTATAGCCAAGTGGTAAGGCAGAGGTCTGCAAAACCTTCATCATCGGTTCAAATCCGATTACCACCTTTTAGTCAAAATCATGCCTCTGTGGCGGAATTGGCAGACGCGCTGGACTCAAAATCCAGTTCCCGTTGAGGGAGTGTGGGTTCGACCCCCACCGGAGGCATATTAAAACAAACAATTTGGCTAGTACAAAAGCTCTCTATGGTTGATATAGAGAGCTTTTTGTTATATCGATTTTTTATTATTGAATTCCGACTGTGCCAAATCTGTACTAACTTTATTATTTTGAGTACTTAAGAGGTCTAAGTTGACTTCAATTTGGTCGTCGACTTTGGCTTTGTACTCATAGATTAGATATGAGTATCAATTATCAGTTATCATAATATCTGAGTGTCCGAGAGGATTAGTTATTGTGTATATGCTTTGAGGATAACAAAAAAGCGACGAGCAAGTGACGTAATAAATAGAAGTGGAAGCCTTGCTTATAAATATCATTTCTTTTCATTAGCTTTTGAATAGCCTTGTTAATCTTATTTGAACTTGGTATATAGACATCGTAATTTTCAAAAACTAATTTCTGATGATTCGTCTGTAAATCTTTTAAATTGTTAAGCAACCCTTACTTGACTTTAATGATACGTACAGAGGATTCATTTATGTTCTTTTAACATCAATAGTTAAACCCGCCTTTATTGGCGGGCTTTTTTTAATTTCGTTATTGTTTGCTTAGGTGTGAATAAGTAATGACATATGATCCCATCGTGGATGTCACCTTTTTAACTTTTACAATCACGGTGTCGCCTTTCTTTACCTTCGGGTTGTCATTGCTTACAAAGTTTAAATGCTTGCCAGTTTCCATGTTGTAACCGAATGCGCTATTTGGTTCCAACTTTTGGACAGTAAACTTAACAGTTTTGCCTTTGATATCTTTTCCCGAATTGAGAGCCGATTCAGCAGTCTTGGCTGAATAATCAGCTTTGCGTTGCCCACACCCTGTGGCTACCAAAACTAAGCAACTCACGATAGTAATAATCGACAAAACTTTTAAAATGTTTTTCATAGTTTATCTCCTAATTTTAGCTTTCAAATATTTTGACGGCTCTTAACTCTTAATACCAAGAATATTTTCGGTGATTACTAATCTTTGATTCACCTACAGGCTTGTCACCGCAGTTAACCGTAACGATTAGACCTTCTTTTGATTGCTGATCATCTATCTTACCTTCGTGCAGAAGAACCATTCTTGCAAGATTTTGCGTTTGGTTCATAACATCTGTTTTTTGTTGAGGTTGTAAGTCTTTAAAAGAAGCTTTGACGTTTACCAATATGTCAGAATTACCAGTGTATTGAATACGATCAATCTGCTTAGCATATCCATAATTATTGGGGTTGCTGTCAGCATAGGACTGATCTTGCTGCAGATTTTTCTTTAATTCCGCGTTGATGTCTTTGTGTTTATTAGCTTCAGACTGCATTGAAGAACTTGTTTGGTTCGCGGAATTGCTAGTCTTCGAGTTTTTATTGTTATGACCATAGAAGTAAATTGAAAACACAATCACCAAAATCAGAAAGATGATCGTATAAGCTTTTCGTTTCATTTGTTTCCTCCTACTTTGCTGCACATGCGTAATGACTATTTAACGGCTTTCTTTTCGGCACACATATTCTTGGCCAGGTAATCATTATAAATAGTAAATGTAACACAAACATCTACGATTGATTTTAGTTTTTGACGCTGGCTAGCGTATGATTAGAGCCGTAAAGATTACTAAAAGTCTGATAATCGTCAAGGTGAATTTGTTTTTATTCTTATTTTAAAAAAACCGACTAACGTTCTTGTACCAGTTAACTGTTAAATCAGATATTTTAGGTGTTTATAGCGCTTAAACCGCTTGTCTAAGAAATTAACAAAAACGACTTGTCGCTCCACGTTAATCCCTTTATTAAGTTTACTCTCCCACATGCTAACTAAAACTACATTGTGATATTGTGTTGCGCTGGTTCGATGAGTTGAGCCGTTGTATTCATATCTGACAGTTTTTCTTATAAGCTATAATCATTCCTCATATTCATAATAAATTAGAAGAGTTGATAGTACACGCCAATGTTTTTAGTCCGTTTTCTGTGCCAGCAAGGTGGGTTAGTTATATAAGTAGCCTATGTGATGCCATCCATTACCTTCCCAGATCATAACGTCTGCACTTGGTCTCATGCTGTTATTGTTTTGCTGAGATTGGGCATGGGCATTCTGCTGCGAAGTATTATTCACGGTATCAGACCGCGCTGGAGCGTTCTGTTGGGAATTATTGCCTACTTGAACATTGCTTTGTGCTGTTTGTTGACCGCTTTCTTGGTGCTGAGGCTGCCCGTTTTGTTTTTGCTGTTGAGCTGGCTTGTTGGATGAAGACGAACTAGATGATTTCTTCTTATTGTGTTTCTTTTTATAATGCTTGACCACTTTACTAGATGAGTGACTAGTAGCGGATGATTTGTGTTTACTTGTTGCACAGGCGGAGAAGGACAAAGAGGTTAAAGCAATAAGAGATAGTAATGTTAATTTTTTCAATGATTTTCTCCAATTAGTTTTCGCGGTTCAGCTTAAAATATTTGTATCATATTCTCTAGCTTTCAATTCTTAAGAACTATGAATATTATCGGAATTTCTACCCAATACTATTTAATGGAACAAAAAGTCTTACAAAATCTGCTCATAGTTGTCGGGAAGATGCATGTCTTGAAGTAATGTTAGGTAATTAACTGCCGTAAATTCAGGCTTGTAATCTGCTAACAATGATTCTAAATCTTTGACTAGGCGTTTGTAATTTTTCTTTGGTAGAACAGCTTTCATTGCAATAATCAGTTCAAAGATTCCTGCTTGGCTGTTCATCATTACATTATTCATGCCTGCTGCAGTTTTAATCTCACGTAAATGCGGCGTCTTGAAGACCACCTTAGAGTAAGTTATTTCACTGTGAGCGACGGCATTGCGAAATATGTTGACCATTTGATTGATGCCCTTAATTACGTCAGGGGTGATTGAGGCTTTGCAACCTTTATAAGTGTAAGATACTAATTTGGTATGATGAAAATCTTTAGCAATAATGTTTTGAACATCCGGGGTGCAATTTGCATAGAGATAATTTAGTTCACCGAATGTCAAAAAGTTGACCAGCACCCATAATGGAACATATCCATGTGAATTAACATAATGCTTAATTGCATTGTCACCTTTACGCGATGAATATGCCTGAATAGTGCTAGACAAAGAACTGATTGTACCGACAACTGAAGATACTTTATCAGGGTCGCGTGAAAAGTTATCCATGGCAAGATAGGAATGTTCTTCTGGATATTTCTCTGAAAAACGATAGGCAATTTCTGCACCAAGCATGTTTTCATATTTTAAAAGTGCGCGGTATAAGATTGAACGCAAATCGAAGTCAAAGTCGTACAAGGATTTGATTTCCTCAAAAGTCGTATCTTTCTTAAATACTTCAGGATGAATTGGATGACCATTGGAATCACGTGCCAGAAACATCCACTTGTAGCCATTGATTAAGGAGTAGTAGCCAATCTGCTCCAACGAACGTTTTGCTTTATTACGTGCATCATTTAAACCACGATCGCGCAGGATACTTAGCTGTTTATTTAGTGTTTTGAACGGTTTGGAATTTCTTTTATTCGTCATATGTAGATACCTCAAAATAAAAGCCGCGATGTGTGCGACACACAATCACGGCTGTGTTAGTCCAACACCTACTCCTAGGGCCCTTTGGACTTGGTCAGTTATTATTTATATTATCACAAGAGTGGACATACTTTGTCAATGGAATGACATTAACTTCATTAAAATACTTTGCAGGGTATGCTTGGTTATCCAGCCATTATTTAGGATAATAATACCCTGTGTGGCGAGTATGACCACATTAAAAAATCGATCAAAATAAATTTTGATAAACGATTGACAACGCTTACGAACGCGACTAATGTTATCCTTTGAAATCAAAAGAAGAGGAGGCAATGATTATGCAGGAAGTGCCACAAAGGGGACAAATTAGTGCACGCAACTTGTCAATGACCGCCAGCTGGTCCTTTTTTGCCTTATCAATTGTAATTAACTCAATGGGGAATGTGTTAACCTTGGTCACTAGTACCCATATTCATCCTCATTTCTTGGGTTCGGCTTACTGGACCGCGGCCGAAAACAACTTGGGGAATGCGGTGCTCGGCAATAATCCCTTGACCCTATTCTGGGCATTTATGATTTTAGGGATGCTGACGTCGGTTTTAAACGCCATTTTGATGCATAAATGGGATTGGCACCGGATTATGGGCAACTTTGTGTTTATGTTGCCTTTCTCCATTTTTATTCAATGGTTCGCTGACATCTTTAACCGAATCATGCCTAACGTGAGTTCTCCAGCAGGGATCATCTTCTACACCTTTCTCAATTTCCTAGGGGTAGTGTTCATGGGAACCGCGATTTCGATTTATCAACGGGTCAACCTTGTCTTGCACCCGGCAGACGATTTGTTCCAAATTGTGCGCTTCCGCTATTGCCATGGCAACGCAACGCTTGCGATGTGGATGTCCTATATTCTACCGACAATTATGGGAATAATTGCCGCCTTTATGCAGGGAGCCATTTACAACTACGGCCTGGGCACATTGTTTGCATTCCTCTTCCAAGGTGCCATCACTGGTTTAGCCGACAAACTGGTCTTTCCTCGTCTGCATCACCAAGCACTGGACATTGGAAATTAAAGCGAATTGAGACACTAATATGAACATGATTATCCGGCATCGCCGCTGGATAGTCATGTTTTTTGTATAAATATAGTCTGTGCTTAGTTAATATTGCATATTTTTCACTATTTTGGGAATTTTTACTTGCATTACCTGCATAACCCATGTATTATATTAGCTGTATTCAAGAAATATACAGTTGATATTCAGTGATGAACGGGACGGAGGAAGAGAATATGAAATGGAAGATTAATAAAAAACTGATCACCGTTTGTGCAGTTGCACTGTGTGTGGTCAGTGGTTTAGCCGGTTGTGGTAAAAAAGAAAACACTACCTATAATAAGATCAAGTCAGAAAAGGTGCTGAAGATGGGGACTTCTGCTGACTTCGCACCATTTGAATTCCCAGTGATACAGAATGGTCACAAGAAGTACGTTGGTTATGACATCATGGTTGCCAATAAGATTGCGCAAAGCATGGGTGTTAAGCTGAAAGTTGAAAACATGGAGTTCTCTTCCTTGATTGGTGAACTGCAAAACAAGAAGGTCGACATCGTTATGGCTGGTATGACTGAGACCAAGCAGCGGAAGAAAGCCGTTGACTTCTCCAAGCCATACTACCAAGAAAGTGAAACCCTGCTGGTCAAGAAGGCCGACGCTGACAAGTACAACAAGATTGCTGACACGAAGGGTGCTCAGTTTGGTGCCCAACAAGGTTCAACGCAAGAAACGATTGGTAAGCAGGATACCAAAGCTCACATTGTAACTGAAGGTTTGGTTACTGCATTGACCACTGACCTGAAGTCCGGCAAGCTGGACGGGGTTGTCTTAGCCACTAAGGTTGCCGAAGAATACGTCAAGAAGTACCCGAACGACTACGCATTAGCTAAGGTTAAGATTCCGGTACCACAATCACTGAAGGAAATCAGTATTGCTATCCCGAAGAACGAACCAAAGCTGAAGGATAAGATTAACAAGGAAATCACTCACTTGCAGAAGACCGGTCAGCTGGATCAGATGTTCCAGAAGGCACAACAGATGCAAGAAAACAGTGGTAAGTAACATTTATTTTGATGAAAGGTAAAGGTGACAGGTATGTTTGATTTTTCTTTCCTGGGTAAATATTGGCCCCTGTTCATGCAGGGTGCTTCATTAACCCTTGTTATTTCCGTGATCGGTGTGATCATGGGGTTCTTGATTGGTCTTTTGTTAGTCATCATGCGGATGTCGAACGTGAAGATCTTTAACTGGATTGCCCGGATCTACGTCTCAATCGTGCGGGGCACGCCATCAATGATTCAAGTCCTCTTGATTTACTACATTCTGTCCAAGTCATTGCCGATCCCACAAACACAGGTATTGGGTTCCAGTCTTGACCGGATTATCCCTGGTGCATTGGCATTGGGCCTGAACTCTGGTGCTTATACTTCCGAAATTTTTCGTTCTGGTGTGATCTCCATTCCAGAAGGGCAGACTGAAGCCGGCTTATCATTAGGCTTGAGTCGTCACGATACCTTGTTTGAAATTGTCCTCCCACAAGCTTTGCGGAACACATTGCCAGCCATGGGGAACGAATTCATTACCTTAATCAAGGAATCATCAGTTCTGTTCTATATCGGTGTTCAAGAAGTCACTTCCGAAGCACTGGGTGTTGGTGGGACCCTTTACAACTTTATTCCACCGCTAATTGTTGCGGCTGTGATCTACTTTGTGATTACTCAACTGCTGGCACTCTTGTTGAACATGATGGAAAACAAGATGAGTCAGAAATACACGGTTAGTCACTAATCAAAATCGACACCTTTACCTTTAAAAACCGCTTTAGGTCAACGCCTAGAGCGGTTTTTGCTTGTGGTTATAATCATTCAAAATGACCAGAACGTCATATTAAAAAGAAAAAATAACCTTTTTATTTAGTGTATCATTTGATAAGGAAAAACGATTTTTTAACTTTTTATTTTTCCTCTATGTCTCTTTCTAAGAGGGTGGCAAGTCGTCTGTCAAAACGATTTAAATCGAATTGAGCAAATGATTTTTGAAAGTCAGCGAAAACAATAAATTAGGAAAAAGCCTTGACACACTATATATGGTATTCAGGACCGGCTCAATTACCAGATGTTGTGTTTGACGCGGCTAGATTGTAAGATAGTAACCGACGCTAAGGAGTGAGCAGCTATGTTAACGAACACCAAAATCGAGCCGCTGCAGACATTAAAGGCGGTACAAGTAATCAAGCGAGACGGTACCAAGACACCGTTTTACGCTTATAAATTAGATTTAATCATGCGCGCATTACACGCGGACTTAAAGACGCAGAAGGCTGTTTACCAGCACCTTCTGACAACCTTGGGTGATCTAAAAGAAGTCAGCACGAAGGAAATCGCCAAGGCAATGATTGAAGGCTTTCAGCAGGCCGGTCATGAAGATATGGCCCAAGATTTCATCAACTACCGGAAGCAAGATGAAGCTGATTTTGCGAAGGCCACGAACCCAATGTACAAGTTGGACCAGTTGCAAGATCGCAATTCCCGGGTAGTGCACGAAAATGCTAACAAGGACAGTCGGGTATTCAACACGCAACGGGACCTCGAAGCCGGCATGGTCAGTCGGGCACTGGGCCTGCGGATGCTGCCAGGGATTGTGGCCAAGGCGCACCAACGCGGTGACATTCACTGGCACGACCTGGACTACTCGCCAGTCAGCACTGAAACCAACTGTTGCTTGATCGACTTTGACGAAATGTTCAAGAACGGCTTTAAGATCGGTAACGCTTGGGTTTCATCGCCACGGTCAATCCAAACGGCAACGGCCCAGATGTCACAGATTATTGCCAACGTGGCTTCACTGCAATATGGTGGTTGCTCAGCCAACCGGATCGACCAACTGTTAGAACCTTATGCCAAAATCAACTATGAAAAGCACATGCATGATGCTAAGCGCTGGGTTCCAGAAGACAAGTGGGAAGAATACGCCAAGACCAAGACGAAGAAGGACATTTATGACGCCATGCAGGCCCTGGAGTACGAAATCAACACCTTGTACTCATCACAAGGTCAGACGCCATTCACGACGATCAGTTTCGGCCTTGGTACGTCTTGGATCTCACGGGAAATCCAAAAGTCCATTTTGCGGATCAGGATCAAAGGCTTGGGTAAGGAACACCGGACGGCCATCTTCCCGAAGTTGATCTTTACGTTGAAGCGGGGGTTGAACCTGAACCCAGGCGACCCGAACTATGACGTTAAGCAACTGGCTTTGGAATGTGCTACTAAGCGGATGTACCCAGACCTCTTGATGTATGACAAAATCAAGGAATTAACGGGCAGTTTCAAGGCACCAATGGGTTGTCGTTCATTCTTGCAAGGCTGGACCGACCCAGAAACCGGCAAGGAAGTTAACTCTGGCCGAATGAACTTAGGTGTGGTTACCGTCAACCTGCCACGGATTGCTCTGGAGGCTCACGGCGACAAGCAACTCTTCTGGGAGATCTTCAAGGAAAAGATGCGGATCTGCCACATTGCCTTAAAGTACCGGATTGCGCGGGTCAAGCAGGCTAAGCCGGAAAACGCCCCATTGCTCTACATGTATGGTGCGTTCGGCAAACGGCTGAAGAAGACGGACTCGGTTGATGAAGTCTTCAAGAACAGTCGGGCCACTGTTTCTCTCGGTTACATCGGCTTATACGAAGTGGGTACAACCTTCTATGGCCCAAAGTGGGAACACAACAAGGAAGCTCATGACTTCGCCGTTTCCATTGTCCGTGAGATGCATGACCTGTGTGCTAAATGGGAAAAGGAAGAGGGCTACCACTACAGCCTTTATTCCACCCCAGCTGAATCATTAACCGACACCTTCTGCCAAGACGATATCAAGAAGTTCGGGCGGATCGAGGATGTGACGGATAAGGAATACTACACAAACAGTTTCCACTACGACGTTCGCAAGCACCCAACCCCGTTTGAAAAGCTGGAATTTGAAGAGGACTTCCCAAAGTACGCTTCTGGTGGCTTCATTCATTACTGTGAATACCCAAACCTGCGGCAAAACCCAAAGGCATTGGAAGCTGTTTGGGACTGGGCATACGACCACGTTGGCTACCTCGGCACCAACACGTCCATCGACCAATGCTTCAAGTGTGGCTTCAAGGGTGAATTTGAAGCAACGGCGCGTGGCTTTAAGTGCCCACAGTGTGGTAACCACGACCCAGCAACGTGTGACGTGGTAAAGCGGACTTGTGGCTACTTAGGCAACCCAATGCAGCGGCCAATGGTTCACGGTCGGCACGAGGAGATCATTCACCGGGTAAAGCACATGTCCCCATCAATGATCAAGTCAGCGGCTGCCTTTGAAACCAACCGTCAGTCCGATTCACGGGAAGCACACGCTAACATTACTGGTAAGCAGATTTAAGCACTTAAATGTAATATCAATTGGGATGTGGTGAAACACGGTTTTTCCGCATCCTATTTTTGTCATGGAGGCTTTAGTATGGTAGAAAGACATCGTCACCGTTTGCCAAATAATCCGAAACCGAAAGAATGGTTGGCTCAGGACCATTCACTGCAGTACGTGGCGGACTACAAGCCGTTCAACTTTGTGGATGGTGAAGGGGTCCGGTGCAGTTTGTACGTCAGTGGTTGTCTCTTCAACTGTCCAGGTTGCTACAACAAAGCGGCACAGAACTTCCACTATGGGCAACCATATTCTCAAGAGTTGGAGGATCAGATCATTAAGGACATGAGCCATGATTATGTCCAGGGATTGACGCTGCTAGGCGGCGAACCATTCCTAAACACCCAGGTTTGCCTGAAAATTATTAAACGGGTGCGCAAAGAATTTGGCCATAGTAAAGACATTTGGTCCTGGACCGGTTACACTTGGGAAGAGTTGCAGAAGGAGTCCTATGATAAACTGGAAATGCTGAGTTTGATCGATATTCTGGTCGACGGGCGTTTCCTGGAAGATCAAAAGGACCTGACTCTGCAGTTCCGTGGTTCCAGCAACCAACGGATCATTGATGTCCAAAAGTCCCTCAAAGCCAACAAGGTCGTCATCTGGGACAAACTCGTCCATTAATCAATAGGTGGTAAGTATGACTTTAGAAGTAAAAGATCTGCATGTTGTCGTTAAAAAGACTGGCGAAGAAATTCTGAAGGGGGTCAATTTAACGATCCCGACCGGTCAGGTGCACGCGATTATGGGGCCGAATGGTAATGGTAAGTCGACACTGGTTTCGACCATCATGGGCTATCCTGCCTATGAAGCTACCCAGGGGACCGTTACCTTCAATGGCGAATCGGTCCTGGATAAACCGGTCAATGAGCGCGCCAAAATGGGGCTGTTTTTGGGAATGCAATATCCATCCGAAATTCCGGGAGTCAAAAATGCGGATTTCCTGCGCGCAGCAGTGAACGCAACCATGCCTGCCGGGAAAACAATGCCCGTTTTGCAGTTCATGCAACGGCTGAATTCGGCGATGGAACTCTTGCAGATGCCGGACGACATTACGGACCGTTACCTAAACGTCGGCTTCTCTGGCGGGGAAAAGAAGCGCAATGAAGTGCTGCAGATGCTGATGCTGCAGCCGAAGTTGGCCATCCTTGATGAAATTGACTCCGGCCTGGACATTGATGCCATGCGCATCGTGGCCAAGGGGATCAATCATTTACGGAGCCCACAATTCAGCGCATTGCTGATCACCCACTACGAGCGGTTGCTAAAGTACGTGGTTCCTGACCAGATCCATATCATGGTCGATGGCCAGATTGTCGACAACGGTGGCCCCGAATTAGCGGATGAACTGGAAAAGAATGGTTATGCCAAGTACGAACACGAAGCGAAAGGTGATCAATAACCATGCCAACGGATTTAGTATCACAAATTAAAGCAGCCGCTCACAATCAGCCGGCTTGGTTACAGAAAAAGCGCCAACTCGCTGCCCAATTGGCGGCCAACTTTCCTGACAACGCCTTTGAACAGGCAATTCTTGATCATTGGCAGTCGGTGGATTTGACTGAGGCTGATGACGGTCAGGGTGATTGCTCGACGAACGACTATGTTGACCTGCCCTTATTTACGGCCAGTGCCAAGTATTCGGAATTGCTGCAGGAAAACCTGATGGAGAAGGCGATCAGCTGGCAGGATAGTCGTTTGAACGCCTTACACATGGCCCTGTTAAATGGTGGCCGCTTCGTCTACGTTCCTGATGGCAAAGTCGTCAAAGACCCGATTGAGTTAAAAGTTACCTGTCAGCAGAGTAATTATCACAACCTCGTGATCGTCGGGGCAAATGCCCAGGTGACCATCGTTGAACAGCAGACAGGAGCAAGCCCTGTGCCGACCTTTTTCGGAACAGAACTGTTGCTGGGTGACGGTGCGGTGGTTAATTACTACCAGAGTAACCACTTCACAGCCCAGAATAATTGGCAGGCAACCCGGGCCTACCAGGCGGCCGACAGTCAGTTGAATGTTTACACGGCCTTTTTTGACGGTCATGACCTGTATACGGATACCTTTACCAGCCTGGATGGCGATGGCAGCCAAGCAGATGTTAAGACGGTCGCCATCAGCAACGGCCACCAGCGCTCCGAAGTCCATACCCGAATTGATAACCACGGTCTCCACACCAATGGCATGATCCAGCAAAACGGTGTGGCTTTAGATCACGGGGTTTTGAATTTTCACGCCGTGGGCAAGATTTATCACGGCAGTCATCAATCCAATTCCAACCAGGAAAGCCGTTTGTTGACCCTAAACAAGGCCAGTAGGGGTGAAACTGATCCGGTGCTTTTGATTGAAGATAATGATGTGGACGCTGGGCATGCCGCTTCAATTGGCAAGGTCGATGCCGACCAGCTCTATTACCTGCAATCACGCGGCCTAACTCTGCAGCAGGCCCAGATCTTGTTGACAAAGGGCTTCTTATTGCCGGTGATCAACAAGTTCCCTGACTCGGCATTACGGGCGCGCACCCAAAAAGAACTGCTTGATCGTCTGGAGGTGGCAGAATGAGTCAAGATGAAGATAAACAGGCAATTCAAAACTTCGCTAAGGAACACTACCAGTATGGCTTTCATGACGATGTCAAACCGATCTTTTCAACTGGTGTGGGTTTGAGCGAAGACACCGTCAGAGAAATTTCCCGGCGCAAAAATGAACCCGAATGGATGCTGAAGATTCGTTTGAATGCCTACCACCAGTTCAAGAAGATGGCCTTGCCAAAATTCGGCCCCGACCTGAGCAAGTTGGATCTCAGTCAATTGCGTTACTTCCAGCGCCCAACTGATCATGTGGCGCGTAGCTGGAATGATGTGCCGGAAGAGATGAAGACCACCTTCCAGAAGATGGGTGTGCCACAAGCTGAGCGTAAATATCTGGCAGGTGCCACTGCCCAGTACGAGTCAGAGGTTGTCTATGCCAATCTGAAGCGTGACTTGTCGCGGCAAGGGATCGTCTTCATGGACACGGATACGGCGGTGCAGAAGTATCCGGAGATGGTAAAACAATACTTTGCCCACCTGGTAAAACCGACCGACAACATCTTTGCAGCCTTGAACACCGCGGTCTGGTCTGGTGGAACCTTCATTTATGTGCCTAAGGGTGTGCACGCGGATGCTCCTTTACAGAGCTTCTTCCGGATCAATGCGGAAAATACCGGTCAATTTGAGCGGACACTGATCATCGTGGACGACGGGGCCAGTGTTAACTATGTCGAAGGCTGTACCGCACCGGTGTACTCTGAGGACAGCCTGCACGCGGCCGTTGTCGAAGTCTTCGTCAAGCCCCACGCTTTTTGCCGCTACACCACCATTCAGAACTGGTCGGCGAATGTCTACAGTTTGGAAACCAAACGGGCAGTGGCCGACGAAGATGCGGTGATGGAGTGGGTTGACGGTAACCTGGGTTCCAAAGTCACCATGAAGTATCCGAGTGTCTACTTGCGTGGTCGTGGTGCTAAGGGAACTATGCTGTCGATTGCCTTTGCCAATGGCTTGGTTGACCAAGACACGGGGGCGCGGATGATTCACCAGGCACCGGATACTAGTTCCACGATCATTTCGAAATCGTTGTGCCGCGCTGGGGGTATCTGTGACTATCGTGGTGAGGTCAAGATGGACAAGAACGCCCACGGTTCCAGCTCGCACGTTGAATGTGACACGATTATCATGGATAACCAATCCAGCAGTGACACCATTCCGAAGAACCAAGTGGCCATTGGCGATGTGTCGATGGAACACGAAGCCAAGGTTTCCAAAGTGTCCGAAGAGGAACTTTACTACCTGATGAGCCGGGGCCTGAGTGAAGAAGAGGCCACGAAGATGATCGTGATGGGCTTTATCGAACCCTTTACCAAACAGCTGCCAATGGAATACGCGGTGGAACTAAACCGCCTGATTGACTTCCAGATGGCGGGTTCAGTTGGTTAATTAATATATTTATTTCAAATTTTTAACGCCTAGGCTGTCATGCAGTCTAGGCGTTTTACGAACATTATTCATTTTACAAGCCTATTAGTTCGTGATAAACTCTCCACAATCATCGAGGCAAGGAAAGCTCGGGAAAAGAGGAGAGAATTGTTATGAGCGAAGAAGCAAAGAGCAGTTTGTTGATAGGTCCAGACGATCCCATTGAAAACGGTGAAGCCACGTTGTTAGGTTTGCAGCACGTCTTGGCGATGGATGTCTACGTTCCGCCGATCATCTTGGGTGGAATGCTGGCAATGGGCAGTGCCGATTCTTCCGGTTTAGTTCAATCAACGTTCTTGGCCGCCGGAATTGGGACGATTTTGCAG
Organism: Limosilactobacillus secaliphilus; assembly: GCF_001437055.1. Lineage (GTDB taxonomy): Bacteria > Bacillota > Bacilli > Lactobacillales > Lactobacillaceae > Limosilactobacillus > Limosilactobacillus secaliphilus. Next base: position 257,934 of record NZ_JQBW01000006.1, on the reverse strand, counting down.
ACCATGTTTTGTATGAAGATGCCAGTTTCACAAGGTCCTTCCTTCGTTCCGCTGGGTGCAGCTGCCGGCATTGTGTTGGCCAGTGGTGGTCTGAAAGGACAAGGAATGGCGACCTTAATTGGGGCGTTGATTGTTGGTGCTATTGTCCTGGTTGCTTTAGGACTGAGCGGTGTCTTCCAGAAGATCATTAATGCACTGGTACCGGCTGTAGTCGGCGGCACCATTATCACCTGCGTGGGTCTGTCATTGATCCCGAGCGCGTTAAACGACAACATCTTTGAAGCATCTGGAAACATTTATCAAAACATCGAACTGGCTAGTGTGACGGCGTTGGTCATGTTGATCTGTGTGGGCGTTAGCATTCGTTTCCCTAAAGTGCAAAAGTTGTTCCGGACCAGCTCGATCGTGATTGCTTTGTTAGTGGGTACATTGATGAGTGCTTCCATGGGCCGGTTCAACTGGGCCAGCGTGGCCAACAGCCCATGGTTCAGCTTGCCATCCAGGACCATTTTCCACTGGGGCGTTCGTTTTAACCTGACCTCCATTCTGACCTTCTTAATCATTTACGCCATCATCACCACTGAAACGACGGGAACCTGGTTTGCGATGGGTGCCGTTACCAATCACACCATCTCCAATCGCCAATGGAACCATGGGATCGTTGGCGAAGGCCTGAGTTGCTTGGTTGCAGCGCTGACCGGGACGACTCCGGTGACGGGCTACTCAACTAACGCCGGCATTATCTCCATTACTGGTGTGGCTTCGAAAAAGGTCTTCGTGGCCGCCGGTGGCTGGTTCATCCTGTTGGGCTTCTTCTCCAAGTTATCCGCATTCCTGGCCGCCATTCCGGCACCGGTCATCGGTGGGGTCTTTGCCATCATTACGGTCACGATCATGTTGAACGGTTTAAACGTTATCCGTGGCCTGGAAACGGCGCCTGGCGACTTATACGTTATCGGCCTGCCTATCATTCTGACTCTGGCCATCACCTTCCTGCCAAAGCACGTGGTTAACGCGGCACCGCAGATGGTTCAATACTTATTAGGGTCACCAATTGCAATTGCCGCTGTGGCTGCGATCATCTTGAACCTCTTGATGCCACGCCGAGCTTATCAATCCACGGTGGCATAATTAATGCAACATTATATAGAAGAAAGAGGCAACTGTGACATAACTCCTCTATATAGTTGAGGAAGCTATGACGCAGTATACAAAGGAGCTCCAGCGTTCGGTAGATCCGAATGCTGGAGCTCTCTTTGTGCTTGTGAGTTTCCCTACATGCTATCTCCGCCTCGAAAAACGAACTAGCAGTTCACTCCAATGTTACGCAATCTTTACTAAAAGGGCACTTTTCGGCCAAATAAAAGGGATTTTGCCAAAAAAACAAAAAATTTTTGCGGATTTTTGGTGACTAGATTACAAAGGGCTTTGTGAAGGGATCAGGTGTTCGTAAATCACTACAACGTTGACTGGGCAGGGGGTGACGTGATTTAGGGCGACAGAAACTATTCACAAATATTACAGAAAATTACAACGACTCCTTTTTTTGCAAATTTGTAGTAATTCCGCCGTAATTCCGGTGGTCTATAGTAATAACCGTTGATAAGTTATTGATATGCAACTACAGATTTTAAAGAAAAGGATGTTTTAATTTATATGAAGTTCAATAAGAAAGCTATCAAAGTTGCTGCTGTTGTTGCCGGTGCCGTTGCTTTTGGTACTGCTGCAACTGCTACTTCCGCAAATGCCGACTCGATTTACACCGTACAAGCAGGCGACACGCTTTCTGGCATTTCCTACAAGTTAGGACATGATTTATCATTTGTTGACACTTTAGCCAGCAAAAACCAGATTGCTAACAAGGACCTGATTTACGTTGGTCAAAAGTTGGTAATCACTGACGATGGTCACGTTGCTCCTGCTACTCCACAACAGGCTGCTAACCTGCCATCCGCAACTAGTCAAAACACTGCTAGTGCAGAAAATAACAACACCGCTTCTGCAAGTGCCGCTAACAACGGTGGTGCAACTTACAACGCTGGTTACACTTCTAGCGTTGCCGGTGACGACGCAGCCGCAAAGGCATGGATTGCCGCTCGTGAATCTGGTGGTAACTACGGCGCCCAAAACGGCCAGTACATTGGTAAGTACCAATTATCCGCTGCTTACCTGAACGGTGACTACTCCGCTGCTAACCAGGAACGGGTAGCTGACCAGTACGTTGCCAGCCGTTATGGCTCATGGACTGCTGCACAATCATTCTGGCAGTCACATGGTTGGTACTAAAATTAACGAATAACCTAACAATTAAAGGGATGGTGTCCGCCATTCCTTTTTTATTAGGGCAAATATGACAAAATAATCATATATGCTCCAGAAATGACTTATTTTTTTGCCAATCGCCCAAAAGTTGACAAACGTGCAATCCTTACGGCGAGATGGCGTCAGAACGGTTTGGTCAAGATTGGTTAAAAATAATTAGCACTCTCGACGGTTAAGTGCTAAAAATCTCTTGTTTTTCGTAAGTAATGGTCTAATATGTAAAGTGTAAGGAAGGAAAAAGGAAACAATAAAAAAGAAATAGTAATTGAAAGGGATGTTTTTTATGGCTAACGATTTACAGCGTCGTGATAACTTCTTTGATGACATGATGAACATGCGGGATTTGTTTAATGACAACTTCTTCCCAGCAATGAAGACCAACTACATGAAGAGTGATGTTACTGAAAGCGACAAGGGTTACCAAGTTAAGATTGACATGCCTGGCTTTGACAAGAAGGACATTCATGTCAACTATGCCAATGGAATGTTAACCGTTAGTGGCCATCGTGAGACCTTTGATGACGATGCCAACAAGAATGGCGAAGTTATCCAATCTGAACGTCGTTATGGTCAGATGAGTCGTTCTTACCGTCTGCCAAACGTTGATTTGGAGAAGGTTAACGCTAAGTATAACGATGGTGTCCTTGAACTTGATCTGCCAAAGATCAGCGAAAAGGCAAATGGCAGCCACATCGAAATTCAGTAATTAGATTGGCCGACATAAGCGAATTGTGTCATAAATCTCCTAAATAAAAAGAAAGGGTCCAGCTATTTACCGAGCAGGTAAGTAGCTGGACCTTTTTTGTATGTAACAATTAGTTGATTATTTTTGTTCCGGACGTGGTTCATCGTTGCGTGGTGTCTTTGGTCGGGCAACTGGATGTTCGGCGATGCCAGTAGGGAAGTCCTTATCGATTTCCTTTAAGATTGGCAACAAGATGTTGATGTAATCTTGGTAGGCCTTGACCGGGTCCAAACCATCATTATGTTTGGCCATTAAAGCAACGGCCATATCATGAGCACGCTGTTCATTGCTAATCATGGTTAGCCTCCTTATGCGTTATGCGAATCATCGTTTGCTAACCCCAGTTTGTACTGACAATCGGGACAAATTCCGTGCACCTCGACATCGCTTCTGGTCACTAAATAATTAGTTTCACTGCGCGTCAGGTTAGCAAGCTGCTTCGTGATTTGGTTGAACTGTTCATTCATTACATCGGTGATTTTACCACAATTATCACAGATCACGTGAAAATGCGGGTGACCGAAGTAGTCATAGTGGATCGATTCGTCACCGTTCTTTAATTCAATGACTAGTTGGTAGTTGACCAAAAGCTTGACGGTATTGTAAACAGTCGCCATGCTGATAGAGTCATCGTTCTTCTTTAGATCATTGAAGATCATTTCAACCGTTGGATGAGTGTGGTGTGTGATCAGGTAGTTTAGAATTGTTTTTCTTTGAGGCGTCAAACGGACCTTATTCGCCTGCAGACGCTTGATTGCACGTTCATATTCTGTCACAGCCATACTTACACACCCCTTTACTAATGTATTTGATTTGATATCTACTAAGGCTAAGTATAGCATTTACATGAGAGCAAGGGAAACATATAATAGTATTTGCTGATAATAATCATTCTAAATAAGGGAGAATTAGAATTATGTCTGAGCAAGTTGATCAAGCCGGGAAGACTTATAGTCGTTTCTGGTTTATCCTGACTTTACTGTTAGGAACTTTTACGATGTCGATTAGTCAATCGTCACTGTCAACGGCTTATCCGACCTTGATGCAGAATTTTGGCATCTCTGCCGATACCGTTCAGTGGTTGACTACGGGATTCATGCTGGTAATGTGTGTCAGCATGCCGATTAGTCCATGGATGCTGAACAACCTGACTTTCCGCCAGATGTTCATTGGCGCCTTGGCTTTATTTGATATTGGGTCCTTGATGATCCTCTTTACGCCAGCTTCATGGGGCATCTCTGGTTTCTGGTTCATGATGATTGGGCGGACGATGGAAGCCTTCGCTGTTGGTGTTCTCTTCCCGTCCTATCAAACCGTGCTGCTGGAGATTACGCCTGAAGACCAGCGGGGCACGACGATGGGTGTTGCCGGTTTGGTCATGGGCTCGGCTCTGGCTTGTGGTCCCATCATTTCCGGGATTGTATTGAAGTTCTTCTCTTGGAAGTCATTGTTTATCTTATTCATGGTCATCATCACGGCCGTATTGCTGATGTCTTGGGCAGGCCTGATCCGCAATGTGATGCCGAAGCGTGAAAGCTCACTGGACTGGCTGTCCGTCTTCCTGTCGCTGGGATTGATCGGCATGATGTATGTACTGAACCAGATCGGCAAGGGTAAGGCCAACTGGACATTTAATGGGGTCTTATTGTTAGTCAGCTTAATCGCCATCGTTGCTTTCTGCTGGCGGCAGTTCCACTTGGAAAGCCCATTGCTGGAATTGCGGGTTTTGAAGACCTTCAATTATGACCTGGCCATCCTCTTAACGGGAATTTCTTACGTGGCCTTGATTGTTGTCACGATTATCTTCCCACTCTATTACCAGGGCGTCTTGAAGGTCAGCCCGTTCATTTCTGGAATGTCCTTGGTACCAGGAGCGGTCTTCTTGAGTATCCTGAACCCATTAACCGGTAAGCTGGCAGATAAGTTAGGCTTTAAGTTAACGCTGCGTATTGGGATGCTGATGATTATCGCGGGCTGGGTTGCCGGCCTCTTCTTGATCAACATGCAGAGCCTTCTGGGCATGATCGTCTGCGCCATGGTCATTGAAGGTGGCAATGCCTTTGTAATGATGCCAGCGGTTACCCTTGGTGCCAACTCCTTGCCGGATGAACTGGTATCACACGGGACAGCCGTCATTACAACGATTCGGCAGGTCCTGGGTTCAACCGGGGTCGCCGTTGCCACGATGATCCTCACTGGATTGACTGCGGCTGGTCAACGTGCGGGCCTGAGCAAACTGGCCGCTTCCTTGCATGGTTACCGGGCCGTGTTCATTGTCATGATCGTCATTGAATTGATCGGCTTAGTTTTGGCCTTAATTTTAAAAGATGAAAAACAGGGTAATAGCCGTAATTAACTATTGAATACCTAAATAAGGAGACGATCAGATGACTACATACCCTGCGTGGGCCGATGACGCCCTGATGAAAGATTACTATGATCATTACTGGGGTCAGCCCTCAAAGTTGGACCAGTGGCTTTTTGAAATGCTAAGCTTGGAGCTTTTTCAAGCCGGTTTAACCTGGAAAACGATTTGGAAGCGTCGAACGGACTTTGAAAAGGCCTTTGCTGATTTTGAAATTGACAAGGTGGCCGCATTTGACGCGGAGCAGATCGCTGAATTAACGCAAGATAAAAGCATCATCCGCAACCGCCGGAAGATTGAAGCGACGGTTAATAATGCCAAGTTGATCCAAAGCTGGCATCAGGCGGGCAAAACTTTAAGCGACTTTCTTTGGTCGTACGTTGAGGGTCAGCCGCGCAAAATGCATTTTGCTAACGGTGCTGAACTGCCAGCGAAGGACGACCTGTCACAAAAAATCAGTAAGGATATGAAGAAGGCCGGCTTTCGTTTTGTCGGCCCCACCATCATCTTTTCGTATCTGTGTGCAGTCGGCATCTACCAGCTGACTGTTGATAATTGGTAATTATAGAAAATAACTCCGCAAACTGAAGAGTCTGCGGAGTTATTGTTTTTATCGATCAATTTTAATTAAGTAAGAAGTCTTAACTCCAGTAGATCAACACGATCACCAACATCTGAGCCAAACTAAAGAGGATGAATGATGGGCGCCGGTGACGGTTAAACAAGATCAAGAGCCAGAATGAAACGACCAGAAAAGTGGCCACAAATAATTGCCAACGCAGGGTCCGGGTGAAAATAAAGGCAATCAGGTTCAGGGCCAGGACCGTCAAAATAGGGAAGTACAATGACTGTTTCTCTAGAAAGAACGGGGCCATGAAATACCAGCAGCTGGCCATCACCGGTAAGAGGAAGAAGACGATCTCCCACGATATGAAGTGCAGGCTGTTGTAGGCACAGACACTACCAATTGATAGGGCAACCAAGAGGCCAAAAGTTATCAGACCATACCAGCTGTTGAACTCTAGCCACGGTGTTTGCGAAAGCAGCAAAAAGACGGGCAATAAGAGTAAGAGCCCCATTACGATCGGCAGCTTATTAAAGGCTAACAAGACGGTGACCATGCTTAAAACGCTGGGTAAACAAGATAGTAATGACTTAAAGTGACCATAGACAATCAGGGTGACGCTTAAGCCGATACAAACCTCGTAGATGAACAACCAGCCCATGTTGGTGTCAAAGTGGTTGCCGGAAATGCCGACGACGTAAGCAAAGGGTGCGTATGACCAAGCAATTAACAGAATTAAGGCGGACGCGAAAATTGCCTTCCAGCGGTCAGTGAATAATTCGTCTTTTAGTTGATTGACCATGAAGATAACGCCTCCTTTGTTTTTGTCTACATAAAATTAAGTATAGCAGATTCAGCGGCCTGATTTGAATGTCTTTCACGATTTGTGATAAGATGTTTCTCGTTATGAAGCAAATTCCCGATGGGAGGAGGGGCGACCCTTCGCTGCCTTGTAACCGCAAGAACTCTAGTTTCAGTTTTAAATGGGGGAATTATTAACAATGTCAGAGAAACATTTATTTACGTCCGAATCAGTTTCTGAAGGACACCCGGATAAAATCGCTGACCAGATCAGTGATGCCATCCTGGATGCAATGTTGAAGCAGGATCCGCAATCACGGGTTGCCGTAGAAACATCCGTTACAACCGGTTTGGTATTAGTCTTTGGTGAAGTATCAACCAAGGCTTACGTGAACATTCAGCAGGTTGTTCGGGACACGATTCGGCGGATTGGCTACACCGACGGCAAGTACGGCTTCGATGCCGACGGTTGTGCAGTCATTACCGCGATTGATGAACAATCACCTGATATCGCGCAAGGGGTTGACGATTCCGTTGAAACCCGTGAAGGTAACGAAGACCCGCTGGACAAGATTGGTGCCGGCGACCAAGGTCTGATGTTTGGCTATGCAACGGATGAAACACCAGAATACATGCCTTTAGCTTTAATGCTGAGCCATCATTTGATGATGTACATTACTAAGTTACGCAAGGAAGGCAAGATCCCATACCTGCGTCCAGATGCAAAGGCGGAAGTTACGGTTGAATATGATGACAACGATCGCCCATTCCGGGTTGACACGGTGGTATTGAGTACCCAGCATGATCCGGATGTGAGCCTGGACCAGATCCGTCATGACGTTACCGAAAAGGTCATCAAGCACGTGATCCCAGCCAAGCTGTTGGACGACAAGACCAAGTACTTGATTAACCCAACCGGTCGTTTTGTTATCGGTGGTCCCCAAGCGGATGCCGGTTTGACTGGTCGGAAGGTAATTGTTGATACCTATGGTGGTGCTGCTCACCATGGTGGTGGGGCCTTCTCCGGTAAGGATGCTACCAAGGTGGACCGCAGTGCTTCCTATGCTGCCCGTTACATCGCCAAAAACCTGGTCGCTGCTGGTTACGCAAAGAAGCTGGAAATCCAGATTGCTTATGCCATCGGGGTTGCTCAACCAGTTTCCATTGCCATTGACACCTTTGGCACTGGTACTAAATCAGACGATGAACTGATCGCTGCCGTTCGTAAAGTCTTTGACCTGCGTCCAGCTGGGATCATCAAGATGCTCGACCTGCAACGGCCAATTTACGAAAAGACGGCCGCTTATGGCCACTTTGGCCGGACAGATGTTGACCTGCCATGGGAACACCTGGACAAGGTTGATGAATTGAAAAAGATTTTAGGCTAATAAACTAAAAAATCTGCCCACAAACCACTGTGGGCAGCTTTTTATGGTTGCTGATGAATCACTTTAGACGGATCAAATTTGATGGCTAGCAAGTTGATTCCGGAAAGAACGAAGACACCTAGCGACCAGCCGGCGAGGACGTCGCTCGGAAAATGGGCGCCCACAAAGATTCGTGAAAATCCTACCAGAATAATGATTAAGACCAAACAGGTATCCAAAAGGGCCTTGAGGTGGCGGGAATGCAGCCAATGATTAACCATTAAGATTAGTGAGCCCATGATTAAGACGGCGGTTGACGAGTGGCCGCTGGGAAAACTGTAGCCGCTATAATGCATGAGCACCCTGATGACCGGCCGTGGCCGACAAACGACGATTTTCACAAAGTGGTTTAAGATAAGGCCGCCAAAGATCGTGCTCGTAATTTGCAGGCCAAAGTACCAGTCGTGACCGATAAAGGCGGCTAGAGACACTCCGAAGGCCCAGAAAACTGAGGCCTGCGCATTGAACATGCTGGTGATTTGTTCCCAAAAGGCATTGGCAACTGGTGAATGGAATTGGTTGACCCAGTTGCGAATCATGGAATCAACCGCGGTCACTCGCAGAGGAACCGTTGATATTAAGATCAGTAAGCTAAGAAAAATAAGCAGGCAAAGTGAAAATAGTAGCCAGCTAGTACGTTTATTCATGGTCCAGACTCCTTTAATTACTCCTATATCCTAACAAAAGTCGCGAGAATCTGCTTGCATTTGCGCTTTAAAGTTGCTATGATACGCGTAATATCTGATCACGAAGGGAATAGTAGCCGTTGAAAGTCGTCAGAGACCGCATGGTGGTGAAAATGCGGGGCGGACAGCAGTGAACTGGCCCTAAAATCGACTGTTGCTGAATTAATAGTAAGGAACAGCGTTGGCCGCGTTAAAGCCGTTGAGAGCTACTTTTTAGTAGAATTACGGGTGGTACCGCGGATACTTTTCGTCCTGTAGATGATAGACATCTACAGGACTTTTTTTGTGATCAGAATCAGGAGAAGTTCGTTACGTCGTTGAAAAGGAGAGACACTATGGCATACGATCATTCAGCAATTGAGAAAAAATGGCAGCGTTACTGGGATCAGCATGATACCTTCCACGCTGAGATTAACCGGGACAAGAAGAAATACTATGTTTTGGACATGTTCCCTTATCCATCTGGCCAAGGCCTGCACGTTGGCCACCCCGAAGGCTACACCGCTACTGATGTGATGGCCCGGATGAAGCGGATGCAGGGCTTCAACGTGCTGCACCCAATGGGCTTTGACGCTTTTGGCCTGCCTGCCGAACAATACGCTTTGAAGACCGGCCACAACCCGAAGAGCTTCACGAACAAGAACATTGACCACTTCCGTCACCAGATCAAGTCACTTGGTTTTTCTTACGACTGGGATCGTGAAGTCAACACGACCGATCCAAAGTACTACAAGTGGACCCAGTGGATTTTTGAACAACTGTACAAGAAGGGCCTGGCTTACGAAAAGGAAACCATGGTTAACTGGGCACCAGACTTCATGGGCGGCACGGTTGTTGCCAACGAAGAAGTTGAAGACGGCAAGACCAAGCGTGGTGGTTACCCAGTTTACCGTAAGCCAATGAAGCAGTGGATGCTGAAGATCACTGCCTATGCTGATCGGCTGATTGATGATTTGGACCTGATTGACTGGCCGGAAAATATCAAGGAAATGCAACGCAACTGGATTGGCCGTTCAGAAGGGGCCAAGATCTACTTCAAGATTGCTGACCACGACGATCAAAAGATTGAAGTCTTCACTACCCGGGCCGATACGCTGTTTGGGGCTTCTTACGTTGTCCTGGCTCCGGAATTAGACCTGGTCAACGAAATCACTACGCCTGACCAGAAGGCAGCGGTTAAGGCTTACCAAGAAGAAGCTTCACGTCGTTCTGATTTGGAACGGACGGATCTGAACAAGGATAAGACCGGTGTGTTCACGGGTGCTTACGCTATTAACCCGGTTAACAACGAAAAGCTGCCAATCTGGATTTCCGATTACGTACTGGCTTCTTACGGTACTGGGGCCGTAATGGCTGTGCCTGCCGGTGATCAGCGTGATTACGACTTTGCTAAGAAGTTCGACCTGCCAATCAAGCCAATCATCGAGGGTGCTGACTTGTCCAAGGAAGCATTCAGCGGCGATGGCAAGCACGTGAACTCCGGCTTCTTGGACGGCTTGAACATTGAACAAGCTAAGGCCAAGATGATTGACTGGCTGACTGAACACCATTGTGGTGGCAAGAAGGTTAACTACCGTCTGCGGGACTGGATCTTCAGCCGTCAACGTTACTGGGGTGAACCAATTCCGGTTATTCACTGGGACGATGGCACGACTTCCTTAGTTCCTGAAGATGAATTACCACTGAAGCTGCCAAACACCGACAACATTGAGCCATCCGGGACTGGTGAATCACCACTGGCCAAGATTAAGGATTGGGTCAACGTTTATGACAAGAATGGCCGTCACGGTTTGAGGGAAACCAACACGATGCCACAATGGGCCGGCTCTTCATGGTACTGGCTGCGTTACACCGACCCTCACAACGATAAGGAATTTGCTTCCAAGCGGGCACTGGATTACTGGTCACCAGTTGACCTGTACGTCGGTGGTTCCGAACACGCCGTATTGCACCTGTTATACGCACGGTTCTGGCACAAGTTCCTGTATGACGAAGGCTTAGTACCAACCCCTGAACCATTCATGAAGCTGGTTAACCAAGGGATGATTTTAGGTTCCAACCACGAAAAGATGTCCAAGTCCAAGGGCAACGTGGTTAACCCAGACGACATTGTTAACCAGTACGGTGCTGACACGCTGCGGCTCTATGAAATGTTCATGGGCCCACTGGAAGAAAGTGTGCCGTGGGATGAAAAGGGTCTTCATGGTGCCAACAAGTGGGTTCACCGTGTATGGCGCCTGTTGATGGATGAAAACAACCACCTGCGTGACCGGGTATCCAACTTTAATGACCACAAGCTGGACAAGGTTTACAATCAGACGGTTAAGAAGGTCACCGATGATTACGAACGGATGCACTTCAACACTGCCATTTCACAACTGATGGTTTTCGTCAACGAAGCTTACAAGGTTGATGACTTGCCGGTTGAATACATGGAAGGCTTCGTTAAGATGATCGCCCCAATCATGCCGCACTTAGCCGAAGAACTGTGGAGTCAATTCCACGAAAGTGACACGATTACTTACCAACCATGGCCAACTTACGATGAAAGCAAGTTAGTCGAAAAGAACGTTGAAGTAATCGTTCAGGTTAACGGCAAGGTTCGGGCCAAGCTGCAATTACCAAAGGATGCTGACAAAGATGCCGTTGAAAAGCAGGCATTAGCTGACGAACACGTGCAGAAGTTTGTTGCTGGCAAGGACGTCAAGAAAGTCATTGTCATTCCAAACAAGATCGTCAACATCGTCGTTAAATAATTAGCTAACGAAAAACGGTCTCCAGACTTCGTTATTGAAGCTGGAGACCGCTTTGTGCTTGCAAAGGAGCAGTCATGGAAAAGAATGAAGTTGCTTATCCAGCCGTGATCAAACAAGACAAGGGACAGACGGTGATCCATTTTCCCGACCTACCGGATGCAGACGTGACTGACGCAGATGAACAGCGGGCACGCCTGCGGGCCAAAATCGGCTTAGCAATCATCATCATTGATCTGGAAAGTCATTATGAACCGGTGCCGAAGCCTTCCAGCCTGCAAAGCGTGCAAAACCGCCTGGGCAAAGGCGCACAGGTCGAAATGATTGAGACAGATTTGAGCCAATATTAAATAACATAATTGCATAGGTGATTTTAACAAGCTAAAATAGGCGTATTGCTTATTTAGATCATTAGAAGGGTGTAGAGGATGGAAACTCATAATCAAGAACAGACAACGTCATCGGCCCAACAGACATTCCAAGATTCACGGAATAAGATGCTGTCTGGGTCAGCATGGATGACGGCTGGTAGTATCATGTCACGGATCCTTGGAGCAATCTACGTGATCCCGTGGGTAACATGGTTTGGTGCCTATAGTACACAGGCCAATGCGCTGTTTGCTAAAGGTTATAACTTGTACAGCATGTTTCTAACGATTGCAACGGCGGGGATCCCATCAGCCATGTCGAAATTGGTTGGTCACTATAATGGGCTGGACCAATATATTGTCAGCAAGCGGGTTTACCATGCCGGAATGTACGTGTCGGCCGCGATGGGTGTGATCTGTGCAATCATCATGGCCTTTGGGGCAAACATCCTGGCCGATGGGGACGCCAATGTGGTTCCCGTCGTCCGTTCTTTGGCATGGGCGGTCCTGATTATTCCGCCGATGAGCATCACCCGGGGATTCTTGCAAGGATATAACTGGATGGCGCCGTCAGCGATGTCCCAGTTCATTGAGCAACTGTTCCGGGTCATCTACATGCTGGTCGCTACCTTCTTGATCATGAAGATTCAGAAGGGTAGCTGGGTGGTCGCCGTTACGCAGTCAACCTTTGCCGCCTTCATCGGTGCGCTGGGAGCCATTATGGTGCTGACCTATTCTTACATGCGCCACTCTCGCGAAATGAAACAATTGGAGCGAGAAGGGAACAACAATCGTGACATCTCTTCGTTTGATTTGATCGTTAAAATTATCTACCAGTCAATTCCCTTCATCATTGTTGAATCAGGGATTGTGATCTACCAGCTGATTGACCAATACACTTTCAACCGAATCATGCATTGGTTTGGCAACTACACCAATTACCAGTTGAACGCCGTCTACGCGCTGTTCTCCTTCAACGCCAATAAGCTTTACATGATTATCATTTCATTTGCTACTGCTCTGGCTGTGACTGCCATTCCGCTCTTGGCAACGGCTCGGGCACAAAGAGACCAGGAGAGCATGCGGCGGCAGATTGAAAATGCCCTGATGATGTTCTACTTTGTCATGATTCCCGCCACGTTAGGTGTGGAAGCAGTGGCATCACAGCTTTATACCGTCTTCTACCGTTACGATGCGGCCGGCATCACTGTTCTTCAGTTTGCAACCTTCGTGTCGATTCCGATGGGGATGTACACCGTAGTTGCGGCAATGATGCAGGGAATCTCTGAAAATCGGCGGATGATCAAATATCTCTTCATCGGCGTGGTGGTGAAGTTCATCCTGCAAGTTCCATGTATTTGGCTTTTAGAGGGCTTAGGACCACTGTTGGCCACGGGGCTCTCAATGTTTGGCCTGAACTATCTGGTTATTCATTCCTTCAACATGGAATTTGGGCTGCACTTTAACGACATGGCCAAAGCAACCAACCAGATTTTGGCTTACTCGTTGATCATGTTTGTCGGTGTGAAGGCATTGATGATGTTATTTGGCCTTTTCATCAGTCCATATGCTCGACACGCGGCCTTCTTCACTTTGGTCGTCGGGGTCGCATTCGGAGTGGCCATCTTCACTTATCTCGCTTTGCGGTACCGTTTGGCTGACAGTATTCTGGGTGCACCACTTGACAGTCTTCGCCAGCGTCTGCATATGCATAATTAAAATCAAACTTAAAAGGGCGGACCATGAAATCTTCATGGTCCGCCCTTATTTTATTGATAGAAATCTTAGTTCAGGTATCGATCAAGGGTGGTCAAGACACCATCATGATTGTTGTCCGCTTGGGCGGTGTAATTAGCCGCTGCGGCAGCCTCGGGACCACCATTGGGCATCACAAAGCTATACTTGGCCAATTCCAACATTGAAACGTCATTGGCACCGTCGCCAAAAGCAGCGAGTTCGTCGCCAGTAATGTTCCAGTCAGCCATTAATTGACGAAGTGCCCAGCCTTTGTTGATTCCGGGGATGGTCAGATCCATGGAGCCGTTGCCACTGGGTGTAATGGTGAGTTCATCGCCAAATTCCTGCTGAAGACGATCTTGAGCGGCTTTGACCTCTGAGTCGTCAATCAAGAAGGAAGCCTGGAAGAACTGATCGTCGGGCAAGCTAGCCCAGGAATCGATCCGGTGTAAGACGGGATAATAGAAGGAAAGGTGGTCGATCACAGCCGGATCAGCATCACGGGCAATATAGCCGCCATTCACTCCCGACAGAACTGGGGATAGGTGCATTGACTTGACCAGAAAGCTGATCATGTCATGGGCCAGTCGCTTGTCCATCGTCTTGACGATCACTGGCTGGTCAGCCGCTTCGACCTGGGCGCCATTCTCAGCGATAATGGTCAATTCACTCAGTTCGTCTGGGAAGAAGCGCTGCAAGCAGAGCAAGGGGTCGCCAGAACAGATGACGAAGCGAACGCCTTGTGCCCGGCATTTATCCAGGAGCTCATTGAAATGCTTGCGATTGAACTGTTTTTGATCATCCAAAAAGGTGCCGTCCATGTCAACGGCAATTGCTTTAAAAGGTGCTGTCATAGTTTCTCCTTGTAAATTTAGTGAATAAAACCAATTTGTTGGTCGTGACTCTGTTCAGCCACTTTCTTCATGAACCGTGGCAGGGCCAGACTAATCTGATGAGGCAGGACGATGTATTGGTCTTCGGCAATCTGGTCAGCTACGGCGCTGTGAGCGTAAGTGGCAGCCAAAACAGCATCGGTGAGGTTGGTCCGGAATTGAGCAGTAAAACCACCGACCATTCCAGCCAAAGTGTCGCCCATTCCACCAATCGCTTGAGCGGCCGAACCATTTGGCAGTTGATAGGTATTGTCCGCTGTATAAATTTCTGAGTGGTGCTTTTTCAGTACAACGATCCCACCCAACTGGTCAACTTTTTCACGGTTGGCTGCTTCAACTTGGTCGCTGATCTTAATGCCTGACAGGCGTTGCCATTCCATTTGGTGGGGTGTGAAGATCAGGTGCCCCTTTGGCAGTTGAATGTGTTGTTTGGCAATCATCGTAATTGCTGATCCGTCAATCACAACGGCTTGGTCCGGTTGGGTGTGGGAGAAGACGTTATCCAGGACGGCTCGACTCTCACTTTCCTCACCTAGGCCCGGCCCGACAACCACCGTGTTGACCTTTTCAACCATGTTTTTAACGGCTTCTTGGTCGTCAAAGTCGATTACCATGGCCTCTGGCAGGCGTGAACGCAGTGGTCCAGCGTTGATCTTGTCGGTTGCCACTGTGACAAGACCCGCACCGCTATAAACGGCAGCGGTGGTTGCCATGATGATGGCCCCACCAAATTGGTGATTGCCACCGACAAGCAAGATCTTGCCAAAGGTTCCCTTGAAACTCTCCTGTGGCCGTGGCTTGATTACTTTCATCAAAATTGAATCATCTAAGACTTGCATAATAATGCTCCTTTGAAAATCCTTTGAGCCTTTGCGTAAAGAGTGATTACCACATATGGTATCATACTTCTATAAGTCTTTTAAAAAGGGGAACTCAAAATGACTGATTGGCTACAAATTGCTAAAGATCACCAGGATGACTACCTGCGTGACTTGACGACCTTATTGAAAATCAAGAGTGTTCGCGACGACACAAAGGCCAGTGCGGATGCACCATTAGGCCCCGGTCCCACAGCGGCCTTGCATGCCTTTTTAAAGATGGCCCAAAAAGATGGTTTCAAGACCAAAAACATCGACAACGTGGCCGGATATGCTGAAGTTGGTGATGGTGACGAGACAGTGGCCATCTTAGCCCATGTTGACGTAATGCCCGCTGGTAATGGCTGGGACACTGACCCGTTTGACCCCGTTATTAAGGATGGCAAGCTATTTGCCCGGGGCGCTTCGGATGACAAGGGCCCGGGCATGGCCTGCTACTATGCTCTGAAAATTTTGAAGGAACGGGGCGTATCGTTTAATAAGAAGATCCGCTTCATTGTGGGGACCGATGAGGAAAGCAATTGGACCGGCATGCACCATTACTTTGCCACCGAACCAGCACCTACGATGGGCTTCTCACCTGATGCCGAATTTCCACTGATCAATGGCGAAAAAGGACAGGTATCCATGCTGTTGGACATGGACGCCAATAATGATGGCAACGATCAGTTAAAGTCATTTGATTCCGGCCTCCGCTTTAACATGGTCCCACGTGAAGCTGACGCCGTGATTGCTGTTAGCGACGAACAAACCGTTGCCCAACAGTTTGATGATTTTGTCCAGGAAAACCCAGTTGATGGTTCATTGAACAAGGAAGCGGATGGCCTGCACGTGAAAGTGATCGGCAAGGCTGCCCATGGGATGGAACCAGAGAAGGGGATCAATGCCGGTACCTATCTGGCAACTTTCTTAACCCAACTGAATTTAGGTGGCAATGCCAAGTCTTTTGTAGATTTCATTGCTCATTATCTGCATGATGATACCCGGGCCCATCACCTGGGGATTGCCTACACGGACAGTATCATGGGTGAGATGACGATGAACGTTGGCCTGATGTCCTTCAAGCAGGGCGAGACTGGGCATATCGACATGAACTTCCGCTACCCTAAAGGTGTCGAACCAGCAAAACTTTTGGCAAAGATTGAACCGTTGGCAAATCTTTACCATTTCCAGGCACATTATGATGGTTTCGAAAAACCGCACTATGTTGATCCGAGCGACCCAATCGTGACCACCCTGTTAAACGCGTACAAAGACGTCACTGGCGATACGGCGGCGCAACCAGAAGTAGTGGGCGGCGGCACTTATGGACGACTGATGAAGCGTGGGGTTGCCTTTGGTGCTTTAATGCCGAACACCCCGAACACAATGCACCAAGCCAACGAATATCAGCCGGTTGACGACTTGATTTCGTCCATGGCAATTTACATGAAAGCAATTTACGACCTTGCAGGCGAATAATTGCAGTTAAACATGGTAGAATAGATGTGTACAAAAGATTAATTCGAAAATGGGGTGAGTTGTATGAGTGTATATAAAAATGTATTAGTTGGTATCGATGGCTCCAAACAGTCTAAGATGGCCTTTGATAAAGCAGTGCAGGTTTGCAAGCAAAATCAATCTAAGTTGTTCTTACTGTGTGTAATTAATGGTGAACACTACCCAACAGCTGCTGGATATGGCATTGTGGATAAGCACATGTATGACGCTGCCCAGAACAAGATGAGCAAGAGTCTTGACGAATTATCTCAGAAGGCTCATGATGCAGGGGTAGAAGACGTTCATACTGAGGTTGTTGTTGGTAACGCCAAGGTTGTTTTGACGGAACACTACCCAAAGAAGCATGACATCGACTTGATTGTTGTTGGTGCCACTGGCCTGAATGTGATTGGCCGGATGATTGTTGGTTCAACGGCTGCTTATGTTGTCCGTGAATCACCATGTGACGTAATGGTAGTTAAGACCGACCAGAACAATCAGAAGGTCCACGTTGACCAAGTTTCCTATCCTGAAGTTTAATAATAACTTTGACAAGGGTAAATAATTGATTGCAAAGGACGCTATTTCAAAGCGCCCTTTTGTTATCAAAAAATGCTGGACTATGTCACTTATGACTACTAATAATTCCGTATAGAAAGTGATATGATACTAAACGTTAACCAGCCGTGAGAGTAGCTGGCAAATCGATTTTTGGGGAGATATATATGAAGAGAGGAACACGAATTGCTTGGACGGCGGCTGCTATCGTCGTAGTCCTATTAGGCTTGAATTACTGGCACCAAGCAACTCACTTTAATAAGCAGGTCACTGTGAATGGGGTGGCAGTTGGCGGGATGAACGCTCAACAGGCTTATCACAAACTGTCTTCGACTAAGATCAGCAATGATGTCTACTTGAATGGCCAAAAGATTTATTCTGGCAAGACGACTGATCCCGGCTTTACGTCGGCTGATCAATCAAAGGTGAAGGCAGCATTAAAGAAGCAAGTCACCTTCTTCCCGAGCAAGCAAAAGCGTGAGTTGACTGTGACGCCGAGCAACGCCGATACGCAGGCTGCCAAAGAAATGCGCAGTGCGGTAAATGAGAAAATCGCGGTGTTGAATGAGACACGTAAGAAGCCAGTGGATGCAAAGGTTACCTGGCAGAACAATCATGTAAATGTGATTGAACCAAAGAAAGGTAACTACTACGATCAGAAACGGTTGGCAAAGTATCTGCGCAACCATCAATACGACGTGGTTATGCATTTGCCAACTTACTATCTTCAACCACTGGGTCCTGGTAGTTCAACGATTAAGCGTGAACAAAAGAAGCTGCAGGCTTTGAACAACGCTAAGATTACTTACCAGGTTGAAGACAAACAGTACAAGTTTAACGCTGATCAGGTCATTACCAAGGCCACATATAACGGCAGCTATCACTACGATACCAGCAAGGTTAACAGCCAGATCAAGAAGATCAACGAAAAGCAGGCTACGTTGGGCAAGGCCTTCAAGTTCAGAACGCACGCCGGCAAGGAAATCAAGACGGCAACGGACGGCTCCTATTGCTGGAAGATCAATGCTCATAAGGCCGGTCAAACATTAGCACAGGGTCTGGTTGACGGTAAGAGCAAGGTTGATGCAAAGACTGATTTGGAGGGCCTCGGTTACACCGCTCACGGCTTAGGCTATGGCGTTAAGAAGAACGATGGCTTGGGTGACACCTATGTCGAAGTGTCTATCGAGCAGCAGCATGCCTGGTTCTACAAGAATGGCAAGGAAGTCTTTAGCGCAAACATTGTCAGTGGTAAGCATTCCGATGGCGAAGATACGCCTAAGGGAGTCTGGTATATTCTTTACCAACAAAAGAATGCGACATTGCGAGGGACAAGCAAGAATGGTCGTCCTTATGCCTCACCGGTTAAGTACTGGTCACCATTCACGGATAGTGGCGATGGCTTCCATGATGCATCTTGGCGGACTAACTGGTCGTCTCGGGCTTACTTGACTGATGGGTCCAATGGTTGCTGCAACATGCATCCGGGTGACGCTGGTCCTGCCTTTGAGGCCATGGAAACCCATGAACCGGTCATCATTTACTAATAACGTTAAAAAGGTCGGAAATTTTCCGGCCTTTTTATTTTTCTCCCGTACTTAGAAATTGAGGGGGAAAATTAAAATGAAACAAAAATTGATGATCGTGATGTGTTTATTTGCATGGACATTAATGCAATTTCCGGTAGTTGTCCAAGCCGACGTAGTGGATAGTTCAGAAGCCGCTGACGAATTAGCAGCAGCCATCGTGAACGGGCAACGGCCACCATTATCTGCAGCTGAATTACAAGCAATGTCCTCAGACGATAAACAACAATTAGCGATTGCTCTGGGACAGTGTCGGCAAGCCTTTCAAGATCAGGAGACGGACAGTGGCTCAAGGCAGACGCCTCAAAATAAGACGGACGGGATTGGTCAGCAAACAATTAGCGAGCAGAATTTGCCGGTCCTGGACAAAGAAAAACAGCATTTTATTGCATTTTTTGGTCCTTTAGCCCGCAAATTCGGCCAACGTTATGACTTGTACCCATCAGTGATGATCGCCCAGGCCATTCTCGAAAGCAGTTGGGGTCAGAGCGCCTTATATCGAAAGTACCATAATCCAATGGGCGTTAAGGGTGGAGGTGTTTGTATGCCAACTCTGGAGCAAGCCGGCAAGCAAATGTGTGCGGTATGCGCAAACTTTCAGGTTTATAACGGCATTGAAGCGGCATTAGACAACTATGGAAAAATTATGCAAGCACCACTGTATCGTCGCTGTCATCGGTCACAGTCGCAAAACTATCAAGAGGCAACGCGCCACTTAAAAGGGACATACGCTACGGATGCCAATTATGACCAGAAGCTGAACCTCTTGATCAAACATTACCATCTTGACCATTTTGATCAGGAAAAAGCTATGGCCACAAAACAGGTCCATGTTGATCATCCTCAACCACAAGTTCAGGTGGCAAGCAAAGTGAATAAGACAGCCACGCCTGCTAAGCAAACGGTTGAATGGCAATGGCCAATCGCAGGTGGTGCCGGTTCACTTGGCATATTGGGTTTATTGCGTCGATTGATGAAATAAGATTAATTGTTAATGCAAAATAGGCGTCCAACGTTCGATTAAAGCTGAACGCTGGGCGCCTGTTGTCGGTCTGTCTGTTTGATCGATTAACGAATCGTCTTCAACCGTTCGTCGATCATTGCCAATACTTCCTTGACGTGTTCTGGCTCTTCCAGATCGTATTTCTGTAAGTCGATCTTCATCTTCGGACCGGCATCGTAATCGCGGTACCAATCCTTGTAGGCATTCCACATCTTGTAGTAATAATCCTTTAGGTCTGGGCGGTTATCGATTTGTTCGTAATCGCGGCCCCGTTTTTTAATCCGGTACAAAATCGTATCAAAGTCGGTTTCTGAATAAACCATTAAGTCAGGCGCCTTCTTCGGCAACTGACTCAGATCCTTCATCATGTTATCCAGTAATTTTAGGTACACGGATAACTCAGTGTCGGAAATGTTGCCTTCTTCGTTGTTTTCCTTGGTAAAAAGCGCATCTTCGTAAATTGACCGGTCAAGTACGTTATTATCGTTGGTCAGAGCTTGCTTGATCATTGAAAAGCGTTTGTTCAAAAAGTAGATTTGTAACAAGAAGCCGTATTGCTTGGGATTCTTGTAGTATAGTGGAAGTACTGGATTTTCACCGACTGGTTCGTAGTATGCTTTTGTGTGGAGGTGTGCGGCAATCTTACCAGTTAGGGTAGTTTTACCGACGCCAATCATGCCTGCTGTAATAATCACCATAGTGGCCCCTCTTTAATAGAATTTAACAACGATAACTATCTTACTACATTCAGCAGTCGTTGCCTATGAAATGATTTCAGGCAGGCTCAAAAAACTCCCGGCTGACAGGGAAAGCGGGCCAAAAAAATTTCGGAAAAGGGATGTCTTATGAATACTGCTGAAATTCGGGCACAATTAGTAATGGCCCAGCAGCAAGGGCGGATGCTCGAAGTTTATAACTTTAATGATGACAATGATTTCAACGTGGGTTACGTGATTGCCATTGACCCCTTATTTGTTTTGATGAAGAGTATTGACTGGGATGGCAAAGTGAGCAGTCTGATTGCCATTCGCCTGACCAGCATCCATAAGGTCCGGGCATTTACGGATTATTTAAAAACGGTTGCAATAAAAGGTGCAGTAGCGCGCAAAAACCATTATTATGATTTATGGGGGACTGAGCGTTTCTTAAAACAGCATCATTATGAAAATAAAAGTTTGTTGAAAACGATGCTGACACAGGCACAATCGATGGATGAAGCAGTGGTTGTGGGAACGCGTAAATACAAAGCACAAGACGAATTTGAGGGCTTTGTGCATCAATTAACTGCACAAAAGCTGACTCTGCATTACTACAATGAGCACGATCTATCATCCGAGTGGGAGTATGATATTTTATTGGCACAGATTGACTATCTTCGTGCTTTTGGAACTCAGAGTGCGACGACCAAGGCTGTAATGCGATCAGTTTTTGATGATTAACAAGGAATACAGGAGATCGATGATGGCAAAAAAAGTAACAATTAGGCAAGTGGCAGACGAGGCCGGTGTTTCAGTAACCACGGTTTCACAAATTTTAAACGATAAGGGCGGCCGCTTTAGTCAAGAGACCAGAGACCGTGTGTTGGCCGTAAAAGAACGGCTGCACTATGTTCCTGATTTCAATGCCCGTAATTTAATCTTGCATTCCTCAAAGATGTTAGGGGTGCTGATTCCGGATTTGCGCAACCCATTCTTCAGCAGCTTTATTCACGGGATTCAAGAATATTGTCGTGATGCCACCTATATGCCAATGGTCTTCAGTGCCAACCATGATGTGAAGTTGGAAACCTACTACCTGGGTAAACTTTTGGAGCATTCGGTGGATGGTTTAATCATTGCGAGTGCTTCCATCACCGCTGAGGCCATTGATAAGCTGGTAAAACCACTGCAGGTCCCGTACCTATTATTTGATCAAAACCAGATTGCTAATCTTGCCGATCGGATTGAGGTTGACGATTATAATGGCGGTTTACTAGCAGGTCAGCACCTGACTGAATTGGGCCACCAGAAAATGGCGATCTTATTGCCGGCGAACTCGACAATCAATGTTCGTGAACGTTTGCGCGGTTTTAAAGCAGCCATCAAGCAGGCGGGACTACCAGCAGATAATTTAACCGAGATTCACGCTGATTTCAGTATGAAGGCCGGGTATGAGGCTACCCAGAAAGTGTTAGACAGCAATGTTTCAGCTGTTTTCTGTGCTGACGACATTTTAGCCATTGGTTTGTACCGTGGCCTAAATGAACGTGGTTTACACGTGCCTGGTGACCTATCAATCATTGGTTATGATGATATCGACTTGGACCAGTATGTCTATCCACGGTTGACAACGATTGCTCAACCAGTAGTCGAGATTGGACGCGAAAGTGCGCGCTTGTTGGTCAATCGTCTTGAAAAACCGGATATTGATCGGCAATTAATCAAGTTTCCAGTCAAGCTGGTTCAGCGTGAAAGTACCAGTGTAAAAAAATAATAGGGGGTTGAATATGACGAGATCAGCACGTCCGCCATTATTAATTAGGATCCTATTAATTGCATTATTAATGCTGGTAATTCAGGTGCCGCCGGTGATCTTGATGTTGCTGCCTCACTATCATACTCAAGGTCAAGAAACGATAATCGGTCCTATTATCTACCTCTTCGTGTTTGCGCTGATCATTGTGTGGGCATGGTGGTTATACCGTCGTTATCGGCGTTGGCCGGCACAAGAACAGCAACCGATCATGTATGTCGGCTGGCCGGTCATCGGCTGGTTACTGGTGATTGTGGGAGAAAATGCGCTGGCACGACTGAATCAAGCCATTTACCATCAGTCCAGCACGGCCAATAATGATGCCATCAAAGCAATCATGAGTAGTAGCCACCAAGCATTGATTTTAATGTCAATAGCTGCGGTCGTTTTAAGCCCAATTGCTGAGGAACTAATTTTTCGTGGCATCCTGATGAACTTGTTTTATAAAGATGATGCCTACTGGTTGCCGATCCTTTTGTCAGGATTAATGTTTACCTTGGCTCATTCCAGTACGACGCCGATCTCATATTTAATTTATTTCTATATGGGAGCAGTCTTTGCCTACATTTATCGGCGAACCGGACGCCTAACCAATACGATTCTATTGCATGCTTTGAACAATTTATTGGCCCTAATTGCTCTGTTAAATTAATTTCGGATTTATCCTTGCAACCGCTTACATTTAATGGTATATTAAAAGCGTGGAAGGACAGAAAAGTAGATGCAACAAGAAATCTACGTTAACTTAGCAGTTGAAGTATTAGTAGGCTAGAAGCAGCATAAGTGTAACTAGAAAGATTGTGTTTTTTAAGATTGTAGTTACCAGCGTGCACTAAGTTGTGAAGTTACTTTGCGGAAGAATTTAATAATTTAAGATATGAGTTGAGTTGAAAAAAGAGCTTTCTCGCAAAGTAAAATATTAATCCTTCCCTTAGTAGAAGTCGTCTCATCCTGAGGCGGCTTTTTTTGTGGTGTAGGTACAAAAAAAGGCCACACATAGGTGACCAAATAAAAATGCGCCCCCGGGGGTTCGAACCCCGAGTATGAGGACCGAAATCTCATGTGCTATCCAGTTACACTAAGGGCACAGACTAAATTTATTATAAGCCCAATACTTTTAAAATTAAAAGATTCACCATCTTTGTCAGCCAGCGGTGCACATTATTTTGTGGGTGAAACAAAGATATTTTAAAATAGGCCTTGCCAAAATCATAAAAATAACGTATATTAGTTGGTGTTGAAAAAATGCCCCAGTGGCGGAACTGGCAGACGCGCAACGTTCAGGTCGTTGTATGGGTAACCATGTACAGGTTCGAATCCTGTTTGGGGCATCATTAACCGCTAGACATATATGTCTAGCGGTTTTTTTGTGTTTTTTAGCTTATCCATTTATCAGTATTCACAACGGTCAGCAATTTAACAAATTAATTATTCTTGTCGCCTTGTTTATTGTTGACATTCTTTTATTTATCACCATTTATCTGATTATTTTAGTGCTTTTGTAAGCGCATCACGTATGTTAATATTAGAAACCGATTTCAGGATAAACGCCCGATTGTGATAAGGAGAATGATTGTGGATAACTATAAGGACCTAATTGAGTCTGTCAAAAACAATTCTTGCATTAATACGTCTTGTGACCGAGTTGGCTTAGTTCGCCAAGTATTATTAAATTTGAATCGCCCTGACCAGTTCTATCGGATCATCCACGTGGTGGGCACCCATGGTAAGCGTGATTTTGTCAAAGTCCTGGATCGTTTAATGGAGCAAAGTGGACTAAAAATTGCTTGTCTAATTGGGGGCCTGAGCAGTGATCCCCGGAGCCAGATCAAGATTAATGGCCAATCAATTAGTGAAGAAGACTATATCCATAATTTCCTCCAAATCTATTGTCACTTGCCATTAGACATGACCGAAAATGAACTCACCCAGGCTGAATGGACCTTTTTAATTGGCTTAAATTACTTTGCCGAGAAAAATGTCGATTGGTTGATTCTGCCAGCGGTGATGGGTGGCATCGGTGATACCAGTAATGCCATTGGTGCCCCAGATTTGGTGGTAGTGACCAGCTGTTGCATGGATCATTGGCGGAAGTTAGGCAGCACCATCCACCAAGTGGCTCAGGCTAAAGCAGGGGTCGTTAAACCGGGGACGAAAGCGGTGATCGTTGGTCCTGGTATTCAAGGGGAGTTTCATGAAGAAATTGCCGCCATCGTCAGATCAAAAGGTGTGCGTGTAATCGAAAGCAAACAATTTGTGACTTTGAGCCTCAATAAAGAAGGGTCCTTACCTGCATTCCTGCAAGTAAGGACCCCGCAACAGCATTTTAATTTGACCCTCCCTGGCAAGCTAAGTAAGAGGAAACTGCGTAATCTATATCTTATTTTGACAACTGTCAATTGGTTGAAGGAAAATGGCTTGACCGTCAAAACCAGCTGCAAGGCGCTGGTTGATTAGATCAGTGTAATGATGGCGACCGACAAAGATAAAACTTCCAACACTAAATTAAGGTGGGGATCACCGAACGTCAGCCGCTTACGCCGGAAGCCCATCTCGATTAACATCATGACGACGATCAAAAGTAATGCTTGAATCAGGTTAATGCCCCACGAAAAATGCAGGTTCCGCAAGAGCTGAACAATTTTACCGATCACCAAAGCAGAAATTGACAAGCGGCAAAGCACCAGCCACTTTGACACCCGCTTCTCAATCGTGGCATTTAAACCTAAGTGCAGGCAGATTAAGAACAGTAAACTAAAAACTAAGAAATAGGCAAATACCAACACTTCATCCCTCCAGCCAATAATCTCAACCATATCTTATCATTTTTTGAAAAAGTACGGACGATAATGTCGATTACTTGAGAAAGCCTTATAAAAAGAGTAGAATATTTTATACTGTTGAAACTTTTATCTGCGAGGTGGCTGGAATGACTTTCTTTAAGGTTGGAGACGTTGTTGAAGGCAAAAAATTTGGTCAGCTGGAACATAACTTTTCCGGTGTGGTCGAAAAGGTTTACGATAACTCGTTGATGGTTTCCATTGATGATTTCAACCCATCAGACAAGTCCAGCGTTAACGAATTAAACGGTCGTGCTGTGATTCGAAAGAGTGAAGCCAAGATGCTCAAAGCTGTTGCACGGACGGATGAAGATCGCAAAGTGGCTGCTTTGGAAGAAAAAGAAGCCGAAGAAAAGGCTGCTAAAGCCAACAAGACGTCACGCAAGCGTAAGAGCAGCAAGGCAAAGAGCAAAAAGACAAAAAAAGCTACTGACAATTAATAAAAATATGGTATTATCGAATGAGTAAGCATTTACTCATTCATTTTGCGGGTATAGTTCAGTGGTAAAACATAACCTTCCCAAGGTTAAGTCGCGAGTTCGATTCTCGTTACCCGCTTAGCCGCTAAGCACCGTCACTTGATGATGCTTTTTTATTTAACAGCGGTCGT
Source organism: Limosilactobacillus secaliphilus (assembly GCF_001437055.1). Taxonomy (GTDB): domain Bacteria; phylum Bacillota; class Bacilli; order Lactobacillales; family Lactobacillaceae; genus Limosilactobacillus; species Limosilactobacillus secaliphilus. The sequence goes on along the minus strand of NZ_JQBW01000006.1, from coordinate 231,807 downwards.
TTGCTGGAGTAGTAGGCTTTTGATTCATACAGCAAGTTCGTGTTGATGGAAGACGAATTGATGACGGAGCTGAAAGCGTGCTGGCAGATTTTAGTTCAATTAATATTGAGTGGAATGTAAATTCAACTAGAGTGGTACCGCGGGAATTCTCGTCTCTAATAGGCAAAGACCTATTGGGGACTTTTTTATTTGCAGGAGGTTTTATGATGGACGAACGTCAAACGGTAGCGAACGCGCTGAGTAAGGCATTGCCAGATTTGAGCACGGAAGAGATTTTAAACAAGATTGAACGGCCTAAAGACGAGAAGAATGGGGATTACGCATTCCCAACCTTCTTTTTAGCCAAGACTTTGCATAAGGCACCGCAGCTGATTGCTAAAGACCTGGTCGCTAAGGTGGATCAAGAAGGCTTTGAAAAAGTTGTTGTGGCTGGTCCTTACATCAACTTCTACTTGGACAAGCAGGCAGTGGCCGCCACTATCTTGCAGACGATTTTGCAAGATCCGGAAAATTATGGTGGGCAAAACATTGGCCATTTAGCTAATGTCGCAATTGACCTGTCATCACCAAACATCGCCAAGCCAATGGGGATGGGTCACTTACGGTCAACGGTCATTGGTAACGCCATTGCTAACATTCTGGCCAAGGTGGGCTTCAACCCAATCCGGATCAACCACTTAGGTGACTGGGGCACCCAATTCGGGAAGCTCATGGCCGCATATGAGATGTGGGGCGACGAAGAAGCCGTTAAGAAGGACCCAATCAACACCTTGCAAAAGTACTATGTGCGGATCAATACGGAAGCCGACGAACACCCTGAGTACGCGGATGCAGGCCGGAAGTGGTTCAAGAAGCTGGAAGACGGCGATCCGGAAGCTCGGCGCCTGTGGAAGTGGTTCAGAGCTGCCTCACTTTCCCGGTTCATGAAGATCTACCAAATGTTGGATATTCACTTTGATTCCTACAACGGTGAGGCCTTCTACAACGATAAGATGCCAGAAATCGACCAGTTGTTGGCTGACAAAGGCCTGTTGCAGGAAAGTCGTGGTGCCAAGATTGTGGACTTAAGCCAGTACAACTTGAATCCGGCTTTGATCACTAAGTCCGACGGTTCGTCACTTTACATGACCCGTGACCTTGCCGCCGCACTTTTCCGTAAGCGGATGTATGGCTTTGCCCAGGCCCTGTACGTTGTTGGGGCCGAACAACGTAACCACTTCGATCAATTGAAGGCTGTCTTGGCCGAAATGGGCTTCACCTGGTCCAAGCAGATTCATTACATTCCGTTTGGCCTGATGAGTCTGAACGGCAAGAAGATGTCCACGCGGAAGGGAAACATTGTGCAGTTGGAGGATGTTTTGAACGACTCCATCAAGCTGGCTCGTCAGCAGATTGCCGAGAAGAACCCTACGTTGGCCAACGCGGATGAGGTTGCTAAACAAGTCGGTGTCGGTGCTGTAATCTTCCACGATTTGAAGAATGAACGGACTAACTCGATCGACTTCAAGCTGGCAGACGTGGTTAAGTTCGAAGGTGAAACCGGTCCTTACGTTCAATACGCCCACGCACGGGCTGAAAGTATCCTGCGAAAGGCCGGTCAACCTGACCTGAAGAACGTTGCCATCCACTTGAACGGTGACGAAGCCTGGGGAATCATCAAGCGTCTGGGCCAGTTCGGTGAAGTGATCGAGCGTGCGGCAGCCGAATACGATCCATCATTGATCGGGAAGTACGCATTGTCATTAGCCAAGGACTTCAACCAGTATTACGCACACAACCGGATCCTCGTTGATGACGAAGGTCGTGAATCACGGTTGGCATTGGTTCAGGCAGTCAGTGATGTATTGAAGTCTGCCCTGGCCCTGTTAGGCGTTAAGGCACCTGATGAAATGTAATCTCGCTTCAAGCCGAGTACAACGTGTAAACAGAAACTTTCTGTTTGCACGTTTTTGTTTTTAAAGTTGAAGAATTAACTAAGGCCGAGCAGCATCATCGAGTTTTGTTTTCGGCGTGGTAAAATTGGGTTCAGTATTTCTAAATGGGAGTAAGTTATGAAACGTGCACCACAGGATCAGTCGACATGGACGAAAAAACTAAAGATGATGGTGGCTGACTGGGTGCGACGGGCATGGCGCTTTTTGAAGAAGAAGTGGCATCGCTATCAGTTGACCAGGTGGCTGATCATCGTTTTTCTGAGCCTCTTTTTAATGGCCAGCATTTACCTGACATTTGTAGCTAAGACTGCCGACGTTAAGAATCTACAATCCCGGCTGGAAAAGCCCACAATGATTTACGACCGCAACCATAATTCGGCAGGCAGCCTCTATTCGCAGAAGGGGACTTATGTCAAACTGGACCGGATCTCGCAAAACGTGCCTGATGCGGTCTTATCAACGGAAGACCGGAACTTCTACCATGAACATGGTTTCTCAGTGAAGGGGATCATGCGGGCCGGCTTGTTGTTGGTCAAAAACAAAATCATGCACCGCAACTATATTTCTGGTGGTGGGAGCACATTGACCCAGCAACTGGTCAAGAACGCTTTTCTGACCCAACAGCAAACCTTCTCGCGGAAAGCCAAGGAAATTTTCATCGCGGTGGAAGTCGAAAATCAATATTCTAAAAAAGACATCCTGACCATGTACCTGAACAATGCCTACTTCGGCAACGGGGTTTGGGGAGTCCAGGACGCGGCTAAGCGATACTTCAACAGTGACGCCAGTGAGTTAACGGTACCACAAGCGGCGACTTTGGCCGGCATGCTCACGTCGCCAGGTACATATGACCCAGTTGCCCACCCAGAGGCATGTAAGCAACGGCGGAACGTGGTCTTGCAGCTGATGGTAGACAATCATAAGCTGTCACAAGCTGCGGCCAAACGTTATCAAAAAGAACCATTGACGATCAATAATGGTTATCACGCGTCGGGCACCTACCGTTATCCTTACTACTTCGATGCGGTCATCAGTGAGGCCATTCAGGACTATGGTTTGACCGAAAAGGAAATCATGAACGATGGCTACAAGATCTATACCAGCCTCGACCAGGGTCAGCAGAAGGCAATGCAGAAAACCTATCATGATGACGACAATTTCCCACAGTCCACTGGCTCAATGGTCCAATCAGCCTCTTTGGCAATGAATCCGAAGACCGGTGGGGTAACGGCGGTTGTTGGCGGCCGTGGGAAGCACGTCTTCCGTGGCTACAATCGTTCGACCCAAATGCGGCGGCAGCCGGGCTCCACGATGAAGCCGATTGCCGTTTACGCGCCAGCACTGGAGCATGGCTACTACTATGACTCATACTTGCAAGATGAGAAGCAGTCGTACGGTACCAACCATTACACGCCGCATAACTACAACAACCAGTACAGCGGCAGTGTGCCAATGTATAAAGCCCTGTATGAATCGCTGAACGCACCGGCAGTCTGGCTATTGAACAAGATCGGCGTTAACGAGGGCTATGCTATGGCTCAGAAATTTGGCCTCCCTGTTCAGAAGGGCGATAAGAACCTTGCCTTGGCCCTTGGCGGAATGACGAAGGGTGTTTCTCCAGAACAGTTGGCCCGTGCCTATTCTGCCTTTGCTGCCGATGGTCAACTGCCAACGAGTCACTTCATCACTAGCATCAAGGACGCAACTGGACATACTATCAAGCGCAAGTCCCGGTTGACTAACAAACAGGTCATTTCTAAGAAGAATGCAAATACGATGACGAGCATGATGATCGGGGTCTACAAGCACGGTACCGGTAAGAGCGCTAAACCAATAGGCTACACGCTTGCCGGTAAGACCGGGACCACCGATACTGGGATTAAGAATGACCAGACCAATCGTGACCAATGGATTGTTGGTTACACGCCGGATGTGGTCGTGGCAACCTGGGAAGGCTACGATAATAAGCAAAATCAGCAGACCAACATTCAGGAAAACAACATCAACTCGCTGTTCAAGGCTGAAATGGGTAGTTTGCTGCCGCACACCGCGGGCACCAAGTTCAAGGTTGAAGACGCCCAAGAAAAGGCGCAGAAGGGTACCAAGAGTGGTAACGACTTCTGGACGGATGCGGGTGACTTTGCCAACCAGGTTCGGCAGGGAGCCGGCAGTCTAGGTCAAAAAGCTAAACGCCTATGGGACGGCATTTCTTCGCTCTTTCAGTAAGACGGAGCGCATGCTACAATAAAAGAAGCAATATTTAGGAGGATTATCACATGGTGGTAAATATTTACGACACAGCTAATGAATTGGAACAACAGATGAGTCAAACGCAAGAATTTCAAGCTTTGAAGCAGGCTTTCGATGCTTTGAAGGCTGATCAAGCAACCTTTGACTTATTCAAGAAGTTCCAACAGTCACAGGCACAAGCTCAACAAAAGCAGATGAAGGGCGAAAAGCTGAGTGACGATGAAATCAAGAACGTTCAGGACCTGGCTAAACAGGTTTCCCAAAAAGATGCTGTGCGTGCTTTGATGGACAAAGAAAAGCAAGTGGACAACATGCTGCAACAGCTGAACGACACGATTACGAAGCCAATCCAGGACTTGTACAAACAAGCACTGCAATAATCAATTGCTGACGTGAATGGGACGAAGGTGAATGCCTTGTCCCATTTTTTTCGTGGAAAGGGTCGAAATATGGTTGATAAACAATTAGCAGACTTCCAGGATGGTGACCAGGTCAAAGTCTTTGCCCTGATCAAGGATGCGCAAATTCGAAAGACACGTAAGGGCGACGACTACCTGGCATTAACCTTCAGTGACCGTTCTGGAGATTTGGCCGGCAATTTTTGGGATGTGGATGAGAAACAAGAAGAAACGTTGAAGCCTGGTGTGGTCGTTTATGTCGAAGGCACCCGGTCTGCTTATCAGGGGAAGCCACAATTAAATATCGACGACGTGCGCTTGGCAACGGTCAATGAACCGAATGCCCCAGAAGATTATGTTGCTCGTGCGCCCGAGAGCGAGGATAAGATCAAGGATGATCTGCGGCCGTTCGTGGCAGCCATCACCAACCCCACCTGGCGCAAAATCGTCTTCTACCTGTTAAAGCAACATGGCGAGGATTTCTTCAAGTCGCCAGCGGCTAAGAGTAACCACCATGCCTATGCGGGTGGTTTATCCTTCCATACTTTATCGATCTTGAGGCTGGCCAAAGCGGTGTGCGGTTTGTATCCGGACATCAACAAAGGCTTGTTATATGCTGGAGCACTGTTGCATGACTTGGGTAAGACAGTCGAATTGTCCGGGGCGGTTGCAACTCAATACACCGTTACTGGTAAACTGATTGGCCATATCTCACTGATTGACGGCGAAATTTGTGCCGCCTGTGATGAGTTGGGATTGGACCAAGATGACATGCAGGTCGTTTTATTGCGGCACATGGTTTTGTCCCACCATGGTTTACAAGAGTATGGGTCACCGGTGCGTCCAGAACTGATGGAGGCTGAGATCTTGCACCATCTAGACGAATTGGACGCTAGCATTATGATGATGGATTCAGCATTGGCCAAAACTGCCCCTGGTGACTTTACCGACCGGATCTTTGCGCTAGACAACCGTTCATTCTACCGGCCCGAAGAAAATAAGAAGAATGAGTGAAGAAATAATAAACATTTTCGAAAGCAATTAGCCGTCTAATCTGCTTGTGGTATATTAGATGGGTAACAATCTAGAAGGATGTGAAATAGTTTGAAATCAAAGAAATTACTGGCAATCATTGCCGGCGTTGCTGTGATGCTGCCGTTAGCTGCTTGTGGCAACAAAGCCGTTGCAACGACCAGTGGTGGTAAGATTACCGAAAGCGAATACTACAGTAGTATGAAGCAGACCTCACAAGGGAAGGCTGTTCTGCAGCAGATGATCTTGGATAAGGTCCTGCAAAAGCAATACGGTAAGCAGGTATCTGATGCCCAAGTTAACAAGGAATTTAATTCATACAAGTCCCAGTACGGTTCTGAATTTAGTGCAGTGCTGCAGCAGCAAGGTCTGACGACTAAGACCTTCAAGAACCAGATTCGGTCCCGACTCCTGCTTGAAGCGGCCGTCCGTCATTACTCAACCTTCTCCAACGATGCCATTAACAAGCAATGGAAGAACTTTGAGCCTAAAGTGCAGACTGCCGAAATCTTGGTTGGTTCCAAGGAAGATGCTCAAAACATCATCAGCCAGTTGGATAATGCCAAGGGCGACAAGTTCAAGGAATTCAAGAAACTGGCTAAGTCCAAGTCTACCGACAGCTCAAACAAGTCTGCCGGTGGGGTAGTGCCAGCCTTTGATAACACCAGCTCATCTGTTGACTCGGCCTACAAGAAGGCGGCCTTCAAGCTTAAGACTGGTGAATACACGAAGGATCCAGTTAAGACCGACAATGGTTACCAGGTCATCTACATGGTTAAGCACCCAGCCAAGGGAGCTAAGAGTGCCCACATTGATGACTTGAAGACGCAAATCGTCGAAGAAAACATGAACAAGCAGTCATTCATGGCCAAGGTGGTTTCAAAGGTCCTGAAGAAGGGAAATGTCTCCATTAAGGATAAGGACTTGAAGAACATCCTGGATGGCTACCTGAATCCTGGCTCTTCCAACAACAACGGTTCAATTGGCACAAGCAATGCCAACTCCGGCAGTTCGAAGTAATCACTTCGCTAAAAGCAAATAGAAAAAAGGAGTGCGACTTCTTAGTCGCACTCCTTTTTGTAATCATTGATTGAGATGTTTGAGCAGCTCGTTGATTTTGTCTAAGCGGGGCTGGGCCTTGAATTGCCAGCGATCCACTGCTCGTTGCACATCGTGTTGAAAAGCGGTTAGGTTATCCTGTGATGCGGCCAGCTTTTTTAGGTTAGCTTGCAGGTTGTTAACCTCAGCTTGAACCCGTTTGCCGGCCTTCCAGACACTCTTAGTTTTTTCAAACATAAAATCGCTCCAATTACTTGAATTGATCGATGATTGACTGCTGAATTTCCTTGTACTTGTCAGGGGTCATTTCTTTGGAGTGGTCGGTGAACTTCATTCCGAAGCCATCATCTGCACTGTAACGAGGAATCAAGTGGATGTGAGAATGGAAGACGGATTGGTAGGCCACCTTGCCATTGTTGTTTAAAATGTTCATTCCCTTGATGTTCGGGTTGGAAGCCTTGATGGCGCGGGCCACCTTTGGCAGACGTGCAAAGACTGCCTGTGCCAGTTCGTCGTCATAAGCAAAGATATCTTGCACATGCTTCTTTGGCACCATCAGGGTATGACCTGGGGTAACCTGTGAGATGTCCAGAAAGGCCTTCACCACATCGTCTTCATAAACCGTGTAACTCGGGATATCACCGTTGATAATCTTACAAAAAATGCAATCGTTCATGGAATCGCCTCATTTCTCTAGAATCGTGTAAATTCATTATACCGCAAGTTTAAATTGTCCGGCCATTCAGCAAATTGCCGAGGGGCCCTGTGATATAATTAGCAGGATAAAAAGAAGGGAGCACACTATGTCACTTGAAGTTTCTGATTTAGTTGGCGGCTATTCTAAAATTCCGGTCTTACATAAGGTGAGCTTTAAAGTGGAACCCGGTGAATTGGTGGGGCTGATCGGCCTCAATGGTGCCGGTAAATCGACCACCATCAACCACCTGATCGGTTTGCTGAAGCCATTTGCGGGCGAAATTAAGCTGAATGGTGTTAATTTACAGACTGATCCGTCGGCCTACAAGCAACAGATCGCCTATGTGCCTGAAACGCCAATTTTGTACGATGAATTGACGTTAAGAGAGCACTTGCAGCTGACCATCAATGCCTATGGTTTGGACAACGAGACGGCCTGGCAACGTGCCCAAAAGCTGTTAAAGACCTTCCGCCTCGACAACAAACTGGATTGGTTCCCCGCTGACTTTTCCAAGGGGATGCGGCAGAAGGTCATGATTGTCTGTGCGTTCATGACAGATGCAAAAATGCTGTTCGTTGATGAACCATTCTACGGCTTGGACCCGCTGGCCGTCCATGACCTCTTGCAATTGATTGACGAAAAGAAGAAGCAGGGAGTGGGCATTTTAATGTCGACCCACGTCCTGGATACTGCCCAGCGTTACTGTGATCGCTTTGTCTTGCTCAACGAGGGTCAGGTCAAGGTGTCGGGCACATTGCAAGAATTACAAGCCCAAAGTGGCCAGCCAAATGCTTCTTTGAGTGATATCTACCTGCAGCTTGCTAAGGGTGACCAGCATGAATAAGTTATTTGAAAAGCGGCGTCAGCGCCATTTTCTCTTGCTGTTAAAGTACTGGCGCTTAGTGTTTAACGACCATTTTGTGATCGCCCTGTTCTTTATTCTGGGCGCTTTGGCCTATAGCTATTCGCAGGCTTTGCCGAGTGTGACACCGGCAATGTGGTGGCCTAAGTGGGTCTTAGTTCTCTTCTTGACCCTGTTCGTGCAATTGGGGCGGGTTGCCAGCTTGATTCAAAAGGCTGACCCCGTCTTCTTATTGCCCCAGTCCGACAGCATGCAGGATTATTTCCGGTCTGCCTATGCCTACAGTTGGGTGTTAGCGATCATCATGAGTTTAGCCGGTGTATTGATTGCCTTGCCATTAGCGATGGTGATCATGCACCTCTCAACGTTGGACATCGTGGCCATCGGGTTGAGTACCATTTGTTTGAAAACGGCCAACCTCCTGATCTATTCGCAACGGATGCTCTTTGTTGCCCAACAACGCTTAACTTGGATGAGCTGGGTTATTCCGGCAGTGGCTTGGATCATTTGCTGGTTTGTTAACCCATTGCTGGGGGCAGTGGTGGCACTAGCGGATGCAATCTTCCAGTATGTCAATACACGTGGTAAGCGGGTCAACTGGCGGGCGACGGTTGCACTGGAAAGTGACCGGATGACGGGTGTTTATCGCTTCTTCAACCTGTTTACGGATGTGCCAAGTGTGCAAGGACAAGTGCGGCGGCGCAAGTTTGCGGATGGACTGGTGAATTGGCTGGGTGGCCGCGATCCATGGGCTTACCTGTTTAGCCGCGGCCTCGTCAGAAATACCGAAGTCAGTGGCCTGATCATGCGCCTGACCTTCTTGGGCATGCTGATTGCTTTCTTCATTCCCGTTGCTTGGCTGAATACTGTGCTAGCCATTCTGATGGTTTACCTGATTTTTGTCCAACTGGTACCGTTCTATGACCAGTTCGACCAGATTGCCTTTACCCACATCTATCCCATTGCTCAGGGAAGCAAAGTGCAGGCATTTCGTCAGATCAGCCAGAAATTGATGGTCATTGTCGCCGTCTTGATTTCTGTGGCCTCGTTAGGGTTGCATTTGCACTGGTTGACTATGCTTTTGAACCTGGTGTTGACATTGGCCGAAGCATATGTGCTGGTGCACTATTACCTAAATTACCGAATCAAAAAATTGTAATGGAGCGTTGATATGAGAGTTAAACATAAAAAATGGGCGGAACCATTGATGCATGATCATCCAGAAATGATGGTCATGGACCCGGCTCAGCTCAAGGGTGAATGGAATAAACGATTTGAAAAAGAACAGCCGCTGCAGCTTGAAGTCGGCATGGGCAAGGGTCAGTTTATCATTGGCATGGCCAAAGCCCACCCGGAGATTAACTTCATCGGGCTGGAAGTGGAGCACACGGTGGCAGCCATTGCCTTAAAGAAGGCTTTGCCAGAAAAGTTGCCGAACTTGCAGCTGGTTTGTGCTGACGGCGCGGACTTAACGGACTTTTTTGCGCCCCACTCAATTGACCGCATGTATCTGAATTTCTCTGATCCTTGGCCGAAGAAGCGCCATGCCAAGCGGCGTTTAACCTACCACACCTTCTTAAGCGGCTATCAAACGATCTTAAAAGCGCATGGTGCCATTGAATTGAAGACTGACAATATGGGCTTCTTTGAATTTTCGTTGGTCAGCATGAACAACTTCGGCATGCAATTTGACGGCGTATGGCTGGACCTCCACCACAGTGACGAGGCTAAGCAGAATGTTGAAACCGAATATGAACACAAATTTAGTGAGTTGGGGCAACCAATTTATAAATTAACAGCCCATTTTAATTGAACATAACCACTTGGAATGAAGGCCAGTGTTTGCATGATTGCAGACACTGGCTTTCTTTTTCACAAGCAAAATTAATAATTAGAGAATTGGTTTGGCTTGTTCAATTTTATTAAAAATAGACCAAAATTATAAATTGGTATAGGTGGCTTTGACGGGAATTTCGAAAAAAGATTAATTTTATTTTTACCGCTTTTTGTAAACGATTATCAAATCACAAACAAGCTTTTATAATAACTGGATTGCCGTTAATTTAAGATTATTAATGACATACGTTTATCATTTTGAGAAAAATTAATTTGCTCAATTGGGGTTGACGATTGGGTTAGTTAGTGTCAGTATATGACACATAGATGATTAATACCGCAATTGGTATAGTTTTTATTTGTGAAAGGAACCTATAAAATGAAGAACGAATTTTCAGTCAAAGTTTACTCTGACGGAGCTGAAATCAATGCTATGCGTGAAATGGCAAAGAACGATTATCTGACTGGGTTCACAACTAATCCATCACTGATGAAGCGTGCAGGCATTACTAACTACCTGAAATTTGCACATGAAGTTGTTTCTGAATTCCCTGACTACTGCATTTCATTCGAAGTCTTTAGCCAAGATCCTGAAACAATGAAGAAGGAAGCTTTGACGTTATCTGCACTGAGCAAGAACGTTTACGTTAAGATTCCAATCTTAAACTTGAATGGTAATTACAACACTAAATTAATCAGTGACCTGTCCAACAGCGGCGTTAAGGTTAACGTCACTGCCATCACCACTGACTACCAAGTTGAAGCTGCACTGGCTGCATTGAACTCAACGACTCCAGCAATCATCTCCCTCTTTGTTGGGCGGGTTGCTGACACTGGCCGCGATCCACAAAACTTCGTTGATCGCAGTGTTGAACTGTGTGCCGATTATCCAAACGTTGAAACCTTATGGGCAGCTACCCGTGAAGTTTACAACATCTACCAAGCTGAAAAGGCTGGTATCGACATCATCACTGTTCCGCCAAAGATTTTGGCCAAGTACAATGCACGTCGCAGCTTCACTCCCGCTGACGTTGCCTTAGACACGGTCAAGGGCTTTGATAACGACATCAAGTCATTAGGCTTCAGCATTCTGGATGAAAAAGAAGCAATGACTGTTTAATCCTTATCAAACACTCCACTTAAATTATTCAACGCATACAAATACCCCCTTAGTACTGAGAAGTGCTAAGGGGGTATTTATCATTTAAAATGCTTTAATGTCTTTGCATATCAAGAATGGATCCTGTATAGGCATCAGCAATGAAGCGGTAATTAACAACTTTACCGTCTTCAACACGTTGGATCCCACCCCGATATGCTTGGGTGTGAACCGCAAAACGCTGGAACGGTCGCGGTGTATGATCAATCCAACTGCCGACAACCGATCCTTCACGTTTGAAGTCGTTAATGACCAGTCGCAAGATGGCGTTGGCACTTTGTTGGCGGTTGCCAGCGAATTTACCAGCCATCCAGCCGACGAAGCCAGACATCCCCAAGATCATTGAAATAACTAAAGGATTAGCGATACTTTTGCTGTTGTTCATATAGTTGATTCACCTTGCTTTATTAGCGGCATAATAGCTTAAGCTTATCATATTTGACATTATTCGCAAATTATCTATCTTCTTGTAAGGCAGCATAGTTGTGCCGACAATTATGACTGTGGTAAATTGAGGACAAAACAAAGGGGGATTTGCGATGGAAACTTTAGCTCATATGGACATGAACGAGTTTAACCAGAAGTTCAAGCAGGGAACCTACGTCTTATTCTTTACCGCTGATTGGTGCCCTGACTGTAACTTCATTAAGCCGGCAATGCCAGAAATTGAACAAGATTTCTCCCAAGCCAAGTTCATCACCATCAACCGTGACGATAACATTGAACTGGCTGCCGATTTTGGCATTATGGGAATTCCAAGTTTTGTGGTAATCCAGGATGGCAAAGAAGTGGCACGGCTGGTAAACAAGAAGCGCAAGACCAAAGAAGAGGTTGAGAACTTCTTGAGTCAAGCATTATAGACAAACGATGGCTGGAGGATTCTCCAGCTTTTTTATTTCAGTAGTGTCTGCAGATATCAACAGGCCGTTATGGTACAATAATTGCGACTGTGCCAGAAATGGCAAAAACACGAAAGAGATGGAGAGATAAGAATGCTGATTGCAAGTTACAATCCGAAAGTAATGGGAGACATCTTAGTGGTATTAACGGCACCAGATACGGCGGCACAAACCGTCAGTCAAAAGGGTGACGTGGTGGCCGTGACAGACAAGAAATCCGGCCATTTGTTAGGCTACAATTTCTTGAATGCCAGCCAGATCTTGCCACGTTTGAAGGATGAAAATGGTCAAGTCAACCTAACTAAGGAAGAAGTTGATCAACTGAATCAGGCGGCCCAGGCAGCAGGGATGGACCAGCGCCTGACTTTTGATCCAACGCCGCACTTCCAAGTAGGTTATGTGGAAGAGGTCAGCGATCACCCGAAGTCTGACCACCTGCACATCACCAAAGTCAACCTTGGCGACCACACTCAGCAAATTGTCTGCGGCTCCGTTAACTTGCGTAACCACATCAAGGTTGTCGTTGCCAACGTTGGGACAATGATGCCAGATGGCAAGATTATTTGGCCCGGCAAGCTGCTGGGAGTTGAAAGTGACGGCATGATTTGTGCGGCCCGTGAATTAGCATTGAAGAATGCACCCCAGAAGCCAGGTTGCCTGATTTTGGACGATGACTTTGCTGAAAATGGGGCTGCGTTTGACTTTAAGCGCGGCAATCAATTGTTCGCTTAAGAGAGGCATTCATCATGACTGTGCATAACTATTATTTTGTAGGGATCAAAGGTACAGGGATGGCTGCTTTGGCCCGCGTCTTGAAGGGCTTAGGCAACAACGTGTCCGGCTCCGATATTGATAAAGAGACTTTCACCCAGAAGCCGCTTGTCGCAGCGGGAATCCCGGTTTTGTCATTCAACCCTGACAATCTGAAGCCAGGAATGATCGTGGTTAAGGGGAACGCATTTCCTGATGACCATCCTGAAGTCGTGCGGGCAAAAGAGATGGGCCTGACCGTGCAAACTTACCCGCAAACTGTCGAACAAGTGGTTAATAACAACATCTCAATCGGTATCGCCGGTGCCCATGGAAAGACGAGTACGACTGGCTTGCTAGCCCATGTCTTTGCCAATGTTGTGCCGACCAGCTACCTGATTGGTGATGGTGTCGGCGTGGGTGAAAGTGATTCACGCTTCTTTGTCTTTGAAGCCGACGAGTACCGCAACCACTTCCTCGCTTACCATCCCGACTATGCCATCATGACCAACATCGATTTTGATCACCCGGACTTCTTTAAGGATATTGATGATGTCCGGTCGTCATTTGAACAGTTTGGCCGGCAGGTGAAGAAGGGAATTTTTGCCTATGGCGACGACGAAAACCTACGTAAATTGCAGGTTGACGTGCCGATTTACTACTACGGGACCAGTGAGAACGACGATTTTCGGGCGACTAATATTGTCCGCAACGCCCAGGGTTCTTCCTATGATGCCTACTTCCGCGATCAGAAGTTGGGACGGTTCAGCATTCAGCTATACGGCGAACACAGCATCTTAAACAGTTTGGCGGTGATTGCGGCTGCTTACATGGAACACGTTGACCTGGATCAAATTAAAAAAGAGTTGGCCAACTTCAAGGGCGTTAAACGGCGCTTCAGTGTCAAGCAGGTTGGGGATATCACGGTTGTTGACGATTACGCGCACCACCCGTCCGAAATCAAAGCGACGATTGATGCGGCTCGGCAAAAGTTCCCTGACAAGCAGATTATCGCGGTTTTCCAGCCACACACTTATTCACGGCTGCAGGCTTACCTGCCAGAATTTGGTAAGGCACTGTCCAAGACCGACAAGACTTACATCCTGCCAATTTTCGGTTCAATCCGGGAACACAGCGGTCACGTCTCTGATGACGACTTAAAAGCCCTTATCCCTGGCAGTGTTGAATTAACAATGGATCACGTGGCAGACCTGTGCCAGTATCATTCACAGGTGCTGGTCTTCATGGGCGCCGGTGATATCCAAAAGTATGAGGAACGTTTTGCGCAATTGATGAAGGATCAAGATAAATAATTTGCAGTTGACCCGGTCATTTGCTAGCATACTCATTAATAAACGTCAAGATTAGTCAAATTAATAGGAGGTCTTTAATTTGGATAATTACTCCAGAGAACCACGGCGCGAAGTCAACGCTGGGGCTGGCCTGAATGCATTCTTAGGACGCATGTACGGCTACATGTCCTTGTCAGTGTTGGTTTCGGCCTTCGTGGCTTACTTAACAATGGTGCCTTTCCGCGCCGCTTCGATGGCCTTTGTCAGTGCTCACCCTGGGATGGTCTGGCTGATTCTCTTATTGCCAATCGCTTTGTCAATGGGAATCAGCTTCAGTGCCACTCGGAACCCAGCCGGTAGCTTTTTGATGTTGATGGTCGTCGCCGTCATTTACGGCTTCGAATTCTCATTGATTTCAATGGCTTACACGGCTGCTAACATTGCGGCTGCCTTCCTGTCATCTTCAGCAGTCTTCATCACGATGACTTTGATGGGGACGTTCACCAAGCGCGATTTGAGTCGGGCTGGCAGTCACGCCTTTGCGGCACTGATCGCTTTGATGATTGCTTACATCATCAACATGTTCTTGCGTTCCGCAGCCATCACCTACGTCTTCTCATTCATCGCGGTCATCATCTTCACTGTTCTGACCGCTTGGGATGCACAAAAGATGAAGGCCATTTACGTTAACTACGGCAGTGAGATGTCGGTCGGCGGTTTGGCAATTTTAGGTGCCTTACAGCTGTACCTAGACTTCATCAACCTCTTCATCTCATTCTTACAAATTTTCGGAATGAGCGACCGTAACTAGTTGATCATTATTAGATTAAATTTGGGCATGCACAGAGTCATTTCCGGCTTTGCTTGCACGCCCTTTTTGTTACAATAGGAAGGTGAAAGAGAGAGGTAAGTTTCATGGCAAAAAAATTATTATTAATTGATGGCAACAGCATCGTATTCCGGGCCTTCTTTGCGATGCACAACCAGATCGACCGTTTTACGAACCAGGACGGCCTGCATACGGCAGCGATTTATGGCTTTAAGTTGATGCTGGATCACGTGCTGGACAAGTTCACGCCGGACGCCGCTTTGGTAGCCTTCGATGCGGGGAAAGTCACTTTTCGGACCAAGAAGTACGCCGATTATAAGGGTGGCCGGGCCAAAACGCCGAGTGAATTGACCGAACAGCTCCCTTATGTGCGTCAATTGGTGGCTGATTGCGGGATGCACAGCTATGAACTCAAGAACTATGAAGCGGATGACATCATTGGGACAGTGGCTAAGATGGCGGATGACGCCGGTTACGAAACCCTGGTTGTCACTGGAGATCGGGACTTGACTCAGCTGGCCACCGACCATACAACCGTTGCTGTCACCAAGAAGGGAGTTACCCAGACTGAGCATTTTACCCCAGCTCATATGCAGGAAAAACTGGGTGTAACTCCGACCCAATTTATTGATGTCAAGGCACTGATGGGTGATAGTTCTGATAACTATCCTGGTGTCACGAAGATCGGGGAAAAGACGGCCTTAAAACTCATCCAAGAATATGGGTCACTGGACCAAATGTATGAACAGATTGACCAGATGAAGGCCAGCAAGCGCAAGGAAAATTTGATCAACGAAGAAGCGATTGCGCGCAAGTGCCAGGACTTAGCCCGTATTCGGCGGGATGCTCCAGTTAGTGTGAAGCTGGACCAATTGACCTACAAAGGACCCCAGGAAGAAAAACTGGTGGACCTGTATACCCAATTGAACTTCAAGTCCTTTTTGTCCAAGATGAACCTCGCCCCTGATGAAGCTGACGGTGGCAAGGAGAAGGATGTCGAGTTCACCACTTTGACGGCCGCCAACTTAGACGACCTGAAAAACAGTGGTCAAGAACTGGCCTTCTATTTGGAAATGCCGGAAGCCAACTACCACTTATCACCGTTTGCCGGTTTTGCAATTGGTAACGGCAAGCAGTGGTGGGCCAGCCGCGATGCCGAGTTACTAAAGCAGCAACCGTTAAAGGACATCTTAAGTGATCCGAAAATCAAGAAGGATACCTTCGACGGCAAGGCACAATACGTCGGCCTGCACCGGATGGGAGTCGACTTTAAGGGCCTGAATTTTGACCTGCTATTGGCCTCTTACCTCTTGAATACATTCGATAACAGCAATGACTTGGGCCAAGTGGCAGCGGAGCACGACTATCATGCTGTCCAGCCGGATGAAGATGTCTACGGCAAGGGCAAGAAACGTGAATTGCCAAAAGATGATCACGTCTTCTTGAACCACCTAGTTCAGAAAGCCCGGGCCATCTGGAATCTGCAGGATCCGTTGAAGAAGCAACTGGAGGATAATGAGCAACTGCCGCTGTACGTGGATATTGAACGTCCGCTGTCAACGGTTCTGGCAAAGATGGAAATTGCCGGAGTACGGGTGAACGCCGATACCTTGAAGAATATGGGCAGCAAGTTGAAGGAACGCTTGGCCGAATTGGAGCAGCAGATTTACAACGAGGCCGGTGAAGAGTTCAATATCAACTCCACGAAGCAACTGGGAACCATCCTGTTTGAGAAGCTGAAGTTGCCAGTCATCAAGAAGACAAAGACGGGCTATTCAACTTCTGTGGAGGTCTTGCAAAAGCTGCAAGGGCAATCCCCAATCATTGACGATATTTTGAATTACCGGCAAATCGCCAAGATCCAATCAACCTACATTACCGGCTTGCTGAAGGTGATTCACTCTAGCGACCAGAAGATCCACACTCGTTACTTGCAGACGTTAACACAGACGGGACGGTTGTCATCAGTCGATCCTAACCTGCAGAACATCCCTGTCCGTCTCGAGGAAGGCAAGCGGATCCGGCAGGCGTTTGTACCGAGTCATCCGGGTTGGCAGATCTTCTCCTCCGACTACTCACAGATTGAACTGCGGGTGCTGGCCCATGTGACCCATGACCATAACCTGCAGCAAGACTTCATTGACGGAAAAGATATTCACGCCAGCACGGCCCGGCGAATCTTTAAGCTGTTGCCAGATGAAAAGGTGACGCCAAACATGCGGCGCCAAGCCAAGGCGGTTAACTTTGGAATCGTTTATGGCATCAGCGATTACGGTCTGTCACAAAACATTCACGTCACGCGGAAGCAAGCACATGCCTTCATTCAGAGCTACTTCAAGGAATTCCCAGGCGTCAAGAAGTACGTTCACGATATTGTGGAAGTGGCCCGGAAGAAGGGTTACGTTGAGACACTGACGCACCGTCGTCGTTACCTGCCGGATATCCATTCAAAGAACTTCAGCCGGCGGTCATTTGCGGAACGGACGGCAATGAATACGCCAATTCAAGGTAGTGCGGCCGATATCATTAAGATTGCCATGATCAACATGGATGAGGCTTTGCGGACCCATCACCTGCAGGCCAAGATGCTGTTGCAAATCCATGACGAATTGATCTTTGAAGCACCAGCTGAGGAAATCCCAGTCCTGGAGAAGCTGGTGCCGCATATCATGGACTCGGCAGTTAAGCTGGAGGTGCCACTCAAAGTTGACAGCAAAGTTGGGGACACCTGGTACGATTTGAAGTAACAGTGACAATACAAAGGGCGTCAGCGTTAGTGAACGTTGACGCCTTTGTTGCTTAACACTCAGTTGTTTAAAAAGACGGGATCATGGAAAAGCTAGTCGTTTTGCTTTTTTTAAGAATTAATTTACAATGATTTTAAACAAAAAGTAAGGAGTGTTCGTGTATGCCTGAAATGCCTGAAGTAGAAACGGTGCGGCGTGGCTTGATGAAGATTGCTGCTGGTCGCAAAATTGTCGGAATCGACGTGCATTATGGCAAAACCATTGAAAACGATGTCGAGGAATTCCGGCAGGCACTGATTGGCCAAACCATTAAACGGATTGATCGGCGGGGAAAATACCTTCTGTTCCGGTTTACCAATGACCTAACGATGATTTCTCACTTGCGGATGGAAGGCAAGTACTTCAATCAGAAGACCGGGTCGCCGATTGACAAGCATACGCACGTTGTCTTTCATCTTGATGACGGCACCGACCTTTGCTACCACGATACCCGTAAGTTTGGCCGCATGCACCTGGTGAAGACCGGCACGGAGATGGAGTATGGCGGTTTGCGGACGATTGGCCCTGAACCGACTGAAAGGGACTTTAAGCTGGACTACTTCGAACGGATTTTGGGCAAGAGCCGCAGTAAGATCAAGCCGTTTTTGCTGAACCAGAGCCACGTTGCTGGTCTGGGCAACATTTACTGCGATGAAGTGCTCTGGCAGACGAAGATCAATCCTGAACAACCGGCCAATACCCTGACTCACAAGCAGGCGGCCGCGTTGCGCAAGAATATCATTCACGAAATTGCGGTGGCCACCAAGTACAAGGGGACGACGGTGCACACGTTTACGAACGCCTTTGGTAACGCCGGGGCCTTCCAGGAAAAGCTGGTTGCTTATGGCCACGTTGGTGATCGTTGCCCACGCTGCGGGACCAAGATGGTTAAGATTAAGGTGGCCGAACGGGGGACCACTTTCTGTCCGCATTGCCAGCCGTTAGTGGAGAAAAAATGACGAAGATAATCGGTATTACGGGCGGCATCGCCTCGGGCAAAAGCCTGGTTAGCCATTATTTAGAAACGCAGGGATACCCCATTGTCGACGCCGATGTGGTTGCCCGTGAGGTGGTTGCTAAAGACAGCGCCGGCTTAAAACGGATTGAAGAAGAGTTTGGCCAAACAGTGATTGATGCAGATGGTCAATTAGCGCGCAAACGTTTGGGCCAGATTGTCTTTGCTGATCATGGTCAACTGAGACGATTGAATGCCATTATGCAGCCATTAATTCGTGAACGGATTATCAGTCACCTAAACGCGTTGCGTGAACAAGGGGCGAAAGTGGCCTTTTTGGTGGCCCCGTTGCTGTTTGAACAAAGCTACCAGTCCTTGTGTGACGAGATCGTCGTGGTGTATGTCAGTCCGCAAACACAACTGCAGCGCTTAATGCAGCGCGATCAACTGACCCAATCTGCCGCTCAAGAACGGATCAATGCCCAGTGGCCACTGAAACAGAAGGTCCAACAAGCCGATATAATTATTAATAACGATGAGGGTCCTGATCAAACGCGAGAACAGGTAGCGGCTTGGCTTAAACGAACAATTGCCTAATTATGGTATAATAATGTATTGATAAAAATGTATGAACTGGAGGGTCTCCTTTGATTTGTCCACATTGTCATAAAAATGGTTCCCGCGTGGTGGATAGCCGGCCTAGCGACGACGGCATGTGCATCAGACGGCGGCGTGAATGCATTCACTGTGGCTTTCGTTTTACCACTTTTGAACGTTTTGAGGAAAGCCCGCTCTTAGTGATTAAGAAAGACGGGACCCGCCAGGAATTTGATCGTAAGAAGATTTTGAATGGTCTGATCCGGTCAGCAGAAAAGCGGCCAGTCAGTATGGACCAGTTGACGGCGATTACCGACCACGTTGAAAACAAAGTTCGCAGTTTGGGCGAAAACGAGGTCTCCAGCCAACTCATTGGTAAATACGTGATGAAAGAACTGAAGGGCGTTGACGAAATTTCCTACATCCGCTTTGCCAGTGTTTACCGTCAGTTCAAGGACGTGGACGCCTTTATGAACGAGATTAAGTCGATGATTGGCAACGATAAGAAGCAAGGTGGGCATAATGACTGAGCAAGTTGCATTAAGTCCACACACCAATTATGTCGTTTGTGCCGCACCTGATTTCGCGTCGTTTAACCTGCAAACGCTGATTGATTTCTACCAACCCATTATGAGTCCCCACACTTTGGGGCTTTTTTTGGCATTAAGGGGACAACTGACACCAAATCCATTAGTCACAAATGCCCAGCCGTTATCATCACTACTTCTGCAGGTTAACGCCGGTTGGCAGCAGGCTAAAGAGGGCCTTAGTCAACTGGAGGGTTTGCGTCTTCTGAAAAGCTTTCGAGATGCAAAGGACGATGTGCTGTTCTTAGAGCTGCAGCGGACCTTGACACCTGCCGAATTCATTCATGACGATCTCTTGAGTGTCCTGTGCCTGCAAATGGTGGGTGCCGAGCACTTTAAACAGTTAAGCCAGCAAGCTTTGCAGTATCAACTGGATCTCTCCAATTATGAAAACATCACCCATTCATTTTTCGATGTGTTTAAGCTGGATCAGAACAGCCAGACAATCAATGATCCATTGATCCAAAACGCGCGTGATTCGCTGACCAAGCTGGTTGATCACCGGGTGGACAAAAAGCAGCTGCCAGCTGATGACTTTGATTTTCACTTTCTGGCCCAGCAACTGGCTGACCAGGGTGTTTCGAAGCAAGAGCTGCAAAAACACAAACAGCTGATTTTGACTGAGCACCTGGTATACGGGCTAGACGAACTGAGTCTGGCTAAACTAATTGCCCGGGCCGTTGACTTGGTTTCGGGCAAGTTAGATCCACAACAGTTTAAGTACTTAGTCCGGGCACAGGCCAATTCGAGTGTGCCAAAATCCGAACCCAGTCAGACGGATTCGACCCCGTCAACCGCGCCATCTCAAGCGACAGACGATTTGTCCGACCAGGAACGGTCCTTGGTTGCGACTTGTGAACGAATGCGGCCGATTGACTTCTTAGCCCAGTTGAAGCAGCAAACGGGGAGTGGTTATATCAGTCCAGCCGAGAAGAATACGGTGGAAAGGCTGGTCAGCAACCTCAATCCCGCTGCGGTAAACGTTTTGATCTGGTATATAATTGGAGAACGAGGGAATGCTAGCTTGAGCGCCAACTTTGCGGATGCAATTGCCAACAACTGGCTGCAGCAGGGCGTGAAGGATGCTTCCAGCGCGTTGAAGGCCGCCAAGAATTACCAGCAGAACCGGCAAAGCTTGAAGCGGCCACATAAGACCTATTACAAGAAAAAAGCCGTTCATGAGCAGTTGCCAAAATGGGCTCAACCAGGATACAAAGAACAAAATGAAGAGGCCAGTCCCGAACAGGCTGCTGCTATGCGGCGCCTGTTAGAGAAGGGTGAACAGGCAAGTCATGACTCAGGCAAGCGAGGTGAGAACAATGAAAGCAGTAAATGATTTTTGGCAGGATCAGCAACAGGGCAGTCAGCTGAAGCAGTTGATGGCGGAAGTTTTCCAGGACCCGGACGTCAAAAAGTTTTTAGCCGACCACCAAGACGATTTGACTCAAGAAGCAATCCAGCGGGGCCAATCTAAGCTGTATGAATATGTTCACCAGAAGAACATCATCAAACAGGGTGGTATCAGTGTGGCTCCCGGTTACACACCCAAGTTGGTCTATGCAGCCCACCAGATTGATGTTTCATATGTTCCCACCAAAGAACACCTTGCCAAACAGGCGGCCCAGGAGCTTCACGATCGGGTATCCACAATGGACATGCCGAAAAACATTCGTGAGGCTAATTTCCACGACTTCTGGTTGGAAGGCAAAAACAGCTCGCCAAGTCGGACCGCTGCCTTTGGTAAACTGGTTTCCTTTAGTCAGGAGTACGATGGTTCTCACTTCATGCCAGGTTATTACCTGACTGGGAAATTTGGTGTCGGCAAGACCTATCTCTTAGGGGCTCTTGCCAATGCCTTAGCGCAACGTGGGATCAAGAGTACCTTGGTCCATTTCCCGACCTTTGCCGTCAAGATGAAGAGTGCCATCAGCAGCAATACGACTGACCAGTTGCGTGACCAGGTCAAGTCGGCACCAGTCTTAATGCTGGATGATATCGGTGCTGACACTTTGTCGCCATGGCTGCGTGACGAAGTGTTGGGGGTCATTTTGGAATACCGGATGCAAGAAGAGTTGCCAACCTTCTTCTCATCTAATTTCACTATGGCTGAGTTGACGGCCCACCTGGCACAAGATAACAATGGTGGTTCCGAACCACTGAAAGCCCAACGCATTATGGAAAGAGTCCGTTTCTTATCACGAGAATTAGTGATTTCTGGTAAAAACTTGCGGGTGAAGGAATAATTTGCCTGCTTGCTTGACATTAAGCGATAAAGCTTGTAATCTATATAAATGTTGAAAGAAAAGCAGAAGCACCCGCTTCTCGCCTTGGTGACTAGAGTGACCGGGCTGACGAGTAGAAATTTAGTCGAGTGATCGACGTTAGCGGGGTGTGGTTTGCACCCCGCTTTTTTGCTTCTTCTTTCGTTATCAAATTGGAGGTGTATTGCCATAGCTCAGGGAATGAATGTCAACAACGGTATTCGCGCACGGGAAGTTCGTTTGATCGACCAGAACGGCGAACAACTCGGGATCAAGTCCAAGCGGGAAGCATTGCAATTAGCTGAAGATGCTGGCCTCGATCTGGTATTGGTAGCACCAAAGGCTCGTCCTGCGGTTGCCCGGATCATGGACTACGGAAAGTATCGTTTTCAGATGCAGAAGAAGGAACGTGAAGCTCGTAAGAATCAAAAGACGCAAGCAGTTAAGGAAATCCGCTTGAGTCCGACGATTGATACCAACGACTTCAACGTCAAGTTAAATCGGGTTCGTAAGTTTATTGCCAAGGGCGATAAGGTTCGGGTTTCTTTGCGCTTCCGTGGTCGTGCCATTACCCACAAGGATATCGGTCGAGACATGATCGAACGTATGGCTGAAGAAACTAAGGACATTGCTAGTGTTGTTCAACGTCCTAAGATGGAAGGTCGCAGCATGTTCTTAACGCTCGCCCCAATTACTGATAAGGCAAAAAATTAAAGAAGGTAGGGAATACTTATGCCAAAGATGAAGACTAATCGCGCTGCTGCAAAGCGTTTTAAGCGTACTGCCAAGGGTGGATTTAAGAGTGGTAACTCATTCACTAGCCACCGTTTCCACGGTAAGACCAAGAAACAGCGTCGTCAATTACGTGGATTAAGCATGATGGACAAGACTAACAAGAAGCGTTTCAAGAAGATGCTTCCTTACGCTTAATATCTGAATTGAAGAATTAATTCGAAAAAATAGGAGGAAACCACTATGCGAGTTAAGGGTGGAACAGTTACGCGCGCTCGTCGTAAGCGCATCATGAAATTAGCAAAGGGTTACACGATGTCCAAGCACCGTCTTTTCAAGACTGCTAAGGACCAAGTGATGAAGAGTGGTACTTACGCCTTCCGTGATCGTAAGGTTAACAAGCGTAAGTTCCGTGAATTATGGATCGCACGGATCAACGCCGGTGCACGTATGAACGACATCAGCTACAGCAAGTTGATGCACGGTCTGAAGTTGGCTAACATCGACATCAACCGTAAGATGCTGGCTGACCTGGCTGTTAACGATGCAGATGCTTTCAAGGCAATCGTTGACCAAGCTAAGCAGGCATTGAACTAAGCTTGTGATTTAACATAATGAAAAGACCTCCTGGTGTTTGGACTATCCGGACTCTAGGAGGTCTTTGCTTACTCTGGATTGATCAAAATAATGGTTCGGGAAGGTTGATTGAACCATTTATATAATTGAACCGCCAAAAGACTGTCGGTATAATTGAAAACAAAAAGGATAAAACGAGGTAACGTTTTGTTAGAATCATTTAAACCAACCTGGATGGTAAAAACGGTGTATGACCTTTCACCGGCACAATTAAAAGCAGAAGGGATTCGTGCAGTCTTTTCTGACTTGGATAACACTTTGATTGCTTGGAACAATCCTGACGGCACTCCTGAATTGCATCAGTGGATGGATGAGCTCCATCGTTTTGGGATTCCTTTAATCGTCATCTCTAACAACAGTGCCGATCGGGTTGGTCGGGCTGTAGAACCACTCCACCTGCCTTTTGTTGCACGGTCATTAAAGCCATTGAGCTGGGGAATCAACAATGCCCGCAAGCGTTTGGGCCTGAATAAACACGAGGTGGTCATGGTTGGTGACCAATTGATGACGGACGTAATGGCTGCTCACCGGGCAGGCGTGCGGAGTGTGCTTGTTAAACCCATCATTTCGACGGATAAGTGGGTTACCTGGCCAAACCGGTTCATGGGTAACATGATCATGAAAGAATTGCAGCGTCGTTATCCCGATATGAAGTGGCAGGAGGAATTGCATGGATAATCAAGAAGAATTGCGGTGTATTGGTTGTGGAGCAGTCATCCAGTCGACTGACCCTGAGAAGGCCGGCTACACGCCCCAGTCGGCGATCAAGAAGGGGATGGCAAACGATGAACTATATTGTCAGCGTTGTTTCCGTCTCCGTCACTACAACGAAATTGCGCCCGTCTCTTTGAGCGATGACGACTTCCTGCGCTTACTAAGCCAGATCCGCGATACCAAAGCCTTGATTGTCTACGTAGTCGATATCTTCGACTTAAACGGGTCGCTGATCCCTGGATTGCACCGTTTTGTGGGTGACAACCCGGTACTGTTAGTCGGCAATAAAGAGGATATCCTGCCGCGGTCTTTGCACCGGACCCGGTTAACGGATTGGATGCGGCAGCAGGTCAACCAAGCAGGTATCCGGCCGATTGCAACCACTTTGGTTTCGGCTAAGAAGAATCACCAGATTGAACACCTGCTAGACCTGATTGAGAAGTACCGGCAGAATCGCGATGTCTATGTTGTCGGGGTCACCAACGTTGGTAAGTCGACGTTGATCAACCAGATTATTGCCTTGAGAACGGGTGTCAAAGACTTGATCACGACTTCCCGTTTTCCTGGGACGACTTTGGACAAGATTGAAATCCCGCTGGACGATGGTCACCAACTGATTGATACGCCCGGAATTATTCACGAGCACCAAATGGCCCACGTACTGCCAGCCAAAGATCTGAAGCTGGTATCACCACAGAAGGAATTGAAGCCTAAGACCTACCAGCTGGATGACTCACAAACAATCTTCCTGGGCGGCCTTGGCCGGTTTGATTACTTGAACGGACCACATGCCGGTTTTGTGGCTTACTTTGACAACAATTTGAAGCTGCACCGGACTAAGTTAGCGAATGCTGATCACTTCTACCAGAAACATCTGGGTGATTTGCTGACGCCGCCAAGCAAAGATGAGCTGGATAAGATTCCAGCACTGAAACGGTATGAATTCACTACTGAGCATAAGAGTGACTTGGTATTTGAAGGGCTGGGCTGGATTACAGTACCGGCAAAAGTCACGGTCGCTGGTTGGGCACCGGACGGAGTGTCAGTCTTGTTAAGAAGAGCAATGATTTAAGGAGCAATGAATATGCAATTACGTGGCAAACAGAAGCGGTTTTTACGTGCTCATGCCAACAAACTGCAGCCAATTTTTGCGGTGGGCAAGAATGGCCTGTCGCCAGTTTGGCTGGAACAGTTGACGGGGGCACTGGACCGCAGAGAATTGATTAAGATCAACATTCTGCAGAACGCGGATGTTTCCGTTGCAGAGGTTAAGCAATATATTGAAGATAATTCTGAGATTCAGGTTGTGCAGACGATCGGCCGGGTCTTGGTTTTGTTTAAGCCTTCCAAGAAGACAGAGCTGCGTGACCTATCACGACGCGTAGCCAAATTGTAGGTCGAGGCAGTGAGTATGGTGAAGTCAGCATACCGGACAACCCCACAATTACAGTTTCAGCGGGTCACGACCCTGCCGCACCGCCGCGTTGGCTTGTATGGCGGCACCTTTAATCCGGTTCACAATGGGCACCTGCTAGTGGCAGATCAAGTTGGCAAGGCTCTGTGTCTGGACCGGGTCTACCTGATGCCGGATATGCAGCCGCCGCATGTTGATCATAAGGGAGCCTTGGCGGCCAAATACCGGGTGGCCATGCTTAAGCTCGCAATTGCGGACAACCCGTTTTTGGGGCTGGAGTTGGCCGAAATTAACCGTGGCGGGGTGAGTTATACCTACGACACCATGGTTGAACTAAAGAAGAAGCACCCCGAAATTGACTACTACTTCATTATCGGCGGTGACATGGTCGATTACCTGCCAAAGTGGCACCGGATCAACGACCTGTTGAAGCTGGTCAATTTTGTCGGTGTGCGGCGTCCCGGAGCCAATAACCACAGTGAGTATCCAGTGATCTGGGTGGACACGCCACAAGTTGACTTCTCATCCAGTGACATTCGCCAACGGATCAAAGACGGCCGGTCGATTAAGTACATGGTTCCGGATGCCGTTGAGGATTACATTAAGGAGCATCAATTGTATCGTGACTGATAACATTCAATATCATGAACATTTAATTCCACTGACCCGTGAGCAATTGTTGAATAAGCTCGATAATGCCTTATCAGCTGGGCGTTTTGCCCATGTTCAACGGGTCGAAAAGGTAGCGATGGACATGGCCAAGCGTTTTGGCGCTGACGTTGAAGCTGCTAGTATCGCCGGCTTGTGTCATGACTACGCTAAGCAGCGTCCAGACGAGGACTTCATCGCCGTCATTAAGCAGAAGAAGCTTGATCCGGAATTGTTGAACTATGGCAACGCAATTTGGCATGGCGTTGTTGGCGCTGAAATGGTCAAGGATGAACTGGGTGTCCAGTCGGAAGACATTTTGGACGCCATCCGCCAGCACACGGTTGGTGGCACTTACATGACCAAGCTGGCACAAATCATCTATATGGCTGATTATATCGAGCCCGCCCGTGACTTTGAGGGGGTCGACCGTGCCCGTGAATTGTGTCAGAGCAACCTGGGAGCAGCCGTTGCTTATCAGACGAAACACACACTGGAATATTTGATTGAAAACAACCAGCCAGTCTACCCGCAGACGTTATTGACCTATAACGCTTGGGTACCACAGTACAGAAAGGATCTTTAATTGATGGATAGCAAACAAGTATTGGAAATGGTAGTTAAGGCCGCTGATGGCCGCCGTGCCGAAGACATTGTGGCACTGAAGGTGGATCAACTGAGTCCAATGGCCGATTACTTTGTGGTCATGACCGGTGGTTCTAACCGGCAAGTACAGGCCATTGTTAATGCCATCGTGGAAAAGGCCCACGAAGAAGGCGTCAACATTGGAAGCGTTGAAGGCAAGCGGGAAGCACGTTGGGTCCTGATCGACTTAGGTGACGTGGTCGTTCACGTTTTCCGGGACGAAACCCGTCACTTCTACAACCTGGAAAAGCTGTGGTCAGCGGCTCCATTGGCCAAGATTGATCAATGGGTTAAAGATTAGATGATCTACCAATCATTTGCGCAATTCTATGATCAACTGTTTGACAGTGATCTTTACGAGCGCTGGCGGACTTATGTGAAACAACATTGTGCGAAAAATACCCGCCAGGTGCTGGATTTGGCCGGTGGTGCTGGACGACTGGGTGTGCTTTTGGCCCAAGATGGCTATCAAGTAACCGACCTGGATTTTTCCGAAGACATGCTGACACTGGCCCAAGCGCACGCCGCGGATGCCGGGGTGGATTTGCAGCTTATCTGTGCGGATATGACGGATTTGACGGGTCTTCCACAATATGACCTGGTGACCTGTTTCGCCGACTCGCTGAACTACTTAGACGATCTCAGTGACGTTCAGCAAACCCTGGTGGAGGTCTACAAGCATCTGAAGGCCAATGGTAAGCTCCTGTTTGATATGATTACGCCTTACCAAACGGATGTCGTCTACCCAGGTTACATGTATAACTACGAAGATGAGGATTATGAGCGCGCCTTGATGTGGTCGAGTTATGCAAACGACGATGTGGACCACGGGGTGATTCATGACCTGACTTTCTTCTACCGTCAACAGGATGGCAGTTACCGTCGGGGTGGCGAGACCCACTTTGAACGCGCCTATGAACTGGCGGATGTGGTTCACGCAGTGCAGGCAGCGGGTTTTAGACGGCCAGTCATTACGAGTGACTTTGGCAATGGACAGGTAGACGACCAAACGACGCGTTGGTTTTTTGAATGCCAAAAGGAGGACAAATGAAAGCGGTCGGGTTAATAGCCGAATACAATCCCTTCCATAACGGTCATTTGTACCACCTGCAGCTCGCCAAAAAGATTACGCATGCTGACGCGGTCGTGGTCGTAATGAGCGGCGACTTTACCCAGCGGGGTGAGCCGACCGTGCTGGATAAATGGCAGCGGACTCGGATGGCGCTTGCAAATGGGGCCGATCTGGTGGTGGAGCTGCCACTGGTTCACGCTGTACAACCGGCCGACCGCTTTGCAAAGGGAGCACTGGTGATCTTACATGACTTAGGTGTCAGTGATCTGGTCTTCGGTGCTGAACACCCCGATTGGGATTTCCCCCAGCTGGTAGAAGCCGAAAAAAAGTTTCAACAGGCGGCCTTCCAAAATTATGACCAAACCTATGCTACTCAGTTTAATCAACAGCTTGAGGCGACGACCGGCCACAGTCTGCGCGATCCCAACGACATTTTGGCCTTTAGCTACTACAAAGAGGTCCTGCAGGCTGGTTGGTCAATGTGCTTGCACCCCATTAAACGGCGGGGTAGTGATTATCATGACCTGCAAATTACGGGTCAGATTGCCAGTGCCAGTGCCATTCGAGCGGCTTTGGAGGCAGGAAAGACCGAGCAGGCTAAGTCGGCGGTGCCGTCTGCCAGTTGGCCCTGCTTACAGGACTTGCATGACCTGCCTAGTGTTGAGCGTTTGTTCCCAATCTTGCGTAACCACTTGATTCAGGCACCCGTTGAAGAGTTAGCCCAGACCTATTCGATGGCAGAAGGACTGGAGAATCGCTTGAAACAAGCCGCTGATCAAAGCTTGGACTTTACGACGCTGATGAAGAAGGCTAAGACGAAACGTTACACCTATGCCCATCTCTTGCGGCTGTTTCTGTATTTGGATTTGGAAGCCAGTCAAAAGCAGGTTGAGTGGACGATGCAGCATCCATATATCCGTCTACTGGGCTTCAATAAAAAGGGACAGGCATACCTGCACCAGGTTAAGAAAAAACTGTCGCTGCCATTGATTACCAAGGTTGACCAGACGCTGCATCATGGCTTGTTAGACTTGGATTTTCGGGCAGGCAAGCTTTATCAGAACTTCACAAAAGATGAACAGGACTTGAAACGTGCACCGATTATGGACCTGTCAAGTAAAGACCGTTGACATTCCCCATGCGGTTGAGTATAATTAGGCACGTTGCAATTAGGAGGCTAGTACTATGAAATGGTCGTTGTCGGAACTACACCGTTACTCACGGGAACCACTTCATATTGATAGTACTTTTGATCTGAAAGCACCTTTAATGGCTCGTTTTCCAGAAACCATTCTGGATGCAACGGGCGTGCGTGTGCAAGGAGACGTCACTTACCATGATGGCGATGCGACGATGGTTGTATCTGTCCACACTAAGCTGACGGTTCCTTCAACACGTTCGTTGACGGAGGTAGAATTACCGCTCGACTTTGACTTCGTTGAAAATTACACGGCTGATCCTGATCACCGTGCTTTATACGATGATGACGAGCTGGTCTTTGTCATGGATAATGATCAAGCACTGATCGATTTTGACAATGCACTGGTGGAAAACATTTACGAGCAGATTCCTACCAAAGTTCTTTCTGCAGAGGAAAAGTCTGGACATCATTTTCCGGCTGGCAAGGGCTGGCAGGTGATTGACGAACAGGCACATACCAAGCAGAAAAATCAAAGTGTTGATCCACGTCTCGCTAAACTCAAACAATTATTTCCTGATCAGGATGACCACAATTAGCGAACGGTTAAAAACCACTAGTGGATAATTTATTTTTAAGGAGGTGTCAAACATGGCTGTACCAGCACGGAAGACATCAAAGACCCGTAAGCGTAACCGTCGGGGGCACATCAAATTGGCTGTTCCTGGCTTAGCACCATGCCCAAACTGTGGTGAACTGCGCAAGTCACACATGGTTTGCCCAAACTGTGGTTACTACGATGGTAAGGAAGTTATTTCCAAGAGTAATAACTAATTATCATAATATTTTAAAAAGCTTTCCTTTAGGCGCCGGACCTGGGAAAGCTTTTTTTATTTTTTCATCAGTTCCCAATGAAATTTTTATGATAAACTAGGAATGATTTACTAATAAAGTTAAAAAATGAAAGGTGAACGCGAATGAGTCGGATTTTGGTTATTGAAGATGAAGAGAACCTGGCCCGTTTTGTGGAGCTCGAACTGAAACACGAGGGATATGAAACGGATGTAGAGCTGGATGGTCGTGCTGGATTGGAAGCAGCATTAATCCAGGACTTTGATGTAATTCTGCTGGACCTGATGTTGCCAGAACTGAACGGGATTGAAGTTGCTCGTCGGGTTCGTGAAGTCAAGGACACACCGATCATCATCATGACGGCACGTGATTCAGTGATCGACCGGGTTTCCGGCTTAGACCACGGTGCGGATGATTACATCGTTAAGCCGTTTGCAATTGAAGAGCTGCTGGCCCGGGTCCGGGCATTGTTGCGGCGGATCAACATTGAAGATGGCAACAACACCACTCATCAAACGACGGTTACATACAAGGACCTCACCATCGAAAAGGAGAACCGGGTTGTCCGTCGTGGCGACGAAACGATTAACCTGACCAAGCGGGAATACGAATTATTGTTGATTTTGATGGAAAACATCAATGTGGTTATGTCACGTAAGGAACTGCTCAGCAAGGTTTGGGGATACGATTCCAAAGTGGAAACGAACGTGGTTGATGTCTACATCCGTTACTTGCGGAATAAGATTGACCGTCCTGGTGAAAAGAGTTACATCCAGACTGTCCGGGGTACCGGCTACGTTATTCGTTCCTAATGTCTTGATTAATAGAAGGGTTCCTTATGCCAGAAACAATAGCACAAAAACCAGCTAAGCGCTTCATGTCGTTGAAGCTCAAGTGGGCATTAGGCACCGCTGTCGGCACACTGCTGGTTTCGATTGTGGTCATTGTGGCCATTTTCAGCTTCTTTACTCATGATCTGCTCGACCAGGAACAGGACACGATGGATCATGAGATGACAGTGATCAGTCAGAAGCTTAAGGACATCAATGCCCCGTTGACCGAGGATAATGTCCACCAAGTTTTGGCAAAAGAAGCTTTCGCCAAGCCGGAACGAAAGGACAGTACTTCCGTCTACCACCGGCCGTTATTGCAAGGGTTGAGCAATTCTCGACTCAACTTCTTCGTCTATGATCGCTCCGGCAAAGAGGTCTTTGCTACCGGGAAAGCATTGCGACCGTTCGTTAATCCGCAACGCTCGGCCATCAGTTTGGTCCGGGGACCGCAGCACCGGATCATGTTTGGCCGGATGCCGATAGTCGACCATAAAGGCCAGCGGATCGGTTATCTGCAAGTTGAAGACCAGTTGAACAACTACCACAACCTGTATCACCGGTTACTGCTCGTGATGCTGATGGCTCTGTGCGTTGTCTTTGTCTTCAGTGGCTTGATTGGCTACTTCCTTTCATGGTTCCTGCTGCGTCCCATCAACGACCTGCAGTCCGCCATGGCAGTGGTTACCAAAGACCCAACCAAGGATGTACGGGTGCCTGAAACAGACCGGAACGATGAACTGAGTGAGATGTCGCATCTGTTCAACGAAATGCTGGATCAGACGCAACGTTACATCGATGCTCAATCGCAATTTGTCGGCGATGTGTCTCATGAATTGCGGACGCCAGTGGCCATCATTCAGGGGCATATGGAGATGCTCGACCGTTGGGGCAAGGATGACCCGAAGATCTTGAACGAATCCATCAAAGCCTCTCTGGCTGAAACCCAGCGGATGAATAACCTGGTCAAGGAAATGCTCGACCTGTCGCGGGCTGACCAGGCAAATCTGAATTACCACAATGCGACTACCAATGTCCGTGAAGTGGTACAGCAGGTCTTCAACGACTTCAAGATGCTGCACACGGACTTCGTGTTTATTTTGGATGACGATTTGAAGACTGACTTGCCGGTCAAGATTTACCGGGATCATTTGGAGCAAATCCTGGTCATCCTGTGTGACAACGCCGTCAAATATTCAACGGATCGTAAAGAGATTCACCTATCACTGTCACGCAACTTCGATTCAGCTGAAATCGGGGTACAGGACTTCGGTGAAGGGATTTCGGCCGATCAACTGGACCGTGTCTTCGATCGCTTCTACCGGGTCGACAAAGCACGGACTCGGAAACGTGGCGGTAACGGACTAGGCCTGTCGATCGCCAAACGCCTGATCGAAAACTACCATGGGACGATTACCGTGGAAAGTCAGGTTGGCTCCGGTTCACTCTTCAGGGTCACCATTCCAATTGCCAAAAAGCCTGATAATCAAAAATAAGTTAAAAGCCAGCACTGTTCATGATGAGCAGTGCTGGCTTTTTTTATCGACACTTTATCTATGCTCTGTTAGATGAGGACGCCGTTGATGTGGTCAACCTCATGCTGGACGATTTCGGCATAGAGGTCGCTGAGCTTTAAAATTCGTTTGTTAAAGTCTTGATCATAAAAGACCACCGTGATTTGACGAAAACGGGTCGTGGGGCGCTTGCCTTCAAGACTCAGGCAGCCTTCACTGGTTTCGTAGGGATCGGCATGCTGAATAATTTGCGGGTTATACATCAAGAGCGGTTGCGGCACGAAATCGATGACGATAATGGCTTTCAACTGGCCAATCATGTTGGCGGCCATGCCAATACAGTTTTGCCGGTGGGCCTGGAAGGTATCTAACAGGTCCTGGCCAACTTGACGATCGGCTTTACTGGCTGCACTGCTCTTTTGGGCGAGAAACATTGGGTCGTGTTCAATTGGACGGATCATAGTGAAACTCCTTTGGATTGATTAACTAGGCTCAATTATATAAAAACGCCAGCATTCAGACTAGTGAATACTGACGATTGAATAACGATTACTTTTGTGAATGATGGTGCTGCTTGCCAGCGTTGCGTTGCTTGCCAGCATTGCGCTGTTTACCGGCGTTACGTTGTGGCTTGTTTTGATGCTTTTCACTAGCCGGCTGCTTGCTTTGCAGCTGAGCAACATTTTCGACGTGTTGCTCTTCTTGGCTTTCTTGTTTAGGAGCTGCTACAACGACCGGCTTAACCGGGTGCTTTTTGGCTTCTTCCTTAATCTGCTTCTTGAGCCGTGGACGGTAGGCGTTGATCAGCCAAGTTTGCAAGATGGCGAAGATCCCACCGATGAAGAAGTAAAGTCCCAAACCGGCGGACGAAGACATACAGATGAAGAAGATCATCAACGGGCTGAAGATCATCATAGCCCGCATTTGTTTCTTCTGACTTTCCGGCAGGCCCACTAACGACAGCCAACTCTGAGCCAGGTAGGCAAGCAGGGACAAGATGGCTAAGACCATGCTAGGCTTCCCTAAGTGGATTCCCATGAAGGTGGCGTTGTACAGGTCGGGAGAGTAACGGATGGCGTCATACAAACCGGTAAAGATTGGCAATTGGATCAACAGTGGCAGGCAGCCGATCCCGCCCGTCATGCTGATGTTGTTATCCTTGTACAACCGCATCATTGCTTGGTTGGCAGCGGCTTGTTCTTCAGGAGTTTTGGCCTGTTTCAGTTGAGCTTGAATGGCCCGGATCTGTGGCTGAACCATGGCCATCTTTTCTTGCATCAGCGTGGTCTTCTTCATCTGGCTCATCATGACCGGCAGCAAAATCAGCCGCACAATAACAACGATGGCGATGATGGCCCAACCATAGTTATTACCAAGGTGGCGAGCAAGCATTTCCATTAGGTGCTGCATCGGGACCCCAAGGTAGGTGTTTATCCAACCATAGATGCCATGGGTCGGTGCTTTAGAGCTTAGCATTTCTTTGGATGAACACCCGCTTAAAGTCAGGGCAATCAGGCCCAAACTGGCGAGCGTTAGTCCTCTTTTTTTATTCATTGATTTAACTCATCCTTCTTCAAAAAGTGTCTGTTAAATAATACTCTAAAATCAGCTGAAAAGCTAGTAACACTACCAATCGGTGCTGATTTTGAAAGATGCATATTCACCCAGGTTGGCCGGGGTTACGTCGTAGTGTTCAATATGGCCGTATGGGGTGATGGAGTCATCCTTGATCGCCTGCAGAAACTTGTGCATGGCCTGACTAGGACCTTGGACGACAATGTAGACTTGGCCGTTGGGCAGGTTCTTGACGAAGCCGGTTAAACCCAATTTCTGTGCTAATTGGTAGGTCGACCAACGAAAGCCGACGCCCTGCACCATTCCGGAAACTTTAATGTGATAGTTGATCATGTTAACTCCCCCGAAAAGAATAAATTGACAATGGTATAATTAGCGCGACGAGGTGAACAGAATGAGAGAAAAAATCACTTCCATCCATAACCAACGCGTTAAGGATTGGAAAAAATTACAGACCAAAAAGGGCCGGAAAAAATCACACACTTACCTGCTTGATGGCTGGCATTTAGTTTTAGAAGCCAGTCACAGCCAGCAGAAATTATTGACGCTCATTGGCGTTGCTGATGAGTTGGATCGTCATGCAGACATTGTAGCACTGTTTGACCAGGTCTTCGAAGTCACACCGGCGATTATGAAGGATATCGTTGATTCCGAAACACCGCAAGGGATTGCCGCCGTGGTTGAATTGCCTAACGATCATGAATTGCCAGCCGATCGTCTGCACGGAGCCTGGCTGTTCTTAGACCGGATTCAGGATCCTGGTAACGTTGGCACCATGGTCCGGACGGCCGATGCGGCAGGATTCCGCGGTGTGGTGGCCAGCGACCAGACGGCGGATTTCTTTAACCCGAAAGTGGTCCGTTCCATGCAGGGAAGCCAGTTTCACCTAGACCTGGTTGCTGGTGATTTGAAGAAGTGGATTGCCGACTTCAAAGCTGCTGGTTTGCCGGTCTATGGTAGCGAATTGAATCCGCAAGCCAAGAACTTCAGAGACGTCACTCCAGGACCTGACTTTGCACTGATCATGGGTAACGAAGGCCATGGGATGGACCAGTCATTATTGCAGGAAACCACCGATAATCTCTACATCCCGATGCCGGGCCAGGCCGAATCTTTGAACGTGGCCGTGTCTGCCGGAATACTGATGTTCCAGCTAAACCAAGGTTGATTCACTTACATAATACAAGCAAAATAATTTCCTTTCGCTTTTACATACGGTAAAATAAAGGCAAAATAGGAAAGAGGCAGTGATTTAAATGCGGACAAAAGATGAATGGAAACACGATCCAGAATACCTGGCAATCGTGCAAGATTTGTTGGATCAGCCGGCAGTGCAGCGTCTGTCACAGTTTACGCAGCACCACCACTCTAATCGTTTGCAGCATTCGATTGCCGTTTCATACGACAGCTACCGGATTGCCAAGCGCATGCATTTAGATTACAAGAGCACTGCACGGGCCGGGCTTTTGCATGACCTGTTCTACTATGACTGGCGCAAGACCAAGTTTGACTTGGGCACCCACGCCTTTATTCACCCGCGGGTGGCCTTGCGGAATGCGGAAAAGATTACCAAGTTGAACGATAAGGAAAAAGATATTATCCTGAAGCATATGTTTGGTGCCACGTTAGCAGTGCCGAAGTACATGGAAAGTCTGATTGTCTCTTTAGTTGACGACTATGAAGCAGAACATGAATTCTTCTCGCCGTTCCGTAAGCATATCGAACAGAAGTTATTGAGTGAATCAACGAGTACTAATACAAAATTAAAGGGCTAAGCTTGGGGAGGTTTTTTGAATGGATCAAGTCAAAGAAAAACAGGTTAAGGACGATTTTTGTCTGTGTCCACGGTTTTCCAAGACTTTTTCAATTCTAGGAAAAAAGTGGAACGGATTGATCATTGAGGTCTTGCTCAATGAACCAACACAGCGTTTTAAGGACCTTGCTTCCCATATTGACGCTTGCAGTGACCGGGTTTTGTGTGAACGCTTAAAGGAACTGGAAGAAGACCAGATCATCCAGCGTAACACTTATGAGGGCCAAAGCCGGATCGACTATTCGCTGACGCCGCGTGGTCGTGAATTGGGGCCGGTAATGGCTGCCATCCATGAGTGGAGCGATAAATGGTGCAAGTGAGCTTGACCCACTGCTTTAAATTGTTATAATAAGACCAATTGAAAAACGCTTTGACGGAAACTAGTAGTTGGGAGTACCTGTCAGGGAAGGATGATGATGCACTGGAAGTCATCCCCAGTTAAGCCCAGCGAATTTCATTTCCAGAGCTGGTATTACCCCGGTTGATCGCCGTTATCAAATCGTCGAGTGTATGGCATTAGTCATAAACTAGGGTGGTACCGCGAAATAAACCTCGTCCCTTTTCGGACGGGGTTTTTTTTATTGCCACCCCACAAAGGAGGAACACCATGGGAATTAGAGAGAAACTTGAAGAGCTTCGTGATCAAGGACTTGCTGATATCCAAAAGACCGCGGACCTGGATAGCATTAACAAAATCCGGGTACGGCTGCTTGGTAAGAAGGGGCCCATCACGAATGTCTTGCGGGGTATGAAGGATTTGAGTGCCGAGGAACGGCCACAAGTTGGTAAATTTGCCAACCAAATCAAGCAGGACCTGCAAGCAAAGTTAGATGAAAAGAAGTCGCAGATTGAAGACGACTTGCTCCAGGCCAAGCTGCAGTCAGAAAAGATTGACGTGACCCTGCCGGGAACATCAGTTGCCCAAGGACAGCCGCACGTTATCCAACAGGTGATTGACCAGGTGGTTGATATCTTCACCGACATGGGTTACCAAGTGGCCGTTGGTGATGAAGTCGAAGAAGAAGAATACAACTTTGAAAAATTGAACCTGCCAAAAGACCACCCCGCACGGGACATGCAGGATACCTTCTACGTAACGCCATCCATTCTGATGCGGACGCAAACCTCCCCAATGCAAGCGCGGATGCTGGAAAAGCATGACTTCAGCAAGGGACCTTTGAAGATGATTTCCCCAGGTAAGGTTTACCGTCGTGACACCGATGATGCCACTCACAGTCATCAATTCCACCAAATTGAAGGAATGGTTGTTGGTAAGCACATCACGATGGCCGACTTGAAGGGGACGCTGGAACTGGTTGCCCAGAAGCTGTTTGGTGACCAGTTGCAGGTTCGTCTGCGGCCAAGCTACTTCCCATTCACTGAACCATCAGTCGAAGCGGATATCACCTGCTTTAATTGCATGGGTAAGGGTTGCCCAATCTGCAAGGGTACTGGCTGGATCGAAGTGCTGGGTGCTGGGATGACCCACCCGAACGTACTGAAGATGTCCGGTGTGGATCCAAACGTCTATGGCGGTTTTGCATTTGGGCTGGGCCCAGATCGTTTTGCCATGCTGAAATATGGGGTTGAAGATATTCGGGACTTCTACCTCAACGATGTTCGGTTCCTGAACCAATTTGATCAGAAAGGATAGGGTCACATGAAAGTATCATATCAATGGTTAAATGAATACCTGCCTCTGGCAAAGAATGGTATTAAGCCAGCGGCCTTAGCAGAAAAGCTGGCACGGACTTCCGTCGATATCAACGAAGTGTCCTCACCAAAAGACGGTTTGAAGAAGGTCGTCGTTGGTTTGGTTAAAGAATGCGTACCCCACCCGAATTCTGACCACCTCCACGTTTGTCAGGTTCAGGTCAGTGATGATGAGACGGTACAAATCGTTTGTGGTGCACCTAATGTGGCTGCCGGTGAGAAGGTTATTGTTGCCTTACACGGTGCCCGTATCGGCAATAACGTTAAGATTAAGCGCAGCAAGATGCGGGGCGAAGAATCCAACGGCATGCTGTGTGCCCTGCAAGAATTAGGGGTCAGCACCAGTGTGACGCCAAAGAGTGACGACGAAGGTATCTGGATCCTGCCTGACGACGCTAAGGTTGGTGAACCAGTCTGGCCATACGTTGGCATGGACGACACGATTATCGATACTGACGTGACGCCAAACCGTGGTGACATGTTGAGTATCTACGGCAATGTCAACGACCTGTCTGCCATTTACGACTTGAAGAAGAACTTCCGTCAACATGCTTTAGCAAGCGAAGACGGTGGTCCAGCCAGCGACAAGGTGAAGATCAGTGTTGCCGATGACAAGATCGCACCGGTTTACAAAATGCGGGTCATCGAAAACGTTAAAGTCGCTGACAGTCCATTGTGGTTGAAGGTTAAGCTGATGAACTCCGGTGTGCGGCCAATCAACAACGTGGTCGACATTACCAACTACATCCTGCTGAAGTATGGTCAGCCGCTGCACAGCTTTGACTATGACAAGCTGCCAAGTCATGACATCAATGTGCGTCACGCTCATGAAGGTGAAAAGCTGACCACCCTGGATGATGAAGAACGCGTCTTAAAGGCCAACGACATCGTGATTGCTGCTGGTGATACAGCCGTTGCCTTAGCCGGTACGATGGGTGGCAAGAGCACGATGGTCGACAACAACACCAAGACGGTTGCATTGGAAGCCGCCATCTTCGACCCAGTCATGGTGCGTAAACAGGCCCGTCGCTTAGACCTGCACAGCGAATCCTCCATGCGCTTCGAACGGGGCATTAACCCAGAAACGGTTGAAACGGCCTTGAACGAAGCAGCATACTGGTTGACTCAATTAGCCAATGGGACGGTGGACCAAGGCATTGTGGTCGGCAACCAGTCCGACTACCCAGCCAAGACCATTCAGATGTCAACGGCCAAGGTCAATGACACTCTGGGGACGGACCTCTCATTAGCAGACTTACTGGACATTTTCCGCCGGCTCGATTTTGCCACTGAAAAGATCGATGATGATCAGTTCAAAGTGGTTGTGCCGGCGCGGCGTTGGGACATCAGTATCCCAGCTGACCTGAACGAAGAAATTGCTCGTCTGTACGGCTACGACAAGATCCCATCGACGCTGCCAGTCATGACCCGGACTTTGGGTGGCCTGACTGACCGGCAACGGCGCCTGCGTGCTAGTCGTCACGTTCTGGAAGGTCTGGGCCTGGATCAAGCCATCTCTTATTCCTTGACGACGGTGGCTAAGGCTAAGCAGTTCATGGTTGAACCACAGGATGTTGAACCGATGGTATTGTCCTACCCAATGAGCAGTGATCACGTTGCCACGCGGATGAACATTGTTTCTGGCCTCTTGAACGACATTGCCTACAACCATGCCCGGAACGTCGATAATGTTGCCTTATATGAACAAGGACGCGTCTTCATCCCAGCTGGCGGCGAACGTCCACGCGAAGAGGAACACGTTGCCGGAGCGGTCACTGGCAGCCTTTATGCTGACAACTGGCATATGAAGGGCGACCAGATCGACTTCTTCCAGTTGAAGGGAATTGTTGAACAGTACCTGAAGAACTTCGCGGTCAACGGTAAAGTTGAATTTGTGGCTGACAGTTCACGGCCAGAAATGCACCCTGGCCGGACGGCAAACATTCTGCTGGACAATCAACAAGTTGGTTTCATTGGTGAAGTTCACCCACAAACGGCCAAAGAATACAAGATTCCAGAAACCTATGTCTTTGAACTGAATCTGGAAGCATTGTTGAAGGCTGACCGGCGTGACAAGCACTACGAAGCAATCAGCAAGTACCCATCCATCACGCGGGACATTGCCCTGTTAGTCGACAGCTCAGTCACGAATGCCGATGTGGTTAACGCCATCAATGAAAAGGGTGGAGCATTCTTAACCGATGTTCACTTATTCGATGTTTATGAAGGCAGCCACCTGCCAAAGGGTAAGAAGTCACTGGCCTACACGCTGACCTACCGAGATCAAAACGATACGCTGAAGGAAGAAACAGTCAATAAGGCCTTTGCTAAGGTTGAGGCTCATCTGACGGATGCATTGGGCGCAGAAATTCGTTAATTTTTACCCGGGGTATCTCTTAAATTAGATTAAACGATGGTCTCCAGCACTCTTTGACGGTGCTGGGGGCCTGTCGTTGTTAAATAAACTTTAGGCACTGAAATGATAGGCAGGAGAAAATAATAATGGATAAGAAGAAACCGATTGTCATTGGGGTTACTGGTGGTAGTGGTAGCGGTAAAACGACCGTTGCGCACGCGATTTATGATGAACTGCATGGTGAGGCCATTCAGATCATTACGCAAGACACCTATTACAATGACCAAGCTGATATGACCATGGAAGAGCGGAAGAAGGTCAACTATGACCACCCGTTGGCCTTTGATACTGACCTGTTGATTAAGCAGCTGGCCGACTTGCGCCACGGTAAAGCAATTGAAATGTCGGTCTACGATTACAAGCAGTACACGCGGTCCAAGAAGACGGTTCATGTTGAACCACAAGACATCATCATTCTGGAAGGGATCCTGATTTTGGATGACGAGCGCCTGCGTAATCTGATGGACATCAAGGTCTTCGTTGACACCGATTCTGACATCCGGATCATTCGCCGGATCAAGCGGGACATGGAAGAACGTGGCCGGTCTTTGGATTCGGTCATCAACCAGTACCTGGCAACGGTCAAGCCGATGTACCACCAATTCGTGGAACCAACTAAGCGTTATGCTGACATCATTGTGCCAGAAGGTGGTCAAAACCACGTGGCCATTGATCTGTTGGCAACAAAGGTGAAGGATGTTCTGAATGCACGTGGTCATCACTTGTCTTAATTTTTACAGAACGGTTGCATTGTGACTGACGAAATGATAGTGTTGCATTTGTGAAAAAAGGAAAAAGAGGTAACTAACAATATGGCTGATGAAAAAACGTATCCGATGACAGCTGAAGGTAAGGAAAAGCTGCAAAAGGAACTCGAAGATCTGCGCCTGCACCGGCGTCCAGAAGTCATTAAGCGTATTAAGATCGCTAGAAGCTATGGTGACTTGTCAGAAAACTCCGAATACGAATC
The DNA here is from genome assembly GCF_001437055.1 of Limosilactobacillus secaliphilus. Classification (GTDB taxonomy): domain Bacteria; phylum Bacillota; class Bacilli; order Lactobacillales; family Lactobacillaceae; genus Limosilactobacillus; species Limosilactobacillus secaliphilus. The sequence continues at coordinate 190,942 of NZ_JQBW01000006.1, read as the reverse complement.
TGCTAAGGATGAACAGGCATTCGTTGAAGGGCGGATTAGTCAGATTGAAAATATGCTGCAATACGCAGTGATTATTGACAATGACGATGTTGCCGCTGACGAAGTTTCAATGGGCCGCAAGATCACCTTTAAGGAACTGCCAGACGAAGATCCCGAAACCTACACCATTGTTGGTGAATCCGAATCGGATCCAATGAATGGTAAGATCTCCAACGAATCACCAATGGCTAAAGGCTTGTTAGGTCACAAGGTTGGTGAAAAAGTCGACATCGAAATCCCAAGTGGGACGATGCACGTCAAGATTCTGAAGGTTGAATAGTTGATGCCTTAAGATCTAGATAATTTAAAATACCTCCTTACATTCATCTGAATGTAGGGAGGTATTTTTTGACCAATTTATTTTACTTTAATATTTTCTTCTTATCAGCCACGATCAGGGCGGCCAAAGTCAATGCCGAAACGGTTAGGCCAAGGGTTAATAATGGCGGCCAGAAGGTGAAACTAACCTGGTGTTTGCCAGGAGTAATAGGGACGGCCAGGAAGGTGTTCAGCACTTTTTGACCGGTGACTGCTTGGCCATCGATCTTGACGTGCCAGCCGCTGTTATACGGAATGGTCGTCATCAGTAACTGTTGGTTGTGTTTCACGTTGATCCAACCGGACAGGCGATTTTCGTGCCAGCTGGTGACGTGCAGGGGTGAACGCTGCAGAATTCGTTTGCACTTATTGAAGCTGGTTTCGTTCAGCTTATAGAGGCTGACGTTTTGCAACCACATCGTCTGCTTCTTCAATTGCAGGCGAACGGTAATGTTTTTGTTTTTCGCGTGATCGGCAACGTTGACCACGATGGTGTTGCGATAGGTAGGGTATTGGTGCAACGGGTGATCGTTAATCGAAATCTTGGCGACACTCTTTACCGACGGACCCAGCGTCAAGTAGTAGGCATCATTATCCACCGGCTTGAAATGCAGGACGACACTGGCCCGCTGTTTGCGATTCTTGCGGCGGAAAGTGGTGCCCGTAATTTGATGGGCATCGTTGACGTTGTTGAAGTCCACGTGATCGAAGTTTTGCACTTGGAAGAAGGTGGGCTGGTTGCCCCGGCCAGCAAGGGTCTGAAAGATCTGTGACTGGTAGGCAAGCGGGTCGAGCGTCAGTGAGCGGAAGTTGATGATATCCCGGTTGGCAGCGAAGGCAACCGGCAGCTGCTCCTTGTTTTCTTTGATGTTGACCAGCTTAGTTTGGGCCACCGTCTTTGTATGCTGCCAGTCAGGTCTGGTTGAAGTCAATGGCAGAACGAGATTGTCGCCTGAGTAACCGTTGTTGCGGGCGGCTAAGTAGTAACGGAAGTTGAGGAGGGCATCGGTGACCTTCGTCCCGTTGGTATAAGTGACATAGCCATCGCCGGCCGGGTTGCCCAGTGCGCCCATAAAGTGGCTGATATTTGGCTCCATGGTTGAACCGAAATGATCGGCACTGTAAAAATCCGATTGAAAGGGATCGTCCTTGGTACGCATGAAGTTCTTGCCCACCCGGTAGAATCCACGGTTTTTGTGTTTAACCTTTTTGATGGCCTGGTTTAAGGCAGTGGTGTAATTACCATATTCGGCCTGGGAAACGTAAGAGATTTGGTTGAGGGAGACGTAGGCATTGGTGGTAACGTCGACCACGATCAAGAAACAGAAGAGACAGTCGATTAGGCGTGGCGATTGTCGACGAGAAATGGTCAACAGGCAGATGGCGACCAGGGAGAAACCGGTGGCCATGAAGACCTGTGCCGGTTGGATGTATGAAACGTGCTGTTGAACAATCAGTAAGGCAACGGTGAAGATAATTGTCAGAGCCAAAGCGGCAATCGCAGTCCGGATCTTTAGTTGGAATTCAGGCGTCAGCGTAGTCGCTGCCAGCCAGATGACCCAGAAACACCAAACAAACGAGAAGCGTGACGGGTACCAAACCGGGTATTGACCGAGGTGCCAGAGGAGGTCGAATGGCGGCCAGCAGAAGGAGATGATCATGAAGATTGAGATCAGGCCTGCGCTGACTTTGGCTTGCCAACGGTCGTGATAGCAGCAGAAGTATAGCAAAGCGCCAAGCAGGCAGAGGGCTCCCACATAGATGTTTGGTTGACCAGATGGCATCTGCGAGAAGTCAAAGGCGCCCGGTACGAGTTTCGCCAGCATCTTCCAAGGGGCGTATTCGAAATGGAACTTCAGCTGAGTTTCGGTATAGGTGCCCTTGCTTTGTAACAAGGCATAGATGGTCGGCAACAGGGCCCAAGCAGCCAGCATGGCGGCCGAAATGCCTGCTAGAACAAACTGACCAAGGATTTTCAGCTGCTGCTTAAGCGGATTAGAGTAGCGGCTGATCTGCCAAATGAAGAATAAGAAAGCAAACAGGGCAATCATCCAGGCCATGTAATAATTGTCCATGATGGTTAGGGCCATGGAGTAGATGAACAACTTAAAACCTTGTTTGCGGCTGATTTGCAAAACACCGGCAATGACAATTGGCAACAAGAAGAGGGCGTCTAGCCAGAGCAAGTTGAGCTGGTTGGCGATCATCCACCCCATCAGCGCATAGGCAGTTGAGAAGGCAACCAAGCGGCCTTTAACCTGCACTTTTTCTCGTTGTAATAACCAGGCAAAACTCAGGGATGCCAGACCATACTTCAAAAGCAGCAACAATACAATGCCGGTGGTCAGGCTAGCACCACTGAAGGGCAAGAGGAGAAAGTTTAAGGGGCTGAAGAGGTAGTAGGCGTTGGTCCCAAACATTTCTCCGCCCAGGCCCTTGGAAAACGAATAGAGCAGGCTGCTGGGATGGGAGAGGACACTATGACGGAAGTAGGCAAAGAAGTCAACGTATTGCTGGCCTAAGTCGACGGTCAAGATGCTACTCGACCCAAACGGCGCCATTCCCCGAAAAGCAAAATAGCCGCCCATGATCAGGACCGGCATGAGAAATGCGAATAGTAGAAATGGCGGACGATTGCGGAGTCGTTTCAACATATGGATCTTTCCCTTCGAAAAATAACTGCTGACTATTATATAACGCAAGCCTTTATTTTTATTTAAATCAGCGTTAAAAGTAGTTTAAGATAGGTAAATGATAGTATGATTAATCACGTTAAACAATCGTGCATAGTCCTGCACGCTTTGTTAAAATAGTAGCATTCTACTAAGGAGCAATTGTTGTGAATTTTTTTAATCGTCTCAAAGGTTTTTTCACCTTTCGATCAAGAAATAAGAACAAAAATCCGCAATCAGTCATTCCTTTCCGACTGAACTTTCTCTTGTGGATTGTCGGCATTTTGCTATTGGCATTGTCCGTTCGTTTGTTCTACCTGCAGGTTATGAATGGAACGTCATACAAGGCGGAAGTTAAACGGTCCGACACCTCGATCCAAACCAATAATGTTCAACGAGGAATGATTTATGATTCGACCGGGAAGGTAATGGTTGGTAACCAAGCCAAGCAAGCCATTACTTACACGAAGGGTCAGAATGTTTCCAGTGATGAGATGTACCGGATTGCCAATCGACTGGGCGGTTACATCAGTGTCCCAACCAAAAAGTTGACCAAGCGTAACCAACAAGATTATTACCTGGCCAAGAAGAGCAACCTTAAAGCTGTGCTTAAAAAGGTGCACAAGAGTGGGACGACCGCTCAATATGACGATGCCGTTGATTATCTGGAGAAGCATCCTAACTACTTCAGACTGACTAAAGCCCAAAAGAATCGGGCAATGATTTACGCCACGATGAGCGGTGCCTATTCGCTCTCGACGACCTACATCAAGCAAAACCACGTGACAACTAAGGAATTGGCCACGGTTGGTGAACACCTGAGTCAAATGCCAGGTGTCAAGATCGGGACTGCCTGGTCACGAAACTATCCAGCTGGTAAGGACGTTAAGACGCTGGCTGGGACCGTCTCCACGACTGGTTTGCCAAGTGACGAGGTTAACTCCCTGCTGGCCCAAGGTTATTCACGGAACGATAGCGTTGGTCAAAGTTACCTGGAAAAGAAATACCAGGCAACGCTGGCGGGCTCTAAGTCACAAACCCAGGTCACGACGAAGGGGAATAACGTTACCAAGTCAGTCACCAAGTACGCCGGTAAGAAGGGTGACAACCTGGTCTTGACGGTCAACGCCAAATTCCAAGCGGATGTCCAAAAGGCTGTGCAAGATAACATGCCAGGTGGCGACTGTACCGGTGCTTACGCTGTGGTTATGAACCCTTACACGGGTGCCATTTACGCGATGGCCGGCATGGATCGGAACCCTGATACTGGTAAGTCTGAAGTTGACCAGATCGGATCCATCAACCACCCGATCACCATGGGTTCTGTTGTTAAGCCAGCCATGATCATGTGCGGCTTGATGACGGGTGTGATCACTCCGGAAAACAACACGTTGACCGACCAGCCAATTAAGGTTGCTGGGACTTCAATCAAGGCTTCCTGGTTCAACAAGAGTGGGAGTGCCAACACGGCGGTTAGTGCTGCCGAAGCCCTGGAAGTTTCCTCAAACTCTTACATGATGCAATTAGCCATGAAAGAGGGCGGAATGAAGTACCACAACGGCGCTCAACTGGACTTGAAGCCAAGTATCTTTGATAAGGAACGTTACTACTTCAACATGTTCGGCCTGGGTGTGAAGACGGGGATCGACCTGCCAGGTGAAACGGCGGGCTACACCGGTCCTTCTAACCAAAAGCATATTGGTTCAGCACTTGACCTTTCTTATGGGAACTACGATGGTTACACGACCTTACAGTTGGCCCAATACATGTCCACGATTGCTAACGGTGGTTACCGGATGAAGCCTTACATTGTGAAGGAAATTCGTGACACCAAATCGAACGGTGAGCTGGGCAAGATCGAGTACACCGCTCATCCGGAAGTGCAACAAGTTATTCCGGCACCGAAGTCATACTTCGACATTGTCAAGCATGGTCTTTACCTGGTTACTCACGGTAGCAGTCCGTACACGACTGGCCGGGCACTGGCTGGTGAAAAGCCATCCATCTCTGCTAAGACCGGGACGGCTGAAACCTTCTACAAGAAGCGCAGCACCGAAACCTTGTCCTTTGCCGGCTATGCACCGTCTGACAAGCCACAGGTGGTTGTAGCCATTGCCGTACCGAACGCAGCTGGTGGTGAAAGCAACCTGAACATCGCTAAGGCAATCTTCTCGGCCTACTGGAAAGATGTGCAGAGTGACAAGAGCCTGAAGTAGTTTGTCAAGGTTTTCTACTTAACAAACTTTGCCAAATGACTGGTCAAAGCAGCCAATTAATGATATAGTTGTACGAGTTAGGGTTACGTATAACGTATTCTCGTTAAATACAAACAGTTTGGAGGCACAATAAGATGCGTGTAAACATTACCTTAGAATGCACTTCATGCCACGAACGGACTTACTTAACCAGTAAGAACCGTCGTCACAATCCCGACCGCTTGGAATTAAACAAGTACTGCCCACGGGAACGCAAAGTGACGCTTCATCGTGAAACGAAGTAATTAGACCAGAATAGATCCTTGATGAATTTGTGTTCATTACAAGGGTCTTTTTCTTTATTCAGGAGGGTCATAATGACATATGGCAAGAAGGAGCTGCGGCGGGCATACATTGCGCGGATGCGGCAACTTGATATCAAAAACAAAGTGAAGGAACAAGAACAACTGGCATCGCGTTTGTATGACCAGCCAGAGTGGGTCAGCGCAAAGACGGTTGCTTTAACCATGAGTCAGTCGTTTGAAGTTGATACGGGCCCCATCATTCTTCATGCCCGTCATAAGGGTCAACGGGTGGTTGTGCCACGGACGTTGCCCAACCGCCAGATGGAATTTGTGGAATTGAACGAGGAAACCCAGTTTAAGGAAACATCATTTGGCCTGTTGGAACCCGAGAACGGCACTGTCGTCACTCCTGACCAGATTGACTTCATGCTCGTTCCTGGTGTGGCGTTCAAAGAAAATGGCCAGCGGCTCGGCTTTGGCGGCGGTTATTACGATCGTTACCTGGCTAAATATAATGGCTTCACCTGTTCCTTAGTGTTGACAACCCAGCTGGCGGATGATGACGAGTGGGAGCCGGATCAATTTGATATTCCCGTGGATCGGATCATTACGATCATGGGCAACGGTGAAAAACATGACTAATCGCTTTTTTAAAGCCGCGCCCGTGACAGTCAGTCTGATTGCCATCAATGTCCTGGTTTTCCTATGGTTGACGGTCAATGGCGGGTCGACCAGCACCGCGGTTTTGGTGACTTATGGCGCCAAATACACACCATTAATTGTGGCTGGCCAGTGGTGGCGGCTAATGTCTGCTGGCTTTCTGCACATTGGCATTGAGCATTTAGTGATCAACATGCTGACGCTTTACTTCTTGGGATTGTATCTGGAAAATATTCTGGGGTCGTTGCGGATGCTGTTGGTTTACCTGGCCAGCATCATTGGCGGTAACTTGTTAAGCGCGGTGGTAGCAGCTAACAGCGTCTCAGCTGGGGCCAGCACGGGGATCTTTGGCCTGTTTGGTGCCTTTATTTTTCTGGGTGCCGAATTTCATGACAACCCGCTCATTCATCAATTGGCCCGGCAGTTTTTAATTTTGGTTATTTTCAACTTAGTGGCTGATTTGATGCCTGGAATTGATATGGCGGGACACATCGGTGGCCTTTTAACCGGTTTTTTGATGACTGCTATTGTCGGTGCACCAAAATTAGGTCAAATAAGCTTGATAAAGCGCTTACTGAGTGGCACTATATTAGTGTTGCTAGTGTGGATGCTCGTTTGGAGGGGATTGCTTTGAGACTCAAACCAATTGAACACTTGCGCACACTTTATGACGTTCAGCAATTATTGAAGCGATTTGATGTTTTCGTTCATGTGGGCAAGCGACTTTGGGATATTGAGGTCATGGCATTGGAGATCGATAATCTCTACCACGCCCACGTCATTAGCAAGAAGCTGTTTTTACAAGCTAAGATGGTGTTAAATCGGGAGCACCATTACGAAGAAACGCATCATAATATCTTCAACGTAGGGGGAAAACAGAATGGACAATCGTAAGTTAATCGGGGTCGACCTTGGTGGTACAACTATTAAGTTTGGGATTTTAACCATCGAGGGCGAGATTCAGCAGAAATGGTCAGTACGGACCAATGTATTGGATGAGGGGTCACACATCGTGCCTGACATCGTGCACTCCATCAACCACCACTTGGACCTTTACAAGATGAACCGCAGCCAGTTTGTAGGAATTGGTATGGGGACCCCAGGAACGGTTGACCGGGACAAAGGAACTGTTGTTGGTGCTTACAACTTGAACTGGAAGCAAACGCAACCCGTTAAGCAGCAGATCGAAGACGGCACTGGCATGCCATTTGCCTTGGACAATGATGCTAACTGTGCCGGCTTAGGTGAACGCTGGAAGGGTGCTGGTAACGATGGTGATGATGTGGTCTTCATCACTTTAGGTACTGGTGTCGGTGGCGGTATCATCGCCAACCACAAGCTGATACATGGGGTTAACGGTGCCGGTGGCGAAATTGGCCACATCATCGTTGAACCAAATGGCTATCAATGTACTTGTGGTAACCATGGCTGCCTGGAACAATATGCTTCAGCAACCGGTGTGGTTCACTTGGCACAAGACTTGGCCGAAGAATACGAAGGCAGTTCACGGCTGAAGGCCATGATTGACAACGGCGACGAAATCACGTCCAAGATTGTTTTCGACCTGGCTAAGGAAGATGACTACCTTGCTAACCGGGTTGTTGATCGTGTATGCTACTACTTAGGATTAGCAGTTGCCAACATCAGCAACACCTTGAACCCTGAATTTGCAGTCATTGGTGGCGGAGTTTCCGCTGCCGGCGATTTCCTGTTGGAACGGGTCCAAAAGAACTTTGAACGCTTTGCCTTCCCAACCGTTCGGACTTCTACTCGTCTGAAGCTGGCTGAACTGGGCAATGATGCCGGTATTATTGGTGCGGCTTCGTTGGCGCTGCAGTTTAAAGATAAAGAATAATCGTAGATGAAAGTAGGGAATTGATTTGTTTTTAGCAGCAAGTACAGCTTTAATTGTTGTTGACATTGTATGTATTGTAATCATCGTGGCTTGGGCAGGTACCTGGCTGCTCAACCGTTGGCGCAGAAATCACTATGCTACGGTTCTTGATGAAGACGAATTTCAAAAGGGCATGCACAAGGCCCAGGTGTTGGACTTACGGAACAAGGAAGACTTTAAACGTGGTCACATCCTGGGTGCACGGTCGATGCCGCTGGCATATTTGCAGCAGACCTATGCTGACCTGCGTCCTGATTTACCGGTCTACCTGTATGATGCCGGTGAAGCATTAAGTATTCAGGGTGCACGGCTTCTATCCAAGCATGGTTTCCAGCATGTTTACATCTTGAAGGGCGGCTATGCCAAGTGGAATGGTAAGACGAAGAAAGCCAAGTACACTGATTAGTGAGCTCAGCAATTGAAACGAATGGCTCCAGCGTTGATTGATGCTGGAGCCATTTTCTTTATTGAACAGGCAATGATAATCCCTATATCGTATAATAAATACAAAAAGCCCCGTCAATGATTGACGAGGCACGCAAATTACTGGATGATTATAACATTTGGTGAGCAGAACGACCTTTACGAACGGCTGCACGACGGTTATTATCAAACTTTTCTTCAGTTTCTTCGATTGGCTGAATAACGGTTTTATGAAAGGCTAATACGCCGCTGGCAATCGCACCCAGTGTTGCTAAAGTACCGAAAGCAAAACCCTTTGTAAATTGTTTCATGTTGCTAGCTCCCTTCAAGTCTATCTGCATCTATTATGCAGGATTTCTAGACAGAATTCCAGTTTAAGACATAGTGAGGCTAATTACTTTGAAAAAAATTGTGTTGATTGTGGGGCCGACCGCGGTTGGTAAGACGGCCCTGTCCATTTCTCTGGCTAAGTCGTTGGGCGCCGAAGTGGTTTCTGGCGACTCAATGCAGGTTTACCGCAAGTTGGATATTGGGACGGCAAAGGTCACCCCAGCTGAGATGGACGGTGTACCCCATCATTTGATCAACGTGGCGAATGTTGACCAACGTTATACGGTTGCGGATTTCCAACGCCAGGCCGGTCAGGCAATTGATGAGATTGTGGACCGGGGCCGGTTACCCTTGATTGTTGGTGGGACTGGTTTCTACCTGCTAGGCTTGGTTGACAACCTGAGCCTGGGATCCGACAACTTCGATCAAAAATCGGTGGCCATTCGTCAGCGTTGGCAGCAAGTGGCGCGGGAAAAGGGACCCGCATATGTGTGGCACCACTTAAACCAAATTGACCCGTTAGCGGCGGCCAAGATTCCCCAAAACAATGTGCGTCGCAGTATTCGGGCTTTGGAAGTCATCGAAAAGACGGGCAAACTGTTTTCACAACAAGAAAAGCCCCATGCCGTTTACGATTATTTGACGATCGGCCTGACCACTGAACGTGAACTATTGTATAAGCGCATCAACTCCCGGGTGGACCTCATGGTGAAACATGGTTTAATTGATGAAGCGCGTTGGCTGTATGATCAGGGTGGGTTGTCGCTGCCAGCCGGGAAGGGGATTGGCTACCGTGAACTGGCCCCTTATTTTGCTGGCCAGGAGTCCTTAACAACCTGTGTGGAGAAGATTAAGCAAGATTCACGCCACTATGCTAAGCGGCAACTAACCTGGTTCAGACATCACTTAAACACCCACTGGTACGACCTGGTAACGAAGAAAAATAGCACTGAAGAAATTGAAGAAGCCATTCAAACTTGGTTAAAAAAAGAAAGTTCAACTGACTGAATAGAACAGATATCCAGGAACTTGTCTGGTAGATTGACTTTCCATTACGCATTCGTTAAGGTAGGAACCAGTTTAAGGAATTGGTATAACAGTGATTGAGATTGAGAAAGGACCTGTATTATGGCTAAACACGTCTACACAAAAGAAGAAGTTCACCAATTGGTAAAGGATTCTAACGTTCATTTCTTACGGCTGATGTTCACCGACCTGCTCGGGGTCAGCAAGAGCGTTGACCTGCCAATTAGCCAGTTGGATAAGCTGCTGAATAATAAAATTATGTTTGATGGTTCTTCAATTGACGGCTTTGTCCGGATTGAAGAAAGTGATATGTACCTGTACCCAGACATGTCAACTTGGCTGGTCTTCCCATGGGGTGAAGAACACGGCAAGGTTGCTCGGGTAATCTGCAGTGTCCACACGATTGACGGTAAGCCGTTTGCTGGTGATCCACGGAACAACCTGAAGCGGATCGTTGACAAGATGCACAAGCTGGGCTTCAAGCACTTTAACATCGGTCCTGAACCAGAATTCTTCCTCTTCAAGACGGATGAAAATAGTCAGCCAACGATGGAAGTCAACGACCAAGAAAACTACTTTGACATGGAACCACTGGACCTCGGTGAAGAATGCCGGCGCGACATTGTCTTGACCTTGGAAAAGATGGGCTTCTCTGTTGAAGCTGCCCACCATGAAGTTGCTCCTGGCCAACACGAAGTTGACTTTAAGTACGCGGATGCCTTAGAAGCCGCTGACAACATTCAAACCTTCAAGATGGTGGTCAAGGCCATTGCTAAGCGCCACGGCCTGTTTGCCACCTTCATGCCTAAGCCGTTAGCTGGTGTCAACGGCTCCGGAATGCACCTGAACATGTCACTGTTCAACAACGATGGCAATACCTTCTATGATCCAAAGGGTGAACTGCAGTTGTCAGAAACGGCTTACCACTTCTTGGCCGGTCTGCTGAAGCATGTTCGTAGCTTGACGGCCATCTGCAACCCACTGGTTAACTCATACAAGCGACTGGTTCCTGGATATGAAGCTCCAGTTTATGTTGCTTGGTCCGCTTCTAACCGTTCACCACTGGTCCGGGTACCAGGTGACCGTGGTGTTGGTACGCGGCTTGAATTACGGTCCGTTGACCCAGCTGCCAACCCGTACTTGGCAATTGCTGCCGTGTTGAATGCCGGCCTGGATGGGATCGAAAACAAGTTGACTCCAGCCCCAGAAGTTTCCGAAAACATCTACAAGATGACCCCTGCAGAACGGAAGGCCAAGGGGATTGTCGATCTGCCAGACACTTTGCACAATGCATTGAAGAGTTTGGCTGCTGACGATGTGGTCAAGGATTCACTGGGTGAACACCTGTACAAGAACTTCTATGAAGCTAAGACCCGTGAATACAATTCATACCGTCTCGATGTTTCTAGCTGGGAAACCAAGAAGTACATGTCTTACTAATTTCTTGGCGCAACAAAGAAACATTAATTAAGTCAAAATTATTGGACAGTCGCAAAGTTTTGCTTTGCGGCTGTCTTTTTTTGGCAAACAAAAAAGCTGCTGTGAAAATTCACAGCAGCTTTTTGATTCTGTCAGAAGGAATTAGTTTTCTAATTTCTCGGCATCTGCGTCGATCTTAGCGAAGCCAGAGCCATCTGGTTTCTTGTTACCACGTTTTTCCATAGCCTTACGGGCCATTTCCTTACGTTCTTGTTTGCTTAAAGCCATAATAATTCGCCTCTTTCCAGAATGCGGCTAGTTAACAAAAACAAACTAGCTACTAATAATTATACGTCTGAACAGGATAAATGCAACATCAGCTGGTTAAATGTTAAAAAAGGCATACATCATACGCAGATCACCTTTAATTCCAATTTATTTCTGGTTAAAATAAAATTATATGACTTTGAATAATTAAGGAGACATGGTCCATGGCAAGTGAAAAGAAACAGCACGGTGCGCTTGAAATCAGCGAAGCCATTAACCAGCAGATTGCCAAAAAAATCGACTATCTGCAGAAGTTAATGACTGCATTGAAGAATCATGACGATCGTCAAATCTACCGTTTGCTGGATAATCAGCGTTATGCAGCCGAAATTGAACATCGCGAGCAGCAGGCAAACGATGCTGGGGTAATGAACTTAGTTGATAACTTAGCTGATCAGTTATCCAGTTACTTAAGCAGCAAATTGATTGACTACTTAGGCAAGGCTTACCCGTTCTTCTATTACGAGGAATACCAAACCGGTCATTACCGCATCTACTTCGGTAACTGGTGGGATCGCCGTCAGTTTGGTGAACTGGACGTGTTGAATATCCGCTTTGTTTTTGACCAGAAGGAATACAAGAAGCTGGAGAAATCGTTTGAGCTTGCTAACCATGGTAAACGTTACAACAGTAAGCGGATTGAAGACCTGTCCGCTGAAAACGACCACCTGCAGGCCTTGATCGACTCCACTGAAGAACGGAGCCAGAAGCGGGCTCAGTTGCAAAACGAGCTGAAGGACGCTTCCAACCGTGGTGGCTTGTTCGAATCAGCCAAGAACCGTGAAACGCGGGAAGACATCAAAGACCAAATCAGCCAACTTGAAGACCAGGATGAAGAGGCCCGGAACGCTGCCGCAAACATTAAGAAGAATAATCAAGCAGTCCTAGAATTGTCCAAGGAAAACACCATTTTAAGCTATGAACAGAAGAGCATTGTGGATGTTTTCGGCAGTTTTGAGGACTTTGCACTTGCCAACCGCAACCTTTACGCCAACTACCTGAAGAGCCTCGAAAAGGATAATGGTGAAGCAAAGGCACAGGATAATGATGGAAAGCAGGTGAGCGACAATGACTGAGCAAAAAGATACTACGCTCACCAGTAATAAAGTCTTGTCCTTGAGCCAGTCCATTAAGAGCGGCTTGACGATCGGTGAAAAATACGTGTCGCTGTTGAACCAGCTGGCATCCACGACGGAAGCTGACGAATTGCTGGATGCAATGAAGCAGTTGGCTGCCATCGATTTAACCAGTCCTTTTGTGAAGTTCCCGCAACATTACGAAACGGCTGATTACTATCTCTTGTTCATGGATCGCTTGTTAGAATTGAACCAGGTTGAAGGCATCAGTGTGCAAGAGGAAGACGATCACTCGCTGTCTATGCAGCTGGCGAACTTTGGCGACAAGATCAGCTTCAAATTTGAGCTGGATCAAAAGCAGGGCGGTGCTTTCTTTGCCGAACAAGATGACCATGAGCCGCTCTTCTACATCAACTTGGAAAAGACGGCCCTGCGTTTCAGCAACCGGGCGCTGGTCAACTTCTTCATTGTCAGAGAAATTAAGCATTACAGCGATCTTGATTTAGCTGCGGCCGTGAAACCGTTGATTAGTTTCGCCCACGTTTTGAAGGATCAGTTGCACTTCCACATTGACTTGGGTATTTTGGACACGGAGAATGACTTCCTGGCACGGTTGGCTCAGCCTGAATTGGATCTGAAAGTGATCGACAAGCTCTTTGTAGAAACTGCCGATTCTGACTACCGCCTGCTCAATTTGCCGCACAATAACGGTGCTTCACTGCAGCTGGATCGTCAGGTGCACATTGAACTGGGCTTTGATCCGGATGATTACAGTCAGCAGTGGTCGTTCAGGGTGGTTGATGATGACAGTGCCGTCTCATTCTTTGATGTTTTGTTGCATTACAAGTTGATCCGCGATTGGTACTTGGATAATCGTGACGCACTGGCGGTACGGTCTGATCCGTTGATTTTTGCAGACTAATGGAGTGATTGAATGTTAGACATCACTAAGTTGTTACAAGACGCAATTTATTTGGACAATCAGTTAATTGACCAACGAGACTTGTTGTTGGGACCCGAGGGACACTTGCGTGAGATTATGGTTCGCTTTGACCAGGCGATGGCCAAGTGTTATCAACCGGGTTTCAATTACGGACTCACTCAGCACGATTCGTTAACCCATGACGAGCTGGTAAAAAATTACACGGTTGCGTTGCAGTGGATGCTGATCTTCAGTGCCCGCAAACAATGGACCCACTTGGTCGTAATGAAAAAAGCAGATTATGAGCGATTAGTTGGCGCTGATCCAGTTGATAAAGCCACGACCGCTGATCAACAATACTTGGCAATCAAGCAGTTTATGTTTTCTGCTTACACGACCCACCAGCAAGATTACTATCGCCATGCATGGCACCTCTTCTTGAAGTGGGGCTTAGTTGACCTGCAGCTTTCCGAAAAAGAAATCATGCAATCCCACGACCAGCTGGTGAGTTCCTTATTGAGTGACAACAATTAATCAATGAAAAAAGGCACTGCAAAGTTGCAGTGCCTTTTTACGTTGATAAGATAAAAGAAATATTAGGCTATGCTTTCCGACGGCTAGATTCCATAGCATGCTTGCCAATCCGGCTGGTGGAGGATGACGGCCGACTACCATACTTCACTTGAGCAACTACAGATAAAGAAAGGATTAACACAATAATAAAGAACGGTAACATTGCTACACCTCCACAAAAGCATTGTCTAGTTATTATTATTACTAAATCATTTCAATATTGCAACACTTCTGTAATAAAAGATATTTGAATTTAACATTTTCTTATGATTTAAGTAGATGTTTTCAAAGCATGCTTTTGACGGTAGTATTTATTGTTATTACTATTAAAAAATATTTTTTAAAAGTTTTAATGGATTTTGCTGAATAATTCACCATCTTTTTGTATAATACACAAGTCTGACTTGTAACAGGGTGACGGTTAACTGTTGCTTTATGATTGATTTCTGGGCGGATATTTGGTCATAAAACTGGTCAACACAAAATGTCACGACCAAAAGAAAAGGGCAAAAAGCCTGTTACAACAAGCTTTTTGCCCTTTTAAGCATGAGGAGAGTGGGAATCGAACCCACAACCTTTGGTTTAGAAGACCAATGCTCTATCCAGTTGAGCTATCCCCCCAAACATCTAATATGTTATAATCGTTAAATTTTTCAGTCAAGTATTATTAATCGTCCCTAATAGATATGCAGTTCGTAAATGTTCACTTTTTCTTTGACGAATACGCTTTCCTAGCTTACACTGTTCAGTGATAGAGATTTAATTAATAGAATATTGAATGGAGGTCTAGCTTATGGCCAATAGTAGTAAATTAGACCCAAGAGTGGTCAAAACACGTTTGAACTTGCGGCATGCTTTAGTATTTTTAATGCAAAGTGAAAAACTGGACGATATCAGTGTCCAGAAGATCACTGAAACTGCTCATATTACCCGTGGAACTTTCTATCTGCATTACAAAGATAAGCATGATTTCATCCGGCGGGCAATGCAAGAAATCATTGACGAATTGTTTGATAATGTGATGGTCACTCATGATGTTGACAGTATCGCCGAGCCGGTCAAGGTATTCTCATTGAATAAGGCCTTCGACTACATCGAAAAGAACTCGGACATCTTTACTATCTTATTGGATCGGACGCAGAACAATGATTTCTACCGGCAACTGTATACCCGTTTGTCTGACGAAATGATCAATTATGGCAAAATCATGCATGATGAGTTGGACGAACTGGATGTTCCATTGAAAGTTCAAGTTGCGTTCATGACGTCTGCTTTGCTAGGTCTAATTGCACAGTGGCTGAATAATGGCCTTATTTATACTTCTCGTTACATGACCAGCAGCGTAGCCAAAATGTTGAATGCATATAGCGGTGAAAAGTTATTATTGACATCTTTCTTTGATTATGATGTTAAGCCACAAATCCGGCTGTAAAGCCTTGACGTTGGTCACATTTACTGGTAATATACAAACGTTGTATTTGTGAACCAACAACTACAACCGCACGACGACAAGTTAAAAGCAATTGCTGCTTGTCTCGGCGAGTCTGAGATTTAAGGAGGTGCACAAGATGTACGCAATTATTGTTACCGGTGGTAAGCAATACAAGGTTGAAGCTGGCAAGTCAATCTTTGTTGAAAAGCTTGACGTCAAGGCTGGCGACAAGGTAACTTTCGATAAAGTTGTTTTTGTCGGTGGTGACGACGTTAAGATCGGCCAACCTTATGTTGATGGTGCTTCAGTTGAAGCTACTGTTGAAAAGCAGGGTAAGGACAAGAAGGTTGTTACCTTCAAGTACAAGCCAAAGAAGCACACCCACACCAAGCAGGGTCACCGTCAGCCATACACTAAGCTGACTGTTGATAAGATTAACGCCTAAGGTTGAAAGATGATTAAAGCTATTTTTTCAATAACTCCTGATCACCAAACCGTTGCGTTTAAGCTGACTGGCCATGCGAATGCCGGTGATTATGGTCACGACATTGTTTGTGCAGCTGTCTCGGTGTTGTCGATTTCAACGGTGAATGGATTGACGAAGGTTGTCCATGATCATCCAGAAGTTGAAAGAGATGCAGCTGATGGCGGTTATTTACTGGTCACCCATATTGATCCTGGTCATGATGCGCAAATCTTGATGAATACTTTCTTGAATGCCATGGAAGATATTCAAGAGCAGTATCCAAATTTCGTTAGAATTAAATTAAATGAAGTTCATGCTGGAGGTGAACAACTATGATTATGGATCTCCAATTCTTCTCCCACCACAAAGGGGGCGGTTCCACTGCCAACGGTCGGAACTCAGCTGGTCGTCGTCTTGGTACCAAGGCCGCTGATGGTTCGATGGTAACTGCCGGCTCAATCATTTACCGGCAACGTGGTACTCACATCAACCCAGGTGCCAATGTTGGCCGTGGTGGTGATGACACCCTGTTTGCAAAGATCGATGGTGTTGTTAAGTTTGAACGCCTTGGTCGTAGCAAGCGTCAGGTTTCTGTATACCCAGTTGCTGAAGCTGAAGAAGCCTAAATCATTCATTGAAAAAGACCTGTGTTCTTGCACGGGTCTTTTTTTGTGGCTAATTACGAGTCGTTAAGCGCTTGGTGATAGAATAAAGTCATTAAATAACGATGCGAAGGTAGGTATTATGACCAGAATTACCCGTTTACAGAAACGATTCCCTGAATTGTATATCGATGCCTTTTTGGTAACCGATCCGCTCAACATTTATTACCTAAGCGGCTTCCACTTAGAGGCTGGCGACGGTTTCCTCCTGATCACAGAAGAGAATGCCATTATCGTCACTGACGCTCGCTATGCAGAAGCGTTGGCGGAATTTGATAATGATGAAGTGGTGGCCACCATCAGCAGCGATTACTATGGCAGCCTAAGCAAAATTTGCCAGGGGATGGACATTGCGGTTTTAGGCTTTGAAGAGTCGATGTCCTATGCGCTGTATGACCTGCTCGATGACTTGATGCTGACTGACTTGGTCCCCTTCAAACAGCTGATTGAGCAGATGCGGGAGATTAAAGACATTAACGAAATTGAACAATTGACTCAGTCGGCGCGCTTATTGGATGACGGCTATCGCTACGTTCTGAGTATTGTCCAACCAGGGATGACCGAGCGGGAGGTTGCCAACCGTCTGGATTTCTGGTTAAAAGAGAGGGGCGCCAGTGCGGCTTCTTTTCCTACCATCGTTGCCAGTGGGATCAACGGTGCCAAGCCACACGCAACGGCAAGCGACCGGCAAATCCAAGCCGGCGAGTTAGTGACCCTTGATTTTGGCTATTATCTCAATGGTTATACGGCGGACATGACCCGGACCTTTGCGATGGGGCCCGTTGCTCCGGAACTCAAAGAAATGTATGGCTTGGTATTGGCAGCTCATGATGCGGTGATTGAGCATGCTCAAACCGGGATTGATGGTGCCAGCCTTGATCAATATGGCCGTCAAATAATTGAAGAAGCCGGCCTGGGCCAGCGCTTCATTCATGGAATGGGTCATGGGATTGGCCTGGCCGTTCATGAAATGCCAATGGCCTATGGACCAAACTCCAAACGCTTGCACCTGCAAACCAATGAAGTGATTACGGTTGAACCTGGTATCTACGTCCCTGGGTTAGGTGGTGTACGAATCGAGGATGACTTAGTGATTGGTCATGGCCCGGCCCAGCAACTGACGCAGACACCAACAGACTTAGTGGTTGTTGATTAATAACCGCGGTCGAGAGTTGCATTTTGCGCTGGCTTAGTGCAAAATAAAATGGATATTGCTAAATAATAATGAACTGAAAAATCGGTGGCATTCCACCACAATGGAGGTCAAATAATGGCAGAAGATACAGCAATTCGGTTAAGCAATGAAGATCAGAGCATGGGTTCGATCAAAATTGCACCACAAGTGTTAGAATTTATCGCCGGGATTGCCGCCAGCCAAGTGGATGGAGTTTCCCGCATGCATGGGACATTTGCTAATAATGTTGGTGAAATCCTGGGACGGTCCGATTATCGTCGTGGCGTTCACTTGACGATTGAGGACGACCACTCATTGACTTTTGATGTTGCGGTTTACGTTGACTATGGCAAAGATGTGCCGCAGGTTGCCGCTGAAATCCAAAACAAGATCAAGCAGCAGGTGGCCTTGATGACCGACTTGAAGGTGGGGCTGGTTAATGTTCATGTGCAGGGCATTACCCCAACCAAGCCGGACCAGGAAATCGATCCAAATGATATCTTTGGTCAAGATGCACAGGAAAGTGAGGACGCAAAGTGAGTTTTAGTCGACACACCATCCGGATTGCGGCGTTCCAAACACTGTTTGCCTTAGTGGCAACTCCTGATGAAGACCGTGACCAGCTTTATCGTCAGTTATTGAAATTAGGGCCGAATGAAGACGTGCCAGCTTATTTAGAAGAACTGGTCGATGGTGTTTTGGATCATCAAGATGAAATTGATCAAACCATCGCCCACTATCTGTCTACTGGTTGGACAATTGATCGTCTGGAGCGCCCAAACCTAGTTATTTTGCGGCTGGCCTTATACGAACTACAATATGAAAAGCTGCCGGTTGCAGTTGCAATCAATGAAGCATTGCAATTAGCGAAGAGTTTTAGTGATGATAAATCGCGGCGGTTCATTAACGGCGTTTTAGGTCATTACGAACAAGAGCACGCAAATAAATAATAGCTAATGGACTCCTGCTACGTGACAGGGGTCCTTTGTTTCATCTAAGGAGGTTCTCATGGCAACCATAATCGATGGCCGTAATTCTGCGGCAGAATTGAATGCAACTACTGCTCGGCGCGTGGCCCAGTTGAAGAAAAAAGGGATTGTTCCAGGAATCGCGGTAATTCTGGTTGGGGATGATCCAGCTAGTGTGATCTATACCCGCAACAAGGACCGTAAAGCCAAGAAACTAGGAATTCGCTCAATTCTCAAACGCTTTCCGGCGGATGCCCGTCAAGCTGAAGTGTTGGCAACCATCCAGGAGTTCAATAATGATGACCGTATCAATGCAATTTTGGTGCAGTCACCCCTGCCATCTCAATTAGATGAGACGACGCTGGTGCAAGCAATTGACCCGGCCAAAGACGTTGATGGCTTTCACCCGGTGAATGTGGGTAAATTGTACGGCAATGAAGAGGGCAACTACCCGATTCCTTGTACGCCCCGCGGCATCATGACGATGTTGAGCAAGTATCAGGTGCCGATTGCTGGTAGTAATGCCGTCATTATTGGCCGCAGCAACTTAGTAGGTAAGCCGATGCTGTCGTTATTGACCAACGCCAACGCGACGGTCACAATGCTCAACCACCTGACACCGAACCCGCAGTACTATACCCAAAATGCTGACCTCTTAATTGTCGGTGTTGGACAGCCAAACTTCATTCATGCTGCAGATGTCAAGAAGGGAGCGACCGTGATCGACGTGGGTATTAACCGTAATTCTAGTGGTCATTTGGTTGGCGACGTCGACTTTGAAGACGTTCAAAAAGTGGCCGCAAAAATTACGCCGGTTCCTGGTGGTGTTGGCCCGATGACGATTGCTAGTTTGATGGAACAGACGGTTGATTTAGCAGAGTGGAGTGAGTAATATGCCCGCAGAAAAGCCGTTAACGGTGAATCAGCTGACAAAGTATATTCGCCGTAAATTTCGGGCTGACCCGTATATTTATCAACAAAATTTTTGGTTGCAGGGTGAACTGACCAACTTCCGTTTACGCAGCCGCAACCAGTACTTTTCGTTGAAGGACGATAATGCCGACCTGCCCGACCAAGAGCTTTACCAAATTGACGCCGTAATGTTTGCTCGCGAGTTTTCATCGGTAAAGTTCAAGCCAGAAAACGGGATGAAAGTCCTGGTTTATGGGCACGTTGACGTTTATCCCAACCGTGGCTCTTACCAATTTTATGTCAGCCGAATGGAGGTTACTGGCACCGGTTCATTAGAAATTGCCTTCCGTCAGATGTACGCCAAGCTAAAGAAGGAAGGACTGTTTGACCGGCCGAAGAAAATCATTCCGCCATTTCCTAGACGAGTGGCCATCGTGACCAGCAACGATGCGGCCGTCAAGCATGATATGATTACCACTTTTCGGCGGCGGAACCCTTTGATCCAGTTGGTGTTTTATCCGACGAAAGTGCAAGGTGACGATGCCGCCCCGATGGTTGCAAAACAAATCAGACGGGTCAACCAAGACGGTAATTTTGATGTGTTGATTGTTGCCCGTGGTGGTGGTTCAAGAGCCGATCTCTGGACTTTCAATGAAGAAGTCGTTGGCCGAGCCATTGCTGATTCGATTATTCCGGTGATTTCATCTGTTGGCCACGAAGTCGATACCACCATCGCCGATCTGGCAGCGGATGATCGTGAAGCGACGCCAACTAGTGCGGCGGTGAAGGCATCTGCATGGTTGTTGGATGATGTCTTAGCTCAGTTGCAGCAGTATCAACATCAACTCTATACCGGCACGGTGAATATCCTTCGCCAGGCCCAGACACAGTTGGATGCCCTACAGAATAACTATGTTTTTAAGCAACCTGAGCGTTTATTGACTCAGTATCAGCAACAAGTTGATGATAGCAAGCAGAAATTGCAAATGGCCTTCTCAAATTTGCTGGCTGACAAGCAAGGTAATCTCCAGCAATTGCAAGCACAGTTGAATCAGAATGCGCCACGAGTTCAATTAGTTCGCGACTGGGGAAAAGTCCAGCATTTGCGCTCGCAATTAGCTGCTGGATTACAGATGAACCTGCAGAAAAAGACAGGGATTTTAGCTGGTTTGCAGCAACAGTTGCAGGCGTTGAACCCAACAACAATTTTGGCGCGCGGCTATAGTTACGTGACCCTGAAAGATAAAGTCGTCAAGAAAGTCTCGCAACTAAAGCCGGCTGATAAAGTTGTGATCCACCTGGCAGATGGAACGGCAGAAGCAGAGATTAAATTAATAAAGAAGGATGGGACAAATCATGGCAACCGCTAGAAAAAAAGTTACTTTTGAAGAACAGATGGCCCAGTTGCAAACGATCGTCAACAATTTGCAGCAAGGGGATTTGTCATTGGAAGACGCCCTAAAAAATTTCAAGGAGGGCACCAAGCTCGCTAACAAGCTGCAGACCCAATTAGACAAGTCACAAAAGACCTTAGCCCAGTTAGTGGACGAAAATGGCAATGTTAAACCGGCCGAAGAAAAAGGTGAAGACCTCGCCAATAATGGCGTTAAAAATCAAGGTTACCAATCCGAATTCGTCGACAAGGCGGATGACCAAGACGATGATGATAACCTGCCATTCAAAGATGCTTAACGAGGTGGCATGATGACAATTGCGGAATTGAAAAGATTGGTGGACCAGTATTTGGCCAAGCACCTGGCAGCCGACTGTGATCAAGCAACGCTTTATTCATCAATGCGTTACTCGCTGATGGCCGGTGGCAAACGCTTGCGGCCAACATTAACACTGGCCGTGGCGCACGCTTTGGGGCAGGAGTTGGATGAAAATGTCCAGCGGGCTGCTTGTGCAGTTGAATTGTTGCACACCTATTCTTTGATTCATGATGACCTGCCTGCGATGGATAATGATGATTTGCGGCGCTTTTTGCCGACTAACCATCGTCGTTTTGGTGCAGGAATGGCCACTCTGGCTGGTGACGGCTTGTTAACCTTAGCCTTTCAGTGGGTCAGTGAAAATGATTTGCCTGTTGAAGTTCGCTTAAAGTTGGTTCAACTGTTGTCTGAGGCTGCCGGTCCAGCCGGGATGGTGGCTGGTCAAGCAATGGATATTCATTATGAAGGTACCCAATTACCCCTTGCTCAGCTGAAAAAGTTGCATGCTAAGAAAACAGGAGCACTACTAAAATATAGTGTTCTTGCTGGTGGGGTGATTGCCCAGGCGTCTGAACAAACTTGCCAACTATTGGGACAGTTTGGTGCTCATTATGGCTTGGCCTTCCAGATCTATGATGATTTGATGGACGTCATTGGTAGTGAGGCCAAAATGGGTAAGGCTGTCCATAAAGATGCCGATGAACAAAAGAACACCTATCCGAGCCTAGTCGGTGTAGAAGGCACCAAAAAGGCATTGGACCAGGCGCTTAGTGCCGCTCGTGATGATCAGCAGCAACTGATCGCCAGCGGTGTTGGCGACTTTAAATTGTTAGACGACTTTTTGGCATATTTTCAGTATTAAACTTTATTGAAGGAAAAAAGATGAAAAAAGAACGAGTTGACGTTTTATTAGTTAAACAGGGCTTGTTTGACTCTCGTGAACAGGCTAAACGGGCTGTGATGGCCGGTGAAATCTTAGGTAAAAACAACGAACGGCTGGATAAACCGGGTCAAAAGATTCCGATTGAAACGACTTTGCATATGAAGGGTAAGAAGATGCCTTACGTTAGCCGTGGTGGTTTGAAACTGGCCAAGGCGTTAAAGGTCTTTCATATTGACGTCTCCGGATTGACGGTCTTAGACATCGGTTCATCCACTGGCGGCTTTACCGATGTCATGCTACAAGCCGGCGCCAAATTAAGCTATGCCTTAGACGTGGGTACCAATCAGCTGGTCTGGCAACTGCGTGAGGATCCCCGGGTGGTGGTAATGGAACAAACTAATTTCCGTTACAGCAAGCTGGAAGACTTCACTCACGGTCAGCCGGAATTTGCCTCAATTGATGTTTCCTTTATTTCGTTGAGTATGATTCTGCCACCACTGGCTCATATTTTGAAACAAGGCGGATCGGTGGTTGCCTTGATCAAGCCGCAGTTTGAAGCCGGTCGCGATCATGTTGGCAAAAACGGGATCATTCATAAACGATCGACTCACGAAGCGGTATTGCAACACGTTTTGCAGTTTGCATTGGAGGACCATTTTGATGTTTTGGCCTTGGATTACTCACCAATCAAGGGTGGTCAAGGTAACATAGAATTCCTAGTGCACCTGCGTTTAAGCGATTCGACCGGGAAGATGGACCCATCGGTAAACATCAATGAGGTAATCGATCGCGCCTATGAGGATTTGAAAGGTAAGGGACAGAATAAATGAAAAAAGCTATCCGTCAAGCCAAAATAAAAGATTTAATTGCTAATCAGCAGGTTGAGCGCCAAGAAGATATGGTGCGTTTGCTGCAAGAAGAAGGCATTCAAGTTACTCAAGCAACGGTATCCCGAGACATTAAGGAAATGCAGCTGGTGAAGGTGCCCAGTGTGGGCGGCGGTTACCATTACAGTCTGCCCATTCAGCAGGGCGGGAACCGGAGCAACCAATTAGTTGACACACTGAAGCATGGCTTGATTTCCCTGAAGCGCTCCGATCGTTTCCTCTCATTAGCGTTGAAGCCAGGCAACGGTCCGGTCGCTGCCATGTTGATTAAACAGATGAATTATCCGGAAGTGTTTACGGCAATTGGTGACGACACCAGTGTGCTGGTGGTTTGTCAATCAGCAGCTGATGCTATTGCCTTTGAGCGTAAACTGACTTCGTTACAATAAAGAAGAGGAGGGTTTGCTGTGCTCCAGGAATTAACGATTGATGATTTAGCGATTATTCCGCACTTGTCACTTGATTTTGATGACCACATGACGGTGTTGACCGGTGAAACTGGTGCCGGTAAATCTATCATCATTGATGCAGTGAGCCTCTTAGCTGGTCGGCGTGGATCACAGGAATTGATCCGTAAGGGTAGCGATAAGTTAGAGGTCCAAGGACAATTCACACTTCCCAATCGTCCAGCTTACTTGCAGGAACTGGATGATTTAGGCATCAACCATGATGACGGGGTCCTGATCATTTCACGGACAATTCACCGCAGTGGCCGTAACACAATCCGGGTCAATGGAACGCTGATTAATACCACTGTCCTCAAGAAGATCGGTAGTGCCTTAGTCGATATTCAGGGACAAAACGACAGTCAGCGGCTCTTGCAGCCAGATCAGCACCTAGAAATGCTCGATCAATTTGCCGGGGCTGACTTGCTCAACTTGAGAGAAAAGTACCAGTCTCTTTACCAACGTTATTCACAAGTGAAGGCAACCCTGGAAAAAAAGCAGGCTAACGAGCAGCAATGGGCGCAACGGCTTGACATGCTGCGCTACCAGGTCAAGGAAATTGCAGATGCACAGCTGAAGCCGGATGAGGAAGAACAGCTGACCACCCAGCGTGACCGACTGGAACATTTTCAGCAAATCAACCAAACCTTGCAGGATGTGATCACCGTGCTGAATGGTGATGAAGGTGCACCAGTGTTAGACCAACTGGCTTCACTGATGGATGCTACCAGTCAGATTAGTCAGTTTGACGACCAGTATGATGATTTGGCGAAGAGCATTACTGATTCATACTATAATCTGCAAGACGCTGCTAACCAGGCAGGACATGAACTGGATAATTTGGCTTATGACGATGGCCTATTGCAACAGATTAACGATCGGCTGACGTTGATTGGGGACCTCGAACATAAGTATGGTGATTCGCTAACCGATGTCTTGAATTACTATGATCAAATCAAGAAAGAGCTGGCTAAGATGGAAGGCGCGGCTGACTCAAATGATGACTTAGAGCAGCAGTTGCAGGATTTAACTAAGCAATTAAGCGAATTGGCCGGCCAGCTGCATACGATGCGGGTGAAAGCTGCTAGTCAACTGGAACGCAAAGTCCATACTCAATTGAGCGACCTGTATATGGATAAAGCGGTTTTTGAAGTTAAGTTCAAAGCAAAAGACCAGCTCACATTTACCCCAACTGGCCAGGACAACGTCGAATTCTATATTCAAACCAACCCTGGCGAACGGTTGGGACCATTAGTCCGAATCGTATCTGGTGGTGAATTATCACGGGTAATGCTCGCTTTGAAGACCATCTTTGCCCGTGTCGAAGGTGTGACGAGTATTATTTTTGACGAAGTGGATACTGGGGTCAGCGGTCGAGTGGCTCAAGGGATTGCTGATAAGATCAAGCTGATTGCGGCTAATTCGCAAGTTCTGTGTATCACGCATTTGCCACAAGTTGCGGCAGTTGCTCAGCACCACTTCTTGATTAGCAAACACCTGCAAAAGCAACGGACGGTGACGGAAGTTAAACACCTGAACAATCAAGAACGAGTCGATGAATTGGCCCGGATGCTTGCTGGAGAAAAAATTACGAAGTTAACACGCGAACACGCGCAAGAATTATTGGATATGGCACATTAAACTAAAAGCAGGCGTACTGATTGACGACCTTAGAGTTGGAGCGTGACTTTAAGGGTGAAAATCAAGTAACCTGCTTTTTATGATTCTTATACTAACCGAATGGCAGAAATGTTAACCAGCGATGTAACGCAACTGGTCTAAACGAAAAATGTAAGTAAGATTGCGGGCAGTGACACAAAAACGTCCATGGTCGATGGGGTGAACTAACCCACGGATGTTAATGGTGTGACCTTCGTCAGTAACAGGGTCTAATTGAAGAAAGACGGGGCGTTTGGCTTCAATGGCCTTCTTTAAGAAAAGGCGACGCTGAAATAGTGGTTCAACGGGCAGCAATTGAACTTCGTCGTCTGTTTGTGGAGCTGGATCAAAGAAATCTTGGAAATAGTTTGCTAAGCGGTTGTTGCGTGAAAAAAGTGATTGTGCCGACATTTGCATAAGAATCGTCCTCCCGAACATTTGTTTGCATTCTTAGTATACCGAACACATGTTCAAGAATGCAAGGATTTTCTTTCGGCAAAGGTGTGAAAATACAGCTGAAATATCTGGGATGACTTGAATTAACGGCGTTTTTAAGGCACAATATTAATAATACTTTTCTGATATAAACGAGGGGAAAGCTTAGTTATGACAAAACGTGGAATGTTGATTGTTCTTTCGGGACCTTCCGGTGTTGGTAAGGGGACAGTGCGCAAGGCCCTGTTTAGCCAGCCTGGCAATGATTTTCAGTATTCAATCTCGATGACGACGCGGAAGCCGCGCCCAGGCGAGAAGAATGGTGTTGATTACTTCTTTGTCAGCAAAGAGGAGTTTGAGAAGAACATTCAGAGTGGTCAGATGCTGGAATATGCCAAGTATGTTGACAACTATTACGGCACCCCATTAAAGTATATTGATGAGACTTTGGCTTCAGGCAAGGATGTATTCTTGGAAATCGAAGTCAATGGTGCAATGCAGGTTCGTTCCAAGCGGCCAGATGGCGTCTTCATTTTCTTGACCCCACCGGACTTAATGGAACTCAAACACCGCCTCATTCATCGTGGAACTGACAGTATGGAAGTGATCAATAAGCGGATCCACAAGGCTGTTGGTGAAATTGAAATGATGCAGAATTATGACTATGCAGTCGTTAATGACACCGTCGACAATGCCGTTGAAAAGATTAAGGGCATCATTAAGACAGAACGGTTGCGTGTCCAAAGGGTAATGCCTGATTACTTAGAGATGTTAGGAGATTCGAAAAAATGATTTTATTTCCTTCAGTTGATGAATTACTCAAGCGGGTCGATTCTCGTTACTCATTAATCATGTTGGCCAGCAAGCGTGCTCATGAAATTGATAAGTACTTCCGTGATAAGTGGGATGCTGATCATGGTGACAAGCCGGTAAACATGGAAGGTGACAAGCCGTTACTGCTTGACCACTACAAGTCCGCTAAGTCAGTCGGCATGGCACTCGAAGAAATTGAAGCGGGGAAGGTCACTATTGACCCTGACCACACCGAAGATAAACAGGATTAATCCTGGCTATAAGTCAGGCATACGGGAGCTGGGTATTGCCTAGCCCCGTTTTTATTTCTCCACTTTTAATAAAAGGAGGCTCTTATGGCTCATATCACGATTTTCGTCACCGGCAGCATTGCCGCTTACAAAACGGTTTATCTGCTGCGGCAACTGCAAAAAGATGGGCATCAAGTCCGCGTTGCAATGACCAGTGCGGCCACTAAGTTTGTTGGTGTCGATACCTTTGCTTCCTTGACTCACCAGCCAGTATTAACCAATTTGTTTGACCAAAACGACGGAAAAATTGGCCATATTGAATTGGCTGACTGGACCGACTTAGCCATCGTAGCCCCTGCGAGTGCGGATGTTATTGCAAAAATGGCAAATGGAATCGCCGATGACGCGGTGACCAGCACGCTTTTAGCAGTTCATGCGCCAACAATTGTCGTCCCAGCAATGAATTCTCATATGTGGGAAAAAGATGCAACGCAACGAAATTTACGTTTATTAAAAACAGATGGCTATTTAGTTATGGATCCAGCTTTTGGACAACTGGCTGAAGGATATGCCGGCAAGGGTCGATTCCCAGAGCCGAATGTGATTGCTCAATTTGTCGAAAAGCAGCTTGATAGTCAAGAAGGGCCGTTAGCCGGTCGTAAAATCCTGGTAACTGCTGGTGGTACCCTTGAATACATTGACCCAGTTCGTTTTATCGGTAATCGTTCTTCTGGCAAAATGGGACTAGCCATCGCTAAAGCCGCTCTTATGATGGGTGCCAACGTGACCTTAATTGCGGGTACGATGTCGGTTCCCGTCCCTGAAAATTCGCGTTTGCAGACTATTCGGGTTCGCACGACTGAAGAAATGTTAGAGCAAGTTGACCAGCAATTTGCCGATTGTGATGCCTTGGTGATGGCGGCGGCAATTGCTGACTTTAAGCCACAACAGATGGCGGATGAAAAGATCAAGAAGCATGCGGGTGAAAACACCTGGACTCTGCATCTTAGCACTACCCCAGATATTTTGAAGCGGATGGGTGAGAAGAAACAGTCACAGCTGGTGATTGGTTTTGCGGCAGAAACGCAGGATTTATTGACCAACGCTCAGCATAAACTGGCCAGCAAACATGCGGATATGATTGTTGCAAACGATGTGGCCAAAGCAGGCAGTGGCTTTGGGGTCGACACTAATCAAGTCACTATTCTGCAACCCCATCAGGAGCCGGATGCTTGGCCACTGTTGTCCAAAGACGCGGTTGCCCAGCGGCTGATGAGATTAGTCGTGAAGGAATTGTCAAAATAAGGAGGAGTAAGCGATGCCGGAATTAGCGCAAGTGATTGTTGATGTACCAACAATGCAGACTAATCGTCCATATACTTATCAAATTCCGGACCGCCTATCCCACCAAGTTAAGATTGGCATGCGGGTAATCGTCCCGTTTGGCAAGGGCCAGCGGGAAGTACAAGGATTTATCGTTGGCTTGGATGAGCCGACTTCATATGATGGTCAACTGAAACCCTTATCCGGTTTAATGGATCTGACGCCCGTAGTGAACCCAGAGTTGCTCGAGCTGAGCAAATGGATGGCCGACGATACCTACTCATTTTGGATTTCTTGTATTTATACGATGCTGCCCAATGTGCTGAAGGCTCAGTCCAAACGAGTCGTAAGGATTGTCGATGAAATTGACGAGCAGACCAGCCTGAATTTATTTAAGGGTGGTGATGAGCTGGATTTTGCTGATGTCCAAAATGACCCGGATGCTGTCAGTCAATTGCTGAAATTGAGAAGAGCGGGCAAGATTCGCTTTGAGTACCAGGTAGTTGACCGGGCCAAAGTCAAGATGGTAACCACCATCACACCGGCCATGGACTTTTTGCAGCTTGAAGATGTACTGCATGATTTGCGCAAAAATGCCAAAGTTCAGCAACGCCTAGCTGCCTACCTGCAGAACCTTCAGGGACATACTGTGACTTTAATGCAAGCAGAGAAGGAGAGCGGTTTAAACAGTGCTGCTTTCAGCATGGGTATGAAGAAGGGCTGGCTGAAAAAGGGCCAGATTGAACGTTATCGAATCCCTGATTCAGGGCGGGTTCCTAGCGAACGTGAACTGACTAAGCCCTTAAAATTGACCCATGACCAGGAACAGGTTTTGGCACCAGTCGTCAAAGACATCGATCAAGAACAGGCGCAGACGTTTCTCTTGCGTGGTGTCACTGGCAGCGGCAAGACTGAAGTATACTTGCACGCAATTGCCCATGCCTTAAAGAAGGGCCAATCCGCTCTCTTGCTAGTACCAGAAATTTCGTTAACTCCGCAAATTGTTGACCAGGTGCGTGGCCGCTTTGGCAAACAAGTGGCCGTTATTCACTCTGCTTTATCTAGCGGGGAACGTTATGATGAATGGCGGCGAATCGAGCGCGGAGAGGCATCTGTCGTGGTTGGCGCGCGTTCAGCTGTTTTTGCGCCCTTAAAAAACATCGGCATCATCATTATGGATGAGGAACATGAAAGCAGTTATAAGCAAGATGACGTGCCGCGTTACCATGCCCGCAAAGTGGCAAAATGGCGGAGTCGCTACCATCACTGTCCCTTATTATTGGGTTCGGCCACTCCGAGTTTGGAAAGTTATGCGCGGGCCATGGCAGGTAATTATCAACTACTAACTTTGGCTCACCGGATCAACCAACAACCGTTACCCCCAATCCAGGTAATTGACATGCGTCCTGAGATTCAGGCCCGTGGGGAGAGCAACTTCTCAACTGAATTACTGAGCGCGTTAAATGATCGCTTGCAAAAGCACGAACAGAGTATTTTGATGTTGAACCGGCGTGGCTTTTCATCATTTATGATGTGCCGGTCGTGTGGTTACGTATTGAAGTGTCCTAATTGTGACATTTCGTTGACCATGCATTTGGACACGCATACGATGAAATGCCATTATTGTGGTCATGAGGAGCCGATCCCATCGGTTTGTCCCAATTGTCATAGTCGGCAAATTCGTTATTATGGCACGGGCACCGAAAAAGTCGCGATGGAACTGCATCACTTGTTGCCGCAAGCACGGGTGATCCGCATGGATGTTGATACTACCCGGCGCAAGGGGATGCATGGAAAACTGTTACGGGAATTTGGCAATCATGAAGCCGATATCTTGCTGGGTACGCAAATGATTGCCAAAGGCCTGGACTTCCCCAACGTGACCTTAGTCGGCGTGTTAAATGCAGATACTGGCTTGGACATTCCCGATTTTCGGGCCAGTGAACGGACATTTGACTTGCTGTCACAAGTGAGTGGCCGAGCTGGCCGGGCAGATAAAAAGGGGCAGGTGATCATCCAGACCTTTAACCCTGATAACTATGCGATTCGGTTGGCTCAGGCTCATGATTATGATCATTTCTTTGCCACAGAAATGAATATTCGCTCACAGGCGGGCTATCCGCCGTATTTCTATACGGTTAAACTGATGGCCAGCCACCCTGAGGAAAAAGAGGCCGCTAAAGTTATTTATGATTTGAAGGCGCACTTAACGGGACTGGCAAAGGATACAATCATTCTTGGACCAACACCCCGAGCTATTGCGCGACTAAAGCGACGGTATTATTATCAAATTATTATCAAGTATCGCCACGACCCTGCTTTGCATCAATGTTTGACAAAAATGTTACAATACGCTCAGCAGCAATATCCGCGCGATGTGGAATTAGTGATTGATCCAGACCCGCAATACTTCTTGTAATGAAACCTTGAAACGGAGGTTATAGATAATGACAACAATTGTATTTATGGGGACACCGGAATTTGCGGTGCCAATTTTAGAGGCACTGGTTGACGCTCCACAATACGAAATTCAGGCAGTGTTGACCCAACCAGACCGTCCGGTGGGCCGCAAACATACACTGACTGAATCACCAGTGAAAGTGTTTGCTAAAGAGCATGGCCTGAAAGTTTTACAACCACAAAAACTATCCGGCAGTCCTGAGATGCAAACTGTTATTGATCTACAACCTGACTTGATGATCACAGCTGCCTATGGTCAATTTTTGCCGACCAAAATGTTGGCGGCTGCCAAGATTGCGGCAATTAATGTGCATGGTTCGCTCCTGCCTAAGTATCGTGGTGGAGCACCAATTCAGTATGCTGTCATGAATGGTGATAAGGAAACAGGTGTGACCATCATGCACATGGTCAAGAAGATGGATGCAGGCGATATCATTGCCCAGCAAACTGAGCCAATCACCAAGGACGATGATAGCGGCACGATGTTTAAGAAATTAAGTTTGGTTGGCCGCGATCTCTTGATGAAGACTTTGCCACAAATCATTGATGGCACTGCTCCATCCATTAAGCAGGATGAGAGTAAGGTTGTCTTCTCACCAAACATTAAACCTGAAGAAGAACGAATTGATTACCAACTGCCGGCGGACCGTATCGATGACTTGGTACGGGGCCTCCGTCCAGACCCGGTCGGCAATATGATCCTCGATAATCAGCGGACGAAGATTTATGATGTGACCCCATTGAAGGAAGGAACATCACTGGAACCCGGGAAAGTCGTACGGGTTGATAAGCATACGCTAGTAATTTCGGCTGGTGATGGTACGACTTACCAGATCAATCGTTTGCAGCCGGCAGGTAAGTCGGTGATGGATATCACTGCCTACCTGAACGGCCACCAAAATCTGCAACCAGGAGTAACTGCAATTACCGATGACTAAATCAATCACAACTACGCCCCGTTATCTTGCTTTGGCCGTATTGGACCGAGTACAGCGGGGCGCTTATTCTAACCTGCAATTAAATAGCAGCCTGCAGAAGGCCAACAACGATGCCGATCGGCGCCTGATCACTAATCTGGTGTATGGGGTCCTGCAACATCGCCTTACTTTGGATTATTACCTGGCACCACTGGTTCACCAGAATTTGGACGACTGGGTGCATGCACTCTTGTTGATGTCTGTGTACCAGTATCAGTATTTAGACCGGGTGCCTGCTTGGGCGGTGACCAACGAAGCCATTAAGATCGCTCGTTTTCGTGGCAATGCCGGGATTCGGCGTTTTGTTACCGGGGTCTTACATGCTTATCTGAAGCAAGGGCCGCGAGACTTAAAAGCAATCACTGATCCGATCCAGTACTGGTCAATCAAGGAGAGTGTGCCAGAATGGCTGGTTAAGGAACTGGAAAAACAGTATGGCAAAACGCAGATGATGGCCATTCTCTCGTCCATTAATCAACCCGCCAAAATCTCGGTGCGGGTTAACACGTCCCATCTTAATGTTGACGCTGCTCAAGCACAATTGGCTAAGGAAGGAATTGAAACGACACCGAGCAAAGTTGCCCAAGATGGCTTGATTGTCGACAAGGGTGACCTTTTGCATTCAGCAGCCTTTCAGAATGGCTTAGTGACCGTGCAAGATGAAAGTGCCATGCTGGCCGTTGAAGCAATGCAACTGAATGGTGATGAAACAGTCTTAGATGCCTGCGCAGCGCCAGGTGGTAAGACTGGGCAGATTGCAGCCTGCTTGGCTAAGGGTAAGGGCCGAGTTACCGCTTTGGACATTCATCCCCATAAGGTGCAACTGATTATGAAAAACATGCAGCGGCTGGGATTGGCAGAAGTTGTTGATGCTCAGGCACTGGATGCGCGGAAGGTGGATTCGACCTTTGCTGATGAAAGTTTTGATCGCATTTTGGTTGATGCGCCATGCTCTGGAATCGGTCTCATGCGCCGTAAACCGGAAATTCGTTATGACAAGACTTTAGCTGACAGTCAGCATTTGCATAAAATTCAGTTGGCAATCTTGCGTGCAATCGCCCCGAAAGTCAAAAAAGGCGGTATAATTACTTACAGCACGTGCACTATTTTAGGGCAGGAAAATGATGCGACAGTTCAAGCATTTTTAAAAGAGCAGTCATCATTTAAGCTGTTAAAAGTGAAAACCAAACGTGCGATTAAGTCTGACCGTCATTCAGATACACTCACGATCTTGCCGAGTGATTACGGTTCTGATGGTTTCTTCATCGCGTCCTTAAAGCGCATGAAGTAATAATTTATTGGGAGACACTCATGATTACAGCCTATCAAACTGACATTGGAAAGCAGCGCTCTGAAAATCAGGATCGCGTGAACGTGTATAAGCATGATGACCGCATTTTAGCGATCATCGCTGATGGAATTGGTGGCAATCGCAGTGGCGATGTCGCCGCCCAATTAACCGTTAAATTTATCGGTCAGCATTTCCAAGCGAGTGCACCGAAGAACGTTAAACATGCCAAAAAGTGGTTTATCGATCAGGTGCAGTTAGCTAACCAATTAGTATTGAAAAAATCTACTGAAAGTTATCTTTACCAAGGAATGGGCACTACGCTGGTGGCGGCCATTATTTTCCCAAACAATCAATTAGTAATTGCCAACATCGGTGACAGTCGTGGCTACTTATTCCACGATCAGTACTTAACCCAGATTACCAATGACCACTCCTTAGTAAACGAATTAGTCAAAAAAGGTGACATGTCTGAGCGTGATGCGCGGCTTTCTCCGCAGAACAACATCATCACGCGGGCGATTGGTGTTTCCTATGATGCACAAGCGGATGTCAACGCTTTTCCATTCAAGATGGGTGATCAGCTGTTATTATGCAGTGATGGTTTGTCAAAAATGCTGTCGAACCAAGAAATGAAGACAGTGTTAACCAATGATTCGCTTGATTTAGGAAGTAAATGTCAAACGCTTATCCACATGGCCAATGAGGCTGGTGGACCGGACAATGTGACCGTCTTAATTAGTTTGAACGACCAAGAGAGGCAATAATACATGGAACCCGGATACAAACTAGGTAGTCGTTACCAGATTATTCGACCACTTGGTGAGGGCGGGATGGCAAATGTTTATCTTGCACGCGACTTAGTATTAGATAAGGAAGTCTCTGTCAAATTACTGCGTTTGGATCTGCGTGATGATCCGCAGACCAAGCGGCGTTTCCAGCATGAAGCCACAGCTGCGACACGTTTAAATGATCCACACATCGTTGGTATTTACGATGTTGGTGAGGATCATGGCATGCAATTCATGGTCATGCAGTATGTTAAAGGGACCGATCTGAAACAATATATCAGTAAGCATTTCCCAATTCCGCTGGCGCAAGTGATCGACATCATGGAACAGGTTTTGTCGGCCGTGGAAGCAGCTCACGAGCATGGTATTATTCACCGTGATTTGAAGCCACAAAACATCCTGATTGACGAAAATAAAAACGTTAAAATTACCGACTTTGGAATTGCAACGGCCAGTTCGGAAAATACAATGACCCAAACCAATACGGTGATGGGCTCAGTTCACTACCTGTCGCCTGAACAGGCACGGGGCAGTGTGGCCACAAAACGCTCCGATATTTATTCTTTGGGGATTATTCTGTTTGAATTGCTGACTGGCAAGGTACCGTTTGAGGGTGAAAATGCGGTTTCGATTGCGATCAAGCACTTCCGCTCACAAATTCCTTCGGTACGGGCAATTAACCCTAATATTCCACAAGCACTAGAGAATGTTGTGATTAAGGCTACTGCCAAAGACCCGCAGCAGCGTTATGCTTCGGCGGCTGAGATGGGGTCAGACTTAAAGACTAGTCTGGATCCTTCACGGGCCAATGAAAAGCCGTTAGTGATTAACGACCATGACAATGATGAAACGAAGGTTTTGAGCGTCAAGGATATGCATGAGCAGGCCCAAAACCAAGATCATCAGGAGCATTCAGACGCTGAAAAGCAGTCAGATGAAAACGATCAGCAGCAGTCTAATCCAAAGCATACAGGACATAAATTCAGCAAGCGGTGGTTGATTGGCACAGCGGCGGGCTTAATCGTCTTAGCCGGTGGTGCTGGCTATTACTTTAACCGGCCGATCGCCGTGCCTAATTTGGAGAACCAGACAGCCGTCCAGGCGCAGAACACCTTGAGAAAGCGGCACTTACGTCTTGGCAACATCACTCGGACACATAGTCGAACGGTCGCGAAGGGCAAGATCGTCCGCGTTGCGAGTCCTGACAAGCTGAAATTCGGCCAAGAAGTGAATGTCGTCGTGAGCGACGGAGTCACCAGCTGGAAGATGGCCGATTATGTCGGTAATGATTATGATTCAACGGCTGCCGACCTGCGTGATCGTGGCTTCACGGTCAAGAAGAAAGAAAAGTATTCAGATTCCGCATCCAAGGGCGAAATCTTAAAGCAAAACATTAGTGCTGGTTCAACCGTCAAGCCGAGTGATAAACCGGTTGTGCTGACTGTTAGTGCGGGTAAAAAGGCTGTCAAGATTCCTAATTTCCGGAACAAAGACATAAGCGATGTCCAGTCCTTTGCCAACAAGCACCATTTGCAACTGACGGTTACCAACAAACATTCTGATTCGGTGCCAACAAACCACGTGATCAAGCAAACACCGAAGAAGGGTTCGAAGCTCAATGAGGGCGATACGCTGACGGTCCAGGTCGCCAGTTCAGGTAACCAGATGCGGACCACCAATATTCAGATTAATATCCCGTTTGATGGCAATGGTGGACGTAAGGAAAATCGGGTTCAGGTTTATATCGCTGATGCTTACCATAACCTGACGATGGAATACCAAGACATTACTATTAATCAAGAAACTACGATCAACGTGCCATTTACGCTTCGTGAAAACCAATACGGTGCCTACAAAGTGATTCGGAACGGCCGGGCGATCATGAGTGCAACCAACATTACCGGTTAAGGGAGGTCAAACTTGCAGACTGGAACAATTCAACAATCATTAAGCGGTTTTTATGACATTTATAGCGATGGCCAAATCTACCGGACCCGCGCGCGGGGGAATTTCCGCAAGCGTGGGATTAAACCGGTTGTGGGCGACCATGTCGAGTTTGAAAATGGTTATTTGCTGAAAGTGTTGCCGCGGCGCAATTCTTTGCAACGGCCGTTAGTAGCCAATATCGACACGGCAGTCATCGTGACGGCCGCTGCCCAGCCGGCTTTTTCAGCCAACTTGCTTGACCGGCAGCTAATCGCACTTGAATTGCAACAGATTCGGCCGGTGATCTATTTCTCCAAGACCGACTTGTTGAGTCCCGACGAATGGCAGCAAATCCAGCAGGTGGCCGGTGATTATCGAAAAATCGGCTACCAGGTGTTTGCAAGCCGTGATCCATTCAACGCCGATCAACTATCGTCTTTGTTGGCTAACTTGAAGAATCAGACGGTGACGATGATGGGGCAAACTGGTGCCGGTAAGTCCACACTTTTGAACCATTTGGACCCCCAGTTGGATCTGGCAACCGGCGAAATTTCGAATGCCTTGAAGCGTGGTCGGCACACGACGCGTAAGGTGATGTTGTTGCAGGTTGGTCAGGCACTCGTCGCTGACACACCGGGATTTTCTTCCTATGAGGACTTTGCGATGACTCCGCAACAACTGGCCGCTTGCTTCCCTGAAATGGTTGCGTTGGCGCCAGAATGCAAGTTTCGTGGCTGCTTACATTTAAAAGAACCGGGCTGTGCGGTGAAAAGTGCCGTCAAAAATGCTAAAATAAGACAGTCAAGGTATGATAACTACGTTCAGTTTCAAACACTGTTGCGTGAACAAAAACCAAAATATTGAAATGAGGTAATTATTTATGATCAAAGTTGCACCTTCTATTTTGAGTGCTGACTACATGCATCTGCAGCAT
The DNA here is from genome assembly GCF_001437055.1 of Limosilactobacillus secaliphilus. Taxonomy (GTDB): domain Bacteria; phylum Bacillota; class Bacilli; order Lactobacillales; family Lactobacillaceae; genus Limosilactobacillus; species Limosilactobacillus secaliphilus. Next base: position 154,385 of record NZ_JQBW01000006.1, on the reverse strand, counting down.
GATATCGAACGCGTTGAAAAGGGTGGCGCAGACCTGTTGCACATCGATATCATGGATGGAACCTTTGTACCTAACATTTCTTTCGGCCCAGGCTTTGTAAAGGCAATTCGGCCAATCACTAACTTGACTTTGGACTGCCACTTGATGGTGGAACACCCAGAACACCTGCTGCCAAGCTTCATTGACGCCGGTGCTGACATTATTGGTGTCCAAGTTGAAGCTACCCAGCACATTCACCGTGCTCTGCAAATTATCAAGAACGGTGGGGTTAAGGCTGAAGTTGTCATCAACCCAGGTACGCCAGTTATGATGATTGAACCAGTTCTGTCAATGGTTGACCAAGTTCTGGTTATGACCGTTAACCCAGGCTTTGGTGGTCAAAAGTTCCTGCACTCCACGGTTGAAAAGATTGCTCAACTTGACCAAATCAAGAAGGACCGTGGCTACAACTTCGACATCGAAGTCGATGGTGGTGTCAACTACAAGACAGTTGTTGATTGCTACAAGGCCGGCGCAACGGTCGCTGTTGCCGGTTCATACGTTTACGTAGCTAACGATCCTGCAGACCGGATCAAGACCTTGAAGGAAGCTACTAAATAGTCAAGGTTGATAGTTTTTCAAAGGGCTGGCAATTACCAGCCCTTTTGTCATACAGAAAGGATTTATCATGAAGGTGATTAACCTGATGGTGGGTGGCCCCGTTGATATGATTCCGCCCCAGTCAGCATTAGTAGCGCAGGTTGGCAAGTGGATTGGGGTCGATTATGGCGCCACCTACCTGTTGAAACAGGGGATTGTGCCGGTCATGGCGCTGGGTGATTTTGATTCAACTTCGGCCACTGAATTGGCGACCCTCAAGCAAAAAGTCGCGGCTGTCCGGGTATTTGAAAACAAAACGGAGCATACCGATACTCAATTAGGGGTGCTGGCGGCGCTGCATGAATTTCAACCCGACCAGATCAATATCTATGGAGCCACTGGCGGCCGCCTCGACCAGTTGTTAGCCAACCTTTTCTTGCCTTTGCAAGCGGCTTATCGTCCTTACTTGCGGCGGCTCAACTTCATTGATAAAGAAAATCATGTGAGCTTTTATGGGCCGGGCAACTATGCAATTCAAAAGCGGGCCGAAATGCGGTACTTAGCCTTTGTCAACCTGGTCCCGTGCACAGGGTTGAATCTGCCGGATGAGAAGTATCCTTTGCATGATTTTGACTCACAGATTCCGTTTTGCTGGTCGAGCAATGAGTTTAACGGACCGGTCAACCATTTTTCGTTAAAGACGGGAATTGTGGCTGTAATCCAAAGTGTTGACCAGCAGCATGGCAATGATTAATGCTGTCAAGGAAATTTACTTGAAAGAAAATCTTGCATTGCGCCGCCTGCTATGGTAAATTATTTAGGTGAGTTACAGCGCATTGCGCTACGAAATGTTTGATGAGGAGAGGAGGGTCCACCATGGCTAAGGATTTTATTACTGGCAAGAAGACTGCTTTTGGAAACAAGCGGTCCCACGCCCTTAACTCAAGTCGTCGCAGCTGGAAGCCAAATTTGCAAAAAGCAACCATTTTGGTTAACGGTAAGCCAAAGAAGGTTTACGTTTCAGCACGTACTTTGAAGTCGGGTAAAGTGACTCGGGTTAACTAAATAAAAAGTGGCTGCCCTCTGGGTGGCTTATTTTTTTATCCAGACCTTTTGAGGAAGACAATAGGTGGTGCCCGTTAGGATTTCCTATGTTAAAATGAGAGAGATTTTATCAAACATGATCATGATAAGGAGGCCATCTGCATGGCAGTGAAGATTAAAACCAATTCCGGAACCATTGATATTGCAAACGATGTAATTTCAACGGTCGTTGGCGGCGCAGCAACTGACAACTATGGCGTGGTTGGTATGGCCAGCCGTAAACCGGTCCGTGACGGTGTTAACCGCATTTTACAGCGTGACAATTACAGCAAGGGTGTAGTTGTTCGCCAGGAAAAGAATGGCATTGCTGTGGAGGTCAACATTATCGTTGGCTATGGCACCAAGATTTCCGAAGTTTCAAAGAGTGTGCAGAGTAAGGTTAAATATAATCTCGAATCCATGCTTGGCATCACGGCCAACTCCGTGAACGTCTACGTCCAGGGTGTACGGGTCATGGATGACTAATACATGCAGGAGGAAAAAAGTTTTGGCAATTACGAAAATCACAAATCTTGAATTTGGCAAAATGGTCCAAGCGGCTTCCAGCCGGTTAAGTCAGCAAGCTGAATTTATTAACTCGCTGAACGTCTTCCCGGTTCCTGATGGTGATACTGGAACCAACATGACATCAACTATCCAGAGTGGTGCCAAGTATGAACGTAACGAAACGAGTACCAACGTTGGCGACCTGGCCCAGGCATTTGCAAAGGGGCTTTTGATGGGCGCCCGTGGGAACTCTGGGGTGATCTTATCCCAAATCTTCCGTGGCTTTGCAAAGGCCGCTGAGGGACATAAAGAATTAACGTCGGCTGACTTTGTGGACGCTTATGCTAACGGCGCCAAGACGGCCTACAAGACGGTGATGAAGCCGACTGAAGGGACGATCTTGACGGTTGTGCGTGAATCCGCCCAGGCCGGTCTGAATAAGATCAAGGAAACCGATGATTTGGTTGAAATTATGCACACCATCTCAACGGCGGCTCAAGAATCACTGAAGAAGACCCCTGACTTGCTGCCGGTTTTGAAGCAGGTCGGCGTGGTTGACTCCGGTGGTCAAGGCTTGGTCTTTGTGCTGGAAGCTTTTGATGACGCATTGAGCGGCAAGGAGATCAGCAAGGCTGACTACAAGCCGGACCAAGCGGAAGTTGATCAAATGGTTCATGCAATGGATCATGAAAGCGTCCAAGGCAAACTGGATCCTAAAGACATCAAGTACACTTACTGTACCCAGATGTTGGTCCGGATTGGCAAGGGTAAGCAGGTTAAGCAGAAGTTTGATTACGACACCTTCTACAATTACCTGGCTAAACTTGGCGACAGCTTGCTGGTCTTAAACGACGATTCAGTAGTACGGGTCCACGTCCACACTGAACACCCAGGCAAGGTTTTGTCATGGGGTCAAGAATTTGGTGACTTGCAGACGATCGAAATCCACAACATGGTTTGGCAACAAGAAGAAATCATGGAAAAGGATGAAGAAAGCGGCGAGACACCAGCAGAAGCAAGTCAGAATCCGGTAGAGGAGAAGCCTGCACAAGCTGCTGCTCCTGCTCCTGAAACGGCAGTGATTGCGGTAGCCAGCGGTGCCGGAATCGAAAAACTGTTGAAGAGCTTGGGTGTCACCCAAATTATTCAGGGTGGTCAGACGATGAACCCAAGCATTGCCGACCTTGCTAATGCCATTAAGGCTAGCGGCGCAAAGCAAGCACTGCTTCTGCCAAACAACGGCAACATCTTTATGGCTGCTGACCAGGCCGCTAATGTTGCTGACATCCCAGTCGCCGTGGTTCACACTAAATCGGTTCCGCAGGCCATTTCTTCGTTGATGGACTACAATCCGGAAGAAGACATCAAGGCCAACCAACAGGCCATGGAATCCGTACTTGATACGGTAAAGAGTGGTCAGTTGACGAAAGCCATCCGGGATAGTTCAATCGATGGCAAGGAAATTAAAGAAGGCCAATACATGGGCATCGTTGACGGTAAGATTGTTGCCAATGATGACGAACTTGATGCGACTGCACAGTCGATGGTTAAACAGATGCTGGACGACGAAAGCAGCGTTGTGACTATCCTCTATGGTGCAGATGGCGACGAGAAGTATGCTCATCAATTAGCCAAAGAAATCAGCAAGATGGATGATGAATTAGACGTTGAAGTCTATGAAGGCGATCAACCAGTCTATCCTTACCTGGTTTCGGTTGAATAATCATTCTTATTAACAAAAGTTCACGGGCTGTGGTTACGATCACGGCCCGTTTTTTGACATCGCGAGAAGATCGCAAGAATGTTAAAATGGACATTGTGAATATTGAGCAAGGGAGGGAAGTCTGATGAAAAGTTTGCAAGACCCAGTGGCCAAACTGACGGGTGTCGGTGCGAAAACCGCGGATGCCCTAGCCACTTTGGAAATCAACACAATTGGCGACCTGTTGACCTACTTTCCTTCCCGCTATGATGACTTTGCCCCGACCAACCTTGAGCAGGCCGCTGACAAACAGAAAGTGACGGTCCATGGCACGATCATTTCCGAGCCTTTGTTGACGCGGTTTGGTTACCACCGTAATCGTCTGGCATTCCGTTTGACGGCTGGTCATGGTGTGGTCAATGTGGTTTACTTCAACCAACCCTACTTGAAGAAGCAGGCGGTCTTGAATGCGGATGTCACAGTTCTGGGAACTTGGAACCGTGGTCGCCAGGAGATCATGGGGGCCAAGCTGGTGAGTGCGAATAATGAGCAGTCAATGGGGGCCATCTACCCCGTCAACAAGCATGTGCGGCAAGCAACGTTACGGAAGCTAATCAAACAAGCCTTCAACAAGTATAGCGACGTGATTGCCACCTTGTTGCCCATTCACCTGCGCCAACAGTATCAGTTGTTGGATCGCAAGACGATGATTCATGACATGCATTTTCCAAAAGATGGGGCGGCAGCCAAGGCAGCACGCCGGACTGCGGCTTATGAAGAGTTTTTCCTCTTTCAGCTCCGCCTGCAGGCCATTCGTCTGGCACACCGTCAAGAAGATGGCAATCGAATCTTGTACAACAATTCAGAACTCAGGGACTTCATCAAGACTATCCCCTTTGAGCTGACGCATGCCCAGAAGCGGGTTGTCAATGAGATTTGTCGTGACCTGCGCAGTCCTTATCAAATGAACCGCCTGTTGCAAGGTGACGTGGGCTCCGGAAAGACGATCGTAGCCGCGATTGCCATCTATGCGACGATCATTGCCGGTTATCAAGCGGCTCTGATGGCGCCAACTGAAATTCTGGCTAACCAGCATGCGACCAAGCTGGCCAAAATATTTGCCGGCACCCATGTTCATGTTGGCCTGTTGACCGGTTCCATGACCGCTAAGGAACACCGTCTGTTTCTGGAAAAGGTGGCGTCAGGAGAGATCAACCTGATCATCGGAACGCATGCTTTGATTCAGGATCCGGTTCATTTTGCCAACCTCGGCCTGGCAATTATCGACGAGCAGCACCGATTTGGGGTTCAACAACGCCAGCTTTTGCGGGAAAAGGGCAAGTCACCCGATGTGTTGGCCATGACCGCGACCCCAATTCCACGGACCTTGGCAATTACCAGTTACGGGGAAATGGATGTTTCGGTCATTGATGAAATGCCGCAGGGCCGGCTGCCGGTCAAGACCACCTGGTTGAAATCCGATCAGTCCGAACAAGCATTAATGTTCTTAAAGAATCAATTGGCTCAAGGTGCTCAAGCATACGTTGTTTCGCCGTTGATTGAACAGTCGGAAAAGTTGGATGTCCAAAACGCGACCGACCTCTATGAGCGCTATGCCCAGTATTTTGAACCCCAATACAAAGTGGGGCTTTTGCACGGGCGTATGGACGCAGACGAGAAGGGACAAGCCATGCGGTCGTTTGCGGATGGCAAGATCGACGTTTTGGTGGCCACGACCGTGATCGAAGTGGGGGTCGATAACCCCAATGCCACGGTCATGCTGATTTATGACGCCGATCGCTTCGGCCTGGCTCAGCTGCACCAGTTGCGTGGCCGGGTTGGTCGTGGCGACAAGCAAAGCTACTGTCTGCTCGTTGCGGACCCTAAGACGGAAGAGGGGGTCGCACGCATGAAGACGATGGTGGCCACAACGGATGGCTTTGTGGTCGCCCAAAAAGACTTGGAACTGCGTGGTTCAGGTGATATCCTGGGCAAAAAGCAGTCCGGGGTTCCAGACTTCAAAGTCGGCGATCCGATTGCTGATCTTAAAATGCTGCAGGTGGCTCGGTCGGATGCAGAAAACCTTCTGAAAACGCCTGACTGGGACAAGAAAGATGAGAACCAGCCCCTGGTCCTTTACCTGCAGCGGCATGAACTAAGTACACACTTTGATTAAACGAAATGAGGGAAGAGTATGAAAATTGCTGTTGATGCAATGGGTGGCGACAATGCTCCCCAAGCAATCGTTCAAGGAGTTGAGCAAGCGCGCGACCGTTTTAAGGACATCGAATTTCTCCTTTATGGTGATCCGGAACAGGTCAAGCCGTTGGTGCACAATGACGAACGGATCAGCTTGGTGAAGACCACCGAAACGATCTCGATGGGCGAAGAACCGGTACGGGCAATTCGCCACAAGAAGGATTCGTCAATCGTGCGGGCCGCAATGGCGGTAAAGAAGGGCGAAGCGGATGCCTTTTTCTCTGCTGGTAATACTGGTGCGGTCTTGGCTGCCGGTATTTTCATTGTTGGTCGCATCAAGGGGATTGATCGTCCTGGGCTGACCAGTGTGTTGCCAATCACCCAGCCCGGCTCTAAGCGGCATGGTTTTGTTTACCTTGACTCGGGTGCCAATGCCGAAAGCAAGGAGAAGAATTTATTGCAGTTCGCCCACCTGGGTCGCTTCTATGCCGAAAACGTCTTGGGAGTTGACCATCCGCGGGTCGCACTGTTAAACAACGGTGCCGAAGCCGATAAGGGTGATACTCTGCATAAGGAAGTTCACGCTCAACTGGCTCAACAAAAAGATCTGAATTTCGTCGGCAACGTCGAGAGTGGGGACCTCCTGTTTGGCAAGGCCGATGTGGTGGTTTCTGATGGTTGGACTGCTAATGCGGCCTTGAAGGCTACTGAAGGAACTGCCAAGATGTTTCTCACCCTTATTAAGGACGGCATCATGAATGGCGGCTTGCGAGCTAAACTTGGTTATCTGCTTTTGAAGCCGGTCTTTCACCATATCGGCCACCTGATGTCAACGTCCACGTATGGCGGGGCAGTCCTCCTGGGATTGAATGCGCCAGTCGTTAAGACGCATGGTGCCTCCGATGCCAAGGCGGTTGATAAGACCATTGAACAGATCCACGAAATGATCAATTCACATGTGATTGAAAAGACGGTTGCATACTTTAAACCTAAAAACGTGGACAATGACCAAAAAAACTAATAAAATAAGAACGTTAGCTTAAACAACTGTAAGAGGTAATAGCGATGGAGAAGAAAGAAATCTTTGATAAAGTATCAGCTATCGTGGCTGATCATTTCGATATTGATCGGGCAAAGATTACCGATGATTTAAATTTGAAGACGGATCTAGACGCTGACTCGATTGATTTTGTTGAATTCGTGCTGGAGGTTGAAGATGCCTTCGGGGCGACCATCGATGATGATGAAGCTGAAAAATTAAGCACTATTGGTGAAGTGGTTGATTACATCTACGATCACCAAGCCAAATAACTGGCATACAATTACGAGCCGCGATGAAGCATTCTTCGTCAGCGGCTTTTTTTCGGAAAGGAAAGGTAAATGATTAGCGAGTTACAAGCATATCTGAAGAAAGAATACGGCATTGAATTCAAGGATCCTTCACTCTTAGCCGAGGCCTTCACCCAGGCTTCCTACGTCAATGAGCACCCGAACCAGGGCCTGAAATTCTACGAACGGATTGAATTCTTAGGTGACGCTGTTTTGCAGCTATTCGTTTCTGAGTATATTTATAAACGCTATCCACAACTGCCTCAGGGAAAGTTAACCCGTCTGCGGGCAGCAATGGTTTGTGAGGATAGTTTTTCTAAATTTGCTAAGGAATGTCATTTTGACCAGTACATCCGTTTAGGTCGCGGTGAAGAAATGGCCGGTGCCCGTCAACGTCCGGGTTTACTCTGCGACATCTTTGAATCCTTTATCGGTGCGCTCTACTTGGACCAAGGCCGTGATGCGGTGGAGAAGTTCATTCACCGGGTCATCTTCCCTAAGCTAGACATGGGTTGGTTTGACCATGCAGTGGACGCTAAGACCAGTCTGCAGGAATTCTTGCAGCGTGACGGCGATGTGGACATCGAATACCACTTGTTGGCAGAAACGGGCTCCGAAAACGCCCCCGTATTCAAGGTCAACGTCAGCGCCAATGGTAAAGTGATTGGAATGGGCAGCGGCAGTTCGAAGAAACATGCCGAAATGGCCGCCGCCAAAGCCGCATTAACGACTTTGCGGAAACAGAAAAAATAAGATGGTGAGTGTTGAATGCGATTATTGTCATTAGAAATCGATGGTTTTAAATCATTTGCCCATAAGACAGTGATAAAGTTCCAGCCAGGGATGACTGGGATAATCGGTCCCAATGGCAGTGGGAAAAGTAACATTATCGAAGCCATCCGCTGGGTGATGGGTGAACAATCGGCCAAGACGCTGCGGGGCGGCAAGATGGTCGACGTGATCTTCAACGGCTCCAAGGACCACCACCCGCTAAACCGGGCATTGGTCAAGATCACATTGGATAACAGTGACCATTACCTGCAAAGCGACTTTTCTGAAATCACCGTCACACGCAAACTTTATCGTAATGGCGACAGTGAGTACTTGATCAATGATCGGCAAGTGCGTTTGAAAGACGTTGTCGACTTGTTTATGGATTCCGGCATCGGCCGAGAATCGTTCTCCATCATTTCCCAAGGGCGGGTGGCAGCCGTCTTCAACGGTCAACCATCTGATCGTCGTCAAATCATTGAAACGGTGGCGGGCGTTGCCAAATACAAGGCCAACAAGCAGACGGCGCAAAAGCGGTTAGCTGATACCACCGATAACCTGAACCGGGTCAACGATATCATTGCGGACCTGAAAGAAAGAATTGGCCCCTTAGAGGAACAGTCGTCATTGGCCCAAGATTACTTGGAACAGAAAAAGCGGCTGGATCAATTTGACCGGACGAAAACCGTTCGGGACGTGATCAGTCACCGTCAAGCACTCGATCAACTAAAGCAAGAATTGACTGCCTCACAGAAGATGGCCGAAGACTACCAGAAAAAGGCGGATGCCAGCAAACAACGCGTTGCCCAGTTGCAAGCCCAAAATGACCAATTGAGTCGTGATAAGGATGAGCAACAGCAGCTGGTCACCGCTAAGGTCGAAGAAATTGCGGCCTTAAAGAATCAGCAGTCGTTGGCCACTGTTCGTCACCAACAATGGGAAAAGGAATGCCAGCGCTTAAAAGACGAAGCAGCCGCACTTAAGCAGCAGTTAACTAGCGAAAACGCTGAATTAACGGCGGCCAAGAAGCAGTTGGCAGCTCAGCGTGATCAGCAGACAAAACTCAAGCAGGATTTGCAAGACCTGCAGTCGATGGGGACCAAGGAACGCGCCCAAAAACTAAACCAGCAGCTGGAAGATTTGCAGGGGCAGCAGGTCGACTTGATGCAACAGCTGACCAGCATCCACAACCAGAAGACCTTTATCCAGCAGACCCATGACCGGGCTCAAAACCAGGCCTCCCAAAGCAAAGAGGAGCTGAACCAGCGTCAGCAATTGCTGAACAAGCAGGAAAAAGATCTTGCAGAGCAAACGCAGTCATTGTCGACTTCGACGAGTAAGCTGAATGACTTGCAAGCACGACTGCAGAAGGAACAGGGACAAGCCCAGCAACTGGCCGGATCCTACCAACAACAGCAAAAGAATTGGTATCAGGCGTTAGGTAATGCCGAGTCGGTCAAGCGCCAATTGCAAAACTTCAAAGCCATGATGGCCGATTACACCGGTTATTATGGCGGGGTGGCCCACGTTTTGAAGCAGCGGCAACAGTTTCCCGGCCTGTTGGGACCCGTCAGCGAGTTGATCGATGTGCCAACGCAATACACGCAGGCCTTTGAAACGGTGCTGGGGAGCCAGTTGCAACAGCTGGTTGTTAGGACCCAACGCGATGGGCAGGAAATTATCCACTATCTGATGAAAACCCGTGATGGTCGGGCAACGATCCTGCCGCTGAACACGTTGCGGGGCGGCTTTCGACCACGGACCCTCAGCCAGGTACGGAATCTGCCCGGCTTCTGTGGTTGGGCGCCGTCGTTGATTAAATATGACTCATCGATTCAGGTGGTGATCGACCACTTATTGGCTAACACGGTCGTCGCTGACAACTTGCAGCACGCGACGGTTATCGCTAACGAAGGTCGGCACCAATTACGGGTTGTCACCCTGGATGGTCAACTGATCAACGCCAGTGGTGCCATGACCGGTGGGGCCAGCCATCAGAAGCGGATCGGTCTTTTAAGCCAGCAGCAACGTGAACAGGCATTGACGGCTGAGTTGCGTCAGAATCAGCAAACGGCCAGTCAACTGGAAGAAAAGGTCAGTCAATTAAAGCAGGCCGCGGATGCCAGTCAACAGGCCTTTCAGCAGCTGCAGCATCAGTATCAGCAACAACGGTCGGCTAACAGTCAATTGCAGGCTACGGTTAAACTGGGGCAAAGTCGTTTACAAGAATTGAAACGGCAGGTCCAGGCCTTGACCTTTGCCACCAACCAGGCCAGTGATGAGGACTATGCGGCCAAGTTGAAGCAGAATGCTAACGATGAGCAGGCTGCCAATCAGAAACTGAGTGACTTGAAGACGCAAAGTGTAGCGGTTAAGCAGCAGCTAGATCAGTTAACCGAAGATACTTCGGCCAAGCAAGACCAACAGCACGAATTGGAGCGGCAACTGGCCATTGTTAGTGAACGGTTGAAGCAATACCAAGACAACGTCAAGCGCCTGCAGGACCGGTGTCAAGATTTGCAATCCCAATTGGCGGCCAATCAAAAGACCCAGGATGACCTGGCACAGGATAACGCAGATCGGGAGGGCCAGCAGACCGACCGTAAGCAGGAATTAGCCACTGCCCAGGCAAAGTTGAGTGCTGCAAAGGAAGCCATTCAGAGTCTGGATCAGGAACTGAAAACTGCGCGTGATGACATGCAACAAGCCAGTGCAGAAAACGAACGCCTGCAGGAACTCGAAAAGGCAGCCTTGAACGATCTGTCGAAGCACAATGACCAGAAAGGCCGGCTGGAAGCACAGATTGACAACGGCCTGAACCGCTTAAGTGAACGCTACAGCATGACCCTGGATGAGGCCAAGATCGATCAGAGTGATTTGCCGGATAGCGAACTGAACCGGCAGATCAAGCTGCTGCATCGTGGCTTGGCCGACCTGGGTGATGTTAACCTGGGTTCCATCGAAGAATACAAGCAGGTCTCGCAGCGTTATGACTTCCTGACTGGTCAGCAAAACGACCTCTTATCAGCCAAGGAACAGCTGGAGAAGACGATGGCCGAAATGGACCAGCAGGTGAAGGACCGCTTCATGGACGCATATCACAAGGTGTCGCAGTCATTTAGCACCACCTTTGAGCAGATCTTTGCTGGCGGCCAGGCAAAATTGGTCTTGACCGAACCAGATCAGCCGTTGACTACTGGGGTCGAGATTATGGCCCAACCACCGGGCAAGAAGAACCAGCAATTGAGCCTGTTATCAGGTGGTGAAAAGGCCTTGACCGCGATCGCATTGTTGTTCGCGATCTTGAAAGTGCGGCCGGTACCGTTTGCCATCCTTGACGAACCCGAAGCCGCATTGGATGATGTCAATGTGGATCGATTTGCCAACTATCTGGATAAGTTTGGCAACAGTGGCCCACAGTTCATCGTGATCACCCACCGGAAAGGGACCATGCGCAATGCGGACGTCCTTTACGGGGTAACCATGCAGGAGTCAGGCATTTCTCGAGTAGTCTCGGTGGATGTCAAAAAGGCTCTGGAATCAGAAAAAGAACAATAAAGACGGAGGTTGAACAATGGGATTATTTGATATTTTCCGCCGTAAGAAAAAGTCGGAGGCCGCTAGTTCGGCCAGCGAAAAGCCTGTTGAATCTACTGAATCGCAAGCAGCTAGCAGTGTCACGAGTGCTGAATCTGCTAGTGTTGCCCAGCCTGCTGAATCAACTGCCAGTGAAACAACCAGTTCCAGTGCAGCAGTGAGCCAAAGTGCATCATCAAGCTCAGTGGCGTCGGCAAGTACTGAGCCGGAAGCATCCGCAAGCGCCAGTCAAGCCGACACTAGTGAAGCAAACAGTGCCGCTGAGTCAACAGCAACCGAAAGCGCCAATAGTGAAAACAATGAGGCCAGTTCAGCTGCTCAAGCTGAATCGGCGGCTGCTTCAGAAGAATCCGCGGTCAGTGCTGAGGCAAGTGAGTCTGCTGAATCGACTAGTGAAGCTGATGAAGCTGAAGCGGCCAGTGTAGCAGCCAATAGCGAAGCTCCTACTTCCAGCAGTGCCAAAAGCGAGGAGGCACAGCAGAGTGAAGAGCCAAAGCAGACCGAAGAGGAACGTTATGATCGGGGACTGGAGAAGTCACGAACCGGCTTTGGTGCCCGGTTGAACCGTTTCTTAGCCAACTTCCGCCACGTTGACGAAGACTTCTTTGATGATCTGGAAGATTTGATGATCGAGTCTGATGTTGGCTACGACATGGCAATGAAGCTCAGCGACTCCTTGCAGGAAGAAGTTAAGCTGCAAAATGCCAAGAGCAAGCAGGAAGTTTCCAACGTGATCATCGAAAAGATGGTTTCTTTATATGAAGAAGCTGGCAACGGTGAGAACAACGAAATTAACTACGCCAAGAGTGGCCCAACGGTGATCATGTTTGTCGGTGTCAACGGTGCCGGCAAGACGACCACCATTGGTAAGCTGGCCGCCCGTTACAAGCGTCAGGGCAAGAAAGTTTTGCTTGCGGCTGCTGACACGTTCCGGGCGGGTGCCGTTGAACAGCTGGATGTCTGGGCAAAACGTGACGGGGTCGATATTGTTACCGGCCCAGAAAACGGCGACCCAGCGGCAGTAGTCTTTGATGGTGTTAAGAAGGCCAAGGCAGAGAATTACGACTTCTTGCTCGTTGATACTGCCGGGCGGCTGCAGAATAAGGTCAACCTGATGAACGAGTTGGCCAAGATGAAGCGGATTCTGTCACGTGAGATTCCAGACGCACCGCACGAAGTCTTGCTGGTTCTGGACGCCACGACTGGTCAGAATGCGCTGACCCAGGCCAAGATGTTCAAGGAAAGTACCGACGTCACCGGGATTGTGTTGACCAAGCTCGACGGGACTGCCCGGGGCGGCATCGTACTGGCAATCCGTAATGAACTGCACCTACCAGTTAAATTGGTGGGCTTGGGTGAACATGTCGATGACTTAGCTGACTTCGACGCTAGCGAGTTTGTCTATGGGCTCTTCAAGGGCTTAGTCAATGAATAATAAGCAGGTGGTCGCATGGAACTAGCCAAAAATGAACGTGTGAATGCTCTCCTGGAGTTCTATCAGCCCCTCTTGACCGATAAGCAGGAGGAATATATTGAACTCTACTATGCGGATGATTATTCGCTGGGAGAAATCGCTGAGAACTTTGCCGTGTCACGACAGGCAGTTTATGATAATATCAAACGCACAGTGAAGGCGCTTGAAGACTACGAACAGAAGCTGCATTTGTACCGCGACTTTGTTAAGCGTAATGAGCAAGCGGACCAGATTAAGCAGTATGTGCAAGATCATTACCCGGATGACCAATACTTGAATAAGCTGGTTAACGGGATGGAAACGTTGGAAGAGGAGTAAAGATTCATGGCATTTGAAGGACTAACCGAACGCCTGCAGAAGGCGATGGAAAAATTACGCCGCAAACCGAAAGTGACGGAGGAAGACCTGCGTGAAACAATGCGGGAAATCCGGATGGCCCTCTTGGAAGCCGACGTCAACTTCAAGGTTGTCAAGGACTTCGTAAAGACCGTTCGTCAAAAGGCGGCAGGGGCCGAAGTGCTTAAGGGCCTGAACCCGGCACAGCAAATCGTCAAGATCGTTGATGAACAATTGACCGAATTGATGGGTCAGGAAGCTGTCCCGTTGAACAAAGCCGACCATATTCCGACTGTCATCATGATGGTTGGGCTGCAAGGTGCCGGTAAAACGACCACTGCCGGGAAACTGGCCAAGCGCCTGAAAGAGGAGCAGCATGCCCGCCCACTGTTCATCGCCGCCGATGTTTACCGGCCAGCCGCCATTACTCAACTGCAACAGGTGGCGGATTCCATCGATGTACCAGTCTTCCAAAAGGGGACGGATGAAAACCCTGTTCAGATCGTCAAAGAAGGGTTAGCCAAGGCCCACGAAGACAAGAACGATTACGTCATCATCGATACCGCTGGTCGTCTGCAAATCGATGAAACATTGATGAATGAGTTGGCCCAAATCAAAGAGCTGGCCCACCCAGATGAAATCCTGCTGGTTGTTGATGCGATGACTGGTCAAAACGCAGTCAACACTGCCCAGGGCTTTGATGACAAACTGGATATTACTGGTGTTGTTCTGACCAAGCTGGATGGTGACACCCGTGGTGGTGCTGCCATGTCAATTCGGGCCGTTACTGGCAAGCCGATCAAGTTTGTCGGTGAAGGTGAAAAGATGTCTGACTTGGACGTCTTCCACCCTGACCGGATGGCTTCCCGGATCTTGGGCATGGGTGACATGCTGACCTTGATTGAAAAGGCCCAGAAGAACGTTGACGAAGAACAGGCCCAAGAAGCAATGGACAAGATGCGGGCCAACGAATTCGACTACAATGACTTTGTTGCCCAGTTGGATCAAGTCACAAAGATGGGCCCAATGGAAAACATCATGAAGATGATCCCGGGCATGGCCAATAATCCGGCCTTGAAGAACATGCACATGGATCCCAAGACCTTTGTCCACATTAAGGCCATCATTCAGTCGATGACACCGGCCGAGCGGGAAGACCCTGACTTGATGAGTCCGAGTCGCCGCCGTCGTTTAGCAGCCGGTTCTGGACGCCCGATTGTGGAAGTCAACCGGATGATCAAGCAGTTCAACCAGATGCGCAAGATGATGAAGCAGATCACTAACGGTAACTTTGGTGCCATGCAGAACATGATGGGTGGCGCCATGCCGGGTGGCAAGATGGGGCAGATGGCAATGAACCGGATGGCCCGGAAGATGAAGAAGGATAAGATGAAGCGGATCAAGAAGCTGCGTCGATTGCGCCGTAAACACTAGAATGCGCTATTGTAATGGGCAGTTAACTGCTTTTTGAAAAATGCTGAAGACTGTCAAGAAAAATCCCTTTACATTCATTTGAAAACTTGTTATATTATTAGCTGTTAGAAATAAATTCAAGGAGGTGTCATTGATGTCAGTTAAGATTCGTTTGAAGCGGATGGGCTCTAAGCGGCGCCCATTCTACCGGATCGTGGTTGCCGACTCACGTTCACCACGTGATGGCCGTTTTATCACTAGTCTTGGTTACTACAACCCATTGACTACTCCAAAGCAGATTAAGTTCGACGAAGACGCTGTGATGGATTGGTTGCAAAAAGGTGCACAGCCTTCTGATACTGTTCGCAACATGCTGCAAAAGGCTGGTGTGATGAAGAAGTATCACGAAGCTAAGTACGCTAAGAAGTAGTGGATGATGGTCATGTTGACAACAGATTTTCCAAAACTCATCGAGACTTTGGTGAAGCCTTTAGTACGTTATCCAGACCGGGTAAACGTCACTAAGCGCGACAGCAATCGTTATCATGAGTATGTTCTCGATGTTGATCCTGCTGATGTCGGTCGGGTAATTGGTCGGCAGGGGCACGTAGCCAGCGCGTTACGCACGGTGGTTGAAGGTGCACGTAATAAGCGGGTAAATGACAAAAAGATCAGGTTAGTCATTAATGATCACCGCCATTAAAACAAAAAGGACCGGCACGTCTGCCGATCCTTTTTAATTTGCCCATAGTTAATCAACTGAGCGTAACTAATCCACAATGTTATAATTTGCACGACACGAAAATGCTAGAAGGGGATGAGCCATTATGGAAAAGAATCACTATTACCATGTGGGTAGGATTGTCAACACGCATGGGATTCGTGGCGAAGTAAAGGTGGTCTCGATCACTGACTTTGCCGATGAGCGTTTCAAGCAGGGTGCTTCACTGATGATTGAAAAGGGTGATCAACTGGTTCCAGTCACCGTGGAACAAGCCCGGCCGCATAAGGGCATGCAGCTGCTGAAGTTTGCCGAATACGACAACATTAATGACGTTGAACCATTCCGCAATTGTTTCTTATCAGTCGCTGAGGATCAGCAGCAGCCACTTGAGGATGGTGCTTATTATTACCACCAGATCATTGGCCTGCAGGTTGAAACTACTGATGGCCGTCCTTTAGGCAAGATCAAGGAGATTATGGCTCCCGGAGCAAATGACGTCTGGGTTGTTGAACGACCAAATAAAAAGGACCTCCTGTTACCGGTCATCAAGGATGTCATCAAAAAGGTCGACTTGGATGAGCAAAAGGTCATTGTTGAATTAATGGAGGGTCTTGAATAATGCGGATTGATATTCTCAGTCTCTTCCCTGATATGTTTAAGGCGACCATGGGTGAATCAATGGTTGGCCATGCGCAGGAAAATGGCTTTATCGATATTAATGTTACTGATTTTCGTCAGTACACGACTGATAAGCACAATCATGTTGATGACGCACCCTTTGGCGGTGGTGCCGGCATGCTGCTGCAAGCCCAGCCAATTTTTGATGCCATGGACGCGGTGCAAAAACAGGCCAAAGAAGCCCATTATGAACCAGGTCGGGTAATTTTGATGGATCCGGCTGGCCGCCGCTTTGACCAAGCCTATGCCAAAGAACTGGCCCAAGAGGAGCACTTGACGTTTATCTGTGGTCACTACGAAGGCTATGACGAGCGGATTCGTCACCTGGTGACCGACGAGGCTTCCTTAGGCGACTATGTACTGACTGGCGGTGAATTGGCGGCAATGGTGATGATCGATGCCACCGTGCGCTTCGTTCCTGGTGTGTTGGGTAATCAAGCGTCCCCAATGGGCGATTCCTTCTCCAACGGCTTATTGGAATATCCTCAATACACAAGGCCGGCTGACTTCCGGGGGATGAAGGTGCCTGAAGTTCTGACGAGCGGCAACCACCAGAAGATCAAGGAATGGCGGATGCGGGAGTCGTTAAAGCGGACTTTAGAGCGCCGTCCCGACCTTTTGAAGACCGCCCCGTTGAACCGTGAGCAGCAGATCATGTTGCAGGACCTGAAACTTGATATGGAAGAAAAGGATGATGAGGACAATTAAGGCTTGAGTGCCCTTATTATCTGTGGTATATTTATTTATGGCTGTTTAGCCGCATAAACGATATTCCGCTGTCCCGAGGGAAGAATGAATGTCGGAGAAAGGAAAGAATAGTTATGCGTCAAAATCAATTGATTGAAAAGATCACTGCTAGCCAATTACGTGACGACATTCCGGACTTCCGCGCCGGTGACACCGTTCGGGTACACGCACTGATCGTCGAAGGTTCACGTGAACGTGTTCAATTATTCGAAGGGGTAGTTATCAAGCGTCACGGTTCCGGTATCTCTGCTACCTACACTGTTCGTAAGATTAGTAACGGTGTTGGTGTTGAACGTACCTTCCCAGTAAACTCACCACGGGTTGAAAAGATCGACGTTATCCGTCATGGTCGTGTTCGTCGTGCAAAGCTGTACTACCTGCGTGCACGTACTGGTAAGGCTACTCGTATCGCTGAAAAGCGCCGCGACGCCGACAAGTAAGACGACTGAAAGAATCCTTGATATACAAGGGTTCTTTTTTTTGTTTACGCGATAAAAATTTGCTAAATAAAAAGAGGCAACCTTTCTCTTTGAATGTAATTATTGTCAGATTATTGTCAAAATTACAATTCATCGAGTTTTGCTACCTCTTTTTCTATTGCCTTTTGGGTGACATGTAAATATATCTGTTGAGTTATTTTGCTGTTTTCATGGCCAACGCGTTTTTGAATTACGTATAGAGGAACGCCAAGCTCATCTCGTTCCAGAAACTTATTTTCAATTTTCCTTGAACTGATGGTCTTATAATCCACTTTCACCTTATCCATTGGATTTTCTTTAATATGGCGTTCTCAGCTGCTTATCCTATAACTTCATGAAAAAATACTTATATTTGGATGCGCAGGCGTCAGGTATACTTCGTTCACTATACATTAAGTTCTCAATTAATTTGGACATTATCCGTGGAGTAATTCGTTCAACTAGAACGTTATCACATAATTCCGCTAAAAGATTCGCCGCATTGTTTGATAATTATAGTAAGTTGCATTTCGATACTTTTTACGTACATGGAGCATAATTTCTTCTAGTAGCGTATGCAAAGAAACACCATGGACAATTTTTCCGTTCTCTGAGTCACTTAATATCTTATTGTTAAGGATAATCCTTACAGTGAACCCCATAGTTGGATTATTTTGTCCAACTATAAGGTTCACTTCAAAGGGGACTTTTTTGCGTTATACTAAAAGAGCGCCCAGTTTAAACTGAGCGCTGATAAAACTATTTAAGGCAATGCTTAAGTAGCCATGCAATTAAGTGTTTTATGTGCTTACTAGACACAATCAATAAGATTATGCACAAATGGTGCATTGGAGTCACCTCCAAACACACACTAACATTGAAAGGAGCTACCTTTCAGCGTGCTTTTGTATTGTAACATAGATGTTATATGCTATAATACAGGTGTCAATAAGATTATGCCGGCGTGCAAAATGATTTCAAGTTAGCTACTTGTTGTCGAACCGGTTAGGGCGCTTAATAGGCGCTCTTTTTTTGTACCTGAAATTATACGTAATAGGGGCATGTATAGCTATTTGTAAATGATTTTCTCCCTATTAATTTGTTGTCACTTCATTGTCAGTTGTATGCAATATACATGAACTAATCATGATGACAAATAATAATTTCTGCGTTAGCTTTATGGCGTTGCCAAGGCGCTGACCCCACCGTGAGATATTCACAGAAATATTAAGCAACTCAGAGCACGTACTGGTAAGGCTACCCGTATCGCTGAAAAGCGCCGCGACGCCGACAAGTAAGCAGAGCCTTAGAGTAACAGGAAATTTAAACGTTTCTTGTTTAACAAAAGATAAGTCATCAAGCAGATACTTGATGGCTTATTTTTTTGTTTGAAATATCAATTCACGAGATAAAAGGTTACAGGTTATCGTTGTCTTCTATACATTAATAAGGTATGTTGATAGATGTAATCAAGGGAAGGAATTTGCTACTCCTGAAATTGGTTACAGCGTTCCGGAAGTGAATCCCTGAATCCGGAAAGGGGATGATCTGATGGATAATAAAGATCTCCGGAAAGAGAGGCTGCAAAGTTATCGCACTGACGATATTGTTATTGTCGGTAGCGGCGATCAACTTCGCTAAAGCTTACGCGATAATAAAAAAAGCTAATCGCAAATAGCGGTTAGCAGGTTAGCTTGTTATTTCCGGAACGCAAAGGGACGAGAGCTCACACCTCTTGTCCTTTTGCATTTCTAGTATATCATATTAGCTTTTGAAGATCGAAGTTTATAGTTGTTGAGACTGAAAAGCAGGCTAAGTAGAATGCCCAAATCATCCAAAAACTAAGATACGAATTTTGATTTAAGTTAACGACTCTATTACCGTATACCACCATTAAATGAATCATACGCCATTATCAAACACATGATCGTAAGTTATCCGCGTATTTTTTTAAATTTTCATCACGCTGCTAAAAATTAGGCAAAAATCAGGCGAATCATTTGGGCGACAGCGGGTTGGTGGCTAAAATAATGATAATTACGACAAATAGGTGATGAAATTTGCGCAAGTTTTTTAAGCAATTGTTATTGCTCGTTGTGGGGATGACAATTGGTGTTGGCCTGCTCGTTGCCGATCACTATTACAATCAAGAGCAGGAAGCAAATCAGTTAATTAAAAAAGAATCACGTCCTGACAGCCAGGTGGGCGGATTAACTGCCCAGCAGAAGTTGCAGTTAGCTAACCATACCTATCAACCTGGCGAGGGAGTGATCATTTATGTCAATAATGGTCGCTCAAGTTTAAACCCGAAATCATGGCGGAAGAACCAGGTGCTTTACGGACCGCTGGATGCTCAAGGACGGACCTCAGCCGGAAATACGGCCTTTTTGGAACGACGCAACCATGCGGACACCAATCTGCGGACGGATCAGTCGGTGCAGCCAGCTGGTTGGCACCATAATAGTGATGGTCAACTAGTCTACAACCGTGGCCACTTGATTGCCTATTCATTGACTGCGGGGATTAATCCTCAAACTGGTCAATACAGCGCGGGTGTTGTCGGCGATCAAGACAATCCACGAAATCTATTTACGGAGACGGACTTTGTCAACCAGGAAATCCAAACCATCTATGAGACCAAAGTTCGCCATGCCATTGAACATGGGCAAAAAGTAATCTACCAAGCGACACCGATTTTTCGGGGTAACGAACTAGTGCCGCGTGGGATCAACCTGCAGGCAATTTCAACGGATGGCCGGCTGAACTTTAACGTTTACCTGCAAAACGTGGAGCCGGGTGTCGTTATCAACTATCGTGACGGTAGCTACTACTTTGATTCGACGATGGCAGTTCCCGTTCCGCCCAACGCTGAGCCGGCCGAAGATAGCAAAGCGAACAACGAAGGACAGTTTCATTTCTATGGACATTATCCGCGGCCAATTGCACGGGCTCCACGCCACTATTATCGAGCATGGTAAAATAAGAAAAAGCATAAAAGGAGTTGTGATTGACAGTGATTAAACTGCCAGACACGTTTATCAAAAAATATCGTCAACTCATGGGTGACGAAGCCGATGATTTCTTAGCAGCGCTGCAAGGGGACAGTTATAGTGGCTTTCGGATCAATCCCTTGAAGAATGGCCGTCCCACACAGACTCTGGAAAAGGCCGCTGGACCGGTACCAGGTGTGGCCACTGGCTTTTATGGGTCGGTCGATGGCAAATCTTTGGATCATGTCACCGGCTGGGTTTACAGTCAAGAACCATCCGCAATGCAGGTGGGTGAAGTTGTCGACCCGCAACCAGGTGAAAAAGTCTTGGACCTCTGTGCGGCTCCAGGCGGCAAGAGTACCCACTTAATTGGCAAGATGCATGACCAAGGCTTGTTAGTGGCTAACGAGATTTTTACCAAGCGTGCTCGCGTCCTTGCCAGCAACTTGGAACGCTGGGGCACGGCGAACACGGTTGTGGCCAACGAAGAGCCGCAAAAATTGGTTCCCAAGTTTGCCGGCTTTTTTGACCGGATTCTAGTTGATGCTCCATGTTCTGGTGAAGGGATGTTTCGTAAGGATCCGCAGGCCATCAGCTACTGGAATCCAGATTATCCGAGCGAATGTGCCAATCGTCAACGCAAGATTTTGGCTTCGGCAATGCAGATGCTGAAACCGGGTGGCGTCCTGGTTTATTCCACCTGTACGTTTGCTCCAGAAGAAGATGAGCAAAACATGGCCTGGCTGTTGAAAGAGTATCCAGACTTGCGCATGCTGCCGATCCCGCTAGTTGACGGAATGGATCATGCACGGCCAGAGTGGGCGGATAACAATCCGGAATTGGCCAAGGCTGTTCGTTTATTCCCTCACCACTTCAAAGGGGAAGGCCATTTCATCGCTAAGCTGCAATTGTCAACGGCGGCTGCGACAACACGGCCAAAGCGCAAGAAAAAGAAGCGTCGTGGGCAGGAGCCATGGCAGGTCAGTCGCGACGAGCAACAACTGTTCAAGCAGTGGCAGACAAAAAACGTACCTGACTTTGCTGAACGGCGGCTCGTCAAATTTGGCGACCAGCTGTATGCCTTGCCTGACCAGATGATTGACTTAAGTGGTCTTGACCTGATTTCCCCAGGGCTGCACTTGGGGACCTTTAAGAAGAAGCGGTTTGAACCAGCTTTGGCCTGGGCTTTGACGTTGACCTCGAGTGAAGTTAAACGTCAGATTGAATTGACGCCAGATCAATGGCGGCAATATGTCCATGGTGATGTCGTGAATGTCAGTGATTCGTTTGCTGGCAACGGTTGGTACTTGCTGACTTGTGAAGGCCACAGCTGCGGTTGGGGCAAGCTGGTCAACCACACAATTAAGAATTTCTTCCCGAAAGGATTACGTTTCTAGGAGGTGTTGTTATGTCAGAATACAAAGTAACAACTTGCTTGGGTGATTCCGAATGGGCAATCAAAAATCAAGCGCGTGAGCATACCTTTATGTGTGACACAATCAAGAGCGATGGTCAGGAGACTGGTCCGAACCCAGTTGAATACTTGACGGGAGCGGTGAATTCTTGTGTCACGATGTCGGCGGGAATGGTAATTAAGTCGCATCAGTTGGCAATTAAGAACTTCCATTTGACAACCTCGGCCACGACAAAGGATTTAGGCCACAGCCAATCCATTGTCACGAAAATGCACCTGCAAGTGGCGATGGACACCGACCTGTCAAAGGAGGAACAGCAGTCCTTTGTCGACCACGTTCTCGCCGTTTCAACGGTCTACCAAACGGTTGCTAAGGCGGTAGCGATGACTGTGACGATTGCCGAATAAAAGTTGATCGACTAGAGTTATTTCAAATAAAAGTTTAGATATAAGATACGGGCTTCAGCAGCTGGCATTGTCAGCATGGTGAGGCCCGTTTTTCAATCTGAAAAGGCAGCGATGAAACGTTTTAGGAGGGGACTCTCGTTTTTATTTGGCGACCAAGCGAGGACTAGCTTTGTTTGCCAAGCTGGGTAGTTGATCGTTTTGATCGTCTGCTTTGAGTAGAGATGGGCAACCCGTTCAGGAACAATGGCGACCCCCATTCCTTGATCTGCCCAATTAATGGCTGTTCGCGCATCGTCGCATTTAACGGCATAAAATGGGCGGATCCCATGACGGGCAAAACTATCATTGAGTAATGACTCGAAGCGCCGATAAATGATTAGCGGCACTTGACTGAGCTCTTTTAGTGTGACGCCCTCGTTTAAAGAATAAAATTTGCTATTGAAGACTGCGGTCATTTGGTCACTGGCCAGATTCTTCGTGTTCAGCCCCTGTTGGTTAAAGGGTGTTCGGATGATTGCCAAATCCAAGAGCCCATTTTTCAGTTGTTTGAGCAACTTGAAAGTGTTGGCATCCGTAACTTGGAAGCTAACATTTGGGTAGTAGGTCGTGAATTGGTGAATTGAGGGACTGTTGAGTTGTGGTGCAGCAGAAGAAATAATACCAATTTTTAAGCTGCCCATTGTGCCGTCATTAGTCCGGGTTAATTCCTCTTTGGCCTGTAAGTTCAACCGTTCTATTTTTGCGGCATAGTGACGAAAGCTTTCACCCGCAGCTGTCAGTTCCAGACCATGCGGCTTACGGATGAACAACTTGGTGCCTAATTCCTTTTCAAGTTGCTTGATTTGGTAGGAAAGTGGCGGCTGTTCCATATATAAAAGTTTAGCCGCTGACGTAATCTGGTGTTCAGACGCCACGACTAAGAAGTAATGAATCTGTTTCATATTCATGTTAATCACCACTGATATATAAAAAGTTTATATCATGTATTATAAAACGGTATTTTATTTTTGGCTGAGCTTTTCTTAAACTAGTTTATAAACATCGAATCAGTTGAAAGAAGGGCAATTCATAATGAATATTCGTCAGCGGCCAAAACACGCACAAGCAAGGAAACATCATCTCTCGCTTCGCTTATTAATGTTGCTCCTTGGGCTAGCTTTTCTGGGTTTTGCATTTCATGAGTTTCAAGCGTTTCATTCAACGGCTAAATCGGTGGATGTCAGTCATGAACAGTCATTGCCCCGGCGTTTGAAAGAAAAACGGCCCTTTAGCGTATTAGTGATGGGGACTGATGTTGGAGCGCTAGGCCGTGGCACTAGTTATGCCGGCAATACCGACACGATGGAACTTTTGACCGTAAATCCGCAGCAGCAAAAGGTTTTGATGGTGGCGATCCCACGTGACACGCTCGTCAAAGTACACAGCAAACACGGCGATAAATATGTCAAAATCAACGCAGCCTATGCGATTGGCGGACCGTCCATGGCAAAGAAACAGGTCTCTGAGTTGCTCGGCGTGCCCGTCAATTACTATGCCCTAGTGAATATGGGCGCTCTAAAAAGGGTGGTCAACGCGGTTGGCGGTGTCGATGTCGACAATCCGTTTGCTTTTACTTATGAAGGCCACCACTTTAAGAAGGGTCGTCAACATTTAAATGGCAACGAAGCACTAAAATACAGCCGGATGCGTTATGACGATCCCAACAATGATTATGGGCGTCAAAAGCGTGGCCAGCAGGTGATCAATTCGGTCTTATTATCATTGAAAAAGCGTAGTTCAATTACAGTCGCCAATCAGGTCCTGGCGGCCGCTAAAGATGGTGTCCGCACTGACATGCCCATCAGCCATCCGCTGCCAATTTACCTCAAGTACCGGGTGGCAATGAATCATGTTAACCGGGACCACTTGCAGGGAAAGGATGCGTTGATACAAGGGGTCAGTTTTCAAATTGCGACGCCGCATGAAATGAATCGTGTGTCGCGTGAAGTGCGAATGGCGTTAGGGTTGAATCCGCAGCATGTATCGAATAACGAAAGCCGGATGTATCACCAACAGACTAGCTGGGACGGGTATCGTGAATTGAATTTCCAACTGCCGCACCAGGCCCGCTACAACGTTTATCAGCAAGAATAGGAATTAATGAGCCTTGTTCCTCTTCAAAAGTGTCGAGACTCTAGCAACGATTTTGTCGATTGCTGGAGTCTTTTTTAGTCTGGCCATTGTTTAACTAAAAACGTGATATCTAATTATTAAATATCACAGACTAGAATTATGTATTTTATTTACTAAGAGTTGCATGTTACCTTAGCCCTAGTAGATGAAGGAGGAAGACCATGGATAAAGAATATAGCGGCCTCACACAAGAGGAAGTTGATCAAAAAATCAAAGAGCAAGGGTTAAACGAGGTTCCGGAACCACAATTTAACTTTGTACAGGAGTTTCTTTCCAAGTTATGGAACCTGTCTGCTTGGATTCTAGAAGCAACGATTATTCTGGAATGTGTCCTGGGTAAGTGGGTTCAATCATTGTTTGTTCTCGCCATGCTCCTATTTGCCGCTTGGAATGGTGCTGCCAAAAAGAAGCAATCACGGCGGGTGTTGAACAATATTTCGCATCAATTGACGCCAACGGTTGCCGTTAAGCGTGACCACCACTGGACTAAGGTAAATTCAAAGTACATTGTGGTTGGCGACCTTGTAAGTTTGCAGCGTGGTGATGTCTTGGCTGCCGACGTTAAAATAGTTGACGGTGAGATCGCAGTTGATGAAAGCTCAATTACCGGTGAATCAAAGGCGGTCAAGAAGCATCGGGATGACAGTGCCTATGCTGGAACGACGGTCGTTGAAGGATCCGGACTGGCGGTGGTTTGTGCCACTGGATCAGCTTCACGGTCTGGTAAGACGATTAATCTGATTAACAATTCGGCGGCGCCAGGCCACTTACAGCAATTACTGACCAAGATCATCTATTACCTGTGCCTGCTTGACGGGGTGTTGACTTTGGTAATCATCGTTGCTTCGTTCTTTAAGGGCGGCACATTAAACACCTTCATTGAAATGCTCCCATTCTTGGGCATGATGTTCATCGCCTCCATACCAGTGGCGATGCCGTCAACTTTTGCCTTATCAAACTCCTTTGAAGCGACACGGCTGAGTAAGGAGGGCGTTTTAACCGCTGACTTAACAGGGATTCAAGATGCAGCGAACCTTAACCTGCTGCTTTTGGATAAAACGGGGACCATTACCGAAAATAAGACGGCAGTGGCTTCCTTTACCAACACTAGTGATCAAGATGATACAGCAATTTTGACCCTGGTGAGTGCGGCTACTGACCGGCGCAACCCAGGCATCATCGATCGTGCCGTAGATGAGTACATAAATTCTCAGGGGATCACTCCCTTAGCCGCCGAATCATTCACGCCCTTCACCTCTGACACAGGCTATTCCATGGCGGATGTGAAAGGCCACAATGTTAAATTAGGATCGTTCAAGCAGTTATCACTGATTGACCCCAACGCTGATAATGTCGTAACACAAATTGATTTTCAGGCCGGTCGTTCAGTGGCGGCCTTAGTTGATGATCAATTGGCAGGCGTCTTTATTTTGCAGGATCAGGTGCGGCCCGATTCCAAAGCTGCCCTGCAGGAATTTAAGCGCCGTGGCGTACGGCCAATCATGTTGACTGGTGACAACCAACGGACTGCCGCGGCGGTGGCCAAGACCGTTGACTTGAATGGTGAGGTCATTTCAATTCATGACTTTGACGACCAGACGGATATTGATAACCTTGCCGGCATTGCGGACGTTTTGCCAGAGGATAAACTCAAGATGGTCAAATTCTTCCAAAAGAAGGGCTACATCGTTGGTATGACTGGCGATGGGGTCAATGATTCTCCGGCCCTGAAGCAAGCCGAAGTCGGGATTGCCGTTTCCAACGCTGCCGATGTTGCCAAGAAATCTGGTAAGATGGTGCTCTTGGATGACGGGTTGACGTCTATCGTTAAGATTTTGGACGCTGGCCACCGCGTCTATCAACGAATGACGACGTGGTCATTGACGAAACTGTCCCGAACCGCCGAATTGACCATGCTCCTAACTTTGGGCTACCTCTTCTTTGGCTACCTGCCAATGGCCCTGAATGCGATGGTTATCTACACAATCATGAACAACATGGTGACGATGATGATCGGGACCGACCGTGTCGAAATTTCTCAGCACCCCGAAGATTGGGATATGGCCAAATTGGCTAAAATTGCCTTTTCCTTGGCAGCTGGTTGGACGGTGATTGGTTTTGCTGGTGTTGCCTACCTGAATACCCACGGCTGGTCACATGGTACGATTTCGACAATGGTTTATGTCTTCCTAGTGTTAAGTGCGATGTTGATTGTTTTGATTACCAGAACCAAGCGCTTCTTCTGGCAGGACTACCCGGCTAAGTTAGTGGCCTTAGTTCAAATTGCGGATGTTCTGATCACCTTTGTCTTAGCATTAGCTGGGATTGCGATGACCAAAATCAACCTGCAAAACCTGCTCTTAACCGTCGTAGGTGCCCTAGTAGCTGCCGTGATTATTGACCTGTTCTATCAACCCTTGATGGGGAAGAAGCAGTGATTCAAGTTATTAAAAATAAAAGCACCTGACAACTGTTATGCGTTAACAATTGTCAGGTGTTTATTTCTATATTTGATTGGGCCAGTGAATTAGTGCCGCAATTAAAGCCGCCGCTGCTGAGCGTATTCCCATAATTGTTGATGGAGAACGTAATCAACCTGCTTCAAGTCATGGAATTTCTGACAGCCTAAAAGGGTTAACAAGCGGGGGAGTTCTGCCTGCCACTGGTCGATCACCGTTGCCAACTTTTCTGGACCCGCGGTGATTAATTGGTGAAGGAAGAAACCGGCAACGCCGACTGCCTGTGCGCCCAGCACGCCCGCTTTGACAACATCGAGCGGCGAGGTGATGCCACCGGAAGCGACGACTTGCGCAGCCGTCTTTTGTGCTTCCAGCAACGTTTCTGGGGTGGTCAACCCCCAATTATCCAGATCGCTTAAATCCAGTTCATGGTTCCGCCGATTTTCAATGCGGGCAAAATTCGTCCCACCACGGCCGCTAATATTAATCCAGGAAACCCCGGCCTGAAGCAATTGCTCAATGCTGTGCCGGCTCATTCCAAAGCCAACCTCCTTGACAATCACTGGGACCGTCAATGCGTCAACTATACGGGTAATATTGTCAAGCCAATGAAAGTCGCGGGCGCCCTCAGGCATGACCAATTCTTGGGCGGCGTTGACGTGGATCTCTAAAGCGTCGGCATCGATGAGGTCGACAGCCTGTTGGGCCTGAGCAGGGGTGGCGTGAGCACCTAAATTGGCCAAGACCACCCCGTGCGGATCCGCTTCCCGCAGAGTCAAGAAGGAGCTGGCAGCATCGCGTTCCTTAAAAATGATGGACATTGACCCGGTGGCGATCGCCAGGTGTTTGTCGTTGGCAATTTTGCCCAGTTGCTGGTTGACTTTGCCAGTCTGTTTGCTGCCGCCGGTCATGGCCTCGATGTAGAAGGGCCAGTCAAGCTTAATTCCCGCCAGTTGAATGGCACAATCAACGTCAGCAACAGCCAATTCAGGCAGGGCGTTGGGGATTAATTGGACGTCATTAAAGAAGTCGTGCTGGTGATTGAGCTGGTAGTCTTTCTCCGCCAATGATAAGTGTTCATTTTTTCGTTGGGCCTGTTGTGATTCCATAAATCCTCCCAAACAAAAAGCGCGGCCGTCGACTTGGTCACGCTTTGTTAAATATCGTTAAAGGGCCAAGTGTCGAATTTTCTTAACCCTAATAGTATAGCTTATTTTAATTTGATGGTGTACTGGTGTGCTGAATCCAGGTAGTGAACCTGCAGTGGCAAGTGCTCAATTGACGCTTTAGTCCACTGTGCAATCATTGACTGCAGATCAGCCTGCCGGTCAATTACGGCAATGCCGCAGTCACCGCCACCAGCACCGGACGTCTTAGCAGCACCGCCGAAGCCTTCCGCAATCTCACACAGCTGGAGCAAGGTTGGGGTTTCAATTTGGACACCCGAACGTTGACCAAGTTGTTGAAGCAAGGCACGGTTATGACGGATTTCAGCCTGAATCATGCTTAAGCTGCCGGCATGAAAGCCTTCCACCATTGCTTGGATGCACTGACGGCTCTTGGTCAAGAATTCGCGATATTCACTCTGTCGCTGAGCCTTGAAGAGTGAGATCCGGTCCACCAGCTGTGAGGTTGACGCCGGTTTACCGGTCCAACCGATCACCAATGCGAGGTCGTCCGGAGCGGTCAACTTTTCTACCTTCAAGTCAGGCCAAGGCAGGTTTAACAGCGTGGGCAGGTCTAAGTAATGGCGTTGTTCAGCCAGCCACTGCCGATCGAATGAATGGTAGGCAATCCAGCCGCCATACACTGAGGCAGCCACATCACCCAGAGAACCGTTACCCTGGACTGAGAAGTGCGCGATCGCCGCCAGTTTGAAGATACGATCCAAGTTGACTGGCAGGTGATAGAAGTGACACAGGGCCTTGACCGTCGCAACCGTTACCGCGGCGGATGAGCCTAAACCATACTTCTTGCCCGAAGCCGAATCCAACTGGCTGTCGATTGTGATGTCGTAAATGGCCAGTGGCTGGTTCAGGCTGCGTGCGTATTCTTCGGTGACACTGATGGCCGACAGGATGTAGGAAAAGGGGTTATCCCGCTTATCGATCACCATTTGGTCACCTTGCCGCCGCCAGAGCAAAGAATTGTCTTGGTACTGGTGACTGATAATGCGACCGACTTCGGCATTGCTATGCTCGATCTTGCAGGTCACAAATTGATTTAATGCAACTAAAATCGCCGGGAAACCATTCTCAACTACCGCGTACTCGCCGGCAATGTAAAGTTTTCCCGGAGCTTTTTCCGTAATCAAAATAAAAAATCCTTTCACATCGGATATTAAAGGTAGGTCACACCCGGTCCCGCGGATGCAACGACTAAACGATCGGGGTTAAAGACATCACCCAACCGTTGCAAAATTAAACTGCGATCTCGCCGGTCATAAAGAACTTTAACGTTCGGACCAGCGTCCATCGTATAATAGCAGTTTATCCCTGCAGCTTGCAAGTCATCAATCAGGTGCATTGCCTTAATGGTGTCCCCATCAAAGTAGGTGAAGCCTGGGTCGGCAGATAATGTCAACGCGTGCATCCGCAAAGCATTTTCTTGAGCAATATGTCCGATAGCATTGATGTTTTTATCCTTAATGGCTGCCAACATGTTGCTCATGTCGGTTTGAACAACTTCCTTCCAAGCTTTGTAGAAGGGTGAAGTTTTCACCGTCAATTGCATGCCCCCGCGGCTGGAAACTTTTTTGGCAGAGGTATCAACCAAAATGGCGATCATTTCCAGGCCAAAATCAAGCTTTTCCATGATGGGTTCGGCATACGATGACTGGTCATCATGGCCACGGTGCCACTGGACCAGGCCGCCAAAAATCGACCGGGTCGCTGAACCAGAACCACGCCGAGCCAAACGGGAAAGGTCACGGCGAGCCAGTTGAAGTCCATATGCTTTGGCTCCCGCAGCGGCCAGGGCAGCAAAGGCAGAGGCGGATGATGCCAGTCCAGCCGACATTGGGACGTGATTGGTCGAAGTAATGCGGGCAAAATGGTTTTGCTGGCTCCACGACCGAATCGTATCCATGACCCGTTCAACTTTTCCCATTTTACTTGGATCTACTTGGTTTCCGTCAATTGACAACTGATCCGCAGCCAATGTTGGATCGATTTCCACCGTCGTATCCGTGTAGAAGGGATCCAGTGTTAAGGAAAGTGAATCGGTTTGGGGGAGAATCAGCTCTTGATCACGTTTGCCCCAATATTTGACTAGGGCAATGTTTGTATGTGCACGGGCAGTCGCCTTCATGCTTGCTCTCCTCCTAATGGTTGAATCCAGGTGGCTTTGGCGCCAGCGTTGGTCAATGCCGCTGCGAGCTTTCGGCCGCCCATTGCGGTATGGGTGATGGCAAACATGCAACCGCCACGACCACCACCGGTTAACTTAGCACCGAGGGCTCCGTTCTGGTTGGCGGCGTCAATTAAATGATCAAGCGAAGCATCGCTGACCCCTAATGTGCCTAAATCGTTTTGGGCAGCATTCAGAACGGTCCCTAACTTCATGACCTCATTGTTGGCTAAGATCGACTTAGTAATGGTTGCTAGCTGACCCAAGTGTTCAATGAGCTGGTTAGTTGATTCAGGTTGGTCGTGCAGGCGCTGTTTGACAGCGTTGATTGCCTCTTTAGTGGCGCCCTGGATACCGGTGTCTGCAATCACCATCGTGGCGTCGAGCTGTAAGCTAAATTGACTGCCAGCTTGGCCCTTGATGAACCATAGTGGCGAATCAGAACTGACGGTTGCAGCATCCAGGCCACTGGGACTGCGGTGGGTGATTTGTTCTTCGACATCGGCCCATTTCAGTAACTCTTTCCGGCTCAAATCAGTCCGGTAGTAATCGAAAAAGGCCCGGGTGATGGCCACCGCCGTTGCAGCTGAGGAACCCATGCCCCGTTCTGCCGGAATGTCACTCTCAATGGTCAATTCAAAGGAGTCATCCTCCGCGGCGAAATGTTTGGTCAATTCAGCAATCAACTTGCCAACCCCGGCCATTGAATCTGGCAGTTCGTTAATCTTGCCTTGGAAGTAACGACTGGTGATGGTCTGCCCATCCGCTTGAGTCGTTAAAGTCGCTTTAGTCTTGATATCTTTAAGCGGCAAGGCAATGGCTGGTTGCCCATACACCACGCTGTGCTCACCGATGAGGATGATCTTTGCGTGGCTTGTACCAACGCCTCGTTCTTGATGATTTGTCATTTTCAACCCGCTTTCTAAAAAAGTCCAATCTTTATTTTAACATATCACCGAATTAATCATCACATGTACGGATTGATTAGTCATTACTTTCCTATCTATTGTATGATAGTCGGTGAAGTGAATTATAAGCAGGTGAAAGTTTTGAAAAAGCAGCACGTACTGAAGGGGCCTATTTATTCGGTTGTCGACTTGGAAACGACAGGCACCAGTGTCAAAAATGGCGACCGGATCATTCAGATTGGCTGTGTTCTGGTTCAGGCTGGGCAGGTCATCAATAGTTTTGAGACGAAGATTAACCCGTTAACCCGGATCCCGCATAATATTGAGCAGCTCACTGGCATTAAAAACAGTGACGTTCAAAACGCTCCATTGTTTGATGATGTGGCGGCTAGTATCGAGAGTCTGCTTTCCAACACCATTTTCGTTGCGCATAATGTGGACTTCGATTTTCCTTTCTTAAACCATGAACTGGTGGCCGCGGGTTACGAACCCTTGAAGATCAAAGCCATTGACACCGTGACTTTAAGCCAAATCCTGATGCCCACGGCGAAGAGCTACCGCCTGCGTGATTTAACCAACTACCTGCATATTGAACACGATCACCCACACAGTGCGGTTTCGGATGCTGAAGCGACAGGCCACCTGCTGACTGATTTGATTAAACGCCTGCGCCAGTTGCCGACCGTCACTTTGCAAAAGATTGTCAACCTCCACCTGCAATTACCGGAACAAACTGCTCAACTCTTCAAAGATGAACTGCGCTACCGCAACCGGCACCCGTTGCCTTTGACCGATGATCTGTATATCAGCCATGGCATGGTGCTGCACAAAATTCACCCAGCCGAATCGGGCAGTTCGCCACGCGACTACCACTACCCACTTACCAAGCGGCAGAAACTGCGTGCTTATGGCAACACGCTGACATACCGGCCACTGCAGTCGCGGATGATGAACAGCATTTATAACTACTTTGGCCGTGACGGTGTGAATCAAGTTGTCCTGGAAGCCGGGACTGGGGTTGGTAAGACGCTGGGCTATCTGTTTCCGCTGAGCTTCCTAGCGTACCCCCAACACAAGATTGTGGTCAGCACCGCGACCAACGTTTTGCAGCAACAGTTGATTGGAACACCGATTCAGCAATTAAATCAGGTGTTGCCCTTTAAGATGACGGCGGTCATGGTGAAGGGTGATGCCCACTACATCAACCTTTCCAAGTTCGTCCATTCGTTGAGTATTAATGAGAATTCCCACCTGGTCCAGTTGCTGAAGGCGCGGATTCTGGTGTGGCTCCTGTCGACCACGACGGGGGACATGGATGAGTTGAATTTGAATGCTCACCGTTCACCGCTATTCATGGAGATTGCCCACCATGGCGTGAAATCCTTGGCCCACGACGACCCATTTTATGCTGACGATTTTTTGGTGCGGCGGGAACAGCGCTTGCAAAATGCCAACATCATCATTACCAACCATGCTTATCTGGTGGCACATGCGCGTGAACTGGGGGCGACCAGCCCGTTGACCTACTTGGTGGTTGATGAGGCCCAGCACCTGAACGAGAACGCACTTAAACACTCGCGGACCGAGCTGCGTTTTCAGCGTTTGTTCAGCAGCATTAATCAACTGAATTCATTGGTTAGCGATGGCGACAGCGAAAATTTGGCCGATGTCTTTAACGATTTGCCGTTGGGACGTTATAACCTGGACCTGATTCATGACGACTTGGACCGTGTTCGTGAAGGTTTGAATGAATTCCAGGTTACCTTGTACCGCGACTTTTTGAACAACGTGAATGCCGCCAATGGTGAGGACTTTATCGAAGTGGCTGTGGATAATGAGAAGCTGTTGGACATCCTTGACCCGGAAAGCCCGCTGGTGATGGAGCTGGAGTCGGGGTTGGCCAGCCTGCAGTTACACTTCACAGCCCTGCAGCACCTGTTTAATAACCACCCAGGACACTGGCTGACTGCGGATCGTTATTTGATGAACCAGTTCGCCAGCCAGGTCGACTTGTTATTGTCAGCGGATGAGCAGTTACATTCAATCATCAAGACTTTGTCGCACGACCCGGATAGTGCTGTCTACTGGTTGACCGTCCGGCAGTTTAACGAGCGCAGTACGATGCGGCTGAGTGGGGGCTTGTTGGTCAACAACCACTACCTGCGAGAAAATGTCTATGCATACTTTTACCGGCAGCTCTTTGTGGGGGCCACATTATTTACCTCCCACCGGTCAACTTACCTCTACCAGCAATTGGATCTGGACGCGCAGAAGGTTAAGAGCAAGCGCCTGCCCGTAGCCTTTGACTTCAAGAACAACGCCAGCCTTCTGATCGCGCAAGATGCTCCGGCGCCGGATAAACAGGAATACCTGCAGTACCTGAGCGACACGATTTACCAATTAGCGGACGCCACTCAATGTCAGACGATGGTTTTGTTTAACTCCTTGGTGACGATCGAACAGGTTTATAGTCTACTTCATAAGACACCTTTGTTTGACCAACGCGATATTTTGGCACAGGGAATCAACGGTAACCGTGAAAAGATCTTGAAGCAGTTCGCCACCGGTACGAATTCTGTTCTCTTGGGTGCCAGCAGCTTTTGGGAAGGAATCGACTTGCCGGAAGATCAGCTGCAAATGTTGATCGTGACTCGGCTGCCATTCGACGCGCCCAATGAGATTTATACCAAAGCCGAACATCAGCTGTTGCGTGCGCAAGGAAAGAATCCTTTCTACCAGTCCGAACTGCCCAAAGCGATCATTCGGATGCGACAGGGGATGGGACGCCTATTACGAACGCCAAAGGATTACGGCTTGTGCGTCGTTTTGGACTCACGCTTAGCTTCCCGCCGCTATGGCAAGACGATCCAGCGCTCACTACCCGATGAGTTGCCGATTGAAACACTCAAGAGTAGCCAACTGCCAAGCAAAGCCAAAAAATTTCTTAAAAAGCACCATGGTGTTAGCGGACAAAAGTAAATCTGCTATAATCGATGCATACTGTTTAGAAGGGATAATGACATGCAAAGTCGACGCGATGTTCAACGCAAACAGGATCATAGTCGGGCGGTTCACACGCTCAAGTGGACATTGATTACCGTTCTGGTTTTGATATTGGTAGTCTGGAGCTCGCTAGCCATTGCTAACCACCCGAAGCAAGCAGCCCAACGTCAGGCCACCCAAATGGCACGTCGTTATGGTCACTTGACGAGTACCAATGACTTTTACATCTTCAACCGGGAAAAGACTTACTACACGGTTGCTGGTAAAAACAAGCGGGGTCAGCAGACCTTGGTCATTGTGCCGCAAAACGGCGGTGATATTCACGTTGTTAAGCAATCAAAGGGTATCTCCGGTCAGGACGCCATCAACAAGGTTAAGTCCGACAAACGACCGAAGAAAATCATGAAGGCCGCTCCTGGCTACTTCAATGATCGCCTGGTTTGGGAAGTCACCTACGTCAATCGGCGTGGTTCGATGTGTTACGACCTGATTAATTTCAAGACCGGCAACTACGTTCAACAAATTGATAATCTGTAAAAAAGTGGGTGGAACTACACGTTTGGTTTCACCCCTATTTTGTTAAAGGAGACCACAATGAGTGAAGCAGACTTATTTGTCAAAATGATGCAAGAGGGCACGACCACCATCAGTAACCTTTTGCTCCATCACTACCACGAGATCGGTATGTCCACCAGTGAATTGATGGTGTTTTTAGAACTGCGCTCCTACATTGACCGTGGTGATGTGAACCCCAGCATTGCGGTGATTGCCGATCATCTGGGAGCTGAAACCGACCAGATTTATGACTTGATTCAGCAATTAAGCAACGATCAGTTCTTAAAGCAGACGCTGGAGAAGAATGAGCAGGGCAAGGAAGAAACCCATTACGATTTTTCGCCGCTGTGGCATAAGCTGGCCCGTTTGCTGGAGAAGGGTCGTCAACAGAAACAACACGCCCAGCAGCAGAACCAGCGGCAGAAGTTGTTTACTGCCATCCAGGCTGATTTTGGCCGGGTGCTGAACCCGACTGAAATGAGTATCGTCAATGATTGGCTGGACAAGGACCACTATGACCCGCAAGTCATCGAACTGGCACTACGGGAAACGGTCTTGAGTGGGAATTACAATTTCCGTTACATGGACCGTATCTTAGCCAGCTGGGAGCAGAAGGGTTTGAAGACACCGCAAGCGGTTGCGGCTGAGCAGAAACGCTTTAACGAACGTCGCCGTCCAATGGCCAATAACACTCAGCCTAAGAATTCGCCGGCTTCCCACATCCCAATTTTCAAATTAAATTCAAAAGATGAATAAGGATATAAGATTTCTAAGCTTTTGCTAAGCTCAGACCGATTTAGCTGGCAGTTAGGTATAATTAAATAAATTCATTTTTGGAGGGTTAAATGATGAACAAAACTAGTCGGACAATTGCGGCCATTCTCATTGCATTAACTTTGAGTGGGGCAGCTGCTACGACAGTTCACAATGTAGCTTATGCTGCTGAACAGAGTCAGAATGGGAGCAGTCAAGTTAACACTTTAAGCAAGTCATATGTTGTCTATGGGGCCGGTGCGCCGCAGAGTGCCTACAGTGAATTGAACGACACGATGGACGTCGATAATTCCTATCAAAAGCTCACCGCAACGGCCGCCGATTACCAGCAATACCTGGATAAAAACGGGACGACGACTGATTCAGCAATGATCTCATCGGTATCCATCACCCCTGCAGGTGCCGGATCGGGGATCAAAGTTAATATCCGTAAGTACAACGGCCACAGCAACATCACCAAGGTAACGGCTCAACAGTACGCCATGGTTGCCCAAATGGCCGGAATCACCGACATCACCATCGATGTTACCTCTAACAAACCTGTGACCGGTGAATCAGCACTGACCGGGGTATACAAAGCCTTCGCTGCCGATGGTCACCAGCTGGATCCGCAGAACACCAGCGCGGCTAATTCCGTGATGAATGCCACACAAGGCGCCATTGATGCCAACAGCGGGGACTCCAGCTATGCCGGCAAACTGATGGCGGCAGTTGGTGATGTTTCCAAGCAAATTGCCCAGAAGAAGCAGTCCAAGAATCAAAATGTTTCTAAGGACGACATTCAAGACATGCTGAATGATGCTTTAAAGAAGCGGGGGATCGACAACAAGACAAGCAATACGCAAGTCAACAAGATCGTTAATTCCCTGGTCACTTTCCAGAATTCACCAATTTCGTCCAGCAAGACCTATGTCAACAACGTGACGAACACGATCAACAACGTCAAGAATTCCAGCGGTGACCTGATGAATAAGGCTAAGGCCTGGGTCAACAGCAAGGACGGCAAGGAAACGCAACAGCAAGCTGCCAACTGGTTCCAACGGCTGATCAACTGGATTCGTTCGTTGTTCTAAGACTCTAGTTAATAAAATTAAGTTTATTCAACCAAAAGCTGATTTATTCACGGCTTTTGGTTTTTTTAATGCGAAAAATGCTGGAACATGTTAAATTAATGCCTAGTTATTTTTTGTAAGGAGATTGATTATGAGAAACTACAGTCATGTAATGAAGGGGATCATTTGGGCTGCCTTCGCATCATTTAGCTGGGGAATTTCCGGCACCACTTTACAGTTGATTTCACAAAACCTGTCGATTCCTGCCGATTGGATGTTATCAACCCGGCTTTCCTTCACGGGGATGATTATCCTCGTCTTTTGTGCCTTTCGTTATGGCAAAGCGACTTTCAACGTTTTCCGCGATAAAGCCAGCTGTCTTTCGGTTCTCTCTTACGCCATCTTCGGTTTGGGGCTTAATCTCTTGACTTTCTATTTCTCTGTGCAGACCGGGAACGCTTCAATGTCAACGATTCTGCAATACCTGGCGCCGCTCTTCATCGTTGCCGGCAGCGTCATCTTCAAGCGGCAGATGCCCTTACGCAGTGATGTGATTTCCTTTGTGCTGGCGCTTCTGGGAGTCTTTCTTTGCCTGACCCGGGGTGAGTTTGATCACTTGTCCGTCTCATGGGTTTCGTTTCTCTGGGGTCTGGGTTCTGGATTGACCGCCGCCTTCTATGTTGTACTGCCGCAGCGCGCAGTGGCCAAGAACCCGCCGCTGGTTGTGCTGGGTTGGGGT
Organism: Limosilactobacillus secaliphilus; assembly: GCF_001437055.1. GTDB lineage: Bacteria > Bacillota > Bacilli > Lactobacillales > Lactobacillaceae > Limosilactobacillus > Limosilactobacillus secaliphilus. Next base: position 116,966 of record NZ_JQBW01000006.1, on the reverse strand, counting down.
AGTATGATTGCTGGTGTTTTGTTCAACCTGTACCATCCTTTCTGGATCAACACGCCGCATATTACGCCGGTGCTGGTGGCATCCGTGTCCACAGTGGTTTTCTTTGGCACCATCTTGCCATTCGGAATGCTCCTGCATGCTTCAAAGTTTGCACCGTCCGATGTGGTCAGCATTATGGACGCTGTGCAACCAATTACGACCTCTATTTTGAGTGTCATCTTTTTCAACTTGCACCTTAATCTGTACGAAATTGTCGGTATTATCATCGTGCTGGTCGCAATTTACGTATTGCAGCGTGGTCGTCGTGAGCCTCCGGCAGATCTTACGCCAGTCGATAGCGAAGAAGATAAAATGCACTATTAAGCTTATTCGTTGTTAAAAGGCAGTATTGTGAGTACAATAAACAGTATCTAATATTTTGAATAATTCCCACCGGGGAAGCCAAATAACTGTCACCTCATTAGGTCGCTGAAGAGGGGCAATTGTTTGGCTTTTTTATTTTCTAGGAGGTACGAAATGGCGTGGTTATATTTGATTGTTGCCGGGATCTTTGAGACAGTCTGGGCAACATTTATGAAATTAAGTAATGGTTTTACCAATATATTTTATTCAGTTTTAACCATTGTTGGCATGCTGGCTTCTTTTGCTGGGTTGATCACGGCGAGCAAGAATTTGCCGCTCAGCATTGCTTATCCCGTTTGGACCGGGATTGGTGCTGTGGGTTCCATTTTGGTAGGGATGTTCTTCTTTCATGAGCACTTATCATTGACCACATTGTTTTTTGCTTGTTTATTGGTTGTTGGCATCGTTGGCATCAAGTTAACAACGCATTAAAAAAGCTCCATGTAGTTGTCACTACATGGAGCTTTTGAGTTATCCCAGTTAACTAGTGAGTTGGTGCTTGGTTGTCGCCCGCTGTGGACGAATCAGTGTTGGGACCAGGTTTATTGGTATCCGCTGGTTGACTAGAAGAACTTGAGCTGGCATCACTGGAAGAATGCTTATCAAAGTAAGAACTCTCGGATGCCGATAAACTGGAGCTTGATGAAGAATCGGAATGTGATGATGAATGACTACTATCATCGTCATCATCCATTGCGGTGAAGTCCAGTGCCCACTTAGAATCCTTCAATACCAATTCACGATGACCATGCCAACGAACGGCTTCGACACTGTCTGGCCGCTTCCAGTTGCTGGCGTGGTTTTCGTTGTCTAAGTAATCCATCAAGGCTTTGTAGAGCAGGATTGCTGACTTTTCGTAGCTGGTGCTGATGGAGTGACTCATTGGCTGATCATAGCCAGTCCATACGGCGATCGAGTAGTTCTTGGTGTAACCAGCCATCCAAGAATCCATGACGCCACCTTGAGATTTGCCAGATGGGTAATCGGTCGTCCCAGTCTTGCCGGCTTGGTTGACGCCGGACAGTTTAGCTGCATTACCAGTCCCTTGGGAATCATCAATGACACCCTTAAGCATGTCGGTAATCATATAAGCGGTCCCTTTGGTCATTGCGCGGTGGCCATCCTTGCTGTAGGTAATCGTCTTGCCATCCTGCGTCGTCAACGAGGAGATGTAGTAAGGCTTGTAGTAGGTACCACCGTTGGCAAAGGCAGCATAAGCAGCTGAGACTTGCAATGGTGAGATGTACAAACCAATCCCGTTTTGCAGGTTGAACGGCTTCTTTTGCTTGATACCTAAACCATTCAAGAAGGTCGTGGCTCGTTTCATGCCGACCTTTTGCAGGGTCCGAATAGCTGGGACGTTCCGTGATTGAACCAAGGCTTCACGCATCGTCATTGTTCCCTTGGTCTGGTTATCCCAGTCATGGAGAACTTTGTTGGTACCTGGCCAGTAGAACTTGTCATCGGAAACGGAATGGAAGGTTGGCCAATGCAGGTATTCAATGGCTGGGCCGTAGTCCATTAACGGCTTAGCGGATGAACCAGTTGACCGGTTGGTTTGGGTAGCCCGGTTAAGACCGTAAACCACCTTGCCAGTATGCCGGCCACCCAGCATGGCGATGATCTGTCCGTTGTGAGGATCCGTGACGGCTACACCAGTTTGCATGTCGTCGCTTTGGAACGGTACGGAGTTGTTGGCTTCGTCGTACAACTTCTTTTGGGCACCCAAGTCCATGTTGGTGTGAACATGCAAGCCGTCAGTGTTCGGGTTATAACCCTTGGCTTCCAGTTCAGCCAACACCTGCTTGACGTAAGCATCCACAACCGGTTCCTTCACGCCCACACTGTTGCTGGATGTATTGCCATGGTGATCATCCAAGCCCTGGGTGACACTCTGCGCCTTGGCCTTGGTGGCATCGGCTTGGCTAATGTACTTGCTGCGGACCATAGCATCCAACACCTCGTTACGCCGGACGGTTGGGGCCTTGGTGTCCTTCACTGCCGGATTGTAATAGGTTGGTGACTGTGGGATCCCCGCCAAAGTGGCGATCTGTGAAAGCGATAATTCGTCCAGATCTTTGCCATAGTAGTACTGAGCGGCGGTCTTCATCCCGTAGACACCGTTGCCCATGTAGACCTTGTTGATGTAGAACTCCAGGATTTCGTTCTTGGAGAAGTGACGGTCAACGTTGATTGCTAACCAAGCTTCCTGTGCCTTCCGCTTGAAAGTCCGGTCAGAAGCGGCGGTCGAGAAGACTGACAGCTTAACCAGTTGTTGGGTTAAAGTACTACCACCTTGGGTTCCATCAGAACGGTGGAAGATGTTGTTGGTTGCAGCACCGATAATCCGCATTGGGTCAACACCGTGATTCTTATAGAAACGCCGGTCTTCAATGGACACGACCGCGTGCTTCAGTGCATCGGGAATTTCATTGGACTTAGCGTATTCACGTTTTTGCGCACCTAAGCGGGAAATCACCTTGTCATTGCGGTCATAGATAACCGTCGTTGACTGGCTCGCCAGTTCATTCCGGCTGATTTTTGGCGCACTCGAAGCCCAAAAGAAGAAAAGCGCAGCCAATGCTACGATGATTAACAATAGGGCACCTAAGACCCACACGATAATCCGCTTGGTGAGCGAACGACCGTTATTGTTGTCATCCTGGAAGTCATCGTCACGTCGACGACTAGGATAATCTTCGTTATTCATGTGTTACTCCTTTGTTGACGCTGGCAATTAACTGATCAACTGCCGGCAAATATTGCAAACGGGGATTTAAACCATAGTGGACGCGGATGCCGTCAGCTTTGATTTGGGTTAACGGAATCGACGAACGATGATGGTGCTCTTTCAAGTGCCAATAATGAAAGACAATCGTGGCCGGCAGGATATATAACTCATCTAATTCAGTGAATTTAATAAATGCAAAACAAATTCCGCCTTGGGCCACGCACTCTTTCAAATGCGTGATTTGATGCTGATGAAAGTTCTTCAAGGGAAAAGAACGCTTATTGCGCGTTTCTTTGGCATCGAAATCGATGTAGTAACCCTTGTAAACGCCGTTGTAGTCAGTAGTTGAAGGACGCCGAAAATATGCTTCACGCACGACAGCCGCACTCCGCTTGGGATAGTCAACGTGGACCAACTGGATGGGAGTTGGCTTCTTATGGATGACGGCTTGGTGGGTGGCCAAATAATATTGATTGCTTTCGTTGATTTCTTTTTCCAACGACATGCCCCGCTTAGCGTAAATTGATTTATGCGGAGTCGGAATATCAATGGTCTTCTTTGCTAGCCGTTGCGGTCCTTGACCGGCCGGGTAGTGAATGCTCATTTTGGATCCTCCCTTGACTACGTGCTATTATACCAAATAAATGTTGCAACGCTGTTAAGAATAGGTCTGGAGGCAGAAAAGTGCACCGAATTTGGGTAACTGGTTATCGTGCTTATGAATTGGAAGTCTTTAACGACGATGATCCCAAAGTCACGGTCATCAAGTCAGTGATTGCTGAGCAGCTGCGCTCACGTTTGAATCAGAGTACGGACACCTTTTGGCTCATTTCGGGTCCCCAGAGTGGGGTGGAACGTTGGACCCTTCAAGTGGGCTTGAAGCTGCAGAGTGATTACGAACAACTAAAACTGGCCCTGATGTCTCCCTATTTAAATGTGGAGAAACGGTGGAAAGAGGAGAACCAGGCTCAGCTGGCCCAACTGCGGGCAATGGTTGATTATTCTGCCAGCATCAGCAATCACGATTATCAATCGGCCAGTCAATTACGGGCTTATCAGCAATTCATGCTCAACCACACTGATGAAATGCTGCTGATTTATGATCCGGACATGGAGAACAATCCGGACAAGAAGAGCAAACCTTTTTGGGACTACCGGGCGGCAAAGAAGTACGCCCAAGACAACAATTATCCGATCACAGTGATTGATTTTGATGAGTTGCAAGAGGCTGCCGAGGAGATGGCCGAGAACCATCCTGAATTGCTCAAACGAACGCACAAATCTTAAAAAAATCAAGCGAATTGGCTCAGATCCTTGTAATTGGGCGTTCATTTCAGTAGAATATTGATTGTGTTAATAGATTGTTCACGAGCGAGGTGTAATGATTGGACAATATTAAATTTACTGCTCAAGATATTCTTCACAAGCAGTTCAAAGAAAAGAGTATTGGGAAAGGCTACGATGTTGATGATGTTGATTCATTCCTTGATGATGTCATTAAGGATTACGACACTTTCAACAAGGAAGTTCAGCGCCTGCAGGACGAAAATGATCGTCTGAAGGCTAAAGTTGACGAACTGAACCGGCAAGTGGAAGTTGGTTCTTCCATTGGTTCACATACTCCAAGTGCTAGCCAGCCAGTTTCAAATGCCACTAACATGGATATCCTGAAGCGGCTGTCCAATCTTGAACGGCGTGTCTTTGGTTCTCAGTTAGGCCAAGATGGCGAAGAGAACGACCACGATTCACACTTGCTCTAGTCTTTAATAATTGAATATGATGCAGGCCTTGGGTAATCGAGCGCGGCAATTGTCGTGTTAGGAAGGTCCATGCTCGCACGGGCTGCGATGCCCGTAGTGTTTGTGCTCGCTGAAACGATAAGGCGGGGCACCGGTGATGCCGGTGACGGCGGAAAAAGCGGCTAAGGCTTCGGCTATGCCCCAGTATTCCTGAAAAGTGCCACAGTGACGAAGCAGGTTTGGAAACAAGCCTGATGGAACGCGGTAAACCCCTCAAGCGGGAAACCCAAACTTACGGTAGGGGAGCTTTGGATAACAAATTGAAGTGATTCCAGGGGAGCGTATTTTTACGCTGAGATAGATGATTACCACTGCACGTTTACGCCTGACATTCGTGCTTTGACAAAACATGGCCTACAGAGGTCTGCATCCAGGCGCCCGGTTTTATGCCGGGCTTTTTTGTTGCTTTTTTTGGCAAAAACACCATATTAACTAAGTAATAAGAACGTTGAATTGCGTAATAAACGGCGTTAGACTGAAGGCACATTTATTTTGGGAGGATTTTGTAATGGATACGAAGAAAAAACTGCTGACGGTCGCAATGACGGCTGTATTGGCAGGGCCACTGATGGCGACACCGATTGCGATGGCTAGCAACATGGGCCAATCGGTTGAAGAACAAGCCGACATTACTAATTGGGTGGCTAATTCACCACAGCATATTTCCGACAACATGGCCATGCAGCACATTGACCGTAACAATCTGAACGGTACCCGCTACGTGATCCAGTGGGGAGATACTCTGTGGGGCATCTCTCAAGCAACCGGCATCTCGGTGGCTAAGCTTTGCTATGACAACCACATCAAGAATGCCAACTTGATCTATGCTGGCGACATTTTGATTCTGAATCGGAATGGCTCAGTTCCGTCTGACTACCACCCGAATGTCAATCCTTACGTGGTGGCCCAGACGAAGAAGACCATCAATAATGACGTCAAGAATGTGAACATTGTTGTTAGTCCAAAGATCACCATTAATCAAAACCAGGATAATAGCGATAATTCGACCAATAATTACAGTGCCAACAGCAATTCGAAGGCACCGGCAGAGTCTGACGATGACAATCAGCAGGCTAGTCAATCCAATAAGTCATCTAACAAGTCAACGAAGACCTCTTCTACTAATGATGACGCATCACAGAAGCTGGCCGATAAGTTATCTAAGGCGGCCGACAAGAACGACATTGACCTGAATTTTGAAAAGTATGATCCAGAAGCCGATCAGGATGTCAAAGAGGTTGACTTTGACGATGACGCTAAGGTATTGAATAAGGCCATCAACAAGAAGCAATATAAGAAGGCCGTCAAGTTGATCAAGTCCCATCTGAATGACAAAGATCAGACGGTCATGGTCGAAATCAAAGATGGCGAAGTCCATGTCTACGTCAAGCATCATGACAGTAGTAAGGACGATAGTAGTTCGAGCAGCAGTCAATCATCCAGCAGCTCAAGCAGCAACAGTCAATCCGATACTAACGATAGTGACAGTGAAGAAGACGATGATTAGTTGGGGCGTGGTAAGTAATGAGTAAGAAAGCAAAAACGATTTGGTCGATTATTGTTATCATTATTTTGGTCTTAGTCGGTGGTTACTTCTATGGTTCTAATGCGGTGGCCCCCAAAGTGCCCGGTCATGTTTACCAATACACCAGCGTTTCTGGCAACAATAAGGTTTACATGAGTTTCTCCAAAACGACCGACCAAGCGATTGTGACCCCGCAGAAGAGTGACGCTTTGAAATCGGCACAAAGCAAGAGTGATTTTGACGACGTTTACCAAAAGGATTCGAAAAACGGTCGTTGGCAGTACCTGGCTAAAGGCAGTCATCTGACCCTGACCAAGACCCAAAATGGTAAGACATCGCGTTGGCAATACAACCAATGCTTTGCGTTTGGCAAGCACATTCATTCACGCTCCTTCACCTACCAGATCATCAACGCTGGTCAAGGGGTTGACCATAAGGCAACGAATTTCGTTCGCATTAAGTAATTAACAAAAACAACGGCAGGCACCGAATTCGGTCATGCCGTTTGTGTTTTTGTATTCACATTATTAGAGAAGACGTGTCATAATATGCAGAGATAGGAGGGCGACTTTTGTTAGCACGTAGTTTGATCAACGCAAATAATCAACAACCGGTTCACTTATTTGAAAACTCGTTGAACCAGCACCTGTCAATTACGGGTCAGACGGGTAGTGGCAAGACCACCAGCACCGTGGCCCTGCTCAGTGACCTGCAGCGGGCCAACCAAGCCGCCTTCATTTTGGACCCGACTGGCGAGTACCAGCACCTGCCCAACGCCAGTGTCTATCGTTTGGGCGATAACTGCTACCTATCAGCGGGCCGGCTCACCGTTGATCAACTTCTCTTTGCGCTGGGACTGCCGGCAACAAGTGAGTGGCAAATGACGCTAGCCGATGCAATCGCAGGCTTGCGGGTGGCCCATAATCTGTTGGGCCTAACATCGACGCTTAAGAAAGTGGGCAGGGAACGGCGCCAATGGCAAGATGAGGTGCGATCCCTTGGTAACTGGGGTCGTGATTATGACGTTGATTTGCTGCCCGAACAGTTGATTGAAGAAATGATCATGCCTGATCCAGACCTCCCTCAACATCACTTGCTCGGTCAAGTCTATGACACTGACCGCATTCATGATCATTGGGCCATTATCAACCATCTGCGGACGCAGCTAGCCACGAGCCGCTTTCAAAAGTTGTTTGGCAATGGTTCGACGAGTCCGGCTTATGAACTGACCTATGTGCTGAAGTTGTTTTTGAACCAGTCCATGCAACACCAATCCCTGGTTTTGGATTTATCACTATTACAGGGGCAGGGCCGTTTGCAACAGTTGTTGGTATCATTGATTTGCCAGACGATCCTTCGCCTGCGTTTAAGTGCACAGACGAGTTTCCCGGTGACCGTTGTCATTGATGAGGCCCATCGTTACTTACCGAATGACGACGCTAAATTAACGGATAACGGGATCTTCCGGATTCTGCGTGAGGGCCGCAAAGTCAACTTGTCCATGTTGCTGACCACCCAGTCACCGTTAGACTTGGTCCCGCGGCTACGCTCACAGTTTGCCAATGTTTTGCTACATCGGTTGGCGGAACCCGTAGAAAGCCGGCTCTGGCCTGGTTTAGATTGGTCAACAATTGCCAACCAGGCTATCGGTCAAGCAACATATTTCAGTGCGGGCCGCTCGATACCGGTGAAGGTTACCGAACCACAGTGGTGGCAAAAGGAGCATTCAGTATAAAATGGCATATATTCATGACATTCGTGCAAAGGTGGGGCACATGCCCTTAATCATGACTTCCTCGTCAGGCGTCCTCTTCAATTCGCGACACGAAGTCCTATTGCAGGCCCGTGCCGATACCGGTGACTGGGGCTTTCCCGGCGGCTATCTTGACTATGGGGAAAGTTTTCAAACGGCCTTGATGCGTGAGTTTAAGGAAGATGCGGGCTGGTTGGTCAAACCGGTCAAGTTTCTCGGTATCTTGGATCAGGATTTTTACACTTATCCCAACGGCGACCGGGTCCAGCCGATTAACGCGGTTTACGTGGTGACACTGCAAAGCCAACAGCAGTTTTCCACCAAGCCGACTGAGACGGTTAAGACCGCGTTTGTTAGCCTGGATGAGGACCCACGCTTTTTCAATCAACAACACGAAAAGATCTGGCAATTGGCCCGTGATTACGCAAGCCAATGTTGGGGTTACGAGAAGCACTAATAAAGAAACATAAAATAAGGAGAAATCGTTTTGCAAAATTATCATTTAATGGCAACCGCGGCCGCCGGCATTGAAGCCTTGGTCGGCAAAGAACTGCGCCGCCTAGGCTACCAGACCCGGGTGGAAAACGGCCGGATTCGTTTTGACGGCAATATGAAGGATATCTTGACGACCAATATTTGGTTACGAACGGCCGATCGGGTCAAAATCATTGTGGGTGAATTCGATGCCCGGACCTTCGATGAGTTATTTGACCAAACCGAAGCACTGGCCTGGGATCAATTTCTGCCCATAGACGCGCAATTCCCAGTTGAGGGGCGCAGTCACCACTCACAACTGCACAACGTTCCTAGTGTGCAGGCAATCGTGAAGAAGGCCATTGTGCAGAAGATGCAGGCGGTCTATCATCGGCGGACGAACCTGCCCGAGACGGGTGCGCTGTATCCACTGGAAGTTGCCATTAACAAGGACCATGTTCTATTGACACTTGATACCACCGGCGACAGCTTGTTTAAGCGTGGCTACCGGCAGGAAAAAGGTGGGGCCCCGTTAAAGGAAAACATGGCCGCTGCGTTAGTCCTGTTGGCGCACTGGTTCCCGGACAACCCATTCGTTGACCCAGTGTGCGGTTCCGGCACCATTCCCATTGAAGCAGCCTTGATTGGTCATAACATTGCCCCAGGCGTGAACCGCCACTTTACTTGTGAACGGTGGGTGAACCTGGTTCCGGAAGGGTTGGCGGATGAGGTCCGTGATGAGGCCGACGACCAGGCAGATTACGACGTCAAATTGGATATTCATGGCTACGATATTGATCAAAACATGGTGGATATTGCCCGTCGTAACTGCCAGGCAGCTGGGTTGACCCATGACATCACCTTCAAGCAGTTGGCGGTCAAGGATTGGCATACAGACCAGATCAATGGGGTGATCGTCGCCAACCCGCCATATGGTGAACGGCTGAGTGACCGTGAAACCGTCCGTGAGTTGTACCGGCAGATGGGGCAGCTTTACCGGCCATTGACAACTTGGAGCAAGTACATCCTGACGGCGGACCTGGAATTTGAAAAGTTTTACGGGGAACCGGCAACCAAGCGGCGCAAACTGTACAACGGTGCGCTGCGGACCGACTTGTTCCAATACTGGGGTCATAAAAAGCGTTAATTCTTTTTCAATCAATAGCTGAGTTCAAAGTTTAGCACTCAAATAAATTAAAATTAATCATTGACCATCTTGGTACTGGCGGGAGCTGCTAAGATGGTCTTTTTTTATCTACTGATCATTTAAAATGTTTTACTAACCACCACATATTGTGTCTGCCTACTCATCGTGATACCATATTTTGTGTTGGCTCCGAAAGTGAGTTAATGAATTTGCGATATGTGAGGAGACATTTGTTTTGAATTCAGAGAATGAGAATTATTTTGTATGGCTCTTTAACCAGTTAAAGGGCTGGCCGGTACAGAACTACTGCTTGTGGTTCTTTGCTTTTGGCTTCCAACTGGCCCTGTTGATCGGGACCAAGTTAACCAGTGTGACCGTGATCACCTTTATCGGCACACTGCTGGGGACCCTGTGTGTCTTAGCGATCAACGCAACCAAGGCGATCAACGGCTGGTTAGGTCTTATCAGTGCGGCCTGCTTCATCTACGCCGGCTGGTCGGCTAAAAACTACCTGAGCATTTTTGAACAGCTGGCTTACGTGGTAACGCTTGACCTGCCCGTTATCTTGGCAGTGAAGTCATGGAACAATGACACCAAGAATCACCTGCGGAAGTTTGGCGGCAAGGAATGGTTGATTGCCATTGTTGGGACCTTACTGGTTTATGTTGTTTCCGGTTATCTAATCGGCAAATTCACTAACGATCCGCGGCCATGGATCGATGCAATCAGCTTTGCCATCAGTTTGACGGCCGGCATCATGTGCTTCATGCGTTACAATAACCAATATTACTGGTGGTTAGCATCTGGGATCTTTCAATTGATCCTGTGGGGCGTTACTTTTGCCCAGGGTGATTCAACGCTGGCCATGGCGGTTAACTCACTGATTTATGTGACGAATGACATCCTGGCATTTACTGTGAGTCCATGGTTCAATGCCGGACGGAAGAAGCAAGGTTTAGCAAGTATTAAGTAGCCATTTTATTGCATTATGGTTAAAAATAGGGAGCAATCCGGGCAAAGTGCCAACGGAATTGCTCCCTTTTGTTATAATATGAAAGCAGATGTGCGTCTTATTCGAGCCGGTGCAAGGCCTCGTTTGCCAGGTGATGGGCACCGTGATTCTGACTATCTGGGATCCACTGCGTCACCACTAGCTGAAAGTAATCCATCAAGCTGGTCAATTCAGCCAGTTCGTCTGCATAGTGCTTGGCATAGTTTTTGCCAATTGCATCACTCAACAGGCGGCTATCAGTGTAGAAAAGGATGGTTTCTTGTGCCGGGAAATGTTCTTTGAGATAGGTGAAGGCCAGTTTAGCTGCGGCAAATTCACCTTCATGATTGTCGGCGCGCTCAAGGCTGGCGGTCAACTGGGTCTGTTTGCCTTGATTAATGATGAGGGCGCCCAGGCCAGTGGGACCCGGATTATGCCTGGTGGCCGCATCAGAATAAACTTTAATCATTAATTACACATCCTTTGAAGTTGGAGAGTTAAAAACATGGAAGAAGAAAAACGTTACTTTTATCAACCGGATATGACAACGGCGATCATCGAGTGGTCGTGGACCTTGATTGTGCTGGTGATTGGCATCATCATCGCTTTTGAAATCACCCACTTTAACTGGATCACGGCGGCCTTTATCGCGGTCTTCCTCGTGCTGGCGGGATTGGAGATCTTCACCCGCACCGTTACCGTCACGCCGACCAAAATGGTTTTCAGCCGGATCTTATCGCACAATTTCTTGTCCATTCCCTTGAAGGACATCCGGCAACCATTGTTCACCAAGCATAGTTTGTCAATCACTGTGAATGGTGAAGTGATGACCTTCTCCTTCACTCAACGGTCATTGAATTCCATTAAGCATTTTCTGAAGCAGGCAGGCGTGTTAGAACAACAGTAAGTGAGGATTATTTTATGTATGCTATCGCAATTATCTGCCTAATGGTGGGTGCTGATCAAGTCATGAAGGCTTGGGTTGTGAGCCACATCAGTATGTCAAGCTTTCATCAGCTCTTGCCCGGCTTGATGGGCTTGACCAATTTGCATAACGACGGGGCAGCGTGGTCGATGCTGGAAGGACAGCAGTGGTTCTTCACCCTGATCTCCATCCTAGCCATCGCCATTTTGGGGGCCTTGTTGTATCGTTATCGTGAAAATCGCGGGTTGACGATTGGTTTGGCCCTGATTATGGCTGGGACCATCGGGAACTTTATCGACCGTCTCCGTTTTCACTATGTGGTGGACATGTTTCAAACGGAATTCATCAATTTTCCGGTGTTCAACATTGCGGATGCTTGCCTGACGGTGGGTGTCATTATCATTGTGATCAAAGTATTGAAGGAGGATGAGCACGCCGATGCCGGCCAAAAAGCAAGTCATAAACATTCATGATGGACAGACAGGGCGGTTAGACAAGGTTATTGCCGGTTTCCTGGCCGACGTTTCCCGTTCCCAGTTGAAGAAGTGGATCAACGATGGCCACGTTTTGGTTAACGGTCAGGTAGAAAAACCGAAGTATCAATTAGATGTTGGCGACCGGGTCACGGTTACACCGGAAGAGGTTAAACACATCGACCTGAAGCCGGAAAACATTCCGCTGGACATCGTTTACGAAGATGATGATGTGCTGGTGGTCAACAAGCCACAAGGAATGGTGGTTCATCCGGCACCGGGTCATCCCGATCATACGCTGGTCAATGCACTGCTTTATCACTGTCCACTGTCTCACATCAATGGCGAGTTTCGGCCTGGTATTGTTCACCGTATCGATAAGGACACGTCAGGCTTGCTGATGGTGGCCAAAAACGACCAGGCCCACCGGAATTTGGCGGCGCAGTTGAAGGCCAAAAGCAATCAACGTGAGTACACGGCATTGGTCCATGGTGTGATTAAAGAAGACAAGGGGACCATCGATGCTCCGATTGGGCGGTCGAAGAAGGATCGCAAGAAGCAAGCCGTCGTCAATGATGGCCGGCACGCGGTGACGCATTTTGCAGTGATCCACCGCTTCAAGCACTACACCCTGGTCAAGTGTCGTTTGGAGACCGGGCGCACCCACCAGATCCGGGTCCACATGGCCTATATCAACCATCCGCTGGCGGGGGATCCTCTGTATGGGCCGCGCAAAACGCTACCAGGCAACGGCCAGTATTTGCATGCCGGTTTATTGGGCTTTAAACACCCGCGGACCGGTAAGCAAATGTTGTTCACTGCCCCGCTACCAGCTAATTTCCAACAAATGATCGAGCATTTAAAAAGGGTCGATAGTTAATCAATAATCAGTGCTATAATCGGACACGGTATTTTGGCAGAAGGGTGGCTTAGTATGTCAGCACGTTATCTCATTTTGGAAGATGGATCGGTATTTGCCGGTGAGGGATTTGGTTCGCCAGCGGTTACTTTTGGTGAACTCGTTTTTAACACCAGTATGGCTGGTTACCAAGAAATCATCACCAACCCGATCTACCACAACCAAATCGTTGTCTTTACCCAGCCGAATGTTGGTAATTACCCAATTGTCCGGAATATTTACGAATCCATTGACCCCACCATTAAGGGCGTGATCGTGCGTGACTTGGCTGCCTTCTCACCCCTCAATGCTCGTGACATCAGCCTGAGCCAGTACATGGAGCGGGCCAACATTCCTGGGGTCACCAACATTGATACCCGGGCGCTGGTCCACAAGTTGCGGGCGGCTGGCAAGCCGATGCGCGGAAGTATCGTGCCGGTGGCGGATGACCATGCCTTCGATCAGCTGCATGCCACTGTTTTGACCAATCAACAAGTCGCTCAAGTGGCCACACCAAAGCCTTACCCGAACCCGGATGTCGGTCAGACGGTCGTAGTGGTCGACTTTGGCTTGAAGAACGGTATCTTGCGGGAATTATCCCGGCGCCGTCTGAACGTCACGGTTCTGCCTTATACGGCCAGTGCCGATCAGATCCTGCGCTTGGATCCTGATGGGGTGGTTCTTTCCAGCGGCCCCGGCGATCCGCACAGCCTGAAGGGCAGCGTTCTGGAAATGATTCGCAAAGTGCAGTCACAGGTGCCGCTGATGGCCATCGGTTTAGGTCATGAATTGTTTGCCTTGGCTAACGGGGCCCAGGTTGATCGCATGCCAATCGAAAATCATTCGATGAACCACCCAATCAAGGAGATTATGACCGACCAGATCGACTATGCTAGTCAGGCCCAGGGCTATGAAGTCAAGCGCGACAGTGTCGACCGCAGCAAGTTGTTCGTGACCCACGTCGACTTGCTGAATAATTCTGTACAGGGGCTGCACCACCTGCGTTATCCAGCCTTTTCGGTACAATTCTTCCCGGATGGTGCGCCGGGCCCGGATGAGACTGATCCCCTGTTCGACCAGTTCGTTGATATGATGAATCAGCGGGGAGGCGACTTAAATGAGCGATGAAGCAGCTAAGACAGTGCTGGTGATCGGTGCTGGCAGCAACACTCTCCAACGTGGCGGCGAATTGGACACCGCGGCATTAAGCGTGCTCACAACGATGAAGCAGTGTGGTTTTCACACCGTTTTGATCGATGACAACCCCTTTGCTTTAGCGGGTGACGTTAAAACGGCGGTTGATGACAGCTGCATCATGCCGCTCTCGCCCGAGAATATCGAAGACGTCATCAAACGTTACCAACCGGACATGATCGTGCCAACGTTGGGCGGTCGTCGTGCCTTCCGTTTACTCCAATCAGTTTCGGAAACGGGCGTCATGACTGAGCATAGTATCCAAGTTGCGGGGGTGCCCGAGGCCACCGTTCGCCAAATTAACAACGCGGTCCTGATGAACCAGACGTTGGCCAAATTGAAAGTACCAACGAAGATCATTCGGACCATCAATAACTTCCAAGATGCTCGGGATATGGCCAGCGAGGTTGGTTATCCCGTCATCGTGCGTTCCGTCTATCCGCGGACAGTGGGGCTGCGCAAAATTGTGCACGATGATAATGAATTGCGCGATGCCGTGAGTCGTGGCATTCAGTTATCGCAAAGCGGCCAAGTTCTAGTACAACAGAGTCTGGCCGGCCTGAAAGAAATCGAGATTACGGTCATTCGTGACGCCTCGGGGACGATGATGAGTCTTGGCGTGGCCGAAGACATTGACCCAATCGGTATTCATGCTGGTGACTCGATGACGGTTTTACCGGCGCAAACGTTATTGGACCGGCAAATCCAGGACATGCGGAATACGGCTTTTGCCATTACCCGTAAGCTGCGAATTGTCGGGGTCAACCACCTGCAATTTGCCTTTGACGGGCGACACAACCGCTTCTACGTGATCAAGATCAGTCCTTACTTTGACCGCATCGCCAACATGACCGAGCAGGCGACTGGCTACCCGTTGGCGCGGGTGTGTGGTTATCTCTATGCCGGTCAACGTCTACGCGACATTCACCTGGATCACGGGATGATCAAACACACCGCCGTCACTGAACCGGTGATGGATCGTACCGCAGTGCGCGTGCCAATCTTTCCGTTCAGTCAACTGGACAGCGGTGACCAGCGTTTAATCACCGAAAAGAAGTCAGTCGGCACGTCGCTGGGCATTGGGCGTTCCTTTATTGAGGCGTTAATCAAAGGCGTGGAAGATCCGCACCTGGGCTGGCATGGCAAACAGGCCGAAGCAATTCACGCCATGAGCGACGACCAGTTAGACCAGCTGCTCATTCACCCGCAGACCAACCGGATCTTCTCGTTGTTGGAGGCTATTCGTCGTGGTTATTCGTGTCAGGAATTAGCTGAATTGACCAAGATCGATGCCTACTACTTCAACCAATTACGGCGCTTAGTGCATTTGCAAAAGGATCTGTGTGAGAATCCTGGCTCCGTCAACCAACTGAAACGGGCCAAGTACTGGGGCTTGAGCGACAAGTGGATTGCTGACTGTTGGCAGAGTCAACCCAACGAGGTGGCACAACTGGAAACTGAAAACCAGATTGCGCGGACCTATAAAGAGGTTGATCCCTCAGCAGGCCAATATGATCAGCATAGCCATTGCTTCTATGCGACCTTTGAGCAGGAGAATGAGAGCTCGCCTGCGGATGGTAAACGCGTGCTGGTGATTGGGACCGGCGCCCGTCATCTAGGCAATGGCACGGCCAACGACTACTGCTTGGCCGCCATGTGCATTGAATTGAAGCGGCTCGGTTACTTACCGATTACGGTCGATGATAATCCCAGTTCCTTACTGTTATCGGAACAAGTGGCGGGCAAGCGCTATATCGAACCATTGCTGGCGGAGTCATTGCTGTCAATTGCAAAGCTAGAAAAGCCGGAATTGGTTCTACTGCCATCCACATTGGCTAGTCTGCAAGATCGCTTGTCTCAAGTCATTGCCGGCGGGACGATCCAGATCATTCCGTTAAATGACCAGGTTGAAGATGTCGTTTCCTCAGAACCACTGCTGGAATTTAACGCCCTCTATGATGGTGAATATGTCTACCAGCTGGGGACGACCGCTGAATTGCAGGCCAACCATCAGCTGAATTACCGGACGGTGGCCAAGCGTTATCCGACTACCCTGAGCCCGGATGATGGTGCCACTGTGACCGCGTTAGGTGAGGGCAAGCTGCGGGAACTGGATAAGCCTGGTCTCTACCAGGTGTTGATCAAGGAATATCCTGACAACCGTTTTAAGGTCAGTCTCTGCCGACCGATGCCTGTGGTCGACATTGCCTTCCTGTCCAAAGCGCTACACCTGGGGTTGCCCGCCGTTTCCCTGCGACTGGATTTAGGGAAGTTTAGCGGCAAGCTCTTGATGGACTCCATGCGGCAGACGGGGAATGCAAGTCAAGCAGCCTTTTACCGGGCCTTGTTCCCATTCAAGTCGCTGCATATTGAAGAACCGCCAACGGCAGCCAAAGTGATGGGTGCCGAAATGCAGTTCGTTGAATAACTGAATTTGATTATGAAAAGGGAGCGTGACAGAAACTACTAATGGCTTCGTAGTCACGCCCCCGCGAGCAACAATAGGCCCCCAACGTTCGGCTTTGCCAGAACGTTGGGGGCCTATTGTTGTACCGCCTGTAAACTTTCGATGTATGCAAAAGGAATTATGTCACAAGGCCTTTATTTTTGTTTACATTAGTTACTCAAGTCTCCGTAGACTACTAACCGTTTTAGGGTATCGATGAATTCTTGCACTGAATCGTCGTTGAAGACCAGGTAATTAGGATAACTGGTTAAATTGCTCGAAGCCTGTGTGTTCTTGAAAGACATCACAAACTTGCCGTCTTCCAAAGCCGCTTTCAGAAGTTGATCGTCTTTGTTGCCATAGCCAATATCTAAGATCAAACTGCTTCTTTGTGCCAATTGTTGGTGAACAGGCATCAGCACTTCCGGGAACACATGAACGTTCGGATAGGCAATCATTTTCTTCAATAGGAACCCAACTGGGGTATGGGCAGTCACGTTGAACTCAATATCCGGAGTTGCTTGCACAATCTTTTCAAAGTTTTCAATCGTTTGGTCACCAGTACAGATCATCACTTGGTAAGGACTGGTGAATTTGGTCTGGATTGGCAAGAGGTGATGTTGCTTGATTGCTGCCCAAGACAGATCAAAATTGGCCCACCATAGTTGTCGGTGACGAACGACGGAAAGCATTTTCCAGGGTTTATCACCAGTTACATAGTGCAGACAATAGCATTGCGGAAGATAACGATCCATTTGCTTGAAGTCATGCAAGTATGACCAGCCATTTTCACTGCCAGTTTGGTAGCCATAAGTGAAGTTCAGCTCGAGATACTGATCAAAGAAGAAGTGGGTAATAACACTCTCGGAAGCGGTCGAAACCTCATGGTGCTGGTAATAATCAATCATCCGACTGGTTAAGTTAGGGATGGTTCGCAGCTTGTCCAAATCTAGAAGCATGACACCCACGTTGATGAGCGGGTCAATGAAGAGCTCACGACAAGCCGCAAGGGGGTGACCCTTCAAATCGAGATCATAGAACGGACGCAGGTTGCGGTTCACAATGACATCGCTGTCCAAGTAGATTGCCCGTGGACAATGAATCAATTCGTGCAAATAGAGGAGTGCATTGGTCATGTTATTGACGTGGCTCAATTCCTTAGCACTATGTTTTTGGACATCCTTAACGTTCAACTTGTCTGGACTGATCTTAACGTCAATCAGCCGACTAGGCCAGATTTGCCGATTGATGGCATTGAACCAGGT
Source organism: Limosilactobacillus secaliphilus (assembly GCF_001437055.1). Classification (GTDB taxonomy): domain Bacteria; phylum Bacillota; class Bacilli; order Lactobacillales; family Lactobacillaceae; genus Limosilactobacillus; species Limosilactobacillus secaliphilus. The sequence continues at coordinate 98,943 of NZ_JQBW01000006.1, read as the reverse complement.
CTGGGGAATGTCAGGATTGATTAGATGAATATCGATATTCTGGTTGTGGAAGAGCAGCGACTTGATCGTCGTCAGAAAAGCCGGTTGGTAATTATAATTGGCGGCCATGATAAACTGCATGCGATTCTCCTGGCCTTCAACCTTCTCAGGTGCGTTAACGAGATCTTGAGCAGGGATTAGCAACTTTTTTTGTTGAATGATTGGCCAATCGGTCGCAAAAAATTGCCACCACAATTGGTTGTGATCGTCAATCTCGTCATTCCAAGGCTGGTCCAGGAGCTGGATGGCCGAATCGCCTGAGTTGCTGATAAATTTTGCTGGCAGATCACAGCCTAATTCAGTCACCTTATCCGCAAGTGGGCCGGTAAAAGATTCGGGACTGAGCTGATTTTGTTGAAGAAATGCATTTTGCCGGACCGCTTGCAGGTTAACCAGGACAGTCTGTTGGTTCGATCTCACTGCCCAAAGTTTTTCGCCTAGCTGATAGTGATATAAACCAGCCAAATTGTCCGTCACAAGTGCATCAAGGCTTAAGAATAGTGCCTTATCCAGGTGAGCCAGCTGAGGGATTTGACCTAATTTAATTTGGACGGGGAGTTGAGCATTTAACTGATCACTAGGTAATTTAATGTCAATGAGCTGACTGTCAAATGGTTTCAATAATTGGTTGAGATGGAAAAACCATTCCTGCGCAATGTCGTTGTTTAAAACATAGTAGTTAACCTCGGAATTATGGTAAGCAACTGACTTGATGCAGGTCTCAAGCTGCGAAACGCTTTCCCATTTAGCAATCAATACTATATTCATAGCTTTCATATAGTTTCTCCTTGCTTTATAAAATCGATCGATCATCCAGGCAATAGGCAAGCGACAAATCTATGGTTAGTTACTCAAATCGCCATAGCTAACAAGGTAGTGAAGAGTGTCGATGAAGTCTTGTACTTGATCATAATCAAAGACCAAGTAATTAGGGTAACTCGTTAGCTTGCTTGAAGCCTGTGTAGTGTTGAATGATAAAACAAATTTACCGTCATTAAGGGCGTCTAACATAAGTTGATTGTCTTTATCGCCATAACCAATGTCGAGGATGACGCTGCTGATTTGACTGATCCGCTTATGAACCGGCATCCGAACCTCTGGATAAATATGAACGTTCGGATATTGAATCATTCTCATTAACGTCCAAGAGACCGGGGTATGTGCGGTCACATAGAATTCAATCTCCGGAAGAGTATTAACAATTTGCTCAAAGTGTTCGATCTTTTCAGCACCAGTACAGATCATCACGCGCTGCGAACTGTTAAAACGGGTTTTGAGCGGCAGAGAACGCTGGTGTCTAATGGCCAACCAGGATAGGTCGAAGTAGCTCCACCATAGTTGGCGGTGGCGAGTAATTGAGACAGTTTTCCAGGGCTTATCACCAGTCACATAGTGCAGACAATAACATTGCTCAAAATGCCGGTCCATTTGGTTGAAATCATAGGTCTGTTCCCATTCCTTTTCACTACCAATTTGATAATCATAAGTGAAGCTTAGCTCGAGATATTGGTTAAGGAAGAAATGGGAAATGATGCTTTCGGATGCGGTTGATACATCATGATGCTGGTAATAGTCAACCATTTTGGCACTTAATTGTGGGATTTGGCGCAGTCGGTCGAGGTCAAGCAGCATCACACCGACATTGATCATCGGGTAATTGAATAATTCACGACTTGCCGCAAAAGGATGTCCCTTTAAATCAAGATCATAAAATGCACGCAGGTTACGTTTCACAATGACGTCGCTGTCCAAATAGAGAGCCCGCGGGCACTTAATCAACTCGTGTAAATAAAGCAAGGCGTTGGTCATGTTGTTAACGTGGCCGAGTTTATCTGAGCTGTAGGTTTTAACATCCTTAACGTTCAACATGTCTGGACTGATCTTGACGTCAATCAGCCGACTAGGCCAGATTTGGTGATTAATTGCATTGAACCAAGTTTGTGGAATGTCAGGATTGATTAAATGAATATCGACGTTTTGATTGTGGAAGAGCAGTGATTTGATCGTCGTCAGAAAAGCCGGTTGGTAATTATAGTTGGCGGCCATGATGAACTGCATGCGATTGTCCTTATCAGCAGTTTTTGGTGTTGAATTTTCAAGAGTTTGAGCAGGGACTAACAACTCCCTTTTTTGAATGACTGGCCAATCAGTAGCAAAAAATTGCCACCACAATTGATTGTGATCGTTAATTTCGTCTTTCCAAGGCTGGTCCAGGAGCTGAACAACCGAATCGCCTGAGTCGCTGATAAATTTTGTGGGTAGGTCACGGCCTAATTCAGCCAGCTTATCCACAAGTGGACTGGTCAAAGAATCAGGACCGAGCTGATTTTCTTGAAGAAATTCATTTTGCCGGACCGCTTGCAGGTTAATTAATATAGCCTGTTGGTTCAGACTCAGCGCCCATAGTTTTTCGCCTAGCTGATAGTGAAATAAATCAGCTAAATTGCCCGTCACAAGTGTATCAAGGCTTAAGAACAATGCCTTATCTAGGTGAGCCAGTTGCTTTGTTTGGCCTAATTTAATTTGGACAGGGAGTTGGGTAGCCAACTGATCACTGGGAATTTTGGTATCAATGACCCGGCTGTTAAATGGCTTCAATAATTGGTTGAGATGGAAAAACCATTCCTGAGCAATATCAGCATTTAGAACATAGTAGTTAACATCTGAATTGTAATAAGCGATTGATTTGACACAGGTTTCAAGCTGCGGAACGTTTTCCCATTTAGCAATAAAGACTAAATTCATTGGACTCTTGAAAATACTCCTATTCATTATCATTAAGAAGCTTCTTATAAAGCTAAATTAATATTACAGAGTGATTTTAACATGTTTATCGTTTTTTTCTCGTTATTATCGAATGAAAAGAGCAGAAATTGGATTCATCCAATTCCTGCTCTTTTGCTATATCAATGAAACGTCTAATGGAGGTTGGCCATGCTAGCGACATCTGCCGGTAGACCATGGCTGGCACGGTAGAGGGCATCTTCAAACTGGCCCATTGCAAGGGTGTCTGCCACCGCAAAAGCAAAGCCAAACTGGTTCTGAAATTCAGCAACGGCTTTCGATGCACCATGGTGGGACTTACTCTTGACCAAAACGACAATGTCAGCGGATTTGAGTTTGTCTTTCAGATAGCTCTTTTGCGTTTTGAAGCTATCAACAACAGTTGGCACACCGTTATAGAGTTTGATCTGGCGTTCATAATCTTCGTGTTCTTGCCGATTGCCAACCAGGACGGCAACTGTTTTGCCATGAAGATCGAGATCTGTATAACGTTTAGCCAATGGTTCTTGACTGTCTTTATCCGTCTCGTTCTTATCAGCTTGCTGGGTCTTTTTGCCGGACTTGGTTTGTTCCGGCTTCTCGGTTGGGTAAGTCCAGCGGATGCGCATCGAGTCCGGATCGTCCTTGTACCAGGCGAGTTCCACAATGGATCCGTTACCCACGATCGGATTGTCCAGGTCCAGCAAAAAGGCATGCTTCTTTCCGTTAACTAACAAGGGCTCATTATTTGAATTGTAGGTCACGCGGAGGTGGTGCTTGTGTTTCTTAACCACACCGAATTCGAAGGTCGAGAACCGCTTTTGATCATCAAACTTGATCTTACCGAGGTGATCGATATGCCGCAATGCCTTGTGAACAAAGATATCATTGGGCATGATGTCGGCTTTGACAATCGTCCCCGACGTTAAATTCATCTTCCGGACAATACTTTCACTGATGTGACCGGCATCTTGGCCGTTCTCCGTCAACAGGGTTGCTCCCGTCAGTTCGCGTTGCACAACATACTGCCGCTTTTGACTGGAAAATGGCGCAGATGGGGCTTTGGGTTGTTGAATGGCAGCCTCTTCAGTCTTAATGGCTTTGTTTGCCGATGAATGGTGTGCTTGATCACTGCCTTGTGCCTTGTTGACACTGGTAGAGTGGGGTTGTGGCTGGTCAACTGCCGTTTGTGGCTTGCCTCCCAGGCGGTTGAGGTCGTGATGAATGGGCCGTAATTGATCGGCCAGCGCATCCTTGTCATCAGCTGACAAACGCTGAGTGATTTTATGGTAACGACCAGCTAACTTGGAGATCGAATTATGATCGGCTTCGTGACCATTTTTGAGCTGATCCAGTCCTTGACGGATACCCTTAAGCTTGTTTAAAGCAGTGTATTGATCACCACTTAATGGCTTCTTTTCAGGGTGGTGATTGGCTGAGTCATTCGCAGGCTGGCTGGCACTCTGAAAGTGAATGGGTTCGTGATGATGGTTGTTGCGCTTAACAAATGGCCGGGGCTTCTGGTAGCCGTCGATTGGTAAAGCATCGATCAAGTGCATGGCAGCGCGTAACGTTTCCCGGCCGCGAATCAGCCCTTCATCTGTGTTTTCAATGTTTTCGATAATATTCAGAAGATCGTTTCGATAATCGTACATATTAATACTCCATTCCTGAGTAAATAATTATTTTTTAAGTAGTTTTGGTGTGACCCGCAACGTCGATTGAGCACGAAAGGTAACGAAACCAGGCTTGGCACCGTTTGGCTTATGCAGGTTTTTGACTGGCAGGTAATCAACCGGGACATGATCAGATTCACGACCCTTGGAGAAGTAGGCCGCCAGTTGTGCCGCTTCCAAGATGTCCTGCTCGGAAGGATGTGGATCGCGGATGACCACGTGTGAGCCAGGGATGTCCTTGACGTGCAGCCAAGTATCGTTTTTATTGGCGATTTTGAAGCTCAAGCGGTCATTTTGCAGGTTGTTTTTGCCAACAAGGACGGTTTTGCCACTGCTGGTTTTGAATTCTTCCGGCTTTGCCACCTTGATCTTGCGCCGCTTCTTGCTGTGTGAGCGTTGGCGAATGTAGCCTTGTTCCTCTAATTCCAGTTTGATTTCCTGCACGTCGGCGGGAGCAGCCAGATCAATCTGCGACAAAATGTTTTGGAAGTAGTCAATCTCCGCGTTGGTGAGCTTTAACTGCTCGTTGACATAGGCAACTGAAGTCTTGAGCTTGTCGTAACGCGTAAAGTATTTCTGTGCGTTGCGTGATGGCGACAGTTCCGGCGATAACGTGATCTTGAGTGGTTGATTATTGTCATAGAAATTCGGCAACTCAATTGTCTGCATGCCCGGTTTCAACTTATTTAAATAGGTCGTTAAGATTTCACCGCGAATTCGGTAATAGTCGGCCTTTCTGGCGTCGTCGAGCTGTTGGTTCAGCTTCTTGACCTTCCGTTTATCCTTCTTCAATTCGGTGTGGATAACCTGGAGCACTTGACCAGCCAGTTCCTTGGTCCGGTCAGCTTCGGCTTTGCTCGTGTAGTAAGCGTCGAGCAGTTCGGACAGACTGTCGAAATGCTGCAGCTGATCTTCAGCGACTCCCATTGGCGGAAAGGCATTGAAGCGTTGCTTGCCCCGATCGGTCTTAACGATGACGGGGTCAGGGTAGTCAAAGCCCTTCAGGAAGGCATGGTAGGTCGTTGGTAAATCATCAGACTTCAACAAGCGATTGGCTAAATCATGGGCACTATCGCGGCCGAAACCTTGATAATACTGTTGCAAGCCATGGGCCAGCTCATTTACGTCGTCGGTTTGTTTGATCAGGTCGGTGTAACCTTGGTTCGGCAGGTAAGGGTTAACCCGGTCTTGCTTCGGTGGCATTCTGAACGTTGCACCGGGAAGCAGCAAGCGGACCCGGTTCTGATCGGACCCGACGTGTTTGATCGTATCGATGATCTTGCCAGTCTTTTCGTTGACCAGGGAAATGTTGCTGTGGCGGGCCATGATTTCAACGTACATGACCAAGTGCTCCTGGTCGCCCAATTCGTCGAGGTTAGAGAAGGTCAGTTTAACGATCCGGTCGTTATCCACCTGGCTGACGGCTTCCAGCAATGAACCTTCCAGGTATTTACGCATGTTCATCGCAAACTTTGAAGGCACCGCCGGATTTTTATATGGGGTATTCGTGATCTGAATCCGCGGATAGGACGGGTTGGCAGAGATCAAGAGGGAATAATTGTGCCGGTGTGCGCGGATCACCATGATCATTTCTGCCGGGTAGGGCTGGTTAACCCGTGAAATACGGCCACTTTTGAGGGTATCGTTTAACTCTTTGACGATCGCCCGGGTAAATAAACCATCAAATGACATTGTTGCGCCTCCTCATGTGTGAAGATGTTCATTTATCTCAAAAAAGTCCAATTACTAGTATAACTGTTTGCACTATTAAGCCGCAAATGACGCGCCTTTTATCGTTTGTTTTCCACCATTGAATATGGTATTTTATTTCTATTAGGGTCTATAAATGACCAATCATTAAGTCCATTAAATTAACTAAAAGTGTTGGGGGATTGAAAATATATGAAGATTGCCGTTGTTACAGACAGTACTGCTTATTTAACCCCAGAAGAAGCAGCTGCCAACAATATTCACGTGGTACCGATCCCGTTTACCCTGAATGGTAAAAATTATCAGGAAGGCGTCGACATCACGACTGACGATTTTTATGAACAGATGAAGACTTCCAAGAGTTTTCCCACGACCTCGCAGCCGCCGATTGGTGAACTCATGCAGCTTTACTCGCAGCTGGCGGATGATGGCTACGATGCGGTAATTAGTATTCACTTAACCAAAACCATTTCAGGCTTCTTGAACACGGTGGCCCAGATTGCCGAGGAAATGAAGGACAAGATCAAGATTGTGCCTTTTGATTCTTATGTGACGGTTCGTCTGATGGGAATCTTAGCGCTCGACTGTGCCAAGTTCATTCGCCAAGGGGACGATCTCGACACCGTTCTGGATAAACTGGTTAAACTGCGCTCAACCATCCGGGACGACTTTGTAGTTGATGATCTGCAAAACCTGGTTCGCGGTGGCCGTTTGTCTAACGCGTCTGCCTTTGTTGGTTCCATCTTGCGGATTAAGCCTTTACTGTCCTTTGATAATGACCGCCATGCGATCGAAGCCTTTGAAAAGGTGCGGTCAATGAAGCGTGCCAAAATCAGGGTTGAGCAGATTTTTGATCAGAAAGTGGCCGCAGTTGACTATCCAGTGCGTGCAATGGTAATCCACGCCAATGCCAAAGAAGAAGGGCAGAAGTGGATGGAAAAATTGCAAGCTGACCATCCGGACATCAAGTTTGAGCTGTCTTACTTTGGTCCCGTGATCGGTGTACACCTGGGACAGGGGGCACTCGCAATCGGTTGGATGCAGGACACCGATAAGCAACCGTTATGATGAATGAACGTGCAAGATATTTAATCATTTCGATCGTCTGCGGCCTGGCCACTTTTGGCTTATCCTTTGTCCAGTGGCACCATGTCTTGCCGACCGGGACACAGACCATCGCTGTGGCAGGTATTTTTTCTATCGCCGCAATGTTTGCCGCCGGGATCTGGACGTCGCTCCTGTTGATTGTGATTGTGGGCGTTCTGGCGACCATCCTGAAGATTACCAGCTGGACTTTCTGGCTGCCCATCTTGCTTGACTGGTTTGTCCTGGCTGGTGTCAATGGTTGGAGTATGACCAACCGAGTTCACTTACATCACCAGCAAGCAATCTCATTTGGTTTGATTGCGGGCACTAGTCAACTGGCCGGCAAACTGGTCTTATTAACCATCCAGGTCGTTTTGATGACCGGCAATTTCAATGATGTTCCCCGGATTATTGAAACGGCGACACCAGGGGCACTCTTAGAGGGTCTGTTGTATGCCGCTCTCGTCCCACCAATTGTTTTACTACTGCGTTTCTTCTCTGAGGATCTACCGCCGAAGACCAACAATGATAATGCGGACAAGACCTCCAAAATCATCGACCTGAGCCAGCATAAGAAAGAGGATGACCAACGATGAATCAAGCACAAAGAGTCTTTGCTGTTTTGGACCATGACCAGATTTCTTATCGTGTGGTCCACCATCCGGCTGTCTATACGGTCGCCCAAGCGGATGAATACGTCAAAAGCGAGGAATTTTCGCGGGCCAAGAATCTTTTGCTGACAAACAAGCACCACACTAAGTACGTCTTGTTGCTAATGGCGGAAGATAAACGCTTCGATGCGCATGCTTTTAGTCAGCTAACTGGTCTGCCGCGCCTCTCGTTTGCCAGCAAAGATCAGTTGCAGGCAAAACTCGGTGTAACGCCGGGGTCAGTCTCGCCGTTTGGGTTGCTCAATAACCAAGAGCATGACGTAATGCTGTACATTGATGCGGATGTTGCCCAGGCTCAATACTTTGGCGGTCATCCCAATGACAATACGATGACGGTTATCTTGAAGACGACGGACCTCTTAAAAGTTTTGGAAGGTCAGGGCTTTACGCCACATATTCTTAAAATATAGACAAAAAGGAGCTAGCTTCATGGTTGAAGCTAGCTCCTATTGTTTACACTTATTTTTCTGCGTCCCATTCCTGCTTAAATTCGTCCAGGAACTCCAGCATGATCTGCTGCCGGTGCTCGGCCACGCGCTTAGCGGCTTTGGTGTTAAGCATGTCCTTTAGTTTGAGTAGTTTTTCATAGAAATGATTGATAATCGTTTCGTGAGACAGGTTGCGATATTCATTGCGGTCCATGTTTTCCCGCGGCTTGATGAGCGGATCATAAATTCGTTCACCATGCTTGCCGCCATAGTAAACGGCCCGCACAATCCCGATGGCGCCAATGGCATCCAGCCAATCGGCATCTTGTACAATCTGTCCTTCCAGCGTTAACTGTGGGCGTTGACCCTCTAAGGTGTTGGCAAATGACATCTGCGTGATGATGTCCATGACCGCTTGGATTTGGTCATTGCGAAAATCGATCTTGCGCAAGAACTCACGCAGCTCGCTTTGAGCTTCCTTGACGGACATGACCAGCTTTTCATCAATCGTATCATGCAGGTAGGCGGCTGCCACGGGGATGAAGGGGTCGATCCCTTCTTCTTTCGCTAACTGCCGCGCCATGCGGACCACCCGCTTGATGTGGTCAATGCCATGACCTGTCTCGTCATTGCCTAATTTCTGAATTGTGTAGTGTTTAATGGCATCTAATTGCGTTGCCGGTTCCATATTTCTAATTCCTCTCATGTACAATATAACCAGACTAAGCCATTTTTAAATTGAGTGCAAGTTAAACAGGAGTGACATGATGAATCTCTTATTTTCAATTGACGATCGTTTCTATCGCCAGATGCTAACAACTTTGTTATCTATTCACCTGAACAGTCAGCCACAAAGAATTGACGTTTATGTCATTTACAATGGTCAATTCCACCATGAAGGCGTGCTTAAACGCGGCATCCAGAAACTAGGCATGACCTTCCACCCTGTCCGCATTCCGCGCGATGATTTTGTGAATGCACCGGTGACTGACCGTTATCCAACTACCATTTATTATCGATTGCTGGCTCACAAATATCTGCCTGCAGATCTGGACCGGATCCTATACCTGGATGCCGACATTCTTTGTATCAATGATTTGCAGCCCTTGTACGAGACTGATCTTAGCCGTTACATGTACGCTTCGGCAATCCACACCAACCTGACTAACGTGACCGAGACGATTAATAAAATCCGTCTGCAAAATTTTGATGCGGACGGGTACTACAATTCGGGTGTTTTGCTGATGAACCTGCCCAAGATTCGCCAGCGGGTGCATGCCCAGGATATTTTTGATTACCTGCGGAACCACTTGGTATTATTGCCTGATCAGGACGTTTTGAATGCCCTGTATGGTGACCAGATTCTGTCGGTTCCCGACCAGCTTTACAATTTTGACTGTCGTAACCTGGCTATTTATCAAACTATTTCGCTCGGTGAATGGACACTAGATTGGGTGATGAAACATACCGTTCTTCTACATTACTGCGGACGTGAAAAACCATGGCTAACAACAGTTAACCATGGTCGTTTAACGGCTTTGTACAAGAATTATTATCAGATGGCCAATCGTTATTTAAAGGACTAATCGATCAGTGGCTAAAAAGCTATCGTCGAACCGATCTTTTCCGCGGAAATACTGTTTGCCGAACTCGTCGATCAAGCCATGGAAATCTTGGGCGTCTGCAACACTGAAATTAGCACTTAGTTGACAGTGCCGCGCCAGGTCTTGGTAACTCTTGTAAGTGCCCGCACCTAGGTGACTGACCAGCGTCCGGGCATATTTGTCACTCACAAAGGCGGGCTGATCGAAGATATAGACTCGCAACACATCGGCTGTTTCTTGGCCGACCCCATGCAAGTCGAGCAGGGCTTTTCTTAATTGAGCTCTATAGGTTGTCGCTATTCGCCCATAGTCAAAGTCAAACCGGGCCAGCCAGTCAAAGACGGTTTGAATAGCCAGTGATTTGTTGTGGAAGAAACCCGCTGGCCGGACCAGCTCTTGCAATTGGCTGATCGTCAATGTATGCAGCTTTTTCGGATCAAAGCCGGTACTTGCTCGCAAATTGGCGACAGCCCGATCAGCGTTTTGCCAGTTGGTGTTTTGAATCAGGATGGCACCGCAGATGATCTCCTCTTTGCTTTCTGCCGGCCACCAGCCGCTGGGCCCCATGTGCTCATGCATCTTATCGTACAGTTGTCTTAGTGTTAGTTTCATCATTTGCCCCACAAGAATTTAATTAAGATTTTGTCGACATCGGGATTGTTGTGCAGCTTACTGTGGCGTGCGTTCTTACCGTGGAAGACCTTGACCTGGTAGGACTTTGCCCGGTCAGCGACCAAATATTTGAGGCTTAGCGAGGATACATTTTTGACGGTGCCATCGGTATGGCCGCCAATGTCACCGATGATGTTCAAGACGCGGACCTGGTTTTTCGGGTAAAGGTGGCGCAGGGCAGTCATTTGTTGATAAGTCGCGTTCATATGATTCGGCTTGCCATTCTTGTCTAGCTTTAGATCAGCCGGCTGCCGCATTGGCGCTGGCAGTTGCTTAAAGTCCAGGCCGTCAAAGTGCCCGGCCATGTTGACTTCTTTTTGCAGCTGAGGCATCTGTTTGTTGTTAGCGTTCTGCAACATGTAGTACATGATGGAAATGTTGCCTAGCGAATGACCAACCATGTTGATCTTTTTGACGCCATATTGGTCGCGCAATTCTTTGACGACCGCCGTGGCCCACTCACCATGCTTGTTGAAGTCAAACTGCCGGTTGTTTTCATAGTTGACTTCGATGATCGGGTTGATCGAATTCTTGTGCATCGTGCCGTGCAGGGTGACTTTGCCGTTTTTGTCAACGTTGGCGCGGATCACGGTCTTGGTGACGCCAGCCTTCTTTGCCGCATTGACCATGTGCTCTTCGGCATGGTAGCTGCTGCCGCCACCGTGGAAGAACAGGGTCGGCGTGGTTGATTGGACGAATTTATTAGCGCGGTGCTGATTATACCAGGCAAAACCCACAATGCCGACGATAATCAAGATGATGATCGCACTCAGCCAGTGTGTTGCTCGTTTACTCATGTTGGTACCTCCTTAACTTATCGCTAGTTATTTCAAAAAAACTGTCAATGAGCCTTTCATTTGCGCGACCAAGCAATTTTTGATAAATTATTTGCATTGATGTCAAAATGAAAGGAATGATTGTATGCATTTAGAAAAGGCAACCACCGCCGATTTTGACCGGATCGTGGAGATTCTCCAGGACGGTCGCAACCAACTCGCTGAGCAGGGAATTGACCAGTGGCAGGGTGACTACCCGAACCCGACCCACGTTCAAGAAGATATTGAACATGGCTATGCGTACTTGGTTCATTCTGATGATGACGAAACCGTTGGGGTTTTCACGATCATGCCTTCACCGGACCACGCTTACGACGAGCTGGATGGTGACTGGCTGGTCGACACGGATGCTTACTTGACGGTCCACCGCGTCGCTATCCATTCTAATCATGCCGGCCATGGTTATGCGTCGGGGCTTTTCACGCAAATGGTTGACTACATTAAGACTCACCGGACCGACATTAAGTCAATCCGGATCGACACTCACGAGGACAACCAGGCCATGCAACACCTGATTGTTAAGAGTGGTTTTAAGGAAGTCGGGAAGTTGCACGGTGTTTATCGTAAAGATGAGACCTGCATCGTTTATGAATACCTGACGGGCAATTAATCTTACAATCAATATATGATAAAAAGGCTGTAGTTTTGCTGCAGCCTTTTTGCGTGTTTTTATGACGGTATGGTGGTCAATTAGTACCAAGCAGGTTTGTCGCCGTCGGTATGTGGCTTGTTGACACCAATGGAACGTTTAGCAAACGGTGCCGGATTTTCCAAAACACGGGCGACAAAGTTTCCGATGGACTTGCGACTGACTTCCGTGCCCTTGAAGTCTTGGCCCTTGTCGGTTGTTTCGTAGTCAACCTCGTCCTTGTTGGTCAACCAGGCAGGGCGGACGATGGTGTAATTCAAGTCGGAAGCTTCGATGACATCGGCGGCTGCCCGGTAGGTGGTTAAGTAGCCATCTGCTTTGCCGAAGCCCAACATATTATTGTTCCATTCGCCAAACTTGCCCGGCACCTCGTTATAAATGCCCAAGGTGGAAATCCAAACTAAGGTCTTCACGCCATTTTTGTCCATGCTGGTCACAATGTTTTGGGCCTGCTGTTTGATCTCAGGGTTTGCCAGGTTGGCATAGACCATGTCGACACCCTTCATTGCCTGGTCTAGGTCGCTTTGATTCAACGTATTGCCTTGAATGACGTTGATCCGCGACTGGTCATATTCTGGCAAGTGCTGCGGATGGCGGGTGAACAATGCCAGTTGGTAGTCACTTTGGTCGATTAATGCCTCAATGGCAAAGTGGGCGATATGGCCGGTGGCACCCAGAATTAATACTTTCTTACTCATGCTTAATTCCTCCTTTGTTTGCTTCATCATCAGTATAGACAACTAGCTTACAAAATGTAAGTAGCTACTTTGAGGTAACCTGCTTACCTTGAGGTTGGAATTAGCGGTGGCGTAAGAAAGTCATGTCTAAATTATTTGGCAAGGCCATCCACGAATTGGACGTTTGGCACCTTATCAAAGACGCTGACAGGGGCTAACATCTTGGAATCAACGCGGCCGCTGCCAAAGATGACTTCATCTAAGTCCTTGATCCCACTATCGATCAGCAGTTTCCAGTCTTCAGGCAGGCCGACCGGACCAATGGAGCCATATTCCATATCCGTAACCTTGGTGACCCACTTCAGATCAGCAAAGGACTCGCGGTGCACCTCCATGGCGTGTTTTAAGACCGAGCCGGTATTGATTTTCTTCTGGAAGGGAACCAGGACGGCGGCATATTTGACAACGCCATGACCTTTGCCGGTTAAGACCAGGCAATTTAATTCCTTCTTTGGGTCGATGTTGGCGGCCTTGGCAACCTGACCACCGTTAGCCTGATCAGGACTAATCTTGGCAATCTTGATCAATGAATCCAGCTGGTGTTCGCGCAGGTAGTCTTGCATTTTCTTGCCGGCATATTCGGGGTGTTCATTAAAAGGAACAAATTTCAGTGTCATAATAAAACCTCCTTATGATCATCCTTATTTTATCACGATCGTTTTGAGCTTAGGGGGGGAGCGAGAACGCGAGAACGCATGTTAAAATATGAAGGAGGATGAAGGAGGGTTTGCGATGAAACAAGTGTATAACACCGGTGTTGATTATGCCTTGACCATCGTTGGTGGCAAGTGGAAGCCGGTCATCATATTCTTGCTCGCTGGTCATTCTTGGCGCACCGGCGAATTGGAGAAACAACTGGGGATCTCCTCAAAGGTCCTGTCGCAGTGTCTGCATGACTTAACCGAAGCTGGTTTGGTCGCCCGCAAGAGTTTTGCGACTATCCCGCCGCACGTCGAGTATTCATTAACGCCATCCGGTGAGGACCTGTATGCATCCATGCGTTACCTGAATTTCTGGGGTGAGACGCGGGCCAAGTCAAAGGGTGACCAGGTCAAGATCATGTGTACCGATAAGATGCACCAACTGGGGATTGACGGTGTTTGTGCGATGACCAAGGAACACCTGAAGGAATGGAAAAAAGACCTCCATCAAAATTAATAGTTAAGATATCGAAAGTAAAGGGCACTTCACCTCGGCTGGACCGTGATTGAAGTGCCTTTTTTGAATGCTTTTATTTGCCTAATTGTTCGTAGTATTCGTCGTCAACTTTTTCGCACCACTCGCTGCTGCCCTTGGTGATCGCAATGTGGGAGAACCAGGAGTCTTTGGTGGCGCCGTGCCAGTGCTTGACACCTTCGTGAATGACCACCACATCACCGGGCTTGAGCAGCTGAGCGGGTTTGCCAGCTTCTTGGTACCAGCCTTCACCGGCAGTGACCAGCAGGATTTGGTAGCCATTGTGGTGGATGTGCCAATCATTGCGGCAGCCAGGCTCAAAGTTTACGTTGCTGATGTTGACGTCGATGTTGTCGTCAGGGGCTACCAGGCCGTTTAGGTAACAGGTGCCGATGAAGTATTTGGCATAAGCAACGTTCTTGTCGCCAAAGCCAAACAGGTCGTTTTTAACTGCTTCTTCGTTTTTACTCATGTTTGATTCCTCCTTATTTGCTTATTATTTTAAGGAATGGTTAATTTGATGTAAAATACCTATTTATATTAAAAAGCTATGCAGATAATGAATTAAGGTCCAAGCTTTGCTATAATAAACAAAAAGGAGCGAAAGGAGTCTTGTGGTGATGGAGACACGGGTTTTACGCTATTTCATTAAAGTGGCTGAACTCAATAATCTCACGAAAGCTGCGCAACAGTTGCATGTGACCCAGCCGACTTTATCGCGGCAGATCATGGAATTGGAGCAGGAAGTTGGTGTCAAGCTGTTTGACCGGGAAAAACACCAGCTGCACTTGAATGACGCGGGTGTGTTGTTCCAGCAACGGGCCCAAACGATTCTGGCTTTAATTGATCATACGGAAGATGAATTACAGCAGGGCCGTGACCGCTTGTCAGGAACGATCAATCTAGGCTGTGTTGAATCCAGCGTTGCCCCTTATATGATGGCGATCGTTCAAAAGTTCCAGGAAAAGTATCCGCAAGTCAGCTTCCGCCTGTTTGACGGCGATGGTGATACGCTGCGCCAGCGGATTGACCAGGGCGTTTGCGATATGGCCGCGTTAATCCAGCCAGTGGAAGTTGCTAAGTACAACTACTTGCAACTGCCGGTCAACGATTGCTGGGGCTTGATCATGCAGAAGGACGATCCGTTAGCAAAGAAAAAAGCGGTGACGGCCAAGGATATCTATCAGCTGCCGTTAATTATCGGGCGGCGTAATATTGTTCGCGATGACTTGACCGACGTGCTGAAACTGGATCCGGAACGGTTGAACATCAAGGTAATGGTTAACTTGCCCGAGAACGCCAAATCGCTAATTGAGAGTGGTCACTACTATCATTTAGGAATTAAGGGGGTCTTTGATCAATATGATGATAGTAAATTAGCCTTTGTCCCGTTCAGTCCCGAAAAGGTTGCCGGCCACGTGTTGGCTTGGCGCAAGAATCGCCAATTAGGGACGGTTGCCCAGATCTTTTTGCAGTTCATCACGGCGCAAATGGCAGTCGCTGAAAAAAGATCGCCAAAAAATTAACCACTCACTGAAAGCTTGCTACAATAGGTTTAAAGAACAATAAAGGATGTTGAAGAAAGTTGCTAAGTAATAATTTAGTTAGTTTAGTTGTAATTATCTTAATTTTACTGCTGGCGGCCCTATTCACCTTGCTTGAATATTCTGTTGTCAAGGTGCGGCCGAGCGAACTTCAGGAACTGAAACAGACCCGGAAAGTCAAGCGGGCTGAGCACATGGTGGCCAACCTGAACGAATATCTGTCAACGGCCCAAGTTGGGGTCACGATGACTTCCCTGATTTTAGGGTGGATTGGTGACGAATACATTACCAACTTGCTCTTGAAGCTGAGGTTTATCCCGGCTGACGTTTTAAAGCCGTTGGCACCAGTGATCGGTGTGCTGATCTTCACCTTCTTCCATGCCGTCTTCACTGACTTGGTACCAAAGAACATGGCCATTGACCGGCCAGTGCCGATTCTGTTGGCCATTGTTCACCCAATCCAATTCTTCCATACCATCTTCTACCCATTCGTTTGGCTGTTCGCTGTCGCAGCGGCTGGCTTCACCAAGCTGTTGGGTTACAACGTGCGTCCGGAAGAGGATACTTACTCGCAAAATGAAATTCTGACCTTGTCACGGCAGTCTGAAAAGGCCGGTGAAATGGATAAGGAAGACGTGCTCTACATGCGGCGGGCCTTTGAAATGAACGACCGGACCGCGGGGGACATCATGGTTGACCGGACCCAGCTGGTCGTAATTGACCGTGACGCCACGATCGCCGAAGCGGCCAACCTGTACTTCCAGAAGCGGTTTAGCCGTTACCCAGTTGTTCAAAATGGTGACAAGGACCATATCTTAGGCTACATTTTCGCTTACGACATTATGCGGCAGAACCGGATCAACCCTGAATCTTCCATTCGTGAGATCATTCGGAAGATCCCCGTTGTTTACGAAAGCGAATCATTGGTTGAAATTTTGCGGCAGATGCGGCGCAAAGAAGCCCCAATCGCCGTGGTTCAGGACGAATACGGTGGTACTTCTGGTATCGTGACCGACAAGGATATCTACGAAGAAATGTTTGGTAACGTCCGTGAAGAAATTGACCATGTTTCATCCGACAAGATCCAAATGCTGGATAAGGACAACAAGGGCAACCAAGTTTACCAAATCTCTGGAAAGACGCCATTGTCCGACTTTGAACGTTACTTCCACGTTGAAATTCCGCAATTCGACAAGACTGATGTGGCAACACTGACGGGCTTCTTCCTGGAAGAGGAATACCCAATGAAGCTTAACCGGCCGATGCGCTTAGGCAACTTCTCATTCACGCCGATTAAGATGCAAAACAGCTATGTTAGTCAGTTCCGGGTAGTCCAAATTGCAACCCAGCCTGACAAGAAGACGGGCAAAGATTCCGCTGCCAAGTCAGAAGCGGATAATAAGACTAACAAATGAAGAGCATGGCTTAGTTTTTAAATTAAAGCTAAGCATTTGAAACTCTCAATTCTCGCTGAATTGGGAGTTTTTCTGTATGTTAGACCAATTGACTAGCTTTTCTTGCTTGACAATTATCAATAAACGACTAGTATTGCTTCCATGTATAAAAGGGGAGGGATAAAAAATGATGAACGGGCCAGCTAAAGGCAGAGCATTGATTGCTTATAGCCTGGTTGCTTTGGGGGTTGTCTATGGCGACATCGGCACGTCCCCGTTGTATGTCATGAATGCCTTAATCAACGACGCTGGCGGGACACATGCGCTCAGCAGTGAATATATTATTGGGTCGGTCTCCCTGGTGATCTGGACTTTGATGCTGATGACGACGATCAAGTATGTCTTATTGGCACTGCGGGCTGATAACCGTGGTGAAGGTGGGATCTTCGCTTTATATGCCTTGGTCCGTTCGCATGCCAAGTGGCTGATCGTGCCAGCGTTAATCGGTGGGGCCGCCTTGCTGGCCGATGGTACGTTGACACCGGCCGTGACGGTTACCACCGCCGTTGAAGGGTTGAAGGGGATCAGCTTCGGCTCGAATGTGCTGGTACATGACCAGGAGGAAGTGGTCATCATCACCTTCGCGATTTTGCTGGTCCTCTTCCTTATTCAACGTTTTGGGACCAGCACCATTGGCCGTGGCTTCGGTCCAATCATGGTCATCTGGTTTACATTTTTGGCCCTCTTCGGTTTGGTCAACCTGATCAAGGCACCATGGATCCTGAAGGCCTTATCGCCGGTTTATGGGATTGAATTGCTGTTCTCCCCATCCAACCACATGGGTGTCTTCATCCTCGGAGCCGTCTTCTTGGCGACTACTGGTGCAGAAGCCCTTTACTCCGACATGGGGCACGTCGGCCGGCGCAGCATCTATCTGACTTGGCCATTTGTTTTCATATCTTTGGTCCTCAATTATCTGGGGCAGGGGGCTTTCTTGATCCATAACCTGCCGATGACCCAGCATGGTTCGGGTTACAATCCTTTCTACCAAATGCTGCCGCACGGGGTCTACCTGTTCGGTGTGGCCATTGCAACACTGGCTGCGATCATTGCCTCGCAAGCGTTGATTACGGGTTCCTACACATTGGTTGAGGAAGCGATCGGGTTGAAGATGTTGCCACGACTCAAGGTGCACCACCCGTCACTGTCAAAGGGACAGATTTATATTCCGGCGGTTAACTGGATCCTTTGTTTCGTTACCTCCAGCATCCTGTTCTGGTTCAGAACTTCAGCCCACATGGAGGCCGCTTATGGTCTGTCCATCACGGCAACGATGCTGATGACAACTTTGCTTTTGCACGAATACATGCGTGAACACTGGGCAAAAATTTGGGCGACGAGCTTCGTCATCCTCTATGTGGCGATTGAGAGTATCTTCTTGGCCTCCAGCTTGGTTAAGTTTGCCCGCGGTGGTTACGTCACCGTTCTGATTACCGCCTTGATCCTGATTACGATGGTAGGCTGGTACTACGGCGACAACCTGCGTGACGAGATGAGTGACGAAAGCAAGTACCTGAGTCTGGCTGACTTCCGTGACAAGTTAATGCAGCTGTCGGCTGATGATACCGTGCCAATGTATGTCAGCAACCTGGTCATGATGGCCCGGATTAACCGCAACCACCTGGTCAAACGGGAAACTTTGTATTCGATTTTGGACAAGAATCCAAAGCGGGCGCGGGTCTACTGGTTCGTTACGGTTAACAATACCGACCAGCCTTACACCTGCTACTACCGCGTGGACATGATGGGCACGCGCAATATCGTCAACCTGCAGCTGTACTTGGGCTTCAAGATGGCAACGAGCGTCAACCTCTACCTGCGTCAAGTCGTTAACGAATTGATGAATCAAGGCGTGATTGACGAACAACCACAAAAATACACGACAACACCGGGACGTAAAGTTGGTGACTTCGAGTTCATCTTCTTCAAAGAACATCTGTCCCCAACGTCCATGATCCATGGCTGGCGGCGGATGCTGGTCCAACTGCGGCTCTTCTTGCAGAACCATACCTTGTCGCCGGTTCAGTTCTACGGTCTGCAATTCTCCGAGACGCGTGAGGAAATGGTGCCGATCTTCTTGAATGACCAACGGACTACGCCATTACATCAAGAGTCGGTCGAACACACGATTAAAGCCAAGAAATAAAAAAGCGCCGATGACAATTATTGCCATCAGCGAGACAGAAAAAATGGTGCCAACGTTCAGTTTGAACGTCGACACCATTTTTAATATTGATAGTCAATGTCAATTCCTAACGACTAGGCAGCTTTCTTGGTCCGCGTTGCTAGGACGATGAAGAAGTTGATGAACAGACTCGCACCCGTGACGGCGAAGACCGCTGCGTAGGAGGACAGGCCAGAAATTCCGGAACCCATCAGCGCACCAAGCACGGAACCACCGGCTTGGAATGATTGGTTATAGGAGAAGATCCGGCCGAACGCCTCTTGGGGTACGTCCAAAGTCAGGATGGTCTGAGCTGCCGGCATCAGACCAGCGTTGGTCAGGCCCAATAGGAAGCGCCAGAATGCCAGGCTCCATGGCGAACGAGTTAAGGTCATTGGCACGAAAAGGAGGGTGGCAATGACTAAACCGACCATGAGGACTTTTTCCGGCCCAATATGGTCCATGATATGACCAACTTTCGAGGCCGACAAGAGGTTCCCCAGTCCAGGTGTGGCAGCGACGACACCGGCCACAAAGGCGATGTTGCCACGGTTATGCATCATTTCCCGCACGTACAGGGAGACGATCGGGTCGATACTCATGACGGAGGCCTGAACGATCAATGTGGTGATGAACATGGCAAAGATCAGTTTGACGTTGGGGATCATGTGGATGATTTCCTTCATCGGCTTCATCTTGGTCTTCTCAATCGGTTCGAAGTGTTCCTTCGTTAAGAACCAGGTACCCAGAAAGACCAGGAACATCAGGCCCCCGGTGATGAAGAATGGAATCCGGTAGCCGAAGACGCCGGATAAGGCACCACCTAAGAGAGGACCGACCAAGTTGCCGGAAACACCCGCCGTCATCATGGCTGACATTACCCAGCCGGACCGGCGATGGGGCGTTTCACCCGCCATCAAAGCTGTGGCGTTATTAATGTAACCGGAGAAGGCTCCTTGCAAGAAGCGCATACCAATGATCATCCAGACGCTGGTCGATAAACCGGTGATGAAAATGGTGAAGGCCATCACGCCGGCAGCGCGCATGCACATCAATTTACGTCCTTTCCGGTCGGCCAAACTGCCCCAGTATGGCGAGACAATTGCTTGACTGATGAAAGTCATCGCAAAGGCTAAGCCGGAATAAATGTTTAATTCAAAGCGGGTGAAATCACCAAGTTCGTTGATGAATAAGGAAATGAAAGGCATCGTCATTGAATATCCCATTCCCGTGATGAAACAGCCTAGCCATAGGGTGATGAAGGTTTGATGCCAGCCTTTGGGCAACTGTTCATTATCGTCTGCAAGGTCGTTCATTAAATGCGTCACTCCTTTAGATGATTTTTAACTGAGAGATAGTAAATGAAGGTTATGATCATCAGGAACGTTAAACCTACCGTAACCCATAGTGACGTCCGAATACCAACAATTAGTTTCGCAGGCAGGTTGGAGATGACCACCAGCATGGTGACTGACACGGCACCGAAACATTGCCGTAGCGAGTTATTCAAAGCCGTGCCATGACTGTTTTCAGCCAGGGACAACTTGGTGAAGGCTTCTGATAGAGCCGGGCCAAAAATCATGCCGTTGCCCACCATCCGTAAAGCATAAGCAGAGGTCAATAGCCAAAGTGGCGTGTGAGCGTTGACGGTGACTAATGGGATCGAAGCCAGCAGAATCACCGTAAAGCCAGCAAACAAGGGGATCACCGGACCGTGTTCATCATAGAAATGACCAGCGATCGGGGCGACAACCGCGTTACATAAGGCGCCCGGCAGCAGGATCATCCCGGACATGAAGGATGAGACTCCCTGCACGTTTTCGGTGAAGATCGGGATCATCTGTTCCGTTCCTAACATGATCATGAAGGCGCAAATGGTCACGATGGTCATCAAACGGAAGGAAGGTTTAAGAAAGATCTGGACTTTGAGCATGGGGTTGACCAGCTTGAGTTGACGGCGGACAAAGATCGTCAGGACCAGAAGACCGCTGATCAGCATGCCAAGTCCCAGCCAAAGATTAATGGTCAACGCGGTCATACTGCCTAAAGTCAAGGCCGTCCCCAGCAGAGAGATCACCACTGATAAGATATCGATATTGATGTCACGAGGCTGGCTGTAGTTTGCGAGCTTGAAGTAACCGCAAATCCAAGCTAGAACCATGAACGGCAGCACCAGAATGAAGAGGTAACGCCAGCTCATGACTTGCAGGATCAAACCAGAAATGGTGGGGCCGATGGCGGGACCGACCGAGATGACCAGGCTGGACAGACCGAGGATCGATCCCCGTTTTTCCGGCGGGTAGATGGAGATCATGGTGGTCATTTGAAAGGACATCAGCATTCCACCAGCACAGGCTTGCACCAACCGGGCGGCCAGTAGGGTCAAAAAGTTAGTGGCAAAGCAGCCCATCACAGTGCCGACAATGAAAATGCCTAGCGTGGTCAAGAAGACGTGGCGGTTAGTGAATTTTTCGTACATATTCGAAGACAGTGGCGTCACCACGCCGATGATGAGAGTGTAGCCGGTCGTGAGCCACTGGGCCGCATTCATCGAGACATGCAGGTCCTTTTGAATAACTGGGAGGGCCGTGACCATCATCGTCTGACTCATCAAGCTGATGAAACAGGTGACCAAAAGGATGATCGTCACAATGCGCCGGGTATGAGTATCGATATTATTTGTTTGTTCCATAGATAAAAGGGTGATAACGCATGGCGGTGCCATTGGTGGTTAACCCGCGTGGTACTCTTGCACCTTTTCCCCTGACCTTTCTATTTATTTGTCAATCAACTGACAACGGGCAACCAAAAAAGTATACCAAACTAGTCTAACACAAGCTTTAACCAGATTTCTTTGAATTTCTGGACAGGCTTTCGTAAAATTGGAGTTAGAGAAAAGAGAGGACGGGATAATGGTGAAACGAATCGCGGTTTTTTCGGATGTGCATGGCAATGTGCACGCGTTTGAGGCCATGCTGGCGGATGCTAAAAAGCAGGGGATCGATGACAGCTGGTTTGTCGGTGACCTGTTAATGCCAGGACCGGGCGTCAAGACAATTTGGCAGATCTTTGACGAATTGAATCCTTCCGTCGTCGTTCGTGGTAACTGGGATGACCTGGTCGTCAACGGTGCCCGGGGCAAGATGCCACTAGTTAAACCATCGCGAGTCTATTTTGCTCGGCTAGCTCAGTATGTCGCTGAACATACCTCGAAGGATTTGATTGACCGTCTTGCGGCCTGGCCACTGCACCGGGTCTTGAAAGTCGGCAGTCTGACTTTTGGCCTGTCGCACAACCTGCCGGACTTAGATATGGGGCAGGCGCTCTTCCCAACCCAGCCAACAGAGAATTTTGACCAGTTGTTTGAAAGAGAAATGCCGGATGTTGCCATCTACGCCCATGTTCATCATGCCTTGTTGCGTTATGCCAGCGATGAACGGGTGATTCTCAATCCTGGTTCAGTTGGCGAGCCGTTCAATGGCTGGGACCGGCTGCAGAAAGACACCCGTGCCCATTATTTGATCTTGGACATCGATTCGCAGGGCATTGCCAACCTGAATTTCCGTCACGTCCCTTATGACCGGCAGGCAGAACTTGATTTGGCTAAACAATTTGGGGTTCCGTACATCTACCTCTATCAACGGACAATGGCGACCGGCCGGGTTGACACGCATAATCAGGAACTGGTTGATTCCCAGAACAAGAAGTATGGCTATGCAGAGGAATACCGCAACTACTGCCGCCATTTAGCTGACAAAAAGTAAGTCAAAATACTTGTTATCCGATCCGAAGTTCGGCATAATAAAGGGTGAATTGACCAGCAAGTGCACTTTGCTTCCTATTAACTAATGGTTTTAATAGTAGAGGAGAATTGCATGGCTAAAAAATCCAAAATTGCTAAGTTGAAACACCAAGAAGCGATGGTCGCTAAATACGCCAAGAAGCGTGCGGCTTTAAAGGCAGCCGGCGACTACATCGGTTTATCGAAACTACCCGCAAATTCATCGCCAGTTCGTTTGCATAACCGGGACCACTATGACGGTCGGCCACATGCATACATGCGCAAGTTTGGTATGTCGCGGCTGACTTTCCGGAAACTGGCACACGAGGGCAAACTGCCAGGTGTTCGCAAGGCTAGTTGGTAAATATTTATTTAAGGAAGGTTTCCATTTTTGGTGGGGCCTTCCTTTTTCATTTTGGGGTCCATATAATAGGTAAATAAGTTTATTAAAGAAGATGATGATATGTATAAGAGGCTAACCCGATATGGTCTGGCTTTTCGCCATTTGACCTTTATCCGGATTGTCAGACGGACGCTAGCCACACTATTTCCGATTGCACTGATTGGAGCCTGCTCGCGGGTCTTCCAACAGGCTTTTTTTAGTGAGGAAGGCTTTATTTACAACATTGCCTATTTTTACAACTGGATGCCGGATAAAGTGGCGAGTGCTTTCCGGATGGTCTTTACCGGTTTGTCACGGATCACTTTTGGCATGTTAGGTCTCTATGCGGCAATGGTGGCGGCCAAGTACACGGCTCGCCTGTACCACCGGGATGACCAGATGGCAGAGTTGACGGGTATTGCGGCCATGTTAATGCTGGCCTTCCGCTTTCCGCGTAGTGGTAATACCGTGCCATTCGTATGGAGCCTGTTCAGTGGCGACCTGCTCTTCATTGGTTTGCTTGTGGGCTATCTGGTGGGCCTGGCCTTTCGTTGGTTAGGCAAGCCAGTTAAGTTCACCGTTCATGAACACGTTATTACCATTCGGCGGCGGATGTACCGGGCATTAAAGATCATGCTACTAGTTATCATGCTTGCCTTGATCATTAACGGTCTGTTTAACCTGATGTCCTACTTCAATATTATCGACGTTGCCTATGGTTCCTTGCAGGATTTAAGCAACGGTGACCAACCGGCCTGGATCAAAGCTGGGTTGTCGTTTGCTGCCACTTTCCTGGAATGGTTAGGAATGAGTGGCCCGTATAACATCATGAATGCAACATCTTCGAGTGCCATTAACGCCAACCTATCCTATGTATTGACCCATAATAATTGGCATGTGCCGTATCCATTCTTGGGGACCACTATTTATAACAGTTTTTGGACCTTTGGTGGATCAGGTCTGTGCTTGGCATTGCTTTTGGCGGTAGCCATTGAAGCCCGTGCCATTGAAGACCATAAGCTGGTACGCTGGAACATTTTGCCAATCCTGTTTAACAGCAACAGCGGTTTGCTTTTTGGTGCCCCAGTTCTCCTGAACCTGTTCTTCTTTATCCCATTTGTTCTGTTGCCAGTCGTTAACATGATGCTGGCGGTTGGGGCCATTGCTTTGCATATTATTCCAACGCCGGCTTATCAAGTGCCGATTGGGACCCCAGGACCGTTAGTTGCTTTCTTAGGTACCAACGGTAATTGGATGTCGTTAATCTTCTCGTTACTCTTATTAATTATTGACGTTTGCTGCTATTTGCCATTTGTTAAGTTATCACTGAAGGTTGAAAACGAAGCACAACGCTTAGATCAGGAGGCGGATGAACATGCTGAAGCATAAAGCGAATGCTCAACAGAAGAAAACCTATCGTCTGCTGATTTTTACCACTATCTTTCTGGTTTTGCTGGCCATTCCGGCTTATTTCTGGATGCAATCGTCAACACGGCGGGCAGAGCAGTTCAAGAAGTCGCGGATGTCACCAGTGATTATGGTGCCTGGTAGTTCAGCGACCAAGGAACGTTTCAATACCTTAGTCAAAATGCTGAACGAAGATACGAAGAACAAGCATAGTCTCTTGAAGTTGGAAGTGAAGAACTCCGGGAAGATTACCTACTCAGGCAAGATCCGGAGAGGTGATCGTGAACCCATCATCGTTGTTGGCTTTGAAAATAATCACGATGGCTACAATAACATCAAGAAGCAGGCGAAGATGTTTGATAGTGCCTTCAACGAGCTGAGTGAAGAGTATAAGTTCAACAACTTCAAGGCGTTTGGCCATTCCAACGGAGGTTTGATTTGGACTTACTGGCTCGAACACTATTACAGCGATTATAAGGAACACATAACCATTAAGCGTTTAATGACAGTTGGGTCGCCGTATAACTTCAATGAAACGTCGACCAACAATAAGACCCAGATGTTCTCTGATTTTGTTGATAACCGAAGCAAGATACCTTCTAACTTGAGTGTTATTTCAGTGATCGGTACTGAAACCTATGATTCTGACGGACTGGTACCCGAAGCTAGTGTGCAGGCAGGTAAGTACATCTATCAGAAGCAAGTTAAGCACTTCACCACGATGACGGTCACCGGTGAGGATGCGGAACATTCCGACCTTCCGCAGAACAAACAGATTGTAAACTTGATAGAGCAATATATAATGGACTACCAAAACGGCAAACGTAACAACCCGCAAAACAAGCCTAAAAACTAGTAGGACGCGTGATAGCAGGCGATAAATGAAAATATTTGTTAAATTATTTTTTCTTAATGAACATCTCATCTTCACAAAATCTGTAGGCCACAGAGCGTGGTAAAAATTTCGGATGGGCGAGGTGAGAATGCACTCCTGGCAAGGATCTGAGAAATTGCTTGATTTTTTTCGAACAATACGTTCCATCATTCAGAAAACAATAAAAATTGTGATCGATCTATTAAGATTTGACGGGATGTCAGTGGTAATTGTTAAGAAATCTTGAAAATTTGACCGAAGTGCATTACTATAATGTCAGTTCAAATGTTAAACATGTTTGACTAATTATTTCTTTATTATTTGGAGTTTTTTTACCACGGCAAATAGTAAAATGCATTTCAAAATGTATAAGTCTGGTAAGAACTGGATGGTAGCTGGTTTGATGACTACCGCCGTTCTGGCCGGCTTAACATTAGGCAACGTGAATGCTACTGAAGCTCACGCCGATGTTAATACACCTGTTGCTACTAGTACTGCTGCTCAACCACAAAAAGTTTCTCAAGCAGAATACAATGCTCAAAGTCAAAAGGTTGCTGAAGACGCTGCTGCAGTTGCTAACCAACAAAAGAATGTTAATGCTGCTCAAAACGCTCTTGATACCGCTATGGGTAACACTTCTGCTGCCAAAGCTGTTAACTCTGCTTCTACTGCATTCTCCAACGCTCACTCCGACTATGTAGTTGCATCTAGCAATGCTGGTGTAGCTTACCGTGCATACCACAGTGCTTCTAATGCTGTTGATAACGCAGCAGTCAGTCGTGGTGGTCGTCCAACTGACAAGAACATGTACGATCAGTGGAACAGAGCTGATTCCGCAGCTTACGCTAAGTTACAGCAAAGTGTTGCTGATGAACAAGCTAAGTTAGCTCAGGCTCAGAAGGATCAAGCAACTACTGAAGCTGCTGTTAAGTCTGCAAGCCTCCACTACAAGGAATTACAGGCTAATGTAAAGTCAGCTCAAGAAAAGTTACAAGCTGATACCCGCGCTAATGCAAGTCACTCAGTACTTGACGATGATAACTATGCATTAGACCATGCTCGTCGTGCACGTAACCTTTATGATGTAACGTTACGTCATGCACGTAAGGCTCACACTGATGCTGATCAAGCTGCTTTCTTTGCTTACAATGCTCTGCACAGCACTAATGGTCTTTTAGATCAACTGAAGAACCTTGAAGGCCACAAGACTGCTCATGACCGTTACGCTAAGTTATTAGCTACTCTTGACCAAGCAAAGGCCGCATACCAAGATGCTCTTCGGCTTCGTGATGATGCAAAACAAGTTGCTGAAACTGCATTTAACGCATACTCCGACGCTCGGGTTGATAACCTGATGCCTGCTAGTCGTGCTGAAGTTGATGCATTCAATGCTAAAGCACATGCTGCACAAGCTCAGATTACCCGCTTGAATCGTAAGCCATCAGTACAAGCTGTTGCTACTGAAGAACGTGATGTCAAGGGTGACCAAAGCTGGTTAAGTCGTAAACAAGCTGACTTGAAGAAGAACCAAGCTTACTTGGATAACGCTACTGCTAAGTTAGATGCTGCTAAGGCAGCACTGGCTGCTGCAACTACTGATGCAGAAAAGACATTAGCACAAGGCGACGTTGATTTCTGGACTAGAAAACAGGGTGAATACCAACGTTTTGTTAATGGCGACAAGGCCGAAGTTAAGAAGGCTGAAGAAGGTATCCAATATCACCAAGACAAGTTAGCTAAGGCTAAGGCAGATCCTGACTACATCGCTACTGAAGCTAAGATTGCTGAACTTAACCAAGTAGTTGAAGATGCCCACATCGCACAGCAAAACTACGCTGACTTCCAAGAAAGCAAAGCAAACCTGACTGAATTGCAGAACAGATTAAACGCTGCAAATCAAAGTCTTTCTGCATTGACTGACATTTACAATCGTGACAAGGGTGTTCTTGACAACATGGTTGTAAATGGCCAGACTCCAGTTGTTGAAAACGGTACCTTTGGTAATGTAACCCTGGGTCATGGTGAACAGTTACCAGCTAACCCAACCTTCAACCCTGAACATCACGCTGCTACGGTTGCTGTTTTAGGCTCCAAGGTTGTTGCCGCCACTGAAGGCACCACTGGTGTTAAAGCTGAATGGGACAACTACGCTGAAGCTCAACAGATGGTTGCTGATGCACGTGCAGAAGCTAACAAGACTGGTCACGCTGTTGTAGTTAACATTCCTGCTCACTACAATGACTTCCATGGTACTGTTAAGGTTACGGTTCTGCCAGATGTTACGAACCCTAACACTGATCAGCCATCTGACAACAACCAAGGTTCAACCACTGAAAATACCAACAAGATCGAAGGCAGCTTCACTGGTGTTAAGAATGGTGAACACTTTGTAAACGGCAAGAAGGTATCCGCTGCTCAATACAACGCATACGTTGCCGCTCACAAGGGCGCTGTTAAGAAGAGTGCTGCTAAGGCTGCTGCCAAGAAGTTACCAGTTTGTGGTAAGGCGTTCTTCTTGACGTTCTTAGTAGCAGCCTTAGCAGCACTTGGGTGAGCGGCAACGTATGCCTTGTATTGAGCAGCAGATACTTGTTGACCCTTTACAAAGTACTTGCCACCCTTTTCACCAGTAAAGCTAGCTTCACCCTTGTTAGTGTTTTCAGTGGTTGAACCTTGGTTGCCTTGGGCAGGTTGGTCAGGGTTAGTAGTAACGTTGTTCAGAACCGTTACAGGAACTTCCTTAACAACCGTCTGGCCATTGGAAAGCTTGTAAGTAGCGCTGATGTAGATAACCTTGGATGCTTGGTTAGCAGCCTTCAGTTCAGCTTGTGCTTGAGCAGCGTCGTAGCCGTCAGTCCACTTGCTGGATACGATGGTAACTCCATCAGTAGTACCTTCAGAAGCGGCGTTTACGTGACCGTTTACGAAGCTAACAGTAGCACTCAGACTAGCAACATCGCCACCTGGGGTAACAATTAATTGATGACCGTATTTAACTTCAACAGCAGATGGGTTAACCGTGTAACTAGGCGTAGCAGGCTTCTCACCAGTCAGACTGTTGTAGTAAGCAACTGCCTTGTTGTAAGCTTCTTGAGCAGCGGCTTGGTTAGCCTTTGCTTCAGTCAGTGCGTTTTGAGCAACGGCTGCAGCTAACATAGGATTCTTGTTGTTGTTGAATTCCTTCAACAATTCTTGGTAAGCACTTTCATCAGCGTTGTACTTGTCAACCCATTGTTGAAGTGTACCGTTACTGGTAGTAGCAGCTAATTTAGCAGCCATAGTGCTTTGAGCATTCTCCAAGTTCGTCTGAGCGGCACGCAAAGTAGAATCAAGACTGTCAAGGTCAGCTTGTGCGTCGTCAACAGCAGTTTGAGCTTCAGCAACCTTTGCATTAGCAGCAGCAGCTTCAGCTGTACCTGCAGTAGTCTTGCTCAATACTTCTTGAGCATCCGTTAAAGTCTTCTTAGCATTGGCCAATGCTTCAACAGCAGCTGGACGTGCAGCGGTCAAATCAGCAACATGCTTTTGAGAAGTCTGAGCCTGTGCAGAAGCAGCACTGTAGGCAGTCCAATTAGTATTAGCATGCATCTGGTTCTCATCATTTTGTGCAACAGCAGAAGCAGCATTTACTTGATCATGAGTAGGAACACCATAAAGATCACGGTCAGCACGAAGTGTACTCTTGGCACTATTTAATGCAGTAAGTGCATTCTGGAAGTTGGTCTGTGCAGCACTTTCAGCAGTACGTGCAGCTTCAAGAGCAGCAGCGGTTTCGTTAATCTTGTCTAAGTACTTTTGACCTGCTGCAGCATTATCAGCATGAGCCTTAGCGTCATGCTTGTAGAATGATAATTGCTTTTTAGCAGTCTTGTAGTTGGATTCAGCTACTTCTAATGTACGGTATGCACCAGTAGCGTAATTTCTACTTGGAGTAGATGCGTGGCCAAGTGATTTTTTCAAGCTGCGCTTACCAGCCCAAAGCTGCTTGTAGACACCAAGTTGCCCTTTCAGATTTGCAGGAGTAGTAGCAGCACCTGTAATCATGGCATCAGTACCACCGGCAGCAATGAACTGGTGGTACATGTTATCAATACGCTTCTGTAATGCGTTAATTTGATCCTTGATACTGTTGACAGTTGCAGTAGCAGCATCAACAGCAGCAGATGCACTAGCCATTGCTTCAGAAGCAGCAGTTGCAGAAGCAGCTTGTTGACTAGCTAAACTGTTTTCATGTGCTACAGCAGAAGCAGTGATACCAGCACTTGAAGCATCAGAAACCGCACCACGATGAGCACGACGAGCCTTAGTAGTAGCACTAGTTGCATTACTAAGGACGTTAGAAGCACTAGTCACAGCGTTAAATGCTGAATCAACGTTAGCAGAATCTTGAGCGATTACAGCAACGTTTGAGTTAGCACTAGCAGCCTTAGCAACATCATTTTGTGCACTGTTCAAAGCAGCATTTGCATTGCTTAAAGCAGCGCTCTTAGCAACAACGTTATCTGAAGCAGCACTGATTTGTGCAGAAGTTGCAGGAGTCTTTTGAGCAGCAGCTGCAACAGGTGTATTAACATCGGCGTGAGCTTCAGTAGCATTCACGTTGCCTAATGTTAAGCCGGCCAGAACGGCGGTAGTCATCAAACCAGCTACCATCCAGTTCTTACCAGACTTATACATTTTGAAATGCATTTTACTATTTTCCAGTGTATAAGAAAAACGCCATGGTTTTCACCATGACGTCTTTCTATATTAGGCGGTAATTCCTAATTTAAGTTTATTTAAATTAGAATTCACGCTTCTTAGCAGCTAAGCCTAAGCCGAGCATGCCAGACAGAGCACCTAATGCTACAACGGCAGCAGAGTTGTTACCAGTTTGTGGTAACTTCTTAGCAGTAGCCTTAGTAGCGGCGTTCTTCTTAGCGGTTGCCTTAACAGCACTTGGGTGAGCAGCAACGTATTCCTTGTATTGGTAAGCAGATACCTGTTGACCCTTTACAAAGTACTTGCCATCCTTTTCGCCAGTGAAGCTGCCTTGACCCTCGTTGTTGTCAGTGGTCTGACCTTCGTCAGGGTTAGTAGTAACGTTGTTCAGAACCGTTACAGGAACATCAGCCTTGACAGTTGAACCATCAGAAAGCGTGTAAGTAGCACTGATGTAAATAACCTTAGATGCTTGGTTAGCAGCCTTCAGTTCAGCCTGTGCCTTAGCAACTTGTGCTTGAGCAGCGTCGTAACCATTGGTCCATTCGCTGGATACAACACTAACCTTTTGAGTGTTGCCTTCAACGGCAGCAATGGCTTTCCCATTTACAACACTAACAGCAGCAGCGTTACCCTTTGGCTGAACTGTCACATTAGTAGATGGGTTCTTGCCAATCGTGTGATCTGGCTGAACAGTTTCACCGCCTGGAGTAACCGTGTAACTAGCAGCTGGTTGTTCGCCTTCCATAGCTGCTAACTTAGCTTGTTCACGAGCCAAAGTGTTCTTTAATGCGGTAAGGACATTATTTGCATTATCGTAGGCAGCTTGAAGAGGTGCAACTAAAGCAGCAGCTGATTTAGCGTCCTCGAAGTTTTGCTTAGCTTCTTTGTAAGCGTCAATAAGTCCTTGACGGTAGACAATATCAGCACTCAGCTTCTGGTAACGATCAGTAGTTTGTGTAGACTTGACCTGACCATTCCAGTATTCAACTTGCTCCTGTTCCTTAGCAAGATTTTGCTTAGCAGTTTTTAGCAGTTTCAAGAGCAGTGTTTGCAGCATGCAAATTGCGTTGCCAACTGCCAGTTAATGATTTTGCATTGTTAAGAAGAGTTAAATTAAGAGAAGTCTTGTTGGCATCGTATTTAGCTTGGGCTGCCTTTTGCTGTGTTTCAGCCTGGTCTAATTGATCAGCAGCAACAGCAACATCTGACTCAGCTTTAGCTACAGCGCTTTGAGCTTGGCCTTCCTTAATAGCAGCTTCAGAAGCATATTTAACTGCATCGCCGTAATAAGTTTGATCTGCAGTGCGTAATGCATTAATTTCGGTCTTGTCACTGTTAATCTTACGTGGTGCACCCATTGCGTCATGACGCATCTTCTTTAAGCCATTAGAATCTGGTAAGTTGTATGCGTCACGTACAGCAGAAATATTGTCCAGTGCATTGTAAGCAATGACGCTAGCATCAGAAGCAGCATCGGAAGCAGCAACATATGCATTATGAGCTTTTTGAGCAGCTTCTTGCAGAGCAGGAATTGAGTCGACCAATGCCTTGTTCTTGATTAAATTGTGTGGGGTGCCATCAGCTAAATTAGCCTTACCGTTCAATTTAGCATTTGCTGAACTAATAATGCCTTTATCAGTACTAATTGTCTTCTGAATAGCGTCAAGGTCATTGAAAGCCTTTTCGGAATTAAGCTTGAGAGCCTTGTATTCTTCACTATGATGATCAATAGTGCTATGAAGAGCTTTTTCGTATGCATCATGGGCAAGATTCCAAGCAGTCTCAGCATCAGGTAATTGAGCTTGAGCTTCGTCTAATTCCTTTTGAGTGTTTGCAACCAGATTAGTTAAGTAGTCATAAGCTGCTGACCCTTTACTCTTCCAGAAACCATGCTGAAGGTTAGTAGCACCCTTCAATTCTTTAGCTGCTTTTTGAGAGTTTTGTGAAGCAGAACCCATAGCCTGTCGAGCACTTTCTGCGTTCTTTTCAGCTGCAGACCATTGAGCCTCAGCACCTGAAACAGCAGCTGATGCTGAATTCAAGTTTTGTGCACTTGCGAGAGCGGAGCTTGCTGAAGCTACAACTGCTGTTTGTGAATTAACAGCAGTTGCAGCACTATTAACAACAGTTTGTTGAGACTGTACTTCAGCAGAAGTTGCAGAAGTCTTTTGTGCAGCAGCTACTGGCGTGTTGTTAACAGCAGCGTGTGCTTCAGTAGTATTGACGTTACCTAAGGTCAAGCCGGCCAGAACGGCAGTGGTCATCAAACCAGCAACCATCCAGTTTTTGCCGGACTTGTACATCTTAAAATGTAATGTACTATTTTCCAGAGAAAAATGAGTCAAATTGATGTATATGTCAATTAAAATTGTGGCTTATCTGGAATTTTGAATAGTTGTATAAATTTGACAACTTATTTTTTGCGAAAAGTGTTCATTAAGTTGAAACGCTAAATGGTTGTTAATGATTAATTTTTAATATAATATATATTTAAAATATATAAGGAGGCGGCTTTCATGGCAGTTAAAATTCGCAAAGTTGGGACTTCAAATGTTTTGACGGTTCCAAAATCAATTAAGCCGACGGACCAAGAATATAATGTTTATTCTGGCCGCAATGGTGCGATTGTTTACATGCCAAAGCGGAAGAATCCTTTTGAAGATAATGAATACATCAAGCAGCATCGTTTTAACGGTGATCAAACTGGTTTTGTTGAAGGAGACGTAGCCAATGACGAACTCCTTTAACAATCAGTATTTGCCACAGCGACAAGACTTAATTTGGATCAACTTTCGCCCATCAGTTGGCTCTGAAATTCGTGGGCGCCATCCTGCACTGGTGCTGAGTTCTCCAGGCTATAGCGAAATGACTGGTTTAGTAATGGTCATGCCAATTACGCACGCATCCAACAATCGTTTGCGTGACTTCTTTATACCGCTGCATGCCCAAAAGCTAGAGGGATATATCAATCCTTTGCAGGTGTTTACTTTTAGCATAAAGGGACGGCAAGCTGAATTTAGCGGCGAGATTTGTAGTGATCAGGACTGGGCAGCCGCTCTCCAGGTTCATCAACAAATCCTAGGCATTGATTAAAATTTCACATAAAAAAGCCTAATTGCTAGATAAGTAGCTATCTAGCAACTAGGCTTTTCTGCGTTATGATGCCCATATAATAGACCTGATGTGCTTGCAAATTTACATTCTCTTTAAACAACAAAAGACGCCATGGTTTTCACCATGACGTCTTTCTATATTAGGCGGTAATTCCTAATTTAAATGGTTCAAATTAGAATTCACGCTTCTTAGCAGCTAAGCCTAAGCCAAGCATGCCAGACAGAGCACCTAATGCTACAACGGCAGCAGAGTTGTTACCAGTTTGTGGTAAAGCGCTCTTCTTGGTATTCTTAGCAGCAGCCTTAACAGTGCTCTTCTTAGCAGCGTT
>NZ_JQBW01000006.1:0-65134 GCF_001437055.1 Limosilactobacillus secaliphilus | reverse complement strand
ACCTTCTTGCCGTTTACAAAGTGTTCACCATTCTTAACACCAGTGAAGCTGCCTTCACCCTTGTTGTTGTCAGTAGGCTGACCTTCATCAGGGTTAGTAGTAACGTTGTTCAGAACCGTTACAGGAACTTCCTTAACAACCGTCTGGCCATTGGAAAGCTTGTAAGTAGCGCTGATGTAGATAACCTTAGATGCTTGGTTAGCAGCCTTCAGTTCAGCTTGTGCCTTAGCAACTTGTGCTTGAGCGGCGTCGTAGCCGTCAGTCCACTTGCTGGATACGATGGTTACGTCATTGGTAGTACCTTCAGCAGCGGCATTTACGTGGCCGTTTACGAAGCTAACAGTAGCTGCATTATTAGTTTTGGCAACACTGCCAGCTGGAGTGTGGTCAATTTGGCCATTTGGCTGTACTTTAACGCCAGATGGGTTAACTGTGTAACTAGTCTCACAAGCATTTAAAATAGCCTGGTAGTCAGCTTCTTTTTGTGCCAGAGTCTGTTGCAATTGAGTCAAAGTACTTTGAGCTTCATTCAAAGCGTTTTGTGCTTGGATCAAAGTGTCAGCAGCTTGATTATTAGCTAAACCATCTTCATAGGTCTTAGTATCGTGATCAAGCCATTGTTGCCACTTATCAATGTTACTTTGTAATGACTTGAAGGTTGGGGTATCCATAATGATATCACGATTTACTTCAACGGAGTGAATGTATTCCTTCAAGCCAGCAATAGTACCATCAGGCTTGGTAAGGTCATGCCATTGACCATCTACTATGCTAAGCTGTGCTTGCAGCTTACTTAATTGATACTGAGCATCGCCAAGCTTCGTAGAAAGAGAAACTTGGTCTTCTGCATTAGTAGCTGCAGCTAATTGTTTCTGTAATGAATTAACAGTGTTTTGAGCAGCTTCAATCTGATCATTTAACTGTTGGTCTTGTTTCTTAAGATCATCAGCCTTCTTTTGTGCTGCAATCAAATCCTGATTGTCCTTCTTCAGTTGTTCTGGGAAGGTCTTAGTAGCTTTTACGTAATCAGCATTGCGATTAGCGGCGTCCTGAGCACCCTTCAAGCCATCTTTGTCGCCAGGAATCTTACTGTCTTTTAAGTTTGCAAGTTGTGCATCGGTTGGAATATTGTAATCCTTCCGGATTTTGTTGATCAATCTTTGAGCTTTATTAATGGCAGTGTTGTCATGCATTGCTGTGTATGACTTCAAGGAATTTGCATATGCAGCATTGTAGTTTTCTTGAGCAGCCAGGTAAGCTTCATGGGCAGCCTTTGCAGTATCAAGTAACTTTTGCTTCTTTTCAATGTATGCCTTCGCATTGGTTACCTTATCTTCAAGCTGCTGCATAGTGTTGCTATTCATGTACTGGGTAAACTTACTCTGTGCGTCTTGCCATGCAGTATACAAAGGATTTGCCGTTGCGCGCAAAGATGCTACTTCAGCATTTAATTGATCAAGATAGTCTTGACTGAAGTTAGGGGTGCCAGCCTTTGCTGCGTATGCCTCTGCTTGAGCCATCTTATCAGAATATGCTTGACCAACTGGTTGCCATGCTGCTTTAGCGTCATTAGCAGCCTTCTGAAGTTTAGTAGCTTCAGATACCCATTGTTCATACTTTGGTAACTTGTTCTTAGTAGCGTCAGAAATTGCAGCTTCAGCACCAATAGCAGCTTGACTTGCTTGATGAGACTTGTCTGCAGCAGTGCTCAAAGCCTTTTTTGCAGCCTTTTCTGCAGGAAGGTCAATGTTGTTATACTGGTCTGCAGCAGATTTTTGTGCAGCTTGTGCGGCAGAACGTTGATTAATAGCGTCGTTTAACTTGTTCACACCTTCGTTAGCAACAGAAGCGCTGTTTACAGCATCCTTTGCAGCATTTACGACTTTAGCTTGACTGTTAACAGCACTTTGAGCATTAACAACTGCGTCAGAAGCTGCGGAAACAGCACTTGGAGCAGGACAAGTAGAAGTAGCGTTTACGCTGTCGGCGTGTGCAACTACTTCATTATTTGTACTACTCAAAGTCAAGCCGGCCAGAACAGCAGTGGTCATTAAACCAGCTACCATCCATTTTTTGCCGGACTTGTACATCTTAAAATGTAATGTACTATTTTCCAGAGTAAAATCGTTAATATTTGTATGTTTAGTGTATTAATTGGGCGTAAGTGAGCATTTCTAACAAAAATCAGGCCTAATCACTATATAAACAGGTGAAAGGGGATTTTACACGCCATTGAAGGGTCCCAATCGGTGTAAGAAAACGCGAAGGTAGTGCCAAAATTTAGTAGGTAAAATTTATGTAAAAACAAAAACAGCCCTGATGCCTCAGGACTGTTTCAAAATACGTTGCTACTTTTTTGGGAGATAGTAACAAAATACCATTCCACTCGTGGAATTAATTACCATGAAATTTACTAGTTGGTGGGAAGTAAAATGATTAATTTAGATTTACCACCTATATATAGATTATCACTTGTACCTATGAAATCAAAGAATAAAAGCTGATTTTTCAATCAAAGTTGCTCGATTTTTTGTTCAAGTTTTTGTTTGGCCTTGTTAGTCACATGAAGGTATATTTCACGGGTGACTTCTGAGCTGGCATGACCGACCCGGTGCTGGATGACATAGAGCGGGACGCCCAATTCGGCGAGCTTGGAAATATGGGTATGACGGAAAATGTGCAGAGTGACTTGCTTATGGATATCATACTTTTCCTGGCATTGCCGCAGCAGGTGATTGAGATTGGTCTCGGCCAACGGATGATCACGGCCAAATGAGAAGATGTATGGTGCATTCGGGTGCGTTGCCATCTCATCTTGGCAGATTTTGATGGCCCGGGAAGATAAGACGATATTCCGACGTCCGGCTGGCGTTTTCGGATTCTTCTGTTTCTTGGCACCGTCGTCGTAAATGATGGTGCCCCATATTCGTGCTTGAATTGCGCCATCTTCACCCTTGATCAAGTCAGACGGGTAGAGGGCCGCGGCTTCTCCATACCGCATGCCAGTCAAATAGAGAAACTCGCAGAAACGACCATAGTGGGGTGACTGTTGATACATATACTTCAAAATGATTTTCAATTCGTCATCATCAAAGTATTTCTCTTGGGGCAGGGGACGGTCCTCGTTGCGGCGAAAGCGGATGTGCAGGTGAGCGGTCGGATTATAGTCCAAATATTCCTGATCAACGGCATAGTCCATCATGACGCGGGTGGTCGACTTGAAGAGGCGGACAGAGGCGTTACTATAGCCTTCATTGTAGATTAAAGAATTATAGTACTCCGACAGCCGCCGTCGATCCAATTGGCGAATGTCGGTTGACGGTCCCAGGTCGGCTAACAACTTTTTTGCGCGGCTGTAGGTATTGACATAAGTGTGTCGCGCGACCATTTTCTCATACTGTGGCAACCATTCATCCATTAACTCTTTGAGCTTCATAATGTAAGGTGTTGGTGACCACTGCCTGACCAAAATTAATAATTTCATTTAATAAGTGATAGCAGTTGATCATCAAAACGCCTCTTTCACTTCCTTTCTCGTGAGCTAACTTAATGATCGACCAGTTAAGGCATGAGGGCAAATAATTCATTCAAATATTTTTATGCCAAATGAAAAACGCCGGCAACCGATAAACGATTGCTGACGTTTATTCATAAGATTCATTAATAACCCGATTAAAGAGTTTCACGAGGATTGTAGACCAGCTCGCAGTAGTCGGTCATCTTTTCGATCAGCTGCACAGCCAGTGCCTGGTATTCATGCATGGCTTTCTTAGCAAAAGTCTTGCTGGCGTCGGTGAGGTAGTCAACGCGCTTTTGGCCCTTCAATTTAGGACTTTCTTGATCAGCCTTTTCAACCATGTTGATGCTGTCAGAGATGAGTTTGTTTTGGACATCCTTCAACAGCGGCATGAATTCGTGGTAGTGACTGTCAACAAGGACACTGGTCTGCTTGAAGATCCAGTAGGCGGATGACAGGGAAGCGGGGAGGCGGCCACGCTTGTATTGAACCGGAATATCATCGATGTCGGCAAAGAATGGCACAAACACGCTTTCTGATGGTACACCCATTGAGAGCCAATGAATGTCATTACTGTGTGGACGATTCATCTGCAGGATGTGTGATTCCTGTGTCTTGGCGAGACTCACAGGCCGGTAGAGGTGACGAGAACGGTCATCGCCTAAAATGCCGACTGGATCGTACGGGGTTCCTTGGTAGTGAGACTGCAGGTAGCGCTGAACATCCAAGACCGTCAACTTTTGCTCAGGCTTCATCAGCATTGGCAGGTTAGGTGATTCAGGGTCTTCGTTTTGATTCTGAATCGGGTTGAACATGTGGTGACCATACCAAACCCGTGGCGTGTTGTAACCGGCGTCGA
The DNA here is from genome assembly GCF_001437055.1 of Limosilactobacillus secaliphilus. GTDB lineage: Bacteria > Bacillota > Bacilli > Lactobacillales > Lactobacillaceae > Limosilactobacillus > Limosilactobacillus secaliphilus. Next base: position 60,758 of record NZ_JQBW01000006.1, on the reverse strand, counting down.
ACCGTTCGTTGGTCCCAAAAATCTTGCGGAAGTTGAAGTGATCCGGTTCAGGATTCAAATGATGTTCTTCGACAAATGAACGGATGTCTTCGTGATACATGAAGTTGTCCGGGTCATCAAAATCGATTTCCTGGATGGAGATCTGGTTGGCAATAACAGCGTAGGAATCATCTGGAATCCGTTCGGCAACCCAGTAGTGACCCGAGCCGTTTTCAAAGTACCAGGCTTCATTATCGTCAGCGAAGAGGATCCCGTTTGATTCACCAGTCCCATACTTGGCGATGAGGTCACCCAGGCGCTTAACCCCTTCACGGGCGGTCTTAACGAATGGCAAAACCACCGTTAACATGGCTTCTTCGTTCAACCCCTTCTTAACGAGCGGGTCGAAACCGAGAACCAGTTGATTGGACGCGGTCGTTTCGGTCGCTGACATTGCCACGTGGTACTCGTTGATCCCGTCTTCTTCGTAAGTCCCGTATTTGTCGGTCCATTCTGGGGTCGCGGTGTATTTGGCACTGTGAGCGGGCAGTTTCAGCTTTAATTTAGTTTCCTTGCAAACATAGTCGGTTGGCAGGTCGCCAGCAGGGTGGATGACCATCCGCTTCGGCCAAGCGGCTTTACAGTCCTCATTGCGCGCAATCATAATGCTGCCGTCAGCTGAAGCCAGCTTGCCGACAACCATACTAGTACATGAAGCATGTTTTTCCATTAACAGCACTCCTTTTTGATTTATGGCTTTATTTTACACTCAAGCCAGGTAAAATGGGAACATAAGTGTTTTAGGAGGAAAATATGGACCGAACTTCATTCTTTATTGTGATCTTAGCAGCGTTACTGATCCCAATTCTCATGGCCCGTTTCAAAATTTCTGGAGTGCCCACGGCGGTTGCCGAAATTGTGATGGGCATTATCCTGGGTAAAAGCGGCTTCGGCCTGATTGAAGCAACCACCGACTTGACCGGCCTTGCTAGTATCGGTGTGATTATCTTGATGTTTCTATCCGGGATGGAGATCAACTTCGACCTGTTCAAACGCAAGCCGGATAAGGACGACTCGCAGCCATCTGAGGGGCATTCCCCGGTGCAGTTGGCAATGCAGACCTTTTTAGGCACGGTGGTTAACGCAGTTGTTCTGGGACTGATTCTGAAATACCTGGGTCTCTTTCCGGATGTTTTCTTGGCGACGATCATCTTCTGTACGATCGCGCTGGGGGTGGTAATCGCAACCCTAAAGGAAAAGGAAATTCTGAGCCGGCCGATGGGGCAGACGATCCTGTTGACGGCGGTGCTCGGTGAAGTAGTGCCTATGTTTGCTTTGACGGTGTACGCGTCGATCAACGGCAACAACGGCGGCAAAATTTGGCTGATCGTCCTGCTGTTCTTAGCCGCGATCATCCTGCTGCGCCGCTTTAAACAACCTTACATTTGGTTCAACAAGGTCACCAAAGCTACCACTCAACTGGACGTTCGCCTGGCCTTCTTCCTGATCTTTGCCTTAGTCACGATTGCGGAGACGGTTGGTGCAGAAAATATCCTGGGTGCCTTCCTGGCCGGCATGGTCATGAAACTGCTGGAACCTAGTGAAGCTACCGAGGACAAGTTGACCTCGATTGGCTATGGCTTCTTCATTCCGATCTTCTTCATCATGACCGGGGCCAAGTTGAACCTGCGCCAGCTGTTCGCTAATCCACAAGCACTGGCATTGATTCCGGCCTTAGTTGCCTGTCTGATTCTGGCTAAGCTGTGGGCGATCCCAGTTTACCGTTTACGATTCAACAAGCGGAATTCGTTTGCCGGTGGCTTTCTGACGGTAACAACCATCACATTGGTTCTGCCATCCTTGGAAGTGGCGCGGAATCTCCACGCCATCACCCAGTCCCAGTCGGATGCCTTCATTTTGGCGGCGGTGATTGTTTGTATCGTTGCCCCGATCATCTTCAACAGCTTCTACCGGCTGGATCGCGAAGACCTGGTCCGGCAGAGTGTTGTTTTCCTGGGTTCCAACTTCTTGACGGTGCCAGTTGCCCAACAGTTAGGGCGGAACTGGTATGAAATCCGGATGGTGACGGATGACGAGAACAATTACAAGACCTACAACAGTGAGGTCAATGACTTGCAGCTGATCAACCCGCTGACCGAAGAGGCGCTTGCCAAGGGGCATTACTTTGACGCCGACATTGTGGTCATTGGTTTTCAAAATGACCAGCGCAACTTTGAACTGTCGCGGATGGTTAAGCAGCACGGGGTTGCTCGGGTCATTACGGCACAGACCAACCGGACCAACGATGAACGCCAGCTGCAGATTTTGAATGACGAAGGTATTGAGATCTTCAACCCTTACAACGTTCAAGCAGGTGTCTTACGGTCGTTGATCCAATCGCCATCGGTTTACCAGATGCTGGTCGGGACCGAAGCCAGCTTGTGGGAAGTCAAGGTGTTGAACCACAAATACACTGGCCGGCCATTGCGGGACCTGCCGTTTATCGATGACATGACCGTTAGTCGAATCCGGCGTGATGGCAAGTGGTTGATGCCGACAGGGGCAACGGTTCTTGAATACAATGACCGCTTGATTTTCAGTGCGGCCAACCTGGGTGCCGTGGCGACGATTCGGCGTGAGTTGCGAAAAGCCAATTAAATAAAACGCTGTCATTAACAAAAGTGTTGTAAAATAGTCCTAGTGATTTTACGTAGAAAGGACTGGAATTATGGACGACCAGCAGTATGTAATGGCGATCGATGAAGGGACGACCAGCACCCGGGCCATTATTTTTAATCATCAAGGCGAGGAAGTAGCGATTGCGCAGAAGGAATTTCCGCAATACTTTCCCAAGCCGGGTTGGGTAGAGCACGATGCCGAAGAAATCTGGGACGCGGTGCAGCAGGTTATGTCCGCAGTCATGATCAAGACGGGCATTCAGCCTTACAAGATTGCTGCGATTGGCATTACCAACCAACGTGAAACGACGATTGTCTGGGACCGTCACACTGGCAAGCCTATCTATCACGCCATCGTCTGGCAATCAAAGCAGACCGCACCGATTGCGGACCAACTGGCTAAGGATGGCTACACCAAGATGATCCATGATAAGACCGGTCTGGTGGTCGATTCTTACTTCTCCGCCACGAAGATCAAGTGGATCCTGGATCGGGTTTCTGGTGCACGGGAAAAGGCCAAGAAGGGCGACCTGTTGTTTGGGACGATCGACACCTGGCTGCTCTGGAATCTGACTGATCACCACGTTCATGCCACTGACGTCACCAACGCCAGCCGGACCATGCTCTTCAACATTCACAAGATGGACTGGGATCAAGACATCTTAGACCTGCTGGATATCCCGAAGGCCATGCTGCCAAAGGTTGAACCTTCATCGCACATCTTCGGTTACACGGCTGGCTACCACTTCTTTGGGGTTCAGATTCCCATCGCTGGGATTGCCGGTGACCAACAGGCGGCCTTGTTCGGTCAAGGCGCCTTTGAAAAGGGCAGTGTGAAGAACACCTATGGTACCGGTGCCTTCACGGTGATGAACACGGGTACAAAGCCAACCCTGTCCGATAGCGGCCTGCTGACGACGATCGCCTATGGCCTGAATGGCGAGACCCACTACGCACTGGAAGGTAGTATTTTCGTTGCGGGTTCCGCCGTTCAATGGTTGCGTGACGGTTTGAAGTTCTTTAGCAAAGCTTCTGCCTCAGAGAAGATGGCCGTCGATGCGCACACAACTGGTGGCGTCTATGTGGTGCCATCCTTTACCGGTTTGGGTGCTCCTTATTGGGATCAAGACGTGCGTGGTGCCGTCTTTGGTCTGACTCGGGGCTCTGATCGTGGTGCGATTACTCGGGCAACGCTGGAAGCCATTGCCTACCAGACGAAGGACGTCGTGGACACGATGGTCAAGGATACCGGTATTCCGTTAAACAAATTAGCGGTCGATGGTGGGGCATCACGTAACGACTTCCTGATGCAGTTCCAGGCTGACATCCTGCAGACGCCGATTGTTCGTGCCAAGATCGAAGAAACCACCGCTTTAGGGGCTTCATACTTATCCGGATTGGCAGTTGACTTCTGGCACGATCAAGATGAACTGCTTAAATTAAGCAAGTCGGGAACGCAATTTGCCCCTGTGATGAGCGACAAGGAAGCTCGTGGCCTCTATGAAGGTTGGCAACGGGCGGTTAAGGCCACGCAATTCTTCACGCATGGTCATTAGATGACGTTGACAAAATTATGATTTACGGGTAAGATATTGATCGTTGTGTAGGCAACGATCATCAGCGGAAAATAGCTCAGCTTGGTAGAGCACCTGGTTTGGGACCAGGGGGTCGCAGGTTCGAATCCTGTTTTTCCGATTAATATCGGGGGCTGTGAATCTTTCACAGTCCTTTTTTGTAATTTGAATCAGCGAGGATGGTTATGGAATTTTCCTTTAAAAAACGGTCAGTCTGGCGTTTATACCTGGCCTACACACTATTATTCCTGGTATTGGCGGCCTGCATTTTTGGCATCTACGTCTTAAACGGCCATACTTTGATTTTGGACCGTGACCCGTTGAACCAGCACCTGCCGCTGATGGCCAAATGGCGCGAAGCAGTGGTCAATTTCCTGCAACATCCGCGTCAAGGTTTCCATCTTTGGTCCTGGCAATTTGGCTTGGGTGCTGATACTTTTCAGGTTTATTCCTACTACACGATGGGCGATGTTTTTGCTTACCTTGCTTTACTCTTCCCGGCAGCCAAGATTACGCTGGCCTACCAGGTAATCCTGGTGGTGCGGATGTACTGCGTGGGGTTGGCCTTCGTCTACTTTGCCTCGCATTTCAAGTTTCGCGACTATGTCATTTTGGCCGGGGCAGCGACCTACCTGGTTAATTCCTTCCTCTTATATGCCTGCGTGGCGCAACCATTCTTCACCACGCCGTTTATTTTGTTCCCGCTGATTGTCGTTCAGATCGAGCGAGTCTTGCAGGGTGGTAGTGCCTGGCCGCTGCTGGGTGTCTTCACCTGGATGTTGATTTCCAACTACTACTTGGCTTTCGTACTGGGCATCGGGGCCATGTTCTACCTGGTCCTGCGCGTGGCTACGCATTACCGCAAGACTTTAAATTACGGCAAGACCTTCTTGAAATTGGCATTTGCAGCGGTGACCAGTATTTTGCTGTCGTCAGTGATGTTGGTACCAGAGCTGATCGCGGTGATGAATTCCACGCGGGCCGGGTCCGAATTTGCCAACGGCCTGAAGACTTATCCGCTGTATTACTATCTGTTTTTGCCTAAGCAATTAATCAACGGTAGTGACTGGTACTTCATTTTCTGGTCTGCATTGGGGATCGTCAGCATCGGTTTCATTGCTTTGGTATACATCTATTCGCGGCCAAAGAAGTACCCATTGTTGACCATCAGTCTGGGCATGTCGCTGATCATGCTGCTGATTCCAGCAATCGGGGCGGTCTTCAACGGGATGATGTCGGCTTCCAACCGGTGGACCCTGTTGATCTACCTGCCGTTGGCCATGGCGGTCTGTATCCTAATCCAGGACGCCCCGACTTTGGACCACCATACTTTGTGGATCCTCAACTGGGCGACCGTGGTGTACCTGTTGATCCTGATCGTCACCTACTTCTTCCAGAACGATACCGCGATGTTCATGCCGGTGATTTTCCTGATCCTGTCGCTGCTGGCTCTGTGGATGATTAACCTCCACCACCTGGCTAACCCGGATCGCTGGCTTTTGCTCCTGGTTGTCGTCAATGCCGGCTTCAACGCCATTTATGCTGCATCGCCATACAACGGTGGTTTTGCTAAGGAAATGCTGAACCGCGGTGAATACCAGGTAATCACCGCTAATCGTTATGGCAATCTGGATGCCGGACTCGATCGAACGGCACCTTACCGAGTCAATACAATCAGTAACAACCGCATTATTGCTGATCATAAGTTTGACAACGACCTGACTACGGGCTTGCATAACATTGATTCTTATTACTCGCTGCAGAACCATTTTCTCGGGCAGTTCAATGATTCGCTGCAAAACATTCAATACACGGCCAACATCCCGATTCGCCAGGCGGATGATCGGTCGGTCTTGAATAACTTCTACGGCGTCAAATACATCTTTGCGCAGAGTGATGGTAAGAACGCCACCAAGGTGCCAGCCGGCTATCTGCAAGATAAGCTGACCGACCCGATTATCAACTTCGATAAAGGCCAGCCATCTGACGCCAAGTCGATTAAGGACCTGACGCCGATCCAAACCATCCGCTACAAGACTGAACAGAACTTCCCGCTGCTTTATTGGCAGGATTCCTACATCAGCCAAGCGCGCTACAATAAGCTGTCGCCAACGGCTAAGGAGCGGGCACTGGCCAGCGGGGTCGTTGTGAACAACAGCAGTAAGGCAACTAAGGGCCTGAAAGCCGCGGATTTGAAGGGCAACGTCTTGCCAGTCAAATCACAGCTGATCTCAAACCGCTTTAATAAGATCGATCCAAGTCACCTGAAGTACACGGATGGCGACGAGACCTATCAGCTTCAATTTCCTGACTTACAGACGAAGAAGGGGCGGGCGCGCTACAAGAAGACCGAGTTGCACATTGACTTCTCCAAGATCAAGTACACGCCGTTCTCTATGAAGGAACAGCTGAAGTATGAACAGCAGCACGTGGCTGAGATGGCAACCAATCCTGGTACCGTCATCAACGAACGCTTCAACCGTTACAAGTACTGGCGTTACCACGTTATCAGCGGTTCGCCGGATATTTCCTTCAAGCTCTTCTTTGGCAGTCGGTTTGGGACGGCCGAAATCAGCCAATCCAAGCAAAGCGTCCTGTCGCTCTTCAAACGGGTGAAGAACGGGACCGTCAACATCGGCTATTACCGGGGGAGCTTGCCACAAAAACTGTCATTTGAGCCTTCAAAGCTGGGCAACTACGAACTCAAGTATCAAGTCGTTGCCGAGAACCTGGGCGCTAAGTATGACCGTGAAGTGGCAACGATTCGCCGGCATGGTATTCAGGATCTGCAGTTTGGTCAAAACGAGTTGAGTGGCAGAATTACTACCCAGCGAACAGGAATCCTCACCTCGTCGATTCCATATTCGAGTGGGTGGACTGCAACCGTTGATGGGAAGCCAGCGAAGGTCTTACGGACTAACCAAGCCTTCCTGGGCCTCCGTCTTTCTGCCGGTACCCACCGGATTCGTTTCACTTACCATTTGCCAGGTCTACACGAAGGGGCACTTGTTAGCCTCGTCGGTCTGCTTTGGACACTTGTTTGTGCAGCAGTTTCAGTGATCCTCTATCGCCGTAAAAGAGCATAGAAAAATGGGTTGTGACATAAGACCCTCTATATAGTCGAAAATGCTGCAGCGCAGTACACAAAGGGGCTCCAATGTTCGGAAGATCCGAACACTGGAGCCCTCTTTGTGCTTGCGGGGGTTCGAAAACGAACTAGCAAGCTAGTTCTGTCTCACTCCCACTTTTTATTTTGCTTAGTTTTTAGGGTAGGGGGTTAAGTTAAGTTGCCCCTCGATGTACTCACCTAAATAGATGTCCTCAATGCGGTCAAAGCCAGCTTGCTGAACCTGATTCTGTAGCCAATCTTGATCGTGATGAATTAATTCCAGCACGTCCTGATTGGGTTGACCGTCGCTAATAATGGGGAAGCGGACGTTATGCTCATCGTTTTCGATAATGATCAGCTGTCCGTTTTGCTCCAGAATGCCGCTTTTGACTTTGGCAATTTGGTCGATCCCGCGGCTGCGAAGTTGGAACATTAAATCATTGGCCGTCATTCCAGCCCGCAAACAATTTTTGACCATCAGTTTTCCGTTACGGATCAAGATCCGCGGATTGCCGTCAATGACGCGGCGCACCCAAGCATTGTTTTCTTTGGCCACTTTGATTACGAAGACGATGATGGTCCAGATGAGGAGGACCATGATGAATTCGAGGACGGTCACCTGACTGTTGTAGATAATGCCACCGATAATCCCACCAAGGACGTAATTTTGCACTTGGTCGATGGCAGAAGTGGGTGCCAGGTTGCCCTTGCCCAGGAGGTTAATCTGCAAGATCAGGCACAACATACCCAAAACGAATTTGATGATAATTAAGCCATAAGTATCCATCACAATTGCCTCCTACTTTTCCAACTTAACTCGGTGGTCAATGACGTGGGCCCTAGTAAGGGTGTAGTTGTCACCGCTGTCTGACAGGTTGACCCGGTAATCTGCATCTTTAATGCGGACAATGATCCCGTCCGTCAAAGTGGTTGAATTCACGACCACTTGGCTTGTTTTGACGTGGTGATCCATGGCAACCGATTTGATGAAGGGGACCATCTGGCTAGTCTGTGCCTGCTTGGTCGTATTCTTCTCCATATCAGTGATTTGGAAGCCAGCAAAAAGTAGCAGTAAGAGGAAGAAAATAATGCCAAAGTCACGGTAGCGGGTGATTAACCGATGACGGAAATATTTGACAGCCATGATGGCAATTAGAATGATGAACACAATCATTACCAAATTATTGATCAACTGGTTCATCTGCTGATGTTTTTCCAAATAAGACAAGGTATAAAAAGTCATTGCAAGACTCCTTTTCAGTGACAAAGTTAGTAACATTCTAACATGCACTTCCAATTAGCCAACTGAAAAAGCACATGGTCGAAGATACGATCATGTGCTTTATTTCTGATGACAGTTTAACGTTCATCTTGTCCCCAACTGGTTAACAGGGAACCCAGCAGCCGAGCCTCCTCTTTGGTCAGGGAGAAAGTATTATCAAATTCGTGCCCGTCTGCGTCCCAGTTGGTCAGCAGGAGACTCAGGCGCTTCTCATCACCGCCGTCTGGTTGAACGCTTAACTCGTTGGCATTATTGTCATCGCGATCTTCACCAGCATAGCGGCTGTCGAAATAATTACTGTCAGTTGTTATCTTGTGTTTACTCAATTCAGTCACTTCTTTAACTTGCTAAACATGTTCAGTATAGCATGTTAAAGATTAGCGACCATTGTCCTTGATTTGCATGCTGGCCAATAAGCCGATGACAACAAGGGCCAAGGTGAAGTAAAGACCGAAGTGGACCCCGTTGGTGAATGCGTAGGCATGACTAGTGCCATTAGCACTGAGACGACCTATTTCCAGGAAGCTGGTTGCCAGGGCAGTTGCCAAGGCCCCAATGATTTGTTGCATGGTGTTCAAAATCGTACTGCCATCGCTAGCTTCACGACCACTAAGTGCATTCAGAGCGCTAGTTTGGGCCGGTGACATTGCCAGTGGGCAGCCGATCATCAAGACAACATGGGCAAAGATAACGTAGCCCACACTGGCATGGTCATTGGCAAAGAGCAGCAAGATGACGCCGACTAAGGCAATCAGCATACCTAACCGTGCCGGTAATTTGGCACCGGTATTGTCGTAGATCCGGCCGGCAAAAGCGGAAGTCAAGGCGTTGATGACCCCACCGGGCAGCATGATGATCCCCGTTAAGGCAACGGGCAGTAGCAAACCGTTTTGGATGTATTGTGGCAGCAGGTACATTGCGGACAAAATAATGGCAAAGTCAACCATCACGATGATGGCGCCGATCCGGAAATCACGGTACTTGAAGATCCGCAGATTCAAGATTGGGCTTTCCAAATGGATCTGACGATAGCAGTACAGTCCCAGAGAAATCAGGGCGATCAATAAGCAAGCAATCACGGAGACGGATGTCCAACCATCGCGACTTGCTAAACTGACGCCACCGATCAATCCGCTAAAACCAATGATTGATTCCACAATCGATAAGAAGTCTACATGCGGCTTGGTTAATTCATTGACGTTTTCCAGTGACGTGATTGCGAAAACCAAGGCAATCAGCAAGAAGGGTACAAATGACCAGAAAATCCAGTGCCAGGAAGCGGCTTTGAGAATCAACCCGGTCAAAGTAGGACCGATGGCTGGTGCAAACATGATGACCAGTGCACACATGCCCATTACCGCACCAATCTTTTGTGGTGGGAAGATTTGCATAACCACCGTAAACATCAACGGCAAAATCAGTCCGGTACCAATTCCCTGGATCATCCGGCCGAGTAAGACCATGCCGAACATGTTACCCATTGCTGAGATGATGGCACCAAGGGTGAAGTCACAGAGACCAAAAATAATGATCTGCCGGGTACTGAACCATTTCGTTAAGATACTTGAAAGTGGCAAGATGATACCAATGACTAACATGTAGCCAGTCACCAGCCATTGAATACTAGACTGACTAACGTGCAGCTCGGCCATGAGTTGGGGCAGGGCAATGTTCAATGAGGTTTCACTGAACATACCGACAAAGGCTCCTAACATCATACTTACCATCGCGAGCTTGGGATGGTGGACTTGGACGCGCGGTTGAAGGCGTACATTAGCGTTCATAGTTGTGTCCATAAAATCAATTCCTCCATTCTTTTTTAAGCCAACGATTGATTACTATACCAGACAATTATTCTTTTCGTAAGAACTTTTTTTCATTATTGTTGACTTGCCATTCGGAGAAAATAATGATATATTAATACTGTTGTCGAAAGGCAATCATTGGGCTATAGCCAAGCGGTAAGGCAACGGTTTTTGGTACCGTCATGCGCTGGTTCGAATCCAGCTAGCCCAACTCCTTAACGGACTGCAGCAATGCAGCCCGTTTTTTTGTTGCCTAAATTGATTAATGAATCTGGCGCCGTAAGACCTTTAACTGATCAGGCGTGAAATTACGGTAGACCATCGTGAATTGGTATTTAGTACGGATGGTGCGCAAGACCAACACTAGATCTTTAAAGTCGTAATGAGTCATCTCACCGATGGGAATGGAACGCGAAAACGTCCGTGTGCGGGTCAGGTCGAAAAATAGATTATAGCCATCTTCTGGCGCGTAATAAACCACCGCAATCCGGTATTGGGTGGCAAACGCCTGGGGCTTGAAATATTTGGCAATCCGTTCGTTAATGCGCCGTCCTTCTTTAAATGGGTCCATCATCATCCCGCCTCCAGAACATATGTTCGCATATCAAGAATTAATTTGCAACCAAATTTCGGACAAAATAAAACGGCCTTCAATTCCAAAATGGATGAAGGCCGTTGTTGACAATTCAAAACTTATTTCTTTTTTGCTGGAATTTCTTTGTGCCAATGACTCAGGATGACCAGGATTGCAAACCAAGCCAAGTCAGCAAAGAGTGAGATCATCGTGGTGTGCTTCAAGAGCATCGTAATCCCAACCACGACGAAGAAGAGAATTACCAAGTAGTCGGAGTAAGGATACCAAGGCGTCTTGAATTCCAGTTTGCCATGATATTGTTGGCGGAACTTCAGGTGGGCAACCATGATGGAACCCCAGATGAAGAGGAAGCTGGTAGTAGCGATCCCTGAAATCAGGCTGAAGACGGCACTTGGAATGAAGTAGTTGAGCAGAACGGAAATCAAAATCAAGGAAGCTGAAACCATGATCGCGTGGTTAGGCACCGAATGACTTGAAATATGACTGAACCAGCGGACCCGCTTGCTCTCAGACTTAGCGGTCAGTTCGGAAAGCATCCGTCCCGTCGTGAACAGGGCACTGTTACATGATGAAGCCGCCGCGGTGATCACGACGAAGTTAATAATATCCGCAGCACTGGCAATCCCCGTTTCTTTGAAGACCATAACGAATGGACTTGAGGAAGCATGGAGCAAGAACCATGGGTAGATGCACATGATCACGCCTAAAGCCCCGATATAGAAGATCAAGATCCGGACCGGAATGTTATTGATGGCCCGGGGGATGACTTCGTGGGGGTCCTTCGTTTCAGCGGCCGTCATACCAACCATTTCCACACCCAAGAAGGCGAAGACAACGTTTGGCAGCGAAACAATGATACCGCGCAATCCGCGAGGGAAGAAGCCGCCGTGACTAACTAAGTTTACAGGTGAGGCATAACCCGCGTTGGTCTTGAAACGGAAGAGCATCATGAAGACACCGATCAGAATCAAGGCAATGATTGCCAGGATTTTCACCAACGCGAACCAGAATTCAACTTCCCCGAAAGCCTTGACGGTAATCAAGTTCACGCAGATTAACAACAGTAATGTGATTAGGCCGGGAACCCATTGCGGCAAGCCCGGTAACCATAATTTGATATAGATACCGATGGCAGTTAATTCAGCCATCGCAATTGCAATCCAGCTGGCCCAGTATGCCCAGCCGATCACAAAACCGGCCTGATGACTCCAGTACTTGTGGATCAGGTCAACGAACGAACCATATGAGACATCGGTCATCATCATTTCGCCCATTGCCCGCATCATCCAGAAACAGATAATCCCAGTGACTAAGTAGCTGATCAGAATCGCCGGACCGGCATCATGGATTGATTCGCCAGAGGCAAGGAATAACCCTGTACCAATGGCACCACCAAGAGCAATCATTTGGACGTGACGGTTAGATAAGCCACGCTCCAAATGGTTGGATTTATTGGCTTTTTGACCCATATAATTACTCATCTCCTTAACAAACGTTACAGAGTAACTTATTAAATTATAATGCGATTTTAATGTCTTCGCAAACAATGTGAGGTTAGCTAACCCTTTTAAAACGTTTTACGAGAAAACCTAGAAACGTCATTTTAGCAAAAAAATTCGGTACTGCAAAGACCCTAAAAAAAGCGCTAAACTGGAGACATTGAATTAGCTTAGATATAATGGTATTTAAAATTATTTCGGGGAGTTAAATAAAATGAATCTGATTCTCTCAGCCGGCGTCGTCATTGCGGCTGCCGTGATTGGGATTATGCTGCAACGGCACCTTTTGCACGCCATCCCAATTAACTACATCAACGTGTTTTTAGGGATGAGCCTTGCATTAATTCCCATCTCAAATCACGCTGTCGTCGCCTTTCATTCCGAACTGTTCATGGGGATCGTGGTAGCGCCACTCCTGTTTTTTGAAGGAATGGAGACGCGCTTTCATTTAGTTGCCAAAAAATGGAAACAAATTTTGTCGCTGACCATCATCATGGTGCTGGCTTGCTATGTGGTCGCGGGTTTTGCGGCCCATGCGGTCGGCATTATGAGCATGCCGCTAGCCTTTATCTTGGCGGCAATCAGTACACCGACGGATGCCACGGCTTCGGACGCCGTTTCTGATGGTTTGGTGATTCCGAAAAAGGAACGCACTTATTTAAAACTGGAATCGTTGTTTAATGACGCGTCCGGCCTGATCCTGTTGAATACGGCGATCCTTTGGTATGTAAATGGCTACATCAACTTCACCCAAACCCTGACTAACTTCCTATATTCAGCCGTGGGCGGGGTGATCGTCGGTTTCTTAGTCGCGATGGTGTTGATTTTGATTCGACAGTCAATCCTGCACATGGACAGCATCCGCAACAATCCGTCCTATAATGGTACGCCTGCACTGGTGATCTTCATGGCCACGCCGTTCTTTATCTACTACTTGGCTGAGGCAATCCACGTTTCTGGGATTATCGCCGTCGTTTGTGCCGGACTCATGCATAACGCTGAAGCTGAACGAAGCCGCTTGACTAACCCGCGTTTAATTACCAACTCAAACGTGGTCACGGAACTCTTTACGGAAATCATGAACGGCATTGTGTTCGTCATGCTTGGGGTAGTGTTGGTCCGGATTACCCGGCACAATGAGGCCATTCATTCGCCCGGAGCATGGCTGTTTGTCGGGATGGTTTTGTACCTTGGCAACGTCTTGGTACGCTTGGTTTACAGCAAGTTCGTGATGAAAATGGACTGGCATGCGTCGTGGGTCTTTGCCCTTGGCGGTGTCCATGGGGCGGTGACCTTCGCTTTAGCCTACATGGTTGCTGAAACGGCAGTTAAACGGACCGATTTTGAAATGGTGCTGATGGCTGAAGCAGTCCTGATCATCCTGAGTCTGTTAGTACCAACCATTGTTTTCCGCTTCATTTTGCCCAAAGAGGCGGACACCCACGAGATTCAACAGAAGATCAATTATTTCCGCAAGGCGATGGTTAAGCACGCCATTGACCGCATTAACCAGATCTACCTGCCCGATGAACTGAAGCGGCAGATCATCTTTGACTTGCGGGCACAGATGGGTCAGACCACTTTGCGCCACTTCATCTATGCATTCCGCAAGACTTTGCGTCAACCGGATATGAATGCGGCTGAAACCAACACCTTGGAAATGGCCTATCGTTTGGCCTTTCAGGAAGAACGAGAATACCTGAGTACGATTTCGCAACAAGAAGAGCGGTTCATGCCGATCGTGAGCCATTTGTATTCAGAGATTTTGATGGCCGAAATCGTTATTTTGGAAGATTGACGACGATAAAAAACGTGACCCAAGCCTGCAGGCACTAGTGCTGCTGTCGGCTGGTCACGTTTTTCGTGTTGCTGTTTATTTTACGGCTGCTAGTTGGCCATTCTTGATGGCGTGAACGAAGCAGTCATAGTCTTTTTCAACTTGTTTGGTATAAGCAAGAGCCCATTGAGCCAATCCTTTGTCGAGCGCTTTTTGTTGCTTCAGATAGCCACGGATCATTGGCGCAATCGGCGTCCGATAGTGAGCGGTGGCAAGCAATAAAGCACAGGTTTCGCAGTAAAGAGTGTAACTTTCAAAATCGAGTTTTAAGACATCAATGGATTCCTTCATGTCGCGGAATTGACGGACATAATAACTACGACCAGCAAAACTAGTGGCGGCCAAGAAGGGATCAGACGATGACTGCAAGGTTCGTTGAGCGGTTACGATTCGACGGCCGGAACGCGGACCACTAGCAATGGCGGCGTTCACCGGCATGGCAAGCAGGTTATAGCGCAGCGGCAGTGCCTCCTTGATCTGCAAGACCAGGTGACTGCCATCGTTGCCGGTCAGGAGCAATAGGTAGCAGCGTGTGCCAAAACTGCCCACGCCAACACTGTAGCGAATGATATCTTCAACGCCGAAGTTGGCAAGGAAAATGCGGATGTCTTCCCGCGCATTATCACGATACTTGCGGTAGCCGCTCAAGATTTCTTGATAACGGACCGCTCCGACATGGCGGGCACGGGGCTCATTATCCTTGAAACGCAGGTGACCATTCTCATCTGCGACACACATTTTCTTCACGATCTGCTCGGAATTGGAGCGCTGGCTTTTGGTCAGAATCTTCTGGAGAATTTTTGCCAGCTGTTCGGCTGAATGGTCATCACCCATTTCCTTGACGATGTCGACCATGTTTTGGTATTGGAATTGGAAGTAATAGATCTGTGACAAAGACTGGCGGTTGCTGCGCTTGATTGCATGACGGTAGGTCTTGGTGATCTGCTGTATCAAATCGGTGAGGTTGGCCTGCGAGAAGCCGTTGAGCTGACCGGCTAATTCAACACTGACCAACAGGCGCTTCAAGTCGCTTTCCCAGTTGCCAATTCGTGCTTCGTCAAAGTCATTGAGCCCAAACAAGAGCTGACGTTCGGGTGAAGCATAAAAGCCAAAGTTGTTGACGTGCGCATCACCACAGAGAATGGTCAGGACTTGGCTTTGTGACTGATGCTTCAAATCCTCTTCCATCAATTCGGCCGTACCGCGGTAGAAAGTGAACGGGTTGACCATCATCCGACCGTGGCGCAAAGGCAGCAATTCCTGAATCATCTTGGATTCGGTATACTGAATGTATTGCAAAGGATCACGCTGGACGTCATGGTACGTGGCTAAAGCCTTGCTACTGACTTTTGCTTGGGCAGCCTGACCCATTTTGACGAACTCAGCTTTGGTATGGCGAACCTGTATTTTCTTTAAATCAAAAATATCTAGTTGTTGATCGAGCATAGCAAACCTCCAATAGTTTCTCTAATTGTAAGCTGTTGGGCCATATTTGCAAGCAGACAATGAAGCACAAGGGAGGTTATTTATGACCACCAAACATTTACAGTTAATGGGGACCATCATCAGCCTAACCATCCAGCAAAGCACTGGTGACGTTCACGAAGAGCTGAACTGGGCGGCTCAACAGCTGCGCCATTTTGAAGCTGTCTTTTCTGCCAACGATGACCGGTCGCTATTAATGAAAATCAACGCGAATGCCGGGAAGAGGGCGGTTGTCGTGCCCCGGGAGCTGTTTTGGCTGATCGAAGTGGGTAAACGGTACAGTCTATTCGACCAAAGCAACTTGAATATTGCGATTGGCCCCTTGGTAAAGTTGTGGCACATTGGTTTCAAAGACGCGCACCTACCGTCTGATCAGGCAATTAAGGAAAAGATGAAGTTGACGGACCCGCATGATATCTTCTTGGACGCCCAACATTCACGCGTGTACTTGGCCAAGAGCGGCATGGAGATCGACTTAGGCGCACTAGCGAAAGGCTACTTTGCGGATTTGATTGCCAAGGGCTGGCGGCATGACGGCGTGACCAGCGGCATGATCAATCTGGGCGGCAATGTGGTCGTGATTGGTGGCAATGCCCGCGCCCAAAATCGACCGTGGGTGGTTGGCCTGCAAGATCCGACCAAGCCAATGGGACAATGTATTCGGACACTTAGTCTGAAAGATCGTTCCATTGTGACCTCTGGAATCAATCAACGAAACTTTACCGCTCACCACCATTTTTACCATCACCTGTTGGATCCAACGACCGGCTATCCCTTTACCACTGACCTGGCCAGTTTATCGATTATCTCCCGTGATTCGCTCACGGGTGAGCTCTGGACCTCAATCCTGTTTGGGCATGATTGGTCCTATATTGAACAAGTGGTGCGGCAAACGGCTGGGATTCAGGCCATTGCTATTGATCGTGATGGCCGCATGAGAAACCTCTTTGATTGAGCTTCGACCAGAGTCCTGTTATGATTATTTTGTTTGAGACACACCTGTGTAGGAGGAATTGAAGAAGATGGATAAGCACCCAGTTTACTTAGATAATGCTGGTACAACCCCGATGGTTCCGGAAACGATCCAGGCTTTGGACGACGCCATGGTGAATTCATGGGGCAACGCGTCAACCACTAATTATTACGGCCGGATTGCCCGTCAAACACTGGAAAACAGTCGTCACCTGATGGCTCAGTCGATTAATGCGGCGGATGATAACGAAATCGTGATTACCAGCGGTGGGACCGAAAGTGATAACACGGTCATTTACCAAACGGCCCGCGCACGGCAGAAATTAGGCAAGCACATTATCACGACCAAGTTTGAGCATGAGGCCATCCTGCGCCCATTGGAAGATCTGGAGAAGAACTATGGCTTCAAGGTGACTTACCTGGACGTTGACGAAGATGGACAAATCGATCTGCAACAGTTGAAGGATGCTTTGACCGACGACACGATCCTGGTATCAATCATGACGGTCAACAACGAGGTGGGCAGCCACCTGCCGATCCACGAAATTGGCGAAATTGTGAAGGATTCGAATGCTTGGTTCCACACGGATGCCGTGCAAGGCTATGGGGCAGTACCAATCGACGTGCAGAAAGACCATATTGACCTGCTGTCGACGTCCGCCCACAAGATCAACGGTCCAAAGATGATCGGTTTTCTTTACCGGCGTGACGGCATCAATTTGCCATCCTTGATTCGTGGTGGCGATCAGGAAATGAAGCGTCGGGCCGGTACGGAGAATGTTCCGCAAGCGGCTGCCTTTGCTAAGGCCATTCAACTGCACTTTGAAAACGACCAGTTGCAAAAGAATGCTGAAAAGTACTGGGCTTTGAAGAAGCAACTGGTTCAGGGCTTGAAAGAGCATGACATTGACTTTGAACTGAATGGTGCGTTTGACAATGACCATATGACGCCACAGACAATGAACATCTGGTTTAAGGGCGTGCGCAGTGACGCCTTGTTGACGGACCTGGATTTGGCGGGAGTCGTTGCCGCTGCTGGTTCTGCTTGCACGGCTGGTTCACTGGAGCCATCTCACGTCTTGGTCGCAATGTATGGCAAAAACAGTCCGCGGGTTTCTGAATCATTACGGATTAGCCTAGGGATGACCAACACCAGTGAGGATATCGATCGTCTCATTGATGTATTGGCCAACTTGATTCCGAAGTTGAAGAACGCTGACTAAGTTTTACGATAAAAGAAAAAGTCGCAGACAATTTTTTCGTCTGCGACTTTTTTTGTTAGCCAAACAAGCTGCAAAGCCAGTACACAATGGGAATGGTGATCAAGCTGAGGATGGTGGACAGGCTCATTAACATCGTGGCTGGTTTGGCATTGCCATGAGCTTGCAGCGTGAATAGGACGACTAAACCAGCAACTGGACAAGCGGAGAGGATGACGGTTGTGTATAAGGGCACACCAGTTACACCCAAAGCTACGAGGATGAAAATCCCCAGAATTGGAAAGACCAGGTTTCTGAGCACCAAGCTGAGCCAAAGCGTAGGCGGTAATTCAATCGACTTGACTTCCATGTCGGCTAGGTTGCTGCCGATGATAATCATTGATAAGGGAGTGAATGCTGGACTGGTGTAGTTAACGAAACTGGCGATGCTTCTTGGCAAATGGTAGGAACTGATAAACATGATCAGCCCTAAAATGATCGCGATGATGTTGGGATTCAACAGGATCTTTTTCAATTCGGTGCCCCAGTGGCGTTGCTGCTTTTCTTGAAAGATACCGATCCCCTGAGTCCAGGACATGACGTTGAAGCCGATCATTGAGGCCACAGCGTAGAAAACACCAATGCTGCCGAAGAGACCCTGGGCTAATGGAATCCCCATGAAACCATTATTGGAATAACTGCTGCCATAGATGGCGATTCGCTTGATATTGAGATCTTTTTCTCGATAAAAGACCAGCTTGGCTAAGATGATTGAGACGAAGTAAGTCAGAAACACCCCGATTACCAAAACTGCCAACTGATGGAAACGCACAGAGGAGAATGGTTGCTCAAAAGCCCTGATAATCACTAGTGGTGACAGGAAATAAAGGGTGATATTGGTTAGGTCATTAACCGATTGAGGATGGAGGAACCCGATTTTGCGGATGAACGCTCCCAGCAGCATGAGCAGGAAGATCACGGCGACCTGGTTAAACAGTTGCGCAATTGACATGGCAACGCCTCCTTAAACATTTTTCAATAAATTATAAGTGAGCTGGGATGACGATGACAAGGCAAAAATGGCTCGCGGCCGCTTATCTAAATTGAAAATTATTTGATTATTTTGTTGTAATTTATGAGTTTTGCCGTGTGTAAATAATAGGGGGGTAAGAAAATGAACGATCTTGAGTCTCTACTGGTCAATGGTGATTGGCTGATTGCAACGGATTATTTGCGGGCACATGGCTACAGCCCCGATGCCATTCACTTATTGATGAGTGCATTAATTGAAAAAAGCCCCGCCAGCTAAAGCGAGACCGTTAAAGTAAATTAATTATGCTGTTTAAATAACCGCCGTCCTTTGGCAATTACGCGCCGACGTAGGTTATTTAGGGCTTGTCTTGAGCAATGCCAAGCTAAAGCAATTTCTTGATCAGAATAACCTTGCAATAACAAATCCAAGTAGGCTTTTTGCCGAGATGTCAGAATGGGTTTTAACTGCTTGAAGAGCTGATCATTTTCACGCCGTTCGTAGACTTCACTCATATGATCATCGATTGGCAAAATGATTTGGTTGTCCTCATCCTGATTGACCTGGCGAGTCAGGCGGCGCTGTTGACTACGCAATAAATCAAGTAATCGCCAGTACACGTATTGGTACAGGTAGGGATTGCGCTGTTTATCATTATTGCCTATGACCATCAACTTTGAAGCCAGGACAATTCGGGCTTCTTGCACAAGGTCGTCCCAGTTGGCTTGCTGAGGACACTGATGGAGTCTTTTCAAGGCACCAAAAATGATGGACTGATATTGAGGTTTGTAACTTTGCTTAATCGCTTTTTGAAACGCAATTTTGTTAACTGAATTCATCTTCATCTATCCTTTGCTTGTTTTACTTGGCCAAGCGATTTTAGGATAGCTACAAAAATCAAAAGAACGTTAATCGCAAAAATGACGTTTAGAAGTTAAAAGAGTGATTAATGAAATGATTCTTCTAAATATAATCAAAAAAATGTTTGCTGGCAGATCTTTGGACAAATGCTGAACAAAACGTTATTTGTTGATCGATAGCGACTATTATCTTGAATAATCATTGACATGTTTCCTGATTTTCGTTAATCTTTGAGTGGCCTTGAAAACGGTTACAGCGGTTAGAAGAAAGTAGTGGTTAGTGATGGAAGATGAAGGTCAGGCTGAAGATGGGCTTATAACGTTGAATGCTTTGAAAGCACAGGTAAATTGTCACTTGCAGCGAGCCAATTTGAATTGGGACAATTGTTTGCTGTTAACTTCTTACGGTGATCATCAGACTTTCGTTTTAATGGCCGATGGCAGCCATGTGGTGATTGATCAAAGCCTGCGTGAATCCATTAATTCTTTTGCTCGGGTAAATAACTGCTTACAGAGCAATATCTGTCCAAGCTCACGATTACTAGGCAAAAATGTGCGCGGGATAATTGCCGGCCTAAATCGGTTGTTACCCAGCGGTGGTTTACATAATCCTAACCTGGTCTTCTATATGGCCCGCTTTCTAACTGGCTATGTCTATTTGCCTGACCAAGGGATGGTTGACTTGCACCTAGTTAATCGCAATTTGAAGTGTCGGGTGGCTATTCCGGCCTATAAGGACACCTTTACCAGGATCTTAGAGGCAGCCGACGAGTTATCGAACCTCCAATTGGGCGTCCTGCATTATCTGATGCATTGCTATGGTTACCAACATGAATGCACACAACTGGCAAATAATTATCATCGTGGCCGGCAGATGCGCGTACATGTGGCATGCTGGGAAAAGGCCAAGCTCTTATGGATTGTTAACGAGGCATACAAACAGCACTATGGCCAAGCAGTCGAACCACAAATGCGTGCGGAACTGACCAGGGTGATGGAACGTTGTTATCAGATAAAATAAAACTGCGGTTGAGAATTGACCCAATCGCAGTTTTGAATAGATAAGTTGAGTTATAAATTAAGCGGCAAACAGGTGGTTAACCGTTTCTTCCATTTGATTCTCCGTCATGTTGTCTTGGACAATGTGGTTGTTAAGACGGAAGTCGTATTCGGTGCCCTTAGGTTCTTCAGCGACCTTGCTTAAATCAATCTTGTTGTCCTTCTCGTCCGTGAATTCGAAGTCAGATTTGTTAATGTTTTGAATAGCTTGTTCATTCATTTCCATATCTAAGACCTCTTTTCAATTTTTAGTATAGCATGATTTATTAAAAGTGACACAAAAAGTTGAAGAAAAGGCGTTCTAGTTATCATGGATAAATAAATAATTTTGTTATATTAGTTATTGTAATGATTCTGTAATAAAAGAAAGTGAAGGGCGAGAAGGGATTGAGCTCTTGTTGATTATAGTTTTCTTGTTAAACACTCAATGCCTTGGGCGCCAATTTTCAAAAAAATATTTTTCAAACAGGGTTATTTATTGCGGATAACTTTAATGACCTAAAAATAGCACAAAAAAACTGCTGAAAAATCAGCAGTCCGTCTGAAGTTTAGCTTTTCTGGTTTAGGCAGCGCGGTGATGGCTACCAAAATGGGTCATATGAACCCCATGGAAGAGCGTAATTACCATTAAGAATAATAAACCAATCATTGCAATGAGGTTGCTTAAAGTCGACATCATATGACACACTCCCTTTTACCATCTTAAGTAATTTAAGTATTGTTTTCTTTCGACTCATTATAACAGATGGTAAGCGGTTGCAGGCTTAAGAATTGCATGAATTTGTCTTAATTGTTCATTAACAATGAATCGGAATCCAGCCCCAGATAATTGACGAAATAAGTTTACGGTTGTAAATTAAAACTGAGGTGAATTCGATGGAGACAAATTGTGATATTAGCCCCGCAGAATGGCAAGTGATGCGGATTATTTGGACGCTGAAAGAAGCTACCAGTGCCCAAGTGACTACTATTCTGCAGCGTAAGGTTGACTGGCAATCCGCGACCATTAAGACGTTGTTACATCGCCTGGTTAAGAAGGGTGCTTTAAAGACCATTCGGCATGGTCGTGCATTTATCTACCAACCCTTGGTAAAAGAACAGGAAACAATGAATGAAGCGGTGGATCAATTATTTGCCAGTATTTGTCAAATGCATGCCGGTCAATCTTTGTTACATGTGATCAAGCATACCGAACTAAGTAAAAAGGATATCGCCAGTTTACAAAAGCTGTTAGCCCAAAAAGCCGTAAATGCTCCCGAAATGGTTGATTGCGATTGTGTGCCAGGAGAGGACATTCGCTGCGATTGACAATCCAACTGAATATCGCTGAATGATTAGTGCCTACGATGCCAGGAATCGTAGGCGTTTTTTATTAGCAGGATGGCGGTAATCACAATGGCCAATACCCAACCGGCCACGCCCAGCTTGTAGATGACCGGGTGAGCTGACGAACCGACCACAAGGATTGATGATGACATGATCAAAGAAGCCAGCATGATCACAATCAAGAGTCGGTTTAACATGCGGTTGGCCTTGTCCAATACTTTCCGTTGACCAACATAGTGCAGGTTGACCCGTCCTTGACCATTCAAAACCTGATCTAACAAACGGTTGGCTTTTTTAGGGATTTGGGCTCCAGCAACTAGGGCAGAGTAGCCTTCATGGGCATGGTTAGCCAACGATTCTTTGAGATTATAGTGCTCTTTAAACCATTGATTAGCAAATGGCCGGGCCACACTCATCATCGAAATCTGTGGATCGAGTTTGGCGACGGTCATTTCAAGGCTGCCAAAGGCCTTAAATAATAGGGTGACTTCCGGCCGTAGCTGCAGATGGTGTCCTTGACAAAGCTGGGTCATTGAGAAGATTAGCTGACCCATATCGATGTCGGCCAGGTGCGTCTTCAAATATGGTTGAATAAAACGACCAAAATCACGGGTGAAGCCTTGTTCATCAACTTCGCCAGTGCGGTTGCAGACGTTCAAGACGGCTTGGGCAGCTGCGTATTCATCACGGCTAGCAATGGCCAGGATAATCTTGGCAATCCCATCCGCCATGGCACTAGATAAGCGGCCCATCATCCCAAAGTCCAGGTAAACCAAGCGGTATGGTGGCAGGGATTCTTGACTGCTGAAGTGGACGGTTAAGTCACCAAATTGGCGCTGAACATCCTTCTTGGTTGCCAATTGTGGTTTCGTTACCCGGTAGAACAAAATATTGCCTGGGTGCGGGTCGGCATGGAAGAAATGATCGACAAACACCTGTTTAATAAAGTTCTGAACCAGGGTTTCGGCCACGGTTTTGCGTTCGGCCTGCCACTGTTGGGCGGCCTGCTTGTCGGTCGGTGCTGGCTGGTTAACCAGATATTTGATTGACTTGCCCGGCATGGCCTGGTTGACCAGAATTTGTGGGTGACACTGATCCAAGTAAACTTTTGGCACCTGGATGATACCATCGCCATTGTTGTGCTGGTAGAATTCTTGACCCCACACGGCTTCCTGCATGGTATTAACTTCGCTCAAGAGGGAGGCACTTAATTCTGCCAACACTTGATTGAAATCCACAACGGTCAGCTTGCCGGGCACATACTTCATCAATTTGACGGCACGGTGGAAGAGGGCCAAGTCCGCCTTAATCAGCTGGTCCACTGCTGGGTGCTGCACCTTAACGACCACTTTCGTCCCGTCTTTCAGAGTTGCATAGTGGCACTGACCAACCGAAGCCGAAGCAAAGGGTTGATGGTCAAAGCTTTTAAACAGTTCGTCTGGCGTGTGGCCGGTATTATTCTTGATGACCTGGCAAACCGTTTCATATGAGTCGGCGGGCACCTGGTCCTGCAACTTGCTGAGAGCCTTGATATAGGCGGGCGAAACCAAGTCGGGACGGGTAGAAATCAGTTGACCCATTTTGATGAAGGTCGGCCCCAACTCTTGAAAGGCAGCCAGAACTTCCTTTGGATTGGTTTGATGATAGAAATTACTCAAAAATTGATGACGCCGCATAATCTTGATGATCTCAGCCAGACGCTCGCTTTTGGAAATAGATGCTGCCATAATGACCTCCGCAAATAAAAAAGGGGTGAGAGCAGCCTGCCATGTCAGCAGGCGGGCTTTCACTCCCTAACAACTATTTGTCTTGTTTGATTACAGGTTCAATTCGTAAGCGTTACGAATATCCTTGTCAGTTGGACCGGTGTAAACCTTACCACGCTGAACGAAGCCAAAGTTTTGAACCAGGTTGTGGACCCGTTCATTCTTTTCGTGGGTGGAAATCCGGATGTTGCGTACACCATTGGTATAAGCAATACTGATCAAGGTTGACATGATGTAGTTAGCAAAGTGCTTGCCCCGGTAACCAGAAGTAATCGCGATCCGGTTAATGGTTGCGAATGGGTGGCCGGCGTTCTTCCACTTACCATCAACGATGTAGGCGTAGTGCGTATCACCTTGCAGCATTAAAGTACCGGTACCGACAATTTCATCACCATACATTAATAGGTAACAAGAGTTTGCTTCGATATCCTGTTCCATGCTCAAACGTGAAGGATAACCGCTTTGCCATTGGTCACTGCCATCTGCCTTCAGTAATTTCTTTGCGTTTTGGATGATGTCCCAGACAGCATCCAGGTCGTCTAGTGTTGCTTTACGCATGTAAATAGCTTCACCCATAATTGAAACCTCCGTTCAAATAAAAATCTTCGTAATTAATTATAAATTGATCAATGTAGTTTACACAACTACTTTACTTATTTTTGTAGAAGGCAACTTCAATTAAGTTCTGATCAGGGTCGCGAAGGTAGATGGAAGTCATTTGTCCCTCTGAACCGTACTTCGTCACTGGGCCGGCAATGACATCCACATAATAGGATTTGAAGTGGTGCAGGGTTTCGTTAACATCGTCGCCAGAAACCAGGCAAAGGTCAGCAGCACCAACAGTTGGCTTGTCGGCTTGGAGGGCTTTTTGATCCCGGCCAACCGTCTGCAAACGAATTAACTGATGACCACAACGCAGGGTAACGACCTCATCATTGGTCTGCTGGTCAATTACCGGCATATCAAAGACTTCGTGGTAGAAACGGCGGGACCGTTCCAGATCACTGACCGTCAAAACAATGTGGTCGATTCGACGCATTTTCATAGATAATCACACTTTCTAAAACATATTATTTAATAAGCAATCCCATTTTAAAACATAAATGGGTCAGCTGTGAATAAATTCACTTAAGAATCTTAAGCAAAACATATTAGAATACGTTGTGAATTAAGTTTTGAGATAATTTCGGCCAATTATCTCGTTAATTCAACATTTTCGGACATAAATTTCAAAATAGTCGTATAATAATTTCTAAGGATTGTTAATATTTTTCTAATAAAGGAGCGAAAGAGATGTCTACAAAAAAGCAAATTGGGTTATTCTCCCTGGTCATGATGATCTTCACGACCGTTTTCGGGTTTGCTAACTCACCAGTTGCCTTTTACCAAATGGGCTATGCTTCTATTTTCTGGTATGTCGTCGCCGCAATTGTCTTCTTCCTGCCAATTGCCATGATGATTGCCGAATATGGTTCTGCTCTGCCCAAAGCGGAAGGGGGTATTTATTCCTGGCTGGAAGCTGCCGGCAGCAAGCGGGTGGCCTTCATCGGTACTTTCATCTGGATGTCCGCATGGATTGTTTGGATGGTTTCAACGGCTTCTAAGGTTTGGATTCCGCTGTCCACGTTGATTTCTGGTTCCGATAAGACGCAGACCTGGTCCGTCTTAGGTCTTTCAGCAACCCAGTTCGTTGGGGTGCTGGCAATTCTGTGGGTGATCTTCGTTACGATTACCGCTAGTCACGGTGTTGACAAGATCGCCAAGGTTGGTACCTTTGGTGGGACAATGGTTTCCATTCTGACGGTTCTGTTCGTTGTTATTTCAATTGTTATTTGGATTGGTCAACACGGGGTTGTTCTCCAGCCAATCCACGGTGCTTCCTCATTCTTCAAGTCACCGAACCCTAAGTTCCAAACTACGATTGCTACTTTATCATTTGTTATTTATGCTATTTTTGCTTACGGTGGTTTGGAATCAATTGGTACTTTGATGGATTCAATCAAGAACCCAAAGAAGACGTTCCCAACTGCTATGGTGATCTCCATGATTGTCATCACGGTGCTGTACGCCGTTATGATCTTCATGTGGGGTATTTCAGCTAACTGGCAGAAGGTCTTAGGTGGCAAGGAAGTTAACTTAGGTAACATTTCCTATGTCATGATGAGCAACGCCGGTGTCGTTATGGGTCATGCTTTAGGCTTATCCAATGGCGCTTCACTGGCAATTGGTTCATTCATGAGCCGGTTCACCGGTCTTGGGATGTTCTTTGCTTACGTTGGTTCATTCTTCGTTATGATTTACTCACCAGTTAAGGCCTTGATCCTTGGGTCTGACTCTCGTCTGTGGTCTAAGAAGATTACCACACTGAACAAGCACGGTATGCCAGCTTACGCAATGGGTATCCAATGTGTTGTTATCTGCTTGATCATCTTCGGTGTAGCCTTCGGTGGTTCTGGTGCCCAAGACTTCTACCAAATTTTGACCAACATGGCTAATGTTACTAACTCAATGCCATACCTGTTCATTGCCGGTGCCTTCCCATTCTTCAAGAAGCGGACTGACCTGGCACGGCCATTCGTCTTCTTCAAGTCCAAGACAACGACCAACATTGTTTCAATCTTTGTTTGCCTGATCGTTGCCTTCGGGATTATCTTTACCTGCATTGCCCCAATCATGACGGGTGACTGGCAGACGGCCTTCTGGACCATCTTCGGCCCTGTCTTCTTTGGTGCAGTTGCTTGGATCTACTACGACGTTCAAGCTCGTCGTCACCACTTGGAAGACTAATTTCGACAATCTAGATTAAAGATATAGAGGACTAAGCATTCGGAAACATCCGAATACTTGGTCCTCTTTTTTAGTATGACCGACCCATTTTCTTATAATTTGCTTTTGCTAAATGAGCAGTGCAAAATAAAACTGTACTAACGAATTACAAGTAAGGAGTGTTAGCATGAAAACTCGTATTTTTCTGTTTCACCCACACATGGATCAGTCAAAGGTTAATAAGGCATTAGCAACCGCCGCTCAGCAAGCGGGCATTGAGGTTCGCGACATTTATGCTCTATACCCTGATTTTAAGATCGACGTTGACCGTGAACGTCAAGTGTTGGCGGATACTGATCGAATCGTTTTTCAGTTCCCATTCTATTGGTATTCCAGTCCCGCATTACTGAAGCAATATGAAGATGATGTCTTCACCGGCAACTGGGCCTACAATGGCGGCAATGCCATTAAGAATCATGAATGGTTGTTAGCCATCTCGACTGGTTCGCCTAAGACAGCTTACCAGCGTGAGGGCAAGCACTTCTACCTAGGACCGGAATTACTGCGTCCTTTCCAAGCGACTAACCACCTGATTCAGACCAAATTCTGTGTGCCATTCATCAGTTACGCAGAAAGTTATGCCACTGACGAAAAATTACAGGCACGGGCACAAGCATACGTTGATTATCTGCAGACGGCTGGTCCGCTGCCGGAACAGGCACGCGACGGTATTTTAGAGAAATAAAGGCAAGGGCCCACTGAGGCTCTTTATTTTTGAGGAAGTGAACAATATGGTTGAGGTAAAATTACCCACAAAAATTGAAGTTCGAGGAGGCGAGGTCAATAACCTGAAGAGTATCGACGTTGATATCCCGCTGCATAAGTTTGTCGCCATCTCTGGTTTATCCGGCTCCGGGAAATCATCACTGGCGATGGGCATTCTCTATGAGGAGGGTTCACGGCGTTACCTAGAAGCCTTGTCGACTTATACACGGCGGCGGATTAAGCTGGGTAACCAAGCGGATGTTCAATCGGTCAAACATATTCCGTCGGCACTGGCATTGCACCAACGGCCAAGTATCCCGTCGGAACGGGCAACGGTTGGGACCATGAGTGAAGTCTTCAATGTGATCAGGCTGATCTTTTCGCGGCTGGGTTCACCAGTCTGTCCCAATGGTCACCGTTTGAAGCCAAGCTTGGACATTGCTATTCAGATGGCCAAGCAGGGACACGAGATGGGGGTCCTGACCTGTCCAGTTTGTGGTGCGAAGTTCCATGCCTTCTCGGCGGAAGATTTTGCCTTCAATTCTGATGGTGCTTGTGACAACTGTCAGGGGACCGGGAAAGTCCGGGCAGTTGACGATAGCAAGCTGATTTTGGACGAAAACTTGACTCTGAATGAAGGGGCTGTTGCTTCTTGGCACCTGCCAGGCCGTAACTTCATGCCGAGTGTCGCCGAACAAGCTGGAATCCGGGTCAATGTTCCTTACAAGGATTTGACGAAAAAGGAAAAGAACTTTGTCTTAAACGGGCCGCGTACCAAGTTTAAGATGGACTTTCGTTCAGGTACCGGCCGTGTGTTCCATGACTTCAATGCCCTTTACGAAAATGCGCATGACGCGGTGACCGAATCGGCTCGGACGAGTAAGAGTGCCCGTTCACAGGCTCGAATCAATCAGTTTTTTACCTTCTCAACGTGCCCGGTATGCCATGGTACGCGGTTAAAGCCTGATCGACTTAAGCAGCTTGCTGGTGGGTTGAACATCGCCCAAGTCACGAAATTGACGCTGGGCCAGTTGCCAGGCTGGGAGAAGAAGGTCAAGGCCGAATTGCCAGATAACATGCATGAGATGGCCAACTCACTCTTTACGGAGATGGACGACAACTTGCGGGTGCTGCTGGAGTTAGGGCTCGATTACTTGACCTTGTCGCGGAATGGGAACACCTTGTCGACCGGTGAACTGCAACGGATCCAATTGGCGCGAACGTTGCGGACCCAGACGACCGGTGTCTTGTATGTCCTCGATGAACCATCGATTGGGCTACACCCGGACAACGTGACTGGCTTGCTGTCCGTCTTCCATTCCTTGGTCGCCCAAGGCAATTCACTGGTGGTTGTTGACCATAACATTGACATCATCAAAGCCGCTGACTGGGTCGTTGAAATCGGACCCGGTTCTGGTGATGAAGGTGGTACCATCATCAGCCAGGGCACGCCTAAGCAATTGTGCCATAATGATCATTCACTGATTGGGCCGTTCTTGAGTGGTAGTGCGACCGTCAAAACGACCAAGCCGATTGCACCAAAAGTCCACGGTGACATTGATTTTGAAGTCCAGAATTACTTCAACTTAAAGGACGTCACCGCGAAGATCCCGTTGAACCAAATCACGACCGTCACAGGCTTCTCTGGTGCCGGTAAGACCTCGTTGATCATCGATAGCTTGGTCCCGGCCATCCAGGCGCAGTCAAAGAAGCAGCCGTTGCCAAAACAGGTGGTGAAGCTTGATTCGCCGCTGAAGTCGGTAGTGAGTGTCGACGCGGCACCAATTGGCAAATCCACTCGTTCAACGGTTGCCACCTACACCAGTATTATGGATCACCTGCGCAAGCTGTTCGCGGCACAACCAGAAGCCAAGAAACATCATTACACGGCCTCATGGTTCTCATACAACAACAAGCAAGGAGCCTGCCCAACCTGTGGCGGTACAGGAATTGTGACGATGGATATTCAGTATCTGCCCGACATGCAGCAGACCTGTCCGACCTGTCATGGTGACCGTTACAATCAGGATATTCAACAGGTAAAGTGGCATGGCTACTCGATTGTTGACTTGTTGAAACTGGATGTTCGCCAAGCACTGCCAGTGTTCAAGTCGGTGCCATCGATTGAACGGGAATTGAAGCTGTTGGATCAAGTCGGCTTGGCCTATTTGCACTTGGGTGAAGATACGCCGACCCTGTCTGGTGGTGAGGCGCAACGTTTGAAGTTGGTTAAGCACTTGAATCACCAGCAGAAGACGACGTTATTTGTTTTTGATGAACCTTCGATTGGCTTGCACCCACTGGATGTGAAGACCTTGTTGGATGTCATGCAAGGGTTGATCAAGCAGGGAGCAACCATTGTGATCATCACCCACGATCTCAATTTGATGGTCAATGCGGATTACCTGATCGATCTGGGCCCGCGTGGTGGTAGCAACGGTGGCCGGATTGTGGCTGCTGGCAAACCGATGGATCTGATCAACAAGCCACAGTCCTTGACGACGAAATACCTATCCAACTTTTGGCAGACTTATCAAAAATAATCAATGATATAACAAAGGCGTCCAACGTTTCGGTTTTCCGAACGCTGGGCGCCTGTTTTTTTTACTCTCAATTTGTATTGACTGCTTTTCGCCGATGATGAATGAGGCGGAACAGAAGGAGGATGATTAAGATAGCGACCACAACGACAACGATCCGCTTTAAATCACCCTTGAAGATGGCATCGCCTCCGAATGCATACAAAAAGGATGTTGGCAGCATGCCCACAACGACCATCGCCAAGAATTGGGGCCGGCTCATCTTCATTTGCACCACCGCATAGTTGACTAACACACTGGGGATGATTGGAATCATGTAGCCCAGCGTCAGGCCAACCTCCGGATACTTGAATGACATCAATTCATTCAGCAGCCGGCGTTTTTTGAACTGTTTTGAGAAGTGCAGCTGGTGGATGAGTGCAGCTACCAGACAATTGCCAAGCACGTTGCCACACCAGTTGACCAGCAGACCGATCACGGGGCCATAGCAGAGGCCGGCAAAGATACAGATAACGGAATTGGACAAGCCAGGGATTGCATTCATCAACGCGATGATCACGGTTAACAATCCCATATCGACCAGTCCGTGTGACCGGATCATGTGCAGCAGGATTTTACGATTGTGAGGGGACGAGTGGAGCAATAGTTCGATCTCCGGTTTAAAGTCATGCCAAACCCAGGCAATTGCCAGCAGGATGATCACGGTTGCCACCAAAATCAAGAGGCCCTTATTTAAATATTTACGGTCCGAGCGCGGTGATTCGTTGTTATTCATAAGGACCCTCCTAAAAATTATTTAATTCGATCATACATCGTCATTAAGGTGTGTCGCAAGCGGGGATCATGAGCATAGAGATAAGTTCCCCGAACACCACGTTTCAGGATGACGTTCAATGCATTCATGATCATCCGGTCTTCTAAGCGTTTGATTTCTTTAGGGTCGGTCAGGTCTTTGCGTCGTTTGAACGATTCCACGTCGGTATAACGGTTCAAGTGCACGATCAAACGTTGACTGTCCTTTGCTTGGCTGATGATGGGGCCAATGATGATGCCAGCGTAGTTCAAGTCGAATCCCTGACAGGTATAGATGGAACCAACCTCATTGATCGTCTTCGGAATTTCGGCCCACGGTGTGGAGGTGTAATTGTACTGGTCCCACGGCATTTTGAAGCGACCTTCTTTAATGTAGTGCTTCCCGCCGTCCAAAGTTGAGGGATAGCCAGAAGTCGACAAGACCCGTGACAGGCCTACTTCTTGATTCCGTTGCACAATTGCTTGCCGCATCTTCTCGGCGTCGTCGTATACGCGGAAGTCATAATGATCGCGGGCGTTCTTAGGCAACGCAGTCACTTCACCATCCGTTAAACGATTCATCCAATTCAAAAGTTCGTCACTGGCCGTCATCCGGAATTGGTGCTTGAGCTGGTAGTCTTCGTGCGGATACTGGTTGGTGAGTTTTTGCAGCCGTTCCGGTGTCCACAGACTCTTCATCCGTAAGACTTGGTAGCGGTCAAAGACCAAAATAACAACTTGCGCGCGTTTGATGACTTCGGCCAGCTGGTTTTCGTGGTAAAAATTATTGTAATGATCCGGTTTGGACAAGAGGAGGTGGGCTTCGTCGATTACAACCACATCGACATGACCGTTGTGCTTGTCCAACTGGTTGATGAAAGAGGTAGGCCGTTCAAAGTCCTTCTTCAAGAGATGACGGTAATGCCCAGCGATTTCCTTATAGACCTTCAGGATTTCGGGGTGGTTAACCAGGAAGCGGTTGTTGGTGCCATAGAATGAACTACTCTTATCCGTTCGGGCGGCGGTTTGCAGTTGATTAAAAAGGTGGGATAAAACGACACTCTTTCCGGTCCCGGCGTCTCCATAGATTGTGAAAACTGCAGGGGTGTCATGGTGCTGCAGGTGTTGACTGGCAAATTCGAGTACGTGTTTGACCAGTTGTGCCTGTTCATCAGTTAACGGCTTGAGTGGCGACAGCTTCTCGACCGCGGCATTTTCATCGATTCTCAATCTCAGTACCTCCTTTTTCCAACAGTTTCCTATGCTAATGAATTCAGGCGGCCAGGTCAACAATCTAGCAGAGATGTCGTTTTCCTCACTTTGTGAAATGGTGTAAAATAGTTATGTGTATAAATGGCTATCATGAAGATGAGATAGGAGTTGGTTGAATGAATCTGCATCCGGATTATTTACTGAACCAAGTTGAAGAACCAGCGGACATTAAGGGGATGACGCTGGACCAGTTGAAGCAGCTTGGGTCAGAGATGCGTCAATTGATTATTGAGCGTGATGCTGCTATTGGTGGCCACGTTGGACCAAACCTGGGCGTTGTTGAAATGACAATTGCATACCACTACGTCTTCAATTCTCCTCACGACAAGATTATTTGGGATGTTTCCCACCAGTGTTATGCCCACAAGATGCTGACGGGGCGTAAGCAAGGCTTCCTGGATCCCGACCATTATGAGGATGTTTCTGGCTTCACCTCACCAGAAGAAAGTGACGATGACTTCTTTGAAATTGGCCACACGTCCACCTCAATTGCCTTAGCTGTCGGCATGGCACGGGCTCGCGATCTGCGTCATAAGAAGGGTGAAAATATTGTGGCCATGATCGGTGATGGTTCCTTAAGTGGCGGCTTAGCTTATGAAGGGTTGAATAACGCCGGCCAGTTGAAGTCTAACCTGATCATCATCGTTAACGATAACGGAATGTCCATTGATAAGAACCAGGGCGGCCTTTACGAAGGTTTGAAGGAACTGCGTGAAACAAACGGCAAGTCAGCAAACAACATCTTTAAGTTCATGGGTCTGGATTACCGTTATGTGCCTGATGGCAATGATTTAGCTGCCATGATCAAGGTCTTCAAGGAAGTTAAGGATATCGACCACCCAATCGTTCTGCATGTCCACACGCTCAAGGGTAAGGGTTACGAACCAGCTGTCGAAAACCAGATGCTTTATCACTGGCGCGGGCCATTTGATCCAAAGACCGGCAAGAGCAAGCAGGCAGCATCAAAGGAAAGCTACAGTAAAGCAGTAATTGACCAACTCTTTAAGGAAATTGAAGCTGGCCAACCGGTAGCCGCAGTTACGGCCGCTATTCCGAATATGTTCGACCTGAAACGTTTCCAAGCCAAGTATCCAGATCGCTACTTTGACGTTGGGATTGCTGAACAGATGGCTGTTACCTCAGCTGTTGGGATGGCACAACATGGTGTCCGTCCAGTCGTTTTTGAGAACAGCAGTTTCCTGCAGCGGGCTTATGACCAACTCATCCACGATGTTGCCTTAAACGATGCCCCAATTGTGATGATTGTTCAAGGCGGCACGATCAGTAGCGAATCGGCTACCCACCAAGGTACCTTCGATATTTCTTATATCAGCTCCTTGCCGAACATCGAATACTTGACGCCAACCAGCGAAGAGGAAATGATTTCGATGCTGCACTGGGCGATTAACCAGGATGAATCACCAGTCTTCATTCGCCAGCCCGAAAAGGAAGTGGTTCACCGGCCAGCAACGCAAGATGACTACAGCTCCATTGACTATGACATTGTCCACAAAGGCAGTGAAGTTGCGATCATGGCCGTTGGTGACTTCTTTGAACTTGGCCGTCAAGTATGCAAGCAGTTGAAGAAGGAATTGAACATCGATGCTACACTGATTAACCCTAAGTCAGTCACTAACATTGATGCCCGCGACCTACACCACCTGCAAGAAGATCACAACATCGTGGTCACCTTGGAAGACGGTAACTTGAGTGGCGGCTTTGGTGAAACCATTGACCGTTACTATGGTCCAACCGACATGCAAGTCTTAAACTTCGGTGCTCCGCGTGAGTTCGCTGACAATGTGCCTGCCGATGTACTGGCCGAATGGTATCACCTGACCCCAGAACTCATCAGTGATGACATTGAAAAGGTTGTTCACCGTATTTAAATAGTCGTATTAAATTGACCCAGCATTTGATTGACCGATGCTGGGTCTTTTTGTCGCTAAAATGTGGTGGGTGTTGCTACCTGATCAAGATCATTGTTAAATACATCAGATAAGTTAGATTGATTAGTACGGATAAATATTTTACAATGAAGCCGTGAATTTAATTGATAAGGGGGTTATCCCGTGAATCAAGACGATATTAAAGCAAAAATTGTCAACGCTCACACGGCCTTAGGGATTGAACTGGGGTCAACACGGATCAAAGCCGTATTGGTGACCGACGACTTCCAAACCATTGCGAGTGGTGACTTTGTCTGGGAAAATGAATTGGACCACCACATCTGGACTTATCCGCTCAGCAAGGTGTGGGAAGGGGTCCAGACCAGCTATGCCAAACTGGCAGCCAAGATCGAACAAGAGTATGGCCTGCACCTAACGAAGATTGGTACGATTGGGATCAGTGCAATGATGCATGGCTATCTGCCATTCAATCGGCAGGGAGATTTACTGGTTTCTTTCCGTACTTGGCGCAACAACATCACTGGTGAAGCCGCCGGTAAGTTAACGTATCTGTTCGACTTCAACATTCCTGAACGCTGGAGCATTGCCCATCTTTATCAGGCAATTTTGAATCATGAAGCCCACGTCAAAGACATTGATTTTATGACGACTTTGGCGGGTTATGTCAGCTGGCGTCTTTCAGGTCAGAAGAACATCGGGATTGGTGACGCCTCGGGAATGTTTCCGATTGACGAAGCCAGCCATAATTATGATCAAAAAATGCTGGACCAGTTCGCTAAACTACCAGAGGTTGCCCAGTTTGATTGGCAGATTCAGGATATTTTGCCCAAGCCGTTAATGGCAGGAGAGATTGCTGGTTATTTAACCAAGGCTGGCGCCAAATTGTTAGACCCTAGTGGTGACTTAGAGGCCGGCACGATCATTGCCCCTTGTGAAGGAGATGCCGGCACCGGAATGGTTGCTACCAACGCGGTAAGGAAGCGGACTGGCAACATTTCTGCAGGTACTTCTGCCTTTTCCATGATGGTCCTGGAGCAAAAATTGCATAAGGTCCATCGTGACATCGATATGGTGACGACGCCTGCTGGGGCACCGGTGGCAATGGTTCATACCAACAACTGTTCATCCGATATTAACGCCTGGGTCAGCCTCTTTGGCCAGTTTGCGAAGAAATTGGGCGTGGATTTATCGACCAACGAATTGTACGAAAAGCTGTTTGATAGTTCGTTGAGCGGCGACCAGGATGCTGGCGGACTAGTCAACTTCAGCTACCTGTCAGGTGAGAACATCACGAAGGTTGCAAAGGGACGGCCAATGTTGGTCCGGAAACCGGATAGTCATTTTTCATTGGCAAATGTCTTCAAGGCACAGTTGTATGCCGCATTTGCCCCATTGAAGATCGGTATGGACATCCTATTACGCGAAGAACACATCAAAAGTGATGTTTTGATTGCGCAAGGCGGCCTCTTTAAGACCCCTGTCGTTGCCCAGCAAGTGTTGGCGGATGTGTTGAACACGCCGATCACTGTGATGAGCAATGCCGGTGAAGGTGGTCCCTGGGGGATGGCGGTCTTGGCACTGTATGCCCTTAATAATCACGACTTGAGCCTGGCTGATTACCTGGATCAACGGGTATTTGTTGACGCTGAAAGTTCAACTTTGTACCCCGAACCGGAAAGCGTGAAGGGTTATGAGCGCTTCATCGACAACTATAAGGCGGCTTTACCTGCTGAGGTTGCGGCTGGCAAATCCATGGAATTAAAATAGTTATCAACCGCGATTAATCGGTCAAATGAGGCTGCAACCCTCACTATTTTGCTAGGCAGCTTGCAGATGGTGGGCCGGTGATTTGCGGTCAATCAAACTGCGTCATTCGTGGTATAGTGACTTTTAAAAGGAGGGCTCTATGACAAAGTATCAAAGCGTCAAAGACAGTATCATCAAGGCCATTACGACCGGTAAGTACAAGGTGGGTGACAAACTGCCGACCGAATCCATTTTGATGGCCGAGTATGATGTGAGTCGCTACACGATTCGCCGGGCGATGGGTGAATTGGAGAACGACCACTACATTTACCGCATTCAGGGTGGCGGCATGTACGTCGATGATTGGCGCGCCAAACAAATCAAGCCGATCAACAATAAGATGATTGGGATTGTGACAACCCACCTTGCCGATTACATTTTCCCCAGTATCATTAGCGGGATTGATCGGGCTGTTTCACGTGCCGGTTACGCCCTCCTCTTAAGCAATACGCACAATGACCATGATCATGAACGCCAAAGCCTCACCAAAATGCTGGAAAGCAACGTCGATGGCCTGATCATCGAACCAACCCGGAGTGCTTTGCCGAACCCGAATATGGACCTCTACAAGACGGTGGAGGAGTCGAATATTCCGACATTGTTTATTAACGCCCATTATCCGGACCTCAACTTGCCTTACGTGGTATTGAAGGACCGGAACATTGAAAATAAGTTGACCCAGATGCTGTTTGATAAGGGACATCAGAGTATTTTGGGGATTTTCAAAGTTGATGATGCCCAAGGCGAAGAGCGGATGCGGGGATTCATGGATGCTTACGCCCGTCATCCGGAATTCTCTTATCTAAGCGATGTGATCATGTATCAGACGGCGGATGACATGGGCAAAATCTTCGAGAAGGTTGCCCGCCGCTTGGAACAGGCTGATCATCCGACGGCCATTATTTGTTACAACGATGCACTCGCCATCCAGATCATGGATGTGGTGCGCTCGTTAGGCATGAAGATCCCTGAAGACATCAGTGTGGTGGGCTTCGATGACTATCAACTGAGCAAGTTTATGACTCCTGGTTTGACGACAGCGGTCCACCCGAAAAATAAGATGGGAGTTGACGCTGGCGAGCTGATGTTGAAGATGATTAACGGTGAAAAGGTATCTTCAATCAGCTATGATGCTGACATTATTGAACGCAAGTCGGTACAGACGTTAGCCAGCCAAAAGAAATAATTAATTAACGACTATCAATCAGCGATAGTCTTTTTTATTGGTAAAATCATCCGAATAAGTAGCTAACTTATATTGATTTATCCGTACAAATTATCTATACTAGCCATGTAAGCGATTTAAAAACTGATTTGAATAAATAAGGAGACGGATAAATCATGCAAAAACAGCCAGATTATGAATTTTGGTTTGCGGTCGGCAGTCAGTACTTATATGGCGAAGACGCATTGAAACAGGTTGAATCGGATGCTCGCAAGCTGGTGGATGGCTTGAATCAAAGTGGTCGTCTACCTTATAAAGTGGTCTTCAAGCTGGTGGCCACCACGGCGGATGGAATCACCAAATTTATGAAGGAAGTCAACTATAACGATCATGTTGCTGGTGTCATCACTTGGATGCACACTTTCTCGCCGGCTAAGAACTGGATTCGTGGGACCCAACTGTTGCAGAAACCGCTGTTACACTTAGCAACTCAAATGTTGGACCATATTCCGTTTGATTCGATTGATATGGATTACATGAACCTGAATCAGTCGGCTCATGGTGACCGGGAATACGAATACATTAACGCCCGTCTGCACGTCCCGGATAAGATCGTTTATGGTTGGTGGAACGATCCAGAAGTACAAACCGAAATTGCTAATTGGCAACGGGTTGCGGTTGGCTATGACATGAGTTTCCATATTCGGATCGCTCGTTTTGGCGACACAATGCGCGATGTGGCGGTTACTGAAGGTGACAAGGTTGCTGCCCAAATTAAGCTGGGCTGGACGGTTGATTATTGGCCGGTCAGTGAATTAGTTGATGTGGTCAATGGTGTTAGTGAAGACACAATCGATCAGGAATACCAGCAACTTGCCAAGCGCTTTGATCTGGTTGAGGGCGATAATGATCATGACAAATATGTTCATTCAGTCCGCTACCAACTGCGTGAATACTTAGGGATTAAGAAGTTCTTGGATGATAAGGGATATGATGCCTTTACCACCAACTTCCAGGATCTGCAAGGGTTGGAGCAACTACCTGGCCTGGCCGTTCAGCTGTTGATGATTGACGGTTATGGTTTCGGGGCAGAAGGCGACTTCAAGTCAGCCGGATTGTCGCGGTTGATGAAGATTATTGCGGACAACAAGCAGACGGCCTTCATGGAAGATTACACTTTGGACCTGCGTCAGGGTCACCAAGCAATTATGGGTTCGCACATGCTAGAAGTTGATCCAACTCTGGCCTCTGATAAGCCAAGAGTTGAGGTTCACCCGTTGGACATCGGTGGCAAGGCAGATCCAGCACGGCTGGTCTTTACTGGGGCAGCCGGCGAGGGAATTGATATCACCTTGTCCTACTTTGACGATGGTTACAAACTGATTGCCTATGATGTTAATGCCACGACGCCGGAGAAACCAATGCCAAAGCTGCCGGTAGCTAAGCAGATGTGGACACCGACTGCTGGTTTGAAGAAGGGCGCTCTTGAATGGATGCAGGCTGGCGGCGGTCACCACACGGTATTGTCACTCAACCTGAACATGGATCAGATGAAGACCTTGGCTAAACTATTCGGTATTGAACTGATAGTCGCTGACTAAGCGCCAAAAATAATATGTACAAAAAAGCATGCTCTTACTAAGGCGGTGGAGTCCTAGTGAGAACATGCTTTATTTGTTTAATTGGCAACTTAAGCTAATTGGCCCATCCGTAAGATCTTTGCCTGCAGAGTTTCCAGTTCGTCAGCGTTGAGCGTGATGCAGCGTGATACTTCACGAACGTCAGCGTGGGCGTCGTCGACAAGAAAGTGGTTGATGGAGGCACTATCAACGCCGGCATGACGCAAGTGTTGGATGGTCATTGCAATCGCCAATTCGTTGGTCTTTTCAGCGGACAGTATCTTTGGCGCCGTTTCGACAACTCCTTGATAATAACCTAGCATGAAAACTTTATTCATCTTGATCAACTCCTTTGCAAATCGCTGCTTGTCCCCTTACGCCTTTAGTTTAAGGCAAACAAAAAATTCTGCCAAAAATAAAATGTCATTTTCCTTTTTTCTCGTCTTTAGATTATAGACAAGGAAAAAGGAGATATTTGATATGACAAAACAAGGTAAGCAAATTTGGCAAGGGGCTTTACTGGCTCAATTAACTTTATTGTTGGTAATCGGCGCACCGGCAGTGATTCATGCGGCTCATGTTGACAGTGGTGAGGCGGTTGTCAAGAAGGCGCCCGAAAAGCACCACGAAAAAACGACGATGGTGATTTATCAGTTGCGGTCTGAGGATGGCAAAATTCATCAAGATAAGAAAGTGGTCGTTAAATGGCAGAAAGGCAATGACGGCCAACTACACCCAAATTGTTCGGAAAAGATATCGAAAATTAGATTTGACAGTATTGGCGACTACCATCCAACGGTACATCACACCCCGGCACCGGACTTGGATCCCGATGAAGCAGAGATAATCTACCATGTTCCATATCTGGCACAAGACGATCAACGGGGATTGATTGATGCAGCGGCTGTTCATATTAAAGATGACGAGGGGCATAAAATACAGACTCAATACTTTTACTGTACCCCCGGCCAGGCGACTTTTACGGTGCACCCGCACTTAGCTGATGGGCTGGTGCCCGTCAATCCTAAGTCTGGAGACGTCACTTTTACGCGGGATAAAAGACGTTGGATCATTAACCAAACGATGATTGTCAAACACCAGACTCAACAAGGTCAAAAAACAGATGCAGAAGGGCAAACCACACCAACTTCTGATCCCTCGGCAACCGACACAAAGACCAGCACATCGCCGACAAAACACGAAACTGGCCATCCTTCTTCGACAACTGACAAAGCACCAACAAAGACCGATCCGGGGAAAGAGCAACCTGCAAAGTCTGAGGCTGATAAAACACCTAGTAAGTCGACGGCCAGTCAGCCAAGCGATGATAAAGGTGATGCTGGCAAAGCCGGTGAACAGACGGATCAACCAAGCAAACAAGCTAAACCGGCAACCAAGCCAGATGAGAGTGATCAACCAACTAAGCCGCAGGAGGGGAGTCAGACTGATCACCATGCTTCCGCTCAACCAGAAGAAACCAACCCAGTGAAAAAGCCGAGTGAAGCAGCGGCCAGCAAGCCTGCAGATGAAAGTCATGCACATCCTGCTGACAAGCCGACTGCTAAACCAACACATGAAGAGGAACCAACTTCCATGAAACATGATCAAGAGCCGAGCGATGACCAATCCCAATTAGTTAGTCCGAGTGCTGAGCCACAGAGCAGTTCAGCACATGAAGAAGGGACACCGACTAAGCACCGCAAACCGGCTAAACACCACCACCGTAAGCCAGCGAAAACAGGACATCATGATCAGGCAGATAGCGATGATGCGGCAGCGGATGCTGAGGTCGTTGAAGGCAACAGCGATCAGCCACTGAGCAATCGTCAACAATCCACGACTTCGACAGCTACCACTGGAACTGAGATGTCTGAAGCGCCGACTACTACAAGTCCACAAACCCAATTTGTGACTCCTAAAGGGCAAAGCAAGCTGCCACTTAGCGAATTTGTTGATCATCAAGGCGCACATCATAAAAATGATAAAGATGCCTTACTTGATCATGAGCTGACCAAATTGGGACAACCGATGAAGAAGAAAGCTCACCAGGCCCGTTTGCCGCAAACAGGCAATCATGGTGATATGCTTGTCACCTTATCTGGATTCCTGTTGGGACTATTTTCAATGCTCTTTGCACGTCGCCGTAGCCATTAAGAATGAAATTCCAGTAAACGAACGGATGTTCAATTTCAATTAAGAGGTGTAAAATAGGCGTAAATAGCTGAAAGGAAACCTCAAAATTGAAACGGAAAATTCGTAAATTGTGGCATTGGCTTGCCGTTGCTGCCATTTTGTTTGCTGTCGCGACGGCTTTCCAACGGCCAGCTGATGGCAGTAAGTATGGCCAAACGCCCAGCATTAGTGCGCGTCTTCACCGGGCATGGGGGAGCCGTTCTTATCAGACTGCGGGTAATCATGGTCTGCCCACGCCTACTCAGTCGCAGGCCCAGGTTACATTGACGCCAGCAGTTCGCCAACAACTGCCTTCAAAAATTGAATGGAATAATCATGGGGCCTACATTCTTAATGATAACCATCCCCAATTAAATGCTGATATCAATAGTGCTCCATATGCAGTCAATCATGTCGATGATCATGGTCGTGCTTGGCGTGGTGATGCTTGGTTAAACAAGACGACGCGTCAATATCGAAATCGCCAGTCCACAGGTAATGGCGCCAATGATTGGAAGCCAGCGGGATTCCTGCAGGCTAGTCATTTAAAGGGCCGGCCAACTCATGCATATGATCGTGGTCACCTATTAGGTTACGCTTTGGTTGGTGGCCTTCATGGCTTTGATGTGTCAGAGTCGAATCCAAAGAACATTGCCACTCAAACTGCTTGGGCTAACGAAGCTCGTTCTAGTCAGTCTACCGGGCAGAACTACTACGAAGGGCTTGTTCGTAAAGCACTTGACCAAGGCAAACAAGTTCGTTATCGAGTTACTGATATCTATGATGGCGACTGTTTGGTGCCGGCTGGGGCACACATTGAAGCCTTATCGAAAGACGGATCGGTCAGCTTCAATGTTTTTGTTCCTAATGTCCAAGCGAACATTAAAATCAACTACGCTAATGGGGCTGTAAAGCAGCGATAATTGAAAACATTGAATTGCCTTGTGAGTAAGAAAAACTCACAAGGCAATTTTTATTAAGAAACATAATTCTTACAATACTGAATAAACCATGATAAATTGAGGTCATGACAATCAGAAAGAAGGTAGCGGGATGATAAAAGTAGGCATTATTGGGGCTTCCGGAATGGCTGGCAGTGCTGTGTTTAAGAAAAGTGCAGCTGAAAATGATTTAGATGTGACAGGAATTATTCGCGATGAAGAGAAAGCCCGGTCGCTTCTTGGCGACGAGGCAAAATTAATCGCTGGTGATGTGCTAAGTATTAATCCACAAAAACTAGCTGCTTTTGATGTTTTGGTCGACGCTTTCAATCCCGGTCCGCAAAAGGCCGCAGAGCAGGTAGAATTAGCTCAAAAATTGGTAACTGTTGCGGCGGATAACCAGATCAGACTGATTTTTATTCTCGGTGCCGGCAGTTTGCTGACTGGCAATGATCGTCATCCATTTGTCCAGGATATTGCGAAAGTTCCGGGAGCGGAAAAATGGATTAACACACCTAAACAGCAA
This sequence comes from Limosilactobacillus secaliphilus, assembly GCF_001437055.1. GTDB lineage: Bacteria > Bacillota > Bacilli > Lactobacillales > Lactobacillaceae > Limosilactobacillus > Limosilactobacillus secaliphilus. The sequence continues at coordinate 18,429 of NZ_JQBW01000006.1, read as the reverse complement.
CTCAAGGAACTGGGATATCTTCAAACGGTAAATAATGTTGACTGGGTAGGTATTTCGCCATCCATGACTTTTGAAGCCGGACAGGAGACCAATTACGTTATTGGTGGTGATGACTTGCTTTTCGCCGATAGTGGTGAATCCAAGGTCACGTCAGGAACAATGGCAAAATTAATTGTGAATGAAATCCTGCAGCCACAGCATCATAAAGAACGAATTACCGTAATCAATGCTTAACTAGCAAAGCGAGCTCGTAGTAAATAACTACGAACTCGCTTTTTTAGTTCTGCTGGAAGTAGAACTTGTAAACTAACCATAGTCAGATATAATTATCTTATAATTATAGAAAGTGGTGAAAAGAATGAAATATAAACCAATTAAAGCACGTCGCCAAGGCACTTCGATGACCTTAACTATTCCTGCACCGTTTAAAGTCAGTGAGAATACTTTATATGAACCCAAGTTATTATCGAACGGGGCGATTCTATACAGTCCCATCGTTAGCAAAGAAGATATTGACCATGATCGCCAAATGATCGAAGAAGCATTTGCTAGTGATCATTTATTAAGCCCGGACGACATGAAGCAGCGATTTGCAAAATATGGGTGGGGCAAAGATGAAGATTAAATATACGGCTAGTTTTGCTGATTCTTTAAACCAAATAATCAGATATTGGCAAGATCAGTTGAAATTGTCAGATGAAAAGATTATTTCCTTCGTCGACCACATTCAGCAAAAAAACGATTTGTTAACCCGATTTCCTCGGATGGGAAAAGATATCACTAATCAGTATCAACTTAAGCGAATAACCTACCGTTTATTAATTGGTCACAGTTATGAGATCTTTTATCGAATTGACGGCCAAAATGGCGTAATCATCATTGGTGCCATTTTCTCTGCTCATCAAGTCAAAGTTAAGTTTTAAACGAAAGTGCCCTCAGAGTTGCTAAACCAACTTTGAGGGCGTTATTTATGCGCTTATTTTTTGCTAGGCAGCCGATCTTTCCAGTCAAGGACGCCGTGGTAAATCACAAATCCAATCAGGCAGGTCAGAATATCAGCGACAGCTTGAGACCAAACGATGCCGTGATAACCAACCCAAGCTTTCAGGATTTCCAAGACCAGCCAATAAATGATCCCTTGTCGGGAAATTGACATGATGAATGCGCCGGTGGCATTACCGATGGATTGAAAAACAGTGGTATAAACCATAATGATACCAACGACTGGGGTGGTAATGACGGTTGCTCTTAGCATGTAAGCACTGGCGTTGACAATTATTTCTTGATGCATAAACAGCGCTGAGACAGGGTGAGCGGCGATGATCAATAGACCACCGACAATAACGGCATAGACAATCTGGACCATAAAGTCAAAGCTGATGATTTCGTGAAGTCGTTGCCACTGATGAGCTCCATAATTGTAGCCAATCAACGGTTGTGCTCCAAAGGCAAAACCAACGATGACCAAAATCAAAACACCATAAATCTTTTGGGTGATCCCCATTGCGGCAACGATTGAAGCACCATAAACGGCCAATGAGGAGTTCAATAAGGCCATCCCAAAGGTCAAGGCGAAGTTAGTGATAGAACTTGGGATACCAATCTTAGTTACTTCCCAAATCATTCGGGGATTGAAGGTCAAGAAACGGATGTTTAAAGGTACATAGCGGGCACGATGGTTGATCATATAAACAAGTACGAGGTCCGAACAAATATAGCCGATCACGTTCGCTGAAGCAACCCCAGCGGTCCCCAATCTGAAGGCAAAAATGAAGATTGGATCCAAGATTATCGACAAAACAGTTCCCGCAACCGCGGCAATCATTGCTTGTTTGGCCAAACCTTCTGTACGAATTAAGTTTTGCGGAATAACGGACAAAATCACGAAAGTCGCACCGAAACTGAGGATCCGGTAAAAGGCGGCTGCTTGTTTGTAGGTACTGGCATTGGCGCCGAGCAGGTGAAGAAATGGTCGTTCAAAAACCAGTAGGATCACCGTTAAAGCAATTCCCATGATGATTCCGCCATAGATGCAAAAACTGTTGACGCGTTTAACCTGATCATAGTGCTTTTCACCCAGCAGACGGGAAGCGACGGAACTGCCACCCAAGCCAAAAATGTCAGCAATGGCAAGCAGCAGGGTAAAAAGTGGTGCCCCAATTGTGACCCCCGCAACTAGTTTAGGGTTACCGGTCTTAGCAATAAAAATCGTATCGGCAAGATTGTAGATCATTGTCGTAATCATGCCCATAACTACCGGTAGGGCAAGGGTGAAGTATGCTTTTTTAACTGGTGCTTTCGAAAATAATTCGTCCACAACCGAAACCTCCTTAAATTAAAAACGACCAGTGGTGAGGGAGATTACAAAGACATCCTCACGATTACTGGTCGCTTATGTTACTTTTTAGTATTTATTTTCAACAGCAATTATGATAACAAATTTTCGTTAAAATGCAAGTTGCTTTTTATTATCGATTGTATCCAGAAAAACAATGCAATTGGAATAAATGAATCTGACTTAGTGACACCCAAGATTTTAACATTTTGAGGGCAACTAGTGCCAGATCTGCTGTTTTGCAAAGACGCTGTGAGACCATATTTCATCTATATTGCGTTTCGTTATAGCTGCTGACAATAGTTTAGCAAAAGATTGCGCACGGTTTGCTGAGTTTTGGTTCTGGGTCCCAGCGGATAGGAAAGGTAGATATGACGCTGGAAACCACGCGTGCCGATGCGCAAGAGGTCCACTTTGTGATGATCGATCAGTGATCCCCAAGATAGTTTTGGTACTAAGCAGCCACCATAGCCTTCTTCCACCAGATGAAGAAGCAGGCTCCGATCGCCTGACCGCAATAGGTAATGCGGATGGATCCCCTGCGCATTCAGGTAGCTTTTCACCATCTCAGCAAATGGCGATTCATCAAGCTGCAAGAGCGGGAGATCGTTAAGTTCCCGTTGGGCAATTGAAGATTTACGATAAGTCCCTTTGCAAACGGCCAGGCAGACTTCTTCTTCAATTAGCAGATCATTGGCTTGGTTGGCAACAGGAGCAGGGACCAATTGAAAATCAAAGTGCTGCTCACCATTCTTTAAATCGCTTTGGATAATGTGGATCACAATACCTGGCAATTGGTCCTTAATGAGTCTGATGAAGGGAACGAGTAGGGGAGTCGTTTGCTGCATTTTAATTGTGATCTGGTTGTCGTTGGCCGGCTGAATTTTCTGAACGTTATCGCTCGCATCTAGCAACTGAGTCAGAAACTGCTCGGCAGCCGAGTAAAAGAAGCTCCCCTGACTGGTTAATATTAATTTTCGTCCCTGCTGAGTGAGTAATTTCACACCTAATTCTGCTTCTAATTCCCGAAGACTGCGGGAAATGGCCGGTTGGGAGACGTGTAATTTACGAGCGGTAGCGGAAATATTTAAACTTTTGCTGACTTCGACAAAGTATTTAAGTTGCGACAGATTCATATTTGCAATCCCTTCCATAAATATAGGTTATAGACCATGCCTAAATTGATATTGGTAATCAGAACATTATTAGAATATTCTAATGATAATCTAATTATAAGGGGTGAGCAAATGACCGTAAATGCTTATATTCAACAAAACCAGCATCGTTTTACTAAATACTTTGCGGAGTTGATTAGTAAGCGATCGCTCAGCGAGACCGGTGAGGGAATTGACGAAACTGTCGACTACCTAACCGACTTGCTAAAAACACTGCTGCATGCGGAAGTTCAAGTCGTTGAAACAGAAGGTAATCCAGTCATTTTGGCCACCCTGTCTCCAGGCAAGGCTCAGACTTACCTATTTTATGGCCACTATGATGTGCAATCAGTTGGCAACTTGCACGACTGGCGAACGGACCCATTTTCATTAACCGAAGAAGATGGCCGCTTTTATGGCCGCGGTTGTGGAGATAACAAGGGTCAGCTGTTAGCCCAGATATTAGGGATTTATACCTATCTGCAGCTGCATGGTGACTTGCCATTTACCCTGCGACTATTTATCGAAGGGGAGGAAGAAATTGGCAGTCCTCATTTACAGCCAACGGTCGCCAGTCTCAACAAACAATTATTAGCTGACGTTGATGATGTGTTTGTGATGGATGGCTCCTTCAGTCAATCAGGCAAGCATGTTTTGCGGTTGGGCAACCGGGGCGTTCTTGCTTTCCGCTTAAGCACGCAGGTTGCCGATCATGACTTGCATTCCGGTAATTTTGGCAATGTTAGTCGCAACGCCGCCTTAGAACTCTTGAATGCGCTGAACAAATTGGTTGACCCAAGCACTTATCATGTCAAAGTGCCAGGCTTCTACGACAAAGTTCAAGGCCCTAGTCAAGCCGAAGAACAATGGCTAAGCGAACTGCCAATGCCAACCGATGTTCCGTCGCCGCTCTTCAAAGACAAGCATGATTATTATCGTCGTTTGATGTTCATGCCGACGTTAACGATCAATGGCCTGACGAGTGGCTATCAAGGCGACTACATTAAGACCATTATTCCCCATCAAGCGTGTGCGGTGGTCGATTGTCGCTTAGTCGCCGGTCAGACTTGTCAGGAAGTTAAAGGCCTGATCAAAAAGGCTTTGGCGGATGAATTGGCAAGTGGCAGGGTTCAGCTGCATTTTTTGGCGGGACTTGATCCGACCAAGATGGACCCGCATCTTCCGTTAATTAGGCGGGTGCAAGCGGCCATTAAGAAGGGCACTGGCGACTGTCTGATTGAGCCGGTAATGCCCGGCAGCGTGCCTAACTACATTTGGGTTGACGAATTACACGTGCCGGTCTTTACCATTCCGTTGGCTAACTATGATCAGCACAATCATGCGCCAAATGAAAACCTGCAAGTTCAGGCTTTCTGGGATGGCATTAGTCTGATCGCCAACTTGTGTTTTGAATTAGGAAAAGAAAATACAGAAAGAGGGTAATCTTTATGGAAGAATTAAATCCAGCTAGCAATAAACCTAAATCCTATCGTTCCTTATCACTTGTCTTTATTGGCTTCATTATTTGTTTCATCGACCGTTCTGCCATGAACATTGCCCTGGCTTATGTAGGCAAGACGTTTACACTGACTCCTGCCCAATTAGGGGTGGTTGGTTCAGCCTTCTTCTTCAGCTACTCACTCATGCAAATTCCTGGCGGTTGGTTAGTTGACCGCTTCGGTACCAAGTGGATGACCGTAGTATCGCTGATTGCTTGGTCAGTTTTCACGGTTATGACTAGTTTTGCCTGGTCATTCACCTCACTGATCGTAATCCGGGTGCTCTTCGGGATCGGTGAAGGTTCCTACCCATCCGCAGCGATGAAGCAGGTTCGTCTGGCTTTCCCTAAGGATAAACGTGGCCAAGCCTCTGGGGTCGCAATTTCCTCTAACTACATTGGTAACGCGGTCGCTCCATTCGTTGTTGCACCGCTGATCGCCGCTATGTCCTGGCGTGGAGCCTTCCATTTCGTTGGTATCTTAGGTCTGGTTTATGTCTTAATCTACTTCTTACTCGAACGTCCACTGAATCAGGAAGTGCCGGATTATGAAACGGGGTCCAGTCAGGAAAAAGGTAAGTTTGATTGGCGAGTTCTTAGTTTCTCCGGAGTTGTCTTTGGCTTGAGTGTCATCACGAAGGGCCTGGATACTTGGATGCCAACTTACTTGCTGCAAGCACGACACATCAACCTGAAGGGCATCACTTGGCTGGTTCCATTGCCATCGGTCACTGCCGGTTTGGGGGCTTTCTTAGCTGGCTTCATCATGGTTAAGTTCTTCGCCGGCCACGAAAAATGGCTGATCTCCTTGGCTTCCTTAGTGACAATGTGCTTCATGTACGGCATGTTCCGGTCCCAGAGCCTGACCTGGATCATCGTCTTTGAGGTCCTGGCTTACTTTACTAAGTCGGTTGCCTTCGGGGCTTCATACGCATTCGTTGCCCAACTGATCTCCAAGTCAAATTACGGTGCTTCCATCGGTGTTGTTAACTTTGGTGGTCAAGTTGCCGGTTTCCTGGCACCTATCTTGATCGGTTTAGTGGTTCAAGCCACTCACAGTTTCACTGGCGCATTCTTGATGTTAACTGCATTTGCATTGCTGTCCTTTGTTGCCTCCTTAACGATCAACACAAAGCCAGCCGCAGAACGGGGGTAGAATATGAAAGTTACACAAGCACGGATGTTTAAAGTTGACCTGCCACTTCGCAATCCCTTCGAAGTTAGCTTTGGGGTGATTAAGTTCAAGCGGACGATCATTCTGGAATTGACCGATAGTGAAGGCAATCACGGTTATGCTGAATGTTCTGCATTTGATGTGCCATTCTACAATGAAGAATTTCGTGATGGCGCGTGGGAATTGCTGGATAAACAACTGTTACCAAAGGTGGTCGGCCATGAGATCGATCATCCGGATGACACGGAAGAATTGTTCAGCTATGTGCGGCGGAACAAAATGAGCAAGTCCTGTGTTAACTGTGCTCTGTGGGACCTGTATGCACAAGAGCAGGGCTTACCGCTGTACAAAGCAGTCGGCGGCAATAAGGAAAAGGTCGAAGTTGGTGTCAGCATTGGTGTCCAGGCTTCACCGGCAAAGTTGGTTGAGGTTGTCCGTGGTTATCTCGACACGGGTTACCACCGAATTAAGATGAAGATCAAGCCCGGTGCTGATTATGAATACATCAAAGCGGTTCGCGACGAATTTCCTGATGCCATGCTGATGGCCGATGCCAACTCAGCTTATCGCCTGAAGGACCTGCCGATGCTAAAGAAGCTGGATGACTTAAATCTGATCATGATCGAGCAGCCGCTGGAACCAGGGGACTTGGTTGACCACGCTCGACTGCAGTCCGAATTGAAGACAGCGGTTTGTCTGGACGAAAGTGTGACCTCGCTTGACGATGCGCACAAGATGGTTGAACTTGGCAGTGGCCGCATTATCAACATTAAGGTTGCGCGAGTTGGTGGATTAACTGCCGCCAAGCAGATTCAAGCCTACGCTCGTGACCACGGACTCGACTGCTGGTGTGGCGGAATGCTGGACTCCGGGGTTGCCCGGGCAGAGAACATTGCCGCAGCCACGCTTCCTGGTTACACCTTGCCCAACGATATTGCCGCTTCCACTCGTTACTATGATCGTGACATCATTAAGCCAACGGTTGAGCTGGATGGCACTTATGTTGATGCACCTCAAACGCCTGGTATGGGCTTTGAAATCGACTGGGATAACATGAAACGATTCACGGTTGCGTCAACAACATTGAAATGATGAATGAACTCTCCTTGCCTTATAAATGGTGAGGGGAGTTTTTTGTGAAAAATAAATATTTTCTTGTAATGAAAAGCGCTGCTAGTGAGGCGTTTGCCAGGACCATTTGTTCAATTTTGTGAGCTAATTGGTAACTATTTAGACAGAAAAGTAGTACATTATTACTATCAACTCATTTTTGAAATATCAGGAGTGAAAATCTGATGAATCGTCATTTACGTCAATGCGGAACCATGTTGCTGGCAATGATTTTGGTTCTGGCACTTTTGGTTAACCCGGCATTAGCCAGCAGCAAACCGCATAGCAAGCACATGCGCCGTCCAATCAGTTGGGTTAAGTCTTCTGAGACGGTTCCATATCCTGAATTGAAGGGCAAGCCCAACTTATGGGTGAAGGTCAGCTTGAAGGGTAACCGGACTTACGTATACAGTGGCAAGAAGCTGTTGTACACAATGTACAGTTCTGCCGGTGTTTACAAGAAAGACCCAGTGACCCACAAGATGAAGAGCGTCACCCCCACAGGCACCTTCCATGCTTCTAACATCCGCAAAGATAGGGTCTACAACCCGAACTTGAAGTTGGGTGCGAACTACTGTATCTCATGGAACGGGGATTACATGTTCCATTCAATCGTGACCACGAAAGATCCGCATCACTATATTAAGAGCTTAGCCAACAAGCAAGGGAAAGCCCCAAGCTCACCAGGCTGTGTCTGCCTCTCCATTGCCGACGCCAAATGGTTCGAGCATGATTTGCCAACCGGAACGAAGGTTGTTGTCGCAGATAATTAGTCAAATAACGAAAATAAGGCATCAGCAAGCAGCTGGTGCCTTATTTTATACTTTTGTCTAACACGAACAATTATGCATTTACTTAATTACTTGTTCGTTATACACTTAAACAAATCAGGAAAAGAGGTCCAGACAATGGCAGAGTTAACGATTCACGGAACATATTTCAGCTCCAAAGATCCAAATCACGTTCAAGCAGTTCAAGATGCGTTGATCATGATCGATTCAAAGGGGATCATTGCACGAATTCTACACCGCAAGGACCCTGAATATGCAAAACAGCTGCAGGTAGCTCGTCAACAGGAACGTTTAGTTGAACTTGGTGCTGATCAGTACCTTCTGCCCGGTTTCGTTGACTTACATGTCCATGCTCCCCAATGGCCGCAAGCGGGTTTGGCACTTGATCTTCCGTTGGCGAAGTGGTTGAATCATTACACTTTCCCCTTAGAAGCTAAGTTGAGCGACCCCACATATGCGCAGAAGGTTTACCAGGATTTTGTCCACAACTTATTGGCTAACGGTACGACCGCAGCCCTCATGTTCGGGACGATTCATTTTTCCGCGAATATGATACTGGCCAAGGAGTCGGTGAAGCAAGGTTTGCGCGGTTTTGTTGGGCAAGTAGTGATGGACAACCCAAGTACATCGCCTGAATACTATCGAAATTCTTCTGCTCAGGCAGCCTTATCATCGACGGAAAAATTTATCCATGCCGTTCGCGATCTGCAGACACAATCCGGACAGACCATTGAACCGGTCATTACGCCGCGGTTTGTCCCTAGTTGTACTGATGAGGCCCTGTTTGGTTTGGGCCGGTTAGCACATCAATATGACTTGCCTGTGCAATCGCACCTAAGTGAAAGCAATTGGGAACATGGCTATGCTATTGAGCGCTTTGGTCAACGTGACACCGAGGTGATGGATCATTTTGGCCTGTTGACTAAACGCGCGGTAATGGCCCATGGTACCCAGTTGACCAAAGATGATTGGCGCATTCTCCGGGAACGCCACTCCGCAATTGCCCATTGCCCAATTTCCAACATTTACTTTGGTAACGGTGTATTACCGGTCAAACAGTTACTTGCTTTGCATAATCAACTGGGACTGGGCTCCGACATTTCAGGTGGCTATACGCCGAGTCTCTTCCACAACGCGCGGCAGGCGGTCAAGTCATCGCAACAGTTAACTGATGGCGTTGATAATCAACTGCCAGCTGAAAAACGTGGGGTCGCTGGTTCGCGCATTACGATGGCCAACGCTTTTTATCTGGCAACTAGGGGCGGTGCTGCGGCATTGGGATTAAAGACCGGTGTCATTCAAGCTGGTTACGCTGCCGATTTACAGGTTGTCAAAATGCATCGTGCTTTAATGCCATTAAGCACTGCTGACATTTTTCAGCGCTTGATGTACCAGACCGAGCAAACCGATATAGAGACGGTTTTTGTCAATGGCCAACCGGTTTATCAACGTAACTAAAGGTGGGAGCGTGACAGAAGCTACTAATGGCTTCGTAGTCACGCCCCCGCGAGCAACAATAGGCTCCAACGTTCGGCTTTGCCAGAACGTTGGAGCCATTGTTGTACCGCCTGTTAACTTTCGATGTATGTAAAAGGGATGATGTCACAAGGGTACTTTTTATCTCGAAACTATTCCCGACTAGTTGCCTGGGTAATTTGGTTGGTTCGAACGTTGAAAAGATGGTGATCGATTAAGCTATCAATGCTTGGGTCAGAGTTCTTATCCTTCACGTAAACCCGGAAAACGTCAGGATCCGCGGTCGGGTGAACATAAATGTTGATCTGGCTCCGGTCAAGATGCTGTAGCTGAGCAAAGCGGTCCGCTACTTGTTCCACCGTTAATTGAGAGGATTGAGAAGAAGTGTTAGCAGCGGATGATGAAGCTGTTTGTGCCTTTTGAGATGACTCACTGGCTGCCTTGGACGAACTCTTAGCTTTTAAACTGGAATTTTCGGCTTTCAAGCTCGAGTTTTCCTTGCTTTGCTGACTGTTATTGCCACAGGCAGCTAAGCTTAGAGCGGCAACAATCGTCAGTGTAATCGTCGTTAACTTTTTCATTAATATTGCTCGCTTTCTATTAATCATGCTCGTCATTATAGCGCGGATTTGGCGTTAACACAAAAAGGAATTTCGTCACGCACATTGTTATTGTGGCGAAATTCCTTTCTTTTAGTTGATGATGAATTACTTTTCTTGATAGTCAAAGAAAGCAAAGGTGGCAGGGAGAGCACCGCCAGTCAAATCGGAGGCAAACATGCCCGTAAAGGCGCCGGTGAAGTAGGCGTGGGGACCATAGTTATCAAAGATATAGTCATCAGAAAGCTTTAAGGAATCAAAGCTTGGACCCAGGTCATGCCATTCTTGCCCATCCAGTGAGTATGAATAATGGTATTCAACCCCATCTTGAGTGGTGCGCAGGTAAACGTCCTTGTCAACTGGGAGGACAACCCGGCCTTTTTCTCCCAGTGGGAAGGTATAGTCTTCGGCGTCGCAACTGATGATTTCCAAAATCCGCTCCTGCCGATCCTGGTCGTAGGAAACATAGATACCTGTATAGTCTTTGGAGTCGTAATAATTAATCATCCCGGCCAATTGCTGGAAGGTCGTTGGCTTGAAGGAAAGTTTAGTCGTCGAGACGAAGTGGTAAGACTGCCAGCGACGTGCCAAGAGTGAGACGTCAAACAATGACGATGGTGCACAACGGCCATTCATTACCAGCCCCTTGCCGTTTTCAACATGAGCGAAGGACTTAAGCGGGTTCCGTAATGTTTGGAAGTTCGGGCTTGTTTGTCCCTTTGCGTAGTCAACACGTTCACTGTTGGACTTGATTGGTTGCGCAGGAGTGCCTGATACCGGTCCAGCAACTTTCAAGGATCCTTGCATGCCACCAACGACATGCGGCCATTTTTCTTGATCCCATTCAATCTTCTGAATGGCGGTTTCGCGTCCCAGTGAGCACCAGCCACGGGGATCAATGGCCGAATCGGTTGGATGGTGTTGCGGACGACCAGTCAGGTGGGCGATGTACCATTCCTTGTGGTCCGGCGTATCAATTAATGACGCATGGCCACTCTTTTGCAATGGGTTCCGGGCTGCATTCAAGTCCGACAGAATTGGGCCATCCGGTTGCATTTCGTAAGGCCCCAATAACGACTTGGACCGGGCAACGACTTCTTCATGGGCCCAGTGAGTACCGCCTTCAGCACAGAAGAGGTAGTAATAGTCACCGATGTGGTAGAGGTGAGGACCTTCAACTAAGCCATCCTTAGTACCCTTCCATAACAGGTGAGCTGGACCAACCAGTTTCTTTTCGGTGGTGGAGTATTCTCGAAGTTGGATGCCATAGAAGGAGTGCTTGTAACCACGGTAGTCCCAGACCATGTTGACTAAGTAATGCTTGCCATCCTGGTCATGGAACATTGAGGCATCAAAACCGTTGGCATTCAAGATGACCGGGTCAGACCATGGTCCATCAATGCTCTTGGCCGTGGTTAAGAAGTTAGGCGTGTCTTTGAAAGCGGCACGTAAGGACTTCACGTTTGAATAAACCAGCCAGAACTGGCCATCGTGATAAGACAGATCAGGTGCCCAGACACCGCCAGAATCGGGAACTCCCTGCAAGTCGAGGAGCTTGGTATTAGCCAGCGGCCGGTTAGCAATTTCCCAATTAATCAGGTTCGTGGAGTGATAGATCGAGACGCCAGGGAACCATTGAAAGGTTGAAGTTGCCAAATAGTAATCCTTGCCAACTCGTAACAAACTTGGGTCCGGATTGAAACCGTGCAAGACTGGATTAGTAATGTATTGTGTCATAATAAGGCCTCACTTGTTGATAAAATATCGAGTTAGTAGTTCAAATAAACTAACTTAATTATATAACAGTAAATTCATTAGCGAACAGAAATCTGCGCTCCCTAGTGAATGTGCTGCTGGTATGCAGAAGGCGACATGCCGGTCCACTTCTTGAACTGCCGGGAGAAGTTGGCCGGATTGGTGTAACCCAGGTCTTGAGCGACAGAAGTGGTGGTATTACCAGGCAGCGTCAGCAGTTCTTTGGCGGCTTCCTCCATTAAAGACGAGAGAAAATGCCGGGGACTAATCCCAAAGGCCTCCCGAAAAATGTGGTTAGCGTAGCTGTGAGAGATGTTAGTGTCAGCCAACGCCTTTTCGATGATGGTCGAGCTAGAAATCCCGCTTTGATCGGAGTGGTATAGGCGTTCGTTGAAGATGGATTTGATTGCCTTGTAAAACTTGATTGCCAGTGGATGGGCCCTTGACGTTTTCCCGTCGTCCTTGGCCTGAGTTGCCGTAAAGTCATTTAACAAGAGGAGAAAGCGACAGAGAAAAATTTGCGCACGTAGCTGAGAATCAAACAAGTCCGGCTGGTGGTTAAGCTGCATCAGTTGGCGGAAAATTGGCCAGGCGGTTGTAGCAAAGAGTGAATCATGTTTAAAAATAAACTGCTGACTATTTGCCAAGGCAACGTTGAAGAGGGGACTATCCAGGATGAAGTGGAAGTTAAAGTATTCAAGATCGCCCGCGGACTTGACCGAATGCAGTTGTCCCGGTTTGATCAGAATAATGTCACCCATTTTTAGTAAATAACTGTGTTTTTCGACAGTAACTTGTTCTTGTCCGTTCAAGACCGCAATCGTTTCGAAGGCTTGGTGGCTGTCGACAGGGCAACTCCAATCATCACTGACCCTCTGACTGTGTGCCCCAAAGAGAGAAACTTGCCAATCAAACATTGGATAATGAACGGCATTTCGGTATAAATCTTCTTGGCTCATAATTACGTACCTAAAATCAATTAACTAAGTTGAAAAATAAATTGAGTTAGTTTTGATAATAACCCAACCAATTATGATATAGCACATATTAATGCTTTTGCATATTATAAAGGTGTTTTGAAAGCGATTTCAAGACGTGCAATTGTTATTTTAATTTGTTACAGGAGGAGAAATATGGATAGTAAATTAACCAGCTCTCCGAAAAAAGACGACCGGCACAATGAGTTTGCCAAGGTCAAAATGATTGAAGCTGTCGCCTTTGGTTGTGGGAGTATTTTTCAAAATTTCGTGTTTGGGCTCTTAGGCTCGTATCTGCTATTTTACTTTACCAACGTTGACCAAATTGCATCGTATGCCGGTGCGGCAATTTTCCTGATTGTCAATTGGGTTAACGTTATTTGGGACCCAATTGTTGGGGTCATCATCGATAAGCGGAAGCCAAGCAAGCATGGTAAATATAAGCCATTGATTCTTGGCTGGGGGCTGCCAATGATGGCCTGCGCCGTATCACTGTTTATTCCGATCCCGAACTTCAAAGGAATTGTTTGGGTCGCCGGTGGTACTTACATTGCCACTAACTTGATCTACACCATGATTTCTTTGCCATGGGGTTCATTACTGGCATCCATTACCCGTGATAACGAATCAATGACGCGTTTGATTTCTGTCAACACACTGGTCGGGAACATCGGTTACTGGTTGATCGGTACCATCTTCCCAGTTATCGTTCAATTGATGTCTCCTGACAAGGTAGTCAAGAGTATCGGTTTATTCGGTATCAAGGCACCACTTGGTAACTATGGTATTCCAGCAGCTAAGCCAGCTTGGTTCAAGGCTTACCTGATTTACATGATTATTGGTTTCTGTGGAATGCTGTTCGCTTACTTCCGTGTTCACGAACGTGTTCTGCCAACTCAGAAGGAAACTGAAAAGATTCACTTCTCAGACTACTGGATTCAATTGAAGCAAAGCAAAGGTCTGCGTTACTTCTGCTGGTTCGTTCTGTGTGCATGTCTTTGGAACACGTTATCCAACGGTGTATGGCCATTCTTCATGCAATACAACATCGGTCACTCTGAATGGATCGCCGCTATCGGTACGATCGGTGCCATTCCTGGGATCTTCCTGGTTGCTTTATGGCCATGGTTCCGTAAGGTCTTTGGTAAGAAGGGCTTCTTCTACTTCTTCATCATCATGTTTATCGTTGGTGAACTTTTGCTGTGGATCTGGAGCATTACTTCACTGAAGAACTCACTTTGGTTAGGTTACTTAGCTTCCTTCTTAAAGAGCTGGGGCTTAACTAGTGCTACCGGTTACATGTGGCGGCTGTCACCTGAACTGATCACTTACGCCGAATACCACACGGGCAAACGGCCAGCTGGTATTATCAAGGCTTTGACTGGTTTGGTTTACAAGATTGGGACGGTTATCGCCAGCTTCTTGCCTGCCTTCATTAACGGTCTGTTCAAGTTCAACAGCAAGGCTCAGGTACAAACTCCACATGCTCTGTTTGGTATTCAAATCACCCAAATTTGGCTGCCAATCATTATCGCGGCATTGTCTTACTACTTCATGTCCAAGTATCCTCTGACTGATAAGGATGTTGACGACATGAACAAGGCCGTCGTTGAACGGAAGAATAAGGCTAAGCAAGAAAACTAATTATCGTCTTGAGTCACGATAAGGAGGTATATCAATGGCAGTTAATCTGCAGAAAATTTATTCGCACTTCATGTTTGGTGGTGACTACAACCCTGAGCAGTGGCCGGAAGATACATGGCAACATGATATGGACATGCTGAAGGATGCGCACATCAACGAGCTGACGTTGAACGTCTTTTCATGGGGCCTGCTTGAACCGTCGGAAGGCCATTACGACTTTAGTCTGTTGGATAAGGTTGTCGCATTGGCTGAGAAGAACGGCATGCAGATCATCATGGCAACTTCAACGGCTGCGCTCCCATTCTGGATGGTCAAGAAATATCCAGACGTTGGTCGGGTTGATCCAAACACGCATGTTCGGCAGGGGCCCGGCAAGCGTCACAACTTCTGCCCCAACAGTCCAACCTACTTGAAGTTTGCTCATGATTTGGTTGACCATCTGGCTGCTCATTTTGTCGGCCACGATTCAATTGTCGCTTGGCATGTGAACAACGAGTACGGCGGTTACTGTTATTGTGAACACTGTACGAAGGCTTACCAAGAATGGCTACAAAAGAA
The DNA here is from genome assembly GCF_001437055.1 of Limosilactobacillus secaliphilus. Taxonomy (GTDB): domain Bacteria; phylum Bacillota; class Bacilli; order Lactobacillales; family Lactobacillaceae; genus Limosilactobacillus; species Limosilactobacillus secaliphilus. The sequence goes on along the minus strand of NZ_JQBW01000006.1, from coordinate 3,358 downwards.
GTACAAGACTCTTGATCGTCTGAATCAGGCTTGGAATACGGCTTACTGGTCACACACGGTTACCGACTGGAGCCAGATCGAGCCGCCGACAGTCAACAACGACATTTATCCTTGGAATGGTGGAATGGCTATTTTGATGGCGGACACCATGGACTTCCACCGTTTCATGTCGGATTCCTTCTTGAACGAATACCGGATGGAATACGACACGATTCGCAAGTACTTTGCTGACACACCGATTTTCACCAACCTCGTGCAATTCAACGATGGTTTCGATTATCACAAGTGGGCTCAGTACCAGGATGTCATTGCCTGGGATGAATATCCGAAATACAACACGTCAGGCTTTGAAACCGGCATGGAGCATGACCTCTATTATGGTTTGAAGCGGCGTCCGTTCCTGTTGATTTAACAAACACCGACCCAGCAGGATTGGAATAAGATGTTGAAGGCACCTGGCCAGATGCGGATGCTTGGTTATCAGGCAATGGCCCATGGCGCTCAGAGTATGCAATTCTTCCAGATGAAGCAGTCATATTCCGGCATTGAAAAGTTCCATGGAGCAATCATCTCTCACTCCGGTAGGGAAGATACCCGCGCCTTCAAGGAAATCACATCAATGGGTGAAGAACTGAAGCGGTTGAGTAAGTCGGGCATTCTGCAGTCCGACAAATTACCATCTAAGGTTGCCATGATCTTTGACTGGAACAACTATTGGGCTAATGCTGAACTGAACGCAACTTCACGCAACTACATCAATAAACTTCTGGCTTACTACCAGGCCATTGCCCGGCAACACGTCAACATTGACTTGGTTGCACCAACCGCTGATTTGTCTCAGTACAAACTGGTTGTTGCACCGTTTATGTACATGGTGACGAAGCAAGACCGTGAAAACCTGAAGAGGTATGTCCAGCAGGGTGGCATTCTGTTAACCGGCGCTTTCTCCGGCATGGTCAACGAAAACGATAATGTTTACCTGGGCGGCTACCCGGGTGGCCTGCGAAAGTTGACTGGCATCTGGATTGAGGAATTGGATCACTTGGACCAGGGTAAGCATATTCCGGTTCGGATGGCTGACGGCGTTGTACAAGGCGGTGGCCTTGATGAAGTTATCCACCTAGAAAACGCTAAGGCGGTGGCTGTCTATGAAGGTAAATACTATGCAGGTACACCGGCTGTAACAGTCAACGACTTTGGCCAGGGTAAGGTCTTTCATGTCGGTACTTATCTTGACCAAAATGGCTTGCAGGCAGTAATCCGGAATGCCTTTTCTGCAGCTGGCATTACGGGTCATGCTCTGCAAGCAGCCGCAACCGTTGATTGTACGGTTCGGCAAAACGATCAGACACGGTATTACTTCTTTGTTAATACCACCCCAGCTGGTCAAGTTGTCGCCAATCCAGTTCCGGGAGCTCAAGACTTGTTAAGTGAAGAAAAGACAGGCAAGCAGATTAATTTGGGTGGCTATGGTGTTGCCATACTGGCGGTTGAACGTTAATAGAAATCTGTGACTGTTTAATTTGTTGGTTAAAGTGATATACTAACTTATGATAAAAAAATTAATTTAGAGTTATCACTAAATGCCAACGGTAACTAAAATGACTTTAGGCTGTTGAGAATGGACTCATTTTCAGCAGCCTTTTTTGACGAAGAAAGGGAGGCAGAAACTACATGGTCAGTAGTCGGAACTTATCACGAGTTACCAATCGTCAATTGATTATTCAGCAACTATTCAACCATTCCCAAACTTCACGGGTTGAATTAGCACGAATCTTAAAACTAAATAAATCCACTGTCTCTTCCATTTATAACGAGCTTAACAAATCGGGCTTGATTAAATCGCTCGGTCTGGGTGAGTCGACCAACAGTGGTGGCCGGCGTCCCCATTTGATTACTTTGAACAAGCAGTACGGCTGGGTTGCCTGTTTTGATATCGGTGGTTATGGTTTGCGTTCTTTGGTTACCTATTTAAATGGGGAGATGATCCAGGTTGCTGAAAAGTCACTGGACACGATCAACGTGCGTGAATTATTGAAAGAGATTGACCGGATGATGGAGAACTTCCTGGCTAGCGATGACACTGATCATGGCTTGTTAGGAATCGGTTTTTCGGTCCATGGGGTTGTTTACGAAAATAAGATCCAATCAACGCCATTTTTTGACTTTAAGTCGATTGACTTGCAGAAATACTTTGAGGATCGTTACCATGTGCCCGTCATTTTGGAAAACGAAGCCAACGCGGTGGCGGTATTTGAACATGACTTTGGCCGGGAAAACAACGTTGATGACTTGATCACGATCAGTATTCATGCTGGATTAGGGGTCGGGATCATTGTTGACGGAGACTTGTATCGGGGCTATCGTGGCCAGGCTGGTGAAATCGGCCGTCAGTTAGTCCATCGTCGTGGTGATACAACTGCTTCCTTAGTTAAGGTTGAATCCTTGTGTTCTGAAAAAGCCATTCTTGATCGCTTCCGGCAGATTAAGCACCGCCCTAATTATCAATTGAAGCAACTGTATTTGTTATACCAAAGAGGAGATACTGACACGGTTAACTTAATTGATAATGCAATCACCGTTTTAACGACGACAATCTATAATGCTGTTGTTTCATATGGGCCGCAGGTTGTCTACTTGAATTCGCCGTTGATGGAAAGTATTCCGGATATATTTAGAAAAGTTCATCACCGGTTGATTGATTTAAACATGAATGTGCCGATCTACGAAATTCGTGGTTCGCGTTATCCATCTTTGCTGGGTACATCATCATTAATCATCCATCACGTTTTGGGGATGGAGAATTATTCCTTAAAGTTCAAATGGCCTAAAGAGGTCAACCATATCGATTAATAAGGTTCCTTTCCAGTCAGCTTGACATTCAAGTTGCTGAAAAGGAATTTTATTTTTACTGGAAGGGTTTACAAATTCATGTTGAAGGATTATTCTTAAATCGTAAGTTAGTTGTTTATATAAACTAATATGAACAGGAGGACTCAATGATGAGTGATTTATGGAAAGGTATCGATAAGATCAAGTATGTAGGTCCACATAAGCACCTCCGTTCAGGACTGTATTACCAATACTACAACCCTGACGAAGTGATTCTGGGCAAGAAGATGAAGGACTGGCTGCGGTTTGCCGTTGCTTACTGGCACACCTTTGACCAGCGCCTGGTGGACCCATTCGGTGATGGGACCGCTGAACGGCCATACGACAAGTACAGCGACCCAATGGACCAGGCTTTAGCCAAGGTTGACTATGCCTTCGAATTTTACCAGAAGTTAGGGGTTCAATTCCTCTGCTTCCACGACCGTGACTTGGCACCAGAAGGCGACACCTTACGTGAAACCAACAA
>NZ_JQBW01000001.1 GCF_001437055.1 Limosilactobacillus secaliphilus | reverse complement strand
TGTGTAGGTTTCCGTTTTATTCCTTAGAAAGGAGGTGATCCAGCCGCAGGTTCTCCTACGGCTACCTTGTTACGACTTCACCCCAGTCATCTGCCCTGCCTTAGACGGCTCCGTCCCGAAGGTTCGGCCACCGGCTTTGGGCATTGCAAACTTCCATGGTGTGACGGGCGGTGTGTACAAGGCCCGGGAACGTATTCACCGCGGCATGCTGATCCGCGATTACTAGCGATTCCGACTTCGTGTAGTCGGGTTGCAGACTACAGTCCGAACTGAGAACGATTTTAAGAGATTAGCTTACCCTCGCGGGTTTGCAGCTCGTTGTATCGCCCATTGTAGCACGTGTGTAGCCCAGGTCATAAGGGGCATGATGATCTGACGTCGTCCCCACCTTCCTCCGGTTTGTCACCGGCAGTCTCACTAGAGTGCCCAACTGAATGCTGGCAACTAGTAACAAGGGTTGCGCTCGTTGCGGGACTTAACCCAACATCTCACGACACGAGCTGACGACGACCATGCACCACCTGTCATTGCGTCCCCGAAGGGAACGCCTCATCTCTGAGGTTAGCGCAAGATGTCAAGACCTGGTAAGGTTCTTCGCGTAGCTTCGAATTAAACCACATGCTCCACCGCTTGTGCGGGCCCCCGTCAATTCCTTTGAGTTTCAACCTTGCGGTCGTACTCCCCAGGCGGAGTGCTTAATGCGTTAGCTGCGGCACTGAAGGGCGGAAACCCTCCAACACCTAGCACTCATCGTTTACGGCATGGACTACCAGGGTATCTAATCCTGTTCGCTACCCATGCTTTCGAGCCTCAGCGTCAGTTGCAGACCAGACAGCCGCCTTCGCCACTGGTGTTCTTCCATATATCTACGCATTCCACCGCTACACATGGAGTTCCACTGTCCTCTTCTGCACTCAAGTTAGCCAGTTTCCGATGCACTTCTCCGGTTAAGCCGAAGGCTTTCACATCAGACTTAGCAAACCGCCTGCGCTCGCTTTACGCCCAATAAATCCGGATAACGCTTGCCACCTACGTATTACCGCGGCTGCTGGCACGTAGTTAGCCGTGACTTTCTGGTTGAATACCGTCACTGCGTGAACAGTTACTCTCACGCACGTTCTTCTTCAACAACAGAGCTTTACGAGCCGAAACCCTTCTTCACTCACGCGGTGTTGCTCCATCAGGCTTGCGCCCATTGTGGAAGATTCCCTACTGCTGCCTCCCGTAGGAGTATGGACCGTGTCTCAGTTCCATTGTGGCCGATCAGTCTCTCAACTCGGCTACGCATCATAGCCTTGGTAGGCCGTTACCCCACCAACAAGCTAATGCGCCGCAGGCCCATCCAGAAGTGATAGCCGAAACCATCTTTCAGCCTCAAACCATGCGGTTTGAGGATTTATGCGGTATTAGCACTTGTTTCCAAATGTTGTCCCCCGCTTCTGGGCAGGTTGCCTACGTGTTACTCACCCGTCCGCCACTCGTTGGTAATCCAACGTCAATCAGGTGCAAGCACCGTCAATCAGTTGGGCCAACGCGTTCGACTTGCATGTATTAGGCACACCGCCGGCGTTCATCCTGAGCCAGGATCAAACTCTCATGTAAAAATAAGAATTTGAGATAGCTCTCAAAAA